>NZ_WFLI01000027.1 GCF_009208555.1 Janthinobacterium violaceinigrum | reverse complement strand
TGCGCCGGCATGCGGCCGATAACCTGCGCCACGGCCCGGCGCGGCTGCACGGGCGGCGCCGGGCGGCACGGTTCCACCGCCAGCTTGCTGCTGTCGCGCGGGTCGAGCTGGCACACGGGCAATGACTCGGACGCCGCCCCCTCCTGCGCGCCAGCGTGGGCACCGGCAAGGGCACCCGCAAATACGGCGACGCCGCAGGCCAGCGCCAGTATCGTTTCTCTCCTCGTTTTCATGCTGCCTCCCCACGCATCCATCGCCAGCCTTCATTATTGGCACACGCCGCGCCAGATGCCAGCAAGGTAACAGTTTCTCACGCTTGCACCGGCTGCCCGGCGCGGATGCGCGTACGGTAACGGTGTTTTATTTCCTTTCAGCACTTTCCTTCTTGCCAGGATGGCATTACAATAAGAACGATTCTTATTCTCATTCGCAGAATTCGAGCGCAGTTTATACTCTTTTCATTCATTCATACCCGAGCCACCCGGAAGGCAGCCAGGAAATAACAACATCCGGAAAGTTCACCATGACCCAGCGTAGTCCCGCCTTCGCAGCTCCCGTCGCCACGCCCGCCCGCCCCCGCCATTCCGCCGCCCTGCTCCTGCCCTGCCTGCTGTCGCTGGCCGTCAGCAGCGCCTGGGCCGAAGGCAATGTGGCCGCCGATCCCACCATGAACACGGTGGTGGTCACCGCGTCGGGCACGGCCATCGACATCAAGGATGCGCCGGCCAGCATCAGCGTCATCACGCGCGAGGAAATCGAACGCCAGCCCGTGTATGACCTGAACACCCTGCTGCGCCGCATCCCCGGCGTGACGGGCGGCACCGGTCCCGAAGGCGAAGCGTCGAAGATCAAGCTGCGCGGCTTGCCCGACAAGTACACCCTGATCCTCGTCGACGGCAAGCGCGTGGGCAGCTCGGCCGACACGGCTTACCGTCCCGACCTGGGCCGCCAGGACTTGAACTGGATTTCGCCCGACATGATCGAGCGCATCGAAGTGGTGCGGGGCCCCATGTCTTCGCTGTACGGCTCCGACGCCATGGGCGGCGTGATCAACATCATCACGCGCAAGGTGCCGGGCAAATGGAACGGCTCGGCCACGGCCAACTACACGCAGCCGCAGGACAGCGGCCGCGGCACGGCGCACCAGTTGGGCGTGAACCTGGCCGGCCCCCTGTCGGACACGGTGGGCATGCGCCTGGGCGTGGGCCAGACGCGCCAGAACCCCGATGAAAAAGCCGCCGGCAAGGCGGGCGGCATGGGCGGCGAACGCAACCAGACTGTCTCGGGCCAGCTGAACTGGGCGCTGGGCAAGAAGCAGAACCTGTCGCTGGACGCCAGCTACGGCAAGCAGCAATCGACGGATTCGACCACGCTCGATGCGGACGGCTACCCGCTGTTCGGCGCCTGGGGCGCGAGCAAGCTGATACGCAAGAGCGTCAGCCTCGGCTACGAGGGCCGCTGGGACTTCGGCAAGACCACGGTCAACCTGTATCACAACGATTTCGATAACGAAGTCGTCGGCACGGTGGCCAAATCCAAGGACAGCACCCTCGATGCCAGCCTGGAAAAACGGGTCGGCTGGGGCGGCATCGAACAGATGCTGGTGATGGGCGGCCAGTGGAAGCATCAGGAACTGACGAATACGGACACCATCGGCACCATCCCCACTGATTACCTGGGCAACCCCGTGAGCGGCGCCACCCTGTCGGGCACTACCTCGGCCCTGTTTGCGGAAGATCAGCTGTTCCTGCGCGAGAACTTGACGGCCACGGCCGGCTTGCGTCTCGACCATCACAGCAAGTTCGGCAACCATTACAGCCCGCGCCTGTACCTGGTGTACCACCCGGCTCCCGCCTGGACCATCAAGGGCGGCATCTCGCAAGGCTTCCGCGCCCCCAGCCTGAAGGAAAACTCGCCGGCGGCAGCCACGCAGTCGGGCGGACGCGGTTGCGGCAGCTTGAAACCGCTGGGCTACATCACGGGCGGCTGCTACATGGCGGGCAATGCGGACTTGAAGCCGGAAACGAGCACGGCCGGCGAGATCGGCGTGGCGTGGGAACAGAATGGCTGGGACGTGGGCCTGACCTGGTTCCACACGGATTTCAAGAACAAGATCGACTATGCGCCACTGGGCTTTTACCAGAAGCAGTGGTGGACCAAGATGACGAATATCCAGAAAGCGCGCACCAGCGGCCTGGAAGCGACGGCCACCATCCCGCTGACGAAAAACCTGAACTGGCGTAACAACGTCACCTACATGGCGGAAGCGAAAAACCTGACCACGGGCGCCAACCTGCTGTCGACACCAAAACTGTCGTGGTACTCGGCGCTGGGCTGGCAAGTCAACGACCAGCTGTTCGGCGAAGTCTCGGCCCAGTACACGGGCAAGGAACTCGACGCCGGCAAGCTGGCCGACAAGGCCTACACCATCGTCGACACCGTCGTGTCGTACAAGGTCACGCCCCAATGGACCGTGCGCGGCGGCGTGCAAAACCTGCTCAAGAAGGGACCCATGGCCGATGGCCTGGTCGACTACTATGTGCCGGGACGCCGCATGTTCGTCGGCCTGACGTCGCGCTTCTAAACACGCCTGTCAAAACCTGCTGCGCGTCGCGGGCTGCGGTCTGCGATGCTCACTGTACCTCCGTACAGTTGCGCGTCTCAAGCGCATCCCCCTTCCGCTCGCTAAGCTTGCGCCAGGCGTCGTAGCAACCTAGTACCGGGGCGGCGGCGTATCGGGCGGCGGCGTGGCGGCATTCGCCGGCACGCTGCTCAGCATCTGGCCGGCGACAGGCACCTTGTGGCCGCTCGCATACATGCATTGCAGATAAGCATTATCGTAGCTGCGCTGCATGCCGCGCAAGGAATTATCTGCCGCGCCCGTGCCCGCCAGCGCGCCAAACAGCAAGCCCGTGCCGGCGCCCACGCCGGCGCCATGGCCGCCATCGATGGCGGCGCCGGCCGCCGCACCGAGCACCGTGCCCAGTGCCGCGCTGCGCACGCCGCTGTCGACGCCGGCCTGCTGCGCCGAACTGCTGCCCAGCTGCGCCTGCGCATAGCCGCGGCAACCGCCGTCATCGCCGCGGAACTGCTCGAAACTCTTGCCCGTGCCGGGCAAGACCATGGCCGACGGCCCTTCCGGCATCACCGTGCAGGCGGCCAGCAGCACGGACGCCAGCAAGCCCGAACATCCGATCAACGCGCTCGTGTTCATGTTCGTCGCTCCCGTCAGCGCACGCTGGTCGGCAGCACGGCGCGCCATGCCGTACTGCAATTTTTCACGTAGGGATAATAGCCTTGCGGCCGCGCGCAGTAGTACCACATCTGCGCCGTCGGCTCGCCGCCCTGCTCGATGTACACGGGCGGCGGCTGCACGATCACGGTGCGGCCATACGGATACGGATAGCCATACCAGGGATCGCCATACCAGCCGGGACCATAGCCGTAGCCCCATGCCGGCCCAAACCAGACCCCCACGTGCGGACGCCCATGAAAGTGCCCGTGGCCGCCGTGAAAGCCGCCATGGCCGCCATGCCCGCCGTGGCCGCCCGGCGCGGCCCAGGCAGCGCCACCGAGCGCCAGCCCTGACGCGAGCCCCATTACCAGCAGCGCCAACCGTGCGCCGCGTCCCCGATTGCTGTTCATGACATCCTCCTGCCTGGCTACCACGACGATGATGCTCACTCCATTATTGGCAGGCGGACGGCGCAATCAAAGCTGCCGTAACAATTGCTCACCTTTTATACGCAGGGGATATGGACGACAGGAAAGTTTCATCTGCGCAAAAACGCAAACAGCCCCGCGGCGCGGGCCACGGGGCTGCAGGGATGGCGCCGTCTTATTGCGCGGGCAAACTTTGCACGGGTGTCGCCGGCGCCAGGATAGGCGGCACGGGCGCGTGGATGGGCGCCGGCGCCTTGACGGCCAGCCAGCCCGTGGCCGGCAGCAGCGGCACCAGCAGCAGGGCCACGATATTGATGATCTTGATCAAGGGGTTCACTGCCGGTCCCGCCGTGTCCTTGTACGGGTCGCCCACCGTGTCGCCCGTGACGGCTGCCTTGTGGGCGTCGGAACCCTTGCCGCCGAAATGGCCATCCTCGATGTATTTCTTCGCATTGTCCCAGGCGCCGCCGCCCGTGGTCATGGAAATGGCCACGAACAGGCCCGTGACGATGGTGCCCATCAACAGGCCGCCCAGCGCGGCTGGCCCCAGCAGCATGCCCACGACGATGGGCACGACCACGGGCAGCAGGGACGGCACGATCATTTCGCGGATGGCGGACGCCGTCAGCATGTCGACGGCCTTGTCGTATTCGGGCCGCGCCGTGCCATCCATGATGCCCTTGATGTCGCGGAACTGGCGCCGCACCTCGACCACCACGGCGCCGGCCGCGCGGCCCACGGCTTCCATCGCCATGGCGCCGAACAGATACGGTATCAGGCCGCCGATGAACAGGCCGACGATGACCATGGGGTTCGACAGATCAAAGGTGATGTGCTGGCCCACGGATTCGAGCGCATGCGTGTAGTCGGCGAACAGCACCAGCGCGGCCAGGCCCGCCGAGCCGATGGCGTAGCCCTTGGTGACGGCCTTGGTGGTGTTGCCCACGGCGTCGAGCGGATCGGTGATGGCGCGCACGGAGTCGGGCAGGCCAGACATTTCCGCGATGCCGCCCGCGTTATCGGTGATGGGGCCATAGGCGTCGAGGGCGACGATGATGCCCGCCATCGACAGCATGGACGTCGCCGCAATGGCAATGCCGTACAGGCCCGCCAGCTGGTACGACACGAGGATGGCGATGCAGACGGCCAGCACCGGATAGGCAGTGGACTTCATCGACACGCCCAGGCCGGCGATGATGTTGGTGCCATGGCCCGTCGTCGACGCTTCGGCGATGTGGCGCACGGGCTTGAAATCCGTGCCCGTGTAGTACTCGGTGATGTAGACCATCAGGCCCGTGAGCACGATGCCGACGACGGTCGCGCCCATCATCTTGTAGCGCATGGCGTCATCGGGCCACAACAGCCAGGTCACCACGGCAAAGCCCACCAGGGACAGGCCGGCCGCCCACCACAGGCCCGTGTACAGGGCCGACATGATCTTCGCGCCCGGCTTGGTCTTCACCATCGAGCAGCCGACGATGGACGCGAGGATGGAAACGGCGCCCAGCAGCAGCGGGTAGATGATGGCCGTGCTGCTGGCCTCGGCCATCAGCAGCGCGCCCAGCAGCATGGTGGCGATCAGGGTCACGACGTAGGTTTCGAACAGGTCGGCCGCCATGCCGGCGCAGTCGCCCACGTTGTCGCCCACGTTGTCGGCGATGACGGCCGGGTTGCGCGGGTCGTCTTCGGGAATGCCCGCCTCGACCTTGCCCACCAGGTCCGCGCCCACGTCGGCGCCCTTGGTGAAGATGCCGCCGCCCAGCCGCGCAAAGATGGAAATGAGCGAGGCGCCGAAGGCCAGGCCGATCAGGGGCTTGATCAAATCGTGCTGGGTCAGGCCGGGCGCGCCCGTCGTCGCCAGCAGCCAGTAGAACAGGGTCACGCCCAGCAAGCCCAGGCCGACGACCAGCATGCCGGTGATCGCCCCGCCCTTGAAGGCCACGTTCAGCGCCTGGTTGATGCCCTGGGTGGCCGCCTGCGCCGTGCGCACATTGGCCCGCACCGAGACATTCATGCCGATGAAGCCGCAGGCGCCCGACAGCACGGCGCCGATCAGGAAGCCCAGCGCCGTATGCAGGCCAAGCAGCGCATAGATGGCGATCAGCAGCACCACGCCGACGATGGCGATGGTGCGGTACTGGCGCGCCAGGTAGGCGGCCGCGCCCTGCTGGATGGCCAGCGCGATTTCCTGCATGCGCGCGTTGCCGGGATCCTGGCGCAGGATCCAGCTACGCGACACCAAACCGTAAATGACTGCGACCACGCCGCAGGCTACCGCAAACCACAAGCTGGCTGCCATATCGTCCCCTTCTGTTTTTATCCGACGTTATTACCGACAGCTGCAGACCGCACCGGGTAGGCACGCGCAGCCAGGAAAACACGACCTGCAAAAAACTTCTACCGCTAAATAGAAACCAGAAACGACGTGGCGCCGCGCGTGAAAAGCGGGCACAAAAAAAGCGGACACTCAGGTCCGCTTTTCAAAAACTGCTTATTCCGCCAGGGCGGCAAATGCGCTGTCGCGGATTTGCTCGACCGGACCGACGCCGGCGATGCGGCGGTATTTCGGCGCGCCTGGCAGGCCGGACTTGGCCCAGTCATTGTAGTAGCCGAGCAGGACCTTGGTCTGGTTGTGGTACACGTCCAGACGCTTCTTGACCGTTTCCGCCTTGTCGTCGTCGCGCTGGATCAGCGGTTCGCCCGTGATGTCGTCGATGCCGTCGACCTTGGGCGGATTGAATTTGACGTGGTAGACGCGGCCCGAACCCGGGTGGCTGCGGCGGCCATCCATGCGCTCGATGATCGACGCGTCAGGCACGTCGATTTCCAGCACGTAGTCGACATTGATGCCGGCGTCTTTCATGGCGTCCGCCTGCGCGATGGTGCGCGGGAAGCCGTCGAACAGGTAGCCATTGGCGCAATCGGCTTCCTGCAGGCGGTTCTTGACCAGGCCGATCATGATGTCGTCCGACACGAGGCCGCCCGCATCCATGACTTTTTTCGCTGCCAGGCCCAGTTCGGTGCCTTCCTTGATCGCCGCGCGCAGCATGTCGCCCGTGGAGATTTGTGGAATGTTGTATTTTTCTTTGATGAAGTTAGCTTGGGTGCCCTTGCCGGCACCGGGTGCTCCTAAAAGTATCAGACGCATTGAAAAGTTCCTAAAAAACAGATTTTGGATGGTGGTATGTGTAATTATTTTTAGATGGTGTTGCTATGGCTATCTTTCCCTACGAAACTTACCACAAAAAATCCCCGGAACGCCAGTTTGCTATCGAATTGCTATGCCTTGATTGATCAAAGCCAGCGATTCGCAAGGCGGACGTTTCAAAATGTGGTTTTTTGTGGCAAGCCCCGCATAAAATTTTTCATGCGCACCCACGGCGCCTGAAAAACGTTCAGGGCAAGGCGCCCCGCCGCGGACAGTACGAAAGTACGGCAAGGCGGAGCAACGCAGCCATGGACGTTTTTAAACGTTCAGGGCACGGCGCCCCGCCACAGACAGTACGAAAGTACGGCAAGGCGGAGCAACGCAGCCATGAACGTTTTTAAACGTTCAGGGCACGGCGCCCCGCCACAGACAGTACGAATGTACAGCAAGGCGAGACAACGCAGCCATGGACGTTTTCTCAGGTGGCGTGACGGTAGTGCGCCTGGACTCTGGCAAGATCTTCCGGCGTGTCGACGCCGGCGGCCGGGGCCGAGTCCGTGACGTGCACGGCGATGGCCACACCGTGCCACAGCACGCGCAGCTGCTCCAGCGCCTCGATCGCTTCCAGCGGCGAAGCGGACAATTGCGGATACTCTTGCAGGAACGCATTACTGTATGCGTACAGGCCGATATGGCGCAGCGGCACGTAGCCTTGCGGCAAGTTTTCACGCGATTGCGCGAAGCCGTCGCGGTGCCAGGGGATGATGGCGCGCGAAAAATACAAGGCGCGGTTCGCCTTGTCCAGCACGACCTTCACCACGTTCGGGTTGAAGGCGTCGGCCATGTCGTGCAGCGGATGGGCGCACGTGGCCATGGGAACGGTGCTGCTGATCTGCGCCGCGCAGGCGGCCAGCAGGGCCGGATCGATCAGGGGTTCGTCGCCCTGCAGGTTGACGACGACGGCGTCCGGCGGCAAACCGAGCGTGCGCGCCACTTCGGCGATGCGGTCCGTGCCCGACGGATGGTCGGCGCGCGTCATGCACACTTCCACGCCATGCGCGGCGCAGGCGGCGCGGATGTCTTCATGGTCGGTGGCGACGATGACGCGCGCGGCGCCCGACAAGGCTGCCTGCTCGGCCACGCGCACCACCATGGGCTTGCCGCCCAGGTCGGCCAGCGGCTTGTTGGGCAGGCGCGTCGAGGCCAGGCGGGCCGGGATGATGACGATGAACGCCATCGTTATTCCACTGCGTCTTGCAGGGTGCGCGCTTCGTCCGCCCACATGATGGGGATGCCATCGCGGATAGGATAGGCCAGGCGGTCGGCGCGGCAAATCAGTTCCTGCGCCTTCTTATCGTGTTCAAGCGGGCCCTTGCAAACAGGGCAGACCAGGATATCAAGCAGTCGAGCGTCCACGACATTTCTCCACAATTTGTTGGGCCAGCGCGCTATCGATGCGCGCACTGACCGGGACGACCCACAGTCTCGGGTCATCTTTGAGATGTTCAATTTGCGCACATTTTACTGCATCCTTCTCCGTGATCAAGATCACATCCGTGTCGAGCGCGGCAAATGGCTGGTCGAGGAAGTCGTGATGATCGGGCAAGGGCAGTTCCGTGAACTCCAGTCCCGCCCCCCGCAGCATGGCAAAGAACCGCCCGGGATTGCCGATGCCGGCCGCCGCCACGATGCGCTGGCCGCTGGCCGCCAGGTCGGCAAGGGCCATGCTTTCGCCGCGGTTCGCCATGCGCTCGGCCACGCTGCCGTCGAGCAGCATCTGCGCCACCAGGGCGCCCCTGGGCGCCACCTGCGCCACCAGGGCCGGCGCCAGCTCGGGCGCATTGATCACCGTCACGTCGCGCCGGCGGCGCGGCGATTCGCGCAAGGGTCCGGCCGGCAGCAGCCAGCCATTGCCCGCACCGCGGCCGTCGAACAGCACGATTTCCACGTCGCGCTGCAGGGCGTAATGCTGCAAGCCGTCGTCCGTCACGAGCACGTCGACGTCCGGATGGGCGGCCAGCAGCGCCCTGCCCGCCTGCGCGCGGTCGCGCCCCACCACCACGGGGCAGCCGCCGCGCTGGAAGATCAGCAAGGGCTCGTCGCCCACCTGCTGCGGCGTGGAGCCGGCGCTGACGGCGCGCGGCAAGCGGTCGGCGCTGCCGTGGCCGCGCGAAATGACGCCCGGGCGCATGCCCGCGTCGCGCAAGGCGTGCACAAGCCAGATCGTCAGCGGCGTCTTGCCCGTGCCGCCGATGAAAATGTTGCCGACGACGACCACGGGCACGGGCAGGCGCGCCGATTTCAGGATGTTTGCCCGGAACAGGGCGCGCCTGACGCTGCTCAGGGCGCCGAACAGCAGCGACACGGGCCACAGCGCGCACGCCAGCGGCCCGCGCGTCAACCAGGCGCGGGTGAGAGTGATTTCCAGCTTGGCGGGGGAGGATGTGGGCATGCGGTGTCAACTAAAATTGGAACCCAAAATCGACACCTGGGGTCGAACCCTGAGGGTGCGACCCCGGCACTTCGGTTGGGGTTGAGGGTTGGCCTTACTTGCCGCCGGCCTGCGCCGCAAACGTCAGCTTTTCGTAGCCGGCCAGGCGCGCCGCTTCCATCACGTGGATCACCATCTGGTGCATGGCGAACTGGTCGGCGTTGACCACCACGACGGGCGTCTGCGCAGGCGCCTTGCCGCCGTTGGCCGCCTTCGCCGCGTTCTGCAAGGCATCGGCCAGGCCGGCCACGTCGCGGAACGAGACGGGTTCGCGGTTCACCGTGTAGTTGCCCTTGGCGTCGACGGTGACGTCGATCTGCTGCGGCTTGTCCTTGGCCTGCTCGGCGTCGGCCGTCGGCAAGGTAATCTGCAGCTCCGTAAACTTGCTGTAGGTCGTGCTGACCATCAGGAAGATCAGGATCACCAGCAGCACGTCGATGAACGGGATCAGGTTGATTTCGGGGTCTTCACGCCCCTTGCCTTTGCGGAAATTCATTTGCGGCCACTGTGGACGATGTCGACGAACTTGACCGCCTGCTGCTCCATGTCGATGACGAAACTGTCGACGAGGGCGCGGAAATGGCGGTAGAAGACCAGGGTCGGCATGGCGATGGCCAGGCCAAAGCCCGTGTTATACAGGGCCACGGAAATGCCATGGGCCAGCTGGGCGGGATTCGAGCCGCTGGCGTTTTGCGAGCCGAAGATCTCGATCATGCCCACCACCGTGCCGAACAGGCCCATCAGTGGCGCCAGGGTGGCAATGGTGCCCAGGGTCGTCAGGTAGCGTTCCAGCACGTGGGCCACGCCGCTGCCCGCTTCCTCGATCGATTCCTTCATCACCTCGCGCGGCGCGTCGACATTGCGCAGCGCGGCAGCCAGCACCACGCCCAGCGGCGAATTGTCTTCCAGCTTGGCCACCGTATCCGGCGTGATCTTGCCGCTTCGATACACCTGCACCACTTCATCGAACAGCTTGCGGGGCAATATCTTGGCGCGGCGCAAGTACAGCAGGCGCTCGATGATCAGGGCCAGGGCGACGATGGAAGCGATCAACAACAGCCAGATGGGCCAGCCAGCGGCTTGAAATATAGCGAGCAAAAGAAACTCCTGATAAAGGGAAGGCGATGGTTGGCCTGGACAACGCGTATTGTACCGAGCACGCGAGCGCGATTGCGCACCGGCGACGGAATGGCGCAATGTAGCGCGTTGACGCGCCGGCGGCAAGTGGCGCCTGCGCGCGCCCTTATGCACAGCCTGCTGGCGAAGCGCAGCCGGCCGTGCCCAGTTTTGCACATTTTATGTGGATAAGATTGTGAGCAAGCATGAACAGTGAAAGCCAAGTCATTGATTTACATGGATATTTATCACCTGCGCAAAATACAGGCATAGCAGCTAATCGCGCGTAGTCAATGTCAGATGTTCAACAAAACAAAAGTTCTGCACATTTACTGTGGACAAGATTGTGCGCAAGGCGATGAAATTCGCATAAGCCATTGATTTGAAAGAAAAATATTTCACTGAGTAAAAATGTGGCAGACCGGAGAGCGGCATGCCATCGGCGGCCCATAAAGTTCTGCACACAATCTGTGGACAAGATTGTGTGCAAGCGCAAAGATAAGCGCTAAGTACATTGATTTATATCGTTTTTATTGCCATGCATAAAAATGTGGCAAGGGCAGAAAAGGCAGGTTTTCCTGGCAGAATGTGGCTTCGCCAAGGCACTTTTCCACCGCCAGTGCAGTTCCACACATAAAGTGTGGATAAGATTGTGAGCAAGCCGATTGACTCCATGCAAGCCCCTTGATTTTAAAGGACTTTTTTTCACTGATGAAAAATGAGGCAGCCGCACCGCCTTGCGCAGCGGTGGAAAACACGGGCAAATGGCGAAACGATTTATGCAGTTTTACACACATTCTGTGGATAAGATTGTGAGCAAGGCCCACGCTTGCATGCTAGGCCCTTGATTTATATGCGGTTTTTTATGCTGCGCAAAAATCAGGCAAGCCTTGCAATACGCCTTGCGGTGGATAAACGGGGCCGTCTGGCGGAGTTCTGCACATTTTTTGTGGATAAGATTGTGCGCAAGGCCATGCATGCGATACTAAGCCATTGATTCATATATGCTTTATTTCCATGCGTAAAAATGTAGCAGGGCATTTTTTATCCACTGCAAGGGAGAAATCCAGCAGCCCTGTGCAGGACAAAAAGTTCCGCACACTTTCTGTGGATAACTTTGTGCGTAAGTGGCATGCGCTTCACTGATGTGCTTGATATTAAAGGACTTTTTCCCTGTGCACGCAAATCAAGCATCTGGAAATTCATCATGAAATCAAATACTTAGAAATAGAACTTGTTGTTTTTCACGATATATGACATAAGCATGACCTCGCCGATAATTTGTGGACAGTTCCTTCCCTTTCCAGCTTCATGATGACCGAAAACCAGACTGACAGCGGCTTTGCCGCCCCGCCCGTGCTGACCGTCAGCGCCCTGAACCAGGCCGTTGCGCGCCTGCTCGAACGCTCGTTTCCCCTGACCTGGATCGCCGGCGAGATTTCCAACTTCACGCGCGCCGCCTCCGGCCACTGGTATTTCACCCTCAAGGATGATGGCGCCCAGGTGCGCGCCGTGATGTTCCGCGGCCGCGCGCAGTACGCGGGCTTCACGCCGCGCGAAGGCGACAAGGTCGAGGTGCGCGCCCTCGTCACCCTGTATGGCGCGCGCGGCGATTACCAGATCAACGTGGAAGCCATCCGCCGCGCCGGCGTGGGCGCCCTGTATGAAGCATTCCAGCGCCTGAAGGAAAAGCTGGCCGCGCAGGGCCTGTTCGACCCCGAGCGCAAGCGCGCCATTCCCATGTTCGCGCGCAGCATCGGCATCGTCACCAGCCCGCAGGCAGCCGCCCTGCGCGACGTGCTGACTGCCTTGCAGCGGCGCGCGCCGCACGTGTCCATCATCCTGTATCCCACGCCCGTGCAGGGCCAGCAGGCGCCGGAAAAGATCGCGCACGCCATCCGCACGGCATCCGCAAGGGCCGAGTGCGACGTGCTGCTCGTGTGCCGCGGCGGCGGCAGCATCGAAGACCTGTGGTCGTTCAACGATGAAGCCGTGGCGTACGCGATCGCCGACTGCTCCATGCCCGTGATCAGCGGCGTGGGGCACGAGACGGATTTCACCATCGCCGACTTCGCGGCCGACCTGCGCGCCGCCACGCCCACAGCGGCGGCCGAACTGGCAGCCACGCCGCGCGCCGACTGGCTCGCGTCACTGCGCGCCGATGCGACCGACCTGCGCCGCGCCATGCGCCGCCGCCTCGACGATGCGGCGCAGACCCTGGACCGCCACAGCCGCCGCCTGCTCAATCCCAAGGCGCAGCTGCAGCAGCAGCGCCTGCAACTGCTGGCCCTGTCGACGGCCATGACGCATGCGGCGCGCGCGCCGCTGAACCAGTCGCAGCATGCGCTGGATCGCCTGCGCTCGCGCTGGGCCAATCTGCGGCCCGACGTCACGGCACCGCGCGCGCGCCTGCTGGAAGCCCAGCGCCGCAGCGGCGCGGCCATGGCGCAGCTGCTGACGCAACGGCGGCATCGTCTCGACGGCCTGTCGGCGCAGCTGGAACTGCTCAATCCCCAGCGCACGCTGGAGCGGGGCTACGCCATCCTGCGCGACGAAAAAGGCGCCATCGTGCGCTCGCCCGCGCAGCTGCAGGCGCGCCAGAACGTCAACGTGCGCCTGGCCGAAGGCAGCGCGCAGATCGGCATCGCCAGCGTGCAGGCAGCATTGGAGTAAAAAAGGCCGGGGAAGAACCCCGGCCCAACACCTGCCCTACTGAGTGGACTGCTACTGCTGCTGCTCTTTCCCCCTACGCCATCAGAACTTCATCGACACGCGCGCGCCGAACGTGCGCGGCGCGTTGTAGAAGGCGCCGTAGATCTGCTGCGTGGGCTGGCATGGCATGCCCACGTCCGTGCAGATTTCATTGACGTCCAGCTTGACGGCCTTGTCGGTGGCGTTCTGCACGAACGCTTCCACCGTATAGGCCTTGTTCGCGGGCTGGAAGCGCAGGCTCAGGTCCAGGGTCGTGTAGGCTTCCTGGCGCTTCACGCCCGCATGGCCCGGCACGTCGCCGTTGAAGGCGCCCGCCCCCACGTACGACATGGTTTCGTAATGCACGGAGGCGCGCGGCGTGAGCTGGCCACCGGCGACAGTGAAATCATGCTCGTACTGCACCGTGGTGGAAAACTTCGGCGCATGCTTCATGGTGCTGCCGCCCACATTCACCAATGGCGCCGTCGACCCGCAGGACTGGCCATTCGCGCGCGCCGCATCCACGTCGCACGAGAGGAAATCGTCATACACGGCTTTGAGCCAGGTGGCGTTGCCCGTCAGGCGGTCGACCGACGTGGGCCGCCACACCCATTCCGCCTCCAGCCCCTTGACCGTGGCGCCGGCCGCATTGAAGTTGGCCAGCACGCTGTTGACCACCTGCGATTCGAGCTTGTCCTTGTATTTCATCAGGAAGGCATCGAGGTTCAGGGTCAGCTGGCGGTTCAGCAAGTCCGACTTGAAACCGATTTCATAGCTGGTCAGCTTTTCCGGCTTGGTGGTGGCGCCGCCGTCGCCGATGGCCGGCGAGTGGAAACCCGTCGTCACGGAGCCGAACAGCAAGATGTCGGAGCGCAGCTTGTACTCGATGCGGCCCAGCCAGGTGGCCTGGCCGTACTTCAGGTCGGCCGTATTGTCGCCCGGCGTATTGCCGCAGCTGGCCGCCGTGATGGCGCCGCCGGGGCCGATGTTGTGCGTGTTGGCCAGGCCCGTGCCGGGCGTGACCAGCTGCGCCAGCTGGTCCGGCGTGAGCACGGTGGTGCCCAGCGGCGTGTTGGCGGGCCAGTTCGGGCAAGCCCAGTTCTTGCCGCCGATATCGAACTTGTGGTCTTTCGTGTAGCGCGCGCCGGCCGTCAGCTTGATCTGGTCCGTCACTTGCTGGCTGACCTGGCCGAACACGGCTTTCGATTTGAGCTGGCGGTCGCCCTGGATGAAGGACATGGCCGACGCATACTGGCCCACGGTGGGCTGGACAAAAATCACGGCGCCGTTGGCGATATCCTGCTGCACGGCCGCCTGCGAAATCTGGCTGCGGTCGATGTCGAAGCGCACCTTGTTCTTTTCATTGAACAGGAACAGGCCCGCTACCCACTGGAACGGCGCATCGTCGTCCGAACGGGCTTGCAGCTCGTGTGAATAGCTGTCGAACTGCGCCCAGTCCGTGCGGTTTTCCGACTTGAAGCCCGGGAACAGGCCCGCGTCCGCATCGTTGCTGTTCTGGCGCTTGTAGCGGCTCCAGCTGCCCAGGTAAGTGAAGTCCAGCCCGTCCGTGGGCTTGTAATTGAGCTTGCCCTTGTAGGTGAGGATGGACTGGTCCAGGGTGCCCGGCGTGTCGATCAGGGCCGAGCGCAGCTTCTCGCCCGGCTTCGGCTCGGCCGCCAGGTACACATTGCCAGCGCCCTGGTCGAGAAAGTAGTCGGCGATGAAGGTGCCGCGCAGCTGCGGCGTAAACTTCCACAGCAGGGAGGCGCGCACGCCCATCTGGTCGCCGGCGCCATACTTGGCCGTGCCCGGCATGACGTTCGAGCCGCGGCGGAAATCCACCGTGCCGTCATGGCTATCCTTGATGGCGGCGATGCGCAGCGCCACGTCGTCGGAAAACGGGATATTGAGCATGCCCTGCGTCTGCAGATGGCGGTAGTCGCCCACGGTGATGCCGGCCGACCCCATGAACTTGGCCGTGCTGGGCGCAGCCGACACGAGGTTGACGGCACCTGCCGTCGAATTGCGGCCGTTCAGGGTGCCCTGCGGTCCGCGCGCCACCTCGACGTGGCTCAAGTCGTACATCAGCGCCGTCGCGCCCTGGGGACGCGGCGAATACACGCCATCGACATAGAAGGCGACGGCCGGGTCGCCCAGCTCCGTGTGGTTGGCCGAGCCCACGCCGCGCATGTAGACGTGCACGCCGCCCGAGTCGCCATGCTGCTCGACGACGAGGCTGGGCACCATGGTGGCCAGCGAGGCCAGGTCCTTGACCTGGTTGTTTTGCAGGGTGTCCTGGTTGAAGGCGGTGACGGCCAGCGGCGTCTCCTGCACAAAGGTGTTGCGGCGCGTGGCCGTGACGACGATGCGGTCCATCTGCTCGGCCGCCGGCTGTGCCGTCTCGGCGGCCGCGGTGGCCGGTCCGGCTTGCTGTGCCAGCGCGGCGCCGCTGCCCATCAGGATGAACTGGGCGAACGTCGCATGCGCCAGGCTGAATGCAATGGTGTTTCTCTTGAACGGCTTCATTGTTATTGTCTCCTCTACCACTGGTTGAATGATGATCACATAGCTCTTTGGCTACTGCTGCACATTTTTTGGGTGTCAATCTGAAGTCATGTCGCCTCCGTGCGGGTCAGTGGGTGGCCACGGCGCGCCCGCCCGTGTCGAATAGAAAGGCATGGCCCTCTTCCGGCGCGAAGCCGATGGCGCTGCCCTGCGCCAGGCTGTGGCGCGCCTCGCCATGCAGCTTGATGGCCACCGCATGGGGACCGGCATCCAGCGTGGCGTGGATGATCTGCGCATCGCCCAGCTGCTCGATCAGGGTGACGGTGGCGCCATAGCCCTCCCCGCGCGGCACCAGGCGCAGATGCTCGGGGCGTATGCCGACCAGCATGCCCGCTTCGCCGCCCAGTTGGCTGGCCAGCGCAGGAACGGCGGCGCACGGCAAAAAGTTCATGCGCAAGGCGCCGATGAAGCCGGCCACGAACTGGCTGGCCGGATGGCGGTACAGGTCCAGGGGCGCCCCCACCTGCTCCAGATGGCCGCCGTGGAAGACGGCGACCCTGTCGCCCAGGGTCATGGCTTCGACCTGGTCGTGCGTCACGTAGATCATGGTGGTGCCCAGTTCCTGGTGCAGCTTGGCCAGCTCGATGCGCGTCTGCACGCGCAGGGAGGCGTCGAGGTTGGACAGCGGTTCGTCGAACAGGAATACCTTGGGCTGGCGCACGATGGAACGGCCGATGGCCACGCGCTGGCGCTCGCCGCCCGACAGGGCCTTGGGCTTGCGTTCGAGCAGATGCGTGATCTGCAAAATCTCCGCCACCTTGCCCACGGCGGCGCGCACTTCGCTCTCGGGTTTGCCCGCCAATTTGAGGGCAAAGCCCATGTTCTCGCGCGCCGTCATGTGCGGGTACAGCGCATAGCTCTGGAAGACCATGGCGATGCCCCGCTCGGCCGGCGCCACGTCGTTGGCCAGCAGGTCGCCGATGCGCAGCTGGCCCGCGCTGATATCTTCCAGTCCCGCGATCATGCGCAGCAGGGTCGACTTGCCGCAGCCGGACGGCCCCACGAAGACCATGAATTCCCCGTCATGGATATCGAGGTCCAGGCCCTTGACGATTTCCGGGCCGTCGCCGTAGGTCTTGCGGATGCCGCGCAGGGAGATGGCGGCCATGTCAGTGCTCCCCGGCCAGGACCCGCTGGGCCGGTGCGTGGGACGCGCGCTGCGCGGCGATGAAATCGCGGTACCACAGGGCGCTGTCCTTGACGCTGCGCTGCTGCGTGGCGTAGTCGACGTACAGCATGCCGAAGCGCTTGGCATAGCCCGAGTTCCACTCGAAGTTATCCATCAGGCTCCAGTAGAAATAGCCGCGCACGTCGATGCCCTGCGCGATCACGGCCCGCAAGGCGTCCAGGTGCAGCTGCACGTAATCGATGCGCGCCTGGTCGTGGATCTTGCCGCCGGCGGGTTTGTCGGCGACGGCCATGCCGTTCTCCGTGATGTAGACGGGCGGCAGCCGGTACTCGCGGTGCAGGCCCACCAGCAGTTCCGTCAAGCCCTGCGGATAGGTTTCCCAGCCCATGTCATTGAAGCCCAGCTTGCCCTCGGGCTTGCGCGGCGGCGTCTCGGCGCTCATGAAAGCGCGCGTGTAGTAGTTCACGCCGAGGAAATCGATGGGCTGCTTGATATCTATGAAATCGTTTTCAAAAATGGCCAAAGCGGAAGCGTCGGCGTGTTTCAGGGCCAGCGCCGGGTAGCGGCCCTTGAAGATGGCGTCCATATACCACTGCACCGAACGCGCATATTCGAGTTCGGCCAGTTCGCGGTCTTGCGCGCTGTCGGTGGCCGGCGTGGCCGTCCATTGATTGAGCACGATGCCCAGTTTCGCGGGCGGATTGACGGCGCGCATCGCCTGCATGGCCAGGCCGTGCGACAGCAGCAGATGGTGCGACACTTGCACGGCGGCGGCGGGGTCGGCCATGCCGGGCGCGAACTGGCCCGTGCCGTGGCCCAGCACGGCCGTGCACCACGGTTCGTTGTGGGTGGCGATGCTGGCGACCTTGTGGCCGAAGCGGCGCGCCACCTCGGCCGCATAGGCGGCGAAGTGGTAGCAGGTGGCGCGATTGAGCCAGCCGCCCTCGTCCTGCAAGGCTTGCGGCAAGTCCCAGTGGTACAGGGTCAGGTGGGCATCGAGCCCCTTCGCGGCCAGGGCGTCGAGCAGGCGCGCATAGAAATCGAAGCCTGCCTCGTTCCAGGCGCCGGAACCCGTGGGCTGCACCCGCGACCAGGACATGGAAAAGCGGTAGGCGTTCACGCCCAGGTTCGCGATCAGCTCCACGTCATCAACGTAGCGGTGGTAGTGGTCGCAGGCCACGTCGCCATTGCTGCCATCGATGATCTTGCCGTCCGTGTGGCTGAAGGTATCCCAGATGGACGGGCCGCGGCCGTCGATGGCGGCGGCGCCCTCGATCTGGTAGGCGCTGGTGGCCACGCCCCAGGTGAAGGTGGAAGGAAATTGGGTGTCGGTATCGTCGTTGTGCATGGTGGTCATGTCAGTGTGAGGGGTTGAAATAAATGGGAGAGCATCAGCCTTTGACGGCGCCTTGCGTCAGGCCTTCGATCAGGCGCTTCGAGGCGACAAAGAACATCAGCAGCAGCGGCAGCACGGCGATGGCGGCGCCCGTCATCAGCGCGCCCCACTCCGTGTTGTTCGGCGCCTGCATGCTGCGCAGGGCCAGCGGGATCGTGTAGTTCTCGACCGAGCGCATGACGACCAGCGGGGTAATAAAATTGTTCCACGAGTTGATGAAGGTAATCAGGCCCAGGGTGCCCATGGCGGGCCCGATCAGGGGCAGCACGACTCTCCAGTAGATGGCGAATTCGCCGCAGCCGTCGATGCGCGCCGCCTCGATCAGGTCCTTCGGGATGGCCGTGCCGATGTACTGGCGCATCAGGAAAATCCCCAGCGCACCGGCCGCACCGGGCACGTACAGGGCGCGCGGCTGGTCCAGCCATCCGAGGAAATCCATCAGCATGAACGTCGGGATCATGTTCATGAAGGACGGGATGATCATCGACGCCATCACCAGGGTAAACAAGGGCCGCTTGAAGCGGAACTCGTACATGGCAAACGCATAGCCGCCCAGCGAGCAAAAGAACAGGGTCAACGCCGTCGTCATCAGGGCCACGTACAGGCTGATGCCGATATTGCGCCAGAACGGCAGGCGCTCCTGCAGCAGTTCCAGGTTGTTGAGCAGGGCCGTGCCGAACCAGCGCGGCGGCGGCAGGCTGTAGATTTCCGCGCTCGTATGCGTGGCGAAGACGAACATGAAGTAGAACGGCGCGACCATGATCAGGGCGCCGATGGCCACCATGGCGTAGGCCGTCCAGCGGGTGCTGGCCGCGCTGGCGCGGCGGTTTGTCAATGCGCTCATTTGGCCTCCTTGCGTTCCTGACGTTCATTGCGGCTGAAGACGCGGTTGTTGACCCACGTGGTGCTGGCGATGATGAGGAACAGCAGCCAGGAAATGGCCGACGCCGTGCCGAAGTCGCCCGAGGAAAACGCCGTCTTGTAGACGAAGATGGCCGTCGTCATCACGGACTGGCTCACGCCGCTCGATTCGGCCACCAGCACGAACGGTTCCTCGAACAGCTGCAGGTTGCCCATGATGGTGAGGGTCACGGCCAGGTAGATCATGGGCCGCAGCTGCGGCAGGGTGATGTACCAGAATTGCTGGCGTTTCGAGGCGCCGTCGATGGTGGCCGCCTCGTACAAGTCCTTCGGGATCACCTGCAGCGCGGACAGGTACAGCACCAGGTTCCAGCCCAGGTAGCGCCAGAAGATGACGAAGGCGACGGCCGGCTTGATGAACAGCGAGCTGCCCAGCCAGTCGATCGATTCGGCCGGGAACAGGCCGCCGACCAGCGGCAGGCTGGCGCACCATTCGATCAATACATTGATCTGCCCATAGTCGCGCGAGAACAGGGTGTTGAAGACCATGGCGATGGCCACGCTGGAAGTGATGAACGGCAAGAAGTAAATGCCGATCACCAGGTTGCGCGAGCGCTTGAAGCTGTTGTGGATGAACGCCGCCAGCGGGATGGCGACCAGGTGCTGCGGCACGCCCGAGGCCAGCGCCAGCCACACGGTATTGCCCAGCGAGCGCAAGAACCACGGGTCGCTCAGTGCATACTTGTAGTTGTCGAGGCCTACCCACTGCATGGCTTCCACGCCGCTGGCCGCTTCCCACTGGTTGAACGACAAATAGATGGAAAACAGCAGCGGGAACAGGCTGAAGACGGCGAACAGGATGAAGAAGGGGCTGATGAAAATGTATGGCGCCCATTGCTTCATGGTGTAGCGCTTGCGTGACGGCCGCGCCGACGCGGACGCCTGGTGCGCCAGCGATGCCGATGGGGGATGCAAGTGGCTCATGCTGGTCCTAGCGCCGCGCGCGGTGGGTGATCAGGGCCTTGGCGTCGGCCAGGGCCGTCTTGATATCCTTGTTTTGCGCCAGCACGCTTTCCAGCTCCATGTTGACGATGTCGCGCGCCACGGCGTCGAACTTGTCGACGCGGATGACGGGAATCCTTGCCGCCGTGTCGCGCGCCAGCAAGCGCGTCTTCTGGCCGCCGAAGTACGCCTGCGGCTCGTCCATCATGGGATCCGCATACGCCGCCTTCAAGGCGGGGAAGGCGCCGATTTCTTTGAGCGAGTGCAGCTGGATATCCTTGTTGACGGTCATGAACTTGATGAATTCCCAGGCCTGGGCTTTGTTCGCCGCCTTTTTCGGGATGCCGTAGAAGGAGCCGCCGTACGACGCCAGCGCGCCGGCCGGCAGGTTCGCCGCGCGCCACTGGCCCTTCGAATCGGGCGCCAGCCACTTGGCCAGATGGCCGCTGAGCCACGAGCCCATCATCTGGCTGGCCACCTTGTCGCGCTTGAAGCCCTCGGCCCACTCGCCCGTCCAGGCCACGGTGCGCGCATCGATGCCCGCCACCCGCGCCGCCTTGGCCAATTCGAACGCCTTGACGAAGCGGGGCGAGTCGACCAGCACCTGGCCCTTGTCGCCAAAGTAGATGCCTTCGCCATCTTTCAAATTGGCGCGGATAACGATGTCGGCCAGGTCGCTGGCGCCGGCCAGCAGATAGGTGCCGGTGGCGGCCTTGAGCTTCTTGCCGGCGGCGATATACGACTCCCACGAAGCGGTCAACTCGGATTCCTTGATGCCCGCCTTGTCCATCAAGTCCTTGCGGTAGAACAGGGTGCCCGGCCCCAGGTCGGCCGGCATGGCGCCCAGGGTGCCGCGCGAACTGGTCGCCTGCACGAAGGTGAACGGCACGAACTGGGCGCGGTACTGCCCTGCCCCGTACGGCGCCTGCAGGAGGTCTTCCATGCCCTTCGATTCGGCAAAGCTGCCGACATAGCGGAAGTCGATGGCCATCACGTCGGGCAGGCGCGCGCCGGCCGCCAGCGCCGTCGTCATCGAGTTATGGTGGTCGTCGATCTGCAGGCTGACCAGCTTGACCTTCACGTGCGGGTACAGCTTGTCCCACAGGGGCATGGCCGTCTTGACGGCGCGGTCCAGGTCCGGGAACGAGGCGACGGTAATGGTGGCGGGAGCCAGCGCCGGCAGGACGGCAGCAGGCGGGACAGCGGCAGGCGCGGCGGGCGCGGCGGCCGCACCGAAGGCCAGGGTCAGCGCTGCCAGGGGGGCGGCGCCAAGGATGCTTGACTTCATTCTTTCATCTCCGTTTATTGAGCGCCTTCTATCTTGAAAACGTTTTCACAACATGCATCCATTTAACACCGCAAAGAAAATCAAGTCAACCGAAAAAGTTGTCATTTTTATTGAGACCATCGTGGCGAGATGGGCTGGATCGGGCGTTCTCCCCTATGAAAAGCGGTGGAAATTGGCGGCCGGAGATGTTGTTGTTTTTTGTGAAAACGTTTTCAGATGTGGGGAGACGCAGGCCGGTTTGACGCTGCGTGCGTACTCCGGCGCTTGGTTGCGTCCGGTCCGTGGCTGCGGCGTGGCATCGGCTTGGACGTTGCGGTGTCGGCTTGGGCGTTGCGGTGTCGGCTTACGCCCTGCGGGCTAAGCCGACCGACGCCGATCGACACCGAACGACATCGGCATGCTCCGGCCTGCCCCGGCCTACCCTGGCATGCAGCCTGATCGTCCGTTTATGGTAATCTTTCACTGAAAAGGTTTTCAGAGCACTGACAACCAGCCATCTTGATACCCGGGAATCACCTTGACCGATAGCGCCCACGCTGCTCCCCCTTCCACCCTGCTCGACGTCGCCCGCCAGGCAGGCGTGTCGCCCAGTACCGTCTCGCGCATCCTGAACGGCACGGCCAAGGTGTCCGACGACAAGCGCGACGCCGTGCTGGCCGCCATCGCGCAGATGAAATTTGCGCCCAACCAGATGGCGCAGGGGCTGAAAAAAGGCCGCTCGATGACCATCGGCATCGTGGTGCAGGATATTTCCAGCCCCTTCTTCGACGAAAGCCTGCGCGGCTTGGACGACGGCCTGAAGGACACGGGCTATGCATCCGTCATCGTCAGCGGACACTGGAATGCGCAGGAGGAAGCGGACCGCATCCGCCTGCTGCTGGCGCGCAAGGTCGACGGCATCATCCTGTTGTCCGGGCGCATCTCGGACGAGAGCGTGCTCGATTTCTCGCAGCAGCGGCCCATCGTCTCGACGGGCCGCCTGCTCGCCACGAAAAGCGCCATCGGTTTCAAGCTGGACAATGAATACGGCGCCTACCTGGCCGTACGCCACCTGGTGGAACTGGGCCACCGCCGCATCGCGTTCGTGTCCGGTCCCGCCAACAACACGGATGCGGCCGAACGCCTGACGGGCTACCAGCGCGCGCTGCGCGAAGCGGACATCGCCATCGACCCGAAACTGATGGTGGAAGGCGACTTCCACGAGGCCAGCGGGATGCTGGCCATGAACCATTTGTTCGATACGCAGCAGCAATTCAGCGCCGTCTTCGCCGCCAACGACCTGTCCGCCTATGGCGTGCGCCTGTGTCTGTACCGCAAGGGCATCCGCGTGCCCGACGATATCTCGCTGGTGGGCTTCGATGACTTGCCCGGCTCGTCCTACACGACGCCGCCCCTGACGACCATCCACCAGCCCCTGTACGACATCGGCCGCATCGCCACGGAAGCGCTGCTGGGCCTGATCAATGGCGAAGCCGTGCAGGCGACCGTGCCGCCGCTGGAACTGATCGTGCGGGAAACCACGCGCCGCATCCGCTGAAGCCTGGACCGGCGTTACACAAGATGCCAGCGCAAGGCCTGGCGCTGGCCGATTTTCCTGAACGAGAATCACTACGCATAACGGCGCGGACAAGGCGCGCCGGAATCTGCAGCAATGGCGCATCCGCTTTACAATAGTGGCTCGTTCAGCAAGAATGCTTGATTCAAGCACGCAAGGCTCAACCCTCCGGCCCCGGCCGGAAGACTCCGAACACTCACCACAAAGGGACATCACATGGAACATACTCTGCCACCACTGCCGTATGAAATGGACGCTCTGGCGCCGCATATTTCGAAAGAAACCCTGGAATACCACTATGCCAAGCATCACCAGGCGTATGTCACCAACTTGAACAACCTGATCAAGGGTACCGAGTTCGAGAACCTGTCGCTGGAAGAGATCATCAAGAAATCGTCGGGCGGCATCTTCAACAACGCGGCCCAGGTATGGAACCACACCTTCTACTGGAACGGCATGAAGCCGGCCGGTGGCGGCGCGCCTACGGGTGCCGTGGCTGATGCGATCAACGCCAAATGGTCGTCGTTCGACAAGTTCAAGGAAGAATTCACCAAGTCGTGCGTGGGCAACTTCGGTTCGGGCTGGACCTGGCTGGTGCAAAAAGCCGACGGCTCCGTCGACATCGTCAACACCTCGAACGCCGGCTGCCCGCTGACCACCGGCGACAAGCCGCTGCTGACCTGCGACGTGTGGGAACACGCCTATTACATCGACTACCGCAACCTGCGCGCCAAGTACGTGGAAACGTTCTGGGGCCTGGTCAACTGGGAATTCGTTGCCAAGAACTTCGCGTAAGCGCGTTCCTGACAACGTAAAACGGACGCGTCCGCGGCTTGCGCCGCAGTGACCCATCCTGAAAAGAAGCCTGTGCTTGCGAGCCGGGCTTCTTTTTTTTGCCCCTGCGGAACACGCGCGCGCTGCGCGCCGTCAAGCGAACCGGTACGGCACCCGGAATGTTATAAGATGCGCAAGAGCTGCGCACCTCCATGCGCCCTGTCCTCATCTCCTTGCCGAAAGAAAAAAATGAAAAAATGCATGCTCGCCTTGCTGCTCTGCGCCTCCGCTTCCGCCTTCGCCAACTCGGCCTGCGACACGCCCCGCAACGACTTCGACGGCCTGTATTGCCTCAACAAGGTGTACCAGGAAGCGGACAAGGAGTTGAACGCCAACTACAAGAAACTCGCTGCCCAGCTCGACGCCGGCGGCAAGCAGAAGTTGAAATCGGGCCAGCTGGCGTGGATAGCCAGCCGCAACCAGAATTGCTCGAAACGCGAATCGTCGGGCTTCTATGTGAACCTCGATTGCGCCACCCAGACCACCATCGAACGCGCGCAATTCCTGCAGGACCGCGTACGCGAATGCGTGAGCGCCGGCTGCCAGAACAGCAAACTGTGAACTGAGCCTGCGCTAGCGCAAACGGCAGCGGGCGGCAAGCGGCCATACTGACCGCTCCGATGTCTTCTCCGCAGCGCCATGAGCAAACTCATCGACATTCCCCTGAGCCAGTGGAACGCCAGCGGCAGCGCCGCGCAGCAGGCGGTGGCGCTGCAGGCGCTCGAAGACGGGCAAGTCGTGCTGCTGCCCCGCCTGGGCTTTTCCCTGCAACAGGAAGAACACGCTCTGCTGAACGGCGCGGCAGGCAGCGCCAAGAACATCAGCTGGGAACCGGCGCGCGGCGTGCGCGGCCATGGAACGGCCTACGACGGGGCCTTGCTGGCCGCGCTGATGCAGCGCTATGCGCGGCACACGGCGCACTTGCTGGCCGGCTTGCTGCCGGGCTACGCTCCCCATCTGCAGCAAGGCAAGGGCAGCTTTCGGCCCGTGGAAATCGCCGGCCGGGTGACATCCTGGCGCAAGGACGATACGCGCCTGCATGTCGACAGCTTCCCCTCCTCGCCCACGCAGGGCCGGCGCATCCTGCGCGTGTTCACCAACATCCATCCGCGCGGCGCGCCCCGCGTGTGGAAACTGGGCGCGCCATTCGACCAGGTGGCGCAGCGATTCCTGCCCGCGGCAAAGCGTCCGCGGCCCGTGCTGGCGGCCTTGCTGCAATGGCTGCACGTGACCAAATCGCGGCGCACGCCCTACGACCACTACATGCTGCAGCTGCACGACGCCATGAAGGCCGACCTCGGTTACCAGGCACAGGTGGAACAGCACACCCATGCATTCGCGCCGGGCCAGACGTGGATCGTGTTCAGCGACGCGGTCTCGCACGCGGCCCTGCGGGGACAGCATGCGCTGGAGCAAACCTGGCTGCTGCCCGTGCGTGCCATGGCCGCCCCCGGCAAGTCGCCGCTGGCCATCCTCGAGCGCCAGTTGAAACGTCCGCTGACCTAGCCTAGCCTAGCCTGGCCAGACACCAGGCCCGGCAAAGCCTGGCCCGGGCAACCGGACTCAGGCCGGCAAGCGGGCCGCCTTGAAGCGCCGCCAGGCCTTGTGCATGCGGCCATCGGCGCCCTGCGACTGCGCGCGCGCCGCCAGGTAGCCGCGGATGAAGGCCGCGTGCAGCCGCAGCCCATCCTGGCCCGCCAGATCGGCCTGGGCATCCGGCAATTGCTGCAGCAGCCGGTCCGCCACTTGCACGTCGTTGAGCCAGCCCAGTTCATCCTGCAAGTCAGACAAGCGTCCCACATACGGTTTCACGGCGCGGGCGGCAAACAGCGAGGCAAAGAATTCCGTCGCGTAACGCGTCTTCTTGGCCGCGATGCGCACCTGGTGGCGCTGTTGCGGCGTGGCATGCAGCAGGCGCTTGCCGCGCTTCATCAGGCGGCGCTGGTCCTGGCGCAAGGTGGCGTGGGCAAACGGGGAGACGTGCGCGTCCAGGCGCCGCAGCTGGCGCATCGAGCAGCTGTCTCGCCAGGCGCGCGCCTGCAGCCAGCGCTGCAAGCCCAGCATGCACGCCGTGTAGCGCGCCGAGGTGACGGCTTGCGCGGCCTGGGCATGCTTGACGCGTGCCTGCTCGTGCGCCGCCTGCGCCAGCGCTGCCGCATCCGCTTGCGCCCCGCCATCGAGCTTGGCCAGCGTACTGCCTGCGAGCACATCCCAGTCGCGCGCCTCGCCCAACGCGCCGCCCAGCCAGTCGAGTTCGTTCTTCAAGGCGTCCGGCAGCGCCAGCAGGGACTTGAACATGCCCAGTGCCGAGCGCAGGCGGCGCAGACCCACGCGCATCTGGTGCACGCTTTCCACGTCCTCGCCCGCCGCCACGCCATCCTGGTTGCCGCCCACCTGTTCCAGGCAATTGCCGGCGATGGCCAGGAACACCTGCTCCACCGACATTGCCGCATCCAGCGCCAGGGGCTGCGCCTTGACGGCGTGCCGCGGCGGCACCGTTTGCGATGCGGCCAGGGCCAGGCGGTAGCCCCGTTCCGCCTTGCTCAGGTGGCCCAGCTGCAGCGGCACGTCCTGCAGCAGGGCCAGCGCCACGTCGAACAGGCTGGCCGCCTGCCCCTCCTTCAATTCCAGTTCGATCTCGCTGATGGCCACGCTGCGCGCAGCGCCATGCGTGCCATGCGTGCCATTCGCGCCCGGTTCGCCGCACTCGATCACCCCCTGGTCCAGCACGCATTCAACCTGGTCGCCCTGCGGCGTGCGCAGCTGCCATACGGTGCGTTCGATGCGCGTGGTAAACACGGGTTGCAAGGCGGCGCGGACATCGTCCTGGCGCAGCAGCGCGCGGATCGGCTGCTTGCGGCCGATGGCCGCGTCGAGCGCGTCGAGGTCCGCCTGCGGCCCCGCGACGTCGCCTTCCCATTCGTGACGGCTGTGCAGGCCGCCGCTGACATTGCCGCCCGCCTTCAGCGTCTGCACCCAGCGCCCTTCCACCTGGCGCACGCGCAAGCCCGCCTGGTGGCGGCACAGCTGCAAATCGGGCGTATCGACATATATATCGTGCATCTGCAGCACCTGCGGCGCCGCTTGCGCATACTGCGCCAGCAGGGGGTGCGCGCGCAGGCGCGGCGCATCTTGCGGCTCCAGCAACAATTTCAATTCGATTTCCATGACCGCTCCTTGCGAGACTCCTCAACGCCTATTGTAAGGCGCGTCCCGTCGCGCGCAAGGAGCACGCACGCACACCTTGATTTTGCGCGAAAATAGGCGATTCATTCAACCAGGAGATGCCATGACCTACCACGCCGCCGACAACCGCTACGACACCATGCAATACCGCACGTGCGGGCGCAGCGGGCTGAAACTGCCGCTGCTGTCCCTGGGACTGTGGCACAACTTTGGCGACAGCAACAATCTGGCCTCGCAGCGCGACATGCTGCGCACGGCCTTCGACCTGGGCATCACGCATTTCGACCTGGCAAACAACTACGGCCCGCCCTATGGCAGCGCGGAAAGCAATTTCGGCAAGCTGCTGCGCGACGATTTCCTGCCCTACCGCGATGAACTGATCATTTCCACCAAGGCAGGCTGGGACATGTGGCCGGGCCCGTACGGCCAGGGCGGCGGCTCGCGCAAATACGTGCTGGCCAGCCTGGACCAGAGCTTGCAGCGCCTGGGCCTCGATTACGTCGACATCTTTTACTCGCACCGCTACGACGCCGACACGCCGCTGGAAGAAACCATGGGCGCGCTGGCGACCGCCGTGCAGCAAGGCAAGGCGCTGTATGTGGGCCTGTCCTCGTATTCGCCGCAAAAGACGGCCGAGGCGGCCGCCCTGCTGAAGGAATGGAAGGTGCCGTGCCTGATCCACCAGCCAGCCTACAACATGCTCAACCGCTGGATCGAGGAAGATGGCTTGCTCGATACCCTGCAGCAAGAAGGCATCGGCTGCATCACGTTTACAGCGCTGGCGCAGGGCTTGCTCAGCGATAAATACCTGGACGGCGTGCCGCAGGATGCGCGCGTCAACCGTCCCGGCGGCGGTTCGCTGCTGCAAAAACACCTGAGCGCGGAAAACCTGGCCCGCGTGCGCGCGCTGAACCAGATCGCCGCGCAGCGGGGCCAGACCCTGGCGCAGATGGCGCTGGCCTGGGTGCTGCGCGATGCGCGCGTCACCTCGACCCTGATCGGCGCCAGCAGCAGCGCGCAAATCCGCGAAAACGTGGCCGCATTGCAGCAGTTGACGTTCACGGCAGAAGAACTGGCCGCCATCGACGTGCAGGCGCGCGAAGGCGATATCAATCTGTGGGCTGGCCCATCGCGGGCGACCTGATCTTCCGCCCCGCCCTGCGCTTGTGGAGGCGGCAGCCAGACATTACACTGCCGGCCCCATAAGACAGCAACTTGCCACAAGGCCCCATGAAAGCGTTCCCCGCCATTACCCTATGCCTGCTGCTCTGCACTGCCAACGTGCACGCGGCCAATTATTGCGACTCGCCGCAACGCTCGATCGTGCATAACAAGAGCTACGACGAGGTCATGAAGATCGCCACGAAGCGCGACAAGATCCGCGACGCTGAGTGCAGCTTTACCGACGTGATCCTCAGAATCCAGAACCAGGAGGCGGGCATCGAGCGCTATCCGGGAATTCTGCTCATCGCCGATGCGCAGGATGAGCGCTTCATCGTCACCAGCCGCGTGGGCGCCTACACCATCTTCAGCTACCGCTATAACGACCAGCGCCTGCTGCAGTTTGCCATGAAGGATCACAGCTGGGAGGAAGGAGAGGAGTTTCAGGCAGGCGCCTACAAGATTACCGGCATCAAGGAATTCAAGACCACCACCGGCTTCCCCACCCGGTTGCTGGTAGTGCAGACCTTTCAGTTTTATGGCCCGAAGTAAGACCACTGCGAAGTCCAGCGCAAAGGCCAGTGCGCAGCTTGCCGCATGCCTGCCGCGCCATGCGCGTGAACCGTTCCCGTCAGGGTGCGGGACGTGGCAGCAACGCGCATAGCTCGTGCGCCACCTGCCAGCGCCGCTCGGGCGTGGCGAATGCACCCACGTCCACCTGCGCGCCGCCAGCGCCGATATCCTTGATGTGTATCAACTGGCCCCGCCAGCGCGGCACCACGACGCGCGTGCGCCACGGAGAAAAGTGGTGGCGCCGGCAGCGGCCGGCGCTGACCTGTTCGATGATCAGCTCGCCGTCGCGCAGGGCGATGTCTTCATAGTCGCGCGCGTGGCGCAGGTAATGCAGCAGGGCGATGGCCACCAGGCCCAGTTCTGCGAAGGAAAAGACGGGAATGTACCAGAAGCCGCGCAGCGCAAAGACGGCGGCGATGGCCGTGGAAAACAGGCATAGCACGCCATACGCGCGCAGCAGCTGGCGCGCCGTCAAGGCACTGTGGCGCGTGAACCGCCATTGCGGCTGTTCGCGCGAACTATCGCGTGGCATGGCGCCTCCCGCAACATCGCATCGGCCCTCACGGGCACACCCCAAGGCCAACCCGTCCTGCCGTCCGGCGCGGCCAGCCATGCCGCCGCGCCCCGCGTACGGCCGTCATGGCCGCCCGAAGGCGCACGGCCCGCTGGCAGCCTCAGCTGCCCAGATGCACGAGCGCGTGACCCAGGTGCTGCCACCAGTGATCGCGCGACTTCACCTGTTTCAGGCACGACATGTCGATTTCCGTGGGAAACACGCGATCCTGGCACGCCTTCGTTTCCAGCGCATGACGCTGGTTTTCCGCGGCCGTCAGGGCCACGACCAGCCAGAACACCAGCGCCAGCAACACCACCAGCGCACTCCAGGCCAGGTGGTTGGTGTTACTTTTTTCGCCAAAAAACTCGCGCGGCCGCGTCTCGCGGTACATCGACATCAAGTCTTTTTCTTTCTCTTCCGACATCTGCATCTGCATCCTGTGACATCCTATCCTGAGCCGGCCGGCTGGCCATGGCGGCGCGCACGCCCCCTTGTCCGCATTTTACGCTGATGGCGCAGGAGAGGCAGCAATTCGTGGCCGGCAGCCGCGATCAGGGGCGCGCCGCCGGCGCCTGCGGCTTGCCATCTCCATCGTCAGCGGGCGATACGGGCGACAGGCGCTCCACATGATCGACATCGATATCGCCGCCATCGGGCGCCGTGTTGTGGGGCTCCACGCCGGCCCGGTCGCCCGTGCCCGCCGCATCGCTGTCGTTGTCGAGCTCTTCCGCATCCTGGCCCGGCACGCCCTGCATGTCGCTGCCGCTGTCGGAACTGTCGCTGGGACCGAGCGCCCCCTTGCCATGGCCGCTGCCGAGCACGCGGTCGGAGGTGACGGGCAAATTATCCGGATCGAGTGAACTGCTGCTCATGGTTGACTCCCGTTAATAAAAAAACCAGTTTACTCCCATGGCCTGGCCGGCGGCGCACGCCTGCGCGGTATTTTCCCCGGGGAAAATGCGGCATCGCACAAATATTTTCAAATATTACTTCACAAATGTAATATTCATTGCTATAGTTAATTCAAGTAAGCATCTTCTCATCCAGAAACTGCTTCATCGACGCCCTGGCGCCCACCAGCGCCAGGCCGTCGAACCGACCGGTACGTGGCGAGCCGGCCCATCCACCCAGCCATCATGCACATATTGGAGTCTTATCATGCAAGCCAAATCACTCATCGCAGCATTGTTTGCCATCACCACCGCCACGTCGGCTTTCGCCCAAAGCGCCGCGCCTGCCGCTGCCAGCCAGCAACTCACGCGCGAGCAAGTCACGGCCGAATACATCCGTGCCCGCAACGCCGGCGAAATCGCCACCAGCGAAGCCGATTACCCGAAAACGCCGGCCACCGCCGCCAGCAACGTGACGCGCGAACAAGTCATGGCCGAGTTCTACGCCGCCCGCAAGGCTGGCCAGATCCCGCAAACGGAAGCGGACTTTGATGTTGCGCAAACGACCAAGCATGTCGTGCAATAAGAAACCAGTCAGCCGGTTTCAGTAAGGCAGTAACACCTCAGTTGCGGCGCAGCACTCGGGCCACTCCCGAAGCTCACCGCGGCGAGCTGTGATGTTCCAGCAGCACCCCCAACACCTCTTTCCCCGGAGTCCCTGCATGTCCCTGCACCGCCGTTTGCTTGCTGCCAGCCTGATCCTTGCCTTGAGCGCTTGCGCCGACATGGGCCATATCGCGCCGCAATCGGCCATGCTCGACGCCAATGCGCTGCAAGCGAGCAAGGCCATGGATGCCGCCGCCAGCGCCGCCATCCAATGGCCGCGCACGCAATGGTGGCAAGACTTGCACGACCCCCAATTGAACCGCTTGATGGAGCAGGCGCTGGCCGACAGCCCCACCCTGCGCGGCGCCCAGGCGCGCGTGCGCCAGGCCGAAGCGCTGGCCGGCGCGGCCGAAGACAAGACCCGCCCGCAAGCCGACGCAGCCGTCTCCATCAACCGCGAACTGTATTCGCAGCACGGCAGCACGCCGGCGCCGCTGGCCGGCAATTACGCGTGGCGCAACCAGGCCACCGTCACGGCCTCGTACGACCTGGACCTGTGGGGCCGCAACCGCGCCGCCCTGTCCGCCGCCCTGGGCGACGTGCAGATGGCGTCGGCCGAATCGCAGATGGCCCGCCTGGCGCTGGAAACGGCGCTGGTGCGCACCTACATCCAGTTGTCGTATGAATTCCAGCTGCAGGACGTGATCGAGGGCAGCCTGGCGCAGCGCGCCCGCATCCTCGACATCACGCGCCAGCGCAAGGCGGCCGGCATCGGCACCGATATCGACGTGGCGCAGATCGAAACCACCCTGCCCGCGGGCCGGCGCCAGCTGGAACAGTCGGCCGAGTCGCTGGCCCTGCTGCGCAACCAGCTGGCGGCCCTGTCGGGCAAGGGTCCGGCAGCGGGCGCGGCGCTCACGCGCCCCGTGCTGCGCCTGGACCAGCCGCTGGCCATTCCCGCCGCCCTGCCGGCCGACCTGATCGGCCGCCGTCCCGACATCGCCGCCCAGCGCTGGCGAGTGGAAGCGGCGGCGCAGCGCATCGATGCGGCCAAGGCCGAGTTCTACCCGAACGTCAACCTGGTGGCCTTTGCGGGCTTCCAGGCCTTCGGCTTCAGCCATTTTCTGGATGCCAACTCGGAGATCCGCGGCGCCTCGCCCGCGCTGAGCCTGCCCATCTTTGCCGGCGCCCGCCTGCGCGCCCAGCTGGGCAGCCAGACGGCCCTCTACGACGGCGCCGTGGAGCAATACAACGCCACCGTCATCAACGCCATGTCCGAGGTGGCCAACGCCGTCACCAAGGCCCAGTCGCTGGAAAAGCAGCACCAGCTGACCGTGCAGGCGCTGGCCACGGCGCAACGCGCGCGCGACCTGGCGGAAAAAGCCTACAAGGCGGGCATGAGCGACGCCATCAACATGCTCAACACGCAAGTGGCGCTGCTGGCGGAACAGCAACAGCAGGCGCAGAATGGGGCACGCGAACTGGATCTGTACGTTTCCTTGATGAATGCATTGGGAGGCGGCATCTAGACTCGCGTTGCCTTAGCTCAACAAGATACAATCGGAACTTTATTGACACATGAAGGAATATGACATGACCGCTTTTGACGCCACCTCCAAGCGGCTGCAAAACATCCGCACGCGCATGCCAGGCTTCCCCATGGAACTGATGCGCCTGTTGCGCATGACGTACCACATTCAAAAAGGCATGAAGGACCTGACCAATGCCGCGCTGAAAAAGCACGACCTGGTCGATGCCAGCTACATGGTGCTGGCCGTGCTGTACGGCACGGACGACGAAACCTCGAACGCCTGCACCCTGGGCATGGCCTGCCACGAAAAGCCCGCCAACCTGACGCGCGTGTGCAACGACCTGGAAACGCGGGGCCTGATCCACCGCGGCACGCGCCCCGGCGACCGCCGCTCCGTGATGATTTCGCTGACCGACAAGGGCCGCGCGCTGATCGAAACGGCACTGCCCGACGTGTACCAGGAAACCTCGGCCCTGTACGAGGGCTTTACGGAAGAAGAGCTGCAAGTGCTGGACAAGCTGTACGTGCGCCAGCTGCGCAACTTGAACAATCTCAACAACCAGAACTGATAGCCTATCGATGACGCCAGCCACAGCACCAAAATCACTACACGGCCCCCTGACCCGGGCGGCCCGCTGGCTGGCGCTGGCGCTGCAGGACTGGCGCACGACGGAAGGCGAACGCTGGATCTACGTCGGCAGGACCCTCATCGCGTCGTTCTGCGCCCTGTGGCTGGCCTACCGCCTGGGACTCGATTCGCCCAGCACGGCGATGACCACCACCATCATCCTGGCCCTGCCCAGCAGCGGCATGGTGCTGGAAAAAAGCTTTTACCGCCTGTGCGGCACCCTGCTGGGATGCACGGCCGCGCTGACCCTGATCGGCCTGTTCCCGCAGCAGCCCGTGCTGCTGTTCGCCGGCCTGGCCCTGTGGGTGGGCCTGTGCACGAGCGGCTCGGCCCTGCACCGCAACGCCCAGTCCTATGTGTACGTGCTGGCCGGCTATACGGCCTGCATGATCGTGCTGCCCGCCATCGAGCAGCCGACGCAGGTGTTTTCGCTGGCCGTCACGCGCGTGGCCGAAGTGGGCCTGGGCATCATCTGCTCGGCCGCCGTCTCCAGCGTGCTGCTGCCGCGCCACCAGGGCACGCAGGTGATGCGCACGGTGCAGGCCCGCTACGGCAAGTTCCTCGCCTTCTGCCAGGACGTGCTGCAGCAAAAGCTCACGCCGGCGCAGGTGGAGCTGACGCATTTGCAGTTCGCCGCCGACGTGGCGGCGCTGGAGCTGGGCCGCTCGGCCGCCCTGTTTGAAGTGACCAGCAAGGTGGGCCACGTGCGCGCGCAGAACCGCAAGCTGCACGCCTTCAATGCCACCTTCATGACGGCGCTGACCACCTTCTATACCTTCCACCGCCTGTTCGACCGCCTCCAGCGCGATGGCGAGACGCAGGTCATGCAGGCGTGCGCGCCCCTGTACGCCATCGTTGCCGAAGCGCTGCAGACGACGCCGTCGCAAGACTCGCTCGACACCATGCAGCAGCATCTGCAAACGGCGCTGGCGCAGGCCCGCGCGGAGATCGACGGCGCCGCCATCGCGCATGCGCAGCGCATCGATTTCGATACCGTGTGCGAGCTGCTGGAACGCTTCGCGCGCGACATGAGCCGCTTTCACGAAGTGTATTTCAGCCTCGCCCACGACACCCCGCTGGACATCAGCACGCCGCAGGCCTACGCGCCGAAGACGCCGCCCGCGCTGGTGCTGGCCAGCGGCGCGCGCGCCGGCATCAGCCTGGCCCTGCTGGCCCTGGGCGCGTACTTCCTGGCCTGGCCCTACGCCGGCACGGCCATGCTGATGGCAGCCGTGTTCTGCGCGCTGGCCTCGTCCTCGCCCCGTCCCATCATGATGGTCCGCCAGGTGCTGACGGGCTTCCTCGTCGCCATGCCCCTGTCGCTCGTGTGCGTGTATTTCGTGCTGGTGCACGGCGACGGCTTTCCCATGCTGGTGCTCAGTTTTGCGCCCTTCCTGGCCGTGGGCCTGTACCTGATGACCAATCCCGCCAAGCTGGGCGTGGGCCTGGGCGTGTCGACCTTCATCACGCAGATGGCGCCAACCAACCTGATGCATGTCGATGGCGCGGCTTTTCTCAACACGGGCATGGCGCTGATCGTCGGCCTGATGCTGGCCGCCCTCGTGTTTGCCGTGCTGCTGCCCGAGCACACCATGGGCCACAGGGACCATGTGGGCCCGGCCCTGTGGCGCGAGGCGCTGCACGCGTGCACGGCGCCCGTGCGCAGGGTCAAGCACCGCTTCGACAACCGCGTGCGCGACCTGCTCAGCCAGCTCAACGCGGCGGCCGGACCGGCGCCGGGCGAAGCCACGCGCGCCGTCGTGCGCCAGGCCCTCACCCTGCTGGAAATCGGCCATTCCGTGATCGGGCTGCGCGAACTGATCGCCAGCGCCCGCCCCAGCGCTGCGCGCGACGCCCTGCGGCACTGCGTGGACGGCGTCGCCGCCTGGCTGCGCACGCGCGCCGACGCGCAGCTGCAGGCCGCCCTGGCCGCCACCCTGCAGGCGGGTGCCGTGGTGCGCGCGGCCCAAGCCGCCAGCGACACGCCGCCCGAGCGGGACGTGCGCCTGCAGACGGCGCTGGCCGACCTGCATTCGATCTACACCTCATTACTCGACCAAATGGCGCCCGGCGCCGGAGACCACCATGCCCCGTGAATTCGCCCTGTTCGGCATACTGATTCCCACCCTGCTGCCCCTGTTCATTCTCAGCATCGGCCTGCAGACCCTGCTCGACCGCGTGCTGGGCTGGCTGGGCGTGTACCGCATGGTGTGGCACCCGTCGCTGGCGCGGCTGTGCATCTTCATCGCCATCTTCGGCGCGCTGGCGCTCTCGCTGTACAAATAAAAAAACTGTTCAATCTGATCAAGGAAGGGCTGCCGACATGGTAACCAAACTGACCCGCTATGCCATCACCTTGCTGCTCCTGGCCGCAGCCCTCTGGATAGGCAAGACCGTCTGGGACCGCTACATGGAATCGCCATGGACGCGCGACGGCCGCATCAAGGCCGATATCGTCAACATCAGCGCCGACGTGGCCGGCACCGTCACGGACGTGCTGGTGCGCGACAACCAGGTGGTGCAGAAGGGCGACGTGCTGTTCGTCGTCGACCGGGAGCGCTATGCGAGCGCGCTGGCGCAGGCCGACGCCGTGCTGGCCACGCAAAGGACGGAGCAGGGACGCCGCGGCAAGGAAGCGCAGCGCCGCGCCAATCTCGACGCCAGCATCATCTCCACGGAAAGCCGCGAAAGCGCCGCGTTTGCCGCCAGCTCGGCCTCGTCGCAAGTGCAGGCGGCGCTGGCCGCCCGCGCGCTGGCGCAGTTAAACCTGGAACGCACCACCGTGCGCGCGCCCGTCAGCGGCTACGTGACGAACCTGAACGTGCACAAGGGCGATTTTGCCGCCGTCGGCGCGGCCAAGCTGGCCGTCATCGACAGCGCCTCGTACTACGTGGTCGGCTACTTCGAAGAGACCAAGCTGGGCATGCTGGCGCAGGACGACAAGGCGGAAATGAATTTGATGAGCGGCGGCACCCTGCACGGCCACATCGAAAGCATCGCGCGCGGCATCACCGACCGCGACGCCGCCACGGGCCGCGAACTGCTGGCCGACGTCAATCCCACCTTCAACTGGGTGCGCCTGGCGCAGCGCGTGCCCGTGCGCATCCACATCGACGAGCAGCCGAAGGGACAGCTGCTGGTGGCCGGCACCACATGCACCGTGGTGATCACGCCCCATTCCGCTGCCCCTGCATCGCCCGCGCCGGCAGCCAAGCCGGCCGCCGCGCATCCCGCATGAGCCGTAGCGGCGGCGCGGGACGCCTGGCGGAAATCTCCGTGTTCCTCGACGCCGCGGCGCTGGGCAGCTTTTCCGCCGCCGGCCGCAAGCACGGCCTGTCGCCGGCCGCCGCCAGCGCCGCCATCGCGCGCCTGGAAGCGTCGCTGGGCGCCACCCTGTTCGAACGCACGACGCGCCAGCTGCGCCTGACGGAAGAAGGCCAGCACTACCGCCATTACAGCGAGCAGGCGCTGGACTTGCTGGCGCAGGCGGAAGACGGCTTGCAGACGGGCGGCGACGCCGTGCGCGGCGTGGTGCGCATCTCGGCGCCGTCCGACATCGGCCGCCAGCTGCTGCTGCCCATGCTCGACCGCTTTGCCGCGCTGCACCCGCAGGTGCGCCATGCGCTGACCCTGAGCGACGCCACGGCCAACCTGGTGCAGGACGACATCGACCTGGCCATCCGCTACGGCGAGCTGCCCGACAGCGACATGGTGGCGCGCCTGCTGCATGCGGGCCGGCGCGTCGTGTGCGTATCTCCCGCGCTGGCCGCCAGGGTGGGATTGCCGGCCGCGCCGGGCGACCTGGCGCGGCTGCCCACCCTGGTGCTGACGGGGAACGACGGCGCGCCGCAGGAGTGGCGCTACCGCGAGGATGGCAAGCGCCGCAGCCTGCGCCTGCAGGGGGCCTGGCACAGCAACGATGGCGAAATCATCCGCCGCTGGGCCGTGGCCGGCCATGGCTATGCCTACAAATCCCTGCTCGACATCGGCGACGACCTGCGCGCGGGACGCCTGCACACGGTGCTCGACGAGTACTTCGGCGACAGCGTTCCCCTGAACCTGCTGTACCGGCGCAGCCGCTTCCAGCCGCCCCGCATCGCCCTGCTGGTCGACTTCCTGCTGCAGCAGTTCGCATCCCTGCCGGCGCAGCGCTAGCCGGCCGCCGTCAAGGCGCCAGCACGCCCAGCTGGCGCAGCAGGGTCAGATTGTCTTCCAGGTGCCAGTTGTCGCTGATGCGTCCCTGCGCATCGACCTGGTACAGGTCGAACGCATGGAAGTCGATGGCCTGTCCCTGGCCGCGCAACTCGCCCTGCGGCGTGGGGAAGACGCCCGTGAAGCGGCCCGTGAAATGCAGGCGCAGGCTGACCCGGTTTCCCGCCACCAGCATCTCCTCGATGGCCACCTGCAAGTCAGGCACGGCCGCGTGAAACACTTGCGACGCCTGCAGCGGGCCAGCCAGTCCCTGCGGACGGCCGGCGGGCAAGGTGCGGTCGATAAAATCATCGGCCAGCGCCAGCCGCGCCAGGGCGGGATCGCCGCTCTGCCAGAAGGCGGCATAGCGGCGCGCCGCCAGCGCCACCCTGTCCGTGGCGGCGGCGCCGGCCAGGTGGGCCGGCATTGGCAGGTGCGTGGCGGATTGGGCGGGCGCGGCGGCCAGCAGGGACAGGGCCAGGATGGCGGGAGCAAGAACAGGTGCGGGCATAATGAATCCAGGTGGGTTGATCGGCGTGCCTGCTGCATGGGGCACCCCGCCATTCTGGACGCGCTTGCCCTGCCTGATAATTGGCCCCGCGCTTGAATCAGCTGCTTGCAGCAGTTGAAAATGCGTTGAAAATGCGTTGAAAATCAGCGGCCGCCCGCCACGTCGAGGAGGCTGCCCGTCACATAGCTCGCCCCCGGCCCCAGCAGGTACAGGATGGCGTCGGCGATTTCCTCGGGCTGGCCGCCCCGCTGCATGGGCACGCCGGACGCCAGGCGCGCCACCCTGCCCGGCTCGCCGCCCGAAGCGTGGATGTCCGTGTAGATGATGCCGGGCCGCACGCCGTTGACGCGGATGCCTTCGGCCGCCACTTCCTTCGCCAGGCCCAGGGTCAAGGTATCGACGGCGCCCTTCGAGGCCGCGTAGTCGATGTATTCGCCCGGGGAGCCCAGGCGCGCGGCCGCCGACGAGACGTTCACGATGCGCCCGCCGTGCCCCCCATTTGCCGTCGACATGCGCCGCACGGCCTGCTGGCAGCACAGGAAATAGCTGATCACGTTGGTGCGCAGCACGCGCTCGAGGCGCTGCACGGAAATATCGGCGAGCCGGCATTTCTGCTCCAGCACGCCCACATTGTTGACCAGCGCCGTGAGCGTTCCCAGGCGCGCATCGACTTCGCCGAACAGGCGCTGCACGTCGGCTTCCACGCCCACGTCGGCCTGCACGGCGATCGCTTCGCCGCCCTCGGAGGCGATGCGCGCGCACAGCGCCTCCGCCGCCTGCACGTCGCGCACATAGTTGACGCAGACGGCATAGCCCTGGCGCGCCGCCAGCAGGGCCGTCGCCGCGCCGATGCCGCGGCTGCCGCCCGTAATCAAGATCACTTCCTTCATCGTCCCTCCTGGATGGTTGTGGCTTCATCATACGCGGACGAAAAAAAACCCGCGCGCGGCGGGTTTTTCCTGCAGGCGCATTCAGTTCCTGAAATGCGTCATGGCATACGTCAGGTGCTGCCACCAGTGTTCGCGCGACTGCACGGACGCCAGGCATTTCGCGTCGACCTCGTTCTTGAACGCGGGGTCCACGCAAGCCTTGCTGACCAGCGCATTGCGCTGGTTTTCCACGTTGACGACGGCAATCGCCAGCCAGGCCACGAGGGCCAGGGCCAGCGCGCACAAAGTCCAGGGCAGCTGTTTCATGGGGTTCTCCGCTTACTTCTTCGCTGGCGCAGGGGCGCGCTCTTTCAGGACGCGCGCCACCAGGTCATCCATCACGCGCAGGGTCGCTGCCTGGGTCTGCGGTTCGGACTGGCCCGGACGGGACAGCTGCGCCGGCGACGTCACGAAGCGGCCATCGATGACGATGGTCGGCGCGCTGTCGATCTTGCTGGCGGCGATCAGCTGCTCATTGCGTTTCAGCTTGGTCTGCACGCCGAACGAATTGAACATGTCCAGGTATTTCGCCTTGTCGATGCCGTTCTTCACGAGCAGGTCGAGGATGGCGTCATCGCGGTTCAGGCGGTTGCGCTCGACGTGGATGGCGCGGAAGATCTTGTCGTGGAACTGGTCCAGCTGGCCCATCGCCTCCAGCGTGGCGTAGGCATGCGCCTGCGGATCCTTCGGGCCGGAGAAGGCCAGGTGGATGCGGCGGAAGGCGATCTTGTCGCCCTGCTTCTTGACCCAGTCGTGCATCAGCGGATCGAGCGCATAGCAATGCGGGCAGGAATACATGAAGTACTCCACCACTTCCACCTTCTTGCCCGTGTCCGTGCGCACTGGCGAGGGAAGCGTGGTAAAGCCGGTATCGGCCGCCATGGCGCCGCCGGTGGCTGCTACCAGGGTGACGGCGGCGAGCAGGGGACGCAAGAAACGCAGAAAACGCATAATAATCCTTCATCATAAAGTGGTCGTGAACGGGGCGAGATTACCACTTTTTCGTGCGTTCCACCGGGTCGCAGGCAGAAAAAAGGCGCGTTTCCCGGCACGGTTTGCGCCCGATTAAGCCGCTCTTAAGCGCCGGCGCCGGCCCGCGCCATGCGCGCCTCAGAAATGGTAGCGCGCCGACACGCGCAGCTGGCGCGCATCCTTGAGGTAGATGCTGGAGCGGCAGCCCGGCGCGTCGCCGTAATGGCGGCGGTTGGCCAGGTTGCTGCCGGCCAGTTCCAGCTCCCAGGCGCCCAGCTTGCGCACGTAGCGCCCGTCCACGGTGGCGAACGCGGGCACTTGCGCCAGGCAGCTGTTGTCGAAATCCTGGCCATAGCGCAGGGCGCGCAGCCATTGCACGCCCACGTCGGCACTGGCGCCGGCCTGCCCCGTCCAGTACAGGCGCAGGCTGGCCAGGGTCTTGGGCACGAGGGCGATGTCCGGGCCGTCGTACGCGTAATCGTCGTAGCGCGCATGCACTTGCCTCAGCTGCCCGTCGAGGCGCCAGTCGCGCGCCAGCGCCATGCTCGCTTCGATGGCGATGCCGTCGCGGCGCGAAGGGTCGAGATTGCCCGCAAAACCCAGCTGGCCCAGGCTCTGATCGAAGACGATCTGGTTGCTCAGGCGCTCGCTGAAGATGCGCACGGAGGCGCTGCGCACCGCGTCGCCGAAGGTGGCGCCCACCTCCGTTTCGCGCCGCAGCTGCCCCGCCAGGGGACGGTAGCCGGCGCGGGTATAGCCGTCGTCGTCGATGCGGTAGCTGCGCCCCGTCTTGGCGTACACGCTCAGTTGGGGCCGCAGCTGCAAGCTGCCCTGCACGTCCCAGGCGTTCTGGTTTTCCCAGTCGCTGCCGCCGGCGGGCAGGTCGGCCGGATCGAGCTGGAACTGTTCATGCCGCAGGCCCAGCAGCAGGCGCGGCGCATACGCGCCGCTGAAGGCCAGCTCTTCGCGCAGCAGCAGCGCGCGCGAATACTGGCGACGCTGGCCATCGCCATCGCGGCCCGGCGCCGCGCGGCCCGAGCGCCGCTCCCACTGCATCAGGTCCAGGCCCACTTCCGTGTCCGTGCCCACGCTGCCCACCTTGCCGTAATGGCGCACGCGGGACGCCAGTTGCCGGCGGCGGCTGCTGTATGTCGATTCGCTGCTACCGTCCTCGCCCGCATAGCGGGCCGTGGCGTGCTTTTCCCGCTGCGACAGTTCCACGCCCAGCTCGAAATTGCCCACATAGCGCTGCACAAAGGCGCTGGCGCGCCGCACTTCGTAGCGGTACAGGTCTTCCGGGCGGGCCGCCAGCAGGGCCAGGAACGGCGCCTCGGGCGCCGGATAGCGGGTGTCCTGGTTCAGCTGGTCGGCACTGAAGCCGAAGCGCCCCTGCCGCCCCTTCCATTCCGCGCCGCCGCTGAAGCCGTGTTGGTGAAACACGCTGCCATCGCGGTAATTGCCGTTGCGCTGCCCGTCGATGGCCACGTCGAGCGACATGCCGCCCTGATCGTGCGTCAGGGCGCCGCGCACGCTGTGCTGGCCGCCCTGCCCCAGTTCCGTGGAAAAGTCGCCATGCGTGACGCCCGCCACGGGGCCGCCCTGCTGCGCCCCTGCCTGCACGGACGGCGGCACCGGCGGTGCGGCTTCCTGCGCGTGCGCCGGCATGGCCAGGGCGCACAGCAGCAAGGTGCGCGTGGCGATGGTCAGGACGGGAGAGGCAGGCATCATGGCGGAAAGCTGGCTGCGCCACCGCGGCGCGGACGCACGGTAGCGGGACGGAGGGATGGCAAAAGCGAATCATTATACGCACGGCGCGCGGCGCCGCAAGCAACAGCCCGATGGCACTTTCCTTATGCCAATTTTTTATTGGTGATTTGGCATTTTTGTAGGTATATTAAGATGCGCCCGGCGATCCCGGGCGCAGCCGACTGCATTTAAAAATCAACAATAAGAAGTCACTGTGGGAGTCACGCATGGAAAGTCGCAGCACAACGCGCCGGGGGCCGCCAAGTCCCCGCGGCACGCGCCGCAGCATTGGTTTTTTCCCCATCTCGGGCAAGCTCAAAGCCCTCTCCATCGCCGCCATGCTGCTGGCCGGACTGGCCCTGCAGGCGGACCTGTTCGCCCAGCCGGGCCAGGGCAGGCAGGCCAGCGCGGCCATCCCGCTGGCACCGGCCGCCGACAGCATCGCGCTGGCCTCGCCGCACGCGGCGGCTGTCAGCACGCCCAGCGCCAGCAATGCCTGGGGCGGTGCGCGCACGGGTGCGCAAGCGACCCTGTCGGACCGCGTGGTCGATTACCGGATCGAAGCGACGCTCGATCCCGTCAAGCACACGATCGACGGCCAGCAGAAACTGCGCTGGCGCAACCGCAGCGCGCAAGCCGTCAGCAGCGTGTACCTGCACCTGTACCTGAATGCGTTCGAAGGCGAGCATTCGACCTTCTTTACCGAGAAGCGCAAGCTCGATACGGGCTTCCGTTCGGGCGTCGCCACGCGCGACGGCGAGTGGGGCTACATCGAACTGCGCAGCATGACGCAGAACGGCGCCAAGGCGCCCTGGCATTTCGTCCAGCCGGACAACGGCCCGGCCACCGACCGCACGGTCGTGCGCGTCGACTTGCCGCAGGCCGTCGCGCCAGGTGCCGAGACGACGCTCGACATCCGCTTCTTCGACCAGCTGCCGCGCGTCATCGCGCGCACCGGCCATTTCGGCAGCTTCCACCTGGTGGGCCAGTGGTTCCCCAAGATCGCCGTGCTGGAACTGCCCGGCGAACGGGGCGCCACCGCGCCGCGCTGGAACGCGCATGAATTCCACCTGAACTCGGAGTTCTACGCCGATTTCGGCAACTACGACGTGAAGCTGACCGTGCCCAAGGAGTACACGGTGGGCGCCACGGGCGAGCTGCAGGGCGCGCCGCAGGAAAAGAACGGCATGCTCACGCATCACTATGTACAGGGCGACGTGCACGATTTCGCCTGGACGGCCGACAAGCGCAGCGCCCAGCCCCTGCTGGGCAGCTGGAACGGTCCTGGCAGCCCGCCCGTGGCCATCAAGGTGCTGTACCCGCCCGAGTACGCGTCCAACGCGGCGCCCGCGCTGCAGGCGGCCAAGGACTCGCTCACGTATTTCTCGCGCACCCTGGGCCCGTATCCGTACAAGACCCTGACGGTGGTGATTCCGCCGTTTAATGCGGCCGAAGCGGGCGGCATGGAATACCCGACCTTCATCACGGCCTCGAGCTACGCCAACCTGCAGCCGAAGACCATTCCCGAATTCGGCCTCGATTTCGTCACCATCCACGAATTCGGCCATGGCTATTTCTACGGCATCCTGGCCTCGAACGAGTTCGAGGAACCCCTCCTCGACGAAGGCTTGAACGAGTACTGGGACCAGCGCATGCTGCGCGCGCGCGGCCAGGATATCCACGCTACCACGCCCCTGCTCAAGCGCCTGGGCTTCGATCCCGCGTTCAAGGTCTTCGAATTCGAACGCCTGGCCGCACCGCGCCAGGATGCGGCCGACCCGCTGGGCCAGAATGCGTGGGACCGCCTGCAGGGCGTGGGTCCCGTCTACAGCCGCACGGCCGTCACCATGCGCGACCTGGAAGCGCGCATCGGCAGCGAAGCCATGGAACGGGGCTTCAAGGCGTATTACGAACAGTGGAAATTCCGCCACCCCAGCGTGGCCGACCTGCGCGAAGCGCTGGCCGAGGCGACGGGCCAGCGCCGCATCGTGGAACAGGTCTTCGCGCAGCAGGTCTATGCCAGCGCGAACATCGACGACCGCATCGGCACCTTCACCAGCGAAGAGCAGACGCCGCTGGCCGGCACGACGCTGGTCGACGGCAAGCGCGTGGAACGCACGGCCGATGCGCTGGAAAAAGAGGAGAAAAAAGTGCGCGAGGCATGGGACAAGGCGCACCCGGACGCCAAGCCCGGCATGGGCCCCTATCCCTACCTGACCAGCGTGGTCCTGCGCCGCCGCGGCGCGCCCGTGCCGCAGGTGCTGCTGGTGAAATTTGCCGACGGCAGTTCCGAACGCGTGGTGTGGGATAACGAGCAGCTGTGGCAGCGCTACATCTGGAGCAAGCCCGTGAAGGCCGTTTCGGCCGAACTCGATCCCGACCGCGTGCACTACCTCGACGTCAACAAGCTCGATGACAGCCGCACCCTGAAGGCCGATACCTCGGCCGCGCGGCGCTGGAGCCTCGACCTCGCCGCCGTCTTCCAATACCTCCTTTCCCTGATTGCCACCGTATGAGCGCCACTTCCACGACACGGGCCAGCGGCCTGACCCTGACCACGCGCGCCAGCCGCGCCGCCCTGCAATGGCGCTTGCTGCTGCTGTGGGCGGGCCTGCTGCTGATCCCCGCCATCGTTGCCGTCATTCCCCTCTGGCGCACCCTGAGCGCCAGCCTCGATAACGCCGTGCATGCGGCCGCCCTGGCGCACCGGCTCGACCTGATGACCCTGGCCGACCTGGTGGCCAACACGGGACGCAACGGCGCCGCCATCAGCCAGGCCGCCATCGCCGGCATCGTCCTCACCTTGCTGCTGTCGCCGCTGCTGAGCGGCCTGGTGGTCACGGCCGCGCGCGCGCCCGCGCCACCGGGTTTCGGTCCCCTGCTGACGGGCGCCTTCAGCGAATACGGCCGCATGCTGCGCATGCTGCTGTGGAGCATCGTACCGCTGGGCGTGGCGCTGGCGATCGGCGCCGGCGCGCTGAAACTGGCCGACAAGCACGCGGCAAAGGCCATCCTGGAAGCGGACGCCGACCTGGCCCGCCACCTGGCCTTGCTGCTCACGGGCCTGCTGTTCCTGCTGGCCTGCGCCACCCTCGACGCCGGCCGCGCGGCGCTGGCCGTCGACCGGCGCCGCACGTCGGCCGTCAAGGCCTGGTGGCGGGGACTGGGCATGCTGCGCCGGCGTCCGCTGGCCAGCCTGGCCATCTACCTCGTCATCACCTTGCTGGGACTGGCGCTGTACGCGCTGCTGGGCGTGGCGCGCCTGAATCTGGCCGCGCCCGGCCCGCTGGCCATCGTGGCCGGCCTGCTGGCGACGCAGCTGGCCGCGCTGGTGCTGGCGTGGATGCGCAGCGCGCGCCTGTTCGCGCTGATCGACGTCAGGCGCTCGCTAATCTAGTCAAGCCCCCAGGCGCCCTTCATCGGCGAGGAAGTCGATGAAGGTGCGCACTTTCGACGACAGGTAGCGGCGGCTCGTGTACACGGCGTACACCTTGCCGCCCGCCAGCCGGTAGCCGTCGAACAGGCGCACCAGCCGCCCCGCCGCCAGGTCCGCATCCGTCTGCCATGACGGCAGCAGCGCGATGCCCATGCCGTCGAGCGCGGCCGCGTGCAGCAGGCTTTCGTTATTGCATTGCAGGACGGGCGAGAACTTCACCGTCTCGCGTCCCTGCGGCCCGTCGAAGTCCAGCTCATTTCCATTCGACAGCAAGGAATAGCTGATCATGGCGTGCTGCGCCAGGTCTTGCGGCAGGTGCGGATGGCCCGCGCGCGCCAGGTAGGCGGGCGCGGCCACCAGGTGAAAGGCGATGCTGCCGACGGGCCGCGCGATCAGCGCCGGCGACGGCGACTGGCTCACGCGCAGGGCCAGGTCGAAGCCCTCTTCCACCAGATTGACCACCCTGCCGCTCAAGTCGATGTCGAACGTCACTTCCGGAAAGCGTTCGCGGTAGGCGGCCAGGGTGCGCGTGAAGATGGCGTTGGCGAACCAGACGGGTGCGCTCAGGCGCAGCATGCCGCGCGGCACCACCGTCGTGCGGCCCACGGTCGCTTCCACCTCGTCGAGATTGTCGAGCATGTCGCGGCACTGTTCAAAATACACCTTGCCGATTTCCGTCAGGCTCAGGTGGCGGCTGCTGCGGTTCAACAGGCGTGCGCCCAGATGGCGCTCCAGGTGCATCACATGCTTGCTGACCATGGCCGGCGACAGATCGAGGCGCTCGCTGGCGCGCACGAAACTGTCCAGCTCCACCACTGCGCGAAACACGCGCATGCTGCGCAAGGTATCCATGGACGCTCCGATCATCAACAAAATGGAAATGATATATCAATAATTGCGATCTTGATCAACTCACTGCACATGACTATCATGGTTCCATCGTTAGCCATTCCTCCAGGAGCCGCCATGCAAGAGCACACCTTCCCCACGTATTTCCTGTCGCACGGCGGCGGCCCGTGGCCGTTCATGAAAGACCAGTTCGGCGGCCGCTACGACGTGCTCGAAGCGTCGCTGCAGGATATTCCGCGCCAGATCGGTGCGCGCCCGAAAGCCGTGCTGGTCGTCACGGCGCACTGGGAAGGGCCGCAATTTCTCGTCTCGGCCAGCCCCCGGCCGGGCATGATCTACGATTATTCGGGCTTTCCGCCGCACACCTATCAAATCCAGTACCCGGCGCCGGGCGCGCCGGATCTGGCGGCGCAGGTCAAACAGTTGCTCGACGCGGCAGGCCATCCGGCCCGCCTCGACCACGAGCGGGGCTTCGACCACGGCACCTTCAGCGCCCTGTTCCCCATCTACCCGCAGGCGGACGTGCCGCTGGTGCAACTGTCGCTCAAGCACGGCTACGATCCGCTCACGCACGTCGAGGTGGGCCGCGCGCTGGCCGGCTTGCGCCGGCAGGGCGTGCTGATCGTCGGCAGCGGCCTGTCCTATCACAACCTGCGCCAGTTCGGCCAGGCGGGCGCCGTCGCCTCGCACCAGTTCGACGCCTGGCTGCGCCAGGCCATGGCTCTGCCGCCGCAGCAGCGGCTGGAACAGTTGCTGGCCTGGGACCGGGCACCGGGCGCGCGCCAGGCCCATCCGCAGGAAGACCACCTGCTGCCGCTGATGGTGGCGCTGGGCGCGGCGGAGCAGGAAGCGGCGCACGTGGTGTACCACGAGGAAGATTTCTTTGGTGCGCTGGCGGTGACCAGTTTCAGGTTTGGGGGTATGGGGTCAGACCCTCAACACCGCTAACGGCTGGCTCAGCGCCAACGCCATCGGGGGTCTGACCCCAGAATTAAAAAAAGCCGCTAACTAGCGGCTTTTTTTACTTACGTGCCGCGCTTGCCGCGCGCCGCATTCCTGGCCTTTTCAGCCGCGATCTCCGCTGCCTTGGCCGCCTTTTCCGCCATCTCGGCCGCGTGCTGGGCCAGCAGGGCCGCGCGCGTGTCCGGCGTTTCCAGCGAGATGCGTCCCAGGATGCCGCTGCGGTAGTCGAGCAGCAAGGTATGCGAGGCTTTCTCGAAATCGTAGTCGCCGCCCTTGATGCGGAAACCGCGCTTGGCGGCAATGCCTTCGACCACGCCGATGGCGTCGACTTCACCGACCTTGGTGCCGTAGCGGGCCGCCAGCAAGTCCGGGTAGCGCTTGAGCAATTCCTCGGCCAGGAACACGGCCACTTCTTCCTCGATCAGCGCGTTCGAACCGATGGCGTGGCTGGCTGCCAGCATCAGGCCGTCGCTGGGGATGGCGATCTTCGGCCACAGCATGCCGGGCGTGTCGACGAGGATGGTGTTCTTGTCCAGATACAGCTTTTGCTGCATCTTGGTGACGGCCGGCTCGTCGCCCACCTTGGCCACGCGCTTTTTCAGCAGCGCGTTCATCAGGGTCGACTTGCCCACGTTGGGAATGCCCATGATCATGATGCGCAGCGGCTTCGTCGGCACGCCGCGGTGCGGCGCCAGCGATTTCGCCAGTTCCGGGATGCGCGCCACGTCGCCCGGCTTCTTGGTCGTCATCGCATACGCGGTCACGCCTTCCTGGGCGTTGAAATAGGCGACCCAGGCGGCGGTGGCGGCAGGATCGGCCAGGTCGGTCTTGTTGAGGATCTTCAGGCAAGGGCGCTGGCGGAACAGGCGCAACTCGTCCACCATGGGATTGCAGCTGGCTGCCGGCAGGCGCGCGTCCACCACTTCAATCACCAGGTCGGTGTTTTCCATGGTCTCGGCCGCTTTCTTGCGGGCCGCGTTCATGTGTCCTGGGTACCATTGTATCGCCATGCTCTTGCTTTCAGTTCGTTCAGTCAATCCGCTATTTTACGTGGTTGCCGCCACGACGTCGCATTTTCCGCCGCCGGCGCCAGCCGTGCGACGCGGACGAGACAATTGGTGATAATTTAGCAGTTACATGAATGATAAGATCCGCAGTCCGTCCAGCCTGGCCGGTTCCCCCATTGCAAGCTTAACCTGGCACGCATTCCATGCATTTTCCCCGTCTTTCCCTTTTCGCCGCCCTTTGCACCTGCCTGCTGCCCGCCATGGCCCAGGAACAAGCGGCGGCACCAGGCGATCCGGCCAGCCAGGAAATGCAGCAAATCGTCGACGTGCAAAGCACGCGCGACCCCGACCTGCGCCCCTACCGCACCATGCTCAAGGGACTCGACGCGTATGCCGACCACCAGCGCCTGGCGCCGGGCGCGCCGCTGCGCTTCATGCTGATCCCCGCCACGCCCAAGGCCAGGCTCGATGGCGTGACCCTGCACCTGTCGGCCGACAATCTGTCCATCCCCGTGCCGCTGGCGGCCGATGGCGGCTTTACCTTGACGCGCGACAAGACCGCCTACGATGCAAATGCCGACCTGGTCAGCAACAAGAGGCGCGCCACCTTGCGCTGGCGCGCCGACATCCACACGCCGGGCCTGCCCCAGAACGTGCGCCGACTGGGCGACTTGCGCCTGGAATGCGAAATCCGCTGGGCCGTCGAGCAGGATGAGCTGTCCTTTGTCCGGCGCAACCTGTTCCGCCTGGCAGGCGGGCCATGCCACTCGTCGCTGATCCACGTGCCCTACCCCGTGTTCCGCAAGCTGCTGGCCGTGCAGGCGCGTTCGGGCGAGCGCACGATGGACATCCGCGTGACGGAAGACCGCCAGCGCTACGTGCCGCCCCTGCATGACGGGAACTGGGACGACAACACCCTGCTGACCCTCACTTACGCCGAGGATGGCAACATGGCCGGCGCGGCCCCCGCCGCTCCCATGAAGGGGGCGCTAGTGCAGTGATGCGGGCGGGGAAAGCAGGTCAAATATTTCCAAATGGATTCTTATATTTACTGCAAGCAACAAAAAAGTATGCTTTAATATCGCCTCTTAAATGAAAAGCAATTATTTTCCAGACTGGCCAGCGCCAGGTGCAGGGAAATACGCGATGGGGATTGGCCGATATGACGATGGAACACAGTGGCGCAACGCCGGCGCTGCACACGGAAACCGAGCGTGCCGGCTGGCGCCCGCGCCAGATCAAGGCGGCGCCCAAGCGCGCGCCGCGCCATGGCAGCGTGCCGCACCTGAAGAAGGAATGCCGGCAGCTGCAGCTGCAAGTGGCGCAACTGCAAGAGCGCCTGAAACGCCAGAGCGCCGACAGCTATGGCTTGCAAGTGCTGTATGACCAGCTGGTCAATGAAATCAAGCACCACCGCGACATGCTGCAACTCGACAGCTTCGATGCGGAGAAATCCTCGCTCGTCTACACGCAGGCATGGCGCCGCTTCATGGCCGGCGACGCGCTCGACTACCAGACCCACCGCCACACCAATTCCCGCAGCCGCCCCAGCTTGCTGTAATTACAGTTCCGCCAGCGCCTTGACGTGCGCCGCCACGCTGCGGCCCAGCGACGACAGGTTGTAGCCCCCTTCCAGGCAGCTGACGATGCGGCCCTTGCCGTACTGGCTGGCCACGGCCATCATCTGCTGCGTCATCCACGTGTAGTCGGCCTCCACCAGGCCCATGCCGCCCACGTCGTCTTCGCGGTGGGCATCGAAACCGGCCGAAATGAAAATCATCTGCGGCTGCTGCCGGTGCAGCGCGGGCAGCCAGTGGTCGAGCACCAGCTGGCGCACCACGTCGCCCTTCGAGCGGGCCGGCACGGGCACGTTCACGCGCGTATCCGTGTAGGACTCGACATCGCTGTACGGATAGAACGGGTGCTGGAAAAAGCTGACCATCAGGATGCGGGGATCGTGCGCCACGGATTCAGCCGTGCCATTGCCATGATGCACGTCGAAATCGACGATGGCGACGCGCTCGAGCCCCCGCACGTCGAGCGCATGCTTGGCGGCGATGGCCACGTTGTTGAACAGGCAGAAACCCATGGGCTCGCTGGGCCGCGCATGGTGGCCGGGCGGGCGGATCGAGCAGAAGGCGTTGCTGATCTCGCCATCGATGACGGCGTCCGTGGCGGCCACGGCCGAGCCGGCCGCGGCCAGCGCCGCATTGTAGCTGTGCGCATTGAGCAGGGTGTCGCCGTCGAGCGGGTAGTAGTCGCCGGCGGGCGGCACGTTGTCGCGCACGAGGCCGATGGCCGTGGCGCTGTGGTTGCGCTCGATATCGGACAATTGCGCGCGCACGCCGTCGCGGTGCTCGACCAGGTCGCTGATGTGCGCGAGGATCAGTTGATCATTGATGGCCTGCAAGCGGGCCGGCGATTCGGGATGCCAGTCGCCCATTTCGTGGCGCTGGCAATCGGGATGGGTATAAATGGCTGTGCTCATGCGCTGTACTGGTTACCTCTGTCTCTGTCCATTCTCTGTCCACACGGGAACACTCACGGGGAATACTGCACGGCATTCCTGCCTGCCCGGCGCGTTCTCGCATAAAATCATTGGCTGGTCTGTGCCGCCCTTGCCTCGGCACTAATCTACCACGTGCGCGGCGCAGGCGGGCGGCGTGGTTTGACCTGGCCAAAGCGATTGTAAATTAAATAATCCCGTGTACTGTGATAGAAATAGCATGTTTTCGAAAATACACCAGGCCGCACAGCAGATCGGCGAAGTTCTCGTCGGCAAACAGTTACAGATCCGCCAGACCCTTGCCTGCGTGCTGGCGGGCGGCCACCTGCTGATCGAAGACGTGCCCGGCGTGGGCAAGACCACCTTGGCCCATGCGCTGGCCGTCTCGCTGGGCCTGCAATGGAAGCGCCAGCAATTTACCAGCGACCTGCTGCCGGCCGACGTGGCCGGCATGAGCGTGTATGACCGGGGCAGCGCCAGTTTCCAGTTTCACCCCGGCCCCCTGTTTACCCAGGTGCTGCTGGCCGACGAAATCAACCGCGCCACGCCGAAGACGCAGTCGGGCTTGCTGGAAGCGATGGAGGAGCGGCAAGTGACGCTCGATGGCGTCACGCGGGCGCTGCCGCAGCCGTTCTTCGTCATCGCCACGCAAAACTGCGCGCACCAGCTGGGCACCTTCCCCCTGCCCGAATCGCAGCTCGACCGCTTTCTCATGTGCGTCACCCTGGGCTATCCCGATGCGGCCGCGGAACGGGCGCTGCTGCTGGGCGCCGACCGCCGCGCCATGCTGCAGACCCTGCCGGCCGTGATGAATGCAGAGGAATTGCTGCAGGCGCAAGCGGGCCTGCGCGCCATCCACGCCTCGCCCGCCGTCGTCGACTACGTGCTGGCCCTCGTGCACGCCACCCGCGTGCCCGGCGTGTTTGCCGACGGCCTCAGCCCGCGCGCCGCGCTGGCCCTGCTGCAGGCGGCGCGCGCCTGGGCCGCCCTGGCCGGACGCGACCACGTCACGCCCGACGATGTGCAAGCCGTGCTGCTGCCCGTCTGCGCCCACCGCCTGCATGCGGCGCAAGGCGCCACGGATAGCCGCACCTTGCTGCAGCAATTGCTGCTGGCTACCCCCGTCTGACAAGCGTGCGCTGGCGCGATCACCCGTGGCTGCCGGTGCGCCCCTGGCTGGGCGCGCAGCGCGTGCACATCCGTCCCTCGCGCGCGGGCCTGGCGTTTGCGGCCCTGCTGCTGGCGCTGTGGATCGCCGCCGTCAATTACCGCCTGGGCCTGGGCTATGCGCTCACGTATTTTGCCGCCGCCTGCGCCATCGCCGACATGCTGTTTGCCAGCCGCAACCTGGCGGGACTGGCGCTGGCCGCCACGTCGGGCCAGCCCGTGTTCGCGGGCAGCCACGCTTTTTTTACCTTGCGCCTGATCAACCGCAGCGCCCGCCCCCGCCATGCGATCCGCCTGGCCGCCCACGGTTCTGCTGCAGCGCCCAGCCTGGCCGACATCGCCGCCCACGGTGACACGGCCGTCAGCATCGGTGTCGCCGCACAGCAGCGGGGCTGGCGCGATGCGCCGGCCGTGCGCCTGTCCGGCAGTTTTCCGCTGGGCCTGTTTGTTGCCTGGTGCCATTGGCAACCCGAGGCGCGCGTGCTCGTGTATCCGCGTCCCGAGCCCAATGCGCCGCCGCTGCCCTTGCTGGCGGGCCCGGCGCGGCGGACAGCACCAGCGACGCACGCATCCGGCGGCGCCCTGGAACTGGCGGGCGTGCGCGCCTACCAGCCAGGCGACTCCTTGCGGCGCCTGGCCTGGCGCCAGATCGCCCGCCAGGATGGCGCGCATTTATTCAGCAAACAATTCCAGCCTGCCGCCGACGCACCGGCGGGCGCAGCCCGTGGCAGCATCGTGCTGGACGACGCCACGCTGCACGCGCTGGCGCCGGAAGCGCGCCTGTCGCGCCTGGCCGCCTGGGTGCTGCAGGCGGAACGGACGGGCCAGCCATACGGCTTGCGCCTGGGCGCGCTGACGCTGGCGCCGGCCCTGGGCGCCAGCCAGCGCGACGCCTGCCTGCGCGCGCTGGCCCTGCATGGTTTGCCACAGCATGAGGCCATGACATGAGGCTATGGATGACCAACTTGCCGCGCGACAAGGCCGACATCCTGCTGCTGTTGCTGGCCGCCGCCATGGTGCTGGCGCCGCACGCGCTGCACCTGCCGCCGTGGATGTCGGCCGCCGCCGGCGCGCTGCTGCTGTGGCGCGCCAGCATGACCGTGCGGGGCCGGCGCCAGCCGCAGCTGGCCGTGCTCGTGCCGCTGGCCCTGCTGGGCATCGCCGCTGTCTACGCCAGCTACGGCACGGTGCTGGGACGCGATCCCGGCGTCGCCCTGCTGGCCCTGCTGCTGGCCTTGAAATCGCTGGAAATGCATGGCCGGCGCGATGTCTTCGTCTTCGTCTTCCTCAGTTTCTTTTTGCTCTTGGCGAACTTTTTCCATACGCAAGGCATCCTCAGCGCCATCTGGATGCTGGCGACCGTCATCGTCCTGCTGGCCGGCCTGCTGTCGGCCCAGTACGGCACGCTGCAGCCCCGCCTGGCGCAACGCCTGGGTTTGCTGGCACGCATGCTGGCGCTGGCCATCCCCCTGTCGGCCGTGATGTTTCTGATCCTGCCCCGCCTCGACGGCCCCCTGTGGGGCGCACCGCACGAGGGCACGCAGGCGCGCACGGGCTTGTCCGACAGCATGCAGCCGGGTGCCATCGCCTCGTTGGCCCTGTCGGGCGAGCCCGTCTTGACGGCCCGCTTTTCCACGCCGATACCGCCGCAAGACCAGCTGTACTGGCGCGGCGTGGTGCTGGGCGACTACGACGGCGCCACCTGGACGCGCCGCGGTGCGGGCCAGCGCGCGCCAGCCGCCGACAGCCGCGTCGACATCGCGCTGGAAGGCTCGCCCAGCCAATACGAAGTGACCTTGCAGGCGAGCGGCCAGCGGCGCATCTTCGCGCTCGACCTGCCGCGCAGCATCGAACGCTTGCCCGGCAACCCGTATGTCGTGTCGTCCGCGCTGGAAGTGCTGACGGCGCAAGCCATTACTTCGACCGTGCGTTACCGCGCCAGTTCCCAGCCCGGCTATCGGCTGCAGGCAGGCCTGTCCGTGGCCCGGCAGCAGCCATGGCTGGCCTTGCCCGCTGGCAGCAATCCACGCAGCGTGGCCTGGGCCCGCGCACTGCGCGGCAACGGCGCGCACGCGCTGGCACCCGCCGACGCCATCGCCGCCGTGCTCGACCACTTCCACCGCGCACCCTTCCGCTACACGCTGCAGCCACCGCTGCTGGGCAAGCATGGCGTCGACGACTTCCTGTTCACCACGCAGGCGGGCTTTTGCGAGCATTACGCAGGCAGCTTCGTCGTGCTGATGCGCGCCATGGGCATCCCCGCGCGCGTCGTCACGGGCTACCAGGGCGGCGCACGCAGCAGTGACGGCGCCAGCCTGACGGTGCGCCAGTCCGATGCCCATGCCTGGAGCGAAGTATGGCTGGCAGGCCGGGGCTGGGTGCGCGTCGATCCCACCAGCGCCGTCGCGCCCCTGCGCACGGAGCGCAATCTCGACGCGGCCCTGCCGGCGGCCCCGTCGCCGCTGTCGGCCTGGCGCGCGCTGGCCGGTCTCGATGGGGGCGCCAGCGGGGCGATTGCCGCCTGGCGCCAGCAATGGCAGCAGGCCGAGCACGCCTGGAGCAACTGGGTGCTCGACACCACGCCGCAGCGCCAGCGCGCCATGCTCGACGGCTTGAAAAACCTGCCGGCAACGACCCTGGCACGCGCTTGCGCCGTGCTGGCCCTGCTGTCCGCCATGGCCGGCGTCCTCGTCTGGTGGCGGCAGGCGCGGCAAGACGATCCGCTCGACGTGCTGTACGCGCAGTTTTGCCGCCAGCAGGCGCTGCGCGGCTACAGCCGTGCGCCGCATGAAGGCCCGCACGGTTATGCTGCGCGCCTGGCTGCCGGCAAGGCCACACCCGAGGCGCACGCATCCATCGCACAGTTTCTGGCAATCTATGCCGCGATGAAGTATGGTAATGCCAACCCAGACGAACAACTCCGCGCGCGGCGCAGCTTGCGCCGCCTGTTAACCCAATGCCGATGAGACGCTCCTTGTTACCGATCAAATACCCCGCCCTGTCCCTGCTCCTCTCCCTTCCCCTGTGCCTGGCGACCGCGCATGCAGGCGAGAACAGCAATATTTCCGCCGCCGACCGCGCCCGTGCCGTGCGCGCGGCCAAGGCGCCGGCCGCCAAGGCCACCGTAAAGAAAGCACCGGCCAAGTTCGACTTCGAAGGCGAATTTGTCGACTATGCCAACTGGAAAGAAGTCCGCGCCTTCCTCGACGACATGTCGGCCAAGCATGGTTTTGACCGCGCCGCACTCGATACCCTGTTCGGCAAGGTGCGCTATGTCGAGTCGACCGTGCAGCTGATGAAGCCGGCGCCGCCGGGCAAGCCGAAGAACTGGCAAGCGTACAGCGCCCGCTTCATCGAGCCCGTGCGCATCAATGCGGGCGTGAAATTCTGGGAAGAGAATGCCGAGGCGCTGGCCCGTGCCGAACGCGAGTATGGCGTGCCGGCCGAAATCATCGTCGGCATCATCGGCGTGGAAACCGTGTACGGACGCAACACGGGCCGTTTCCGCGTGCTCGACGCGCTGACCACCCTGGCGTTTTCCTATCCGGAAAGCCCGACGCGGGCCGCGCGCATGGAATTTTTCAAGGGGGAACTGGAAAACGCGCTGCTGTTCGCGCGCAAGGATGGCATCGATCCGCTGACCCTGCTCGGCTCCTACGCGGGCGCCATCGGCCTGCCCCAGTTTATGCCTAGCAGCATCATGAAATATGCGGTGGACTTCGATGGCGATAGTCACATCGACCTGCGCAATTCCACGGCCGACGCCATCGGCAGCGTCGCGCATTTCCTCGTCGAGCACGGCTGGCGGCGCGACGACCCGGCCATCAGCACCTATCCCGTCAACGTCTCGGCCAGCCGCGCCTGGGAAAAATTCATCGGCCAGGGCTTGCAAGCGAAGTACCGGCTGGGGGAATTGCAGGAAGCCGGCGTCACTGCCGCCCCGAGCACGCCCCAGAACATGTTGTTCGGCTTGATCGATTTACAAAATGGTTCAGAAGCAACTGAGTATCACTTGGCAACCAATAACTTCTTTGCTATAACTCAGTACAACAGAAGTTATTTTTATGCCATGTCAGTGATCGACTTGGGCAAGGCCATCAGCCAAGTGCGCGCACGCTAACTGAAAGTCAGTGTAAAGTTATAATATTACTTGTAAGAAAGCGTAAGCGATGTTGAAGCGACCGGCAAACAGGTCTATGGTGGGGTCGATAACATGTGCCAGCCTTGCTCGCCAGCCTTTGTGCGGCACGGAATACGGAAATGGTTTTATACTTAACTTTTGTCAAAGTACAATTTTTGTTCTATCATAGAGCATAATAAAGAATAAATAGCTGTTGCAACAAGACAACACCTATTTTGTACAAAGCAAGATTACGAGGCTTTCCGGCCTGAAATTGAATCCTGTTGTACAATTGTGTATATATCATGAAAAACTGTATCCCGGATCGTACCGTGTGTGAATTCGTTCCTTTTAGTAAAGAATGAACATGAACGCAGCAAGAGCGAGCTCCGAGTGTTTTTTACTTTGCAGTGCAACTACAGAAGGAACAATAACATCATGACAAACCAAGTCGGCATTGATATGAACAGCGATTCGGACTCCGACGATCTGCTCCAGTACAACCCAAACAGATTGCTCGATACCCTGATCGAAAACCTGCGCCTGAAAAACGACGCAGCATTGTCCCGCGCGCTGGAAGTAGCGCCGCCAGTCATCAGCAAAATCCGTCACCACCGCCTGCCTGTCGGCGCATCGCTGCTGATCCGCATGCACGAAGTCAGCGACCTGAGCATCCGCGACCTGCGTTACCTGATGGGTGACCGCCGCAACAAATTCCGCATCAGCGACAAGCAATTCAAGCCAAAAGAAGGCGAAACGCCACAAGGCTGATCCTGCCAGTTGCGCAGGTTTTCCCTCCCCGCCATGGGGAGGGGGTATTTCCAGCAGTCCTCAGGCCGTCCTGGCCGATATTATTTTCCCGTATCAACTATCAAGCAGGAAAGACGCCGGTCGACAGATAGCGGTCGCCGCGGTCGCAGACGACAAACACGATGGTCGCATTTTCCACCGTCTGCGAAATGCGCAGCGCGATTTCGCAGGCACCGGCCGCCGAAATGCCGCAGAACAAGCCTTCTTCCGCCGCCAGGCTGCGCGCCATGCGCTCGGCCACGCCCTGGCTCACGTATTCCACCTGGTCCACGCGCGACTTGTCGTAGATTTTCGGCAAATACGCTTCCGGCCACTTGCGGATGCCGGGAATCTGCGACCCTTCCTCGGGCTGCGCGCCGATGATCTGGATGGCGGGATTCTGTTCCTTCAGATAGCGCGACACGCCCATGATGGTGCCCGTCGTGCCCATGGCGCTGACGAAGTGCGTCACGCGCCCTTCCGTATCGCGCCAGATTTCCGGTCCCGTGCTTTCATAGTGGGCGCGCGAATTGTCTTCGTTGGCAAACTGGTCGAGGATCACGCCGCGGCCATCCTTCTGCATCTGTTCGGCCAGGTCGCGCGCGTATTCCATGCCGCCCGTCTTCGGCGTCAACAGGATGTCGGCGCCGTAGGCAGCCATGCTCTGGCGGCGCTCCACGCTGAGATTGTCCGGCATCAGCAACAGCATCTTGTAGCCGCGCAAGGCAGCGGCCATGGCCAGCGCGATGCCCGTGTTGCCGCTGGTCGCCTCGATCAGGGTATCGCCTGGCTTGATGACGCCGCGCTCTTCAGCGCGCTTGAGCATGGACATGGCGGCGCGGTCCTTCACGGAGCCGGCCGGGTTGTTACCCTCCAGCTTGCCCAGGATGACGTTGTTGCGCGCAATCGCATCGGCACCCGGCAAACGCGTCAGTTGCACCAGCGGGGTATTGCCTATCGTATCTTCAAGTGTCTTGTAAGCCATCGTGTCTGTTTGAGTAATTTCAACAAAGACCCATTCTAATATGAGATGCTGGACGGCGTATGGCTAAAAACCGGCGTCCGCCAGGCAGGCCACGCTGCTGCGCCCCGCGCGCCAGGCCGCATGGCGCCTGGCTTTGCGCCATGCCAGGGCCGGCGCGCATGGTTTGCCAGCGGGCCGCGCGCGCATGCGCTAGACTCGTGACGGTTAGTTATTTTAGTAATTTGCTTATTCAATCCATGGATCAGTCATGAGCGGCACCACCCCCGAATTCATCCCCGAAACCACGCAGGACGATCCCGTCCAGGCCAGCAGCCTCGATATCCAGGGCCGCATGCACCAGATTTCCCCCGTCTTCACCGAAGCGGAGCTGCGCCGCCTGCAACGCTATGGCAAGGTCTGCCACTATGCGGGCGGCGCCACCCTGTTCGAGGCGGGCAGCAGCAGCTTCGGCATGCTGGTCATCCTGGCGGGCCACGTGGCCGTCACGCGCCATGAGGGGCTGGGCCGCACCTCGCTGATGCGCGAAATCGGCCCCGGCCACTTCATCGCCGAAGTGGCGCAGCTGTCGGGCCGCCCCGCCCTCGTCAACGGCCATGCCGTGGGCGACGTGGACGTGCTCGTGATCAGTTCGGAATCGCTGCGCGCGCTGATCGTGGCGGAAGCGGAAATGGGTGAGCGCATCGTGCGCGCCCTGATTTTGCGCCGCGTGGCCCTGATCGAAGTCAATTCGGGCGGGCCCGTGCTGGTGGGCCCGCGCGGCAATGGCAATCTGTTCCATCTGCAAAGTTTTCTGTCTAGCAATGGCCACCCGCACACGGTGCTGGACCCGGCCACGGATGCGGCCGCCGCCGCGCTGGCCGGGCGCTACCAGCCCACGCCGCAGGAGTGGCCGCTGGTGGTCTGTCCCGACGGCAAGGTCATGAAGAATCCCGGCAATGCGGAACTGGGGCGCTGCCTGGGCATGCTGCCCGATTTGTCCGGCGACAAGATCTTCGACGTGCTGGTGGTGGGCGCGGGCCCTGCCGGCCTGGCCACGGCCGTGTATGCGGCGTCCGAAGGCTTGACCGTGCTGGCGCTGGAACAGCGCGCGTACGGCGGCCAGGCGGGCGCCAGCGCGCGCATCGAAAATTACCTGGGCTTTCCAACCGGTATCTCCGGCCGCGCGCTGGCGGGGCGCGCCTATGTGCAGGCGCAAAAATTCGGCGTCGAGATCGCCACCCCGGCCAGCGCCGCCAACCTGCTGTGCGACAGCTGGCCCCTGCGCGTCAATCTGTGCGACGGCACGCAGGTGCGCGCCCGCACGGTGGTGCTGTCCTGCGGCGCGCGCTACCGCCGCCCCTCGCTGGCCAACCTGAAGACGTATGAAGGACGGGGCGTGTACTACTGGGCCTCGCCCATCGAGGCCAAGCTGTGCAGGCAGGAAGAGATCATCCTCGTGGGCGGCGGCAACTCGGCCGGCCAGGCGGCAGTGTTTCTCTCCGGCCACGCGGCCAAGGTCCACATGGTGATCCGCGGCGAAGGCCTGGCGGCCAGCATGTCGAGCTACCTGATCGAGCGCATCGCCGCCACGCCCAACATCACCTTGCACACGCACACGGAAATCATCGCCCTCGAAGGCGACGACGATGGCTTGACGGGCGCCCGCTGGCGCAACAACCAGACAGGTGAAGAAGCCGATTGCGCCGTGCGCCGCGTGTTCCTGTTCGTCGGCGCCGATCCGAACACGGACTGGCTGCACGACTGCGCCGTGGCCGTCGATGAACAGGGTTTTATCCGCACGGGCTTTGACGTCACGCGCGCCGAATGCCGCGCGCACGGCCACGCAGTCTACCCTCCCGACTTGCCGGACCGTGCCGCGCTGGAAACGAGCGTGCCCGGCGTGTTTGCCATCGGCGACGTGCGGGCCGGCTCCACCAAGCGCGTGGCCGCCGCCGTCGGCGAAGGGGCGGCCGTGGTGTCGCAGATTCACGGCTTTCTGGCAAGACTGCCCGCCGGCAGCGCCTAACGCAGCGGCGTGGGGTACGTGGCCACGCTGACGTTGCCATCCTTGTCGATGGCCTGGACGCCGAAGAAATAATTGTCCTTCGACAGTTTCAGCCTCGCTTCGGTGACATTGCCCACGTCCTGTGCGCCCTGCCATTGATCGGCCGTGGTGGCGCGCCAGACGATGCGGTAGCCGGCCAGGTCCGGTTCCGTATTCGGCTGCCACTGCAAGGTGGTGGCGTTTTCCAGCTGCGCCGTGCGCACCTGCACCTGCGACGGCGCGGCCGGCGCCAGGGCCAGCGAGGCGAGCGCCGCCGCATTGACGCGCGCCACTTTTGCCACATAGTCGTAGTCGACGAATTGCGGCAAGTCGCCGTATTGCACGCCGTTTTCCACGCGTACGTCCTGGTGCTGGTGGGTAAAATCCTCATTCGGTTCCGTGAAGCGCAGCGCTGCGTAGCCTTGCGCCAGGAACGGCATATGGTCGCCGCCGCGCAGGTAGCGGTCGGCGCGCTGGATCACGTTGACCTTGAAACCGGGCACGTAGCGCTCGCCCACCTGTTTCACATGGCGCGCCAGCTGGCGCGAGATCGAATCGTTTTCGCCGCCCGTCGCCACCAGCGCGCGCACGCCGTCGCTCATTTCCTTGACGGCGGGAATGCCCTCGGCAAACAGACGCACCTGGCCGCCATCGACCGTGCCATCGTCCCCGCGCGAGCTGCCGATGATGTCGTTATTGAGCATGCCCGCGATATTGAGGTTGTTCAGTTTCGCCTGCTGCGCCCAGTGGCCGGAACCCAATAAACCCTGCTCCTCGGCCGCCACCGCCATGAAGACGAGGGTGGCGTCGAACCGGTGGCGCGCCATCACGCAGGCCATTTCGATCACGGCCGCCGTGCCCGACGCATCGTCGTTGGCGCCGGGCGCGTCGCCCCTGGCATCCATCACGTCGGTCGCGCGCGAGTCGTAATGGCCGCTGACGACATAAATGCGCCCGGCCGATTGCGGCTGGCTGCCCGGCAAGGTCGCCACCACGTTGACGATTTCCGTCGGCCGCGAAATGCGTTTCGACACGGGCGCGACGTGGCTGTCGAACGCCACCTGCAAGCGCCCGCCCGCCTGCGCGCCGCAGCGCTCGAGCTCGGCCTTGATCCAGCGCCTGGCCGCGCCTATGCCCTGCGTGTCGGAGACGGTATCGGACATCGTGTGCCGCGTCTGGAAGCCGACCAGCTTGCGCACGTGCGCCTCGATGCGCTGCGGCGAAATGTCCGCCACGATCTGCCGGATCGGCACGATCTGCGGCTGCGCCCCAGTCGATGGCGCCGCCCCCACGCCCGCCGACAGCAAGGCTGCCGTTACTCCCGTCACTATCCGTAGCATGCCGCCGTCTCCTGTAAATAAGTAGAGGGCCATTCTCGCATTTTTGACGGCAGGCAAGGATGCTCGAGGATCAAAATCGTGCATTGTAGAAACTGCTACAATCGGCCACTCCCCGCCCTGATCATGAAAGACCGCCGCATGCGCCAGACTCCCCTTCTTCCCGCCCGCTGCCGCCCGCGTACGGTCCGCTGACGGTGCGCCGCATGCTCGTCAAACTGCTGCTGTTTGCCATACTGTTCGGCCTGCTCAGCATCGCTGCCCTGTACAGCTACGGGCGCTTCGCCGAGCGTTCGCTGGGGGCGCCCGGCACGGCCTTGCCCGTGGCGATGGATGCCACCCTGCTCGACCGCGTGCTGGCGCCGCAGCTGGCGCAACACCCTGACCAGAGCGGCACGGCGCTGATCGACGACAACCTGGAAGCGTTCGCCCTGCGCGCCCTGAGCGCCCGCGAAGCGGGCCACAGCATCGACCTGCAGTACTACATCTGGCATAACGACGTCACGGGACGCCTGCTGGTGCGCGAACTGCTGCGCGCGGCCGACCGCGGCGTGCGCGTGCGCGTGCTGCTCGACGACATCAACGCGCGGGGCCAGGACGCCGCCATCCTCGCGCTCGACAGCCATCCGCTGATCGACGTGCGCATCTTCAATCCCGGCCGCAACCGCGACGGCGTCTGGTGGCGCGCCGTGGAAATGGCCTTGCGCGCCGTCAGCCTGAACCGGCGCATGCACAACAAGGCCTGGATTGTCGATGGCAGGGTCGCCCTCGTCGGCGGGCGCAATATCGGCGACGAATATTTCGATGCCGCCGAACAAGTCAATTTCCAGGATGCGGACCTGCTGCTGGTGGGCCCCGCCGTGCAGCAGACGAGCGACATCTTCGACCGCTTCTGGAACAGCCGCGCCGTCATCCCCATCGGCGCCCTGCACGCTGGCAAGAACGCGGGCACGCCGGCACTGCCGCAGCTGCCCGCCGTGCGCGCCCGCCTCGACGCGCTCACGGGCGAACTGGGCGCCTCGCCCTATTTGCGCCAGCTGACCGATGCGGGCCAGCTGCAGGCCCATCTGGATGGCCGCCTGCGCCTGCACTGGAGCGCGCACGTGCAAGTGCTGTCGGACCCGCCGGAAAAAGCCGCCCCCGTGGCCAGCCTGCAGCGCAGCGAGCACTGGCTCATGCACAGCCTGCTGCCCTTGCTGACGCAGGCGCGCGAAGAAACGCTGCTGACTTCGCCATACTTCGTGCCCGGCGCGGCGCTGACGCAGAGCCTGGCCGACAAGGTTGGCGCCGGCGTCAAGGTCAAAGTACTGACCAACTCGCTTGCCGCCACGGACGTGGCCCTCGTGCACGCGGGCTATGCGCGCTACCGCCAGGCGCTGCTGGACGGCGGCATCGAGCTGTATGAATTGAAGACCCTGCACCGCAAGCGCATCAGCCTGATGGGATCGAGCCGCGCCAGCCTGCATACCAAGGCCGTGGTGGTGGACGGCCAGCGGGGCTTCGTCGGCTCCTTCAACCTCGATCCCCGCTCGGCCCAGCTGAATACGGAGATGGGTGTGCTGTTCGACGATGCCGCGCTGGCGGCCGACATGCGCGCGCTGTTCCTGCATTCGACGGCGAGCGACACCAGCTATCGCGTCTTCCTCGACAACGGCGCCCTGCGCTGGTCCGACGCCACCGAGGAACCGGCCAAGGTGTGGACGCACGATCCGGAAGCGGGCTTCTGGCGCCGCATGCTGGTATCCGTGATGCGCTGGCTGCCGATCGAGTCGCAGCTGTAACCGCGCATGGCATGCCTGCCCATGCCATGCAAAAAATCCAACGCTGACAAGATTGCCACTCGAAAATATCTGTTGTTTTCAAAGCATGTTACATGCCATTTTGCCAAACGCTGCTATAATCGCCTCAACGGGACACCACCGCTGTCTCGGGAATACCTTTCTCGCCTCTTCCGCGATTGAATCCCACGTTGGCCAAAAGTTCGCCGACAGACTGCCACACTACCCTGTCACTTTTGGAGCTTGCATCATGCGTAAAATCTCTGCTTTGCTGGCGCTGGCCGCCGCTTCCCTGTGCGCCACCGCCGCCCACGCCGCCACGACCAACCTGGTCAAGAATGGCGATTTTGAACTGACCAGCAATGGCACCTCGAAACAGCTGAACGAAGGCACGTACGCGCGCGCCGACCGCACCTACCTGACCGACTGGTCCAGCAAGGGCTACAACTTCGTACTCAACGGCAATAACATCGACGATACCAACGCCGCGACGGCGCTGGCCTTGTGGGGCCCGAACTCGTACAGCGGCGCGGGACCGAAAAACGGCCTGGGCGCCAGCCCCACGGGCGGCAATGTGCTGGCGGCGGACTGGGATTATTTTCCTGGCCCCGTGACCCAGCAAGTGAGCGGCCTGGTGCCCGGCCAGGCCTACACCCTGAGCTTTTCGTACGGCGCCGCCCAGCAAGTGGGCTTCAAGGGCGATAACCCCGTCAATTACTGGGACGTTTCGCTGGGCAACAGCAAGCAGCAGACGGCATCGCTGGCCAACGTCAGCCAGGGCTTCACGGGCTGGCACCAGGCCAGCATGACCTTCACGGCCACGGACAGCAGCGAATTGCTGTCGTTCATGGCCAAGGGCAGCCCGACGGGCGCGCCACCGTTCATGCTGCTCGACGGCGTGTCGCTCGTGTCGGCCGTGCCGGAACCGTCGACCTGGGGCATGCTGATCGGCGGCCTGGGACTGCTCGGCTTTATGGCCCGCCGCCGCAAAGCTGCTGTTGCCGTCTGAGCCGCCAGCACGCATGACAGAATCCGGACCAGCCCAGCCTTGTCCGGATTTTTTTGGTTCTTGCCTGATGGAATGAAATGAGCCTGCTGCACACCCTGCAAATGCACCTTCCCGGCATCGTCGTCGACGTGCTGCGCCTGGGCCTGTGGCTGGTGCTGCTGGCCGTGGTCTTCGTGCCGCTCGAGCGTTTCTTTGGCGCGCGCCACGGCGGGCGCTCGCGCACGGAACTGTTCAGCGACCTGGGCTTCTATTTCATCAGCAGCCTGCTGCCGGCCGTGCTGCTGGCCGCACCGCTGGCCCTGATCGCCGTCGCGGGACAACGCTTGCTGCCCGACGCCATTCCCGCCACGCTTGCGGCCCTGCCCCTGTGGGCCAAGCTCCTGCTGGGCTTGCTGATCGGCGAAGTCGGTACTTACTGGGGGCATAGGCTCAGCCATGAAATCCCGTGGCTGTGGCGCTACCACGCCGTGCACCACAGCACGGAACAGCTGTATTTCCTGGCCAATACGCGCACCCATCCCGTCGACATGGTCGTCACGCGCCTGTTCGGCCTGACGCCCTTGTATCTGCTGGGCCTGGCAGGCCCCGGCGCGGCCGGCAGTGCCGCGCCCGTGCTCCTGCTGCTGGTCGGCACCGTCTGGGGTTTCTTTATCCACGCTAACCTGCGCTGGCGCTTCGGCCCGCTGGAATGGCTGGTCGCAACACCCGCCTTCCACCATTGGCATCACAGCAAATTCGAACACATCAACCGCAACTACGCCTCCACCTTGCCCGTGCTGGACCGCCTGTTCGGCACCCATCACCTGCCGCGCACTTGGCCCGATGCCTGCGGTATCGAGGCGCCCATGCCGAAGACGCTGGCGGGACAGCTGGCGGCGCCATTCCGGCACGGCACCCGCGAATAAAAAAACCCCGCGCGGCCGGTACCGCGCGGGGTTTTCCTGTCGTGCTGCGCGGCACCACCACGCAACACGCTTTACAGCAACACGCTTACTTTTTCTCGGCTTCAGCCTTCTTTGCATCCGCTGCGGCCAGTTTCGCTTCTTTCTTCGCAGCCGCTTCCGCAGCCTTGGCTTCTTTCTTGGCCGCCGTTGCCGCTTTCTTCGCAGCCGCGGCTTCCTTCTTCGTTTCGGCAGCCGTTTTCACGGGCGCAGCATCGGCGGCAGCGGCGGGCGCGGCAGCCGGGACGGCCTTGGCGGCGGCAGCTTCTTTCTTGGCAGCAGCAGCGGCAGCCTTCGCTTCTTTCTTCGCGGCAGCAGCTTCTTTCTTCGTTTCAGCGGCTGTCTTGGCTGGCGCCGCAGCGGTGTCGGTCGCAGCAGCTGGCTTCGGTGCGGCTTCTTTCGCTGCAACTTCCTTCACAGCAGCTTCCTTTTTTGCCGGAGCAGCTTTCGCCGCCGGCGCCGCCGGCGCGCCGGACTTGGCCTGGCCATTCACCTGCAAGCCCGCTTCCGACAGTTTCACGGAACTTTTCGGACCGATGCCCTTCACGCGGCTTTCGAAATCGGCCCAATCCTTGAAGGCGCCGCCCTTGGCGCGTTCATCGACGATGGCCTTCGACGTGACGGGGCCGATGCCCTTGACGCTGTCGAGTGCCGCCTGGTCCGCCTTGTTGACATCGACCTGGGCAAAGGCAAAGCCCATCGTCGCGATCAGGGTGGCAATGGCCAGCAGTATTTTTTTGAACATGGGTATCTCTCCGTGATGTGGTTTCAAGATGACTCGAACGCAAAGGAGGAACAGCGCCTTAACGGCTTTAACGGCTGTGGCGTGATACGGTTGACAAGACGGGATGGCGGAACGGAGGGAAGACCTGCGCCAGATCAAACGGCCGGCGCAGGCGATACAACAATATTACTGGGGGAACAGCTCGTCACGGGTGACGGTGGCCGTACCCAGCTTGCCGACGACGATGCCGCCGGCCCGGTTGGCCGTGCGCACGGCGTCACCCAGGTCCATGCCGGCGCCCAGCATGGCCGCCATGGTGGCGATCACCGTGTCGCCGGCACCCGAAACGTCGAACACTTCGCGCGCATCGGTGGGCATGTGCAGCACGGCGTCGGCCGTGTACAGGCTCATGCCCTCTTCCGAACGGGTCAGCAGCAAGGCGTCCAGGCCCAGTTGCGCGCGCATCTGCTGCGCGCGTTCGGTCAATTGCTCTTCCGTGCTCCAGTTGCCCACCACGCGGCGCAGTTCCGATTTGTTCGGAGTGAGCACTGACGCACCCGCATAGCGGCTGAAATCATCGCCTTTCGGGTCGACCATGACGATCTTGCCGGCGGCCCTGGCGGCCTTGATCATCTCGGCCACATTCACCAGGCTGCCCTTGGCGTAGTCCGACAGGATCACCACGTCGTAATGCGGCAAGAGGGCATTAAACTGCGCCAGTTTGTCGCGCAGCACTTCATCGCTGGGCGCATCCTCGAAGTCGATGCGCAGCATTTGCTGCTGGCGGCCGATCACGCGCAGCTTGATGATGGTGGAAATGGCCGCATCGCGCTGCAGATAGCTGTGGATGCCGCCGCCTTCGAGCAGGCGCTCGACCTGGCTGCCCGCCTCGTCGTCGCCGACCACGCCCAGCAAGCTCGTCTTCGCGCCCAGCGCGGCCGCGTTGCGCGCCACGTTGGCCGCGCCGCCCAGGCGCTCTTCGCGCTTCTCGATGCGCACGATGGGCACGGGCGCTTCCGGCGAAATACGGCTGACGTCGCCAAACCAGTAACGGTCCAGCATGACATCGCCCACCACCAGCAAGCGCACCTGGGCCAGTGCGGCCGGCGCCGTCAAGGCGACCACCTCGTGGGCGCTCATGCGCGCGTCAGGATCGAGCGACCGATCCCGTGGTATTCGATGCCCGTCTCGGCCATGACGGCCGGCTCGAACAGGTTGCGGCCGTCAAAGATCACGGCCTGCTTCAGGCGCGCCTTGATCTGCGCGAAGTCGGGACTGCGGAACGCTTTCCATTCGGTCACGATGGCCAGCGCATCGGCGTCCGTCAACGCGTCGAGCGGGCTGTCGGCAAAACGCACCTTCGCCAATTGTTCCGGCGTCAGATCCAGTTGCAGCACACGGCGCGCCTCGGCCATGGCGACGGGATCGTAGACGGCCACCGTGGCGCCCCGTTTCAGCAAGTCCGCCAGCAGCACGCGGGCCGACGCTTCGCGCATATCGTCCGTATTCGGCTTGAAAGCCAGGCCCCACACGGCAAAATGCCGGCCCGTCAGATCCTCGCCGAAGCGGGTGACCACTTTGCCGCCCAGCACCTGCTTCTGCCGGTCGTTGACGGCTTCGACGGCGCGCAAGATCAGCAATTCCTGACCATGGCCGCGCGCCGTGCGCTCGAGCGCCTGCACATCTTTCGGGAAGCAGGAACCGCCGTAGCCGCAGCCCGCGTACAGGAAACTGTGGCCGATGCGGGGGTCGGAACCGATGCCGTGACGCACGGCCTCGATGTCGACGCCCACCTTGTCGGCCAGGTTCGCCAGTTCATTCATGAACGAGATACGCGTGGCCAGCATGGCATTGGCCGCATACTTCGTGAATTCGGCCGAACGCACGTCCATCCAGTAGGTACGCTCGTGGTTGCGGTTGAACGGCGCGTACAGGCTTTTCAGCAATTCGCGCGCGCGCTCGCCATCGGGCGTGGCATCGACGCCGATGACGATGCGGTCGGGACGCATGAAGTCTTCGACGGCCGCGCCTTCCTTGAGGAATTCCGGGTTCGACGCCACCGAGAACGTGGCAGCCACGCCGCGCGCGTCCAGTTCGCCCTGGATGGCGGCGCGCACTTTTTCCGCCGTACCGACAGGCACGGTCGACTTGTCGACGATGACCTTGAAGTCCGTCATGTATTTGCCGATGCCGCGGGCAGCGGCCAGCACGTATTGCAAGTCGGCCGAACCGTCTTCATCGGGCGGCGTGCCGACGGCGATGAATTGCATCGCGCCATGGTTGGCTGCCGCTTCCACGTCCGTGGAAAAGGTCATGCGGCCGGCGGCGCGGTTGCGCGCCACGACTTCTTCCAGGCCCGGTTCGTGGATGGGGATGCCGCCGCTGTTGAGCAGCGCCACCTTTTGTGCGTCCAGGTCGAGGCAAAAGACGTCATTGCCCAGCTCCGCCAGGCAGGCGCCGGTCACGAGGCCAACATAGCCGGTGCCGATAATGGTGATTTTCATGGTTGTGCCGTATTTGTAATATATCTATCTGACTTGCAAGTGCACAGCACGGGGTTCAGGGCAAGGAGCGGCGCCGAAGACAGTACGAATAGTACGGCGAGGCGCTGCAACGCAGCCATGGGCCCCGTGGCGGGCACGACTAATTCATGACGTTGAGCTCTTCCGTGCGGCGCGGCGGATACGTTTCCCACTTGTTGCAGCCCGGGCAGTGCCAGTAGAACTGGCGCGCCTTGAAGCCGCAGTGGCTGCACTGGTAGCGGGCCAGCTTCTGCGTGTAGCCGTGCACGAGGTTTTTCACCATCGACAGCTCGGACCAGATGGCGGCCGGCGCATCCATCATGCGCGCCTCGAGCAGTTTATCGAGGCCCAGCAGGGTGGGCGTGCGGCGCAGCTCGGCGCTGACCAGCTGCTTCGCCGCTTCCACGCCGTCGAGTTCGATGACGGCCTTGAAGACGACTTCGATCAGGTCGATCGACGACGCTTCTTCCAGGTAGGAGCGCAGCAGGTTGACGCCTTCCTGCGCACGGCCCACCTTGGTGTAGCCATCCATCAGGCGCTGCGCCACCAGGGCCACGTGCGGCACGCTCTGCTGCTCCACGCGGCGCCAAGTGGTCAGCGCGCCTTCCACGTCGCCGCGCGCCAGCAGCACGTCGCCCGTCAGGATGGTGGCGCGCACGCTCTTGCGGTCCGTCTGCAGGGCTTTTTCCAGCAGCGGCATGGCTTCGTCCGGCTTCATGTGCACGAGCGCGTCATGCGCCAGTTCGCAATAGAACTGGGCGATTTCCTTCTGGCGCGCACCGGCGCCCGATTCCTGCAAGCCCACGGCCGCTTCGATGGCGCGTGGCCATTCCTTTTCGCGCTGGTAGATTTCCAGCAGCGCGCGGCGCGCCTGGGCCGCATATTGCGTGTCGACCAGGCTGTTGAAGGTTTCTTCGGCGCGGTCCAGCAAGCCCGCCTTCAGGTAATCCATGCCCAGCTCGTAGGCGGCATGGCCCTGCTGCTCCAGCGGCAGGTCCGGACGCGCCAGCAAATTCTGGTGCACGCGGATGGCGCGTTCCGTTTCGCCGCGGCGGCGGAACAGGTTGCCCAGCGCAAAGTGCATATCGGCCGATTCCGGGTCCAGCTTGACGACTTCGATGAAGGCATCGATGGCCTTGTCATGCTGTTCATTGAGCAGGAAATTCAAGCCCTTGAAGTAATTGCGCGGCAGGCTGCGCGATTCGGACACCAGTTGATGAATGTCCACGCGCGCGGCAATCCAGCCCAGCGCGAAAAACACCGGGATACCCAAGAGCCACCAGAGTTCAAAATCCATGCGATTGTTTTTATTCGAGTAAGAGAGATAGGAGCGACGGCGCAGCTTACTGCGCGCTCACGCTGTCCGGTTGCGGCTGGACATTGCTGGCCACGCCAACGGTCTGCAGCGCTGCAATGGTGGTTTTTTGCTTGGTCGCTTCGCGGCGGTGACGGAACACGGTTGGCGTCAGGGCCAGGACACCCAGACTGGCGCCAGCGACAAAAAAGCCCAGCAGCATCAGGACCAGGGGGCCGCGAATTTCATAATTGAGAAATACATGCAGGTCGACAACCTGCGCATTCTTCAGCGCAAAACTGAAGAACAGGACGAAGAGAACACAGCCAACGATGGTGGAGATGATTTTCATCGATACGCCCAGAAAGTACAAAAAATGCCCGTATGGCACAACCTTGGAATGCCTGACAGAAGCGTAGCGAGCGTCAGTGATTTGCGGCCGAGAAGCGCAACCGTACTGAAGTACGGTGAGCATCGCAGGCCGCAAAGCGCGACGCGCAGTAGCTTATGTCAGGTATTCTCAGCATATTAACAAAAAAAAGCGGCATCCAAGGACGCCGCTTTCTATGTCGCCTTCCAGCAGACGATTAATCCTCGATGATCGGTTGTCCGACCATCGCGTCCACCCGCTCGCGCAACTGTTTGCCCGGTTTGAAGTGGGGCACCCGCTTTTCGGGCACCATCACCTTGTCGCCGGATTTCGGGTTGCGGCCGATGCGCGGGGGCCTGCTGTTCAGGGCAAAACTGCCAAAACCGCGGATCTCGATACGCTGGCCCGTCGCCAGGGCGTTGGTCATCGCATCGAGAATGGTCTTGACGGCATACTCCGCATCTTTCGCCACCAGCTGAGAATAACGCTCAGCGAGGCGGTTGATCAGCTCGGACTTTGTCATCTGCCGTATCCGCAGTCTTAGTTCTTGTTATCGAACTTAGCTTTCAACAAGGCGCCCAGGCTGGTGGTGCCCGAAGCTGCGTTGTTGTCGGTAGCTGCCATCTTCTGCATGGCTTCCTGGGTTTCAACGTTGTCTTTCGCTTTGATCGACAGTTGGATACCACGGGCTTTGCGGTCAATGTTCAACACCATTGCTTCGACGGTGTCGCCGACTTTCAGGTGCGTACCAGCATCTTCAACGCGGTCGCGCGAGATTTCGGAAGCGCGCAGGTAGCCTTCAACTTCTTCGGACAGTTGGATCACGGCGCCTTTAGGCTCAACCGATTTAACGGTACCGGTTACCAGCGAGCCTTTGTCGTTCATGGCTGCGAAGTTGTTGAATGGGTCACCTTCCAGTTGCTTGACGCCCAGGGAAACGCGCTCGCGCTCAACGTCGATGGCCAGAACGATGGCTTCCAGTTCGTCACCTTTCTTGAAGCGACGCACGGCTTCTTCGCCGGTTTCGGTCCAGGACAGGTCGGACAGGTGCACCAGACCGTCGATGTTGCCGGCCAGGCCGATGAACACGCCGAAGTCGGTGATCGATTTGATCGCGCCGCGGACTTTGTCACCTTTCTTATGGGTAACACCGAAGTCGTCCCATGGATTGGCTTTGCACTGTTTCATGCCCAACGAAATACGACGACGCTCTTCGTCGATTTCCAGAACCATCACTTCTACTTCGTCGCCCAGTTGGACAACTTTGTTAGGAGCAACGTTTTTGTTCGTCCAGTCCATTTCGGAAACGTGTACCAGACCTTCGATACCCTGTTCCACTTCAACGAACGCGCCGTAGTCGGTCAGGTTCGTTACTTTACCGAACAGACGGGTGCTTTGTGGGTAACGACGGGACAGACCGGTCCAAGGATCGTCGCCCAGTTGTTTCACGCCCAGCGAAACACGGTTTTTCTCTTGATCGTATTTCAGGACTTTGGCGGTGATTTCCTGGCCAACCGTCAGAACTTCCGACGGGTGACGTACACGGCGCCATGCCAGGTCGGTGATATGCAGCAGGCCATCGATACCGCCCAGATCCACGAACGCGCCGTAGTCGGTGATATTTTTGACGACGCCGGTCACGACCGTGCCTTCTTTCAGCGTTTCCATCAGTTTCTGACGCTCTTCGCCCATCGAAGCTTCGATGACGGCGCGGCGGGACAGAACCACGTTGTTACGCTTGCGATCCAGCTTGATCACTTTGAATTCGAGGGTTTTGCCTTCGAATGGGGTGGTGTCTTTGACAGGACGGGTATCAACCAGCGAGCCCGGCAGGAATGCGCGGATGCCGTTGGTCAACACGGTCAGACCGCCTTTGACTTTACCATTGACGGTACCGACGACGATTTCGCCCGATTCCATCGCTTTTTCCAGAGCCAGCCACGAAGCCAGACGCTTGGCTTTATCGCGCGACAGGATGGTATCGCCGAAACCGTTTTCCAGCGATTCGATCGCCACGGAAACGAAGTCACCAACTTTGACTTCCAGTTCACCGTGGTCGTTCTTGAATTCTTCGACAGGGATGAATGCTTCGGATTTGAGGCCAGCGTTCACGATCACGAAATTGTGGTCGAGGCGCACGACTTCAGCGGAAATAACTTCGCCGGAGCGCATATCTTGACGCGACAACGATTCCTCGAAGAGCGCAGCAAAACTTTCCATACCGGTAGATTCGTTAGTTGTAACAGTAGACATAGGGTTCACACAGGTTATCCAGCAGAGATCGCACGATGCGACTTAAACTGGGTTAGGTTTTTGACACACCCGGACAGGCCAGGAGCCGTCAACGGGCACCACATAGCTCGCGCTATTTTGTTGCAGCGGCATACCATTTCAACACGGTTTCAACGGCTTCATCAGCCGTCATTGCCGAGGTATCGAGGACATGCGCCCCTTCCGCGGGGACCAGCGGCGCAATCGCACGGTGAGTATCACGTTCGTCCCGCGCCTGCAAATCCATCAGAAGGTCTTCCATATTAGCAGAAAAACCCTTGTCTATCAATTGCTTGTAGCGCCGTTGCGCGCGCGCCTCGACGCTGGCCGTGAGGAACACCTTCAGCGGGGCGTGCGGGAAGATCACCGTGCCCATGTCGCGTCCGTCCGCCACCAGGCCCGGCGTCTTGCGGAAACCCAGCTGCAAGCCCACCAGCGCATGGCGCAAGGTTGGCAAGACGGCAATTTTCGACGCCGTATTGCCCACTTCTTCGGCACGGATCAGCTCGGTGACGTTTTCCTGCGCCAGCAGGATCTCGCCGCCCGCGAAATGGCAGGGCAGGTGCTCGGCCAGCTTGGCCAGCGCATGCTCGTCGCGCAAGTCCGTGCCGCGGCGCAGCGCCGTCAGGGCCGTCAGGCGGTACAGCGCACCCGAGTCCAGGTAATGAAAGCCCAGCTTGTCGGCCACGCGGTGCGCCACCGTGCCCTTGCCGGAAGCGGTGGGGCCGTCGATGGCGATGACTGGGATATTGGAGGTCGGCATAGTGTTGGCAATCAATTAAATCAGGGTGTCTTTGGCAATCCCCGCAAACGCGGCGAAATACTCGGGGAAGGTCTTGGCCACGCATTTCGGGTCGTTGATGCGCATTTCATTGCCGCGCCGCGCCGCGCCATCCAGCGAGGCCAGCGAAAAGCACATGGCCATGCGGTGGTCGTCATACGTGTCGATGGTGGCAGCCAGAATCTGCTCCGGCGGCGTCACGCGCAGGTAGTCCGCACCCTCTTCCACTTGCGCGCCCAGCTTGCGCAACTCCGTGGCCATGGCGGCCAGGCGGTCCGTCTCTTTTACGCGCCAGCTGGCGATATTGCGCAGGGTCGAAGTGCCGTCCGCATACAGGGCGGCCACGGCGATCGTCATGGCCGCGTCGGGGATGTGGTTGAAATCCATGTCGACGGCTTTCAGCACGCCGTTCGAGCGGGCTTCGATCCAGTTCTCGCCCATGGTGATGGTCGCGCCCATCTGCTGCAAGGCTTCGACGAAGCGCACGTCGCCCTGAATGCTGTCGCGCCCCACGCCTTCCACGCGCACGGGACCGCCGCCGATGGCGCCGGCCGCCAGGAAGTAGGACGCCGACGAGGCGTCGCCCTCGACGTGGATGGTGCCCGGGCTCTGGTACTGCTGGCCCGGCTGCACGGTGAACGACTGCCAGCCGTCATGTTCGACCGTCACGCCGAAACGGCGCATCAGGTTCAGGGTGATCTCGATGTACGGCTTCGAGATCAGCTCGCCCGTGACGTCGATGGTCACGGCATGGTCGCGCGCCATCAGCGGCGCCACCATCAGGAGGGCCGTCAGGAACTGGCTCGACACGTTGCCGCGCACGGCGATGCGCTGCGCGTGGATGTGGCCGCGGCGGATGCGCAGCGGCGGGAAACCCTGCTCGCCCGTGTACTCGATCTGCGTGCCGACGGCGTTCAGCGCGTCGACCAGGTCGCCGATGGGACGCTCGTGCATGCGCGACACCCCGTGCAGGGTGTAGTCGCCGCCGATGACGGCCAGCGCCGCCGTCAGCGGGCGGATGGCCGTGCCGGCATTGCCCATGAACAGGTCCGCCTCGTGGTGCGGGAAGACGCCGCCGCAGCCTTCCACGTGGTGCACCTGGTGCGCCGTGGCCGGATCGCCCGTCAATTCATCCTGCGTCCATTTGACGCCCAGCGAAGTCAGTGCCGTGAGCATGACGAAGGTGTCGTCGGAGGCCAGCAGGTCGATGATCTTCGTCGTGCCCTTGGCCAGCGCGGCCAGCAGCAGCACGCGGTTGGAAATGCTTTTCGAGCCGGGCAGGCGCACCGTGCCTTCGGCATGCATCACGGGCGTCAAGTCGATATGGTGGGGGTATTGCTTGGTCTGGGTCATGCTGGAATCCTTCAATTATTGTGTGAGCGCGGGCGCTTCCGCCGTTTCGATCGCCTCGATCCATTGCTGGCGCGCGTGCTGGGCGTTCGCATACACGCCCTCGATGGCGGCGCCGTCGTTCGCAGCCAGGTGGGCGCGCAAGGTCGTCAGCTGCGCCAGGTAGGCATCGAGTTCGTGCAGCAGCGCCGGCTGGTTGGCCAGGCTGATGTCGCGCCACATTTCCGGCGATGAGCCGGCGATGCGCGTAAAGTCGCGAAAGCCGCTGGCCGCGTACTGGAACAGCAGGCCCGCGTGCGGCTTCCTGGCGATGTCGTCGACCAGCGCAAAGGCCAGCAGGTGCGGCAGATGGCTGACGGCGGCAAACACCTTGTCATGTTCTTCAGGGCTCAAGGTGTGCAGGATGGCGCCGCAGGCGCGCCACGCGGCCGCCACCCGTTCCACATCGGCCGCGCTATTTTCCGCCAGCGGCGTGAGCACCACTTTCTTGCCCTGATACAGGTCGATGATGGCCGCATCGGGGCCATTCGTCTCGCGTCCCGCGATCGGGTGGCCGGGCACGAACTGGCCCGCCTTGCCGCCGAGCGCCGCGCGCGCGGCCGCCACCACGTCGCTTTTCGTGCTGCCCGCATCGCTGACGATGGTACCGGGCTGCAGGTGCGGCGCGATGGACGCCAGGATGGCGCCCGTCTGCGCCACGGGCGCGGCCAGCAGCACCAGGTCGGCGCCCGCAAGCGCCGCGGCCATGTCGCCGCCGATTTCGTCGATGATGCCCAGCTCCAGCGCGCGCGCCATCGACGCGGGCGAGCGGCCCATGCCGACCACGGTTTGCACCGCGCCCGCATGCTTCAAGGCGCGCGCGAACGAGCCGCCGATCAGGCCTACGCCGAAGATGACGATTTTTTTCAGTGCAGGCGTCGTCATATCGTCAAGCCAGCGCTTTCGTCAGCGCGGCGATGAAGATGGCGTTTTCCTGCGGCAGGCCGATGGAGATGCGCAGCCACTGCGGCAAGCCATAGCTGCCCACGGGACGCACGATGACGCCCTGTTTCAGCAACGCCAGGTTGACGCGCGCGCCGGCGCCGTCGTCGTCGCCCACTTTCACCAGCACGAAATTGCCGTGCGACGGCACGTATTCCAGGCCCAGTTGCGCGAACGCTTGCGTGAACTGCTGGTAGCCGGCCGCGTTGTTGCGCGCGCTCTGCTCGAGGAAGTCCTTGTCGTTCAGGGCCGCGATGGCGGCTGCCTGCGCCAGCGAATTGACGTTGAACGGCTGGCGGATGCGGTTCATCAGGTCCGTCAGCGCCGGCTGGGCGATGGCGAAGCCGATGCGCAGGCCGGCCAGGCCGTAGGCCTTCGACAGGGTGCGCGAGACCACCAGGTTCGGATACTGGCGCACCCAGGCCGTCGATTCGTACTGATCGTCGGCCGACAGGAACTCGTTGTAGGCTTCGTCCAGCACCACCACCACGTGCTGCGGCACTTTCTGCAGGAACGCTTCGAGCTGTGCGGCCGTCAGGAAGGTGCCGGTCGGGTTGTTCGGATTGGCGATGAAGACCAGGCGCGTGTCGTCGGCAATCGCCGCCGCCATCGCGTCCAGGTCATGGCCATAGGCTTGCGCCGGCACGACGATGTGGCGCGCGCCCAGGCCTTGCGTGGCCAGCGCGTACACGGCGAACGAGTACTGCGAGTACACGACGGACTGGCCGTGCTCGACAAACGCGTGCGCGGCGATTTCCAGGATGTCGTTGCTGCCGTTGCCCAGGGTGATCCAGTCGGCCGGCACGTCATAGCGCTTCGACAGCACGGCTTTCAGCTCGAAGCCGTTGGCGTCCGGGTAGCGGCCCAGGTCATCGATGGCGGCGATCATCGCCTGCTTGGCCGATTCCGGCATGCCGTACGGGTTTTCATTCGACGCCAGCTTGACGATGGCTGCCTCGTCGAGGCCGAATTCGCGCGCGACTTCCGCGATCGGTTTGCCGCTCTGGTAAGGGGCGATGGCGCGGACGTATTCTGGACCGATATTTTTAGACATGGTGTTCTTTAAAAGTTGGTGAATGATTAGGCTGGAGGCTGTTGTCGGGTTACGCTGCGCGAACCCAGGCGACGGCTTATTGTAGGCCGGATCAGGCCGCGGGCCGCAATCCGACACCACCGTCGACGTCACAGACTGACAGGATACGACCCCAGCACCTTGAAGAAGGCCGCATTGCCCTGCAATTCAGCCAGCGCCTGGGCGACGGCTGCATCGTGCACGTGGCCTTCCACATCGACATAGAAATAATACTCCCAGCTACCCATGCGCGCCGGGCGCGACTCGAAGCGCGTCATCGACACGCCGTGTTTCGCCAGCGGCGCGAGCAGCTGGTACACGGCGCCCGCCTTGTTCGGCACGGCCAGCACCAGCGAGGTCTGGTCCTTGCCCGACGGCGCCGTCTGCAAGGTCCCCACGACGGCAAAGCGCGTGCGGTTGTGCGGGTCGTCCTGGATATGGCCCTTGACCACGCCCAGCTTGTACTGCGCGCCCGCCAGTTCGCTGGCAATCGCCGCCACCGTGCCGTCTTCGCCGGCCAGGCGGGCCGCTTCGGCATTCGACGCCACGGCGCGGCGCTCGATGTGCGGGTAGTTCTGGTTCAGCCAGACCTGGCACTGGGCCAGCGCCTGCGAATGGGCGCAGATGGACGTGACGCCATCCATGTTGCCGCTCTTCGTCATCAGGCTGTGGTGCACGGCGATGGCCACTTCGCCGCTGATGATGAGACTGGTCTGCAGCATCATGTCGAGCGTGCGGTTGACGGCGCCTTCCGAGGAATTCTCGATCGGCACCACGCCGAAGTCGGCCGTCCCCGCTTCGGCGGAGCGGAACACTTCATCGATGGACGCGCACGGCAAGCCTTCGACGGCGCTGCCGAACTGCTGGTACACGGCCTGTTCGCTGAAGGTGCCGGCCGGGCCCAGATAGGCGACGGTGACGCGCTTTTCCAGCGAGCGGCAGGACGACATGATTTCGCGGAAGATGGTCTGCACTTCGCGGTCGCCCATGGGGCCGGGATTGCGCTCGGCCACGCCGCGCAGCACCTGCGCCTCGCGTTCGGGACGGAACACGGGCGCCTGCGTCTCGGCTTTTACGTGGCCCACTTGCTGGGCGATTTGCGCGCGGCGGTTCAGTAGGTCGAGGATTTGCGCGTCGATCGCATCGATCTGTTCGCGCAGCGGTTTCAATTTATCGGTCATGGTGGTTTGTTTCGTCAGCTGTACTTCAATCATGGCCGCGCGGCCTGCGCCGGCGGCGGGCCGGCGCAGTCGTCTAGGCGACTCAGCGTCCGGCAAACTCGTTCAAATAGTTGACCAGGGCTTGCACGCCCTCGATCGGCATCGCGTTATAGATCGATGCACGCATGCCGCCGACGGACTTGTGGCCCTTCAGTTGCAGCAGGCCGCGCTGCTTGGCGCCGGCCAGGAATGCGTCGTTCAGACTTTCGTCGCGCAGATAGAACGGGATGGTCATGCGCGAGCGGTAGGCCGGTTCGACCCGGTTCTGGTAGAAGTCGTCCGCATCGAGCGCCGCGTACAGCAGCGCCGCTTTCTCAATATTACGCTGTTCCATGGCTGCAACGCCACCTTGCCGTTTCAGCCACTGGAAAACCAGGCCGGCGATATAGATGCCGTAGGTGGGCGGCGTGTTGTACATCGACTCATGTTCGGCCACGATGGTCCAGTCGAAAGCGGACGGGCAGATCGGCAGCGCCTTGCCCAGCAAGTCTTCGCGCACGATGACGACCGTCAGGCCGGCCGGGCCGATGTTTTTCTGCGCGCCGCCGAAGATCACGCCGTATTGCGACACATCAATGACGCGCGACAGAATGTGGGAGGACATGTCGGCCACGATGGTCGTGCCTGCCGGCACGTCTGGCGCCTGCTGGAATTCCACGCCGTCGATGGTTTCATTGGTGCAGATGTGCAGGTAGGCGGCGCCCGGCGTCAGCTGCCATTCGGCGACCGGCGGCACGCCCGTGAAACGGGCCGCCCTGGACGACGCGGCCACGTTGACGTTGGCATACTTGGCCGCTTCCTGGATCGACTTGCCGGACCACGAGCCCGTGTGCACGAAGTCCACGGTGGCCGGCTGCTGCGCGGCCAGGCCCGCCAGATTCATGGGAATGATGGCGTTCTCGCCCAGGCCGCCGCCCTGCAGGAACAGGATCTTGTAGTTGGCGGGCACGGCCAGCAGCTCGCGCAGGTCGGCCACTGCCTGCTGGTAGATGGAGATGAATTCAGGACCGCGGTGGCTCATTTCCATCACCGACATGCCGCTGCCATGCCAGTCCTGCATTTCCGCGGCCGCTTGCGCCAGCACTTCCTTGGGCAGTACGGCCGGTCCGGCGGAGAAGTTATAGATATGGGTCACGAGGCTATCCTTGGCAAAAATGGGAATTATTGGGGCGACTGCGTGGCCGCCCGCATGACCTGGTCAAGCACGGCATTCACGCGCGGGATCAGCACGCGCTGGCTGATGGCCATCGATTCGGCCGACAGCTGCGGCATGGTGGCCAGCATCTTGCGCCCCAGCGGCGTCTTGTAGAAGGTCGTCAGCTGCTCGACTTCGGGCACCGTGTAAAAGCGCGCGTACAGGGGCACCATTTCGGCGGCCAGCTCGTCGATCAGGGTCGGGTCGGCCAGCACCTGCGTCAGGGTGGCGATGGCGACGGGGATTTCCTCCTCGGCGCTGGCAAGCGCGCGCGCCTTGCGCTGCTCGTCCAGGTTCGGGTTGCTGCTGATCTGCTGCAGTGCCGACTGGCGGATCATGGCGGGCACCGATTGCAGCATCTGGTCGAAGATGCTGCGCGTCAGCTGCGGGAACTGCATCGCGTCGAGCATGCGCCGCACGGCCACTTTCATGGCGGGGCTGGGCGCAGCTTGCCGGGCGGGCGTGGCTTGCGCGTTCTGGGCCAGGGCCGGCAGGGTCGCAAGGAAGGCCAGCGAAAACGCGGCGAAGAAGGTGGCGACGATTTTTCTCATGGCATGCGGGACTTTACAAAAGCGGGGAACAGCTGAAAAACGCAGGCTGGCGCCGCAACTGGCGCGCCAATAGCAATTGGGGCTCCCGAAAGAGCCCCAATCATCTTACTCCGGCTGGGCCGGGTCGACAGGATCGGCTGGTTCAGCCGCCGCCGGCGCGGCATCCGTGCCCGCCTCCGTCGTCAGCTCGACTTCGTCGATATCCGTCTCCACCACGCGCTGCAGGCCGGACAGCTTGGTGCCGTCTTCCACGGCGATCAGGGTCACGCCCTGCGTCGCGCGGCCCATCTCGCGGATTTCCGACACGCGGGTGCGGATCAGCACGCCACCGGTGGTGATCAGCATGATTTCATCGCTGGTATCGACCAGGGTCGCAGCAACCACTTTACCGTTACGCTCGCTGGTCTGGATGGCGATCATGCCTTTCGTGCCGCGGCCATGGCGCGTGTACTCGGTGATCGGCGTACGCTTGCCGTAGCCGTTTTCCGTGGCCGTCAGCACCGACTGCTGCTCGTTCTCGGCCACCAGCAGGGCGATCACGTGCTGGCCTTCTTCCAGGTTCATGCCGCGCACGCCGCGCGCCGTGCGGCCCATCGGACGCACGTCGTTTTCGTCGAAGCGCACTGCCTTGCCCGAATCGGAGAACAGCATCACGTCGTGCTGGCCGTCGGTCAGCGCCGCGCCGATCAGGAAGTCGCCGTCGTCCAGGTCGACCGCGATGATGCCGGCCTTGCGTGGATTGCTGAAGTCCTTCAGCGGCGTCTTCTTGACGGTACCGAGGCTGGTCGACATGAACACGTAATGGTCTTCCGGGAACGTGCGGTTCTCGCCCGACAGCGGCAGGATCACGGTGATCTTTTCGTTGTCCTGCAGCGGGAACATGTTGACGATCGGCTTGCCGCGCGAATTGCGCGAGCCTTGCGGCACTTCCCATACCTTCAGCCAGTACATGCGGCCGCGATCCGAGAAGCACAGGATGTAGTCGTGCGTGTTGGCGATGAACAGCTGGTCGATCCAGTCTTCCTCTTTCGTCGCCATCGCCTGCTTGCCCCGTCCGCCGCGCTTCTGCGCGCGGTATTCGGTGATCGGCTGCGCCTTCATGTAACCGGTGTGCGACAGGGTCACGACCATGTCCTGCGGCGTGATCAGGTCTTCCGTTTCCAGGTCGGTGGCATTGAGTTCGATCTGCGAGCGGCGCACGTCCTTGTTGCCGGCGCCGTATTCGTTCTTCGCCGCCGTCATTTCATCGGTGATGATGACGGTGACGCGTTCCGGCTTGGCCAGGATGTCGAGCAGGTCGGCGATATGTGCCATCACGTCCTTGTACTCGTTGACGATCTTGTCCTGCTCCAGGCCGGTCAGGCGCTGCAGGCGCATCTGCAGAATTTCCTGCGCCTGGTCGTCCGACAGCTTGTACAGGCCATCCGTCTGCATGCCGTAGTGCTTCGGCAGGTTTTCCGGACGGTAGGCGTCCACGCCGCCCGGCGTCGTGCCGTCGCCCGTGCGGGCCAGCATTTCGCGCACGACGGACGAATCCCAGGCCTTGGCCATCAGCTCGACCTTGGCGATCGGCGGCGTCGGCGCGGCCTTGATGATGGCGATGAAGTCATCGATGTTGGCCAGCGCGACTGCCAGGCCTTCCAGTACGTGGCCGCGTTCGCGCGCCTTGCGCAGTTCGAACACGGTGCGGCGTGTGACCACTTCGCGGCGGTGCGACAGGAAGCATTGCAGCATCTGCTTGAGGTTCAGCAGTTTCGGCTGGCCGTCGACCAGGGCCACCATGTTCATGCCGAAGGTGTCCTGCAACTGGGTCTGCTTGTACAGGTTGTTGAGCACCACTTCCGGCACTTCGCCCCGTTTCAGCTCGATCACCACGCGCATGCCCGACTTGTCGGATTCGTCGCGGATGTCGGAAATGCCGTCGAGCTTCTTGTCGCGCACGTTTTCGGCGATGCGTTCCAGCAAGGATTTCTTGTTGACCTGGAATGGCAGCTCGTCGACGATGATGGCGATGCGGCCGCCATCCTTGCCGTATTCTTCGAAGTGGGTCTTGGCGCGCATCACCACGCGGCCGCGGCCCGTGCGGTAGCCGTCGCGCACGCCGGACACGCCATAGATGATGCCGGCCGTCGGGAAATCGGGCGCCGGGATCAGCTCGATCAATTCATCGATCGTGCAATCGGGGTTGCGCAGCACGTGCAGCGCGCCGTCGATGACTTCCGTGATGTTGTGTGGCGGAATGTTCGTCGCCATGCCAACGGCGATACCGGACGAGCCGTTGATCAGCAGGTTCGGGATACGCGTCGGCAAGACCGTCGGTTCCTTTTCCTTGCCATCGTAGTTGGGCTGGAAGTCGACGGTATCCTTGTCGATATCGGCCAGCAGCTCGCTGGCGATCTTGTCCAGGCGGCACTCGGTGTAACGCATCGCCGCGGCGCCGTCGCCGTCGACGGAACCGAAGTTGCCCTGGCCATCGACGAGCATGTAGCGCAGCGAAAAATCTTGCGCCATGCGCACCAAGGTGTCGTAGATCGAGGCATCGCCGTGGGGATGGTATTTACCCATGGTTTCGCCGACCACGCGGGCGCACTTGACGTAAGGGCGGTTCCACACGTTATTCATTTCATGCATCGCGAACAAGACGCGGCGGTGCACTGGCTTCAAGCCATCACGCGCATCGGGCAAGGCGCGACCGACGATCACGCTCATGGCGTAATCGAGGTAGCTCTTGCGCATCTCTTCTTCGAGGGAAATAGGAATTGTTTCTTTTGCGAATTGATCCATTGGCGGTTCGACTGATCTCAGGCTGTGGTTAACTTATCTGTTACGCAATGTATGACGCAATACTGCATATCCTAGGCGGCTGTCGTCGTGGACGCCGCGCCGCGCGCTGCTGGCGCGGCCCGGTCTCCATGTCGCAGAGTGCCTGCACAAATCGGCGGGCTGGCGGTACGGCCAGTACGCGTACCGCAGGGGTACGTGCTGGCCATGCCGTGCCGCCGTGGGCATTTGCTCGACACTCTTAACAGTCAAGCGCACGATTTTAGCATGCGCGCCCAGCTCCCTGTACAAATTGGCCATGCCGACAATATTGTCAGTTTGCACCGGCGGCGTGCATGCCGGCCTGCCGATAATGCACAATGGCAATACCAGTTCAAGATACCTGCCCTGAAAAGAGGCAAAAAAAGCGATCAATTGTTACAGCCGCGTTACAAATGGGCATTTTCGTTGCGCAAAAACAACGCACGGTCTAAAATCGGGCAAGCTTTGATTTAACCACGGTCGTGCGCCCCTGATGCGTGTGGCAAAATGACTGGGAAGTTAATTGCTAGTTTCGCAATCTGAAACGAGCGCATATGGTCTACATGATAAAATCTTGGCACGTAGCACCAGTAGCGCAGTGTTGTTCTGCGGATATCACCCCCCGAAAGGAAAAAAGAATGAATAAATTTGTAACGCTGTTTTTCGCTGCATCCGCAGTGATTGCTGGCTCGGCTTCGGCCCAAACCCCAACCTCCCCACCGTTCGCGCCAGTTACCACTGACATCAAAGCACCAAGCCCAAAAAGCGCTTACGTGCAAGATGCTCGCGGCGTCATCGTGCGTGACCCATTCGGTCTGTGCTGGCGTACCGGCTACTGGACACCTGCTGACGCGGTGCCAGGTTGCGACGTGCCACTGTGCGTAGAGCCAGAAACCCTGCAAGACGGCAAATGCGTAGCACCACCAGCACCAGTCGTACCAGCACCGGCACCAGTCGTTGTCGTACCAGTGCCAGTCGTTGTTGCTCCTACCTCGGAAAAAGTCAGCTTCGCTGCTGATGCATTCTTCGATTTCGACAAAGCAACGCTGAAGCCAGAAGGCAAAGCCAAGCTGGACGAGCTGTCCGCACAACTGGGCGGCATCAACCTGGAAGTCATCATCGCTGTGGGTCACACCGACTCCGTCGGCACCGATGCTTACAACCAAAAACTGTCGGTACGTCGTGCTGATGCTGTCAAAGCCTACCTGGTTTCCAAAGGCGTTGAAAGCAACCGCGTGTACACCGAAGGCAAAGGCGAGAAACAACCTGTTGCTGACAACAAAACTGCCGAAGGCCGTGCGAAAAACCGTCGCGTGGAAATCGAAGTTGTTGGTACCCGCAACAAGTAATCGCTGAACCGCTAACCTGGGACTTGCCGCAAGTCATCGCGCAAGTCAAGGACATCATGAAAAAACCCCGCCACGGCGGGGTTTTTTTTCGTCCGTGGCTGCCCAATTGTAAAATTGCCGCTATTATTCGACCTATGAACGCCGACCCTCTTGAAATCCAAAAATTCAGTGAGCTGGCCCACCGCTGGTGGGACCCCACTTCCGAGTTTCGTCCCCTGCACGAAATTAACCCCCTGCGCCTGGAATGGATCAACGCGAAAGTGCCGCTGGCCGGCAAGCGCGTGATCGACATCGGCTGCGGCGGCGGCATCCTGGCCGAATCGATGGCCCGCAAGGGTGCCGACGTGACGGGCATCGACCTGTCCGACAAGGCCCTGAAAGTGGCCGACTTGCACAGCCTGGAATCGGGCGCCAAGGTGCGCTACAAGCTGATCGCCGCCGAAGCCATGGCCGAGGAAGAGCCGGGCCAGTACGACGTCGTGACCTGCATGGAAATGCTCGAGCACGTGCCGGACCCCGCCGCCATCGTGAAAGCCTGCGCCGCGCTGGTAAAACCGGGCGGCCACGTCTTCCTGTCGACCCTGAACCGCAACCCGAAAGCGTATCTGTTCGCCATCCTGGGCGCCGAATACCTGCTGCGCCTGCTGCCGAAAGGCACGCACGACTATGACAAGTTCATCACCCCGGCCGAACTGTCGCAATACGTGCGCAGCGCCGGCCTGGACGTCAACAGCATGCGCGGCATGGGCTACAATCCGCTGACCAAGATTTACTCACTTAATAGCGATACCAGCGTCAATTATCTGGTGGCCTGCACCCGGCCGCTGTAACCATCACGCACAATACAAGGCGGCTGCGGCCGCCATTTTTCATTCCTACTTGACACACTTTGCCCGCCATGATTACAGCCCCCCTGCCAGCCCCGCGCGCCATCCTGTTCGACCTCGACGGCACCCTGGCCGACACCGCGCCCGACCTGGCGGCGGCCATCAATCTGCTGCGCGCGCGCGCCGGCCTGGCGCCCACCCCGTATGAGATCCTGCGCCCCACCGCCTCGGCCGGCGCGCGCGGCATGATCGGCGCGTCCTATGGCGTCCAACCGGGCGAAAGCGGCTACGAAGCCCTGAAGGACGGCTTCCTGAACAATTACGAAGCGGCGCTGGCCGTGGAAAGCCGCTTGTTCGACGGCATCCCCGCCATGCTCGACGGCCTGCAGGCGCTGGGCCTGGCCTGGGGCGTGGTCACCAACAAGGCCGCCCGCTTCACCGACCCGCTGGTGGGCCAGATCGGCCTGGGCGCAGCCGGCTGCGTGATCTCGGGCGACACCATGCCCCACCCGAAACCGCACCCCGCCCCCCTGCTGGAAGCAGCGCGCCGCCTGGACCTGGCGCCGCAAGACTGCTGGTACGTGGGCGACGACCTGCGCGACATCCAGGCCGGCCGCGCCGCCGGCATGCGCACGGTGGCCTGCGCCTGGGGCTACTGCGGCGCCGTCGAACCGCAGCACTGGAACGCCGACCACCTGCTGGACACGCCGCAAGCCTTGCTCGACCTAGTGACGGGCGTAGTGAAGGCGGCGCAGGACGGGCATCTGGCGGCATAGATCCGCATAGACCGTACTTGTCGCGCCGCTCTACGAATGCATCATGCAAGAGTGTGAAGATTGCGCTACAATGAAGGTTCTGTGGGGACGACCTGGTTTCGACGTGGGTTGCAAAGCAGCGCAGGGCATACCGAGGGCGGGCTACCTCGTAAATACAACCTGAAAAAACTTAACTGCAAACGATAACTCGTACGCACTGGCAGCTTAATCGCTGTTAGCTCTAGAACACCTCGTCCCTGGGGTGGGCCGTCAAAAGCTCTAGAGTCATTTACAGGGACTCGTCGTATGCTGGGTTACTTAGCGTCCGACTAAATAATAGGTAACTCGCTTGCCCATAACGTGCACATCCGTGCTGGCTGAGTTAAATTAAATGATAGTGCTAAGTATGTAGAACTGTCTGTGGAGTGCTTGCGGACGCGGGTTCGATTCCCGCCGTCTCCACCACTGAATTATTTAGAATCAAGTAGTTAGCAAGAAGAAGGCTGTCATTATTTGGGTTGTTTTTGGGCTGTTTTAGCCTGGGAATGACAACACAATGACAGCTTTTTTTTCGCCTACTCGTAGGGTCATTTGCGCTGGATCGATCATGCCAGTGCATCATCGGTCTGTAATGACTAACAGACTCTAGTTTTCAAGTCTCCTAAATTTCCCATTTATATCAATAGGTTAGGATAAATTTCATTCCGCACGCAACGCTTTTCTATTGTGTCACCCGAAACGGGCGATGCGGAAACGTTTTTCTCAGAGCAGCGACCAGTTGATTTGCAGTGAAATCTGACCCATTTCACCGCGTAATTTGCAAACTGAAGCAGCGCGGACGCGCAAGCAACGGCGCACGCTAAAACGGATTCATTAGGACTTAAAGGAACAGGGGTTCGAGGGGTCTTACGATAGGGTCGCAGCGTTCGCGAGGTTATGGAGTGTAGTGGTCAACCCATCCCGGACACTACGTTAAGTTTTTCTTCGGTGACGGCCGGAGCCAATCCCTCATTGAACTGATGTGGCCGTATCCAGTTATACCGGTGCATCAGGTAGTGGCTGATGTC
>NZ_WFLI01000026.1 GCF_009208555.1 Janthinobacterium violaceinigrum | reverse complement strand
GGCCTTGCCGGCCGTGACGCGGCGCGCCGTGATGTCGCTGGCGCGCGCGGCCAGCGCCTGCGCGCTGTCGGCCAGGCGCAAGCCTTCCTGCGCCGCCAGCACGTCGACAAAGGCGGAAGTGACGGCCGCGCGCGTGTCGGCCTGCTGCAGGGACAGGCCCGCGTGCGCCAGGTCTTCGCCGCGCTGGGCAACGGCGGCGCGCGCGCCCCGTTTGCCGCCCAGTTCGATCAATTGATTGAGCTGCACGGTGGTGCTGCGCGTGGCGCGCCGCGTGTCTTCCAGCACGGTTTGCAGTTCCGGGTTGGGCAGGGCGCGCGCCTGTTGCAGGGCGCCGCCCTGGGCCGCCAGTTCATGGCGGGCGGCCGACAGGGTGGCGTTGCCGGCCTCGGCCAGGGCCAGGGCGGCGGGCAAGGTCAGGGGCGCGGCTGCTTCCACGCTAGATTGCGCGTGAGCAAAGTTGCCGGCCAGCAGGCCAGCGGAGAGTAGCAAGAGATAGAGGGATCGGTACATCGAATTCTCCAGAATACGGAAAAAGAATTCGACGGGACGCGCAGGCTTGCGCCCGGATTATTTCAGGGCGCGCAGTGCGTTATGACAAAAGGGGACGTCCCGTCGGCCTAGATGGCCGACGACCAGTCGGGACGCTTGGGAACGTCCGGGATGTGGGAAGCGTAAAAGAAGGGGGCGGTGTCCGCAGTCACGGACACCGTGTCGCCGACGGGCAGGCTGGAGCCGGCCGGCAGCCATGCATGGCCGATGCCATGGCAGACGTTGCAGTCGCTGTGCGGCTGGCCTTTGGATTGCTTGTCGGCCTTGTCGCCGGCCGGTTGCTTGTCGGCCCCTGCCTTGTGCTGGTGATTGTGGTGGCCCAGGTGCTGGGCCGCCTTGCCTTCCTCGTGCAGGCAATACGCGCTCGCCGCGGCCCAGGACATCTGGAGCGGAAGCACGAACAGCAGCAAAATGAGGAAGAATTTACGCATGGTGACGGCTATTGTACAGAAAGTAGCAGGGCTGCGCTGCGCTTAGCGCGGCTGGGCGCGCCATGCCTTTAAATGCGCGGCGATGGCCTTGCCCTGGAACATTTGCGGCTCGGAATGTTCTTCCGCTTCCATGCCGCCCTCGTTGAAATCGGCCGCTTCGCGCACTTGCACCAGCACCTTGGCCTGCTCGAATGCGGACTCGAAGCTGCTGCTTTTCGGCAATGCCTCCTTGAAATACGCTTCGCTGAAATAAGTAAAATCGTTCTGGTCGTCGCAGCCGAACGAGGTGCGGTCGCGGCGCGCGGCCGTGATGACCAGCGTTTGATCATCCTTTAATGCATCGATGAACCCGCCCGCATAGCAGGCCGAGATCACGATGACTTTCCAGCGGATGCCGCTGTGCTTGAGCATGGATGCCAGTTCCTGCGCGGGCAGGCTGTGCAGGTCCATGCCGTTTTGCGCCAGCGCCAGTTCGTGTTCGGGCGAGCCGTGGCTGGTGAGGAACAGGAACAGCACGTCGTTCTGCTTGTCCATCTTCGCGCCCAGCGCATCGAGGCTGGCGGCGATGCTGGTGCGCGTGGCCATCGGCTGCTGCGCCACCGTGTTGCGGCTGTTGACGAGCATCAGGGAGCGGCCCACGGTGCCATAGTCGCGGTCGAACTGGCGCTGCACGAAGGCTGTTTCGCGGTGAAACACTTCCTGCGCGCCATCGCCGGCCACGCCCAGCAGGTACAGATTGATCTTTTTTGCCCCGTCGCGCGGCGCGATGCGCGCCAGGGCGCCGTCGAGCAGGCTGCGCTGGTTGTACAGGGCCAGTTCGATATTATCGCGCGTGAGCTTCTCCAGGGCCGGGTCGTCCAGCTGGCCTTCCGTCCAGTTGCCGCTGTCTTCGCGGCGGCCGTCCGCCTGCGCCACGGCATAGCGCAGCACGCCCTTGCCGTCGAACTGGCCATTCTTGAAGCCGCCCCGGTATTCGTCGCCTTCGGCCGTGCGCAGCACGCCCTGGCCTTCGAATTTCCAGTCCTTCAGCTCGCCTTCGTAGTGGATGCCGTCGCTGGTGGTGACGGTGGTCTTGCCCTGCACCTGGCCCTGGACGAATTCGCCTTCGAAGACGGTGCCGTCCGTGTCGGTCAGCTTGCCGGCGCCGTGCGGACGCCAGTGCTTGAACTGGCCTTCGAAGGTGGCGCCGTCGGCGCCCTGGAAGCGGCCCATCCCCTCGAAGCTGCCCTTGACGAAGCTGCCCGCATAGATTTCGCCCTTGGGCGACGTGTAGCGGCCGATGCCATCGAAGGCGCCCTGGCGGAAGGCGCCCACGTATTCGACGCCCGAGGACTGGCGCAGCGTGCCCTGGCCGGAAAACACGCCGCGCGCGAAGCCCCCTTCGTAAAAGGCGCCGCTCGCGTATTCGAGACGGCCCTGGCCATGCATCTTGCCCGCGACGAGGGGGCCGAAATAGCGTCCCCCATCGGCCGTCTCCGCCGCCGGCACCTTGGCTGGCGCGGCGCACAGGGGCGGCATGCCCAGCGCGGCAAAGGCCAGCAGGCCGGCGAGGGTGTAGGGGCGAAGCGAGGCGCGTAGCGTGGCGGTCATGAGGACGGTCTGGTCTGTAGGAAGGGGCCTAGTCTGCCACTGTATCGCCAAGGTGGCAAATGCTGGCGTAGCGTGTGTTGCTCTGCCTCAAGGCAAGATTCTCCGTTTTATGCCGTGCCAAGGTGGAGCTGAACTGATAATATTGATTTTCAGAACATATACTTACACAAGGCACACAGTCACCCATGGAAAGCCGTCTCAGCCGCCTGGAAGCCGTTCAAACCGTGTTGCTGGAAATCGGGCAGCGCTCGAGCACCTGCAGCGATATCAGCGAATTCCTGCAGGCGGTGCATGCGGCGCTGGGGCGCATCATGTATGCGGCGAACTTTTATGTCGCGCTCAGCGACCGCGACGACGGCCTCGTGCGCTTTCCCTATTTTGTCGATGAATTCGATGCCGCGCCCGACCCGGACGAGGGCGTACGCCTGGCCAGCGCGGCGCAGTCGCCCACGGCGTGGGTCATCGTCAACCGCAAGCAGCTGGTGATGACGGCCGACGACGACGCCATGCGCGCCATCGATGGCGGCGCCTGGGGCGGCGGCACGGCGGCCGAGCACTGGATCGGCTGCCCGCTGCTGGACCAGCAGCACCAGGTGCTGGGCGCCATCGTCATCCAGAGCTACGATGCCCAGCACCGCTTCAGCCTGGAAGACCAGGCCCTGTTCGCGCTGATCGCCACGCACGTGTCGAGCGCCCTGCAGGGCATGCAAAGCATGGACCGGCTGGAAAAGGCGGTGCAGGAGCGCACGGCGCTGCTGGCGCACGAAGTGGCCGAGCGGCGCCGCGCGGAAAACCTGCAGCATGCGCTGTATGAAATCGCCAACCTGTCGGCGCAGGCTTCCGACGCGACGACCTTGTACACGCGCCTGCACGCCATCATCAGCGAGCTGGTGACGGCAAAGAATTTTCTCATCGCCCTGTATCACCCGGACAACAAGGACATCACGATCCCGTATTTTGTCGATGAAAAAGATGCGCAGGCGCCCGTGAAACGCTTTCATTACGGCATCGGCATGAGTTCGTATGTGCTGGCGCGGCGCCAGGCTTGCCTGCTCGATGCGGACAGCTATGCGGCGCTGGTGGCCAGCGGCGAGATGGAAGAGCCGCTGGGCAATACCAGCATCGCCAGCTGGATGGGCGCGCCCATGCTGCTGGGCGAGCGCAAGTATGGCGTGATCATCGTGCAAAGCTATGACTCGTCCGTCGTGTATGGCCAGGCGGAACTGGACGTGCTGGCCTTCATGGCCAGCCACGTGGCCGTGGCGATGGCCCGCATCCAGGCCGACAGCGCCATGCGGCGGGCCAAGGAAGCGCTGGAAGAGCAGAACGCGGCCCTGAACAGCGCCCTGAACGCCTTGCAGGAAGCGCAGTCGGAACTGGTGCGCCAGGAAAAGCTCGCGTCGCTGGGGCGCCTGGTGGCGGGCGTGGCGCATGAAATCAATACGCCGCTGGGCATTTGCGTGACAGCCACCAGCCACCTGGTGCAGGAATTGAAACTCACGCGCGAAGACCTGGACGGCGGCCAGCTCGATGAAGACGGCTTGCGCCAGTTCTTCGACATCATCGACCAGACCCTGCGCATCATGACGACGAATACCCAGCGCGCCGCGGCGCTGGTGCGCAGCTTCAAGCAGGTGGCCGTGGACCAGTCCTCGGATGAGTTGCGCAGCTTCAATCTGCGCAAATACCTCGATGAAATCCTGCTCTCGCTGCAGCCCAAGCTCAAGGGCAAGCCCATCAAGGTGGACATCGAGTGCGCGCCCGACGTGCAGCTGCGCAGCTATCCGGGCGCCGTCTCGCAGATCGTCACGAACATGGTGGTCAATTCCCTCGTGCACGGCTTTGCCGAAGGCGAGCCGGGCAGGATTAAGATCGGCGTGCGCACGGCCGGTGAGATGCTGGAACTCGATTACAGCGACGACGGCATGGGCATGGACAGCGCCACCCTGGGCCAGCTGTTCGACCCCTTCTTCACGACCAAGCGGGGCTCGGGCGGTAGCGGCCTGGGTGCGCATATCCTGTACAACCTGGTGACGGGGCCGCTGGGCGGCACGGTGAAGGTGGTCAGTGCGCCGGGGATGGGATTGCACTACAAGATACGCTTCCCATTGGAACCGAAGAGCGCTTGAAAGCCTGAAAACGGCGGGCCGGAGACGCGGGCCTGAGAAAATGCCGACGGCGGCGTTGCAGCTCCTTGCCGTACTGGCGTACTGTCTGCGTCGCTGCGCCTGGTCCTCGACATTTTTCAGGTCCGCTTGGCCCGTGAAGCTGGGGTCAGACCCTGCGGGTCTGACCCCAGTATCTGCTCTTGGGTTAAATCTGGAATCCGGAGCCTAATCAGGGAAGCGTTGATTCAGCGCAAGCGCTTCGTCGAGATTGGCAATCAGCAACTCCACATACTGCGGGTCCAGGTGGCTGCCGCTCACTTCGCGCAGGTAGCCCACCACGCGCTCCAGTGGCCAGGCGTCCTTGTAGCAGCGCTTGTGCATGAGGGCGTCGAAAACGTCGGCCACGGCGGCGATGCGCGCGTATTTGTGGATGTGCTCGCCGGCCAGGCCTTGCGGGTAGCCGCTGCCGTCGTATTTTTCGTGGTGCTGGTGGGCGATCACGGCGGCGGCCTTGAGCAGCGGCCGCTGTGAGCCGTCGAGGATGGACATGCCCACTGTCGGATGCTGCTTCATGATTTCCCATTCGGCCGCGTCGAGCTTGCCGGGTTTGAGCAGCACGGCGTCGGGCGTGGAAATCTTGCCGATGTCATGCATGGGTGCCGCATGGCGCAGCACCATGGTTTCCTCCGCCGACATGCCGGAGGCTTGCGCCAGCAGCTGGCACACTTCGGCCATGCGGCGCACGTGGTTGCCCCCTTCGTGCGAGCGCGATTCGACCACGTCGCCCAGGCGCAGGATCAGTTCGGCCTGGGTATCGGTGATTTCCTGCGTCAGCAGGATATTGTCGAAGGCGATGGCCACGCCCGAGCAGAACACTTCCAGCAGCTGCGCATCGAGGTCGGAGATTTCTTCCACGCCCTTGAGTACCAGCAAGGACGCCTTGCCGCTGCTGTTCGGGAAGTAGCCGACATAGGTGTCGCCATGCAGGCGCGAAATCTTGTTGCTCTTGGCATCGTCCAGCTGCGACAGCAGGGACGGGCTGAGGATGCCGTCGTCCGTGTCGCCGATCTGCGCGAGGATTTCATAATCCTGCTCGCCCGAGATGGCGCTGGCGCCGCGCAGGCGCAGCAGCATGCTCGTTTCCAGGCGCAGCAGGGCGACGACCTGCTGCAGCAGGCCGCTGGCGAAGTCGCGCAGGTTGCGCTGCTTGAAGATGTACGCCGAGGCGGCGATCACGCGCTCGAGGCCTTCGCGGTAGTGGAGCTGGGCCTGGCGCGCCTCTTCCACCTTCATGATGTCGCGGTAGGCGCGCAGGGCGGCAAAGGTGGTGGTGAACAGCTTGGTGCGGTCCAGTTCCGTCTTTTCCTTGTAGTCGTTGATGTCGTAGTTGACGATCACCCGTTCTTCCGGCGCCTGTCCCGGCTGCCCCGTGCGCAGCACGATGCGCGTAAACTGGTTGCCCAGGTCTTCGCGCATCCAGCGCGCCACTTCCAGGCCGCTGTCTTCGCGCTCCATCACCACGTCGAGGAAGACCAGCGCGATGCCGTCTTCGCGCGCCAGCACCTGCTTGGCTTCGGCGCCGCTGTACGCATGCACGAAGCTCAGCGCGCGGCCTTCCAGGCGGAAACGGCTCAGCGTCAGTTCCGTGATGTCGTGGATGTCGGGTTCATCGTCGACGAGCAGGACTTTCCAGGGGGGTAACTTGGGCGAGGCTGAAGACAAAAATGACATAAGGACGAGTTCCGCTAAAAGGCATAACTGACGCAATGCTGAGACGCCTGCGCCAGACTAAGCTGTGCGCCACCACTGGCGTTGCGCGTTTTTCGGGCGCATTTTGTCGATTGTAGACTGACAGCTAAGTATTAACAATAAGCAAGAACAATTGACTAAAATCATGCAACATCCATGCCAAAAAGGCACTTTAAATCCATGCTGCTGACACTATCTATACTTTATCGCTTAGGCAACTATATTTTCAAGACAATACTTTGTTTTAGTTAATATTGCCAATGAATCTGTAAAAAAATACGGCGTCTTGCTGTTCTGGCGGAAAGCGGAAAAGTAACAAGGTATGAATTACGCGCCAGAATGGAAGGTAGCGCGTTATATTAAACAAGCATAAGAAAGTGGCGCCATGCCACGCACATTTCCTGAAAGGGTACATCATGCAAAAGCAAACGACGCGCGCCCTGATCGCCGGTCTGGCCTTGCTGGCCAGCAGCGCGGCCTGGGCAGGAACGGAAGTGCATTTCAGCAAGCCGGATCAATTCACGGATGTGCCGTTCGACCCGCACGAGCGGGAAGAGGTGTTGAAAGAACTGAGCCGGCATTTCGAAAAGCTGGGCGCATTGCTGCCGCCCGGGCAGACCTTGAAAATCGACGTGACGGACGTGGACCTGGCGGGACGTGAAAATCCCAACCTGCGTGCCGGCCAGGATATCCGCGTCATGAATGGCCGGGTCGACTGGCCGCGCATGCGCCTGCACTATGTGCTGGAACAGAATGGCAAGGTCATCAGCAGCGCCGATGCCGCGCTGTCCGACATGTCTTACCTGAGCCGCATCAATCCCTACTTCAGCAATGAAAAGTTGCGCTATGAAAAGCTGATGATCGACGAATGGTATGCCGACACCTTTGGCGTCAAGGTCAAGCGCAAGGCCCGCAAGTAAGCTGCCGGCTGGCCGCCGGGCCTGCGCCGCACGAAACGTATTGCGCTCCGGAAATTTTCACTTCAGGCTATAGTCAAACGGGAAACAGGCAGATGCCGGCAGTGCGGCGGCTGCCTGCCCGTGAACTTTCTGAAAGGAATGCATATGCGTATTTCCAGCATGACGAAAGCATGGATAGCCGCCTTGGCGCTGGCTGCTGGCGGCAGCGCCTGGGCCGGCGTCCAGGTGACGTTCGACAAGCCCGACGACTATTCCGATGTGCCGTTCAGTTCGCGAGACCGGGAGCAGGTCCTGGAGGGCCTGGCCAATCACTTTAGCTGGCTGGGCAAGGGCTTGCCGCAGGGCCAGGAGCTCCGGATCGAGATCACCGATGTCGACCTGGCGGGGCGCGAAGACCCGGCGCGTCGCGGCGCCTTCGATGTGCGCGTGATGACGGGCCGCGCGGACTGGCCGCGGCTGCGCTTGCGCTATACGCTCGAGCAGCAGGGCAAGGTCATCGCCAGCGGCAATGCCTACCTGTCGGACATGTCCTATTTGCAGCATATCAATCGCTATCCCAGCAACGATGCCTTGCGCTATGAAAAGCGCATGATCGACGAGTGGTTCAAGAATACCTTCGGCGTCCAGCCCCAGGGCCGCAGCCGTCCCGTCATGACCTTGCAGCCGCGCGACGTTCAGCGCAAATAAGCCGCTTCGATGCGCGCCAGCTGGCCGCTTTGGCGCAGGGCCAGCAGGGCGGCATTCATCTGCGCGACGAAATCGGCCTTGTAGGCCGGCGTGTTGCGCGCGCTGTAGGCGATATACGTGTCTTCGGACGACAGTTCCAGCACTTCATGCAAGGCAAAGCCGTAGCGGGCCAGCTCGCCGCGCAGCCGGTACGCCGTGTGGCGGGCCGCGCCACGGTCGCTGGCATAGCAATCGATGCGCCGCAGGGCCAGTTTCTTCAGGTTCGCTTCATTGCCCTTGGCCGCTTCCAGGTGCAGCAGCCCCTGGCGGGCCGGCGCCATCAATTTTTCCGACAGCAAAAAACCCGTGTTGACGCCGATGGTCAGGCCGGCAAAGTCGGCGGGAAAGCGCGTGCGCGGCGTGCGCATGACGGCGTCATGGCAGAACAGGACCACGGATTCGCGGTACAGCACGGTCGAATACGGTTGCACGTACGGCCGTTCCGTTTTGCGTCCTGGCGGGAACAGGCCGAACACCTGGCCTTTTTCCAGCGCATCGAGTCCCCGTTTCCAGGGGCGCGGCTGCAGTTCCAGCCGGTAAGCGGGCATCGCGCTGGCCGCCAGGCGCAGGATATCGATATACATGCCCTTGAAGACGCCGTTTTCCACATAGCTGTACGGCGCATAGTCGTCGTCGCCGTACAGGATGACGGTTTGCGGCGCGGCCAAGGCGGCCGGCCACGGGCCCAGCAGGGCCAGGGCCAGGCACAGTCTTGCCGTTATCGCTGATTGCATGCCGCTCCAGTTTTAATGTCTTCCTGGCAAGCATACAGCATGACGGCGTGGCGCCCGCTGAATCCGTTCCTTAATCGACCCAGTTCACCTGCGGGAACTTGCTGCCGAAATCTTCCGGCATGGGGACGACCTGGCTGAGCTTATAGTTGAAAAACACAAAGCCGGACTTGGCCATCGCGATCAGGGTGCTGTCGCGCGGACGCGTGATGCGGAAAGTGATGTCGCCGCCATATTTATTGAAATCCATGACGCCCACTTCGAACAGCAGCTGGTCGCGCGCATGGGCTTCGGCGCGGTAGGTGGTGGCCAGGTCGGTGACGATGATGCCGGTGCCGTCCGCTTCGATGTCGCGCACGCCATATTCGAACAGGAAGCGGGCGCGTGCCTCGGAAATCATGGAAATCATGGAATCGTTGCCGAGATGGTTGCCGGCATTGATGTCCGTGGTGCGTACCGTCAGTTGCGAGGAATAGCAGTACTGGTCTTCAGGAAATTCAAGTTTCAAACGGGCCATGGTGTTCTCTTGAGCTGGGGCGCAGGGCGCGGCGGAAAAAACCCATTCTAGCCGGTTCCCCGCGCCCCGTCGAAAAACGCCCCTGGACGCGTGCGTGAGCCCGCTTCAGCGGCGCACGCGTATTGGCCTGCGCTATTGGCGCACGCTTACTTGCGCACGATCCGGTAGACCTTGCCCGTGCCGCTCAGCATGTACAGCTCGTTTTGAGCATCCTGGCCGAAGGACAGGATATTGCCCACGTTCGTGATGCCCCAGTCCGTCACGGCGGAGGCCGTGCCATTGCCGTAGCTGAAACTCTTCAGCCAGCCGCTGCAGTAGTCCGAATACAGGTACTGTCCCGCCAGTTCCGGCAGGGCCGTGCCGCGGTACACATAGCCGCCCGTGATCGAGCAGCCGCCGGCCGCATCGTGGCCGTATTCGATGGCAGGCAGGACCAGGCCCGCCTGGCTGCAACTGCTGCTGTTGTAGCAGTGCGCGCCTTCCATGACGTTCCAGCCATAGTTGTTGCCCGCCTGGGAGACGGGACGCACGTCGACCTCTTCCCAGTTGGCCTGGCCCACGTCGGCGATGTACAACAGCTGGGCCGGCACGTCGAAGGCGTAGCGCCACGGATTGCGCAAGCCATACGCCCAGATCTCGCCCCGCGCGCCCGCCGTGCCGGCAAACGGATTACCCGGTGGAATGGCGTACGGCTGGGCTACGCTGCTGGCGCCGACGTCCAGGCGCAGCAGTTTACCGAGCAGCACATTCGTGTTTTGCGCATTGCCGGGCGGGTCGCCCGCGCTGCCGCCGTCGCCCGTGCCCGCGTACAGATAGCCGTCCGGGCCAAAGCTGAGCAGGCCGCCATAGTGGTTGCTGAAGGTGGGGTGGGCAATCGTGATAATGGTCAGCGCGGACAGGGGATCGGCCACGTTGGCGTTGCCGGCCGACACTTGCCGCCGCTCGATGACGATATCGCCCGCCAGATTGGTGTAATAGATGAAGAAATAGCCATTGCTCGCGTATTGCGGATGGAAGGCCAGCGACAGCAAGCCCCGCTCGCCGCTGGTGCTGGTCAACGTGCCGATGTCGAGGAAGGGCGTGGCCAGCAGGTTGCCGTTTTGCAGCACGCGGATGCGGCCGGGGCGTTCGAGGATGAAGAGGCGGCTGTCGCCGCTCGGCGCCGTGAGGAAGATGGGGGCGTTCAAGCCGCTGGCCACCTCTTGCAGGGCCAGGGCCAGCGGCGCCGTGGCTGCATAGCTGACGCTGGCGCTGGCCGTCGCGCCCGCATTGACTTGCACCTGCTGCGTGACGGGCGTGGGCGCCAGCGTGCCCGTGCCTTGCGCCACGCTGGCGGCGTTGAGCGCGTAGGCGCCGGGCGCCAGGTCCGTCAAGGTGGCGCTTGCCGTCAGCAGTTTGCTGTAGGCCCCGGGACCGCTGACCGTGACGGCGCCCGCCACGCCGGCCGGCAAGCCGCCGATGGTCACGGCCAGGCTGCCGGTCGCGGCGCCGGGCGGGTGGTGGCCGCCCCCGCCGCCGCAGGAAGATAGCAGGGCCAGGCAGCATGCCAGCAGCAGGGCTGGCCAGGCGAAGGGCAGTCGGGATAGTACGTTGCGCATGTCAGTCTCCTGGAGGAACGATGAAATGGCGAGTCAGCGGGGCGAGTCAGGGCGGTACATCAAAGGAAATACATCAAGGGACATACATCAAGGGACATACATCAAGGGAACGCCGTTGCGTCAAGAATGCGCGTTTTTATGTCCGCAAGATTGAGCTTGCGCAAGCGTATGCCTGGCGCGCGCCGCGCGTCCGTGCGCTGCTGCACCTTGCGGCGGCATCGGACAAATGCGCCGCGTTTTCAGACAAGCGCGGGGCCGCTGGTCCCGCCGCGCCTGCCTGCGCCCGATAATGGCGCATCTGAAACCGAGCAGGAAGACATCCCATGAAAACCAAAGCCGCGATTGCCTGGAAGGCGGGCGCCCCGCTGACCATCGAAGAAGTCGACCTGGCCGGCCCGCGCGCCGGCGAAGTGCTGGTCGAGCTGAAAGCCACGGGCATTTGCCACACCGATTACTACACCCTGTCGGGCGCCGATCCGGAAGGCATCTTCCCCGCCATCCTGGGCCACGAAGGGGCCGGCGTCGTCGTCGACGTGGGTCCGGGCGTGACGACCCTGAAAAAGGATGACCACGTCATCCCCCTGTACACGCCGGAATGCCGCCAGTGCAAGTTCTGCCTGTCGCAAAAGACGAACCTGTGCCAGGCCATCCGCTCCACGCAGGGCCGCGGCCTGATGCCGGACGCTACCAGTCGCTTCTCGCTCAATGGCCAGCCGCTGTTCCACTACATGGGCACGTCCACGTTCTCGAACTACATCGTCGTGCCGGAAATCGCGCTGGCCAAGATCCGCGAAGATGCGCCGTTCGACAAGGTGTGCTACATCGGCTGCGGCGTGACGACGGGCGTGGGCGCCGTGCTGTTCTCGGCCAAGGTCGAGGCGGGCGCCAACGTGGCCGTGTTCGGTCTGGGCGGCATCGGCCTGAACGTGATCCAGGCGGCGAAGATGGTGGGCGCCGACAAGATCATCGGCATCGACATCAACCCCGCGCGCCAGGCCATCGCGCGCAAGTTCGGCATGACGCATTTCATCAACCCGAACGAAGTGGAGAACGTCGTCGATGCCATCGTGCAACTGACGGACGGCGGCGCCGACTACAGCTTCGAGTGCGTGGGCAACACGACCCTGATGCGCCAGGCGCTCGAGTGCACGCACAAGGGCTGGGGCAAGTCCTTCATCATCGGCGTGGCGGCGGCAGGGCAGGAAATTTCCACGCGTCCGTTCCAGCTGGTGACGGGACGCGAATGGCGCGGCTCGGCCTTCGGTGGCGCACGGGGACGCACGGACGTGCCGAAGATCGTCGACTGGTATATGGAAGGCAAGCTCAATATCGACGACCTGATCACGCACCGTTTGCCGCTCGAACGCATCAATGAAGGCTTCGACCTGATGAAGAGCGGCGAATCGATCCGTTCCGTCGTGCTGTACTAAGCGGCACGCAATGTACTCATTGCGCAACACTTGACGGACGGGGCAGGGCGGCAGGCTGTACTTCGCCGCCTGCCCCTGCTAGTGTGAAGGCATCCGCCTTGCTTTGGGAGCCGTTCATGTTTGCCACTGCCTATCTCGCGACTTTGCGCCGCATGCTGCCCGTCTTCCTCGGCGCGGCCCTGTCTTCCCTGCTGGCCTTGTGGTGGAGCAATGCCGCCAGCCTCGCCACGCCCGCCATCTGGCTGGCGCTGCTGGCCACGTATCTGCTGTGCGCACTCTTGTTTACGCCGCTGGCCCGGCAGAACCGCCAACTGGCCACGCGTCACGTGCGTCACGGCAAGCCGCGCTGAATTGCTAGCGCGCCGTGCTGGAAAAGCGCTCGCGGTAGTCGCGCGGCGTGATGGCGAGTTTCTTTTGAAACAGGCGGCGCAGCCTTTCCTCGCTGTGCAAGCCCGCCTGCACGGCCACCTGTTTTAAGGAAGACACATTGTCTTCCAGCAAGCGGCGCGCCACTTCGAAGCGGGCCGTGTCGATGAATTCCGTGGGGCTGGTGCCCGTTTCGCGCTGGAACACGCGCGTAAAATTGCGCTCGCTCATGGCCAGCCTGGCCGCCAGCAGCGGCACCGTGAGCTCATCTGCCAGGTGTTCCATGATCCAGCCCTGCAACTGGCGGATGGTGGGATGCGTGGTCATCTGGCTCGACAGGTGCACGGAAAACTGCGACTGGCCGCCGGGCCGTTTCAGGTACACCACCAGGTCGCGCGCCACTTCCAGCGCGATATCGCGGCTGAAATCGTCTTCCACCAGGGCCAGCGCCAGGTCGATGCCGGCCGTCACGCCGGCCGACGTCCAGAATTTCCCTTCCCGCACGAAAATCGCATCGGCATTGACCTGTATCAATGGATAGCGCTGGCGCAGGCTGTCCACGGCGCTCCAGTGCGTGGCCGCGCTCTTGCCGTCGAGCACGCCGGCTTCGGCCAGGAAGAAGCAGCCCGTGCACAGGGCCGCCAGGGTATCGATGCGGGGCGCCGCCTCGGCCACCCAGGCGGCGAGGGCGGGGATGTCCTGCAAGACTTGCTCGACGTGGTGGCAGCCGACGATGACGGCCAGGTCGGGCAGGCGGTGCGCATCGAGCGCCTTGCTGGCGTGCAGCGACATCAGGGTGTCCGACTCGACGGGGCCGATGGCCGTCGAGGCGATGCGCACGTCGTAGCCGCCCGGCAGGTTGCGCAGGCGCAAATGGGTGTTGGCGTAGTCAAACACCTTCATGGCGCCGATGGCTTCGAGCGCCTTGAAGCCGGGATAGACGATGATGTCGACGGTGCGCAGGGGGAATTCTTTGGGGCTTTGCTTGATCATGCGATATGCGCGAGGGGGATAAATACTGCCATAATGCAACAACAGCGATGGCGTAGGTTAGCATGAAATAATCCGCGCGCCCGCTGGCTCCCCACCCATCGGATTCCTGGATATCGTGCGCTTACTCCACATTTTGACTGCCCTGACATTGCTGCTGGGCTCATCCTTGGCCCACGCGGCCACGCTCAATTTCAATGGCGGCGCCGTCAGCGGCTGTACGCTGGCGCCGTCAGCTACCCAATACACTTGCGCCAGCTTGCAGATGGGCGATACGGATGCCGTCGTCATCGCCAGCGGCTACGGCGTCACGGTCAACAGCGATGTGAGCATCGGCTATAACCAGGGCTTGAGCATGAGCGGCACGGCATCGCTGACGGCCAACAGGAATCTCGACTTCAGCAACACCAATACGCCGAACCTGAAGATCACGGGCGGCAGTTTGACGGCCAAGGGCGGCAGCTTCAAAGTGGGCGGGCAAAGCAACAATGTCATCGTGGCCGATATTTCGGCTGCCGCCGTGATCCTGGGCGGCACGCCCGTGCGGGTCACGGGCAATATCACGGCCACGGGCGGCAGCATCGACATTTCCTCCGGCTCCACCGTGAACGGCGCCCTCAACGGCGGTACGATCACCACCAATTCCAATGTCACCATTACGGGCAGCATCAAGGCCAGCGGCAACGTCAGCATCGGTTCCAGTTCGACGATAACGGGACCCGTCAGCGGCAGCAGCGTCAGCACCAGTTCCAGCGTGACGATCACGGGCGACGTGACGGCCGTCAATTCCTTCAGCCTTGGTTCGGGCAGTAACCTGAAGGGCAGCACCAAGGCGCCCGTCGTCAGCATCGATGCAGCGAACAGCCAGGTGCAGGGCGATATCACGGCCAGCACCTCGCTGACGGTCGGTTCCGGCAGCCAGGTCAAGGGCAACCTGACGTCGCCCAGCATCGACCTGAAGGCGTCCGGCCTGCTCGTCACGGGCGATGTGAAAGCCTCCAGCTCCCTGACCATTGCGTCCGGCAATGGCGTCAAGGGCAATGTCGAGGGCGGCAACGTGACGCTCGACTCGTCCAACGCCTATATCACGGGCAACGCCCTGGTCGACCATATCACCCTGGGCTGGCAGGGCCGGGTGCAGCAAACCATCACCTGCAAGGCATATACGCCATCGAATCCGTGCAGCTGCGTGACGAACAACAGCGGCTGGCCCTACACCGACCCCATGGGGCCGAAGTGCGGCCCCGGCACGCTGGCAGGGCCGCACCACTTCCAGATCGAGCATTCGGGCAATGCCCTGACGTGCGCGCCGCAGACGGTGACGGTGACGGCGTGCGCGGATGCCGCCTGCAGCGCCAAGTACACGAACGGCGCGAGTGTCACCGTCAGCCCTGGCGGCACGGCGACGCAGATAGACAGCAGCGGCGTGGCAACGGCCAGCGTGCGCCAGTACACGGTCGGCACGGCCACCTTGAGCCTGACCAGCGTGCCCGGCACCACGGGCGCGCTCGTGTGCAAGCGCGCATCGGACAACAGCAGCAGCTGCGACATGAACTTTGCGGCGACAGGCTTGACGGTCATTCCCGTCAATCATGTCTCGGCCACGCAAAAGGCGTTCGACGTCAGCGCCGTGCAGGCTTCCCCCAACGCGCAGGCGTGCGTGCCCCTGTTCAAAAATACCAGCAAGGACCTGAACCTCGCCTGCAGCTATGCCAATCCCGCCAGCGGTACCCTGCCTGTTCTCGTGCAGGGGACGGGACCTGTCGTGCCGCTGGCCCAGAACAGCACGAGTGCCTGCAGCACGGCGGGCGCGACCGTCAACCTGGCGTTCAACAGCCTGGGCATCGCCACGGCCCTCATGTCGTATGCGGACGTGGGACAGCTGAATCTGAAGGCCACCTATACGGGATCGGCCATTACCGGCGACGCCGGCTTGAGCATGACGGGCAGCGGCAGCGTTATCGTCGTGCCGGCCGCGTTCAGCGCCGTTGCCATCGCCACGCCCCAGCGCGCGGGTGCGCCCGTGGCGGTCAGCATGAGCGCGCTCAATAACGCGGGCCAGTTGACGCCGAACTTCGGCAATGAAAAGGTCGCAGAGACGGCGCTGCCTTCACTGGCCAGCCTGGTCAGGCCGACGGCGAGCGAGATCGCCGCGCCAGCCAAGCCAGCCGTGCAGGGAGGCGTGGTCTTCAAGAATGGCACCGTTGACAGCAGCGACATGAACTGGCCGGAAGTGGGAACGATCACCATCGCCTTCAATCTGGCCAATCCCAACGGCTACCTCGATGCCAACCTTGCTGCGCCGGTCCCAAGCGTGAGCAAGGCGGTGCAGTTCATCCCGCACCACTTCGTCACGGAACTGATCAAGGACAACAGCCAAGGCGACTTGCCCAAAGCGTCCAACGGCATCGCCACGCCATGCGCCGCGCCGCTCACCTGTGCCAACGATGGGGAGAACGGCCGTTACGCCTACTCGGGGCAGGCGATAGGCGTGCGCGTGACGGCGCGGGCCCTGGGGGAGACGACGACCAAAAATTATGACGACCGCAACCCGACCGTCCTGGCGCCCGTGCTGCTCGATGGCTGGGATGCAGCCACGGGGGCCACGGCCTTTCCGCCGAGTACCGCTGATGGCAGCAGCCGCCTCACCGATGGCAGCAAGGCGCAAACGACCGTCACCGGCGTGGCGCCCACGAAATTCACCATGGGCGTTGCCTCGCCCATGGTTGCCTACCGTTTCCCGGGCAAGGCAGGCGTAACGGCGAAGGTAGCGCCCACCGACGTGCGCTTGCGCGCCAGCAGCACCTATCCGGGCGGCGCCGTCGTCAGCTCAAGCTCGCCAGTGATACAGAACGAGGCACGGATGACTGTGCTGTCGGGGCAATGGATGGTGCCCCACGGCTATGGCTCCGAGTTGCTGCCCGTCAGGCTGGCCGTGCAAGTCCAGTACTGGAACGGCAAGAAATGGACGACGAATTTGCTCGACAGCATCAGCGCACTGAACAAGTCGGACGTGGTGCTGGCCAATTGCAAGAAAACGCTGGACTGCGCCAAGCTGGCCGTCGATGACCGGACGTATACCGTTGCGCAAGGCACATTGCCGCAAGCTAATCTCCTGACGTTGCTGGCGCCCGGCGCCAACAGGAGCGGCAGCGTGGACGTGTCCGCTACTAACCATCCCTACCTGGCCAGCACCGTGGGCATCGTCGTCTTTGGCGTGTTCAAGTCGGGCCCCGTGATTTATCTGCGCGAGATGTATTGAGGCAGGGCAAAGGCGGGCGGACGCAGGCAGGGCGAAAAACCAGTAACATGCCAGGCTGTGGCATTCCCCCAACCTCAGACTGGAGTTTCTATGAGCACAACATCGCAGTGGATCGATATCGCCGGCCCGGACGGCAGCTTCCAGGCTTACCTGGCCGTGCCGCACGTGGGCAAGGGCCCCGCCATCATCCTGTTGCAGGAAATTTTCGGCGTCAACGAGCATATCCGCGCCGTGGCCGACCAGTACGCGGCCGATGGCTACGTGGTGCTGGTGCCGGACCTGTTCTGGCGCGCCGGCGCGCACATCGAGCTCGGCTACGATGCGGACGGCTGGAAGCGCGCCGTGGAACTGATGCAAGCCACCGATAACGAACATGCCTTGAGCGATATCAAGGCCACCATCGCCGTCCTGCGCGCGCGTCCGGAAGTGACGGGCAAGCTGGCGTCCGTCGGCTACTGCTTCGGCGGCCGTTTGTCGTTCCAGACGGCCGCGGCCGGCCTGGTCGACGCCGCCATTGCCTATTACGGCGGCGGCATCCAGAACAAGCTGGACCTGGCCGACCGGATCCAGGTGCCGCTGCTCATGCATTTTGGCGGCCAGGACAGCCACATTGCGCCGGAAGCCGTGCAAAAGATCGCCGAGCGCTTCGAAGACCGGCAAGACGTGGAAATCCATATCTACCCGGGCGCCGAACACGGTTTCAACTGCACCCACCGCGACAGCTACCAGCAGCGCGCCGCCGCCCACGCGCACGGCAATTCCTTGATTTTCTTGGCGGAAAATCTGTAAGACGGGTGCCGAAAACAGGATGGCCGTGGATGCCCGCTCAGCAGCAAAGCCGCGCGGGCGCTAAAATAGCGGCTGTGCCGGGCAACTCCGGCCGGCCGGGCGCCGCGCCCGGCAAACCTGGATGAGGAACCGAATTAAAGATGGCCCAAGTAATTGTTTCTGTAACATTGGCGGCAAGCGCCGAACGCGTGTGGGATTTTATCGGCGGCTTCCAGTCGCTGGCTGAATGGTCGAGCTCGATCAAGACCAGCCTGTCCGAGCATGGCGGCCGCGTGCGCCGCCTGAAAACCACGGACGGCGCCATCATCGCCGAACGCCTGCAAAGCTACAGCGAAGCGGACAAGAGCTACAGCTATACCATCGTCTCGGGGCCGATCCCCGTCAAGAATTACCGCTCCACCCTGCGCGTCACGGGCGAGCCGGGCGGCGCTTCCTGCGTGGCGGAATGGTCGAGCGAGTTCGACGCAGCCGAGGGCGTGGAAGAAGTCATGATCGGTGCGTTCCAGCACCTGTACGAAACGGCATTCGTCGACCTGAAACGCATCATGGCGATTTAAATGAAAACACCGGCCAAGGCCGGTGTTTTCGTATGCGTGGAATGGTTTAACGTTTGACCTTGCCAAACGCCTCGCCCTTGTTCCACACCGGCAAATTCTTGTCGTTCGCCACTTCATAGCCCAGGTTCAGGGTGAACTGCGCCTGCTGCACCATGCCCGACAGGTCCCACGACGGGTGGTATTCATCGGTGACCTGGTGGTAATCCTTTTTGAACGCCACCAGGCGCTCGCTCGATGCTTTCGGGTCCTTGACGAAGTCGAACGAGCCGTCGCCGGAAAACACGGCCGAGCCCACGTTGAAGGCGGGCACGCCGGCCTTGGCAAACGCAAAGTGGTCGGCCCGGTAAAAGGCGCCGGACAGGTCGGGAATGGTGGGTGCCAAACGCAGGCCCATGCGCTTGGCCACCTTGGCGGCGCTGGCGTACAGGCTGCTGCGCTCGGCGCCGGCCACGCCGATGTCGTGCGTCTTGCCGACGAAATTCATGCTGTCCAGGTTCAGGTCGGCGGCCGTTTTCGCCAGCGGCCACAATGGCTTGCGCGTGTAGGCCGTGCTGCCCAGCATGCCCGTTTCCTCACCGGCCGGCCACAGGAAGATCTGCGTGCGGCGCGCCGGTTGTTTGACGGCAACCTGGGCCATGGCCAGCAGCGCTGCCGCGCCCGAAGCGTTGTCGATGGCGCCGTTGTAGATGTGATCGCTTTGTCCTGAGCGGGCGCTGCCTTCGTCATCCTTGCCCAGGTGGTCCCAGTGGGCCGAGTAAATGACGGCCTCGTCCTTCAGCTTCGGGTCCGTGCCGGGCACGATGCCGGCCACGTTGAATTGCTCGATGCTGCGGATCTGGCTGTTCAGCGCCACCTTGACCGTGGCGTTCAAGGCCACGGGGCGGAACGCGCGCGTTTCCGCCTGCGCGCGCAAGGCATCCAGGTCTTGTCCGCCCGCCTGGAACAGGGCGCGCGCCATGTCTTCCTGCAGCCAGCCTTCCATCGCATTGCCAGCGCCAGCCAGGCTGAAGCGCTCATGGCCGAAACCGTTGGCCGGCACGGACCACGGATACGACGCCGATGCGGTCGTGTGGATCAGCAAGACGCCGGCGGCGCCCTGGCGCAGCGCTTCCTCGTACTTGTAGACCCAGCGGCCGTAGTAGGTCAGCGACTTGCCGGCAAAGCGGTTGGGCTCGCTGGCGGTCGGCTGCGGGTCGTTGACCATCATGACCACCAGCTTGCCCTTCAAGCCGACGCCCTTGAAGTCGTCCCAGTTTTCCTCGGGGGCGCGGATGCCGTAGCCGGCAAACACGACGGGCGCGTCGAACGCCACTTTTTCCTGGCCATTGGCGGCGCCGAAGACGATGTCCTTGCCGACGGCGGGAGACAAGGTCTTGCCGCCCGCGCTGAACGTCACGGTGCTCGATGGCAAGGCCTTGCTGCCGACGATGGTCAGCGCCTGGCGGTAGGTGCCATCCGGCAATGGCTGCAGGCCGGCCACGGCTGCCTGGGTTTCCAGGTAGCGCACGGCCAGGTCGCCGCCGCGCTGGCCCGTGCCCCGTCCTTCGAGCAAATCGTCGGCCAGGAAGGACAGGTGGGCGCGCAGGGGCGCTTCGGCAACGAGCGGTTGGGCGAGGGCGGCCGTGCTGAACAGGCTGGCGGCGAGGACTAGGGGAAAGCGCATGACAACTCCAAAAGTGAATACGGGAAAGCAAAGCAGCGGTAATCTTACTCTACCGCAATGCTCTGGCGTAGCGCGCGGCGCGCGCGAGCCGATTGCGGCCACAATGGCCGCTGGCCCACCGACAAGGAGCGTTCCATGACTGCCATTAACTTGCAATCGAGTAATACCCTGCGTACCGCCGACGGCACCCTGATCTACTACAAGGACTGGGGCAGCGGCCCGCCCGTCGTCTTCAGCCACGGCTGGCCCCTGTCGTCCGACGCCTGGGAAGACCAGATGTTTTATCTGGCGTCGCACGGCTATCGCGTCATCGCGCACGACCGGCGCGGCCACGGCCGCTCCAGCCAGCCCTTCGACGGCAACGACATGGATACCTATGCCGACGACCTGGCCGCCCTGATCGACACGCTGGACTTGACGGGCGCCACCCTCGTCGGCCACTCGACGGGCGGCGGCGAAGTGGCGCGCTACATCGGCCGGCACGGCACGCAGCGCCTGGCGGGCGCCGTGCTCGTGGGCGCCGTGCCGCCGCTGATGCTGCAGACGCCGGACAACCCGCTGGGCTTGCCGCTCTCCGTCTTTGACGGCATCCGCGCGGGCGTGCAGGCCGACCGCAGCGCCTTCTTCCGCGACTTGAGCGAGGCTTTCTATGGCTACAACCGTCCCGGCGCCACCGCGTCGCAGGGCGTGCGCGACAGTTTCTGGCTGCAGGGCATGCAGGCGGGCATGCCGGCCGCCTATCTGTGCATCAAGCAGTTTTCGGAAACGGATTTCACCAGCGACCTGGCCAGGTTCGACGTGCCGACCCTGGTGATCCATGGCGACGACGATCAGATCGTGCCCATCGCCGCCTCGGCGCGGCGCACGGCCGAGCTCATCATCGGCAGCAAATTGCTCGTGTATGCGGGCGCGCCGCACGGGCTGGCGACGACGCACAAGGACCGCCTGAACGAGGACTTGCTGGAGTTCCTGCGCACCTGAAACGGGGCGGGCGCCATGGGATTGGGGCGCCCGCCGTTTCTGTTGCCGTGTAGAACAGGCGCGGGCGGCACATTGTTGTGTATCGTTTAATGTTGGCAAAATCACGCGCCAAATGCGTGCGGATCGCCGATTTTTCTGCCTTTTTTCGGTAGATATGGCGCAAAAAACGGCGTTCTGCGGCATGCAGCCACCCGGTAAGGTCCAGTAAAGAGTAAACTAGCAGATACACTCTTTCGCATTGGGCGATTCGAGCGAACTTGTGAGTGATTTCATGTCTGATACACCAATTTCCTTATTTTCCGACCTTAACCTGAGCGAGCCGCTGGTTCGCGCGCTCAAGGATGTCGGTTACGAAACACCGTCGCCTATCCAGGCGGCCACGATTCCATTATTGCTCGCTAACCGCGACGTGCTGGGCCAGGCGCAAACGGGCACGGGTAAGACCGCCGCCTTCGCCTTGCCTATCCTGTCGCGCATTGATCTGAAACAAAGCTCACCCCAAGCCTTGGTCCTGGCACCGACGCGCGAACTGGCCATCCAGGTCGCCGAAGCGTTCCAGGTGTACGCTGCCCACATCCCCGGCTTCCACGTGCTGCCGATCTACGGCGGCCAAAGCTACGGCCCGCAGCTGTCGGCCCTGCGCCGCGGCGTGCACGTCGTCGTCGGCACCCCTGGCCGCGTCATCGATCACCTGGACAAGGGTTCGCTCGACCTGTCCAAGCTGAAGACCCTGGTGCTGGACGAAGCCGATGAAATGCTGCGCATGGGCTTTATCGACGATGTCGAACGCATCTTGCAAGAAACACCGGAAGGCCATCAAACGGCGCTGTTCTCGGCCACCATGCCTTCCGTCATCAAGCGCATCGCCACGACCTACCTGGTGAACCCGGCCGAAGTAACGGTTGCCGCCAAGACGGGCACGGCCGACAACATCCGCCAGCGCTACTGGCTGGTGTCGGGCATGCACAAGCTCGACGCGCTGACCCGCATCCTGGAAGCGGAAGCGTTTGACGGCATGATCATCTTCGCCCGCACCAAGCTGGGCACGGAAGAGCTGGCCAGCAAGCTGCAGGCACGGGGCTTCTCGGCTGCCGCCATCAATGGCGATATCCAGCAGGCGCAGCGCGAGCGCACGATTCAGCAGTTGAAAGACGGTAAGATCGACATCCTCGTGGCCACCGACGTGGCCGCCCGCGGCCTGGACGTCGAGCGCATCAGCCACGTCGTCAACTACGACGTGCCGCACGATCCGGAAAGCTATACCCACCGCATCGGCCGCACGGGCCGCGCCGGCCGCAGCGGCGAAGCGATTTTGTTCATCACCCCGCGTGAAAAGAACTTGCTGAAAGCCATCGAACGCTCGACCCGCCAGCCGATCGGCATGCTGGAATTGCCAACGATCCAGGCCGTCAACGACGTGCGTATCGCCAAGTTCAAGGAACAGATCAGCGAAACCCTGGCCCTGGGCGAACTGGAGCAGTTCCAGTCGCTGATCGAAGATTTTGAACGCGAACAGAACATTCCCGCCATCGAAATCGCCGCCGCCCTGGCGAAGATGGCGCGTGGCAATGTGCCTCTGTTGCTGGACAAGAACAAGGCGCGCGAGCAAGCCACGTGGCAAGACGACCGTCCAGTGCGCCAAGACCGCTTCGAACGCAACGACCGTCCGGAACGGGGCGACCGCTTCGAGCGCAGCGAACGCCCGGCCTTCCCGAAAAAGGAACGCATTCAACGTCCAGCCGACGCCGGCATGCAAACCTTCCGCATTGAGGTAGGTCATCAGCATGGCGTGAAGCCAGGCAATATCGTGGGCGCCATCGCCAACGAGGCGGGCATCGATTCGAAAAACATCGGCCGCATTGAAATCTATGACGATTACAGCGTCCTGGACTTGCCAGACAGCATGCCGAAAGAATTGCTGGACCAGCTGAAAACCGTGTGGGTGGCGGGCCAGCAGCTGCGCATCAGCCGCGACGGCGACGCGCCGGACCTGGCGCCGCCAGCCGCGCCGCGCAAGCCGTTTGCCGCCAAGTCCGCGCCAGCGTTCAAGGATGCGCCAGCGGACGCGGGCGAAGTGGCCCCGCGCGCGCCGAAGAAGGAGCGTCCACGTCCCGGCGTGACGGCTTACCGCATCGAAGTGGGCCGTGAGCACGCCGTAACGCCAAGCAACATCGTTGGCGCCATCGCCAACGAAGCGAACCTGGAAGCCAAGCATATCGGCCGCATCGATATCTTTGACAACTACAGCGTGCTGGACCTGCCGGAAGGCATGCCGCCGGAAATCCTCGACCACCTGAAATCGGTCGTGGTCTCGGGCCAGAAACTGCGCATCAGCCTGGATGACGGCACGACGGAGCGCAAGCCTGCGCCACCGCGTCCGAAATCGCCACCGCGCAAGACCTACAAGTAACAGCTGACATCCATTCCCGTGCAGGCGCTCCGGCGCCTGTGTCGCGGATTGGAGACACATCCCCCACTGGCGCGCTCGCGCCAGTTTTTATTTTCCCTTCAGAAATGAACCTTATCGCTCCATTATCCGGGCGGAGGGCTGCGCCATGGGTTTTTCCTATCGGATTGCCGTTGCCATCTTTTAATCGGCAGATGCGGCTTGTTTCTCGCACCGGATAACGATAAATAATATTTAATTAATTATTCATACTGCACGTTATTAAAGTTTTGAATTTCAATAAAATCAATCAAGTTGATTCAAAATAAATCCTAAAACATAAAATAATTGACTTTTATTAAATTGTTTGACCAGCGTCACTGTCGCCGAGGCGATATATCATGGCTGCTTGATGTGGTATATTGTTTTTATGTTTTTGTTATGCTAGTTGAAAAAAATAGAGGAGCGACGATGCGGGTCAATACGCCTATCACGCAAAATGAATACGTATTAAATGAAGGCATGACGATTGTTTCCACTACGGATTTACAGGGAAACATCAATTACGCCAATCAGTATTTCATTGAGGTCAGCGGCTTTTCAGAAATGGAACTGCTGGGTGCACCACAGAATATCCTGCGTCATCCCGATATGCCGGCCGAAGCGTTTGCCGACCTGTGGGACACCATCAAGACGGGCATGCCCTGGACCGGCATGGTCAAGAACCGCTGCAAGAATGGCGATTTCTACTGGGTCTTCGCCAACATCACGCCCGTCATCGAAAACGGCCGCCCGATCGGCTATATGTCCGTGCGCACCAAGCCCACGCGCGAGCAGATCAACGAAGCGGCAGCCCTGTATAAAAGCTTCAAGGATGGCAATAGCGCCAACCTGGCGATCCGCAATGGCCGCGTCGTGCGCCAGGGCTGGGCCGCCAAGCTGGCCGAATGGCGCAAGCTGACCCTGTCGCAGGACCTGGCCCTGCATTGCATCGTCTTTGGCGTGGTGCTGGCCATCCTCGGCTGCGCCGTGTGGAATATCGATGGCGACACGAGCACGGCCACGCGCAGCTGGCTCAGCGGCGCGGCCGCCGCGGCCGTGGCGCTGATGCTGTATTTCTGGGCGCATCTGCACAATTCCCTCGTCGCCCCCTTGGGCGACGCCATCACGGTGGCGCGCAAGATGGCGGGCGGCGACTTGACGGGCGTCATCGACAAGGTACGCGACGATGACATGGGTCAATTGATGGCCGCCTTGCGCCAGACCAACATCAACTTGCACAGCATCATCGGCGACGTGCGCGCCAACTTCGAGGATATCCGCATCACCACGGCGGAAATTGCCACAGGTAATATGGACTTGTCCAGCCGCACGGAATCGCAGGCGTCCAGCCTCGAGCAGACGGCGGCCAGCATGGAAGAGCTGACCTCCACCGTACAGAACAGCGCCGACCACGTGGCCACGGCCAACGACCTGGCGGCGCAGGCGTCCACCGTGGCCGCCAAGGGCGGTACCATCGTCAGCGAAGTGGTCACGACGATGGATGAGATCAGCACGTCGTCGCGCAAGATTCTCGACATTATCGGCTTGATCGACGGTATCGCCTTCCAGACGAACATCCTGGCCTTGAACGCGGCTGTGGAAGCGGCCCGCGCGGGCGAGCACGGCCGCGGTTTTGCCGTCGTGGCCGGCGAAGTGCGCAGCCTGGCACAGCGCTCGGCAACGGCCGCGAAAGAGGTGAAAAACCTGATCGACCATTCGATCGCCACCGTGAATGCGGGCAGCGTGCTGACCAGCAATGCGGGCGCTACCATGACGGAAGTGATCGCTTCGGTGGCCAGGGTGACGGAAGTGATGGACGAGATTTCATCCACCACGCGCGAGCAGAACCAGGGCATCGGACAAGTCAACCAGGCCGTCATCCACATGGATGGCATCACGCAGCAGAATGCGGCGCTGGTGGAGCAGGCTGCTGCCGCCGCCACCAACCTGGCGCAGCGCACCAACAGCGTGGCCCAGTCGATCGGCATCTTCAAGCTGAAGGCGTCGCCCAAGCGCAAGGCTGCCGGCGTGGGCCGCAGCCCCAGCGTGGCGGCCGGCGTGGCGTCGCGGGCCTTGCTGAAGGCTCGATAATTACCACAACGGCGAAAGGCTGGGGTCAGTCACTGCGTGACCGGAATGCTTCCCATTGGGAGCATTCCCCCCGGGTTTTGTCTGTGGGCTTACTCTTACTTCTTCACCCGGTACACCTCGCCGCTGCGCACCTTCCGCACCACCCCATCCCCGCCAAACAGAATCACATATTCGCCCTGCGCGCCCGAGGCCGCCGGATACGTGTACATCCACACTTCATTGCCGCTGTCGAAACGAATCGAGGTGCTGTCTCCCAGCGCCGCGCGCACCTGTTCGCGCGTGCTGCTGCCTGCTTGCACCACCTGCTCCAGGGTGGCGTACGGGACATTCTTGCTGGCCTGCAAGGCGCGCGTGCCGGAGCAGGCGGCCAGCAGCATCAGCACGATCAGCGAAAGGCCCTTCATGGCGCCACCTCGTCCATGTAAGTAAATTCCAGCAGGGTGTCGTCCGGCCAGTTTTGGTCCCACAGGGGGGCGTAATACGTGCGGTCAAGCAAGACTTGGCAATCGCAATAGGGCAGCGAAGCGGGCGTCTGCTCGCCGCCCGCGTACAGCATGGTGAACGGCAGGGCCAGCCGGCGTTCGCCGTGCACGAGGGTGACGCCGAACAGGGGGCGCTCCGTGAAGAACAGATAATTGCCATCGGGCTCGGAACACACCTTGTCCGTGCTGTAGAGCATGCTGGACAGCCAGGCGATGATTTGCGGGTCGTTCGAGATCAGGCCCGAATCCATGCCGGCGCGGCATTCCAGGCGCAAGTCGCCCAGGCGCCGCGTGCCGGGCGGCAAGCCGGGCGTGATGACCTGGGCGCGCCAGCTCATGGTCGTGGCCTTGCGGTTGGCGATCAGCACGGCATCTTCGCGCGCCGCTTGCGCATTGCGCACGGGGGCAAAGCTGTTGTCCTCGGCCAAGGGCAGGGGGATGCTGACCGTGTCGCCGGCGATGCGCAGCTGCACGCCCGTCATGTCCACGCCCGGCTGGCGCGGCAGCAAACGGAAACGCAGCACGGCCTGCGGCGCCAGCGCATGGTCGCGCTCGAAGCGGTCCACGCCCTGCAGCATCTTGCGGTAGGATTTATCGACGGGGTCGCGCGTGGCGTCCACCTTCACTTGCGGCACGGGCGCAGTTTGCGCCAGCGCAACAGGGACGTGGAGCAGGCAAGCGAGCAGCAGTGAGAGATGAATACGCATGCCTGAATGCTACGCCTTTTCGCGCGGCAGCCACGCACGGATGGGGGGGATCAGTATGCGCTATATTTGCGCGCGTCGCCGCGCACCTGCTGCGCCGGGTATTTCTGCGCATTGAGTGCCATCTTTTCCAGCACGGCGCCATGCAGGTCGACGCCGCTCTTGTCGGCCAGGCGCACCAGGTACATCAACACGTCGGCCAGTTCATGGCGGATGCCCGTGCGCTTCGCCTCGTCCAGTTCGCCATCGGCGCCCGTGGGCAGCCACTGGTAGTGTTCCACCAGTTCCGCCACTTCCACGGACAGGGCCATGGCCAGGTTTTTCGGCGTGTGGAACTGGTCCCAGTCGCGTTCGCTGGCAAAGGCGCGCAGGCGCGCGCGGATGTCGAGCAGGCTGTCGGCGGGCGCGTTCATGCTGCCGCCTGCAACGGTTTTTCCATGAAGACACTGAACGGATCATCGGGATAGTCGCCGTACGGTCCCCGCCGCTGGTAGCCGTGGCGCGCGTACAGGGAGATGGCGTCGGGCTGGTGGATGCCCGTTTCCAGGGTCAGCAAGCGGCAGCCGCGCGCCAGCGCCTGTTCTTCCAGCAAGGCCAGCAAGCGTTTCGCCAGGCCCTGGCCACGGCTGTCCGGGTGCACGTACATGCGCTTGAGCTCGCCGAAATCGGGCGTAACGACGATGGCGCCGCAGGCGCGCGCCGCGCCTGCCGCATCGCGGGCGACGGCAAACAGCAGGGTATCGGGCGGCAACGATGCCAGGTCCAGCGAGTAGACGCACTCGGCCGGATACAGGGTTTGTTGATAGGCATCAAGCTCGGCGATCAGGGTTTGCACGTCGGCTTGCTGCGGCGATTCCAGGCGGATGGTCATGGGGGAGTCACGTGTATGGGATTTCCCCCATGGTATCACTGCGGCCGCGCAAGGCGCATCGTCAAGCCGATGGGCGACATGACAAACCCCATCAGTTCCTGCGCCTCGCCGCCATCGGGCGTGTCGACGCCGGCGATGTCGAAGCTGCCCAGCAGCATGGCCATGGCGATCTTGATTTCCAACAAGGCCAGATAGCGGCCCGGGCACGTGCGCAAGCCGGCGCCGAAGGGCATCGACGCGCGCTTGTTGTTTGCCTCGCCGCCCTCGGCCAGCCAGCGTTCGGGCTGGAACGCCTGCGCGTCGGGAAAGTGCGCATCGGACACCGTGTCGTGGCGCATCACGCACCACACCAATGTGCCGGCCGGCACGGCGATATCGCCGATCACCGTGTCGCGCAGCGCCTCCACGGGCAGGAACGGCGCCACGGGTTTCAGGCGCATGGCTTCGCTGGCGCACGCGCCCAGGTAGTCGAGGCTATCCATCTGCTCGATCGTGAAGCGGGCCGCGTCGGGCGCCACGCGCCGCACTTCTTCGCGCGCCCGGGCCAGGGTATGCGGATGGCGCTGCAACAGATAGATCATCCAGGACACCGTGTTGGCCGTCGTGTCTTCGCCGGCCAGCAGCATGGTCAGCACATTGCCGGCCACGTTGCGGTCGCTCACGCCGCTGCCTTCCAGGTCGGCGGCGGCGATCATCGCTTCGAGCAGGTTGGGCGGACGCTCGCGCCGTGCCGGGTCGTGCGCCATGCGCGTGCGCGCCTGCTGCACCAGGCCGGCCACGGCGGCGGACAGGGCCGCCACGTCGCGGTCCAGGCGCCGGTCGACGGGCAGTTTCACGTAGCGCCAGTACGGGAACATGGACAGGCTGCGCCGCGCCACGGCGGGCAGGATGTCATCCATGTGGCGCTGGATCACGTCCTCGCCCGATTCGAGCGTGTTGACTTCCGTGCCGAAGGCCAGGCCGGCGATGATGTCGACCGTGTAGCGTTTCAGGTCGCCATCGAGGTCGATGGCCTGGCCTTGCGTGGCGGCAAGATGCCAGCGCCGCTGCAGGCGCTGGGCCACCGTCACCAGCGCGGGGAAATACGCCTTGATGGCGCCGGGCGCCATGCCGGCCATGACCATGCGGCGCTGGTTGCGCCACTCCGTGCCCTCGGCCAGGAACAGGCCGGGCACGCCGCCCATTTCGTCGGAGACGACGGAGCTGCTCAGGGGGCGGCGGAAACCGTCGGGCCGGTCGCGCAGCACGGCGCCGACGGCCTCGCTGTCGGCCACCACCAGCACCAGGGTGCGGCCGAACCAGGCGCGCATGAAGGGACCGTAGCGCTGTACCCACTCTTCCACGTCGCGGTGGATGCGCGTGAGCTTGATCTGCAGGCTGTTGCCGACGATGGGCAGGGCGAACGGCCCCGGCAGGCGGCGGATCTGGCGCAAGGGCCGCGCGATGGCGGGCGCGGCGGCGTGGTCGAGTGGCGGCATGAACATCTCCTGTCGATACGGTGAAAGTATGAGGATTGCTTGCAACAATAACCGTACTCTACGCGCTTGCGGTCCCCGTGTATTGAACGTTTACGACAGCGTGGCGCAGCAAAAAAATCCCGCTACAATGGCCGCCATGGCTTCCACACCGACTCCCGCACCCGTCACGCGCCTGATCGCGCCGCGCACCGCGCTCGCCTCCTGCGTGCGGGCCATGCTCGTGCGCAACACCATGGGCTGCGCGCCCTTGCCGTCGTCCCAGCGCCTGAACCGCTTTCCTGCCGTGCCCATGTGCAGCATCATCTGGACCGTCGCGGGCGAGGTGGAAGCGGCCGCGCCGGGCCTGTCGCTGCCGGACGTGCGCATGCCGCCCGCGCTGTTCGGCGGCCCCCGTTCGTATCCGCTGGTCAGCTATAACCCCGGCCCCGTGCACACGTTTGTCGTGATGTTTTACCCGGCCGCCCTGCATGCGTTGACGGGCGTATCGATGGATGCCTTGCTGGACCAGTTCCGCCCGCTCGATGCCGTGTTTGGCGCCGACTGGCTGGCCCTGTCGGACGCCGTGCTGGCCGCGCCCGATGATGACGTCCGCATGCGCCTGGTGGAAGATTTCCTGGCCCCGCGCTGGCAGGCGGCGCGCAAGAGCGGCGACCATCCGGCCGGCGCCGTGCAGGACTGGGTGCGCCGCCTGGGCGTGCAGGCGGCATCGACGGGCCTGGCCAGCGGCGCGCGCAATATCGAGCGCCGCATCAAGGCATGGGCCGGCCAGCCCATGCGCACCTTGCGCCGCATGCGCCGCGCGGAACAGCTGTTTCTCGACGAGCGTGGCGCCATCCTGCAAGGCACGGTGTCCTGGTCCGATATCGCCGCCAGCGGCGGTTACGCCGACCAGGCCCATTTCTGCCGCGAGACGCGCGAAATCACGGGCTTGAGTCCTACCGAGCTGGCGCGCGCCATCCGCGACGACGAGAGCTACTGGATCTACAGGATCTGGACGTAGGTCGGATTAGCGCGGCCTCGCCTCGCGTAATCCGACCTACCGTTCGCTGTACACATTTCCTTTGGATAAGGTCACCTCATGGTGGCCCGCGCCGGGCGCCAGCATGGGGAAGCAGTTTTCCGCGCCATGCACGCGCACGTCGAGGAAGTAGGGCCCCTCGGATGCCAGGCAGGCCGCCAGCGCTGCGTCGAGTTCCTCGCGCCGGCTCACCGTGTGCGCCTGCCAGCCGAACGCGCGTGCCAGCGCGACGAAATCGGGCAGCGCTTCCGTGTAGCTGTGGCTGTAGCGCCCGCCATGGATGAGTTCTTGCCACTGGCGCACCATGCCCATGTAGCCATTGTTCGACAGCACCACTTTCACGGGCAGGCGGTGCTGCACGGCGGTGGCCAGTTCCTGGATATTCATCAGAATCGAGGCGTCGCCGCTGACGCACACGACGCGCTTGTGGGGATGGGCGACCTGCGCGCCGATGGCGGCCGGCAAGCCATACCCCATGGTGCCGGCGCCGCCCGAGGTCAGCCAGCGGCGCGGCTGCGCGAAGCGCAAGTGCTGCGCCGCCCACATCTGGTGCTGGCCCACGTCGGTGGAGACGATGGCGTCGCCGCCATCCATACTGTCCAGCGCCACCTGCAGGCGCCGCATCAGCGCCTGCGGCGCGATCACCTGCGGCGTGTCGTCGAACGCCAGGCTGTCCTGCGCGCGCCAGCCGTCGATGCGCTGCCACCACGGCTGGCGGTCCGCCAGCAGGCGTCCGCGCAGCTGCGCCAGCAAGGCGGCCAGCACGGGCGCGCAATCGCCGCGCAGGGCCACGTCGGCGCGCACCACCTTGTGTATGGACGCCGGATCGATATCGACGTGGATGATTTTCGCGCCGGGGCAGAAGGCATCCAGGCGGCCCGTCACCCGGTCGTCGAAGCGGGCGCCCACGCAGACGACCAGGTCCGCATGGTGCATGGCCAGGTTCGCTTCCAGCGTGCCGTGCATGCCCAGCATGCCCAGGAAGGCAGGGTGCGCGGCGGGAAAGGCGCCCAGGCCCAGCAGGGTCAAGGTGCAGGGCGCGGCCGCCAGCTTGACCAGCTGCCCAAATGCGGCGCAGGCATCGAGGCCGGAATTGACGAGTCCCCCGCCGCCATAGAACACGGGCTGGCGCGCGCCGGCGATCAGGCTGGCGGCCCGTTCCAGGTCGGCGAGCTGCGGCAGGGGCGCGGCAGGGGTTGTGGCGGCGGGCGGCAGCGGCGTGTGCTGCGTGACGGGCGCCAGTTGCATATCCTTGGGGAAATCGACCAGCACGGGGCCGGGCCGGCCCTGCGTGGCTTGCGCGTGCGCTTCGTGCACGACGGCCGCCGTGTCCTCGGCCGACCGGATTTGCCGGTTCCACTTGGTGACGGGGCGCGAAATGCCCAGCGCGTCGCATTCCTGGAAGGCGTTCGTGCCGATGCTGGTGGTGGCCACCTGGCCGCTGATGCAGATGACGGGCACCGAATCGCACAGGGCGTCGAGCAAGCCCGTGGTGGTATTGCTCATGCCGGGGCCGGACGTGACGAAGACGACGCCGGGCCGTCCCGTGCTGCGCGCATAGCCTTCGGCCGCGTGCACGGCTGCCTGTTCGTGGCGCACCAGCACATGGCGCAGACGGGGCTGGGCATGCAGCGCGTCGTACAGGGGCAGCACGGCGCCGCCCGGATAGCCGAAGACGGTATCGACGCCCAGCGCCAGCAGGGTGTCGATCAGGACGCTGGCGCCATTGCGTGGCGCGGCGGTGTCGGAGGGCGGGGCGAGGAGGGGAGCGGGATCGGGTTTCATGTGCCTATTTTCTGCTTGCTGGCGCAGAAAAGGCTGCTGGTTTTCTCGTATAAAATGCATATTTAAGCAAAATTTGCTGAAATAATAGGGAAAAGCAGAATGAAACTGGATAAATTCGACCTCGCCATCCTGACTGCCCTGCAGCAGGATGCCCGCATCAGCCTGCATGACCTGAGCGCCAAGGTGGGCCTGACGTCGTCGCCGTGCTGGGCGCGCATCAAGCGCATGGAAGACGATGGCGTCATCGAGGGCTACACGGTGAACGTCAACGCGGCCAAGGTGGGACTGGCCGATACCGTCATCGTGCAAGTGACCCTGGACGACCATTCCGACCAGGCGCTGTTCGAGTTCGGCCACGCGCTGGCCATGATCCCGGAAGTGCTGGAAGCGTTTCTCGTCTCCGGCGACTACGATTACTACCTGCGCATCGCCGTGAGCGACACGCGCGACTACGAACGCCTGCTGCGCGAGCGCCTGTATAAAATTCCCGGCATCCGCCACAGCAAATCGAGCTTTGTCTTGCGCCAGCTCAAACAGAGTTATTTGCCCTTGCAACGCTAGTCCCCCGCACGGCGGGAGTTTTTCCCTAGTCCATCACCCGGTGGCTGTCCGATACTGGACAGTAATAAAAACCACGATAAAACCACTGGGGACCAGCATGAAACTGACTTTATTTGCGGCCGCCGCCATGGCACTGTGCCAGGCGCAGGCCGCCGAACCGGCTGCCGCCAGCCTGGACGCGCACCTGGCCGCTTCGGGCGACTTGCCCACCGTCATCATTACGGGCAGCATGCCGCTGCCCACCGTGGAGCAGCCGCGCGATACCCTGGCCGCGCCCGTGCAGACGGCCAGCGCGCAGCAGATCGCCCGCAGCGGCGCGCTCGACATTTCCGCTTTCCTGCGCCGCAACCTGGGCAGCGTGTATGTGAACGAGGTGCAGAACAATCCGTTCCAGCCCGACGTCAGCTACCGCGGCTACACGGCCTCGCCCTTGCTTGGCACGCCCCAGGGCCTGTCCGTCTACCTCGACGGCATGCGACTGAACCAGCCGTTCGGCGACGTCGTCAGCTGGGACCTGATCCCGCGCATGGCCATCGGGTCGCTGACCCTGATGCCGGGCTCGAATCCCCTGTTCGGCCTGAACACCCTGGGCGGCGCGCTGGCCCTGCAGACCAAGGATGGCCGCAGCAGTCCCGGCACCGCCATCGAGGCGCGCCTGGGTTCGCACCAGCGCCGCGCCGTGGAGGCCGAGCATGGCGGCAGCAATGCGCAGGGCTGGCACTGGTACGTGACGGGCAACCGTTTCAAGGAAGAGGGCTGGCGCGACGATTCGCCGTCCGACGTGCGCCAGGTGTTTGGCAAGCTGGGCTGGGGCGATGCGCGCACGGACATTGCCGCCACCGTGTCCCACGCGGACAATGCGCTGACGGGCAATGGCTTGCAGGAACAGCGCATGCTGGCGCGCGATTACCGCAGCGTCTACACCAAGCCGGACTTGACGGAAAACAAGTCGACCCTGTTGAACGTGACGGGCAAGCACCAGGCCAGCACGGCCTTGCTATTGTCCGGCAATGTGTATTACCGCAAGATCGACACGCACACGTTTAACGGCGACCTGAACGACGAGTCGCTCGACCAGTCCGTCTACCAGCCCGGCGCGGCCGAGCGCGCGGCGCTGGCGGCGGCCGGCTACACGGGCTTTCCCGCCAGCGGGGCGAACGCGTCCAACACGCCTTTCCCCAAATGGCGCTGCATCGCCAACGTGCTGCTGAACGATGAGCCGGCCGAAAAATGCAACGGCATGATCAACCGCAGCCATACGCAGCAGGAAAACTATGGGTTTTCGGGCCAGTTCACCGCGCTGGCCGACGTGGCGGGAGTGCGCCATACGGTCACGGCCGGTGCCGCCTACGACGTGAGCCACGCCACGTTCCGCCAGACCAGCCAGTTCGGCTATCTGAATCCGGACCGCAGCATCACGCCCGTGAACTTCTTTGCCGACGGCACGGAAATCGATGACGATGGCACGCCCGTGGACAACCGGGTCGACTTGAGCGGGCGCATGCGTACGTGGAGCGTGTATGCGAGCGACAGCATGGCGTTCACTCAAGATCTGACCTTGACCGTCTCGGGCCGCTACAACCGCAGCACCGTGCGCAACCGCGACGCCATCACGCCCGGCGGCGGCGGCGGCTCGCTCGATGGCGACCACCGTTTCAGCCGCTTCAATCCCGCCATCGGCCTGGCCTATGCGCCAGCCGCAGGCGTGAGCGCCTACCTCGGCTACAACGAAGGCAGCCGCACGCCGACGGCCATCGAACTCGGTTGCGCCGACCCGGAAAACCCGTGCCGCCTGCCCAACGCCATGGCGGGCGACCCGCCCTTGAAGCAGGTGGTGACGAAGACGTGGGAAGCGGGCGTGCGCGGCACGTTCGCCAGCGTGGCCCGTTGGAGCGCGGGCGTATTCCGCGCAGAAAACCACGACGACATCCTGTTCGTGGCCGACAACCAGGCGGGTTTCGGCTACTTCAAGAATTTCGGCAAGACGCGGCACCAGGGCGTGGAACTGGCGCTTGATGGCAAGGCGGGCGCGCTGGACTTCGGCGTCAACTACACGTGGCTGCAGGCCACGTATCAAAGCCGCGAAGTGGTCAACGGCAGCGCCAACAGCAGCAGCGATGCGGCGGCGCCCGGCCTGGAAGGCAATATCGTCATCATGCCTGGTAACCGCATTCCCCTGACGCCCAGCCATATCCTGAAGGCGCACGTGGATTACGAGGGCGGACGCGACTGGACGGTGGGCCTGGCCATGACGGCCGTGTCGAGCGCCTACGCGCGCGGCAATGAAAACAATGGCCACCAGGCGGGCGGCCCGTCCTACCTGGGGCCGGGCAAGAGCGCCGGCTACGCCGTGGTCGAGCTGAACGGCAAGTACCAGCTGACGCCCCGCCTCAGCGTATTTGCCCAAGTAAATAACTTGTTCGACCGCAAGTACGCGACGGCGGCCCAGCTGGGCGCGACGGGGTTCGATGCCAACGGCAATTTCGCCGCCCGCCCGCTGCCCGCCGTGAATGGCGACTATCCGATGGTCAACGCGACGTTCTATGCGGCAGGCGCGCCGCGCAGCGTGAATGTGGGCGTGCGTTACGCGTTTTAACGGGTCAGGGCTGGCGCTGCTCGATGATGCTGTTGCGCAGCGCCAGGTGGACGAGGGCGGCGGGGCCGGGCACGTCGAGCTTTTCCTTGATGCAGGTCTGGTGGTTGGCCACCGTCTTGCTGCTCACGTGCAGCAGGCGGGCGCAGTCGGCGGCGCTGCGGCCTTCGGCCAGCAGGCGGAAGATTTCGAATTCACGCTGGCTCAGGCTGCTCAAGCGCTGCGCTTCCGCGCTGGCTGCGCCCTGCAGCACGCCGGGCGCGCTGTGCGGGTCCAGGTAGCGCCGGCCCGCGTGGGCGGCGCGCACGGCGTCGACCAGGTGTTCCGGGTCGGCTTGCTTGCTGACGAAGCCGCAGGCGCCGCCGTCAAACGCGCGCGCGATCAGCTGCGGCGTGTCGTGCATGCTGAATACCAGCACGCGGGCAGCCGCATCGCGCGCGAGCAGCTTGCGCAGCAATTCCAGGCCGCCGATGCCGGGCATGGACAAATCCGTCACGCAGACGTCGGGCGCCTGCTCCTGGTACAAGCCATACGCCGTTTCGCCATTGCCCGCCTCGGCCACGACGGCGATGTCGCCGCCCTGTTCCAGCAGGCGGCGGTAGCCCGTGCGCACCACGGGATGGTCGTCCACCAGCATCACGCGGATCGGCCGCATGTTGCCGTTCATGGCGCTCATGCCGCGCACCGGGCGGCCAGGGCCACTTCGATGCGCAAGCCGTTGTCCAGCGCGCTGATCCAGCGGATATGGCCGCGCAAGCCCGCCACGCGCTCGCGCATGCCCAGCATGCCGAAACCGGATTCCTGCTGCGCGTCCTGGCGCAAACCCTGGCCATTGTCTTCGATGGCCAGGTGCAGCAAGCCGTGCGCATCGGCGCGCAATTCCACCGTGGCACGGTCGGCCCCCGCGTGGCGCGCCACGTTCGTCAAGCCTTCCTGCACCAGGCGGTAGATGGCGGTGGCGGTGCTGTCGTCGAGGCCGATGGGGATGGCGTGCGGTGTGAAATGGCAGGCGATGCCGTGCTGCTGCGCCCAGCTGTCGCACAGCGCCTGCAGGGCCGCTTCCAGGCCCAGGCTGTCGAGCACGGGCGGGCGCAGCCGGCGCAGCATGGTGCGCACCATCGCATGCAGCGCTTCCGAGGAGCGGGCGATGCTGGCGGCGCACGCCTGCACGTTTGCCTGGTCGCTTGCGCCGGCGCGCAGGATGTAGCTGGCGGCCGCGCGGATGGCCGTGCAATCCTGTCCCACTTCATCGTGCAGTTCGCGCGCCAGCGCGCAGCGCTCCTCTTCCTGCGCGCGCAGCAGGCGCTGCGTCAGGGCGCGGTTCTGCGCCAGCAGCAACGCCACCTGGCGTTCCCGCCGCACGGCAAGGCCGGCCAGCGCCAGTACCAGCACCAGCAGGCTCAGGACCAGTTCATCGAGCTGCAAGTGTTCCTGCCGCGCGAATGCCTGCGTCAGCCGTTCGGCCAGGTCCAGCCTGGCGGCCAGCAGGAAAAAAGCCAGCGCCAGGGCGCAGCACATGATGTTGCGCCGGACCGGGCGCGTGCCTGTGCGGCCGCTGGCGGCCAGTTGGTCGTGTTGCATGGTGCTGCTCCCCGGGCATGGTCGATCTTCTGGTTGTGCAAGCTTCATGCCATCGGCGCAGTGGCGCGACGGGACGCGTCATGCGTTGCGCAGGGGGACGGGCAAGTGTTCCAGGATGGAACAGGTGTACCGCGATGTGACGGAGAGGAGGGCGCGGCAGGCGCGGTTTTCGAGCTTATCCGAAGTTGCGCCCGCACGCTGGCGCGCACGTCTGCAGTGCGATGGATTGTTGTTCAGATGTAACGTTGAGATTGCTCAAGCTTTCATAGATAAAACAAAACAAAGTTTCGCGGACCTAGATAAAAAATAAATAAATGATATTAAAAATATGATATTTGTTTTATGCGATTTGCTATATTTGTTGACACTTTTGTGAAAAAGCTGAAAGCGGGCGTCAGACCTGCCGACCTATCTATCCACAACAATCAAGGGAATAGAATGAATCGTTTATCACATGCGCGGGTATCGCCCGCCACCGTCAATCCGTCCGCTATCCGCGGTCGCGCCACCGTCCTTGCCGCGCTGGCCGGCTTGTCCGTGCTGGCCTCGGCGCCGGCCATGGCTGGTGTCCTGACTTTCGACAACTTGCGCCCCGATGTCTTTGAAAGCGGCCAGACGCTCAATACGGCGAGCTACAACCTGCTGTTCCTGGCCGATCCGACCACGGCGGCCGGCGGCGGCGTCAGCGGCGTGGGCGCCATCCTCAATGGCCGCGTGGGCTCGTCGTGCGATATCGCCGCCTGCCCGCAGGGCGCCACCGGCAATTACCTGGCCATTCTCAACGATGGCGGCGTGAATTTCTCGCGCGCCGACCGCCAGGCATTCACCCTGGCCGGCTTCGATTATTCCTTCATCGCCCCCGTGTCCGGCTTGCCCAACCAGAATTGGGGCCAGCTGCAGCTGAACGGCACCTTGAGCGACGGCCAGGTGATCAGCACCTCGCTGGCGTTTCCGGGCCAGGGCAGCGACGGCAATTACCATTTCCAGAGCGCTTCGCTGCTGGCGGGCTTCAGCAACTATGCGTTTACGGGCCTGACCTTCAATGCGTGCATCTTCAACGATACGGGCGCGTGCAGCAATTCCCTCGATTTCCCCGCCTTCAACCAGGGCCAGTTCGCGCTCGACAATATCAACATCAGCGCCGTGCCGGAACCGTCGACCTACATGCTGATGCTGGCCGGCCTGGGCGCCATCGGCATGCTGTCGCGCCGCCGCACCGGCAAGTTCGCCGCCTCCACCGTGCAAGGAGCGTAAGATGAAATTACGTCCCGTTTCGCTCGGTATTCTCCTGCTGGCCGCCAGCCTGGCGCAAGCGGCCCAGGCTCAGGAACGCCGCTCCTACATCGTGCAGCTGGTCGACAAGCCGGCCGCCACCTATACGGGCCAGGTCGACGGTCTGGCCGCCACCAAGCCCGCCCCGGGCGCGCGCATCAATGTGGGCGCCGCCGACGTGCAGGCTTACCTGAACTACCTCGACACCAAACAGGCCGCCGTGGCCGGCACCGTCAGCGCGGCCGAAATCACGCACCAGTACAGCGTCGTCTTCAACGGCTTTTCCGCCTTGCTGACGGACGATGAAGTGCGGGCCCTGAAGAAAAACAGCGGCGTGGCCAGCATCAGCGCCGACTCCATCCTGCAGCTCGACACCAGCTACACGCCCAGCTTCCTGGGCCTGGACAAGCCGGGCGGCATCTGGGAGCAGCTGGGCGGCAAGGCGCACGCGGGTGAAGACATCATCATCGGCATCGTCGACAGCGGCATCTGGCCCGAGAACACGGCCTTTGCCGACCGCCTCGACGAGAACGGCGTGCCCAGCCACAGCGGCAACAACGTCGTGTACGGCGCGCCGCCCGCCAGCTGGCAGGGTACTTGCCAGACGGGCGAAGGCTTTGGCGCCGAGAATTGCAACAACAAGCTGATCGGCGCGCGCTACTACCGCGCCGCCACGTCAGCGCTGCACTGGACGGAATTCCTGTCGCCGCGCGATTCCGTCGCCGGCCTGACGGGACACGGCGGCCATGGCACGCACACGGCGTCCACGGCGGGCGGCAACAACGGCGCCCTGGCCACCTCGAACGGCGTATCGCTGGGCAAGGCTTCGGGCATGGCGCCGCGCGCCCGCATCGCCGCCTATAAAGTGTGCTGGACGGCTGCTTCGACGGGCCGCAACGGTTGCGCCACGGCCGACAGCGTGGCCGCCATCGACCAGGCGGTCAAGGATGGCGTCAACGTCATCAACTTCTCCATCGGCCCGAACGCGGGCGGCGGCGCCTTCGACGAACCGACGGAAGTGGCCTTCCTCGGCGCGGCGGCCGCCGGTGTCTTCGTGGCTACGTCCGGCGGCAATTCCGGCCCGGCCACGCCCGCACCGGACGTGCCGGCGCCCGTGTCGCACATCAGCCCCTGGCTGGCGACGGTGGCCAATTCCACCCACAACCGCCTGTACGCGGCCAACGTGATCCTCAGCAGCGGCACGAAGCTGGAAGGCGCATCGAGCAATGCGAAGACGCCGGCGCTGCCGCTGATCCAGGCGCGCGACGCGGGCCTGGCCGGCGTGCTGCCGACGGATGTCAACCTGCTGCGCTGCTTCGGCGTGGCCGATGCCACGTCGGCCTACCTGGACCCGGCGAAAGTGGCGGGCAAGGTGCTGGTGTGCGACCGTGGCGGCAACGTGCTGGTCAACAAGAGCGCGAACGCCAAGACGGCCGGTGCGGCGGGCGTGATCATCGCCAACGTGGCCGGTGGCGCCAACACCATCCTCAACCAGGCGCATGCGCTGTCGACCGTGCACCTGGCGCAGGCGCAGGGCGACGCGCTGAAGGCTTTCATGGCGGCGACGCCCGACGGCACGGCGGCGCTGGACGAGGTGCATACGATACCGGACACCACGGTGCTGGCGCCGATCGTCAGCGACCGTTCGTCGCGCGGCCCGAACGTGGCCAACGCGAACATCCTGAAACCGGACCTGTCGGCGCCCGGCACCAACGTGCTGGCCGGTGTGACGGCCGACCTGACGCAGGCGCAGCGCGATGCCGTGGCAGCGGGCGGCGTGGCGCCGGCGGCCGAGTGGGATTTCTATTCCGGCACCTCGATGGCCAGCCCGCACGTGGCGGGCGTGGCGGCACTGCTCAAGCAGCAGCATCCGGACTGGTCGCCTGCGGCCATCAAGTCGGCGCTGATGACGACGGCCTTCAGCACCTATTCGGACGGCTTGAACGGTTCCGTGTCGTGGGATGCCACGGCGAAGAACTCGGGCCAGCTGCCGTGGGGCCAGGGCGCCGGCCACATCGCGCCGAACAGCGCGGCCGATCCCGGCCTCGTGTACGACATGTCGGAAATCGACTATGCGCGCTTCCTGTGCGGCCTGAACCTGAAGGTCTACAGCGCCGCCACGTGCCAGGCCATCGGCAGCATCGCTGCCTACAACCTGAACCTGGCGTCGCTGACGGCGGCCAATGTGCTGGGCACGCAAACCCTGACGCGCACGGTGACGAACGTGGGCGCCGGCAGCGCCGTCTACACCGTCTCGGCCAGCCTGCCCGGCTACACGGTGGCGGTGACGCCAACCAGCCTGAACCTGGCTCCGGGCGCCAAGGGCCAGTACCAGGTCAAGCTGACGCGCACCACGGCGCCGGCCAATACCTGGACGTACGGCGCCTTGAGCTGGACCGATGGCACGCACACGGTGCGCAGCCCGCTGACGGCGCGCGGCACCTCGCTGGCCGCCATTCCGCTGGTCAGCAGCGAAGCGGCCACGGGCAGCAAGGTGCTGACCCTGGGCACGGGCTTCTCGGGTGCGCTGGTCGGCGTCAAGTCGGGTCTGGTCGAAGCCGTGCGTGAAACGCGCACGATCGGCCAGGCATCGACGGGCGCTGCCGCATCGGCCGCCTGCAAGGCCGGCGGCGCCACGGGCGTGAACGTGCACAACGTGGTGATACCGGCCGGTACTCTGGCGGCGCGCTTCGCCACGTACGACGCGGAAACGACGGGCGGCGCGAATACCGACATGGACATGGAGGTCTACAACGCCGCCAATGTGCTGGTCGGCAGCAGCGGCAACGAAAGTTCCAATGAGCAAGTGGAACTGCGCCTGCCCGCCGCTGGCACCTACAAGGTGTGCGTGATCGGATTCGCGCCGCAAAACGGCCAGGCCGATTACACCTTGTCGTCGTGGGTGCTGGCGCCGGGCTTGTCCAACGGCAGCTTTAAGGCGCTGATGCCGGGCACGGCCTTCACGGGCGGCACGGCTTCCGTCTCGCTGAGCTGGTCCAACCTGGCCGAAGGCAAGCGCCACCTGGGCGCCGTCGGCTACCAGGTGGCTGGCGTGGTGCAGGGCGTCACGGTGGTCGAGGTTAATACCAATGATCCCGTGCCGCTGTTCCAGAACGCGCGCGGCGCCAGGCCGGTGCTGGCCGAGTAATCCGCTGCAGGTGTGAGCGCAAGGCGTGCCTCCGGGCACGCCTTTTTTATTTGACACCCCCCGTTCGGGAGGAATAGCGCTTGCGCGGCGCACATCGCCCCGGTATCTTGTCGAACAGCCATGGCTTTGTGCCCTGGCATTCTTGGGGAGTCGCGCGTGACCAGTTTCCGCACCAATACCGACCGCCTGCTGGAAGTGCGCCTGCAGGATGAAAAAGTGCTGGCCATTGCCGGCGCCATGGTCGCCTATACGGGCAGCATCAAATTTGAAAAATCCCTGCTCGGCGGCGAGGGGATCTTCGGCGCGCTCAAGCGCAAGGTGACGAACGAAGGCATGCAGGTGATGCAGGCCGCCGGCACGGGCACCGTGTTTTTCGCGCAGAATGCGGCCGAGATCACCGTTATCCCGTTGACGGGCGAAAAGCTGACCATCGAAAGCAGCAGCCTGCTGGCCTACGACACGAGCCTGAAGACGGGCACGAGCTTTGCCGGCTTGCGCGGCGCCAGTTCGGGCCAGGGCCTGTTTTCCACCACCGTCGAAGGCCACGGCAACCTGGCCGTCATTTCGCGCGGCAACCTCATCATGCTGGAAGTGACGCCGGCGCACCCGCTGCGCGTGGACCCGGACGCCTTCGTCGGCTTCAAGGGCGATATCCGCCAGGAATTCGTCTTCGACGTCAACTGGCGCACCATGATCGGCCAGAGCTCGGGCGAATCGTACCAGCATAAATTCACAGGCCAGGGCGTGGTGTTCATCCAGCCCGCCGAACGTTAAGTCAGCGAGGACCCGCGATGCCTGTCTATCAGCAGATCAATGAAAAGATGCTCGAGGTTAAACTCGGCAATGAAGAAGTTTTCGCGCGCAAGGGCGCCATGGTGTCCTACCAGGGCGACGTGGCGTTCAGCCGCTCCTTCCTGGCCGGCCAGGGCGTGCAAAGCCTGGCCATGCGCGCCGTCACGAACGAGGGCTATGCCCTGATGTCGGCGCGCGGCACGGGCAGCGTGTTTTACGCGCAGGGCGGCCTGTTCGTCACCATCGTCCCCGTGCGCGGCGAAACGTTCTATGTGGAAAGCGATTCCCTGCTGGCCTTCGATGCGCGCCTGACGGCCGGCACCATGTTCCTCGGTAACCAGGGCGGCGTGCAGGGCGTGGTGCGCGGCATGGCCTCGGGGCAGGGCTTGTTTACCACCACCTTGCAAGGCACGGGCGAAGTGGCAATCCTGTCCGACGGCAACGCCATCGGCTTGCCCGTCACGCCGGACGTGCCCGTGTTCGTGGACCCGCAAGCGTATATCGGCCACACGGGGCAATTGAGCTCGACCATCGTCACGGACCTGAACTGGAAAACCTTCGTCGGCCAGGCATCGGGCGAGTCCTACCAGGTGAAGTTTACGGGCCAGGGCACGGTCTACATCCAAGCGAGCGAAAGGTAAGCCATGACGATTTACACCCCCGATACCTTGCCGAAGAACGATAACCTGAACCGTTTTTCGTATGTCATCGACGTCAAGGAACAGATCTTCATTCGCAAGGGCAAGATGATCGCCTTCTATGGCGAGCTGCGCTTCGAAGCCATGGGCAGCAGCGTGCTCGACCTGATCGTGCGCAATGCCTTCAATGCCCCCAAGTATGTGCACCACTTTGTCGTGGCGCAAGGGCAGGGGCAATTGATCCTGGGCGACAATGGCAACGACCTGGCGTGCTACGACCTGGACAACGCCAACATGACCATCCGCGCGAAGAATCTGCTGGGTTTTACCAAGGACGTGATTTGCCAGGAATCGACCCTGCCCGGCTATCTGACCATGATAGGCACGGGTAAAGTGATCGCCTCGTCGAACGGCCCCGTGCATTTCCTCGAATTGCCGTGCCGCGTGGACGAGCAGGCCGTGCTGGGCTGGGCCGACTGCCCCAGCCCGTCCTACCACTACGACTATGCCCACGTGCAGGGCTGGGCCTCGGCCGCCGGCGCGCTCACGGGTTTCAGTTTGTCTGGCGAGGAAAAGCAGATCGATTTCACGGGCGCCGGCACGGTGCTGGTGCAGTCGTCCGAGCTGGACGTGACGGGCAGCTCCGCCCTGGCCCAGCTGCTGGCGCAATTGCCCCTGCTGGGCAAGGAAGACCTGGGTACCTTGAGTCTTTCTGTCCAGCAGCAGATGAAGGATACTCGTTAGCTTACTCATTCAAGAGTACCTGACAGAGCCGTAGCGAGCGGAAGGGAGAGGTGGCCGAGAGGCGCAACTGTACTGAAGTACAGTGAGCATCGCAGGCCGCCTATACCGACGCGCAGTAGGTTCGGTCAGGTGCTCAAGGCCGCGCCCAGCTGGGCGGCCGCTTCTCTAGGAAGGCGGTGACGCCTTCGTCCGCATCCTCTTCCATCATGTTGCGCGCCATCACGTCGCCCGCATACGCATACGCGTCGTCCAGCGGCAGCTGGCGCTGTTTGTAAAACATCTGCTTGCCGTAGCGGATGGCCGTGGGGCTTTTCGCCATGATCTGCTGCGCCAGGCGCGCCACGGCGTCGTCGAGTGCCGCGTCGGCCACCGTTTCATTGATCAAGCCCCAGTCGGCGGCCGTGTCGGCATCGATGAAGCGGCCCGTCACCAGCATGTCGAAGGCCCGCTTGGTCGATACATTGCGCGAGAGGGCCACGGACGGCGTGGCGCAGAACAGGCCCACGTTGATGCCGGACACGGCAAAGCGTGCCGACGCGCCCGCCACGGCCAGGTCGCAGCTGGCGACCAGTTGGCAGCCGGCCGCCGTGGCGATGCCGTGTACGCGGGCAATCACGGGCACGGGCAGGGTTTGAATGGCTTGCATCACGCGCGAACATTGCGCAAACAGGGTTTGATAATACGCAAGCTGGCGCGTGGCCTGCATCTGGCGCAAGTCGTGGCCCGCGCAAAAGGCCTTGCCCTCGGCGGCCAGCACCACGCAGCGCACGTGCGGCTGCCCGGCGATGAGGTCGAGTTCAGCCTGCAGCGCCGCCAGCATGGCTTCCGACAGGGCATTGAATTGCAGGGGACGGTTCAGCCTCAGGGTGACCAGGCCACCCTCGTCCTCGCGCAGCACCAGCGGCGCTGCGGTGTCATGTGTTGCGGTCATGCGGTCTCCAGCGGCCTGATGGCCTTGTTTTTGTCAGCAACGCTTATTTGGCGGCGTTGACGCTGCCGATGCCGGCGATCGACTTGTGCACGATCTTCGGCTTGCCGTAATAGGTCAGTTCGCCCATGCCGCGCACCACGGCGTTCAGCTCGCCCGAGGAGTACACCTTGACGGAGCCGATGCCGTCGAAATTGACGTCGACGTTTTTCGCCAGCAAGGCTTTCGTATCGACTTCGCCCACGCCTTGCGCTTTCAGGCGCAGCCAGTCGACCTGGCCATCGGCGGCCAGGCGTCCCGCGCCCTTGTAGCTGATGTCGACCCGCGGGCCATTGAGCTTGGTCAGGATCTTTTCGCCCGCGCCTTCCGCGATCAGCTTGCGCAAGGTGGGCATGGTGATGATGATCCGCGGATCGCCATCCGTTTTCTTGATGTCCTTGTCCTTCATGGAAATTTTCAGCTCGCCGTCGACCACTTCCGTGATCACGCCGCTGAGGAATTTCTGGTCGCCGCGCAGCAGCAGGGTCTGCTCTTTGCCCGACTCGATTTCGATGTTGATGGGGCCGCGGATGTCGATGGCGTTGAAGGCGCCCACCGTGCGCGCCTGCTCGTCGGCATGCGCGACGCTCGCGAGGCAGGCAAGGGACAGGATGGACAACTGAAACAGATGACGCATGGCGGTTTCCTTGAATAGTTGATCAGTGTATTCTAGGGCGGAAGCTCTCGCAAAAGGGAGAAAGTTGCGATGCACTGCACAAATCGCGGCATCGATGAGACAGCGCCGCTGCCGGCCAGGCGCGCGCCCGGCAAGCTGCCGTTCGGCTATGCTATGGCGTACCGCGTCCTGGAGACTGCATGAAAAATTACCACAAAGAAGACTATCCCGTCGCCGATATCCGCCGCTTCCTCGAACCGGGGCCGGTGGTGCTGGTCAGTTCCACCTGGAAGGGCGAGAGCGACGTCATGACCATGGCCTGGCACATGCTGATGGAATTTACGCCATCGTTGCTGGGCTGCTTCATTTCCGACGCGAACCACAGCTATGAAATGATCAAGCGCAGCATGGAGTGCGTGATCAACCTGCCCACGGCCGACATGGTCGACCAGGTGGTCGCCATCGGCAACTGCAGCGGCGAAGACACGGACAAGTTCGCCGCCTTCGGCTTGACGGCGCAGCCGGCCGAGCAGGTGGGCGCGCCTCTGATTGCCGAGTGCTATGCCAACTTCGAATGCAAGCTGGCCCAGGTGGCGGGCAATCCGAAAGGGGGCTTTTTCATTTTCGAGTGCGTGAAAGCCCACGTGGCCACTTCGCCCAAGCTGCCCGAAACCCTGCACTACCGGGGCAACGGCGAGTTCATGGTGTCGGGCCGCACCATCAGCCGCAAGAGTTTGATGAAACCGGAAATGCGTTAACCCCAAACGCAAGGGCTGGGGTCGGACCCTGAGGGTCCGACCCCAGATTTTGTCATTGGGTTAAATCACCCCTTGCGCCAGCATCGCATCGGCCACTTTCACGAAGCCGGCGATATTGGCGCCATCCACATAGCTGACGGAACCATCGGCGCGCGTGCCGTATTGCTTGCATGCGGCGTGGATGCCTTGCATGATCTGCAGCAAACGCGCATCGACTTCTTCGCGGGGCCACGACATGCGGGCCGCGTTCTGGCTCATTTCCAGGCCGGATGTCGCCACACCGCCCGCATTGCTGGCCTTGCCCGGCGCATACAGCACACCGGCCGCCTCGAACGCCTTTGCCGCCTCGATGGTGGTGGGCATGTTGGCGCCTTCGGCCACGCACTGCACGCCATTGGCAATCAGGGTGCGCGCATCGTCGATGTCCAGTTCGTTTTGCGTGGCGCAGGGCAGGGCGATATCGACGGGCACATGCCATGGCGAGGCGCCCGCCGCGAAGCGCACGCCCGTGCGTTCCGCGTAGTCGCTGACCCTGCCATACAGATGGTTCTTGATCTCCATCAAGATGGCCAGCTTGTCCGGCGTAAAGCCCTCTTCGTCGATGATGGTGCCGCTGGAATCGGAGACGGTGATGACTTTGGCGCCCATGGCCATGGCTTTTTCCACCGCGTACTGCGCCACGTTGCCCGAGCCGGAAATGGACACGCGCATGCCTTCGAACGAACGGCCCCGCGTTTTCAGCATTTCTTCGGCAAAATACACAGTGCCGTAGCCCGTCGCTTCCGGACGCATCAGCGAGCCGCCGAAGCTGGCGCCCTTGCCCGTGAAGACACAGTCGGCGCGGTTGCTGAGTTTTTTCATCATGCCGGCCATGTAGCCCACTTCGCGCCCGCCCACGCCGATATCGCCGGCCGGCACGTCCGTGTCCGAACCCACATGACGGAACAGTTCGCTCACGAAGGCCTGGCAGAAACGCATCACTTCGCCCGGGCTCTTGCCCTTCGGATCGAAATCGGCGCCGCCCTTGCCGCCGCCCATGGGCAAGGTCGTCAGCGCATTCTTGAATGTCTGTTCGAAGGCGAGGAATTTCAGCACGGACAAGGTCACGGACGGGTGGAAGCGGATGCCGCCCTTGTACGGCCCGATGGCCATGCTGTGCTGGATGCGGTAGCCGCGGTTCACTTGTACTTGCCCATGGTCATCGACCCACGACACGCGGAACATCACCACGCGCTCTGGCTCGATCAAGCGTTCCAGCAAGCCTTGTTCCGCGTATTTCGGGTGCTGTTCCAGGAACGGCCACAAGCTCTCCATGACTTCGGTGACGGCTTGCAGAAACTCGGGTTGACCTGGATTGCGTGCGACGACATGCTGGACATACTCGTGAGCAGATGCGTATTTCATCAGAATTCCATGGAGGTGATCGGTTATTTGGGCAACTATCATCGCAGATTTTGCACGAAAATAGTGCGGAAATTTGGTTTTGAGGGGTTTCTGCTACATTTTGGGGATTTTCTGGCGAAGCTTTGCCGTCGCTGGAAAGGCAACTGGTCTGCCAGGAAAAACAACCAAGTGGCACTGTCGTTACCGCGTCACGGCAAGGCTGGTCCACGCCGTGGCGCGGTGGCATCGCCATGATGCGATACCGCTGGTCACCAGCTTTCCCCGGCGCGCTGCGCGCGCTTGCACACAGCGGTCGCCGCCATGTTCCGCGCAGAAACGACAACGCCAGCCCGAAGGCTGGCGTTGTCGTGTGTCATGCAGTTTGCCTGGCGCACGCCAGTACCCTGATCATCCCGCCATGCTGCGCAATATCAATCCCGTGATGTAGGCGCCATAGGTGCCCAGCGCATAGCCGAGCACGGCCAGCAGCACGCCCACGGGCGCCAGGGCCGGGTGGAAGGCGCTGGCGATGACGGGCGCCGAGGCGGCGCCGCCGATGTTCGCCTGCGATCCCACGGCCATGAAGAACAGGGGCGCGCGGATCAGCTTGGCGACGAGCAGCATCAGGCCGCCATGGACGGCGATCCAGATCAGGCCCAGCAGGAATAAAAAGGGCTTGTCGAGCAGGGCTTTCAAGTCCATGTGCATGCCGATGGTGGCCACCAGCACGTACAGCATGGCCGAACCGATGGTCGATGCCCCCGCGCCTTCCAGGCTGCGCGCCCGGGTAAAACTGAGCAGCAGGCCGAACGTGGTGGCGAGCACGACGATCCAGAAGAAGGCCGACGTCAGGCTGTAATCCTGCAAGCGCCAGACGGCCGGCAAGGTGGTGATCCAGCTGATGATGGGGCCGGCCAGGAAATGCGACAGGCCCGTCACGCCCAGGCCCACGCCGAGGATGATCATGATGTCCGTCAGGCTGGCAACACGCGCGTGCTGGGCGCGGTAGCTTTCGATGCTGTCCTTGAGCGCATTGATGGCGGACAAGTCCGCGCCCGTCCAGCGGTCGAACGCGCCTGCGCGGCCGGCCAGGAACAGCAGCACGGCCGTCCAGATGTTGGCCACCAGCACATCGACGGCGACGAACTGGCCAAACAGGGTGGCGTCCACGTCAAACACTTCCTTCATGGCCGCCTGGTTGGCGCCGCCGCCTATCCACGAGCCGGCGACAGTCGTCATGCCGCGCCATGTGTCGCCCGCCACCGTTTCCGGGTGGATCAAACGCAAGGCTTCGAACGAGACGAGGGCGCCCAGCATCACGCCCAGCGTCCCGGTGAGAAACATGATGATGGCCTTGGGGCCGAGGCGGATGATGCCGCCGAAATCGATGGCCACGCACAGCAGGACCAGCGCGCTGGGCAGCAGATAGTCGCGCGCCACGGCGTACAGGCCCGACGTGCTGCCGTCGATGATGCCAAACGTGTTGAGCAGCGCCGGGATCAGATAGCACATCAGCAGCGACGGGATATACGTATAGAACTTTTTCCAGAAGCCGTCCGGGCGGGAAGCGGTCCAGAAAACGGCTCCCAGGGTCATGGCGAGCAGGCCGAGGACGACGGCGTCATTGGTGATGAGGGCAGGAGTGGCAGGTGGCATCGGGGGTTCCGGTGAACGTGTCAGGAACGCACGGGATGCCGATACGGCCCCCGGGCGCAGGGTGGCCGTATCGTATAGCAATGTTGAGGCTTAAACAAATTGTTTGAGCGCCAGGGTGCAAATTTTTTCTTGTCAAATCAAACACTTACATACTGGTTCACCACTGTGCACCCCAGACTGGCGGTTACAAATAGCGGGCCAGCAAGGCCTTGTCCAGCGCCCCGTCGAGTTCGATGCGCACGAAGTGGCCGCTGCCGGGCGCCACCTGGATCTCGCTGCCGTCGTCGGCCAGCATGCGCGCGATGGTGATGTCGCGGTTGCCGCCCGGATGCACGGCTTCGATGCGGTCGCCCACGGCAAAGCGGTTTTTCACTTCCACCCTGGCCCAGCCGTCCGTCACGCCCAGCACGTCGCCCACGTACTGGCTGCGGTCCGCCTCGGAGGCGCCGCGCATGTAGTTCTGGTGCGCCTGCGTGTGGTGGCGCTGATAGAAACCGTCCGTGTAGCCGCGGTTGGCCAGGCCTTGCAGCTGGCCCAGCAGGCTGATATCGAAGGGCCTGCCCGCGACGGCGTCATCGATGGCCTGGCGGTAGACTTGCGCCGTGCGCGCCGCGTAGTACAGCGACTTGGTGCGGCCCTCGACCTTCAGCGAATCGACGCCGATCTTGACCAGGCGCTCGATGTGCTCGACGGCGCGCAAGTCCTTCGAGTTCATGATGTAGGTGCCGTGCTCGTCTTCGAGTATCGGCATCAGCTGGCCCGGGCGCTGCGCTTCTTCAATCAGATACGGCTGGTCGGCCAGCGGGTGGCGCGGCTGCTGGTGCAGGGCGGAAAACGCGTTGTTGTCGGCCTCGGCCAGCGCCTGGTGAAATGCCAGCGGCACCACCTGCATGCCGCCCAGGTCGCCGCTGGCGTCTTCCGCCGCGTTTTTCACCTTGTAATCCCAGCGGCAGGAATTCGTGCACGTGCCCTGGTTCGGGTCGCGGTGGTTGAAATAGCCGGACAGCAGGCAGCGGCCCGAATAGGCGATGCACAGGGCGCCGTGGACGAACACTTCCAGTTCCATCTCCGGGCAGCGCTGGCGGATTTCCTCGATTTCGTCGAGCGACAGCTCGCGCGACAAAATCACGCGCGTCAGGCCCATGCGGTGCCAGAATTTCACGTCGGCCCAGTTGACGGCATTTGCCTGCACGGACAGGTGCACGGGGATCTCCGGCCACTTGTCGCGCACCATCATGATCAGGCCCGGATCGGCCATGATCAGGGCGTCCGGGCGCATGGCGATCACCGGCTCCATGTCGCGCAAATACGTTTTCAGCTTGGCGTTGTGGGCGAAGATATTGCTGGCAACAAAGAATTGCTTGCCGCGCGCATGCGCACCGTCTATGCCCTCCTGCAAGGCTTGCAAGGTCGAAAAATCGTTATTGCGCACGCGCAAACTGTAGCGGGGCTGGCCCGCGTAGACGGCGTCGGCGCCATAGTCGAAGGCGGCATGCATCTTGGCCAGCGAGCCGGCAGGCAGGAGTAATTCGGGAGCGTGGCGCATGGGGGATGGGCAAAGCCGGCGATTGTAGGCGGGCGGCGCGCGCATTGCATTGCCCTGGATCAAGGGATTGCAAGGCGCTGCGCCGTGGCAGCCTAGGCGGCCGGACAGATGTTCTGGTTGGCGCGGAACAGGTTGGCGGGATCGTATTGCTGCTTGATGCGCGCCAGGCGCGGATAGTTCACGCCATACGCGTCGACCGTGCGCCCGCCTTCATCGTCGGTCAGGAAATTGACGTACACGCTGCCCGTCGCATACGGCGCCGCGTCGTTGAAGAAGTCGCGTGCCCAGGCGATGCAGCGTGCATCATCGGCCGGCTCGTCCCAGCGCGTGTGCACGTTCATCACGTACAGGGCGTCGCGGTGCGGATAAGCCGTATCCTGCGGCGCCGGCCGGCTCGCCTGCGCGCCCAGCAGGCCGAGGAAGATTTCGCATTGCGGCGTCGGCAGCTTGCCCGCATGGCGGATGACGGTATCGATGGCCGCGTCGCTGAGCTGCGTGAAGTTGTGCGATTTCCAGTAATTGCGCGCGCCCGGCGTGAGCAGGGCATCGAAGGCCTGTTGCCAGGCCGTGTACGGCATGCTGCCCACGTGCATGCCCAGCGGCTGGCCGAAGCTGCCGATGCGCTCGATCGCTTCCTGCATGGCGGCAGATTGCACGGGCGAAAAGACGGGCAGGACCAGCACGTCCTGGCCGTGCACTTCCGGCGGCAGGAAGGGCAGCGGCGGCGCCTTGCGCAAGACGGCCCAGACGGTCAATTCATCGGGCATGCCATCGACGAAGTCGCGGTATTTCGTCAGCACCGCCTTGGCTTGTGCGTAGGGGAACACGATGAGGCCGGCCGTCACTTGCGGCCCCACGGGATGCAGCTGGAATTCGAAGCGCGTGACCACGCCGAAGTTGCCGCCGCCGCCACGCAAGGCCCAGAACAGGTCGGGATGTTCCGTCGCGCTTGCGTGCAGGAATTGGCCGTCGGCCGTGACGACGTCGGCCGCCAGCAGGTTGTCGGCCGCCAGGCCCAGCGTACGGCTGAGCCAGCCAAAACCGCCGCCCAGGGTCAGCCCTGCCACGCCGGTGGTGGAATTGATGCCCAGCGGCGTGGCCAGGCCGAATGCCTGCGCTTCGTGATCGAAGTCGTGCAAGATGGCTCCGCCTTCGACATGGGCGCGGCGTTGTTGCGGATCGATATGCACCGAGCGCATGCCCGACAGGTCGATCACCAGTCCATCGTCGCACAGGGCGCTGCCGGCGATATTGTGGCCGCCGCCGCGCACGGCCAGGGGCAGGCCGCGGTCGCGCGCATACGCCAGCGTCGCGCGCACGTCGGCCGTGCCCGCGCAGCGCGCGATGAGGGCAGGATGCCGGTCGATCATCGCATTCCAGACGGCGCGCGCGCTGTCGTAGCCGGCGTCGTTCGTTTGTAACAGTTGCCCTCTCAATGAGGCTTGCAACTCATTGAGCTGGCCGTTCGTCAAGGTATTCATCGTGTACCTCCCAGCAGCTGCATGCGGTTATGGGTATGGTGACGGGAAACAGGAGGACGGTTCCCGCGTGCCGGCCTGCATGCATCGTTTGCCAGCGCGTGGTTTCATGATAGGAAGGCACCAGACGGTACGCAAGCCCAGGTGCTGGCAAATGAAACAAGGAAGTACGAGGGCTTGCGCTGCGACAGACGATGGGCCGCCTGAACGACGGGGCTGCCGTTTCAGGCGTAGGGCGTGCCCGCCATGGCAGCGTCCAGGCCCGTGTGCCCGCGGTCTACCAGGGACAGGAAGCCGGCCTTGGCCAGCCGCGCGTCGCCATGTTGCGCGAAGGCACGGTGCGCTTCGACGAGGGCGGTGCTCCAGGTGGCCAGCAGCAGGCTGGCCGCCAGGTGGGCGAGGGGATCGTTTGCATCGCGCCCCGTGGCGTCGGTCAGCGCTTGCGCCACCACGTGCGCCAGCTCGTCGCGGATGGCCCGCGCCCGCGCTTTCAAGGTAGCGCTGGCCTCGATGGTGGCAATGAAGCCCTGGCCTGCAGCGGAAAAGCTGACGTAGGGGCTGTCCTCGGCCACCAGCCGGTGCGCCAGCAGGCGCAGGGTTTCGATGGGCGCGATGGCGGGATCGCGCTGGCGCAGCGCCGCGCGCAGCAGTTCGCGCCCCTCTTCCTCGCGGTCGAAGAACATGTCTTCCTTGCGGGGGAAGTGGTTGAACACCGTCATGCGCCCCACGCTGGCGGCCGCCGCGATCTCGTCCACCGTCACCTGCTCGAAGCCGCGCACGAAGAACAGGCGCGTGGCGGCATTCGAGATGGCTTGCCGGGTAGCAAGGCGTTTGCGGGAGCGGAGGTCGGCAGGAATCGTCATGTTGCCACGATCATACACTAAGTGTACTGGGTATATATAAAGCTTGGCGGCGCAGGAATGCCGGGCGTATTATTTATGTACTGAGTGCATATTTAGATTGAGTATATGAAAGTATCCGTTTCCGCCAGCCCGTCGCCCGTCATGCAGCGCGCGCTGCCTGTCATCTTTGCCACTGTCGTCCTCGATGCCGTGGGCATCGGCCTGATCTTCCCCATCTTGCCCGCGCTGCTGCAGGAGGTCACGCATGCGGCCAGCGTGGCGCCGTACATCGGCATCCTGACGGCCTTGTACGCATTGATGCAGTTCATGTTTGCGCCCGTGCTGGGTGCGCTCAGCGACCGCCTGGGCCGGCGTCCCGTGCTGCTGGTCTCGCTGGCGGGCGCCGCCGTCAATTACCTGTTCCTGGCCTTTGCGCCCAGCCTGTGGATGCTGCTGCTGGGACGCGCCATCGCGGGGGTGACGAGCGCCAACGTCTCCGTGGCCACGGCCTACATCACCGATATTTCTCCCGAGGCGACGCGGGCGCGCCGCTTCGGCTTGCTCAACGCCATGTTCGGCGCAGGCTTCATCATCGGGCCCGTGCTGGGCGGCGCGCTGGGCGACTACGGGCTGCGCCTGCCGTTCATGGCGGCGGCAGTCTTGAATGCCGGCAACCTGCTGCTGGCGTTGCTGATGCTGCCCGAATCCCGCCCGCCCACACAGGGGAAAATCGACCTGGCGGCATTGAATCCCTTGCGGCCGCTGCGCTGGGTCTGGTCGCAAAAGCGCTTGCTGCCCATTGCCTTCATCTTCTTTACCTTCAGCGCGGCAGGCGAAGTGTATGGCGTGTGCTGGGCGCTGTGGGGGCGCGACGCGTTCGGGTGGAATGGCTTGTGGATCGGCCTGTCGCTGGGCGCCTTTGGCGTATGCCAGGCGCTGGCCCAGGCCTTCTTGCCCGGCCCGGCCGTCAAACTGCTGGGCGAGCGCGCCACCATCCTGGGCGGTGTGGTATGCGCGGGCGTGGCGCTGCTCGTCATGGCCTTTGCCACGCGCAGCTGGATGATCTTCGCCATCATGCCCGTGTTCGCCTTGGGCGGCATCGGCGCACCGGCCCTGCAGTCGCTGGCCACGCGCCAGGTTGCGGACGACCGGCAAGGCCAGTTCCAGGGCGTGCTGGCTTCGTCCGTGAGCCTCGCATCCGTGCTGTGCCCGCTGGTGTTTTCCAGCATTTATTTTGGCGTGAGAGCGCACTGGCCCGGCGCCGTCTGGCTGTCGGTGCTCGTCATGTACGCCGCCCTGGTGCCGCTCGTGCTGGGCCTGGACATCAGGGCGCCTGCCCGCAAGCTGGCGTCCTGAGCGGGCCATTGCGCGCGGGCGGCGCGTACTAATGCGTGTGCGCGGCGCCGCTGGCGCTGCTGCCGGCCTGTCCCGTCATGGGCACGTGTTCGGGCGGCATGCCGTCCTTGAACAATTGACGCAGTTGCTGGCGCAGTTCCGGCGTGTCGTGGTGATGGTGTACCGAGACGGCGTGTTCCACGGCTATGCCCAGCAGTTCCTCCTCGCTGTCGGCCGAGATGGCCACCGAGCAATGCGTGTCGCTTGGAAATTCCCGGCAATCGATGAATTTGCGCGTCATGATCGACTCCTTTCTGCATGGCGCGGGCACCGTGCCCGCTCCATTCAGTATAGGCCGCAAACCCGCCAGGCCTAGGCCGCGCGGCTCTCGCCAGCCGCTTCCTCGTCCAGGCGCTGCACGGCGCTGCCGCCCTGTGCCTGAGGCGCCGCAGCGGCGGGAAAATCATCGACCTGGATCAGGCCATCGACCAGGCGGGCAAATTCCAGCAAGGTGTTGTGTTCCTGGCAGCTGACGGAGCTTGTCGCCTTGGCCGAAGCCAGCCACTGCTGCATGGCGTGCAGGCTTTGCGGCAGGTGCCTGAGAGCCGCCCCTTCGGGCGTGTCTTTCAGGCGTTTTTCGATGTGCAGCACGTCCGGCAGCAAGGCCAGTGCCCGCTCGGCGCAGGCCAGCGGATCGCCGCCGTGGCTGCCCTCGCTGGCGACATGGCCGTCGGCCAGCAGGCGCTCGCGGTCGGCGCCCGGTGTTTGCAGGGCCAGCGCCACCTCGCTGCCCAGTTCGTCCGAGGGCGGACGATGGGGCAGGCCGAAGGGGAACAGCAGCGTGCGCAGCAGCACCGCCAGCACGCGCGCGGGGAAATTGTCCAGCACGCCCGTCAAGCCTTGCTGCGCCTTGAGCAGCGCATCCTGCAGCGACCAGTGCACATAGGGCAGGTCGGCTGGCGGACGCCCATCGTCCTCGTAGCGCTTGAGCACGGACGACGCCAGGTACAGTTGCGCCAGCACATCGCCCAGCCGGGCGGACAGCCGTTCGCGTCGCTTGAGTTCGCCACCGAGCACGAACATCGACATATCCGTCATGACGGCAAAGGCCGTCGACAGCCGCGTCAGGGCGCGGTAGTAGGGAGCCATCGCGGGCGCGCCGGCGCCGGGCACGGCCGCCAGGCGCGCGCCGCCCAGTCCGTACCACAGCCCTCTGGCCAGGTTGCCCAGCACAAAGCCCACGTGGCCAAAGAAAGCCGCATCGAAATCGCGCAGGGCCTTGCGGCCGTCGCTTTCGCTGACGGCGGCCATTTCCTTGAGCACGTACGGGTGTGCGCGGATGGCGCCCTGGCCGAAGATGATCAGGCTGCGCGTGAGGATGTTGGCCCCTTCCACCGTGATGGCGATGGGGATCTGCTGGTAGGCGCTGGCCAGGAAATTGCCGGGGCCGATGCAGATGCCCTTGCCGCCCAGGATATCCATGCCGTCATTGACGAGCGCGCGTCCCCGTTCCGTGACGTGGTATTTGACGATGGCGGAAATGACGGCCGGTTTTTCGCCCAGGTCGACGGCGTGCGCGGCCAGGGTGCGCGCCGCGTCCATCAGGTACAGGTTGGCGCCCATGCGGGCCAGCGCTTCCTGCACTCCTTCGAACTTGCCGATGGGCATGTTGAACTGGCGCCGCACGGCCGCATACGCGCCGGTGCCGCGCACGGCCATCTTGCCCATGCCCACGCTGGACGAGGGCAGCGAAATGGCGCGCCCGGCCGCCAGGCATTCCATCAGCATGCGCCAACCTTTTCCCACTTGCGCCTGGCCGCCGATGACCCAGTCGATGGGAATGAAGACGTCGTGGCCCGACGTGGGCCCGTTCTGGAAGGCGGCATTGAGCGGATGGTGGCGCCGGCCGATCACCACGCCGTCGTGGCTGGCGGGAATCAGTGCGCACGTGATGCCCGGTGCATCGTTGTCGGACAGCAAATGGTCGGGATCGCTGGTCTGGAATGCCAGGCCCAGCAAGGTGGCCACGGGCGCCAGGGTGATGTAGCGCTTGTTCCAGGTGAGGCGGAAACCCAGGGTTGGTCTCCCCTCATGCATGCCCATGCACGCCACGCCCAGGTCGGGAATGGCGGCCGCGTCGGAACCCGCATACGGGCTGGTGAGCGCAAAGCAGGGGATCTCCGTGCCGGCGGCCAGGCGCGGCAGGTAGTAATCCTTCTGTTCTTCGGTGCCGTAGTGCAGCAGCAGTTCGGCCGGCCCCAGCGAATTGGGCACCATCACGGTCACCGCCAGCGCCGAGCAGCGGCTCGACAGCTTCATCACCACTTGCGAATGCATGTAGGCGGAGAATTGCTTGCCGCCGTATTGTTTCGGGATGATCATGCCGAGGAAGCCTTGCGCCTTCAGGTAGTCCCAGGCCCGGGGCGGCAAGTCGAGTGTCTGCTGGGTTTCCCAGTCGTCGACCAGTTCGCACAGCCGCTCGACGTCGTGCTCGAGAAAGTGGCGCTCCTCGGCGCTGAGCGCGGCCGGTCCATAGGCCAGCAGCCTGGGCCAGTCGGGCCGGCCGGAAAATAGCTGGGCATCCCACCACGTGGTGCCCGCCTCGAGGGCGTCGCGCTCCGTGCCGGACATGGTGGGCAGGATGCGCTTGAACAGCGCGAGCAGGTGCGGCGTAATCAGGGCGCGGCGCACGGGGGCGACGGCGAACAGTAAAGCCAGGCCCAGCAGGGCCACCAGCAGAGCAATCTTGAGCATGCGATATCTCCCTGTTTAATAGCTACAGGGTAGGCCGATCTGGCGAACGTTACTGTGCGGTACAGCGCATACGGACGAAGCCCGCCAGCGTGACAGTACCGAGGAAAAAAGCCAGGCCAAGGTTGGCTTTTTTTTTCATGGCTTGCCGAATGCTTGCTGGCCCGGGGCGCAATTGAACTGCCGGCGCAAGGACTTGTCCAACAAGGACCGGCTTACTGCGCGCTTTCCATGGAGGCCACGGTATCGAAAATAGGCGCGAGCGCGCTTTCCATGGCGCCGGCGGTAGCGTCGCCGCTCTGGTTGGTGATGATGTAGACCCCGAGCTGATATTGGGGAACGATATAGGCGTAGCCTTGCGCACGCGGCACGCCGCCATGGTGTACATAATGCGTGCCCAGCTGGCGGTTCGTGCCGATGTTCCAGAAGTAACCTATGCTGAAGTCGTCCTGAAAGCGTACCAGCGGCTTGTGCGATTCGGCGACCGCGGGATGGGCGCTCAATTGCAGGCGCAGGTATTTCGCCATGTCCGGCATGGTCGACTTCAGGTTGCCGGCCGCCCCCCAGGGCAGTTGCGGCATCGGTGTCGTGATGACGGGATTGTCGCTGTGGTAGCCGGGCGCCAGCCGGCCGCTATCCTTGGCTGCGAGGCTCAGCCTGGTATCGTGCATGCCGGCTTCGCGCGCGAGCAATTGCGTGAGCAGGACTTCATAGGGCATGCCGTAGATGGTTTCGAGAACGTGCGCAACGAGTTCGGTACCGGCGCTTGAATATGCGTAGTCCTTGCCCAGCGGACCGTTGAGGCTGACTGTGTGCAAGTCCTGCCAGAATTGCCGTTGTCCGTAGCCGGCGTAGGCGGCATTGAGCTTTGCCGGCGTGGCGTGCGCCGTGAAATCCTTCAATACGGTGTTCACCTGCAGTGGCAGCATGCCCGGCATATTGCTCGTGTGCGTGATCAAGTGGCGCAAGCGCACGGGCTGCCCCTGCGACTGCAGGTTCGGGTAGGCGGCCGGCAGGTACTTTTGTATGGGATCGTCGAGCGACGCCTTCCCGTCGAGCACGGCGTTCGCCAGCAGCAGGCCCGCAAAAGTCTTGCTGACTGAGCCGATTTCATACAGCGTCGCATCGTTCGGCGGATTGGCTTTGCCGGTCTCCAGCTCGCCTTGATGCAGAATGAATTCCTGGCCCCGGTAAACGACGGCAATCGAAGTCGCGTGCAGCAGTTTCGACTGCAGCAGGGTGGTCGCGGTCTCGCTCATTGCCGCAGGAATATCATGCGCAGGTGCCGTGGCTGCGGGCTTGCAAGCAGCCAGCAGCAGTGTCATTCCAGTTATGATTGCGGCGAGTTTTGTCATCATGCGCACCATCCAGGGGGGATGGGGCATTTTCGCACAAGGGATTCAGCGGCGGCAGAAAAAAGTCGCGCGTAGGGTGTTGCGGCGGTGCCGGACAAAAAAAACGCCACCCGAAGGTGGCGTTTTTTTTAATTCTTGGTGGCCCGGGGCGGAATCGAACCACCGACACAAGGATTTTCAATCCTCTGCTCTACCGACTGAGCTACCAGGCCAAGGCGGCGAATTATAGCAGAAAGAGATTCCACCTGACCAGAGGAAGCTGTGTTCAAATGCAACAGATGGCCAAAACATGGTGTTTTGGCATCCATATGCGACATGGGGATACGGCGATGCAAGGACGTGATGGCGTGCAGTGGCTGGCGGTGGCCGGCTTGTTCAGTATGGTGTGCGGAACGGCGCGGGCCGATGGCCTGGCCGATTTGAATGCGGCGCTGGCGCGCTTGCAGGGACTCTCGCCCGTCAAGGCCCAGGTGGAATCGAAAAGCTGGCGCAAGGAGGGCGAGGGCAAGGAGGCGGAAGAGGATAGCGGCCAGGCCACGGTGGCTGTCGAGAGCGGGCCGGCGGGTTTGCAAGTGCTCTACGGCAAGGATTTGCTGGCAAAAGTGGAAGCCGAGCAGCGCGCCAAGGTGAAAGACCCGAAGGTCAAGACGCCAATCGGCTTTGCGCTGGGAGAAATGAAGGCGACGGAGTTGCGGGCCATGGTGTCGGCGGCGGGCGCCCTGTCGCGCGAAATCGATGAAGCCGTGTTCAGCAGCGAGAAGGCCGACAGCTACAAGGGCAAGCCGGCGCGCCTGCTCAGCTTCACCTTGTCGCTCGACAAGGTGCCGGAAAAGGACCGCAAATATGTGAAGAAGTTCGACGGCGGCATCGAGGTGTGGATCGCCGCCGACGGCACGCCGCTGGCCAGCCAGTTCCATATCGACGTCAGCGGGCGCGCCTTTGTCGTCGTCAGCTTTACGCAAAAGACGGACGAGACGCGCCAATATGGCGTGCAAGGCGACCGTTTATTGTTGTTGCGCAAGGAGAGCCGGAACACCACTTCGGGCGCGGGCGAGAAAGTGGAAAGCAAGATCGTGAAGACCTTGCAATTGCAGTCTTGACTGAACCGTTACAGCACCTCACAAGCCGCTGAACCAGCGGCTTTTTTTACATGGCCGAGCTGCCGCCCAGGCCGCTCTTTTGCAGCACGCAGCGTCCCGCCTGGCACGTGGCGCCCGGGTCCGTGACGATGGAGCAGGTGGACATCATGCCATCCGCTTGCTGCTGCTTGCGGCTCGCCTCGGCGTGCGCCTGGACCAAGGCCTTGAGTTTCTTGCCGTCATTTTCCTTGCTGGACCAGGCCAGGTAGCGCTCGGGCCCGCCGCAGGCCTTGGCGCCGATGGCGATGGTCTGGCATTGCTGGGTGGAATCGCAGGCAGCGTTGCCCGCTTCCGCCTGGATTTGCGCCAGCAAGCCGGCATTGCCGGGGGCGGGCGCCGCATCTTGTGCGGGAGGGCTGCCGCAGGCACTGGTGGCCAGTAGCACGATGGCGGCGCAGGCGGCGCGCAGCAGCGGTAACAGGGTGGGGGAGGTTGGCGTGTGCATGCCCTCATCATGTGCCACGCTTGCCCAAATGGCAAGCACGATTCGTCGGTTGGCCTATCCTTGATCCCGGTCATTTTCATTATCAACTCGTCAAAGTTAATATAAATCAACATCCAATCTGCGATGTACGGGTGGCAACCGGGCCGGCGTGCTGCATTCCCCCGCCGGCGCGTGCCGCCGATTCGGGAATGTTTCCAGGAGTTAGACCATGCGCCGCACCTTATCCCCCTTCCTCTTCCTCGCCAGCCTGACTTTCGGCAACGTGCTGCACGCCGCCGAAAGGGAACCGATCCAGCCGATCACGGCCGCCAAGGTGGCCAATCCGGCGATGGTCGAGCTGGGCAAAAAACTGTTTTTCGACCCGCGCCTGTCGCGTTCCGGCTTTATTTCCTGCAATAGCTGCCATAACCTGAGCATGGGCGGCACCGATAACATCAAGACCTCGATCGGCCACAACTGGCAGCGCGGCCCTATCAATTCGCCCACGGTGCTCAATTCCAGCATGAACGTGGCGCAATTCTGGGATGGCCGCGCCAAGGACTTGCAGGAGCAGGCGGGCGGCCCCATCGCCAATCCCGGCGAAATGGCGTTCACGCACGAGCTGGCCATCGACGTGCTGGCCTCGATTCCCGCCTACCGCGCGGAATTCAGACAGGTGTTTGGCCAGGACAAGCTGACCATCGAGCAAGTCACGCGCGCCATCGCCGCCTTCGAGGAAGTGTTGGTGACGCCCGGCTCCCGCTTTGACCAATGGCTGTCGGGCAAGAAAAGCGCGCTGACGAAAGACGAGCTGGCCGGCTACCAGTTATTTAAATCGAGCGGCTGCATCGCCTGTCACAACGGCCCCGCCGTGGGCGGCAACACCTTCCAGAAAATGGGTGTCGTCGAGCCGTACAAGACGGCGATGACGGCGGAGGGACGTTCGGCCGTGACGGGCAAGGATGGGGACCGTTTCAACTTCAAGGTACCCACCCTGCGCAACGTGGAATTGACGTATCCCTACTTCCACGATGGCGAGGCGGCCACCCTGACGCAAGCCGTCGACGTGATGGGCCGGCTGCAGCTGGGCCGCACCTTTACGCCGGACGAGAACGCCAAGCTGGTGGCCTTCCTGAAGACCTTGACGGGCAAGCAGCCGCACATCGTGCTGCCGGTCCTGCCGCCATCGTCGGATTCGACGCCGCGGCCCCTGCCGTTTGACTGAGTGATTGCCTGGCGGTTGTTTGGGGTCAGACCCCCAACACAGTTAACGCAAAGCTTGACGCTAGCGCAGGCGGGGGTCTGACCCCAGTTTTTACTTCAGCGTGCGCTGGAATAATTGGTAAATCCGCCGGTACTCGTCATACCACGCTTCCGGCTGCACGAAGCCGTGGCGCTCCATCGGATAGCTGGCCATTTCCCAGTTATCCTTTTTCAGCTCGATCAGGCGCTGCGACAGGCGCACGGAATCCTGGTAAAACACGTTGTCGTCGATCATGCCGTGGGCGATCAGCAGGTTGCCCGTCAGCTTGTCCGCGTATTCGATCGGCGACGAGACTCGATACGCTTGCGGATCGACGTCCGGCGTGTTCAGGATGTTGGCCGTGTACTCGTGGTTATACGTCGTCCAGTCCGTCACGGGACGCAGCGCGGCGCCCGACTTGAAGACGTCCGGCGCGCGCATCAGGGCCATCAGGCTCATGAAGCCGCCGTAGCTGCCGCCATAGATGCCCACGTTCTGGATGTCGCCCTGGTGCTGCTGTGCCAGCCAATTGGCGCCGTCGATGAAATCTTCCAGTTCCGGGTGGCCCATCTGGCGGTAGATGGCCGTGCGCCAGGCGCTGCCGTACCCGAGCGAGGCGCGGTAGTCGACGTCGAGCACGATGTAGCCTTGCTCCACCAGCAGGTTGTGGAACATCTGCTCGCGGAAATACACGGGGTAGCGTTCGGTCACGTTCTGCAGGTAGCCGGCGCCGTGGGCGAACATGACGATGGGATATTTCTTGCCTGCTTCCAGCTGGGCTGGACGGTACAGCTTGGCCCAGATGGGCGCCGCGCCATGCGTGGACGGCACTTGCACCAGTTCCGGCATGACCCAGTTGCGGGCCTTGAAGGCTTCGCTGCGCGTATCGGTGAGGAGATTGGCCTTGCCGCCCGAGACGGCCACCGTGGCCAGCTGGGCCGGCATATAGCTGGTCGAATAGCGCAGCAGCAGCTTGCCGCCGTCGGGCGACAGGCCGAAGTTTTCCACGCCTTTCAGCTGCGTGATTTCGCGCGCGCCGCCGTCCTTGGCCGTGCTGGCGCACACTTCATACGTGCCCGGCGCCTGCGGGTTGCACATGAAGTAAGCATGCTTGCCGTCGCGGCTCCATTCCACATTGCTCACTTCCCACTTGCCGCTGGTCAAAGCGCGCGCGGGGGCCGCGCCCGTCTTCGCGTACAGGTGGGCGTAGCCGCTTTCCTCGGACAGATACCACAGGGTGGCGTTGTCGGGCAGCCAGCCGAATTCGTCGGCGCGGCGGTTGACCCAGGCCGTGTCGCTGACGCGGTGCACGGGCACGAGGGCGCCATTGGCCAGGTCGACATTGGCGATCCAGCGGTCCTTGTTGTCGATGGCGCGGATGCGCACGGCCACCTTGGAACCGTCGTCGGTCCAGGCGATGCCGTCGCGCTGGGCGTCGACGCGCACGGGACGGTTGCCTTTCAGCGGCGGCAGCTTCTGTTCGGCACGCAGCGAGGCCAGCGGGTCGGTGGCGATGCCGGGCAGATTGTCGACAGCGATCTCGCGCACCTGGCCCGTGCGCAGGTCGGCCAGCTTCAGGCTTTGCGCGATGGGCATGTTGCGGCCCACGCGCGTGCGCTCGTCGTCCGCTTCCGGGTAGCCCGTTTCCGTGATGTAGCGGGCCAGCTTGCCCAGCTTGCCCTTCTCGGCTGCCTTGTCTTGCGTGACGAACAGCAGCCAGCGGCCGTCCGGCGACAGGGCGCTGCCGGAAATGGTGACTTTCTCGCCCAGGTAGATCGGCTCCGGCGCGCGCGTGCTGTCCAGGCGGCGCTCTTCGTGGCGGCGCTCGCGGCTCGTGTCGCGGTCTTCCTTCTGGCGCGCCAGGTTGACGATCAGGCGCAGTTGCAGTTCGCGCAGGGCATCCGCTTCCGGCTTGGCGTCCGGGTCCTTGGCCGCGCGCAGCAGGGCGACGGGGGCGCTCAGGCGGTCAAGCCGGTTCCAGCTGAACCAGTCGGTGCCGCTGCGGTATTGCACGGCGCCGCCGTCGCTCGAGTATTGCGGGTCGCTGATGGCGGAGACGCCGCGCGTGATCTGCGTCAGGGCGCCGCTTTTCAGGTCGCGCTCGAACAAGTCGCCGTTGCGCAGCAGGATGGCGCGCGTGCCGGTCCGGTTGACGACCATTTGCTGGCCATCGAGGTTGGCCAGTTGCGCGTCGTCGATTTTCTTGCCGCTATTGAGTCTGGCGTTCGCGCCGGCGACCTGGAACGTGTCGCGCAGGGGCGAACCGAGGCGCTTCTGCTTGTAATACAGCTGGCCATTCCAGCCCCACCATGCCGCTTCGACGGGCGTGCCGATCCAGTCGGGATCGGCCATGGCCTGGTCCAGGGTGATGGGCGTGGGCGCGGTGGTGGAAGGGGCCGCATGGGCGGCGGGCAGGGCGGCGGCCAACAGGGTGAGCAGAAGGGGACGGGCCAACAGGGGAAGAACCAGACGCATCGGAGATCACTTTACAGGAAAGGCGGTGAAGGTGCAGGGCGACAAGGCCGGTATTCTAGCGGAGGAGTTTCGTGGGGGAAATGCCGTAAAGCTAATGCCGGCCGGCCAGCCAGGCCATGAAGTCGGGCAGGGGCATGGGCCGCGCATACAGATAGCCCTGCAAGCCGTCGCAATCGTGGGCGATCAGGAAGTCGGCCTGCTCCTGCGTTTCCACGCCTTCGGCCACCACGCGCAAGCCCAGGTGGCGCGCCATGGCCAGTATTGCTTGCACGATGGCCGTGTCGCGCGGCGTGTCGTCGATGAAGCGCTTGTCGATCTTCAGTTCGTACAGCGGCATTGAGGTCAGGTAGGCGAGGCTGGAATAGCCGGTGCCGAAATCGTCGATGGAAAAGCGGATGCCCAGGGCCGCCAGGTCGCGCATGCGCGCCAGCGAGGCGTCGCGCTGGTCGATCAGCAAGCCTTCCGTCAGTTCCAGGATCAGGGCGCCGGCCGGCGTGCCGTACTCGGCCAGCGCCGCTTGCACGCGGGCGGCGAAATCGGGCTGGCGGAACTGGGCCGGGCTGACGTTGGCCGAGACGGCGACGGGCGAGCCCGCCTGCGCCAGCAGGCTGGCGGCGCGGCACGCTTCGCGCAGGGCCCAGTGGCCCAGCCTGACGATCAGCCCCGATTCCTCGGCGATGGGAATGAACACGCCCGGTGCGATCTGCGTGCCGTCTGCCTGCGGCCAGCGCATCAGCATTTCGGCGCCCGACACCCGGCCGTGGCGGTCGACCTGTGGCTGCACGTGCATGCGCAATTCGCCCGTGTCGAGGGCGCGCGCCAGCGCCCGTTCCAGGGTCAGGCGGCGCTCCACGCCCGCCTGCATGGCCGCTTCAAAGAAGGCGATGCCGTTGCGTCCTTCCGCCTTGGCGCGGTACATGGCGATATCCGCCTCGCGCAGCAGGTCGTGCGCCTGCTGGCCCGCTTTCGGCAGCAGGGTCACGCCGATGCTGGCGCTGCAATGATACGACTGCGCGCCGATCTCGAAGTCGCGCGCGATGGCGGCGCGGATCTTTTCGGCCACCTGGGCTGCCGCATGGGCGGCGCCGTGCAGGTCTTCGGCCAGGTGCGCCAGCAGCACGACGAATTCGTCGCCGCCCAGGCGCGCCACCGTGTCGGCCTTGCGCATCAGCTGTGCCAGCCGTTCTCCTGCCAGGCGCAGCAGCGCGTCGCCCGTGGCGTGGCCGCGCGCGTCGTTGATGTGCTTGAAGTGGTCGAGGTCGATGAACATCAGCGCGCTGATCTGCCGGTTGCGCGGGGCGGCGGCCAGCAGGTGGGCGATGCGGTCCATCAGCAGGCGCCGGTTGGGCAAGCCCGTCAGCACGTCATAGAAGGCCAGGCGGTGGATGGCCGCCTCCGATTTCTTGCGCTCGTCGATTTCGCGCTCGACGGCTACCCAGTGCGTCTGCCTGCCGTCCGCATCCGTAAACGGCACCAGTTCCGCTTCTACCCAGTAGGCCTTGCCGGCCTTGTTGTAGTTCAGCAGTTCCGCCCGGGCCGGCTGGGCGCTGGCCAGGGCGGCGGCGATGCGCGCCAGTTCGCCCGCATCGGTGGCGGGGCCCTGCTGGAACAGCAGGCTGCGGCCCAGCACCTCGGCGCGCGCATAGCCGCTGCTGCGCTCGAAAGCGTCGTTGACGAAGATGATGCGCGTGGCCGGCACCGCGCCGGGGCTGGGCGGCGCAGCGGCCACTTCGGCGATCATCACCATGTCGTTCAGGCGGGCGACGGCCGTGGCCGTCAAGCGCAGCTCCGCATTGAGCGCCGACAGGACGACGCTGCTGTGTTCCAGCGACAGTGCGCTGGCTTGCAGGCGGTCCAGTGCGTGCTCCAGGTGGCGCAGCAGGAAGGCGCAGGACAGGGTCAGCACGGCCGCGATGAACAGGTAGTTCAAGGCGATGATCAGCGCGCGCAGCACGGGCGAGTCGGGCACGCCGTGCATGTGCAGGGCCACGTCCGGATGCAGGCCCAGCACGAACAGGGTCAGCGAGGTCAGCGCCAGGCCCCACAGGGCCGGTTGCATGCCCAGCAACAATGCGGCCAGCACGGGGATGACCATCATGTAGATCTGGCTGATGGGGCCGATTTTCAGCAGCAGGCCGACGCCGACGATGTAGGCGATCAACAGGAATTGCGCCACCCGCCAGCGGTAGGGCGCTGTCCGCCAGTACCAGATGGCGGCGACCCAGGCGATGGCCAGCACGTCGAGGATGACTATGGACCAGATAGCTTCGCGCGCGGCCAGCAGGGCGCTGGGAATGGCCGTGACAATGCCCAGCACCAGCACCGCCTGGAGCAGGCGCGCAAAAATCTGGCCGCGCCAGTGCGCGAGATCGTTCGACGCCGCCACGCTGCCGTCCTTTCACCAGGGAACTGTGTTGCCGAGCTGAACAGTATGGAAAAATATTACGCGCTATCGTTCAACATGTCATCTTGATCATTCGGCATGATTGCCCGGCCTGGCTTCCTGCCATGGGCGAAAAAAAACGCCAGCTTCAAGGCTGGCGTTGCAGGCGGTGCGTGCGGTGCTTATTTTTTCGGTGCGCTCAGGCATTCCTTCATGAAGGCCTTGCGGGCATCGCCCTTCATGTCCTTGGCGTCGGCATTGCAGGTTTTCATCTTGTTTTGCTGCGTCATGGCCGGTGCCGGCTTGGCGCTCAGGCATTCTTTCATGAACGACTTGCGCTCATCGCCTTTCTTGCCGGCGGCGTCGGCATTGCAGGTGGTCATTTTCGACTGTTGCGCCGTCTTGGCGGCAGGGGCCGCTTCCGGTGCGGCGGCAAAGGCGGTGCTGGCAAACGCGGCAGCGATGCAGAGGGCGATTAATTGTTTCATGGCAAATCCTTGTAGACGCAGGCGATGGAAGGGACATGCAATCGGCAACGCATTGCCGATATGCAGAACGTAACTAACTATATGACATTTATCAACAAGATTTCCAATCGAGTGTGTCTTTTTGTTACTGCCACGCGTACGGCGTCCACCGGCGGGGCCGGGCAGGCATTCTGCGGCGGCAGCAGCCCTGTTTTTTGCTATGCTAGCGTCTTTCCACCGGCCGATGCCGCTGCCTTGGCCGGCGCACCCTCAATACGGAGTAGTTATGGTCTCGTTGCAAGAGCAGTTTTTAAAGGCCGGCCTGGTCGACAAGAAAAAGGTCAAACTGGCCAACCAGGACAAGAGCAAGCAAAAGAAGGACGAGCGCAAGAGCGGCACGCAAAGTGTCGACGAGGTGCGCCTGGCCGCGCTCGAGACCCAGCGCAAGAACGCCGAGCGGGCGCGTGAACTGAACGCCCAGCGCGACGCGGCCGCGAACCAGAAAGCCATCGTGGCGCAGATCGCGCAAATGGTGCAAAAGAACCGCCAGAGCAAGGGTAACAACGGCGACGTGCCGTACAACTTCACGTTCAACAACAAGATCGAGCGCATCTACGTGACGGCCGCCGTGCAAGCCCACCTGGTGGCGGGCCGCCTGGTGATCGTCTGCCTGGGCGGCGCCGTGGAACTGGTGCCGCGCATCATCGCCGACAAGATCGCCGAACGCGACCCCGCCATCGTCGTGCGCGTCAAACAGGCCAGCACCGAAGTGGACGAGGACGATCCATACGCGGCGTTCCAGATTCCCGATGATTTGATGTGGTAAGAGGGGGATGGTCCGGCGCCAGGTGCGCCGGATGATGGTAGCGAGCGGGCCGGAAACGGCCCGTTTTTGCGTGGCGCACGAACGGCGCCACAAACAAAAACGCCACCCGAAGGTGGCGTTTTTGAACGTAAAACATATTCTTGGTGGCCCGGGGCGGAATCGAACCACCGACACAAGGATTTTCAATCCTCTGCTCTACCGACTGAGCTACCAGGCCAAGGTGGCGAATTATAGCAGACCAAAACGGGAATGCAAGAGCCTGCCGCGAATTTCCCTCGATTTCCTGCCTGCTCGTTGCCTTATTTGCTCGTGGCTCAAATATGATTTGATATAAACGGTATTTTTCTCAACAAAGGATGGGCGCATAGTGTGGCCATCGTTACTGACTTGAGAGGACTCACCGCATGAATGCCACTACCCAACACACCGCCATCCCTGAAATCGGCCTGGGCACCTTCCGTCTGCAGGGCCAGGTCGTCATCGATTCCGTCACCACGGGTCTGGACGTGGGTTACCGCCATATCGACACGGCGCAAATCTACGGCAATGAAGCCGAGGTGGGCCAGGCGATCGCCGCCAGCCCTGTCCCGCGCGATGCACTGTTCGTCACCACCAAGATCTGGATCGAGAACCTGCAGCGCGACAAACTGATTCCCAGCCTGAAAGACAGCCTCCACAAGCTGCGGCTGGAACAACTGGACCTGACCCTGATCCACTGGCCGTCGCCGCAGGACGCCATTCCCGTCGCCGAATACATGGCGGCGCTGGCGGAGGCCAAGGCGCAGGGGCTGACCAGGGCCATCGGCGTGTCGAATTTCACCAACGCGCAGCTGCAGCAAGCGATCGATACGGTGGGCGCGTCGGAAATTGCCACGCAGCAAATCGAGATCCATCCGTTCCTGCAGAACCGCACCGTCATCGATTTCGCGCGCAGCCAGGGCATCCATATCACGGCCTACATGCCGCTCGCGTATGGCAAGGTGGTTGCCGATCCTGTCATCGCCGCCATCGCCGCGAAGCACGGCGCGACGCCCGCGCAAGTGGCGCTTAGCTGGTCGCTGCAGCAGGGCTTTGCCGTGATCCCCTCGTCGACCAAACGCGCCAACCTGGAAGCGAACCTGCATTTCCAGCGCATCATCCTGTCGCCGGACGAGATGGCGCAGATGGCCACGCTCGAGCGGGGCGAGCGCCTGGCCAACCCGGACGGCCTGGCGCCGCAGTGGGACTGATATGGGCGCCATGACCAAGCTTGGACAGGGCGGCTTCAGCATCGGCCTGGAACTGCCGCTCGATAATGACTGGACGTCCACGGGGCGCCAGGCGAATGCGGCGTCCGTCCGCGTGCCGGGCGAACCGGATCTGCGCCAGCATGCGGAACTGGCAAAACTGGCCGACCGCCTGGGCTTCCGGGCGCTGTGGCTGCGCGACGTACCTTTATATGACCCGTCGTTCGGCGACGCAGCCCAGGTCTTCGAGGTATTTACCTACCTGGGCTACCTGGCTGGCATCACGGAGAACATCTTGCTGGGTACGGCCGCTGTGGTGCTGCCACTGCGCGAGCCCGTCTTGACCCTGAAGGCGGCGGCCAGCGTGGACCAGTTGAGCGGCGGGCGTTTGCTGCTGGGCGTGGCCAGCGGCGACCGGCCCATCGAGTATCCCGTGTTCGGCCGCGACTTCGAGCAGCGCGGCGCCGCCTTCCGCGAGCAGGTGGCCATGCTGCGCGACTGGGGCGAGACGCGCCTGCCGTCCGGCATCCGCTTGCTGCCCAAGCCGGCCGCGCCCCTGCCGCTGCTGGTGGCGGGGCTGGCGCAGCAGTCGCCCGCGTGGATCGGCGCGCAGATGGATGGCTGGCTCGCCTATCCGGGCACGCCGGACGACCATGCGCGGCGTGCGGCGCAATGGCGCGCCGTCGCCGGGGAAGATAAACCCTACGTCAGCTTCATCCACCTGGACCTGGACGACGACCCGAGCGTGCCGCTGCAGCGCTTCCGCTTTGGCGCACGCACGGGGCGCGACGGCCTGATCGCCGAGCTGGCGGCCATGCGCGACGCCGGCGTGCAGCACATCGGCCTGCAGCTGCGGCAGAACCGCCGCCCGCTGGCCGAGACCCTGCAGGAGATCGCGGACCACGTGCTGCCCGTGTTTCATGGCGCCGCTTGATCTGGGGCATGCGTCCTGTACTTCCGGACTATCTGAAACAGGTGGGGCAAACGCTATAATGGCCCCATGAACAGTCCCTCTTCCCCCACCATGCGGCGCTTCATGCATAGCCACAGCGACGTTTGCATCGTCGGCAATGGCGCCATCGCGAAAACCACGGCGCTGGCGTTTGCCCAGGCAGGACAAAGCGTCACCCTGTTATCCCCGGTGAGTCCGCCCGCATCCGCTGGCAAGCCGGTCGAGCCCAGCTGGGATGTGCGCGTGTACGCGCTCAATCACACGGCGCACCAGCTGCTGTCGTCGCTGAAGGTATGGGGCGCCCTGGAAGCCGACAGGGTAGCGCCCGTCGACGCCATGCTGGTCAACGGCGATGGCGCGCAGGCGGGCGGGCTTGGTTTCGACGCCTATGGCGCCCATGTGGGCACCCTGGCGTGGATCGTCGAAGACCGCAACCTGGGCCAGGCGCTGGACGCCGCCCTGAAATTCGCGCCGAACGTCAATGTGGTGCAGGGCCGCGCCAGCCGCCTGGAATGGACGAACGACTCGGCCATCGTGCATCTCGATGGCGGCGACACCATCACTTGCGCATTGGTAGTGGGCGCGGACGGCGCCCAGTCGTGGGTGCGGGGCCAGTGCGACATCGGCCTCGATTACCGCTCGTACGGCCAGCGGGGCGTGGTCAGCAACTTCGCCTGCGAAAAGCCGCACCATGGTGCTGCCCACCAGTGGTTCACGGGTAGCGAAGGCATCGTCGCGCTGCTGCCGCTGCCTGGCGAGCGCGTTTCGCTGGTCTGGTCGGCACCCGATGCGCTGGCCGATACCTTGATGGCCGAACCGGCCGACGCCCTGGCCGCGCGCCTGGCCGCCTACTGCCACGACAAGCTGGGCAAGCTGACGCCATTGCAGCCGGAGCTGGTGCGCGCGTTTCCGCTGACCCTGATGCGCCCGCACGCCATGGTGGCGCCGCGCGTGGCCCTGGTGGGCGACGCCGCCCACGTGGTGCACCCGATGGCGGGACACGGCATGAACCTGGGTTTTGCCGACGTGGCGCAGCTGGTCAAGACCATCGCCGAGCGCGAGGCGCACCGCGGCATCGGCGACGAGCGCGTGCTGGCCCGCTATGCGCGCGCGCGCAAGGAAGACGTGCTGCTGATGCAGCTGGCCACCGATGGCCTGGCGCGTTTGTTCGGCGCCGATCTGGAGCCGTTGCGCGTGGTTCGCAATTTGGGATTAAACTTGCTGGATAAATTACCGGCCCTGAAGCGGAAAATGATTTCGCACGCACTGGGAAATCAGTAGATATCAGTGAATCTTAAGATATCGCCGGATAATGGCAGCAGTGAAAATTCAAGGTCGCCGCAGCTGGTCTGCGGCGATCGTTTTGTCAAATAGGTAACGGCGCCGGGCCAGATGCCAGTTCCGCCAGGCGTTTCAAGTGGAGAAGTGATAGTGATAAAAATGAGCAGAGTCGCATTGGTACTGGCCTCGGGCCTGATGATGTCGTGCGCCGGCGCGGAAACGCCGACGGAAGCGGGCATCAAGAAGCTGATCGAGCCGCGCCTGGGCGAAGGCGCCAAGGTCGATTCGGTCAAGGAAACCCCGTACGGCGGCCTGTACGAAGTGCGCACGGGTGGCGACATCCTGTACACGGACAAAACCGCGCAATACCTGTTCGTCGGCCACGTCTTCGACGCCAAGACGTCGCAGGACCTGACCAAGGTGCGCCTGGACGAAGTCAATCGCATCAAGTTCTCCGACCTGCCGCTCGATTCGGCCATGAAATCCGTCAAGGGCAATGGCAAGCGCGTGATCGCCGTGTTCGAAGATCCGAACTGCGGCTACTGCAAGCGTTTCCGCCAGAACGCGCTGAAGGAAATCGACAACGTCACCGTCTACACCTTCATGTACAACATCCTGTCGCCGGACTCCATCGTCAAGTCGCGCAACGTGTGGTGCGCGCCGGACCGCAACAAGGCCTGGGACGACTGGATGTTGAACGGCAAGGCGCCGGCTACGGTGGCCGCCAATTGCGCCAACCCGCATGAAAAAATTCTGGCCCTGGGCCAGCAGCTGCGCGTGTCGGGCACGCCAGCCATCTTCTTTGCCGACGGCAGCCGCATTCCGGGCGCAGTCGATGCGAAGACGCTGGAACAGAAATTCTCGACCATTAAGTAATCCGGGCTGTCGCCAGGAAGGCTGGACGGCGCGCCCTCGCAAGGCGCGCTTTTTTTTGCACTTTTTTCCGCTGTCGTATCATCAAGTGTTGTTTGTAGACGCCATAACAATTCCAAAAAGGAGAAGCAGCAGATGATTACCCTGAATATCAACGGACGCGACACGCAGGTCGATGCCGATCCTTCCACGCCCATCCTGTGGGCGCTGCGCGATAACCTGAACATGACGGGCACCAAATTCGGCTGCGGCATGGCCCTGTGCGGCGCCTGCACGGTGCACCTCGACGGCCAGGCCATCCGCTCGTGCATCACGCCGATTTCCTCCGTCGGCGCGCAAAAGATCACCACCATCGAAGCGATGGAAAACGACCAGGTGGGCAAGGCCGTGCAGGCGGCGTGGGTACAGCACGACGTGCCGCAATGCGGCTACTGTCAAAGCGGCCAGGTGATGAGCGCCACGGCGCTGCTGCGCACCAACAAGGCGCCCAGCGATGCCGACATCGACGGCGCCATGAGCGGCAATATCTGCCGCTGCGGCACCTATCAACGGATCCGCGCCGCCATCAAGGACGCGGCCAAGACCCTGGCCTGAGGAGAGCGACATGCGTATCGAATGGTTGAATCAGGAAGCATTGCAGCATGGCGGGGTGACCCTGGGCGCGGCGCTGGCATCGGCTTCGCCGGGCGTGGCCGATGGCGTCTCGCGGCGCGGTTTCATGAAGGCGGGCGCGGTGGCCGGTGGCGGCCTGATGCTGGGCTTTTTTCTGCCGGGCGCAGGCAAGCTGGCCATGGCCGCCGATAGCGCCCCCGCCAAGCCCGTGTATGCGCCAAACGCCTTCTTGCACATCGCCCCCGATAACACGGTGACGGTGCAGGTGAACCGGCTGGAATTCGGCCAGGGCGTGCAAACGAGCTTGCCCATGCTGATCGCCGAGGAGCTCGACGCCGACTGGAGCATGGTGCACGGCGCGCTGGCGCCGGCCGGCGAACAGTACAAGGATGCTGCCTACGGCATGCAGATGACGGGCGGTTCGGGCAGCATCGCCCATTCGTTTACGCAGTACCGCGAAATCGGCGCCAAGGCGCGCGCCATGCTGGTGGGCGCCGCCGCCGCGCAGTGGAAAGTCAGTCCCGAGCAGGTGCGCGCCGCCAAGGGCGTGCTGTATGGCCCCGGCGGACAAAAGGCGACGTATGGCGAGTTTGCCGATGCGGCCATGCGCCAGCCGGTGCCCGCCACCGTCAAGCTGAAAGACCCGCGCGACTTTGCCCTCATCGGCAAGCCCGTGAAACGCCTGGATGCGGCAGCCAAGTCCACGGGAAAACAGCAGTTCGGCATCGACTTCAAGCCGCCTGGCGCGAAAGTGGCCATGGTGGCGCGCCCGCCCGTGTTTGGCGCGAAGGTGGCGAAGTTCGACGCCAGCAAGGCGAAAGCCATCAAGGGCGTACTGGAGGTGCTGGAAGTCAAGACCGACCGTGGCGGCAGCGGCGTGGCCGTCATCGCCGACGGCTACTGGCCCGCGAAGCAGGGACGCGACGCGCTGGTGATCGAGTGGGACAGCAGCGCCGTGGAAAAGGTCAGCAGCGACAAGCAGCTGGCCGCCTTCAAGGCGCTGGCCAAAACGCCGGGCACGGTGGCGCGCGCATTCGATGTCTCGGCATTGTCCCGGGCGCCGAAGAAAATCGAAGCCGTCTACGAATTTCCTTACCTGGCGCACGCGCCGATGGAGCCGCTCAACTGCGTGGTCGACCTGCAGGCCGACAAATGCACGATGTGGGTCGGTTCGCAATTCCAGACGGGCGACCAGGCGGCCATCGCTGCCACATCCGGCCTGAAACCCGAGCAGGTGACCCTGCACACGATGATGGCGGGCGGCGGCTTCGGCCGGCGCGCCGTGCCATCGTCCGACTACGTGGTCGAAGCCGTCAACGTCGCCAAGGCCTGGCGGGCGGCGGGCAAGAGCGGACCATTAAAACTGATGTGGAGCCGCGAGGACGACATCAAGGGCGGCTACTACCGGCCGTCGCATGTGCACCGCGCGCAGATCGGCCTGGACGCCAAAGGGAAGATCCTCGCCTGGGACCATACCATCGTGGGCCAGTCCATCATGGCCGGCACGCCGTTCGAAGCCTTCATGGTGAAAAATGGCGTCGACGGCACCATGGTCGAAGGCATGGGCGAACCGTATACCTTGCCGATGAAGCTGTCCGTGCACACGGCCAAGGCGAACGTGCCCGTGCTGTGGTGGCGTTCCGTCGGCTCGACGCATACGGCCTTTGTCATGGAAACCCTGATCGACGAAGCGGCGCACGTGGCCAAGATGGACCCCGTCGCCTACCGCAAGCAGCTGATCGACGCCAAGCACACGCGCCACATCGCCGCGCTGGACCTGGCCGTGGCCAAGTCCGGCTATGGCAAGAAGAAGCTGCCGAAAGGGCAGGCCTGGGGCGTGGCCATGCATGAATCGTTCAATTCCGTGGTCGCCTACGTGGTGACGGCTTCGGTGGTGCAAGGCGCGCCCAAGCTGCACCAGGTGTGGGCGGGCGTGCATTGCAACCTGGCCGTCAATCCGCTGACGATCGAGGCGCAAGTGCAGGGCGCCGCGCTGATGGCGCTGGGCATGACGATTCCCGGCGCCGCCATCACGCTCAAGGATGGCGTGGTGGAGCAGCAGAACTTCGGCGACTACCCCGTGCCGCGCATGCCCGACATGCCGGTGATCGAGGTGCACCTGGTGCCTTCGGGGGATGCGCCGACGGGCATGGGCGAACCGGGCGTGCCGCCATTGGCGCCCGCGTTTGCCAACGCGCTGTTCGCGCTGACGGGCAAGCGCCTGCGCAAGCTGCCGTTCGACCTGGCGGCCGCATGACGGCAGTGGTCTTTTGAGCACGGTCGGCATCTTGCTGGCAGCTGGGAGGGGGCGCAGGTTCGATCCTTCCGGCGTGCAGAACAAATTATTGCAGCCGTTGACGGAAGGCCCGCACGCGGGCTTGTCGGTGGTAGTGGCAGCCGCCACGAACATGCTGGCCGCCTTGCCGCGCGTGCTGGCCGTGGTGCGTGCCGACGACACGCAGGTGGCGCGCGTGCTCGGCGCGCTGGGCTGCGAAGTGCGCGTCTGCCATGATGCCGACACGGGCATGGCAGCCTCGCTCACCTGCGCCATCGATTACGTGCGCGGCGCGCCGGGCTGGCTGATCGCGCTGGGCGACATGCCTTGGGTGGAAGCGGCTACAATCGCCGCCTTGTCGCAAGCCATCGGCGATGGCGCGCGCATCGCCGTGCCCGTGTTCCAGGGCCGGCGCGGCAATCCGGTCGCGTTCAGTGCATTTCACTTGCCGCTGCTGCTGGCGCTCGATGGCGACCAGGGCGCGCGCAGCATCGTCAACAGCCATGCCGTATGCGACGTGACAGTGGACGACAGCGGCATCTTGCGCGATATTGATACATCTGACGATTTGTAAGGCGGGGCAGTGGCGCTCCCGGGAAGACAGGCCAGACACGAGGAAAACATGAAGAAAGCACCGACTAAGAAAATCATCGCCAAGGCGAGCGGCAAAGCCACAAGCAAAGCCGCGGCGAAAACCGCAGTGAAAACCACACCGGCCGCCGGCATCATCTACAGCATCGCCGCCGCGGACCTAGCGGGCCACATGTTCAAGGTCACCTTGACGGTCAAGGCGCCGGCCGCCATCGGCCAGGTCTTGTCCTTGCCGGCCTGGATCCCGGGCAGCTACATGATCCGCGAATTTTCGCGCAATATCGTCAGCATCCGCGCCGAGTCCCAGGGCAAGGCCGTGGCGCTGACCAAGCTGGACAAGCATTCGTGGCAAGCCGCCCCGTGCACGGGCGCCTTGACGGTCGAATACGACGTCTACGCCTGGGATTTGTCCGTGCGCGCCGCGCACCTGGACCAGAATCACGGCTTCTTCAACGGCACCAGCGTGTTCCTGCGCGTGCTGGGCCAGGAATCCGATGCGCACGAAGTGCACATCGTGCAGCCGAAGGATACGGCCTGCAAGACCTGGAGAGTCGCCACCACCCTGCCGGAACTGAAAGCGAAGCGCTATGGCTTCGGCAGCTACCAGGCGGCCAATTACGATGAGCTGATCGACCACCCGGTGGAAATGGGCGACTTCGCGCTGGCCACTTTCACTGCGCATGGCGTGCCGCACGATATCGTCGTCACGGGCAAGGTGCCGAACCTGGACCTGGACCGCTTGTGCCGCGACCTGAAGGCCATCTGCGAAACGCAGATCGCCTTCTTCGAACCGAAGACAAAAAAAGCGCCGATGGACCGCTATGTATTCATGACCATGGCCGTCGGCGACGGTTATGGCGGCCTGGAACACCGCGCCTCGACGGCCCTGATCTGCGCGCGCGCCGACCTGCCGACGACGGCGTCGACCAGCACGGAAATCGGCGACGGCTACCTGAAATTCCTGGGCCTGTGCAGTCACGAGTACTTCCATACCTGGAACGTCAAGCGCATCAAGCCGGCCGCGTTCGCGCCGTACAACCTGCAGGCGGAAAGCTACTCGCCGCTGCTGTGGCTGTTCGAGGGCTTCACCAGCTATTACGACGACCTGATGCTGGTGCGCGCGGGCCTGATCGACGAGGATGCCTACTTCAAGCTGCTGGGCAAGACCGTCAACAGCGTCTTGCGCGGCAGCGGCCGCACCAAGCAGAGCGTGGCCGATTCCAGCTTCGACGCCTGGGGCAAGTACTACCGCCAGGATGAAAACGCGCCGAATGCCATCGTCAGCTACTACACCAAGGGTTCGCTGATCGCGCTGGCCTTCGACCTGACCCTGCGCACGAAGACGAATGGCGAGAAATCGCTGGACGATGTGATGCAGGCGCTGTGGCAGCGCTATGGCCGCGATTTCTACAAGGGCAAAGCGCGCGGCGTGACGCCGGCCGAAGTCGAAGCCCTGTTCGACGAGATTTCCGGCACGCGCATGAAGCCTTTCTTCGAGCGCTACATCCGCGGCACGGACGACGTGCCGCTGGCGCGCCTGCTGGCACCGTTCGGCGTGAAATACAGCGATGCCCGCAAGGGGCAAAAAGCCAGCCTGGACGTCAACCTGGGCCGCGACGGCAACGATGCCAAGCTGGCGCAGGTGCACCAGGGCGGCGCGGCGCACCTGGCCGGCCTGTCGGCGGGCGACGTGCTGGTGGCCATCGATGGCTTGCGCGTGACGGGCAACCCGGCCAACCTGGACACCTTGCTGGGCCGTTATGCGGTGGGCGCCAAGGTGGCGGTGCACGCATTCCGCCGCGATGAGCTGATGACGTTCGCGGCCGTATTGCAGGGCGACCGCGTGCCCGGCGTCAGCCTGAGCTTGCTGCCGGCACCAAAGAAAGCCACGGGGCCGAAGCGTCCGAGTGCCGCATGATGCTGCTGCTCATGCGTTAAGACCAGGAACCGGCCGTCACTGGCCGGTTTTTTATTGGGCGGCGCAATTTCTCAAATGCAACTAAGCGGCGGGTACTGGCGCGGTGCCATCATATTTACCGCAAATGAACTAATTTTTCTTTAACTAAACTAAAATTGCCGAACTGCTTCTTTTAGATAGCGCCCGACGTGCAAACACTCGATCCTCGAACGATTATGCTGATGACGACCCTGATGTGCGGGGCGATGAGCATCGTCATGTTCTCGGTCTATCGCAGTTTCCGGCGCGAGGTGCATGGCCTGGGGCATTGGGCGGCCGGTTTGCTGTTGCTGGTGTGCGCGTCGCTGCTGTTCGGTACCCGCGAGGTGCTGCCACCGGCATTGTCCATGCTGGCGGCCAATGCGGTGCTGGTGGCCGGCATCGGCCTGTCGATGCTGGGCACGGAGAAATTCTATGGCCTGGCGCCCAGCCGCCGCGCCTATCTGCTGATACTTTCCCTGGCCATCGCCGGCAGCGGCTGGTGGCTGCTGGTGCGTCCCGATTTCTCGATGCGCGTGACGGTCTTTTCCCTGCTGGTCTTCCTGTTTTATGCGCGCCAGGTGCAGCTGGTGTGGCGCTACGGCGAACGTCATTTTTCCAGCTTTTTCTTTGGCGCGCTGATGCTGCTGCAAGCTGTCGTGGTGCTGGCGCGTGGCGTGTCTGCCTTGCTGCATGGCGGCGCCAGCGTGGACCTGACGGTGGCCGGCACGCCGGCCGGCATCTATCTGGCAGTCGCCAATTTCATGGCGCTGCTGCTGACGGTGGGCTTCATGACGGTGGCGACGCGGCGCCTGCAGCAGATACTGGAGCGCCGCTCGACCCACGATCCCTTGACGCAGGTGCTGAACCGGCGCGGCTTCGGCGACGCGTATGCGCGCGAGATAGACAATCTGCGCCGCCACCGCTTGCCGCTGACACTGCTCAGCATCGACCTCGATTACTTCAAATTGATCAATGACCGCCACGGTCACGCGGTGGGCGACCAGGTGCTGGCGCATGTGGCCACCGTCATTGGCGGCGCCCTGCGCGAATCGGACTGCGTGGCGCGTTTCGGCGGCGAGGAGTTCGTCGTGCTGATGCCGGACATGCCGCCACAGAATGCGCTGGGCGTGGCCGAACGCATCCGCGCCTTGCTGCACGAACCCAATCAGGCGGGCTTGCCGGCGTGTACGGTCAGCATCGGCGTGGCTTGCCAGGCATCGGTGATGGAGGGGCTGGAAGAATTGCTGTCGCGCGCCGATGCGGCCCTGTACCTGGCCAAGGAGCGAGGCCGCGACCGCATCGAATTCGATGCCGCCGCGTTTACTGTGGACCGGACAAGGTCCGCAGCTGGAATCGATACTGTTCGTTGAACAGGAAGGTTTCGGAAAAATCGAAAGTCCGGGCGCGGCTGTGCATCAGGTGTGCGGCCGGCGGAAAGAGGGTGGGCACGCGCCGCACGGCGGCCAGCGCCGCGGCCGATGCTTCGCTGTCGCGTGAACGGTGCACATGCACGCTTTTCAGCTCGCCGTCGGGCCCCACGCTCAGGTCGAGCACGACGATGGCCGGCAGCATGGGCGGCAGGCGCCCGCTGAACGTGTAGGCGCCGTTGGCCGCCATGATCTGCTGCGCCACCAGCGCCTTGTAGGCATCGATGCTGGCGGCCAGCTGTATCGCCGCCTGCGTGCGCGGGGGCGCTTGCGCCGCGGGCGGAGGCGCATGCTGGCAAGCCGACAGCAGGACGGTGGCAGCAAGGACGGTGATCGCGTGTCTCATGGCTGCCAGCCTACCACGGTTTAGCTGAACAGGCGTTCCAGTTCCACGCCGGGGTCCGGCGCACGCATGAACGCTTCGCCCACGAGGAAGCTGTGGATGTGCGCGTCGCGCATGCGTTGCACGTCGGCCGTGCTGTGGATGCCCGATTCCGTGATGATCAATTTGTCTTGCGGGATGCGCGGCAAGAGATTGATGGTGGTGTCGAGCGAGGTCTCGAAGGTGCGCAGGTTGCGGTTGTTGATGCCGATCAGCGCGCTCTTGAGCTTGAGTGCCGCCGTCAGCTCTTCGCCATCGTGGCTTTCGATCAGCACGCCCATGCCCAGTTCGTGGGCGCACGCTTCCATCTCCGCCATCAGGCCATGGTCGAGCGCCGCGACGATCAGCAGGATGCAGTCGGCGCCCATGGCCCGCGCTTCGTAGATCTGGTACATGTCGACCATGAAGTCCTTGCGCAGCACGGGAATGGCGCAGGCGGCACGCGCCTGCTGCAGGTATGCCACGGAACCCTGGAAGAATTGCTCGTCCGTCAGCACGGATAGGCAGGCCGCGCCATGCGCCGCATAGCTGGCGGCGATGTCGGCAGGGCGGAAGTCGGCGCGGATCACGCCTTTCGACGGCGACGCCTTTTTGACTTCGGCGATGATGCCGGGTTTGCCGGCGGCGATGTGCTGGCGCAGGCTCGCTTCGAAACCGCGCAGGCCGTCGCGCAGGGCGCCGTCGCTTTCCACGTCGCCGCGCAGGCTGGCCAGGCTGCGGCGGGCCTTGGCCTTGGCCACTTCATCGGCCTTCACGGCCAGGATTTTATCGAGTATGTCGGACATGATGGTCGCTATTCTATAAAGGAGGGCGGGGAGCTCACGCTTGCGCCGGGGTACCCAGCTGTTGCGTCACCTGCACGAATTGGTCGAGTTTCGCCAGCGCGGCGCCCGAGCTGACGGCCGTGCGCGCGCGCGCCAGGCCATCTTCGATCGAGCTGGCCACGCCGGCCGCATACAGCGCCGTGCCCGCGTTCAGGGCAACGATGTCGCTGGCCGCGCCCGGTTCGCCGCGCAGCGCTTCCATCATCTTGGCTTTCGATTCCACGGAATCGGCCACTTTCAGGTTGCGGCTGGCGATCATCTGCAAGCCGAAATCTTCCGGATGGATTTCATACTCGCGGATTTCGCCGTTGACCAGTTCACCGACCATGGTGGCCGCGCCCAGCGACACTTCATCCATATTGTCGCGGCCATACACGACGATCGCATGCTGCGCGCCCAGGCGCTGCAGCACGCGCACCTGGATGCCGACCAGGTCGGCGTGGAATACGCCCATCAGAATGTTCGGCGCGCCGGCGGGATTCGTCAGCGGGCCCAGGATATTGAAAATCGTGCGCACGCCCAGTTCGCGGCGCACGGGCGCCGCATGCTTCATGGCTGCGTGGTGGTTGGGGGCGTACATGAAGCCGATGCCCGTCTGCGCGATCGACTGGGCGATCTGTTCGGGCTGCAGATTGATGTTGACGCCCAGCGAGTCGAGCACGTCGGCGCTGCCGGACGAGGACGACACGCTGCGCCCGCCATGCTTGGCCACGCGCGCGCCGGCTGCGGCCGCCACGAACATGGAGGCGGTGGAAATATTGAATGTGTGCGCGCCGTCGCCGCCCGTGCCGACGATGTCGAGCAGGTTGGTGGTGTCGGCCATGGGCACCTTGGTGGAAAACTCGCGCATCACCTGCGCGGCGGCGGCGATTTCGCCGATGGTTTCCTTTTTCACGCGCAAGCCCATGGTCAGGGCGGCGATCATGGTGGGCGACATTTCGCCGGACATGATCTGGCGGAACAGGTACAGCATTTCGTCGTGAAAGATTTCGCGGTGTTCGATGCAGCGCAGCAGGGCTTCTTGTGGGGTGATCGGCATGATGCTTCCTTCTTCAATGATGGCGCAGGAGGACACTGACGGCACGCCGTGGCGTGCGCATGGAATCAGCGCTCGAGAAAGTTCTTCAGCAGGGCGTGGCCGTGCTCCGAGAGGATCGATTCGGGGTGGAACTGCACGCCCTCGATATCGTATTCCCGGTGTCGCACGCCCATGATTTCGCCGTCGTCCGTCCACGCTGTCACTTCCAGGCAGGAAGGCAGCGAGGCGCGTTCGATCGCCAGAGAGTGGTAGCGGATCACTGTGAAGGGGCTGGGCAAGCCTTTGAAAACGCCCACGCCCGTATGCGCGATGAGGGAAGTCTTGCCATGCATGACTTGCTTGGCGCGGATGACGTTGCCGCCAAACGCTTCGCCGATGGCCTGGTGGCCCAGGCACACGCCCAGTATCGGTTTCTTGCCGGCGAAGTGCTTGAGCACTTCCACCGAAATGCCCGCCTGCGCCGGCGCTTTCGGGCCGGGCGAAATGCAGATGCGGTCCGGGTTCAGCGCCTCGATCTGCGCGATCGTGATTTCATCGTTGCGGTAGACCCGCACGTCTTCGCCCAGTTCACCGAAATACTGCACGATGTTATAGGTGAAGGAGTCGTAGTTGTCGATCATCAGCAGCATCTTAGAATCCTCCATCCAGGCCATCTTGCACTTGTTCGGCGGCGCGCAGCACGGCGCGCGCCTTGTTTTCGGTTTCCTGCCATTCCATTTCGGGGATCGAGTCGGCGACGATGCCGGCCGCGGCCTGCACGTACAGCATGCCGTCCTTGACCACGCCCGTGCGGATGGCGATCGCCACATCCATTTCGCCGCCAAACGACAGGTAACCGCAGGCGCCGCCGTAGATGCCGCGCTTGGTGATTTCCAGTTCGTCGATCACTTCCATGGCGCGCACTTTCGGCGCGCCCGTCAGGGTGCCGGCGGGGAAGGTCGCGCGCAGCACGTCCAGGTTCGACAAGCCTTCCTTCAGGCTGCCTTCCACGTTCGAGACGATGTGCTGCACGTGCGAGTATTTCTCGATGACCATGCGGTCGGTGACTTGCACGCTGCCCGTTTCGGCGATGCGGCCGATGTCGTTGCGCGCCAGGTCGATCAGCATCACGTGTTCGGCGATCTCTTTCGGATCGGCCAGCAACTCGGCCGACAGCTCCGCGTCGCGCTCTGGCGTGGCGCCGCGCGGGCGGGTGCCGGCGATCGGACGCAAGGTGACTTTCTTGCCGCCGCCCGCCGTCGTTTCGTTGCGCACCAGGATTTCGGGCGAAGCGCCGATGATCTGCATGTCGCCGAAATTATAGAAGTACATATACGGCGATGGGTTGAGCGAGCGCAAAGCACGGTACAGTGTCAGCGGCGAATCGACGTAAGGTTTACGGATGCGCTGGCCGATCTGTACCTGCATCAGGTCGCCGGCCATCACGTATTCATGCGCCTTGGCAACCGCCTTCAGGTAGTCTTCCTTGGAAAAATCGCGGATGGTTTCCGTGCGCACGGAAGCGCTGGTGACGGGCGCATCGACGCCGCGGCGCAGCATCATGCGCAAGTCCTTCAGGCGCTGCTGCGATTTCGAAAACGACTCGGGCTGCGTAGTGTCGGCGTAGACAATCAGGTACAGCTTGCCGGACAGGTTGTCGATGACGGCCAGCTCTTCCGTCACCATCAGCTGGATGTCGGGCAGGTTCAGATCATCCTTCGGCGCGCCGCCGGCGAGTTTTTTCTCGATGTGGCGCACCGTGTCGTAGCCGAAGTAGCCGGCCAGGCCGCCGCAGAAGCGGGGCATGCCGGGGCGCAGGGCCACCTTGAAGCGCGACTGGTACTGCTCGATGAAGTCGAGCGGATTGCCTTCATGTTCTTCGATCACGGCGCCGTTCTTGACAATTTCCGTGCGTTTGCCATAGCTGCGCAGCACGGTCGTGGCGGGCAAGCCGATGAAGGAATAGCGGCCGAAACGCTCGCCGCCGACGACGGATTCGAGCAGGAAGGTGTTCTTGCCGCCTTGCTGGGTCTGCGCCAGTTTCAGGTACAGCGTGAGCGGGGTTTCCAGGTCGGCGAATGCTTCGGCGATCAGGGGGATGCGGTTGTAGCCTTGCTGGGCCAGCGATTTGAATTCGAGTTCGGTCATGTTTCTCTCCATGCCGTCAGGGTGCGTGTGCGCATAGTGCACAAACCCTGCGGTGGGTTATCAAAAAACTTGCCGGGGCATGCAACTTGCGCAAAATGCGCAAAGGACGCGTGTGCAACCGGCAGCAATCGTAACGGCTCGGCCCTTAAGCCTGCCAGGATTGCCAGCGTCGCCAAAGCCAGGCCTCAATCGAGCCGGTTTGGGTGACATTGTGTTTTTTGATGAGAAACGTGTTCACGATATGGTGGTGGGTTTGGTCAGTATGCCGGTTAGTTTTGCATGCTAATAAATTGGGCCGCTTCGAGCAGCGTATTTACTATACCATCGGAATCGGTATCGTGTATAGAGTGTCCGTGATTGTAGCCGTACGGTACCGTCAATACGGGGCAAGCCGCAGCCCGGGCCGCTTGCGCGTCATTCGAGGAGTCGCCGATGGCCACCACTTTGGCGGGCGCCAGGTCGAAGTCCGCACACACTTGCAGCAGCGGCATGGGATGCGGTTTTTTCTGCGGCAGCGAATCGCCGCCGTAGACGATCTCGAAATAGCCGTCCAGGTTTTTCTGTTTCAGCAGGGGCAGGGCGAAGGCGATCGGCTTGTTGGTGACGCAGGCCAGGCGCAGGCCTGCCGCCTTCATTGCCGCCAGGCCCGCTTCCACGTCCGGGTACAGGGTGCTGAACTGGCCGTTGATGGCCAGGTAGTGGCGCTGATAGGCGTCCATCGCCTGTTCGAAGCGCTGTTCCACGCCGGCTGTGTCGAAGTCGAGGGCCAGCACGGTGCGGATCAGGTTTTCCGAACCCTTGCCCACCATCAGCTTGATGGCCTCGGCGCTGATGGGCGCCAGGTCGAACTCGGCGCGCATGCCGTTGATGGCGACATGGAAATCGGGCACGGTGTCGAGCATCGTGCCATCGAGGTCGATGATGGCGGCGCGTACGCCGGCCAGCACGTGTTGCTTTACCGTGCCCGCCACCATCAGTTGCCCACCGTCTTGGCCAACTCGGCGCGCATGGCGTCGATGACGGCCTTGTAGTCCGGCTTGCCGAAGATGGCCGAGCCGGCGACGAAGGTGTCGGCGCCGGCAGCGGCGGCCGCGGCGATGTTGTCGATCTTGATGCCGCCGTCGACTTCCAGCATGATGTCACGGCCCGACTCGTCGATCATGCGGCGCGCTTCGGCGATTTTCTTCAGCGCTTGCGGAATGAAGGACTGGCCGCCAAAGCCCGGGTTGACCGACATGATCAGGATGATGTCGATCTTGTCCATCACGTGTTCCAGGTAGTGCAGCGGCGTGCCCGGGTTGAAAACCAGGCCCGATTTGCAGCCATTGTCGCGGATCAGCTGCAGCGAACGGTCGACGTGATCCGACGCTTCCGGGTGGAAGGTGATGATGTTCGCGCCAGCCTTGGCGAAATCCGGGATAATGCGATCGACAGGCTTGACCATCAGATGCACGTCGATGGGCACTTGCACGTGCGGACGGATCGCTTCGCACACCAGCGGGCCGATGGTCAGGTTCGGCACATAATGGTTATCCATCACGTCGAAGTGGATGATGTCGGCGCCGGCAGTGACGACGTTGCGCACTTCCTCGCCCAGGCGGGCAAAGTCGGCGGACAGGATGCTGGGAGCGATACGGAATGTTGTCATGGTGGCTAAAGGCTAAGAGTAGAAAATGCGAAGATGCGCTATTTTACGCTTGACGCCGTTACCATGCCTTATTGAAGCATAGTGAAACACCGAATACGCGGCGCGCGATGGCCCATGCGGCGCGCGCGACACACACGACTGGTAATGTCTGAATAGGAATGACGATGGCGACTTATGAATTTACGGTAACGGTCAAGACGCAATATCTGCCCGAGCAATCGGCACCGGACCAGGGGCGGCACGTGTTCAGCTACACGATCCGCGTCGTCAATACGGGCACGGCTGGCGCGCAGCTGATTTCGCGCCACTGGGTCATCACGGATGCGAACAACAAGGTGGAAGAGGTGCGCGGCCTTGGTGCCGTCGGCCACCAGCCGCTGCTGCAGCCGGGCGAACAGTTCGAATACACGAGCGGCACCATGCTGGGCACGCCGCAAGGTTCGATGCACGGCGAATACTTTTGCGTGGCCGAAGATGGCCATCAGTTCGAAGCGCCGATTCCCGAATTCGTGCTGTCGGTGCCGCGCACCCTGCATTGAGGAAGCGGGGGCCTTGCGCCCCCTATTTCAGTTTTTCGGCGCTGTCCTGTTCTTCGCTGAGCTGTTTGCGCGCCGGTGGCGCGGGCTTCTTGCCCGAATACATGGTCCACCAGACTATAAATGCCAGCAAGAAGAACGCCACCAGCGCTTCTATCATCAAGATCCACATACGCACCCCTATGTTATTTACCCGCAGCTTATTATTAAACCGTCGTTTATTGACACGCGGTAGTCTACTCGTTTCAGTCAGTGCCGTCGCGCTTGCTCTGTCTGCCTGTACCACGCCACCGGTAGCGCCCGGCACTGCCGGCGACAAGGCACCGGCAATTGCCCCGACCGTCGTCAAGCCCGTGCCAGCCAAGCCGGTCGATGCCAAGGAGGTCAAGGACGCCACGGATGCGGCCGCCCCCACCTTCGTACCCGCCAAGTTTGCCGCCTTGCCTGGCTGGGCCCGCGATGACATGCGCGCTGCCTGGCCCGCCTTCATGGCTTCGTGCGGCGTGCTGGTCAAGCGTCCTGACTGGAAAGAATCGTGCACCATCGCGCGCCAGGTGAATGCCGACAGCGACAAGGCCATCCGCCTGTTTTTCGAGACGTTCTTTGTGCCAAATCAAGTGGTGGCCGCCGATGGCGCCAATACTGGGTTGGTGACCGGGTATTACGAGCCATTGCTGCATGGCGCGCGCAAACGCGGCGGTCCATATCAGACGCCGCTGTACAAGGTGCCCGACGATCTCGTTTCCGTCGACCTGGCCGGCGTGTATCCGGAACTGAAGAACATGCGCTTGCGGGGCAAGCTGGTGGGCAAGAAGGTGGTGCCGTATGCCACGCGCGCCGACATCGAGCGCGCCACTTCCGTCACGGGCAAGGAGTTGCTATGGGTGGATGACGAAGTGGAGGCGTTCTTCCTGCAGGTGCAGGGTTCCGGGCGTGTGCAACTGACCGATACGCAGGAAACCGTGCGCGTGGCGTACGCGGACCAGAATGGTCACCCGTACAAGTCGATCGGCCGCTACCTGGTCGACAAGGGCGAACTGACCCTGAGCCAGGCGTCCGCGCAGGGCATCAAGGCGTGGATCGCCGGCCATCCCACGCGCAAGGATGAGTTGTTCAACGCCAATCCCAGCTATGTGTTCTTCAAGGAAGAGCGCTTGCCCGATCCCAAGGTGGGGCCGAAGGGGGCGCTGGGCGTGCCGTTGACGCCGCAGCGTTCGGTGGCCATCGATTCGCGCTTCGTGCCGCTGGGCGCGCCCGTGTTCCTGGCCACCACGCAAGCCAACAGCGATATCCCCATGCAGCGCCTGGTGATGGCGCAGGATACGGGCGGCGCCATTCGCGGGCCCATTCGGGTCGATTATTTCTTTGGTTTCGGTGCGGAAGCGGCGGAGAATGCGGGCCGCATGAAACAGAGCGGCGCCGTGTGGGTGTTGTTGCCGAAGCAGGCGCCGGCGCGCTAGACGATGCTGGCGCCGCCGGGGGCAAGGTCGGCGCTTGCTGAATCACGCCTGGCAAAACCGCAGCGCGCGGCAGTGGGTTGCGTCCTGCGACGCGCAGCAGCTTGGCTCAGGTGTTAGCGCAGGACCATCACTGGCAGATGGGTATGCGCCAGCACTTTTTGCGTTTCGCTGCCCACGAACAGCTTGTTCAAGCCCTTGCGGCCATGCGAGGCCATCAGGATGATGTCGCAATGGTAGGTTTGCGCCGCACTCACGATTTCCTCGTGCGGGCTGGGCGAGACGGCCACCACGCCTTCAAAGGGGACGCCGACGGCGCGCGCCGCTTCGCCGATCTTGTCGATGGCGCGCTGCGAGGCTTCCTGCATCTGTTGTTCGTACAAGCCGGCGTCGAGCACGATGCCGCCATCGGCCATCGGCGAGAACGGGAACGGCTGCACCACGCTGATGGCAACCAGCTTGGCCTTGTTTAATTGGGCGAAGGCGAGGGCGGTCTCGGCCGCTTTGTCGGACAACGGCGAGCCGTCGGTGGGAAATAAGATGGTGTTAAACATAGCGTGCTCCTCAAGTGATGTAAGACAGCTTATGGATTTACATCAATTAAAACCTTGATGTAAATCAAACCTCGCAAGCTTTGGCGTGAATAGTGTCGCCAAGGCAATCTTTCAGCAGTGTATGCCCGTTCATTGCTTCAGGTGCGCACGCTACGCAGCGGCGTGCCCCACACCATGGTCACCGTCAACAGGATGCTGCCGGCCGCGATGCAGGCCAGGCCATTGCGCACGCCAAAGTGTTCCGCGATCCAGCCGGCGGCCAGCGCGCCCAGCGGCGCCGTTGCCACCGTCAGGAAGCGCATGGTCGAAGTCATGCGGCCCAGCATGGGGTCCGGCGTGACTTTCTGGCGCAAGCCCAGGTAGGGAATAAAGAACAGCATCACGCCGCAATCGAAAAAGAACATCAGCACGGCATAGGCCACGGCGCTGGCGGCTGCGCTGCCGAACAGGGCGGCGGGGATGGTGGGCGTCAGGGCAAAGCACACGGAAGTCGACGCCAGCCCGATCAGGATGGTGCGGCCGGCGCCGTAGCGCTTCGTCAGCGGCTTGACGATGAAGGCGCTGAGCAGGACGCCGGCGCCACCGAGCATCTGCGTCATGCCCAGTACGCCGGGGCTCATGCCCAGGTCGCGCGTGGCAAACAGTACCGTCAAGGCCATGCTGGCGTAAAACAGGAAATGCCAGATACCGGCACCCCACGCCAGCGCGCGCAGCAGCGGTTCACGCCAGACAAACAGCAAGCCATCGGCGATGTCGCGCAGGGCGTGTTTGTCGGACGGCGCGGGTCGCGGGTCGCGCACGCTCATGGCGCGCAAATTGAAGACGGAAATCAGGTAACCGCAAGCCGTGCACAGGATGGCGACCGGTGCCGACAAGACTTGTACCAGCACGCCAGCCAGGCCGGGACCGATCAGGCGCGACGCCGATTCGGTGGCGGCAAATTTCGACTGTGCATCGATCAAGCCATCACGTCCCACCAGGAAAGTCAGAAAGACTTGCTCGGCGCCGCCGCCGACGACGAAGCCCGTGCCGATAATGAAGCCCACTATATATAACCAGGGCATGGACAGCACGCCGCACCAATAGGCCACGGCCACGCTGGCCAGGGCCAGGCCCGACATGCTTTCGCTGAACAGCATGATCGGGTGTTTGCTGCGCCGGTCCAGCAGCACGCCGACGGGCAAGCCGAACAGGGCGAACGGCAGCGCCTGAAGGGCGACCAGGACGCCCATCTGTTCCGGCGTCGCATGCAGCAACAGCACGGCGCACAGGGGCAGGGCCAGCGAGGTGATCTGGGCGCCGAAGCAATTGAGGCCGTTGCTGAACCACAAGCGGCGAAAATTGGCGCTGGCGGCGCTGCCGTCGCCGCGCAGGTAGCGGACGCAATGCTGGAAGAATGAAGAGAAAATATCTTGCTCGATATGAAAATGATCAGGCTCACAATAATAGCAGCGCACCTGCCGCGCTGCTGCCGTTAGCCGCTACAATCGTCGCTACCGTGTTCATCCAGAGGAGACTATATGCAATACGAAGACCTGATCATCGAAATCCAGGACAAAGTGGCGGTCATCCGCCTGAACCGCCCGAAGGCGCTCAACGCCTTGAACGACAACATGATGAATGAGCTGGGCGACGCTTTGCTGAAGTTCGACGCCGACGACAATATCGGCTGTATCGTGCTTACGGGCAGCGAAAAAGCGTTTGCCGCCGGCGCCGACATCGCCGCCATGGCCGACTACACTTACCCCGACACCTTTACCCAGGGCTACATCAGTCGCAACTGGGAACATATCTTGCGCGTGCGCAAACCCGTGGTGGGTGCCGTAGCTGGCTATGCGCTGGGCGGCGGCTGCGAACTGGCCATGATGTGCGATTTCCTGATCGCCGCCGACAGCGCCAAATTCGGCCAGCCGGAAATCAAGGTCGGCGTCACGCCGGGTGCGGGCGGTACGCAGCGCTTGCCGCGCGCCATCGGCAAGGCCAAGGCCATGGACCTGCTGCTGACGGCGCGCACCATCGACGCAGCGGAAGCGGAACGCATCGGCCTGGTGTCGCGCGTGGTGCCGGCCGACAAATTGCTGGAAGAAACCCTGGCTGCCGCCAAGACCATCGCCGCCATGCCGACTTCGGTGGCCATGATGATCAAGGATTGCGTCAACCGCGCGTTTGAAACGACCTTGACCGATGGCGTCGCCTACGAGCGCCGTTTGTTCCAGGCTGCCTTCGGTACGCCTGCGCAAAAAGAAGGCATGCACGCTTTCCTGGAAAAGCGCTTGCCAAACTTCGACGGTCTTTGATATGATTCGCCTCCCCGATGCAACGCAGTGGTTTTGGCGAAACAGAGGGAGCCGGATGCAGTAGCAAACGGCAAAAAAGAAGGTTGACGAAATGCTGCAAACGCTTCATACTCTTCCTTCTTCGCAGCTGACAAACACAACGCTTTGTCGATAACGCGAAAGCAGTAACCGAATACAGTTCTTTAACAATTAACAGTCGATAAGTGTGGGCATTTGATGTAAGTGCAGCGTCAATCTTCGGATTGGCGTAATACTTAAAATATATCAAATGTTCACAAGAAATAATGAAATAGGATACTTCGCAAGAAGTAGCCTGTCAGTTTTTTGAGTGAGCAAATCTTTTGCAATGCAAAAGATTTGGATGGTAGCGATACTGTCCGACCTGTCAGAAATGACATTAAACAGAGATTAAACTGAAGAGTTTGATCCTGGCTCAGATTGAACGCTGGCGGCATGCCTTACACATGCAAGTCGAACGGCAGCACGGAGCTTGCTCTGGTGGCGAGTGGCGAACGGGTGAGTAATAT
>NZ_WFLI01000025.1 GCF_009208555.1 Janthinobacterium violaceinigrum | reverse complement strand
AGTTATGCCTGATGACCATAGCAAGTTGGTCCCACCCCTTCCCATCCCGAACAGGACCGTGAAACAACTTTGCGCCGATGATAGTGCTGCAACCAGTGTGAAAGTAGGTTATCGTCAGGCTTGTTATATAAAAAACCCCGCGTGTGCGGGGTTTTTTTTCGTCTGCAGCATGCATCGGGCTAGATGCCCCAGGTAATGCTTTCACCTTCTGCCTTGGCCGAGCGCAGCATTTCCATCAGCGGATAGGCGCGCTGGGAAAAATGGACTTTTTGCGCGCGCGCATGGGCGCCCGTTTCGCCATCTTCCAGCGTTTCCGGCGTATGTGCATCGTGTTCGATGTCATTTTCCGGATGCAGTTTGCTTTCCGCGACCTCTTTTTCCAGCAGGGCCAGGGCATCACCGGCTTCCGCTGGCGTGATGACGCCGCGCGTGGGGTTCTTGTGCAGGATGTCGAGGATACGCTGCGCATGTTCCTGGTACATCAGCACTTCAGGGGAGGATTTGGATTTGAATGAGATCAACATAAGCGCTTTCTGGAACTTGTTGTTAGTGTCGAAACAATATCACGACTTGAAATGTCGCACAGGCCGTCCGATTGCCCGGATTGCACATTTGCAAGCCGGATAGGGCCATCTGTTGGACAACGCACGTATTTACAAGAGCTTGCGGATCGTGAAAACCGCCATTTAAGCGATCGTTAAGTCTCAATCCAGTTTCACGGAGTCCATGAAGGTGTCGATGGTGTCGCGCGACAGCTTGCTTTCTTCACCGAGTATGACGATCTGGAAGATGCGCTTGTCCTGCGCCACAAAACGGCCCACCAGCAATACAGGTTTGCCTTGCTGCGTTCCGCCGGCTTCGATGCTGAGCGAACTGCGCTGCTGCGTGCCGGCAGCGCTGCTGCTGGCGGCCGAGACGGATTTTTCGCTGCGCACGGTGCCGTTGATATTTTTCAACAGGGCCGTCTGCATGGCGGGCAAGGCCGCTTGCGCCTGTTCTGCGCTGTCGAGCACGGCGCTGCCGATGGCGAAGGTGCTGCCATCGGCTTCGCTCGCCGTCATGGTCAGGCTCACTTTCTTGCCATCGAGATCGATCTCGCGTGTCAGTACGGCCGGCTTGCCTGGAAACAGGGCCGTGAACTGGGCGTCGGGGCTGCGATAGTCGCGCCAGTCGAATTTCGGACTGCAGGCGGACAGCGTGCAGGCAGTCGCGAGCACGGCCAGGAAGATGGCAAGTGATGGTTTTTTCATCAGCAGATGGTAGCAGCGCCGCCAGCCACGCGCAATCGCGCACGTACGGGCCATGGCTGGCAGGCTCATAGCTCGCGCAGTACGCGCCGGTACTGGATGGCCTCGGCCAGATGCGGCGGCGTGATGGCGGGGCTGCCCGCCAGGTCCGAGATGCTGCGCGCCACGCGCAATACCCGGTGGTAAGTGCGCGCCGACCAGTGCAGGCGCGCCATGGCGCCAAGCAGCAGCTGTTCGCCATGTGCGTCCAGGCGACAATGCTGTTCGATTTCCGTGTTGCTCAAGCGCTGGTTCGATTTCCCCTGGCGCGCCAGCTGCAGGGCAAACGCTGCCGCTACCCGGGCAGCGATGGCTTGCGTACTTTCACCGGCGCCGGCACGCCGCCCCAGCGCCGCCGGAGCCATGGCGGCCACTTCGATCTGCAGGTCGATACGGTCGAGTAGCGGACCGGACAGGCGGTTGTGATAGCGCAGCACGGCATCGGGCGTACAGCGGCAACGCCCGGAAGCGTGGCCCAGATAGCCGCACGGACAGGGATTCATGGCGGCGATCAGCTGAAAGCGGGCGGGAAACTCGGCCTGGCGGGCCGCGCGTGAAATGCTGATCACTCCCGATTCCATGGGCTGGCGCAGGACATCGAGCACCCGGCGGTGGAATTCGGCAATTTCATCGAGAAACAACACGCCGCAGTGCGCCAGCGAGATTTCTCCCGGACGCGGCACGTTGCCGCTGTCAATTCTATCTAAATTCACGACTGAAATTATCTTGACGTACTCTATAGTTCTACGGCACCATACAACAAAAAACACGACTGACAACATTTAAATATACGACTAGATATGAAAACCGGCTTAAATGCGCGACTGGATTGTTTGGCTCCAGTTCGGCCTCTCAGAATGAGTCGTCGGGCCCTCACGGGTCGGATCACTGTCGACGGTACTGAACGCGCTGGATTTGAATCGTCCTTAGAGAGAGACTGGTTGATCTGTCTTGATTTTGATCCTGCTGTAACGTTGATACGAGAGCAGCCTTTTTCTATTCTGTACGACGCGAATGGACGTGAACTGCGCTATACCCCTGACATACTTGCCCAGTACCTTTACCCAGGGCGTGACCCAATCGTCATTGTTTATGAAGTAAAGCCGATCGAGAACCTTGCGCAGGATTTTCTAACGTTTCGGCCCAGATTCAAGCAGGCAGTTGCAGCATGCCGGGATGTTGGATGGCGTTTCAAGATCGTGACTGAAAAGCATATTCGTACACCATTCTTGAAAAATGCCAAATTCTTGCGAAAGTACCGTGGGATGGCAGTGCAGCAACTTTACCAGGATCAGCTTTTATACAGTTTACGCATACTCGGTCCAACAACGCCTCAAGCTCTGCTTGCAATGGCGTATACGGACGATGAGAGACGCATGGCTGCATTAACTGAGCTGTGGCGGATGGTTGCTAATCGGGAGATTGCTACCCAGCTTGAGTTGCCGCTGAATATGCAGTCGCGGATCTGGATTGGTACTGACGATGAATAAAATACCTAAAGGCTTCTTCGAGATGGTTCCTGGACAGCTAGTTCGCTCAGCTGGCAAAAAGTATCGTATTACACACTTGGTGACAGTTGATACCGTTTTCGCACAAGATGAGGAAACGCTTGAGAGTACTCGACTGCGCATCGACACACTCGAAGCTTTCGTTGAAGATGACTCAAAAGACATCCCACTCACGAAGGACCTTAGCCTCTACAGTGAAAAGGAATGGGCCATAGCTCAGCGGCGATTTCAGGCTATCAAACCTTTATTGGACAATCCAATTCGTACGCGCCTTGACGCCGAAGCGATCGCTACTGCACAGGGAGTACACGCGGCAACTCTTTATAAATGGCTCAGCGCCTACCAAAAAGCTGGCAATGTCTCTGCACTAGTGCCAACAAAGCGTGGGCGCGCGACTGGCACTCGCATGCTCAATGCTGAGCAAGAGAAGCTTATTGCCAGTGTGATCAATGAAGACTATTTGACCAAGCAGCGAAAGAAAAAGCAGGATGTGATTGATGAAGTTCAGCGCCGTGCGCGTTTAGCCAAGATTTCTGCCCCTCATGGCAACACGATTAGAAGTCGTATCAGTATGCTGCCTGTTGCCGAGACATTGCGCCGCCGCGGCCAAAGGGAGCAGGCTCGCAATCTGTATGAACCGTTGCAGGGGAAGTTTCCAGGAGCAGACTTTCCATTCGCAGTTGTGCAAATCGACCATACGCCAGCTGACATCATTCTTGTCGATGAGATCTATCGTCAGCCTATCGGTCGCCCCTGGTTAACCGTAGCCATTGATGTCAATACTCGCATGGTAGCTGGGTTGTACGTGACGTTCGATAAACCAAATTCCACAGCTGTAGCGATGTGCTTATCCCATGCCATATGTCCAAAGCGCGAGTATATGGCTGGACTTGGTGTCAGTGGCGACTGGCCAGTATGGGGAGTCATGAACGTGGTTCATAGCGATAACGGTAAGGAGTTTCGTGGTGCCGCGTTAGAGCGTGGGTGCGACGAGTACGCCATCGACCTTCAGTGGCGTCCTCCACTTCGTCCACACTATGGCGGTCACATTGAGCGCTACATGGGAACATTGGCGAACCAAATTCATAAGTTGCCAGGTACGACGTTTTCCAATCCTCGGCACCGCGCTAAATACGACTCAGAGGCGGAGTCCGCGTTGACGTTGAAGGAGTTTGAATATCATCTCGTTGAGTTCATCGTCAATGTCTACCATCAGCGCAATCATTCTGAACTAGGCATGCCGCCACGGAAGAAATGGGAGCTAGGTATCTTGGGCAACGCGACGAGCCCTGGTATTGGCATACTGCCAGTGCCTACTGATCCGGTGAAGCTGTTGCTCGACTTTTTACCGTTCTTTGAACGGTCTGTACAGCAATACGGCATCCAAATTGATCTCATCAATTACTACGATCCAGTCTTAGACCCATACATTAATTCTGTCGATCCCAACAATCCTAACGCCCGAAGGCAGTTTCTTGTGCGCAGAGACCCACGCGACATCAGCAAGATTTTTTTCTTTGATCCTATTGCGAAGGCCTACTTCCCGATACCGTATGCAAATGTTGGCCACCCCCCGATCAGCGCATGGGAGCTAAAGGAAGTACGCCGAACGCTCAAGGAGCAAGGTAAACATGATGTTGATGAAGATGTGATCTTTGAGGCGCTTGGACGTCTACGCGAGGCGGTGGAAAAATCATTGCACAAGACAAAGTCGGCACGCCGGCATGCCGCGCGTTCCCCGTTGAAAAAGCAGGCGGAAGCTGTAGAAGAAACTAAGACTCCACGGCTGTCACCGCCTTTGAAGTCATTGTTTGACAATGAGGAAGACCCATTTGCGCACCCAGTTAACCCTTTTGACGATGTATCGCTTACCCGATGAGATCTATGGATCACTTAGAGCCTGAAACGGCTGCCATGCTGGAGCTTCCTACTGACGAGCGTGTCATGCTTTGTAAGACCGATCGATGGGTCGGCTACACACGTGCGACACAGATCATGAACAGGCTTGATCAGTTACTGGTATATCCCAAGTCACTACGTATGCCCAGCGTTCTCATTGTGGGAAGAAGCGGAAACGGCAAAAGCTCCATCGTGGAGCGCTTTTGTTCACGATATCCGGTTCAAATGACAGCGACGGGCAATGCAATCTCACCGGTATTACAGATATCCATGCCGGAGACGCCCAGCGAATCGGAATTTTGGTCGGAGATTCTGTGGGCTATGGGTATTTCGCATGGCGATAAAGACTCCATTTTGCTTAAGAAAAAGCAGGCAAAATCTATACTCATCCAAGTGGGTATACGGGTGTTAGTCATTGACGAGTTCAATAACCTCACTACAGCTGGAAAAGGAGCGGGTGACTTGCTCGCGGCGATCAAGGGTATTAGCAATGTACTAAAAATTTCGATCATTGCCGCTGGAACCCAGGCGGCTATCAACGCATTGAATTTGGAGCCGCAGATGAAGTCGCGCTTTGATCCAGCAGCGCTCGATCGCTGGAAGCTGAACGTTGAGTATCTGCGGTTCCTTACCAGTTATCAGCGGCTCCTGCCTTTGGCCGAGCCGTCCGATCTTGCCTCGCGTGAGCTTGCGCCTATTATTTATAGTATGGCTGGCGAGACCATCGGTTCTACGGTTAATCTACTAAAGGCTGCGGCTAGTCACGCATTGCTGAGCGGTAAGGAGCGAATCGATAGAGATGTGTTGAAGGATGTGGTATGGACCGCACAAGACGAATGGGACGACATCGCGCGACGAGTATAGAAGTGGTGCCTTGGTATGCTCATGTTGTACCAGGTAGGGATGAGTTGATCAGCTCATTTCTCGTACGCTCGGCGCACCGGCATGGGTTGAGCCCATATCGATTTACAGCAGTGACCTTTCCCGAAAATGTTATCTGGACGCGTGACATCGATTCTTCGCTCAGCGACCAAGCACTTTCCTTGATTGCCCATTATTATGGCTTAACTATTGACGACGTCGTGGCGATGACCCTATTTGGTTTCATGGGTTGTGCCAGTAGCTCTGATCCGCAATGGCCAGCTTGTCAGCGGTGGATCAACGTGATTGGTATTTATCACCGACTTCGTTTGAGATTCGGATTGCAGTTTTGCCCGCTGTGCCTCAAAGACGAACCCGTGTTTCAACGTGCATGGCGCCTATCGTTCGTATTTGCTTGCCCGAAGCATGGAATCTTTCTGCGCGATTGTTGTCCTTCGTGTGAGATGGCTGTGATGCCGCATCGGTGTAAGCATGAGCCAACACGTTGCTGGCAGTGCGGTACCGTATTGCACTCATTTGATGGCAAGGATAAGGGCAGCGCAGATACTGCCTTGGCAGTACAGTATCGAATGTTGCGATGTCTTGATGGCCATGGATATTGCCTCGGACCGGAGTTGTTGTCGACACCAGAATTTATTCACGGCGCCTCCATTATGATGCGTCTCATCAAACAGCAATTGCAAAGTCATCCGGATTTGCGACCGATCCATATTTGCACGGTCGATATACGAGAAGAGACTAGGCGTCTTCGCACCCATTCACGCGAAGCACTGTTTTCGGTACTTAATGAGTTGCTTGAAGATTGGCCAGTGAATTTTCTGCATTTTGCCCACGCTGCTGGTATGACTCAGCTTGCGTTTCGCACTTGTGGAGAGTTGCCTAACTGGCTTACGGCTGCGGTTGCCCTGCTTCCTGAGCGATTACGCACCAGGCCGAGAAATAACGATAAATGGCTGATCGACCACGTGTGTCGCCTAGAGCATGTTGGTGGTGCAGTATCTTGGGCATTGCGCGCCCAGGCGCTAATGCGAGCGGCAAAAGGAATCTATGAGTGTTGATAAAAAAGGGGCACGCTACTGCGATGAGTGCGGTCGTGGCATCGTTAAAGTGCACAAGGTATATAAGGGCAATGATTACTGCGGGAGCTGCTACGCGAGAGTGTTCCCGTCAGTGCCTTGCTCTCGTTGTAGCAAAAGCGCGCGCCCTCATTGCAATGACATCGGGGATCCAGTATGTAGAGCATGCCTGATGTCAGAACGCCTTTGCGTACGTTGTGAAAAGAGCGTGCCTCGCGCCGCTCTTATTGTCGACGGCAAAGCTGTTTGCTCATCTTGTTCCCCATATTTTCGCAGCGAGCAGCAATGCCCTGGGTGCAATCGCGTGACCTCACGCTTATCTGCGGCACCAGCGTACGGAGTGGTAGACAAAGTATGTGATTCCTGCCGTAATCAGCTAACACATGCGACATGCACAATATGTCGGAAGCACAGGAGGGTCGCAACTTTTGTTGATGGCCAAGGAGCTCGATGTACTAGTTGCGCTGATGATCCTTCTGTCGCCCATGCTTGCCCAGATTGTGGTGATCGCGTTTTGGGGCGCGGTAATTCGCGCTGCCGGCCGTGCGCTAATAAGCTTGCCTTGGATCGTGAAGTTACACTTACCTCTGCGATCTTTCGCCATGAATGGGCCGCCACTCTATGGGGGCGTTTTTCCCTATGGCTGTATTCCAGCCATAGAGCAAATCCAAACCTCTTGGGCCTTATCCGTAGCCATCAGATCTATTTTGAGCGCATCGATGCGGCGTTTTCATCTGTTCTGGACCTGACCGACCAATCCTTGCTACGTCTTTTTGGCGTAACAGTTCTACGAACCCATCTGCTTCCAACCCGCTTCATGAATGAACAGCTTGGTATTGAAATATCGGACGAAGACAAACTTGATGCAGTGGAGCGCTCAAGAATTGAGGAGGTCATCCTTGCCAGCAAACGTGAATCTTGGGGGTGGATTGTTCAAGCCTATCTTGCTGAGCTCGATAAGAAGGGGCTTTCACTACGCAGTATACGAATGTATATCTCGACAGCCAACCAGTTTGCCAAAAGCGTCAGACTTGAAAGACAAGCATGGACTACGGGGCAAATCGAGAGGTTTTTAGCATCTTGGCCTGCGCGTCGCAATAATCTATCAGGCTTCGTATCGTTTTGTCGGCAGTCCCAAAAATGGGATGTCACATTGCCTGCAAAGGGAGCGGTGATCGCTCCTGTGCGAAATCCGCTAGCAGTAGTATCAAAGCTCACTAAGCTGATCGCGAAGGTTGATGTGATGGGCATAGAGCAGGCGGATAAAAAGGTACTTGAGAAAATTCTTGCTGCAGCTCTTGGTATCCCTGTGCGAATGGTAAAAGCGATGTCAATCGATCAAATCAATATCGAAGAGACCGGAATAGTCTTTTCGCTTGCAGAGAAGGAAGTTCTTTTGCCGCCTGAATTGGAACCCTATGGGCGGCGATTGGCGAGTTATCTTGCTTAGGGATTGGAGTAACTTAGTCACCTTGCTTTTGTGTGGTTAGAATTAAGGTTTCCTTCTTATCATAATTAACCGCATTCTTTATTCGCCTTTTAATGTTTCCGTCAACGTTGCTAACTTTGCCTTGTATCATTAAGTTTTTAAGGGCGAGTTGTAATTCAAAAGGGAAGCAATTACTTTTGCAAATTAGCTCAGCAAACACAGCTTCAGTGACGATCAGAGGCTGATTTCCAATTCTTTCTAGCCAAAGTAAGCTAAGCTTTTCCAGTCGATCGCCATCGTCCTCAATGCTAGATTCGACCTGGCTCGCATCAATTCCGAAGAGGTCACCTGTGCTATCTTCACGATTTTTCTTATTGAACTTGGCGGCAGTTCGCACTGCGTCTTGCACGCCCGCAAGTCTCTCTGACTGGGTCATGAACTCAATGATCCCTTTTGGGTGACGAGTGAGGTAAAGAAGATGATATTTGGTGCGATCTGCCGTGGGATCTAGGATTGACACGAAACCTGACAAAGCACGCGCGTTACCTTGACTAGCCCGCGTTACTAGCGTATCTCGATACCTGCCCAGCAAAAACTGCTCACGATGCGCAGGGTTCGCAGGTACCTCTTCCATGTCGAAAGCGCCGCCTAATAGCGCTGCAATGTTCTCCTGCAGAGCTGACATGGAAGCGGCGCGGTTGACAAAGTCGTACATAAAATTGATGAGAAATTCACTGCGCGGACGTGCCAGTAATGGTTGCAAAATCTCCGGCTTGACGGCCGCCCACCCTTTCGGGTCGATGAAAAAGAATACAAAACTTTTGGCAGGACAGTGCGCCAAGATCTCTGGTACACATTGCGTAAAATCGCCGTTAATTGCTCCACTGACGACGTTAGGAGGTGTGTGACTTGAGAGATAGCTGTTTAGACGGCTAAACGCTCGAACATTCTTTTCCACGTACAGAGCGCGGAACTTCACTGGCCGGCCAGCTTTTTTAAGCGTGTATTGGACCTTTGACAGCAGTTCCATCGATATCGCAATAGATGTCGATTTTAGATCATCGCTATCGTCTTTCCAGGGGCCTGCAAAACAGTCAACGAAAACGATCTCTTCATGGCCCAATTGTGTCGCACTCCACCCGACAATGTAGAGCAACCGTTCAAGGTAGCCCTCAAGCAGCAGATGCTTGATATAGGCCTGTTCTCTCCCGACATAAGCTTTAGGAATAATTTCGTGAGGATTGAATTTCATCAACGATAACCCATGAAAATCGATTTTTGGCGACTGGGAAGGAGTATATCTGTGCCGCGAATCGACGTTCCTTTTGCTCGCTGGCCGCCTCCCTCGATCAAGGCTTGTAACTCTTTAGTTGCGACCGCCTCGTTGAGAGACTCTTTGATGATTTTTTCAGTAGCGTTCGTTTTATTGGCTATTTGATAAATCAGATCGTTAAATGTGACGCCATCATGCTGCTCGTGAATGAGGCGAGGCAGTTCGTCACGTAGCGTTACGATGCTGCGAGTGCGTAAAGTCTCATCGAATGCACTCGCCTCCATAAAGTTCATCTCTGTCTGGAGTGTGACGTCCATGTCCTTGTTTGCTTCGTAACCTATTTGAAAGAGGCCCGCTTCTAGGCTATGGCCAAAGCTATTTCCATGATCCCAGTGAACACTCTTCATGACATCATTGGCCCTGTAAGCATTTGACAGATGCACTAACCAGTAGGACCAAGGGCTATTGCCTTGCGGCGTGACAAAAAAAAGCGTCATGAAACGTGCACCGCTCGCCTTCCATATGCCATGCGAGATCTGACGCTGGATGATTTGGCGCCATTGCGAGCCAGCTTTCAGACGAGCAATGTCGCGCCAATTGATGTACGGCTCCAGGCCAATCCTGCGCGTGATGGTATGGAACTGCTTGCTGTCGTTTAGAAAGGTAAGGAGAGAGTCAACGTTGAAAGTAAGTATGACCTCGGCACCCTGCAGGTTTTGAAATATGTTCGCCACTGTCGGCATGACAATATCGTCGTAGGCATATTGGTCAAGAAGAAAAATAGCACGTTGACCAGCCTTGCGTGAGGCAGCCGCAGCAATAATATCGGCGCACACCGTTTCGAACTTATTGTTGTAGAGCGCAATCTTCGTGCCGATATCACGACCATATCCTTCCGCATTGAGTGTGTGCTTGAGGTATTCGTATGAACTTGGATTGACTTCAACAAAATGATACTGTGCATCAACCTCACGAGGTGTTTGAATGCGCGAGGTATTAAGATATGCCTCAGCCTCTGCGGCCGTCTTTAGCATGATTAAAGGAGAGCCAGGTGCAGTGCCCTGGCCATCCGAATACAAACCACCACCTGCAAAACCATCGACAAGCGTGAGGCGTAGCCGCGGCATCTTCGCGTTGGCCATTAATACACCGATATATTTGTAAAGATAATCCCTGACCAGCTGATGTTTTACTTTTGAGTGAGGATCAAGTGGAGGTGGTGCATCTCCGACTATCCATTGCCATTTATCGCCAGTTTTAGTCAATTAATCTTCCCGCTATCGTATCAAGCCCCCCTCAAAGAGAGGAACCTGGTCCCACGTTGTTCCGCCTAGCTCACGGCCACCTTTTGTTTTTCCCACCTTGGCCAAGCGAATAATTGCACCGTTACGACCGATGACATCTATGCGTTGCGTACGAGCGGAAATCCCCTCTGCAATAAGTTCCTCTGGCGCCCAATGGCCCCACTGTTTAAAGTGGAATGGTACGCCTGCCTCATTGCACTGGTCGCGCAAGTCCTCTGGCCAAGCCGGATTCATCGATCGTGAGTCAGGTCCGCTTTCCCCTCCAGCGATAACCCAATTAATGCCGGCAATATCTGAACCAGGTGCGCGCAGCCATGGTCGCAGATCAAGAGGTCCTAAAAGTGGTTCTGCCGAAACGAAGCGTACCACTACATTGTGTTCAAGCAAATGGTCTATTCTTTTTTCTAACCAATGTTGATTCTCTGTACTAGTTCCAAGCCAAATATTTTCTGGCCATTTCCCGGACCAAGGAGCCAGTTTTTTAACGTGACGAATTCGCTTTGTGAGCAGGAGCCAATCGAGGTTAGGCGTCGCTTCAATGAGCGCCCAAAGCCTTTCCCTGGTTGCATTGAGGTCAGGGCGATCTTCAAAAACATCGGCCATCGATGCACAAAATACACGACGACGCTCGCCTGCTGCGGCAGCGTCCCTATCCCACTTAAGCGGCTCACGCCAATGCGCATCGGTAAAGAAGCGCCGCGGAGCTTCTTTGCCCCAAAGGTCGTTCATGCCAACGCGTTTGGCCCAAGTTTCTGCATAGCAGTGCTTACAAGCAGGCGATATGCGCAAGCATCCCCACCAAGGATTAAAAGTGTGATGGGTCCACTCGATCTTACTGTTGACGCCCATGATGCCCTCCCATAAATAACGATCAACTGTACATATGCTCAGTTGTAAATTTACCACTGTGTTACGCCTGATTGCTAATCAAGTCTGATTTCATCTTTGCCTAGAGCCTTCATGCATTGCAAAAAAAATACGAAGGTAAATCGTCCTCGCGTGATTTTCGTCGCGACTCCCTTATAGGTTTCTTCTATGCCAAGGTCTGCCAAGCGAGAAACTAATTCACCGTAGCTGACACCCGATAGCTTTAGCTCGGCTTTAAGTTTGTTGGCGGCTCTTCTGGACCATTCGTCGGAGTACACGTAAAGAGATTTTAGGAAAAATAATGTGGATATTATTCCTCATATTTGAGGAATAATCAATATAAATAAGTATTTTTCCTCATAATATTTAACCTAAAATGTTCTGATCTGAGTGTCAATAGTCGGGTTCTTCGGCTAAAAATCATGTTTGATGATCGTCTGATATTTAGAGGAATTGATTGAAGACGCTGGTTTTAAATGAGTGGGTTTAATGACCCACTCCGCGCGCTTCCGCTAATCCGGTCGTTGATATCAAAGGTGGATTAGCTATCATCGTTTGTCGTTTTATCCGCCTACCTAGGGCGTTGCGGATGCCCCAGCGGTTGTCGTGTAATATCTGAGAGCTAGCTTTCGCTGGGTAGCGTACCGTGGTAGCCATCGCTGATGGCCCGTATGAAGGAGCTGAAGGACGAAAAACGGCGCTTGAAGAAGATGTATGCCGAAGAACACTTGAAGGCCAGGAGCGTCGCGAAGGCTCTGACAAAAAGCGATAACGCCATCTCACCGGCGGGAGATGACACGATGGGTCGTTGCCAAGCGCTTTGCCACAATAAGACAGGCTTGCCAGGCGTTTGGCATCAGTCAAGCTTAGTATCGTTATCATGCCAAGCTCGACGCGGAAAACGCTATCGTGGCCGACTGGCTCATACGTTTGACTAACAACTAGCGTAACCGGGGCTTCGGCCAGTGCTTCCTGTATTTGCGCAACGTGATTGGATTTAAATGGAGCCACAAGCTGTATCAAGAGTCGGAGCTGACCCTGCGGATCAAACCGCGTCACTGTTTGGTGCGAGATAAACCTCTTCTGCCGCTGGCGGTGCCCGCGCAAATCAACCAGACCTGGTCAATGGACTTCATGCACGATCAGCTAGCCGATGGCAGAAGCATCCGCTTATTCAACGTGATCGATGACTACAACCGTGAAGGACTCGGCATTGAGGTTGACTTCTCATTGCCGTTCGAACGCGTCATCCGTTCCCTCGACAGGATCATCGAATGGAATGGCAAATCTCGAGTCATCCGCTGTGATAACGGCCCCGATTACATCGGCGCCGCAACGTTGGCTTGGGCGGCCAAGTGCGGCTCACATTGCGTTTATTCAGCCTTGCAAGCCGCGACAGAATGCCTATGTTGATCACTATAATCGAACGGTGCGCTACGACTGGCTTGCCCATCGCCTGTTTGAAACGCTCGATGATATCTAGGATTTTGCAACCCACTGGCTGTGGATTTACAATCACGACCGACCCAACATGGCACTTGGCGATAACACACCAAAACAGAAGCTTGCCCGTGCTACTTAACCTCTACTTTTAGCGCGATCTAAAAATTGGGGGAGGGGGGTTGCCGCAGGAGTGCAGTCTTAAGCAAACCCCAGCCGCTGATGACTATTGGCGAACTTAGTTGCCTACCTGTACCGGCGCTTCTACTTTAAAGGTAGGGATCTCAATTAGCGGTAGTAGTCCCTCAGGAAGTCCGACTTTACTCGTTAACGAATAGACCTGTTCTCGTATGTATGGATACAAAACGATTGGCGCATTATGGTCCGCCCAATGGGAGATTTGATCGATTGGAAACCTCGTCTCGTCGACTTTGAATCGACCATGGAGTTCAACCTTCAAACTAAGAACGTCGTCTTCGCCCTCACCCGCGACAATTCGCATTCTGACTTGGATTTGCTGCGTTTCAGGATCATAGTTTGAGCGACCGGTTTCGATAGTGAACTCCGGGAGCTCCGAATCGCGAGGTGCTTCTAGATTGACCTTGATGCTAAGCTCCGCCACACGCAACTCAATAATTTGAATTGCGTGAAGCTTGTATTCCTTTTTCTTCGATGCTTCCATTATGCGGCCAATGCGTAACTATTATCGTTCGCTGCCGACAGGGCTACTTCTTCGAACAATTGAACTGACGAGCGAAGTACATTTTCGAAGTCCAAGTTGTCTTGCATAGCCATGTGCTCACGAAACAATGCAATGTATGTGCTGTGCGATACACCGAAGCTTGCGAAAAACTCACTAGCTTCACGCATTGCAACAGCAAATGCTCCATTACTATGCTTTTTTAAGTCTGCACGTAGCTCATCGGCAGAAAGTGCATCCATTTCATCCAATACTTCTGCCAGAGCCTCTTCTAGAGACATCTTGCTCATTTTTTACTCCTCAGTTTCAACGATCTTTAATTCCAATTTAACAGACTCATCCCTTACGACAAGCACTGATGGATGAGGAATAACCTGTTTTTCCAAAAAAAACATTTTAGGAGGTGGCGATACTATTGCCTTTGCAAGCAAAAAACGCTTGCCTCGCTTGACCTCAATTTTGGTGATAATCGATTCGTACGCGTCGCCAATGTCATCATCTGTCCTCTCAGAAAGCTTTCTTAGCATAATTCCTACGCGCTCTTGCATCCGGCCGGTGCAATCAACAGTGTCGTCTGTACACACCTCAAACGATGCATCAATAACGGCACAAATCGAATCCTTTTCTTTATATACCCCACGTTTTTTTTGACTTTGATACCAAGCAATGGCGTATTCATTAGCGAACAGTGGGTCATCAAAGTACTCCCAGAAATACAGCCCCTTGCCTACACGGCCTGCCGCAGCGCGTCCAAAGTCAAAGCCATTTGACAAGATGCTCTTCGCACTTAGCATTGTTGTGCCGTGAGTTCCCTTATGTTTTTGCATCAAGCAGAAATTCACTCCGTTGTGATAGCACTTACGTCACTATCGTTGTCTACTCAAAGGTACCACAGCACTACTTATCGTGCACTCATTGTCGCAAGACAACTAGGGTCTCTAAGAGATCTCTAAGTCATTGAAATGTAAGGATTTTTCTTGTTTTTGCAAAGGATAACCCTCTATTATCGGTGTGAAAGTGGGTGAATGCAAGAAAAAGAAATTTATCAGATCAATAGCTTTTAGGAAATTTTAACGGTTTAAGTAGACTTCAAATCTATCGAATTACCACATGCGAACCAGTTTTCTTCCACTGTTTTACAATGGAGGAACGCCTCAGACCGACAACGTTCTCGTCTCTACCGTCCAATCCCTCAGTCACGCAATGCTTTGCAGAAAGGTGAACGAGACGACCGCTTCCGTACCTATGAGTATGCTCATCAAACCGGACACTCATTCTCATCTCAATCTGGACAGCCAATAGTACTTGAAGGTTGATACCTGTTGGCATCGCAAACCGGATAGTGATTCAAGCTTCCTGACTGGATAGCATTTACCTTGTAGGAGATCGTACTGTAGAACTGTGAATCGAAGGTGTGGAGCCGGTCGAGTGCGAGGTTATAATACGGCCCAACATCATTCCACGAGCTCCCGAAGAGGCGGCAGTTGAGGCTCTTGAACAATTCAGGCGGTCCAGGCGGAGGACGCCCGAATAGCCGCTAGAGAGCTTCCAACGCTACCAAATCTATAGAGAGCCTGATATGCGAGTCAATCATTTTACCCGTCCCACTATAGCAGCAGCAGTCGCCATGCTCGACGGCTCTCTTAGTCAGGCAAAATTCGACCAAATGGTCTTCAAGTTGGGCCTGGAGGCTAGCATTCCGTTTGATAGCAGCCTGAGCGTGTCAAAGAAGGCGGCGCTACTTGCGCGCGAGGTGGCGAGAGCGGGCGAGACGGTTGTTCCCACAATCGACGGTCGAGTGACTTTGGCTGAGGCAGTTGTCCGTGAGGCAGTAGCCCTTACTTCGTCCAGCCCTTATTCACAGCAGGAACAGCAAAACCGTCTGCTGCGCGCGTTGGCTCTGGACGGCTTTGTGATTCAGTGGAATCAAAACTCAAGCATTGGAGAACTCCCCTGCCTTCGAGCCGCACTTCCTGCCGAGATTGACCTTCCCGTGGCAGATGATGAGGTACATCAGCTGCTGAATCACTTTGACTTTACGGTTAGCAAGGGACACCTCGACCAAGCCATTGAGGCACACACGCGCGGTGACTGGGCTGCCGCGAACAGCCAGACTCGTACCTTCATGGAGAGCCTGTTCGACGGGATAGCCAGCCACATTAACGAGGCCCAAGCTGCAGCCACGACCAGTTCCGAGAACAGACGTGCAATGCTGGCAAATATTGGATTCCTGTCGGTTCAGCGTAACGAGTGGACTTTAGATGGCAAGAATTATATCAATGGACTGTTCAAGATGCTGCATACGGAAGGGTCGCATCCAGGCCTCTCCGATGACGATAGGAGCACTTTCCGCCTGCATTTGGCATTGGTAACAGCGCGCACCTTTCTCCGCAGGCTTAAGAACCAAGGATAATTTCAAGGATGCCCAGAGTACAGATCCCTTAATACAAGGACGGATGGATGATCGATTTGCTACCGATATTGATGAGTGCGACAACCACAATGCAGCAGCGCATGAAGAATTGGTTTGCTGCTTATCCCGCCGGGATGCCGTGGACGATCGTATCGGACTACTGTCTTGGTGATGAGGGTAAAAAGAACGATGTCTTCTCGTTTGTGGTCATCGCCAATCACGACAAGACAGAGAACATCAGTGAATATATTTCGGGAGTCGCACCGCGGGACATCAAGAACATCAGACAAGTACCTCTCGGGTTGATGCAGTATTTAACTTCCCCACAGCCCGTGACGTTCAGCGTATCGTTTGTTATCAACCGAGATTCAGCGCTCTTACGTGACTACCTGCGCGTCGAAGACATGGCAAGCTTTATTCCTGATGCTTGCGAACTTGTGAGAGCTTTGCGTAAGAACTCGCCGGCTAGTTCCTCGGTCAACCCTAGTTACTTTGACGAGGTGCTGAAGCGACTCGGCATTTTTGAGAAGGACTTGGGTCGAAAGCAGATGAACGAGAAGCTGTCGCGCCAGATTCATCTCGCATCGGGATTCGCTGCTACGCTGTTCTATTTGGTAACGAATGCGACCGGAGCGGGCTATCTACGGTGGATTTCGGACCGTGACAAGCTCATTGAGCACAACGATACGATCGTCTACGATCTTGCTTACCTCTATTTCATTCTTATGTCGTCTAGCCGGTCGGGACTCATCCGCAATGAGCAGGGTAATTTCATACTTGACCTGCCCAAGACCCTTTTTGAGCTGCCCGAGAAGACTGGTCAGCACAGATTCGATGCTCTCATCCGATTGCCAGATTACCTGGCAGGGACCCTTGCTGACATTGGTCCAGACATGTCGTACTCGAAAGAGAAGTTTCGCGAAATGTTGCACGGCGTCTTTGTTGACTCGCCAAATAACTGGCTCGTGCATTTGACTTCAAATGGCGAGCGTATCTCTGCGCGTTCCGTCCAATACCGCTCCTGACGCGGGTTCCGTAGGTTTTACCAAAGTTGCAGCATGAAGAAGCTAACTCCAGCGACCAGCGTTAGAAAACGTAATCCGGTGCTAATGCAAGAGGCGCCGGAATGGCTTTGTTGCACAAATCCCCACCAGCAGCCCCTGAATCGAGGCTCAGGTAAACTGGCGCCATGAGTGCACCTGCCAAACCGAAGTATCGAATAGCCAACTGGAACGAGTACAATGCGGCGCTGAAGGCGCGGGGTTCGCTGCTGATCTGACTGCCTGCCATCCACAATGCTGATGAAATGCTTGTCAGGAGCAAAATAATCAATCAACCAGGAGCAGGTTGTGGATGGTCGAGCGCGCCGGTGCCGGATGAACAAAGCTGCGCTGCAAGATGGCTATACCCTAAGGTGAGAGCACCAGAATGAAGTCGGGATGCCGACTCAGAAATTGATAACGATGCACGAATTTTCTGAAAAATGTTACGTTCCGCAGCATGTGTACGCCACCAGAATGTCGTCGCATGTGTATTCTAGACTCGTGCAGATTCAGTAGGTGGTAACTGGAATAAGCGATGGCACTGCCAAAGTGTAGCTATCATCTCTAGGTTTCGCCATAGAAGCTCCGGAGGTAAGCCACTCTGTTGCGCAGCTTGATCCACAGCCATCACAACATTTTGTACCGGCGCCTCTTGAAGGAAATGTACGATATTGGAAATATTTTCTTCAGGTACATCACCGGTCGTCAGAATATTAAGCAAAGTTTCTGGTGTGAGTATTTTTCGGTAACTTACGCTACATGTCTGTGCTGCCATCCATAGCCATTTTCGGGGCTTCAAGGGGACCATGGTAACTGTGTTTAGACCAAGCACATGTGGAAGATCTAATGGGCCAAAGCCTTCCCCTGCGTGGGCCATGAAGTGGGCCTGCGAAATCGTCAAGCCTAAAGTCGAGCAACGTTCTGCAATAGTCTTGAAATCAGCTTTTTTCATCGTTCAAGTATGACATACCAAAAGGGAAGTTCAGAACTTCAAAGATCTCACAGCTACACTAAGCGCCAAGACAAGTTTCCGATTATGAAATTGGGATTTCAGTGATCTAAAACTGGGTCTTGGCGCTCAGCCGTGACTCAGAACAGCCCAAGCTGCTTGTTCTTTGAACGAATAGGCATAGTGGCGTCGAACCAGGTTTGGTCAAAGCGCAACAGCCACCGAAGCGAAGTAGGTGTACCCCACAGGCGCAAACTGTTCCGCCACTAGCACATACACCGACAGCGGCTAGAGATTGAGACTGGTGATTTTTATCAAGGTAGAGAAGCCTGGGATAAATGCCTCTCAAAATAATTACACTTAAGTACGCGACTGACGTACACTAAGGCAATGTTCCCTTGCAGTAACTATGCCTAACTATCAAGAATTTCTTGCTCCGCTTCCGCTTGACGGCCGACTTTGGCTTGTGAAGTACATTGACCAGTTTCATCAAAAGGAACGTGGTAGTGGAACTGTCTCAGTCAATGTTTTGTTGCAGTGTCTGTCTATCACAACTGCTGATCAAATTAGTGAGTTAGAGCCCGATGAAATCAAAAGCATCCTCGGCTTTCGAGCAGGCAGAGACGCTCAGCAAGAGTATGCCTTTGCGCGTATCTTTGCTAGTAGCCTGGTCACCATCAGCATCGGCGATGTCTATTGCGACGGCGTACGTGTTGCGCAGTTACCGGCTCATACTGCGCTGCTATCGCTCTTGCCTGGGCAAAGCGACTCGTTAGAATTCACGATCGGCCAGCCAATTTCCGCCCCTTATGGCTGGCAGGGCGGCAACTATCAGATACTTAACGCTTTCGAGTTTTCGGGCCTGTATCATCATCAGCGAGACAACGTCAATCTGAAGGATTCTCGGGTAGTCGTTCTGCATATGCGTACAACCAAGGGTGTCGACACCTATGTGATACCGCGCACGACTATCTTTAAAGCGTTCTATGCATGCCACAGTGATATCGCCAATGCCTTTCTATCAGGCCCTTGGAGTGACAAGCTAGAAAACGTGATAATGCTCAATGAGACTTCAGGTCTCCTGCAAACCGGTATAGATGATGTAACAGGGGGATGGAACGTCGTCTTAAGACGCGATATCGGACGCCAGTTTGCCGGCCTCCTAGCGGTTTTGTACTTTGATCCGTACGGTCGCGCGCAGGCAAATGCGATTCACACTCAAAGCATCATTGATAGGAAGCGCAAAGAGTTGGAACCGTGGTATGCAAGTGCACGGATCCCTTACCAGGCACTACGCGAGCCGCTTAAGCTTAGAATCAAATGTCTGCCGCTGCGTAGTTGGTACTACAAAGATGAGGAAGAGCAGAATCGTGAAGACAAAAAATATTTCGTAACAGAAATAACTGGTACGTCTTGGCCGTCGCACTATCCGGTGATTGGCCGACATAGTGAGAATGACTCGGAACCTGGTAAGAGCATCGAAAATGTCGATTCGCCACCGCCATTTTCAAGAAGCCAGGCAGTGAAGTTGAGTGACCAGCACACTGTCATACGTTCGGATATAGATGCTAGTGACGATACGTCAAAAACGAAGATTTCAGGCGTCTCAAGTGATTGGCTGGATGGCGGTCCTACCTACGTCAATTTACTCAAGGAATACAGCAAACGGCACGCCGGACGACCTGCTGGTCCGTTTAGTGAAGAGGATGGGCGCGAAGTGTCAACCGGCGTGCGCAACAGGTCTAAGAAATCTGGACCGCGCGGTGAAGCCTCCGCTATCATGCGGCAGGAGAATGATCGCCTGAAGACTATGCTAGATAGCCTGCTCAGGCTAAAGGATTCTTACTTTTTAACGTCAGTCTCACTTGTCAAACCTCGACGTGATGGGCAAGCAGAAACCCGTAACGGACATCAGTGTTGGCGCTTTATTGACGACGCATCTCTTAAAGCAGGGAAATTGCGTCCTAGAGGTGGCTGGCCCACTATATATGATCGTCCTCGGGATCGACATACCGCTCATTACCGCACAGCATTGGTTCTGAAGCTGGAGTTTAAAGAAGAGTTTTACCACTGGATTGAGATTGAGGCACGGACCAGCGATACCTATAAATCTGTGCTGATAAAAGCGCCTTCATCCGGACGTATTGCCGCCATTGAAAAAGCCTTGTCAGCAATTGCCTTGGCAGAAGGTAGGCGGCTCGACGAAAGACTACCACCAGCTTTTGAAGGTGATGATATCGGTTTTCAGACATATGAGCATGAGAAGGAAAAAGGCTCTCCCCTGCTTTCAGAGTCCAAGTTGAAGGATTTTTTCCTTAAGAGTGCCATTCGATTAAGACATGTGGCAAATTAGACGTGGCACTTCGACGCATCATTCTGGGGACTGGATGTACTTCGCAGCCGTCGTTACCGGCATAGCGATCTTCTGCTCGATTATCGGCAACGGCTTCTGGAATTACGTCAGCCGCGTCTTGCCGCTCACGCTGATCGGGCAAATGATCGTGTTCGAGACCCTGTTCGCCGCCTTCTATGGTTTTTTGTGAGAACAGCGTTGGCCAACAGGTGCCGAAAGTGCAGCGATGGCGTTGCTTGTGGCAGGTGTTGCCGCGTGCGGTTTGGCGCATCGTCCGAAGACAGCACCGCAGCCCGATGCCTGCGAGATAAAGACTTCTTCGTACAGAGAGCCTGTAATGCGGCATGAGACTTGATGTCTGCTATGGTGCGGACCTGTTCACTTGCCGTGCAGCTGTTCAAAGCATTGGGCTTTGCGCTGACGCGCCGCAAACAACTATGTCGGCAGAAAATGGTGCCGTTTAGTAGTCGCCGAGCCCAGTCGTTCTTTTACTTGTTATATTCGCGTTTTTAAATGTAATTGACAGCCGCCGCCTACCAGGGCCACGCCGGACGCCGTCTGGTGCGGCGCCCGGTAGGGGCGGCACTTCCAGTGTTCCACCTTGAAATGGCCGCCCAGCGAATGCACGGCAGCCGATTCCAGCGCCTCTTCATCGTTCATCGGCGGCAGCACGCCGGGAAAGCGGCTGGCCAGCATGGTCTTGCCCGCGCCCGGCGGCCCCACCATCAGGACATGATGGCCGCCCGCGGCCGCCACTTCCAAGGCGCGCCGCGCCTGCTGCTGCCCGTGCACATCGGCAAAGTCGGGATACGGGAAAGCGTGCGCCGCCAGCGTGGGTTGATGGCGCTGCAGGGCAGTCTGCTGGCTGGCATGCGCGGCAAAATGCGCGCACACCTCGGGCAGGCTGTGGGCCGGATAGATGCAGGCATCGCCGACCAGCGCCGCTTCGTCCGCGTTCGCCTGGGGCAGGATGAAGGCGCGTGGCGCACCGGCCCGGCTGCGCTGCATGGCAAAGGTCATGGCCAGCGCGCCGCGGATGGGGCGTAGCTGGCCCGACAGCGACAGCTCGCCCGCGAATTCATAGTGATGTAATTGATCGCCCGGCAATTGGCCCGAGGCGGCCAGGATGCCCAGCGCAATGGGCAGGTCGAAGCGGCCCGATTCCTTGGGCAGGTCGGCTGGCGCCAGATTGGCCGTAATGCGCCGCGCCGGCATCTCGAAGCCGCAGTTTTGCAGCGCGGCGCGGACGCGGTCGCGCGATTCCTTCACTTCCGTATCCGGCAGGCCGACTATCGTAAACGAGGGCAAGCCATTGGCAAGGTGGACTTCGACACTTACCTCGGGCGCCTCCATGCCGGCCAGGGCGCGGCTTTTCAGGACGGCCAGGCTCATCAGACTCCCCCGTAACGCGGGCGCGGGCAGGATCAGTCTAGCGCTGGAAGCGCCGCCAGGCTTGAGCTATGCCAGCAAGGCCGTCAATAAGGGGGCCTGGCTGGCCGCACTTTACGCTTTGGTATCGTTCAGGCGCGTTTCCAGTTCGATCAGGCGCAATTCCAGTGCGTCGAGCTTGGCGCGGGTCTTGGCCAGCACTTGCGCCTGGATATCGAATTCCTCGCGTGTGACGAGATCGAGGCGGGCGAAGCCCTGGGTCATCATCGATTTCACGTTTTTCTCGATATCCTTGGCCGGCGAGTTTTCGATGGCTTGATGGATCTTGCCTTGCAAGTCGTTAAAGAAGGTATTCATGTCCATGGTCAGTCCTTTTATGGTGCGGCCTGTGCATCGCACCATTGCGGTGCACAGCGGCGTTAATCTGGTGCGAAGCTGGGCGGTTCATTGTGCTACAGCAGCCCGTTCCCGCAGTCCTGGCGGCTTGCAGGCTATGTATGGACGGAAATGCACCTGTCAAGGTGGCAAGAGAGCTGGCACGTATTCTGCTAAAGAAGCTATGAACGCTTTGTGATCTCCAGCCAAGATTTTAAACCTCAACCGCTTTAAAAGTTCAATAAAAGGGAATCGCCATGAAGAATCTGTCCAAGAACATGACTTTAGCTGCAGCGTTGACGCTGGCCATGACCGCCTTGAGCGGTAGCGCCAAGGCCCAGGACGCAGTGGCGGCGCCTGCCGCGGCCGAAGCCGTGCCCGACAATGTGGTGAGCTACAACGTGGCGCTGACCAGCGACTACCGCTACCGCGGCGTGTCGCAAAGCCGCCTCGACCCTGCAATCAGCGGCGGCGCCGACTATACCCACAATCCGACGGGGCTGTATGTGGGCACCTGGCTGTCGAGCATCAAATGGATCAAGGACGGCGGCGGCGATACCAACCTGGAATGGGATATCTACGGCGGCAAGCGGGGCGAGATCAGCAAGGATTTTACCTATGACGTGGGCGGCCTGTATTACTTCTACCCATCGAATGGCCTGAGCACCAATGCGAACACTTTCGAGCTGTACGGCCAACTGGGCTATGGCCCTGCGTACATCAAGTATTCGCATTCGACCACCAATCTGTTCGGCGTGGCCGACAGCAAGAACAGCGGCTACCTCGACGTGGGCGCCAACGTGGACGTGCATGACGGCTACATCCTGAATCTGCACGCGGGGCGCCAGAAGGTCGCACACAACGATTCCCTCAGCTATAACGATTTCAAGATCGGCGTGACCAAGGATTTCGGCATGGCGACCGTTGCCCTGGCTGTCGTGAAGGCCAACATTACGTCGCTGGCGCCGAATGGCAAGAATCTGGCGAAATCCGGTCTCGTGCTGACCGTATCCAAAACCTTTTAAGCGAGACAGCCATGAAAATGATTACTGCAATCATTAAACCGTTCAAATTGGACGAAGTACGCGAAGCCTTGTCGGCTATCAATGTGCAAGGCATTACCGTCACCGAAGTCAAGGGTTTCGGCCGTCAGAAAGGCCACACGGAACTCTACCGTGGCGCCGAGTATGTCGTCGATTTCTTGCCAAAAACGAAGATTGAAGCGGCCGTCGATGACGCCATTGTCGACCAGGCCATCGAAGCGATCGAAGGTGCCGCGCGTACCGGTAAAATCGGCGATGGCAAGATTTTCGTCTACAACCTGGAACAGGTCATCCGTATCCGTACCGGTGAAACCGGCAACGAAGCGCTCTAAGGGGAATATCGATGCGTAAAAATATAACAAAATTGCTAGCTGGGATAGCCTGTCTGTGTGCGTTTGGCGTCGCTACGCCGAGCTTTGCCGATGCCCCCGCCAAGACGGAAGCGGCCACGACTGCGGCCGTCGCTGCCCCTGCCGTGACGCCGGCGCCTGACGCAGCGGCACCGGCCGCCGCACCCGCTGCCGCCGCGCCGGCTCCTGCCGCAGCCGCGCCAGCCGCCGCCCCTGTCGCCAACAAGGGCGATACGAGTTTCATGATGATCAGCACCTTGCTGGTGATCCTGATGACCATCCCCGGCCTGGCCCTGTTCTACGGCGGCCTGGTGCGCTCCAAGAACATGCTGTCCGTGCTGATCCAGGTGTTCATGGTGTTCGCGCTGGTCATCGTCCTGTGGTGCATCTACGGCTACTCGATCGCGTTCACGGAAAAAACCGCTTTCTTCGGTGGCTTCGACCGCCTGTTCCTGAACGGTATCTGGGATCCGGCCAAGGGCACGTTTGCTGCCGCCGCCACCTTCAGCAAGGGCGTGGTCATTCCCGAGTTCGTCTTCGTGGCGTTCCAGGGCACGTTTGCCGCCATCACCTGCGCACTGATCGTCGGCGCCTTTGCCGAGCGCGCCAAGTTTGCCGCCGTGCTGGCCTTCGTCGTGCTGTGGTTCACGTTTGCCTACCTGCCAGCGGCCCACATGGTGTGGTTCTGGACCGGTCCTGACCTGATTACCAACGCCGCCACCTCGGCCAGCGAAGCCCTGAAGGCGGGCTGGATCTGGCAAAAAGGCGCGCTGGACTTCGCCGGCGGCACCGTGGTGCACATCAACGCCGCCGTCGCCGGCCTGGTGGGCGCCATCATGATCGGCAAGCGCGTCGGCTACGGCCGTGAATCGATGGCGCCGCACTCGCTGACGATGACCATGATCGGCGCTTCCCTGTTGTGGGTGGGCTGGTTCGGTTTCAACGCCGGTTCCTCGCTGGAAGCGGGCGACGTGGCGGCCCTGGCCTTCGTCAACACCTTGCTGGCGACTGCTGCCGCCACCCTGTCGTGGGTATTTGGCGAGTGGATCAGCAAAGGCAAGCCATCCATGCTCGGTGGCGCATCGGGCGCCGTTGCCGGCCTGGTGGCGATCACCCCGGCGGCCGGCTTTGTCGGCCCGATGGGCGGCCTGGTCATCGGCTTGCTGGCCGGTGTCGTCTGCCTGTGGGGCGTGAATGGCCTGAAACGCCTGATCGGCGCCGACGATTCGCTCGACGTGTTCGGCGTGCATGGCGTGGGCGGTATCCTGGGCGCCTTGCTGACGGGTGTGTTTGCGGCGCCACAACTGGGCGGCCAGGGCATCTTCGACTACGTCACCAACAAGATGTCGGCGGATCCGTACTCGATCGGCCACCAGGTGTGGGTGCAGGCGCAAGCGGTCGGCACCACTATCCTCTGGTCGGCCATCGTCTCCGTCATCGCCTATAAACTGGTCGACATCGTCATCGGCTTGCGCGTCCCGGAAGAAGAAGAGCGCGAAGGCCTCGATATCACCAGCCATGGCGAGCAGGCATATCATGGCTAAATGCTAATCATCTGGCACGCCAGCGCCCCGCCGCGGCGTGTCCTGCTGGAAAAGGCGCCTCATTGAGGCGCCTTTTTTTCGTTATGGGAATGGAAAAGGTCTTTAAAACAAGGCTTTTGCCCCGATTTGGGGTACTTACACGGTAATATAGTCGGCAGTTCTGTGTGCTTTTTTGAATACTGCACATAATTTAAGGATGTAACTATGGTTCCCCATCTCGTCACGGCCCTGACCGGACCGCTGCTCGACCTCGAAAAAAAGATTCTGGCCGCGACGCCGGCCATTGAGCGCTGGTTTCGCATGGAGTGGCAAGAGCACACGCCGCCCTTCTATTGCTCGGTAGACTTGCGTAATGCGGGCTACAAGCTGGCGCCCGTCGATACCAATCTGTTCCCTGGCGGTTTCCATAACCTGGCCACGGAAATGCTGCCCTTGTCCGTGCAGGCGGCCATGGCCGCCATCGACAAGTATTGCCCGGATGCCCGCAACCTGCTGATCGTGCCGGAATTGCACAACACGACGCCGCAATACCTGCAGAACGTGGCGCGCCTGATGCAGATCTTCCGCCAGACGGGGCTGCACGTACGCTTCGGCTCCTGGTCGCCCGACATCACCCAGCCGACACCGTTGGCGTTGCCAGATGGCAATATGCTCGTCATCGAGCCCCTCGTGCGCCTGAACAACGGCCGCCGCCTGGGCTTGAAGGATTTCGACCCGTGCACGATCTTGCTGAATAACGACTTGTCGGACGGCATCCCCGATATCTTGCAAAATATTCATGAGCAAAGCCTGCTGCCGCCCTTGCACGCGGGCTGGGCCTTGCGCCGCAAGAGCAACCACTACACGGCCTACGATGAAGTGGTGAAAAAATTCGGCAAGATGATCGACGTCGACCCGTGGATGCTCAATCCCTTCCATGCCAAGTGCAGCGACGTCAATTTCCAGGAAGGCGAGGGCGAGGATGCGCTGGCTGCCAGCGTCGACGTGCTGCTGGCCAAGATCCGCAAGAAATACAAGGAATACGGCATCAAGGAAAAGCCCTTCGTCATCGTCAAGCCCGATGCGGGCACGTATGGCACGGGCATCATGACGGTGCGCGACGCCAGCGAAGTGCGCGACCTGTCGCGCAAGCAGCGCGACAAGATGTCCATCGTCAAGGACGGCAAGGTCGTCACGGACGTGATCATCCAGGAAGGCGTGCCCACCTTTGAAAGCATCAAGGATGCCGTGGCCGAGCCTGTCGTCTACATGATCGACCGCTATGTGGTGGGCGGCTTCTACCGCGTGCATGCGGAGCGGGGTGTGGACCAGAACCTGAACGCGCCCGGTTCGCAGTACGTGCCGCTGGCGTTTGCCCAGCAGCATGCCGTGCCGGACTTGAAGGCCAAGCCGGGCACGGCCGCGCCGAACCGCTTCTATGTGTATGGCGTGGTGGCGCGCCTGGCCTTGCTGGCCGCGTCGCTGGAAATGGAGCGCACGGACCCGAATCCCGAGGTGTATTGATCCATCCCTGCGGCTTGCCGGGCGCGGTGACTACTGTGCCTGGCGATCTCGGCTAGAATCAAGCATTCCTTATCCAGGCTCCCCGATTGGACGCACCATGAAAATTGCATTCCTTGCCGACCCGCTGGCAGGCTTCAAGACTTACAAAGATTCCACCTTCGCCATGATGCGCGAGGCGGCCAAACGCGGCCACGCCGTCTACGCCTTCGAGCAGAAGGACATGGCGCTGGAAGAGGGCATCGTCACGGCACTGGTCAAGCATATCGAGCTGACGGGCGACGAGCACGACTGGTACAAGGTCGTTTCCACCGAGGAAGTGCGCCTGTCGGCCCTGGACGCCATCATCGAGCGCAAGGACCCGCCGTTCGACATGGAATACGTGTACGGCACGTATCTGCTGGAACTGGCGGAAAAGCAGGGCGCGCACGTCTTCAACAAGCCGTCCGCCATCCGCGACAACAATGAAAAGCTGGCCATTGCGCAGTTTTCCGAATTCACTTCGCCGACCCTGGTGACGTCGAACGAAGCGCGCCTGCGCGCCTTCCACGCCAAGCACCAGGACGTCATCTTCAAGCCGCTCGACGGCATGGGCGGCACGGGCATCTTCCGCGTCAAGGCCGATGGCCTGAACCTGGGCGCCATCATCGAGACGCTGACGGAGAACGGCGCGCAGACCATCATGGCCCAGCGTTTCATCGCCGACATCGTCAAGGGCGACAAGCGCATCCTCGTCATCGGCGGCAAGCCGGTACCGTTTTCGCTGGCGCGCATCCCGCAGGCGGGCGAAGTCCGGGGCAACCTGGCTGCCGGCGGCACGGGCGTGGCGCAGCCATTGACGGCGCGCGACCTGGAAATCGCTGAAAAGCTGGGCCCGATCCTGGCCGCGCGTGGCCTGATGCTGGTAGGATTGGACGTGATCGGCGACTATCTGACGGAAGTCAACGTCACCAGCCCAACCTGCTTCCAGGAAATCATGCAGCAGACGGGCTTTGATGTGGCGGCCATGTTTGTCGACGCCGTCGAGCATGGCGTTGCGCAAGCACAGCAGCACCAGAAGGTGAAATGACCATGGTAGGGATTTTGCTCATGACACACGCACCGCTGGGACAGGCATTCATCGCCGCCTGCGCGCATGTGTTTCGGGGGCCAACGGAACGTTTTGAAGCCATCGACGTCGTCGCCGACCAGGACCTGGCGGAAGTGCAGAAGCTGGCGTCGGAAGCCATCTGCCGCCTCGACGACGGTTCCGGCGTGCTGGTGATTACCGACGTGAAGGGCGGCACGCCGTCGAACTGCTGCAACAAGCTGGCCGATGCGGGCCGGGTGGAAGTCATCGCCGGCATCAGCCTGCCGATGCTGCTGCGCGCCATCACGTATCGCCGCGACACGCTCGACGTGGTGGTGGAGATGGCGCTGGCCGGTGCGCAAAGCGGCGCCGTGCGCGTCGATAACCGCATCCGCGTAGGCGAATAGGGAAGTGCATGGCCGCCGCCCTGAAGGCGGCGGGTTTTATAGGCCAAGATTGTCATCAGCGTAGTGCATTCAGGGATAGAGACCATACAAAAATGATTCAAAAAGAACTCGAAATCATCAACAAGCTGGGACTGCACGCACGCGCCTCCGCCAAATTTACCCAGCTCGCCGCCAAGTTCAAGAGCGACGTCTGGCTGACCCGCAACGCGCGCCGCATCAACGCCAAGTCCATCATGGGCGTGATGATGCTGGCCGCCGGCAAGGGCGCGAAAGTGACCCTGGAAGCCGAGGGCGATGACGAGCAGGCATGTGTCGATGCCCTCACCGCCCTGATTAATGACAGGTTTGGCGAAGGCGAGTAATGCCCGCCGAACGCAGCCGCAGCCGCATTCCGACAGGTCACCCCATGGCATCTTTCACGCTCCACGGCATCCCGGTCTCCCGCGGCATCGCCATTGGCCGCGCGCATCTGCTGGCGCCGGCCGCCCTTGACGTCAAGCATTACCTGGTCGCCCAGGAACAGATCGAAGCGGAAGTCCAGCGCTTGCAAAACGCCATCGCCGCCGTCCACAAGGAACTGCAAACCCTGTGGAACGAGCTGCCGAAGGATGCGCCCACCGAACTGGGCGCGTTCATCGACGTGCACGCGCTGATCCTGTCTGACCCGATGATCGCCGAAGCGCCGCTCGACATCATCCGTTCGCGCCATTACAACGCCGAATGGGCGCTGCTGACGCAAATCGATGAATTGTCGGCGCAGTTCGACGAAATCGAAGACCCGTATCTGCGCGAACGCAAGGCCGATATCCAGCAAGTGGCCGAGCGCGTGCTGAAGGTCTTGCTGGGCACCGAACAGCTGCTGCCGAAAGCGGCGGCCGACGATGAATTGCTGGCGCAGATGATCGTCGTCGCCCACGATATCTCGCCGGCCGACATGCTGCAGTTCCGCGACCGCTCCTTCATCGGCTTCATCACCGACGTGGGCGGCCAGAACTCGCATACGGCCATCGTCGCGCGCAGCCTGGATATCCCGGCCGCCGTCGGCATGTCGCAGGCGTCGATGCTGATCGAGCAGGACGACTGGCTGATCATCGACGGCGACGCGGGCGTGGTGATCGCCAACCCCAGTCCCCTGGTGCTGGAGCAGTACCGCGAGCGCCAGGTGGCCATGCAGCGCGCGCGCAAAAAGCTGGGCAAGCTGAAAAAGACGCCGGCCGTCACCAGGTGCGGCACGCCGATTACCCTGCTGGCGAATATCGAACTGCCCGAGGATTGCCCGTTCGCGCTGGAATCGGGCGCCAGCGGCGTGGGCCTGTTCCGCTCCGAATTCCTGTTCATGGGCCGCGCGCACAAGATCCCCACCGAGGACGAGCAGTTCGAGGCTTACCGCAACACGGTGCAATCGATGAAAGGGCGCGTGGTGACCATCCGCACGCTCGATATCGGCGCCGACAAGCCGCTCGACCAGTCCGACCATACGGCCTTGAATCCCGCCCTGGGCTTGCGCGCCATTCGTTACTGCCTGGCCGAGCCGCAGCTGTTCCTGACGCAGCTGCGCGCCATCCTGCGCGCCTCGGCCTTCGGCAAGGTGCGCATTCTGATTCCCATGCTGGCGCATGCGTTCGAGATCGACCAGTCGCTGGCCATGATCGCGCAAGCGAAGGCCAGCTTGCGCGAGGAGGGCGTCAAGTTCGACGACGAGGTCGAAGTGGGCGCCATGATCGAGATCCCGGCCGCCGCGCTGGCCTTGCCCATGTTCGTCAAGCGCATGGATTTCCTGTCGATCGGCACGAATGACCTGATCCAGTACACCCTGGCCATCGATCGCGTCGACTACGAAGTGGCACATTTGTACAATCCGCTGCATCCGGCCGTGCTGCAGCTGATCTCGATGACGATCGCCGCCGGCCACAAGGCGGGCATCGACGTGGCCGTGTGCGGCGAGATGGCGGGCGACGTGAAGCTCACGCGCTTGCTGCTGGGCATGGGCTTGCGCGAGTTTTCCATGCATCCGGCGCAACTGTTGGCGGTCAAGCAAGAGATCCTCAACAGCGACCTGGGCCTGATCGCACCACAAATGCGCAAAATTATGCGCTCCATGGAACCAAATGTGATCGCGGAAGCCGTACAACAGTTGCAGCTCATGTAAACTGTCGCTTTATCAGCATCAGGGCACCTCGCGCGCGGCAAGAGGTGTCCTGATGCTAAAGTTGCAGCACCTATCATCGCGGTGCTGCATCGACCATGGCCCGTGGGGCCGCCCCCCTTTTATAAACCGACACACATGTCATCCATTGGAATCGTTTCGCCGCAAACCATGTATTTTGCGCAACCTTTGCAGCTGCAAAGCGGAGCATCGCTGCAAGACTATATGTTGATGTATGAAACCTACGGCACCCTGAACGCCGACAGATCGAATGCGGTGCTGGTCTGCCACGCCCTGAACGCCTCGCACCACGTGGCCGGCGTGTATGCGGACGAGCCGAAAAGCACGGGCTGGTGGGACAATATGGTGGGACCGGGCAAGCCGCTCGACACCGACAAATTCTTCGTCATCGGCGTCAATAACCTGGGTTCCTGCTTCGGCTCGACGGGCCCCATGCACACCAATCCCGCTACCGGCAAGCCGTACGGCGCCTCATTCCCCGTCGTCACGGTGGAAGACTGGGTCAGCGCGCAGGCGCGTCTGGCCGATGAACTGGGCATCACGCAGTTCGCCGCCGTGATGGGCGGCTCCCTGGGCGGCATGCAGGCGCTGGCGTGGAGCATCATGTTCCCCGAGCGCCTGCGCCACTGCGTGGTGATCGCCTCGACGGCCAAGCTGTCGGCGCAAAACATCGCCTTCAACGACGTGGCGCGCCAGGCCATCCTGTCCGACCCCGATTACTGCGGCGGCGACTTTTATGCGCACGGCGTGGTGCCGAAGAACGGCTTGCGCGTGGCGCGCATGGTGGGCCACATCACCTATCTGTCGAACGACGACATGGCCGAAAAATTCGGCCGCAAGCTGCGCGATGCGGCGCAGACGGGCGACTACAAATTCGGCTTCGGCATCGACTTCGAGATCGAATCGTACCTGCGCTACCAGGGCGACAAGTTCTCCGAATACTTCGACGCCAATACGTATCTGTTGATCACCAAGGCGCTCGATTATTTCGATCCGGCGCGCGCGCATGGCGGCGACCTGGCCAAGGCCCTGTCGGGCACCAAGGCCAAGTTCTTCCTCGCCTCGTTTTCCACCGACTGGCGTTTCTCGCCCGAGCGCAGCCGCGAAATCGTCGAAGCCCTGGTGTGCAATCGCCGCCAGGTCACGTATGCCGAGATCGACGCGCCGCACGGCCACGACGCCTTCCTGCTGGAAGACCCGCGCTACATGAACATGGTGCGCGCCTATTACGGCCAGGTATGGCATGACATCACGGCGGGCGCGCCCGCCGCAGCACAGAACACCGCCGTCCGCCAGGGCGCCAAGGAGACCGCATGACTTTCGACGAATTGAGCGCGCTGCGCCCCGACCTGGCCTTCATCGCCCACTGGGTGCCGGACAACGCGCATGTGCTGGACGTGGGCTGCGGCGACGGCGTGATGCTGCAGTACCTGCAAAGCGACAAGGAGTGCAGCGGCTATGGCATCGAGATCGCCGACGACAAGGTGCTGGCCAGCACCCTGCGCGGCGTCAACGTGATCCAGCAGGACATGGAAAAGGGCTTGGCCGTCTTTGGCGACAACAGCTTCGATACGGTGCTGTGCCTGTCGTCCCTGCAGATGATGAAGCAGGTCGAGCCGCTGCTGCGCGACATCGTGCGCGTGGGCGCCGAAGCCATCGTCTCCTTCCCCAATTTCGCCTATTGGCCGCACCGCGTGGCATTGCTGAAAGGGCGCATGCCCGTGTCGAAATCGCTGCCCTACCAGTGGTACGACACGCCCAACGTGCGCTGCGCTACCATCAACGACTTCCGCGAACTGGCCGAGGAATGCGGCCTGGAAGTGATCGAATGCGTGGCCCTGGCCGAAGGCAGGATGGTCTCCGTGCTGCCCAACCTGCGTGGCGACCTGGCCGTCTTCCGCCTGCGTAAAAAAGCGGTGCATTGATGAGCACAAGCCTGGCGCCAGGCTGGCGTTCCTATGCCAATGGCCGCATGCTGGCCGTGCTGGTGCTGGGCTTCAGTTCCGGCCTGCCCCTGTTCATCCTGCTGTATCTGCTGCAGGCATGGCTGGCCAAGTCGGGCCTGAACGTCAAGGCGCTGGGGCTGTTCGCCCTGGTGCAGTTCCCGTATATCTGGAAATTCCTGTGGGCGCCCCTGATGGACCGCTACCGCATCCTGGGGCTGGGCCGCCGGCGCGGCTGGATGGCCCTGACGCAGGTGGCGCTGTTCTTTTCCATCGGCGGCATGGGCATGCTCGATCCGCTCACGCAGATCGGCCTGATCGCGGCCGCTGCGGGCGGCGTGGCCTTCCTCTCCGCCAGCCAGGACATCGTCATCGACGCCTACCGGCGCGAAATCCTCAGCGACAACGAGCAGGGCCTGGGCGCCGCCGTCATCGTCAACGCGTACAAGGTGGCGGGCATGGTGCCGGGCGCGCTGTCGCTGATCCTGGCCGACCGCATGCCGTGGCAGCCCGTGTTCTGGATCACGGCCGCCTTCATGCTGCCTGGCCTCGTGTGCACCTTGCTGATCAGGGAGCCCACCGTGTACGGTTCGCCGCCGAAGACCATGCGCGAAGCGATCATCCTGCCGTTCCAGGAGTTCATCGCGCGCGATGGCTGGCGTAACGCAATGTGGATCCTCGCCTTCGTATTACTCTACAAAATCGGCGACAGCATGGCCACGGCGCTGGCGACGAAGTTTTACCTGGACCTGGGTTTTTCCATGACGCAGATCGGCCTGGCCGCCAACACCACGGGTTTCTGGGCCAGCCTGGCCGGCGGCGTGGTGGGCGGCGTGTGGATGCTCAAGCTGGGCATCAACCGGGGCCTGTGGGTGTTTGGCGCGCTGCAGGCCATCGCGATTCTGGGTTTCGCCTGGCTGGCGCAGGTGGGGCCGAATACCATGCTGTTGAGCGCCGTGATCGGCTTCGAAGCCTTTGCCAGCCTGGGCCTGGGGGCGGCCGCGTTTGTCGCGTTCCTGTCGCGCACCACGGACCCGCGCTACACGGCCACGCAATATGCGCTGTTTTCCAGCCTGAGCGCCGTGCCGCGCACCCTGATCAATGCCTCGGTGGGTTTTCTCGTTGCCGAGCTGGGCTGGTTCTCGTTTTTCATCGTGTGCTTCTTCCTGGCCTTCCCGGCCATGATGATGCTGCCTAAAATTGCTCCATGGAGGTCTGCCAATGGCACCAATATCCCTTAAACGCTGCGCCGTCCTGGCCAGCCTGTGCGCCGCCACCGCGCTGGCGCCCTTGTCCGCCCATTCGCAACAGCAGGTGATGCAGGATGGCATCAAGGTGCGCCCTTTGTCGGGCACGCGCATTTTCGCCGGCGGCGAAAACTTCAACGAGAAATCGAAACTGCAGTATGCGGAACTGGTGCGCGAGGCCAAGGAAAAAAATGCGCTCGTGCCGGACAGCGATCCGCAGGTGAAACGCTTGCGCGCCATCGCCCAGCGCATCATCCCGTACGCGGCACGCTGGAACGACGCCGCCAGCAGCTGGCAATGGCAGATCAACCTGCTCAATTCGGACGAGGTGAACGCTTTCTGCATGCCGGGCGGGCAGATCGCCTTCTACAGCGGCATCCTGAATAAACTGAACCTGACGGATGATGAAGTGGCCGTCGTCATGGGCCATGAAATTTCGCACGCCTTGCGCGAACACGCGCAGGCGCAGGCAGGCAAGGGCAACCTGGCGGCCGTGGGCGCCAAGCTGGCCGGCGCCGGCCTGTCGGCCTGGCTCGGCGTCGATCCGAACCTGACCAGCACCGCCACCAATATGGCGGCCAAGGGCGTGATGCTGAAGTTCTCGCGCGACGACGAGCGCGAAGCGGACCTGATCGGCATGGACCTGGCCGCGCGCGCCGGTTTCGACCCGCGCGCCGGCGTGGTGCTGTGGCAGAAGATGGCGGCAGTCAGCAAGGGCGCGCCGCCGGAATTCCTTTCGACCCACCCATCGGGCAGCGACCGCATCTCGCAGATGAACAGCCACATGGCGCAAGTGCTGCCCTTATATGCGCGCAGCAAGGGTGTCAGCGTGGACGCCTTGCCGCCATACCGCAGCAACGCCATCGCCGCACGCTAGGATGTCTGCCCGTAGCAGTTCCGTGCCGCTGCCCATGCGCGACGGCGTCGCCCCCAGCTATCTGTGGCTGCCGGAGGGGCAGTGGCCGGACATGCTCTCCTTTCTCGTCGCGCGCTATCCGCAGATCAGCGCCGCGCAATGGCAGGACCGCATGGCGCGCGGCGAAGTGGTCGATGGCGACGGCGCCGTGCTGGGGCCCGCCAGCGCCTACAAGCGCGGCATGCGCATTTTTTATTACCGCGAGCTGGAGCGCGAAACGCCGATCCCGTTCCAGGAAGAGATCCTGTTCCAGGACGAACACCTGGTGGTGGTCGACAAGCCCCATTTTCTGCCCATGACGCCGGGCGGGCGCTTCGTGCAGGAGACCTTGCTGACGCGCCTGAAGAAACGGCTCGACAGTGCCGACCTGACGCCCATCCACCGCCTCGACCGCGAGACGGCCGGCGTGGTGATTTTTTCGCGCCAGGTAGCGAGCCGGGGCGCCTACCAGTCGCTGTTCCAGCGCCGCGAAGTGCGCAAGACGTACGAGGCGCTGGCGCCGCGCCTCGACGGCCGCGATTTTCCGTTCACCTACCGCAGCCGCATGGTCGAGGGCGCGCAGTTTTTCCTCATGCGCGAGGAGGCGGGGGAGCCGAACTCGGAAACCGTCATCGACGTGATCGAACGGCGCGGCGAGTTGAACCTGTACCGGCTGCATCCGCACACGGGCCGCAAGCACCAGCTGCGCGTGCACCTGGCGTCGCTGGGCGTCCCCATCGTCAACGATGCGTTTTACCCGGTGGCCCTGCCGTGCAAGGAAGACGACATGTCGCAGCCCTTGCAGCTGCTGGCGCGCGCCATCGATTTCACGGACCCGTTGAGCGGCGCGCCGCGCCGTTTTGAAAGCCGGCGCAGCCTGGGGGCTTAAACCTTGAGCGTGTAATCGATGATCAAGGGCGCGTGGTCGGAGAAGCGCTCGTCCTTGTAGACGCTGACCGTGTGCGCCTGCGCCGCGATGCCGGGCGTGGCGACGTGGTAGTCGATGCGCCAGCCTACGTTCTTCGCATAGGCCTGGCCCCGGTTGCTCCACCACGTGTACTGGTCTTCGCGCTTGTCCAGGCCGCGGTGCACGTCGACGAAGCCCACTTCGTCGAAGACGCGCGTCAGCCACGCGCGTTCCTCGGGCAGGAAGCCGGAATTCTTCTTGTTGCCCTTCCAGTTTTTCAGGTCGATTTCGTGGTGGGCGATGTTCCAGTCGCCGCAGATGACCACTTCGCGGCCCAGCGCCTTCAATTCCAGCAAGTGCGGCAGGAACAGTTCCATGAAGCGGAACTTGGCTTCCTGGCGTTCCGGGCCGGACGAACCGGACGGGCAGTACACGGAAATGACGGACAGGTTGCCAAAATCACAGCGCACATAGCGGCCTTCGGCATCGAATTCGGGGCTGCCGAAGCCGATATGCACGGCGTCCGGTTCCACCTTGCTGTACACGCCCGTACCGGAATAGCCTTTTTTCTCGGCATAGTGGAAATGGCCATGGTAGCCGTGCGGATTGAGGAATTCCGGCGTCATGTCGGGCAGCTGCGCCTTCAATTCCTGCACGCAGATGAAATCGGCCGTCTGCGTGCCCATCCAGTTGAAAAAGCCTTTTTTGGCGGCGGAACGGATGCCGTTCAGGTTGGCGGAGATAATTTTTGGCATAGGTCGAGAGTAAAAAGGGCGCTGGACGGGGCCGGCGGGCGCGGCATGGCGATTGTCTCGCCGGTGCGCGCGGATTAAAATACAGGCACTTTTAAAAAATGAGGCTAATGTGAATAATTTACGCCAGCAGTTTATCGCGTTTTCAGTATCCAAGGGAGTCTTGCGGTTTGGCGAGTTCACCACCAAGGCCGGACGCCAGTCGCCGTACTTCTTCAATGCGGGCCTGTTCCATGACGGCGCCACCTTGGCCGAGCTGGCGCAGTTCTACGCGCAGACCCTGCTCGACTCGGGCGTCGAATTCGACATGCTGTTCGGCCCCGCCTACAAGGGCATCACCCTGGCCTCGGCCACCGCCGTGGCGCTGGCCGGCAAGGGCCGCAACACCTCGTTCGCCTTCAACCGCAAGGAAGCCAAGGACCATGGCGAAGGCGGCACCATCGTCGGCGCCAAGTTGCATGGCAAGGTTGTCATCATTGACGATGTGATCTCGGCCGGCACCTCGGTGCGCGAATCGGTCGACATGATCCGTGCCGCCGGCGCCGAGCCATGCGCCGTGCTGATCGCCCTGGACCGCATGGAGCGTTCGGGTCCGGACGGCCAGCTGTCGCCAAGTTCGGCGGTGCAGGAAGTGTCGAAACAGTACGGCATTCCCGTCATCTCGATCGGCAACCTGGACGACCTGTTCGGCTACCTGAATGGCGCAGGCGCCGATCCGGAACTGCTGAAGCACAAGGAAGCCGTTTCCGCCTACCGCGCGCGCTACGGCATCTGAGGTTCGGGCGCGCTTGAACGTCCTGTTCGTTTGCAGCCGCAACCAGTGGCGCAGTCCCACGGCGGAGCAGGTATGGCGCCGCCATCCCGCCCTGTCCGTGCGATCGGGCGGTACCAGTCTGAACGCGCGCCATCCCGTCAATGCAAATGACCTGGCCTGGTGCGAGGTGATTTTCGTGATGGAAGAGAAGCACAAGTCGCGCCTGCGCGCGCAGTTTGGCCGCCTGCTCGAGCACAAGACCATCCACGTGCTCGACATCCCCGACGAGTATCAATTCATGCAGCCGGAGCTGGTCGAGCAGCTCGAACTGTCGGTCGCGTCCATTCTCGGCCTCGATTGACCCAGCGCACCTGCGCATAGCGCCGCAGGATTTCGCGCATCAATGCCCTGGCCACGCCACGATGGCGAAATGGCGGTTTCACGAACAGCATGTTGAGCGTGGCTTCGCCGCCGCAGGGGCTGAAATCGAGCATGGCCACCTGCTGCCCGTCGATGCAGGCCGACAGCGCATGCTCGCCCCAGGGCACCACGGCTATCATCCCAGCCATGGCTTGACCGCCGCATGCAGGCCCAGGGCGAACAGCCCTGCAAAAAAGCACCGTTTGAACACGGCCTGCGCGATGCGCCCGCGCAGCCATTGGCCGGCCAGCATGCCGGCCAGCGCCGGCAGCAGCGCATACGCGGAAGCGCCGACCGCGCCGAGACTGAAGTCGCCGTGCAGGGCCAGGCTGGCCGCCAGCGCCACGGTCGATGCGGTAAACGCCAGGCCCAGCGCCTGCACGAGCGCATCGCGCGCCAGGCCCAATCCCTGCAGATACGGCACGGCGGGGATCACGAACACGCCCGTGGCGGCCGTCACCAGTCCTGTCGCGGCGCCCGCCACGGGGCCCAGCCACGCTTCGTGCCGCGCCGGCACGCGCAGCTGCAGCGAAAACAGTCCCGCCAGTGCATACAGCATCAGCGCCACGCCCAGCGCGACGACGGCCCAGGTGCCGCTATCCTTCGGCAGCAGGGCGCCGCCCGCCAGGGTGCCCCCCATGACGCTGGCCAGCAGGGGCCACAGGCGCCGCAGCAGGGCGCGCAGGCCCGGGCCGGCCGCCAGCTGCCATACGTTCGTCACCATCGACGGCACGATCAGCAGGGCGGCGGCCTGCACGGGCGGCATGACGAGGCTGAGCGTGCCCATGGCCACCGTTGGCAAGCCTAGTCCGACTACGCCCTTGACGAAGCCAGCGGCGAGAAAACTGGCGCCAACGGCCAGCAGAAATGACGTCTCCATGATTTTATTCCACAGTGATTTTGCGTGGATTTTGCGCGCGCTTGCGGATTTCGCCAAGGTGGATTATTTTGAGTCAGCCTCAGTGGTGGACGAAGGCTGATAAGATGGGGAAAAAGGAGGGCTGTCATGCGTTTCGATCTGGTCGACTTGCAGCTGTTTGTCAACGTGGTGGAGGCGGGCAGCCTGACGGCGGGCGCCGCGCGCAGCCATCTGGCGCTGGCCTCGAGCAGTGCGCGCGTGCGCGGCATGGAAGAGATGCTGGGCATGCCCCTGCTGCTGCGCGGCCGGCGTGGCGTGGAACCGACACCGGTGGGCCAGACCCTGCTGCATCACGCGCGCCTCGTTTTGCTGCAAATGGAGAAAATGCGGGGCGAGCTCGGTGAGTTTGCGCGCGGCTTGAAAGGGCAGTTGCGGCTGCTGTGCAATACGGCGGCCCTCAGCGAATTCCTGCCCGAGGCGCTCGGCGCTTTTCTCGACCGCCATCCGAACCTGACCATCGACCTGGAAGAGCGCCTCAGTTACGATATCGTCAAGGCCGTCTCGGAAGGGCTGGCCGACATGGGCATCGTGTCCGACTCGGTCGACATGCGCGGCTTGCAGACGTTTTTGTTCCGCCCCGACCGGCTGGTGGTGATCGCGGCGGCCGACGGCGTGCACCACCGCGCGCTGGGACAGGATGGCGTCGTCGACTTTGCCAGCGTGCTCGATCACGATTTCATCGGCCTGGCCGACGACAGTGCGATGCAGCAGTACCTGGGCATGCACGCGGCGCGCCTGGGGCGCCCGCTGAAAGTGCGCGTGCGCCTGCGCAGCTTCGATGCCGTGTGCCGCATGGTGGCCAGCGGCGTGGGTATCAGCGTGGTGCCGCTGGCGGCGGCAAGCCGCTGCCAGCAGACGATGGCGCTGCGCTGCCTGGAATTATCCGATCCCTGGTCGGTACGCAATCTGACGATTTGCGTGCGCCAGTTCAGTGAATTACCCCTGTATGCGCGCCAGTTGATCGATCACCTGAAGGCGTGACAGGGCATGACAGGAGCAGCGATGCGTTTTTCAGAAGACAAGATGGCCAGCCTGCTGTGCAGCGACCAGGTCGAGCGGCCCATCCACATCTGGCAGCCGCCAGGGCCGCAACAGCCACGTGCCGTAATCCTGGCGATCCACGGCGGCATGGCGCATGCGGGCGACTATGTCACGCCGGCGCTGTACTTCCGCCAGCACGGCATCGCCACCGTCAGCTTCGACATGGTGGGCCACGACGGCAAGCGCATGGTGGACATCCCCTCGTTCGAGGCCTTCCTCGACGACGAGGAACTGTTCCTCGCCTGGGTCAGGCAGACGTACCCCGGCGTGCCGGTTTTCGTCATGGGCCACTCCATGGGCGGCCTGATCGCCACCCATCTGGGGCTGCGGCGCTTTGCGGGCGACCCGGTCATCCGGGGCTTCATCATCTCCTCGCCGTATTACGTGAATGCGATTCCCGTGCCGAAGGTGCTGCAGATGCTGTCGGGCTGGCTGGCCAGGCGCTTCCCCACGATGAAGGTGCCGTTGGGGAACCTGACCATGCTGCTGACGCACGACCAGGCCATCACCGCGCGCCATTTCCAGGACGAGCGCGACGGCATACGCGCCAGCGCCGCGTCGGTGCGTTTCGCCCACGCGCTGACGTCGGCGCAAAAGGAACTGGCGGGCGGCTTGTCGGGCTGGACCTTCCCCCTGTTTGCCGTGGTGGCGGGCGACGACAAGCTGGCCGACAGCCGCGCCACGGAAGGCATGCTGCGCAGCGTGCCCGATGGCTTGCTCGACTACCATTTTTATCCTGCCAATTACCACGAGAATTTCAATGAACTGAACCGCGAAGAGATCTTCGCCGCCATCCTGGCGTGGATGGAAAAACAACTGGCACCGGCGCCGCGTGAGGCGCAGCTATCGTTATAATCAGGTCAATGGATTTTACCGCCGGCATGCCGGCCCGGTCCCCGCGGCGCAGGGGAATACTGAAGGAACGAACGATGCGCTTGCTGATTGCCCTGATATTCCCGTGGCTGACCTTTTTCACGATCGGCCGTCCGATCGCCGGCATCATTTGCCTGATCCTGCAAATCACCTTGATCGGCTGGCTGCCAGCCACAATCTGGGCCGTGTATGCGCTGAGCCAGTTCAAGACGGACCAGAAGATTGCCGAGGCCATGCGCCGGCGGTGATGGTTTCCTAAGTCCTGCCTAAGCTGCGCTTCCTATCTTGATTCAACCGACACGAGGAGAGTGAGATGGCATCAAACAGACGCGGTACCTTGAGCCTGGCTGCGGCAATGCTGGCCGCCGGGCTGTTGCTGGGAAGTGCGGCGCAGGCACAGAATGAGAGTGCGCTGCCGCCCGTGCAGAAGAGCGGGGCGGTGGAATACCTGAGCGGCGGCATCGGCCTCGATGAATCGACCGCCATCAAGAGCGCCAGCCGGCATTGGCCATTGAGCCTGGTGTTTTCCGTGCAGGCGCCGGGCAAGGCGGAATTTGCCTCCGACGTGAAGCTGCAGATCAGCGACGCCAAGGGCGCGCAGGTGCTGGAAACGACGGCCAGCGGGCCATTCCTGCTGGCGAAACTGGCGCCGGGCAGCTACAGCCTGCGCGCCACCCTGGCCGGCAAGACCTTGGAACGCAAGGTGCAGGTCAAGGCGGGCAGCTCGGCGCGCGTGGAGCTGGTCTGGCCGGCGGGAACGAACCAGGGCCGGACCTGATGCCGGGCGACGGCAAGGCGCCCGAACGGGGCGTGCCGGCGCGCGGTTTGTCTGCCCATATTTTGCCTACCTCGGCGACGATGGTGGGCGTGTGCATGACGGTGCTGTCGATCGGCCACCTGGCGCCGCGCGGCGAGATGCGCGTGGCCATCGACAAGCTGCTGGCCGTCGATGCCATCGTCTTTCTCGTCAGCGCCGTGCTCTCGTTCATGTCGCTGCGCCCCGGCCAGCCGCGCTTGCGCTACGAGTGGTGGGGCGAATTGCTGTTCATTTGCGGCCTGGCCCTGCTGGCGCTGGGCGCCGTGGTGCTGGCCTTCGTCATCAACTGAGCCGGGCCGGCTGGCACCGGATCAGTCGACCGGGAGCACGCGGCCTTCGGCGGCGCTTTGCAGCGCCAGTTCGATCAGGCGTATCGTCGCCGCCGCATCCTCGGCCGCCACGGGCGCCGCTGCGCCGTGGCGGATGGCGTCGGCCATGCCCTGGTAAAAGTCCTGGTAGTGGCCCGCCTGTATCTCCAGGTGTTCGACGTGGCCGTCCGGCTGCGTGCCCAGGTGCAGCGCGCCGCGCACGGGGTCCACGCCCCAGCCGGGCTGTCCCGGCCTGCCGCCCGCCTTCAGGGCGTCTTCCTGCGGATCGAGGCCGAATTTCACGAAGCTGCCCTTGTCGCCATGCACGGCGAAGCGCGCCGTCGGCGCCTTTACCAGGCATCCGGCCTGCAGCACCACGCGCAGCCGGTCGTAATACAGCACGATGTGGAAATAGTCGACGGCTTGCGCGCCATCGCGCTGCAGGGCGATATCGGCAGACAGTTTTTCCGGCATGCCGAACAGCTGCATGGCCTGGTCCAGCATGTGCGGGCCCAGGTCGTACAGCAGGCCGCCGCCCGGCGCGCCGGACTCGCGCCAGCGCTGGCGGATCTCGGGGCGGAAACGGTCGAAATGCGATTCGACGCTGGCGATGCGCCCCAGGGTGCCCTGCGCCAGCAGCGCCTTGATGGTGAGGAAATCGCCATCCCAGCGCCGGTTGTGGTACACGCTGAGCACCAGCTTGCGCTCCTTCGCCACGGCGATCAGGGTTTGCGCCTCGGCGCTGGAAATCGTGAATGGCTTGTCGACCACCACGTGCTTGCCCGCCTGCAGGGCCGCCAGCGCCAGGCTGAAATGCGCTTCGTTGGGGGCGGCAATGACGACCAGTTCGATGGCCGCATCGGCAAACAGCTGCGCCGGTTCCGCATACACGGTGGCCTGCGGCCAATCCTGGTGCACGAGGTCCGGCTTGCTGGAGGCGATGGCCGTCAATTCCAGGGCGTCGATGGTGGACAGCACGGGAGCGTGGAAGGTGGAGCCGGCAAAGCCGTAGCCGACCAGGCCGGTTTTGATCTTGTTCATGGCGTATTCACAGGTGCGTGGAAGAATCCATGATCATACCCGCAAGCGGGCGGCGGCAGCGCTGCAACAATGTCGCCGCGATGCCGCCGCTACTGCATTAGTTCAGGCGCCAGACGTATTGCACCTTGACGCTGGCACTGACTGGCTTGCCGCCAGCGAGGGCCGGCTTGAACGTGCACTTGGCGATGCCGCTGCGCGCCGCCTCGTCGAGGGCCGGATGGCCGCTGCTTTTGACCACGCTCGACCCGTGGACCTTGCCGGTGGCATCGACATCGAAGGACATGGTGACCGTGCCCTCGTCCTTCGCCTGCAGCGATGCGGGCGGGTAGGCCGGTTTGCCGCAGACGCCAAAGTCGACGACGGGGCGGCGCTCCAGCACGGGTGCGCTGTCGGCGGCGACGGCCTGACCGTAGATGCCGAGGCAGGCGCCGGCCAGTGCCAGCAGCGGTATGGCCGCTTTCCAGTTCAGGGTTTGTGGTGCAGGGCGCAGCAGTCGTGTGATACGTGACATAAGATCTCCTCCGTTGGCCGCCTGGGCCAGGTGGTGGGTTGAGAACTGGAGACGTTCCAGTTCCGAGAGTGCAAGAGCCAGACGCCGCGGTTCGCCCAGTTGTCTTGCTGCGAAATCATCTGCAATGTGTTCGCGTTCGAGGCGCACGCCGCGTGAAATCCACCAGACGGCCGGGTGGAAGAACAGCAGCGCCTCGATGGCGTTTTGCAGCAGGTTGAGCAGATAATCGTGGCGCCGGATGTGCGCCAGTTCATGCGCCAGCAGCGCGTCAAGCAGGTGCGGCGGCATGCCGGTGATCAGCGCCGCCGGTACCAGCACCATGGGGCGCCAGATGCCGGCCGTGAGGGGGCTGGCAATGCCGTCGAGCACGCGCAGGCGCACGGGCCGCGTCACGCCGGCGTCTTGCGCCATGCCGGACAAGCGCGTTTGCCAGAGGGCGTGCGTGGCCTCGTCTTTGCGGGCGCTGCGTGCTATCCACAGCATGCCCAGCGCCATGCGCAGGGCCAGCAGGGCGGCGCACAGCGCCCACACGCCGACGATGGCGCGCAGCAGCAGGTCCAAGTCGGGCAGGCTGTCGGGCGCCAGCAGGGCGGCCGGCAGCAAGGTGCTGGAGAACAGGACGCCCGCGGCATCGCCGCCGGCCAGGCGCAGATACAAGCCCGCCGCCGGCCAAGCCAGGCAGGCCAGCAGGGCGCCGCAGCCGACGGCATAGCGCGCCTCGGGACGCGCATTGCGCAGGGCGGCCCGCGCCAGCGCCGTGGCGCAGCCGATCAGTAAGCCTTGCCACAGGAAGTGCAGCAGGGTCCAGCCCAGGGCCGGCACGAAGGCGCTCATGATTGATCGTCCTTGAGCATTTTTTCGATCTCTGCGCGTTCGGCGCGCGACACGCCCGTGCGCAGGGCCGCCAGCACCAGCGCCTTGGCCGAACCGGCAAAGGCTTTCTGCATCAATTCCTTGAGCAGGTTCGTCTGCAGGCTGTCCTGCGCCTGCGCCGGCGCATACACGTGCGAACGCTGGCTTTCGTCGCGGATCAGCAAACCCTTGCCATGCATGATCTGCATCAGGCGCAGCACGGTGCCGTAGGTGATGGCCGGCTTGGCCAGCGCCATCGCTTCGTGCACCTGCTTGGCCGTGGCGGCGCCCAGCGGCCACAGTGCCTGCAGCAGATCGAGTTCGGCTGCCGTCGGTTTCGGGATGTCGTGCGTCTTGCCCATGCTGTTTTCCTCTTGCCTGAAATTCAATAAGGCTAGAATAATCGTTGTAGACAAAAATGTATACTTTAATTTTCAATGTTGCATAAGCGCCTGTCAGGCATGCTGGAAAATATAGACAAGCTTGTTTAGAAAAGGGCCGGACAGGCGAAAAAAAAGACGCCGCAGCGTCTTTTTTTGGGGGCGTACGGAGGAAAATTATCCCGCCAGCTTGGCCTTCAGCAGCTCCGTCAGCTGGGCTGGATCAGCCTTGCCTTTCGACGCTTTCATGGACTGGCCGATCAGCGCGTTGATGGCCGCTTCCTTGCCGGCGCGGTACTGTTCCACCGACTTGGCGTTGGCCGCCAGCACGGCATCGACGATGGCTTCCAGCGCGCCCGTGTCCGAGATTTGTCGCAGATCCTTGGCGTCGATGATGGTGTCGACCAGGTTCTCGTCGCTGGACTTGGCTTCCCACATGCCAATAAAGACTTCCTTTGCCGCCTTGTTCGAGATCGTGCCGTCGGCGATGCGCTTGAGCATGGCGGCCAGCTGCGCGGCGGAGACGGGCGCCTCGTCCAGGTCCACGCCTTCGCGATTCAGGGTCGACGATACGTCGCCCATCAGCCAGTTGGCGGCGGCCTTGGCGTTTTCCTTGCCAGCCTTGTCGACCACGGCGACGAAATAGGTGGCCATGGCTTTCGATTGCGTCAGCACCAGCGCATCGTATTCCGGCAGCGCGTATTCGCTGATGAAGCGGGCGCGCATGGCGGCCGGCAGTTCCGGCATCGAAGCCTTGACCGTATCGATCCACGCTTGCGAGATGACCAGCGGCGGCAGGTCCGGGTCCGGGAAGTAGCGGTAGTCCTGCGCGTCTTCCTTGCTGCGCATTTCGCGCGTTTCCTTGCGGTCCGGATCGTACAAACGCGTCGCTTGCACGACCTTGCCGCCGTCTTCGATCAGTTCGATCTGGCGGCGCACTTCCACGTGCACGGCTTCCTCGATGAAGCGGAACGAGTTCAGGTTCTTGATCTCGCAGCGCGTGCCGAATTCCTTCTGGCCGACGGGGCGCACGGAAACGTTGACGTCGCAGCGGAACGAGCCTTCCTGCATGTTGCCGTCGCAAACGCCCAGCCACATGACCAGCGAGTGCAGGGCCTTGGCGTAGGCCACGGCTTCGGCGGCGCTGCGGATTTCCGGTTCCGAGACGATTTCCAGCAGCGGCGTGCCGGCGCGGTTCAAGTCGATGCCGCTCATGCCGGCGTAGTCTTCGTGCAGCGACTTGCCGGCGTCTTCTTCCAGGTGGGCGCGCGTCAGGTTGACGGTCTTGGTGACGAATTCGCCATCCTTTTCATAGCCGAAGGTCAGGGCGCCGCCGATGACGACGGGGTCCTCGAACTGGCTGATCTGGTAGCCCTTGGGCGAGTCCGGATAAAAATAGTTTTTGCGCGCGAAGACCGAGTGCGGCGCGACGGTGGCGCCCACGGCCAGGCCGAAGCGGATCGCACGGTCGACGGCCTGCTTGTTCATCACGGGCAGCACGCCTGGCAGGGCCAGGTCGACGGGGCTGGCCTGCGTGTTGGCGTCGGCGCCGTACTTGATCGGCGAACCGCTGAAAATTTTGGATTCGGTCGTGAGCTGCACGTGGTTCTCAAGACCGATGACGACTTCCCATTGCATAGTGTTCTCGCTTATTTTTGGTGGCGCCGCTAGCCGCGGCGCAAATCTGTTCTTGGTCTGCTCTTAAACGCCGGCAGGGCTGCGCGTATGCCAGTCCGTCACTTGCTGGAACTGGTGGGCCACGTTCAGCAATTTGGCTTCGCCAAAGTAATTGCCGATGATTTGCAGGCCGACGGGACGCTTGCCGTTTTTCTCGCCTTCGCCGAAACCGCAAGGGATCGACATGCCGGGCAGGCCGGCCAGGCTGGTCGACAGGGTGTAGATGTCGGCCAGGTAGTTTGCCACCGGGTCGTCCGTCTTGTCGCCCAGGTCCCAGGCGACGGTTGGCGCGACGGGGCCCATGATGACGTCGCAGACGGCGTTCGGGCCATTCAGGACGGCGTCGAAATCCTGCGCGATCAGGCGGCGGATCTTTTGCGCCTTCAGATAGTAGGCGTCGTAGTAGCCGTGGCACAGCACATAGGTGCCGACCATGATGCGGCGCTGTACTTCAGGGCCGAAGCCTTCGGCGCGCGATTTCTTGTACATGTCCTGCAAGTCCTTGTACTCGGCCGCGCGGTGGCCGTAGCGCACGCCGTCGTAGCGCGACAGGTTCGACGACGCTTCGGCCGGCGCGATCATGTAGTAGGCGGGAATCGACAGGGCGGTGTTCGGCAGCGAGATGTCGACCAGGGTGGCGCCCAGCTTTTCATACTGCGCCAGCGCGCCGCGCACGGCCGCTTCCACATCCTTGGCCAGGCCTTCGCCGAAATACTCGCGCGGCACGCCGATGCGCAGGCCCGTCAGCGGCTGGCCCAGTTCACGCGAAAAATCTTCCGCCACGCCGCCCTGTTCCGGCGACAGGCTGGTGGAGTCGCGCTCGTCGAAGCCGGCCATGGCGCTCAAGAGCAGGGCGCAGTCTTCGGCCGAGCGGGCCATCGGGCCGCCCTGGTCCAGCGACGAGGCAAAGGCGATCATGCCGAAGCGCGAGACGCGGCCATAGGTAGGCTTGATGCCGGTGATGCCGCAGAAGGCGGCCGGCTGGCGGATCGAGCCGCCCGTGTCGGTGCCGGTGGCCGCCGGCGTCAGGCCGGCCGCCACGGCGGCGGCCGAACCGCCGGACGAGCCGCCTGGCACGGCGGCTTTGTCCCACGGATTCTGCACGGCGCCGAAGGCCGAGTTCTCGTTGCCGGAACCCATGGCGAATTCATCGCAGTTGACCTTGCCCAGGGTGACCATGCCGGCCGCCTGGAATTTTTCCACCACGGTGGCGTCAAACGGGCTGGCGTAGTTGGCCAGCATTTTCGAGCCGGCCGTGGTACGCCAGCCTTTCGTCACGAACAGGTCCTTGTGCGCGATCGGCACGCCCGTCAATGGCGTGGCCGTGCCGGCCGCGATGCGGGCATCGGCTTCGGCCGCTTGCGCCAGGGTCAGGGCACGGTCGACGTGCAGGAAGGCGTTCGAGGTGTCCGCTTCGATGCGGTCGAGGAAATGCGTCGCCAGTGCAACGGCGGAAATTTCCTTGTTCTGCAAAAGCGTGGACAGCTGTTTGATGGATTTTGTATGCATGGCGTTTCTATTTTTATCTATTCGGCAGGGTTGTTTTTTGTGCACTGCGCCGTTCTAGCGCCTGACAGAAGCGTAGCGAGCGGAAGTGAGTTGTGGCCGAGAAGCGGAGCTGTGCTTGAGCACAGTGAGCATCGGAGGCCGCAAATCGCGACGCGCAGCAGCTTATGTCAGGTGCCAGTTACTCGATCACTTTAGGGACGAGATACAGGCCATCCTGGACTTTCGGCGCCACGGCCTGGTAGGCGTCGCGGCGATTCTGCTCGGTGGCGATGTCCTCGCGCAGGCGCAGCGCGATATTGTCCATGTGGGCGGCCAGCGGGTGGCTCAGGGGGGCCACGCCATCGGTATTGACGGCTTGCATTTGTTCGGCCAGTGCAAAAATCTTGTTCAATTGGGCCAAAGACGTGACGGCCTGGTCGTCGGCCATTTCAAGTTGCGCCAGATGGGCGATGCGTTTTACGTCGGATAGTGTCAGGGACATGGCGAATGGCGCGGAGTGCCGCGCATTAGTATTAAGTTGGCGTTTTGATAAAACGCGGGTATTTACTGCTCTTTTGCTCACAAAAGCCGAGGAATGCCGCGTAACTCGCGGCTGCAAGAGTCGCACTTTTCCATGGTTTTTGAGCAAATCGCATTCAAATTATAAGGTAGAATGGCGGGTTAATGCGTTGCCGGCGCTGATGGACTGCTGCCGCAGCATAGAAAAGATTGCGCAAGCGCCAAGCGAAACCCGGAAAAATCGCCTTTTGGATTTTCAGGGTGCCTGAAAGCGCCCGCTTTGAAACTCCCCATAAACAGCTTTTGCGCAGCTCGATGCGCTACAGGACACTCATGTTTGGTTTTTTACGCAGGTATATCTCCACCGATCTGGCCATTGACTTGGGCACGGCCAACACCCTTATTTATGTGCGCGGCCTCGGTATCGTCCTGGACGAACCATCGGTCGTCGCCATCCGCCAGGAAGGCGGTCCGAATGGCAAGAAGACCATTCAGGCAGTCGGCAAGGAAGCCAAGCAGATGCTGGGCAAGGTGCCGGGCAATATCGAAGCGATTCGTCCGATGAAAGATGGCGTGATCGCCGACTTCACCGTGACCGAGCAGATGCTCAAGCAATTCATCCGCATGGTGCACGACTCGAAATTCTTCCGTCCATCGCCGCGCATCATCATCTGCGTGCCTTGCGGTTCGACCCAAGTAGAACGTCGCGCGATCCGCGAATCGGCGCTGGGCGCCGGCGCCTCGCAGGTGTACCTGATCGAAGAACCGATGGCAGCGGCCATCGGCGCGGGCCTGCCCGTGTCGGAAGCAACGGGTTCGATGGTGGTCGACATCGGCGGCGGTACCACCGAAGTGGGCATCATCTCGCTGGGCGGCATGGTCTACAAGGGTTCCGTGCGCGTGGGCGGCGACAAGTTCGATGAAGCCATCGTCAACTACATCCGCCGCAACTACGGCATGCTGATCGGCGAACAGACGGCCGAAGCCATCAAGAAAGCCATCGGTTCGGCCTTCCCTGGTTCCGAAGTGAAGGAAATGGAAGTCAAGGGCCGCAATCTGTCCGAAGGCATCCCCCGTTCGTTCACCATTTCCAGCAACGAGATCCTCGAAGCGCTGACGGACCCGCTGAACAATATCGTCTCGGCCGTGAAAAACGCGCTGGAACAGACGCCGCCGGAACTGGGCGCCGACATCGCCGAAAAAGGCATGATGCTGACGGGCGGCGGCGCACTGCTGCGCGACCTGGACCGCCTGCTGATGGAGGAAACCGGCCTGCCGGTGCTGGTGGCCGAGGACCCGCTCACCTGCGTGGTGCGCGGTTCCGGGATGGCACTGGAACGTATGGACAAGCTCGGCTCGATCTTCTCCTACGAATAATCTGACAGAAGGGCCGGAAACCATTCCGGCCTTTTTTTGGTTTTGGCGCCGGCGTTTGACCGGGGCTTGCACGTTGGCGCACTGCGCCTGGCCTGATTATTGGAAGTCATGGAATACAGTCCTCCGCCACTTTTCAAACAAGGCGCCTCCGCCCGCGTCAAGATGATGGTGTTCGCCGGCATTTCTATCGCCCTGCTGCTGGTCGATTCGCGCATGCACGCGCTGACGGCCGTGCGCCAGGCCGTCGGCACCGTGCTGTATCCGGTGCAGATGGCGGCCCTGGTGCCGCGCGACGTGGCGCTCGGCGTCGGCAACTACTTTTCTTCGCTGTCCGCCCTGGAAAAACAGGTGCGCGACCTGAAGCACGAACAGATCGCCTCGGCGCAGATCCTGCAGCAGGCGCAGCTCAATATCGTTGAAAACAACCATTTGCGCAAACTGATGGAGGCGCGCGAGCGCGTGCCCGTGAAGACCCTGATGGCCGAAGTCCTGTACGACACGCGCGATTCGGCCACGCGCAAGATCGTGCTGGACCGCGGCATCCAGAACGGCGTTGAACTGGGGCGCCCCGTGATCGACAACCTGGGCGTGGTGGGGCAGGTCACGCGCGTGTTCCCGTTCACTTCCGAAGTGACCCTGCTGACCGATGAAGAGCAAGCCATTCCCGTGCAGCTGCTGCGCAATGGCGTGCGCAGCGTGGCCATCGGGCGCGGCAAGTCCGGCACCATGGAACTGCGCTTCACGGCCCCCAGCGCCGACATCCAGATCGGCGACATCGTCATTACCTCGGGTCTTGACGGCCTGTATCCGGCCGGCCTGGCCGTGGCGCGCGTGACCCTGGTCGAGCGCAATGCGCACGGTCCGTTCGGCCGCGTCGTGTGCCAGCCGCTGGCCGGCATCGAACGCAATACCCAGCTCCTTATTTTGATGACGTCGCCCGAGATACCACCACGTCCGCCTGCCGAAGATATCAAGACGGGCCGCAAGATTGCCGGCAAGATGGCGCCGATCAAGGACCCGGCCAAGGAGCCTGCCGCCGCTGCGGCGCCGGCGCCGGCCGCGAATGGCGCAGCCGCACCGGCCGCGAAAGCGCCGGCTGGCACCCTACCTGCGCCCGCGCCCGCGCCTGCCGCCGTGCCACCGAAGGAGGCGACACGATGAACCGCCCGCATTACATCCTGCTGCCGGTCAGTCCCCTGTTCATCGGCTTTTCCCTGCTGTGCGCTTTTCTGTTGAATTTGCTGCCATGGGGGCAGTTCGTCGGCGTGCCCGATTTCGTCGCCCTGGTGCTGGTCTTCTGGGGCATTCACCAGCCGCGCAAGGTCGGCATCGGCGTGGCGTTCTTCATGGGCTTGATGATGGACGTGCACGATTCGACCCTGCTGGGCGAGAATGCGCTGGCCTACACCCTGCTGTCCTACTTTGCCATCATGATGCACCGCCGCGTGCTGTGGTTCCCCATCCTGACGCAGGCGCTGCACGTGCTGCCGCTGCTGCTGCTGACGCAGGCGCTGCAATTGCTGACGCGCCTGATCGTCTCCGGGCGCTTCCCCGGCTGGCTCAATTTCATCGAGAGCTTCGTCGCCGTGGCCCTGTGGCCCCTCGTCACGTGGATCCTGCTGGCGCCGCAGCGCCGCGCCGTGGACCGTGACCACAACCGGCCGATTTGACGGGCGCCTGCCATGACTGAACTGAAGAACACCGAGCGCGAACTGCATTTTTTCCGCATGCGCCTGACCATCCTGGGCGGGCTCGTCTTCGTCTGCTTTTCGCTGCTGCTGGCGCGCTTCATCTGGCTGCAGGTGATCAAGCACGAGGATTACGCCACCAAGGCCGAGGACAACCGCATCGCCGTGGTGCCCATCGTGCCCACGCGCGGCCTGATCCTCGACCGCAACGGCGTGGTATTGGCGCGCAATTACTCGGCCTATACGCTGGAAATCACGCCATCGAAGCTGAGCGCCAGCCTCGACTCGGTGATCGACGAGCTGTCGACCCTGGTGCAGGTCGACATCAAGGACCGCCGCCGCTTCAAGAAACTGCTGGAAGAATCGAAGAACTTTGTCAGCGTGCCGCTGCGCACGCGCCTGACGGACGAAGAAGTGGCGCGCTTTACGGCGCAGCGTTTCCGCTTCCCTGGCGTGGAGGTGCAGGCGCGCCTGTTCCGCCAGTATCCGATGGGCGAAATCGCCTCGCACGTGGTGGGCTTCATCGGCCGCATCAACCGCAATGAAGCGAAGGCGCTGGAAGAGGGCGAGGACGCGGCCAACTACAACGGCACCGATCATATCGGCAAGGAAGGCCTGGAAAAAAGCTATGAGAAGCAGCTGCATGGCACCACCGGCTACGAAGAGGTGGAAGTGTCGGCCGGCGGGCGCGCCATGCGCACCCTGTCGCGCACGGCGGCCACGCCTGGCAACAACCTGATCCTGTCGATCGACATCGAACTGCAGAAGGTGGTCGAGGAAGCGTTCGGCGAATGGCGCGGCGCGGCCGTGGCGATCGACCCGGCCACGGGCGACATCCTGGCCTACGTGTCCAAGCCCGGCTACGACCCCAACCTGTTCGTCGACGGCATCGACCAGCAAAGCTGGAATGAGCTCAATACCTCGCTGGACCGGCCGATGGTCAACCGTCCCCTGTCCGGCACCTACGCGCCCGGCTCGACCTTCAAGCCCTTCATGGCGCTGGCCGCGCTGGAACTGGGCAAGCGCACGCCGAGCCAGTCGATTTCCGATCCCGGCTTCTTCATCCTGGGCGGGCATACCTTCCGCGACGACAAGGTAGGCGGCCATGGCACGGTGGACATGCACAAGTCCATCGTCGTCTCGTGCAATACCTATTACTATCAGCTGGGCCGCGACATGGGCATCGACGCCATCCACGACTTCATGAAGCCGTTCGGCTTCGGCCAGCTGACGGGCATCGACCTGAATAACGAAAAGACGGGCGTGCTGCCGTCGACGGAATGGAAGCGCAACCGCTTCAAGACGCCGCAGCAGAAAAAATGGGTGGGCGGCGACACGATTTCGGTGAGTAACGGCTCCGGCTACAATTCCTATACGCCGCTGCAGATCGCCCACGCGACGGCCAACCTGGCCAATAACGGCGTGGTGATGAAGCCGCATCTGGTGAAGATCATCGAAGACGCCAGCACGCGCGCGCGTACCCTGACGGTGCCCAAGGAAAGCTACCGCATCGCGCTCAAGCAGGAAAACATCGACACCATCAAGCGCGCCATGGTGGGCGTGACCAGCGAACAGGGCGGCACGGCCGCGCGCATCTTCGCCGGCGTGCAGTACACGGTGGGCGGCAAGACGGGGACGGCGCAGGTGGTGGGCATCAAGAAAAACGAGAAGTACAATGCCAAGCTGCTGGCCGAACGCCTGCGCGACAATGCCTTGTTTACGGCCTTCGCGCCGGCCGACAAGCCGCGCATCGCGATTGCCATCGTGGTGGAAAACGCGGGCTTCGGCGCCGGCGTGGCCGCGCCGATCGCGCGCAAGGCGCTCGACTACTACCTGCTGGGCAAGCGCCCGAGCGACAAGGAAAAGGACACCACCAAGGTGCCCAAGGAAGATGTCGACGAAGTGCGCACCCTGGAAGAAATCACCGACGAGCAGGCTGCCCCGGCGGCGCCTGCCAGACAACAATGAAACGTTTCTTGTTACGAGAGGCGCTCGCCATGGCGGCGCGCCAGACCCCAAGGCAATAAGGAAGCACATGCCCATAAACGAGAGGCGCTCGCTGTGGCGGCGCGCCAAACCCTATCTGGCGGTATTCGATCCGCCGCTGATGATCATCATCCTGATGCTGCTCAGCACCAGCCTGCTGACCCTGTATTCGGCCAGCATCGGCATTCCCGGCAAGATCGAGGATCACCTGCGCAACATCCTGCTGTGCTTTTTCGTCATGTGGGTGGCGGCCAACGTCACGCCGCAGATGATGATGCGCATCGCCGTGCCCGCGTATACGGTCTCGGTGATATTGCTGGTGGCCGTGGCGCTGTTCGGCACGATCAAGCTCGGTGCGCGGCGCTGGCTGCATATCGGCGTGATCGACATCCAGCCTTCCGAGTTCCTGAAGATCGCCACGCCGCTGATGCTGGCCTGGTTCTTCCAGCACAATGCGGGCGCCCTGCGCTGGAAATCGTTCCTGATGGCGGCCGTGCTGCTGCTGGTGCCCGTCTACCTGATCGCGCGCCAGCCCGATCTGGGCACGGCGCTGCTGGTGGTGGCGGCCGGCTTTACCGTGATCTTCCTGGCCGGCCTGTCGTGGAAAGTGCTCGCCGGCCTGCTGATCACCTTTGTTTCCTGCCTGCCCATCGCCTGGTCGCACCTGCATGATTACCAGCGCGACCGCGTGATGATGCTGATCGACCCGACCAAGGACCCGCTGGGCAAGGGCTTCCATATCATCCAGTCCATCATCGCCATCGGTTCCGGCGGCATGACGGGCAAGGGATGGACGCACGGCACGCAGGCCCATCTGGAGTTCGTCCCGGAGCGCACGACCGACTTCATCTTCGCCGTGTATTCGGAGGAGTTCGGCCTGGTGGGCAATTTGATCCTGATGCTGATGTATTTGCTGCTGGTGGGACGGGGGATGATGATCGCCGCCAACGCCCCCAGTTTTTTCACTCGCCTGCTGGCAGGAGCGATAACTATGATTTTCTTTACGTATGCGTTTGTTAACATGGGCATGGTCAGCGGCATCGTGCCGGTGGTCGGCGTGCCCCTGCCTTTCCTCAGCTACGGCGGCACGGCGCTGCTGACCCTGGGCGTGGCCACCGGTATCCTGATGAGCATTCAGCGCCATCGCAAGCTGGTGCAGACCTGATGCGCGCGCCTGTCGATACCTTCGCCATGCGCGGGCTGAATGTTGCCACACTGCTGGCGGTCTTGCTGACCCTGGCCGCCTGCGGCACCACGCCGCAAAAGCCGCCGGCCAACGTGCCCATGCCGCCGGGCGGCAAGGTCAAGTCCCCCGTGCGCCAGGACCCCACCTTGCCCGCGCTGCCGGCGGCCGGCTCCGGGCGCGGCGGCTACTACAAGGATGACGGCCCGGGCGACAATCCGCCCGCCAACCTGCGCGACGTGCCCGATGCGGAAGTGCGCAACGAGCCGTATTCGACGCGCTCGAACCGTCCCTATGTCGTGTTTGGCAAGACGTATACCCCGATCACCGACAACGAACCGTTCAAGCAGACGGGCACGGGCACCTGGTATGGCAAGAAATTCCATGGCCAGCGCACCTCGTCGGGCGAAATCTACGATATGTACAAGATGACGGCGGCCCATCCGACCTTGCCGATTCCATCGTATGCGCGCGTGACGAGCATCGACAGCGGCGAGCAGGTGATCGTGCGCATCAATGACCGCGGTCCGTTCCACGCCACGCGCGTGATCGACGTGTCCTACACGGCGGCGCTGAAACTGGGCTTCCTGGGCAAGGGCAGCCACCAGGTGGTCGTCGAGCGGCTGCTGCCGGCCGACATCGATGCCATCCTGGCCGCCAGGGCGGCGCCCAAGCCGGTGCCTTCCGTGGTCGCCATTTCCATCGATACGCCAGTGGAAACGGGCGCCGTGGTGCAGCCGGAAGTGTCGACGCAGATGCTGCCCGTCGATGCGACGGTGGCCATGCCTGCTCCGGCGGCGCTGGCCAGCGGCTTCTATCTGCAGCTGGGCGCCTACTCGCGCGCCGACAATGCGGAAATGGGGCGTTCGCGCCTGGCGCCCTACGCGGCGGCTCTGGGAACGCTGGGCGTGGTACAGGCCGGTAATCTGTTCCGCCTGTACGGCGGACCGTTTTCCAGCCGCGCCGAAGCGGCGCGGGCGGCGGCGAATCTGCCGGAATCGACCGGCATCAAGCCGATCGTCATCCAACGATAAGGCACGGGACTGAACCGCAGCGCGCATCGCAGGTGCGCACAGCGCGACGCGCAGCAGGTTTGCTCAGGTGCTTATTTGCAGTTGCGCAGTTCCTGCTCCGGGAACTGCGCCTTGATCTTTTCCAGCCGCGCGCGCGTGGCGGCGTCGAGGTCGCGGAAGCGGTAGGCCATCTGCTTGCTGGCGCTGTAGCGCGGCGCGATGCGGGCGCTGTGCACGCCCTGCTTGTTGAGCGCTGCCAGCTGGCTTTGCGCGCTGTTTTCCGATTTGAATACACCCAATGAAATGCCCCAGCGCTGCGGGCTGACTTCGTTCATGATGAAGTAGTTCGTCACGCCCAGCTGCTTCAATTCGCCCGCCTTGCGGTCGGCGCCTTCCTTGCTGCCCTGCGGCGGGATGTACACCATGTAGCTGGAAATCTCCTGGCCGGCCACGTTGCGGCGCGACTGGCGGTCGCCCAGGTCCAGGGCGGCCACTTGCGCTTCGAAGCGGCGTCCGTCCGCCAGCAGGAAATTGCCCACTTCCGTGCAGGCATACGATGGCGGCGGCGCGGGAGCGGCCGGAGCGGCCGTTGCCGGTGTCGCCGCGTCGTCGGCGGCCGGTGGCGCAGCGGGCGCCGTGGCCTGCTCCTGCGTCAGCAAGGTGAGCTTGCCGGCCTGCAGCTGGTTTTTCAGGCGCGCCGGTTCGCGCGTCTCGCTACGGAAACTGCCCAGATAACCCTGGCCGATGGCCAGCACCAGCAGGTTGACGCCGGCCAGCAGCCAGAAGACGAATTTCAGCATACGTGGTTTCCTTGTGTTCCCGCTGCTCCGGTGCGCGCGGCCGCCTGCAGCCCGATCATGACGATATTGTCCACCAGGTGCAGCGGTACCGCCAGCGCCAGTGCCGGCGCGATGCGCGGCGCGGCGCCGCCGGACAGCAGGCAGGCGCTGGCGCCGTGCATGCGCACGGCCCGTTCGATGGCGCCCGCCTGCGCCGCCAGACAGCCGGAGAGGATGGCGTCGTCCGTGTTGTCGGCGAAGCCGGCCGGCAGCATGGCGTCGCTGGCGATTTGCGGCAGCTGCGCCGTGTTGCGTGCCAGCGAACTGGCCATCAATCCCAGTCCCGGCAAGATCATCCCGCCGAGAAAAACGCCATCTGCCGTGACGGCGTCGATGGTGGTGGCGGTGCCGCAGTTGGCGACGATGACGGCCTGGCCAGGCGCCAGCGCCTGCGCGCCGATGGCGGCGGCAAAACGGTCGCAACCGAGCTGCGACGGCGTGCGGTAGCCATTCTTTAATCCCGCCAGCTGCGGCTGCGAGGTGAAGTCGCAGGGCGCTACCGGCAGCATGGCGCGCAGGCGCATGCCGATGACGGTGCCTGCCACGTTCGACAGCAGCGCTGTGCTGATGGCGAGGCCGGCCCACTGCGCGGCCAGTGTGTCGATCTGCGCATGCGCGACGGCGCCGCTGGCCAGCCAGCCGCCGGCGGCACTATCGGCGGCCACGAGCGCCCATTTGATGCGTGTATTGCCGGCGTCTATCAGCAGCAGCATGCGCTTACTCCCCCGCCAGGCGCAAGGACACGTCGCCGGACATGACTTCCTGCAGGCCCCCATCGGTGTGCAGCAGCAAACGGCCCAGGTGGTCCACGCCAGCGGCCACGCCTTGCTGCAGCAGCTGGCCGTTGTCGAGGATCTTCACGTGCTGGTCCTGCCAGGCGTGGAGCAGGTTCCAGCGTTCGGCAAAAGGCGCGAAGCCCGTGTCATCGAATTCGGCCAGCACGCCGGCCAGGCGGCTCAGGAGCGCCGCGACCAGGGTGTTGCGCTCCATCTGCGCCAGCCAGGGCACGGCCGAGACGCTGCGCCCGATCTGCTGCTCCAGCGCATCGGGCATCAGCAAATTGATGCCGCAGCCGATGACGGCCCACACGCCGCCATCGGCTGCCTGCTGCGTTTCGACGAGGATGCCGGCCAGTTTGTGGCCATCCTTGAGCATGTCGTTCGGCCACTTCAATTGCACCGGCACGCCCAGCGCCGTCATGCTTTCGGCCAGCGCCACGCCGACGGCCAGGGGCAGGCCCACCATCCCGTGCAGCGGCCCCTTGAAGCGCCAGGCCAGCGAGAACATCAGGCTGGCGTCGGCCTGCGACACCCAGGGCCGTCCGGCGCGCCCCCGTCCGGCAGTCTGCTGGCCGGCGATACGCAAGGTGGGGCCGGCCAGGGTGGCGCAGCGCGCCAGCAGGTCGGCGTTGGTCGATCCCGTTTCGTCGACCACTTCGATGGCCACGTGGGAGGCGCCCGTGGCGCAATGGGCGGCGATGGCCGCGCTGTTCAGGTCTGAATGCTTCGTCATGGTGAGGAAATGGTTTTACTGGCTGTCGCCGGATGGCTTGCTGCGCGCCTTGTGCGGCGCGTTGGCGAAGGCCATGTCGTAGACGGCATTGGGCAGCGCGCGCAGCAGCTTGGCGACGACGCCCATCTGCCACGGGATCACGCGGTAGCTGTCGCCGTCGGCGATGGCGCGCGCGGCGCGTGCGGCGAATTTTTCGGCCGGCATCAGGAAGGGCATGCGGTAGGCGTTATGCCGCGTCATCGGCGTGTCGATGTAGCCGGGCGTGATGGTGACGACCTTGACGCCCGCAGGTTTCAATTCCAGGCGCAGCGATTCGCAGTAGCTGATGACGGCCGCCTTCGAGGCGCTGTACGCTTCGGCGCCGGGCAGGCCGCGGATGCCCGCCACGCTGCCGATGCCCACCAGGCGTCCGCTGCCTTGCTGCTGCATGGTGGCGATGAAGGGAGCGAAGGTGGCGACGGTGGCCGTGACGTTGATGGCCATGAGGCGCGCGAAGGCGTCGAGGTCTTCCGCGTGTTCGGTCAAGGTGCCGTACGATACGCCGGCGCTGGCGATGACGACATCGATGCGCCCCGCATGGGCGATGAAGTCGTGCGCCGCGTTTTTCAGGGCGGCGTGGTCGCACACATCGACGGCGTAGGCACGGTGGCGTTCGGGGTGGGGCAGGGAGGCGATCAGTTGCTGCAGGGTTTCGCCGCGGCGGGCCAGCAGGCCCAGTCGGGCGCCCTGGCGCGCGTACTGCAGCGCCAGGGCGGCGCCCAGTCCGCTCGACGCCCCCGTGATGAAAACGCTGTGCATCAGGCGATGCGCGCGTGCCGGGGCTGCGCCAGGGAGGTAGACATGCTTATTTCTTTTCCGCTTTGGCTTTCGCAACCAGCACGTCCATCACGGTGAGCGCCTGGGCGTTCAACTGCTCTTCGTTCTTGGCCGACTTGCTGCCTTGATCCGCCTGCGATGGCGAGGTGATGTAGCGGCCGTCGATGGCGATCATGGGCCAGAACGTCACGTTATAGCCTTGCATCATGGCGTCTGCGCGGCGCACGCGGGCTGAGATACCCATCGAACGGTAGGTGTCGATGAACTTCTGGCGGTCCACGCCCTGCTTGGCGACGAAGTCGAATACGGCGTCGTCCGTGTTCAGGCGGTTGCGCTCCACGTGCATGGCGTGGAAGACGCTGGTGTGCAGCTTGTCGATCAGGCCCATGGCTTGCAGGGTGAAGAACAGGCGCTGCTGCGGCGCCACGCTGTCATCGCGCGACACGTGCACGCGCTTGAAGACGATGTTGTCGCCCTGTTTCTTGACCCAGGCCGCCAGTTGCGGCTCGAGCACGTTGCAATGCGGGCAGTAATAGGCGAAGAATTCCGTCACTTCGATCTTCTTGCCCGATTCCGTCGCCTGCGGCGTGGCCAGGGTTTCGTACTCGACGCCGTTTTTCGGATCGGCCGGCGAGGCCGATGCCCCCATGGCGGCGGTGCACAGGGCGGCGGCGAACAGGACTTTCTTCAGAAAACGCATGCTGGTTCCTTATTTTTGGTTGCGGACGACGGCGACATCGATGCCGTTTTCGGACAGTTTGGTACGTGCGCGGTTCATCGCTTCGAGCTGGTTGAACGGCCCGATGCGCACGCGGTGCAGCACGCCGGCATCGGTGCTGCGGTCGCTGATGGCCGCTTCGAAGCCGAGCAGCGCCAGTTTGCCGCGCGTGCTTTCGGCGTCCGACATGTCATGGAAGGCGCCGGCCTGCAGATAATAAATCCATTTGTCGCTGGCTGCATCGGCCTTGGCGTCGGCTTTCGTCTCGGCCTTGGCCTGTGCCGCCGGAGCGGCCGCCGGCGTTTTCGGCGTCGGCTTGTCCTTCAGGGTGCCGATCAATTCCTGCAGCGCGTCTGGCGGCGGCGCCTTCGGCTGCTGCACGGGAGCTGGCGCCGGTGCCGGCGCAGCGGGCTGCGTCGGCGTGGTGATTTCGCGTGGCTCCTTGGAGAAGTCGCGCGCCGCTTCCTTGGCCGCTTCCTTGTTGCCGTACATCGGCTTGTTCGGGTCGGCGATCTGGCCAGCCGTCGGTTCGGCCGATTTGCCGGCCTTGGGCGACTTGTCGGTGAAGGGCGAGGCGCCCTTGGTGATCACCAGGGCGACCACCACGGCGATGCCCAGGCCGATGACCAGGCCGATGATGATGCCGACCAGCGTATTGCCCTGCTGGCGGCGGACCGGCGTGGCGCGGGAAGCGTAAGAGGAAGCGTGATTCATTGACGGTTTGACCTTCGCGATTACATTTTGTTTGGCGCGGACACGCCGATCAGTGCCAGGCCGTTGCGCAGCACCTGGCGCGCGGCGATGACGAGCGCCAGGCGGGCCATCTTGACGGCTTCGTCCTCGACCAGCACTTTTTCGGCGAAGTAGAAGCTGTGCAGGTTGGCGGCCAGGTCGCGCAGGTAGAAGGCGACCTGGTGGGGACCCAGTTCCGCTTGCGCGCGCGCCAGCATTTCCGGGTAGGCGGCCAGGGTCGCCAGCAGGGTCGCTTCCGTCGGCGCCGTCAGCGGGGAAAGGTCGACGTTGGCAACCGTGCCTGCATCGCCGCCCCAGTTTTCCAGGATGCGGCAGATGCGCGCATGCGCGTACTGCACGTAATAGACGGGGTTTTCATCGGTGGTTTTCAGCGCCACGTCGACGTCGAAGACGAATTCCGTGTCGGCCTTGCGCGAGATCAGGAAGAAGCGCACGGCGTCGCGGCCCTTGGCGATGTCGCCGCCGCCGGACCATTCGATCAGGTCGCGCACGGTCACGTAGGAGCCGGCGCGTTTCGAAATTTTGACTTCTTCGCCGTCCTTCATGACGGTGACCATCTTGTGCAGCACGTAGTCGGGGTAGCCTTGCGGGATGCCCATGTCGACCGCCTGCAGGCCGGCGCGCACGCGCGCGATGGTGCCGTGGTGGTCGCTGCCCTGGATATTGATGGCCTGCACGAAGCCGCGCTGCCATTTCACCAGGTGATACGCCACGTCCGGCACGAAATACGTGTAGGTGCCGTCCGTCTTGCGCATGACGCGGTCCTTGTCGTCGCCGAAGTCGGTGGTGCGCAGCCACAGCGCGCCATCCTGCTCGTAGGTGTGGCCCGCCTTGATCAAGGTCTCGACGGCGCTGTTGACCTTGCCGTCCGCGTACAGCGACGATTCCAGGTAGTAGTTGTCGAACTTCACGCCGAATGCCTGCAAGTCGATATCCTGCTCGTTGCGCAGGTAGGTGACGGCGAATGGACGGATCGAATCGATGTCTTCCACGTTGCCGTTGGCCGTCGCCGGCAAGCCGTCGCTGGCCGACACGGTCTTGCCGGCGATGAAGTCGTTGGCGATATCGGCGATGTAGTCGCCGTTGTAGCTTGACTCGGGCCATTCGGCGTCGCCCGGCTTGAAGCCGCGCGCGCGCGCCTGCACGGAATTGGCCAGGGTCTGGATCTGCACGCCCGCGTCGTTATAGTAGAACTCGCGCGTCACTGTGTAGCCTTGCGCGTCGAACAGCGAGGACAGCGCATCGCCCAGGGCTGCCTGGCGGCCGTGGCCCACGTGCAGCGGGCCCGTCGGGTTGGCCGAGACGAATTCCAGGATGACCTGCTTGCCGGCGCCTGCCGTGCTGCGGCCATAGCTGTCGGCCTCGCTCAGGATAGTCTTGACCACGGCCTGCTTGGCGGCGGCGGACACGCGCACGTTGATGAAGCCGGGGCCGGCGATTTCCACTGCCTCGATCAGGCCCTTGCCGGCCGGGTTGGCCAGCACGGCCGTGACGATGGTTTGCGCCAGTTCGCGGGGATTCTGTTTCAGCTGCTTGGCCAGTTGCATGGCGATGTTGCAGGCGACGTCGCCATGCGATGCATCGCGTGGTCGCTCGAGCACCACGGAAGGCGCAAGCGAAGTGCCGGCCAGGACGGGAGCGAGGGCGGCCTGGAACAGGGCGATGATTTCTTGTTTCTGTTGGGCGAGCATGAGCAGGATGGCGGTGGAACCGCGTTAAGAATGAATAGAATGAATCAAAAAGCAAAACGGACGGCAAGTATGCAAGCCGCCCAGACTGCGTTAATTATACTGGTTTGCTGCCGGGAACAATACGCCGGCCGGCAGTGTGCCCGTGCCGGCGCTTTTCACGATATTATCAGGACGGCATGGTCATGTTGGTGCACGAAAACATCAGCATGGTGCATTCTGCTTGTATATATGCAGTTTTTTGCCGGAAATTGCCCATATCGCTGCAATCGCTTGGGCCAGAGGGCGCCACAAACGCTACAATCGACCCTTTATTGATGACGCGCGGCCGCGTATTTGCCACCATGCCGCCAGCCGCGCGCAGCCACACCGGATAACTATGAACAAGCGCCCCACGCTGAAATTGAAAACCAAGCCGGCGCCAGGCCAGGCTCACGCCCCTGCCGCCGCAAAATTGCGTCCCAGCTACCATCCCGACCTGAAACCGGTCCTGCAGCCAGGCTTCCAACCCGATTTGCGCGCCGACTCGCTGGCGTTTTGCCTGCTGGGCGCCGCCAATGCCGTGGCGCAAGTGCGCACGGGCACGGCCCTGCCGCAAGCGCTGGCCAAGGTGTTTACGCAATCGAACGCCAGCCCGCAAGCGCGCGGCGCCATCCAGGATATTTCCTACCGTACCATGCGCCAGCTGGGCCGCAGCGAAACCCTGGTCGGCCTGATGACGTCGAAGGCGCCCGAACCGCCGATGCTCGCTGCGCTGCTGTGCTGCGCGCTGTCCCTGATGTCGGCCGAGCCGGGCGAGCAGCCGTACGAAGAATTCACCGTTGTGGACCAGGCCGTCACGGTGGCCACCTCGCACCCTGACCTGGCGCATGCCAAGGGCATGGTCAACGCCGTGCTGCGCCGTTTCTTGCGCGAGCGCACATCCTTGCTGGCAGCGGCCTTGCAGCAACCTTTGGCGCAATGGAATTATCCGCAATGGTGGATCGACTCGCTGCGCCTGGCCTATCCCCGCGACTGGCAAGCCATTCTGACGGCCGGCAATGCCGTGCCGCCATTGACCTTGCGCGTGAACCGCCGCAAGAGCACAGTCGAAGCGTATCTGGCCGTGCTGGCGGAGGCGGGCATTGCCGCGGGCCAGGTGGGGCCGTTTGCCGTGCGCCTGGACAAGCCCATCGGCGTAGCGCTGATCCCCGGCTTCGAGCAGGGCGTCGTTTCCGTGCAGGATGCCGGCGCGCAACTGGCCGCACCGCTGCTGGACTTGCAAGATGGCATGCGCGTGCTGGACGCCTGCGCGGCGCCTGGCGGCAAGACGTGCCACATCCTGGAACTGGCCGATGTGCAAGTCACGGCCATCGATGCGGACGCCAAGCGCTTGCCGCGCATCGCGGAAAACCTCGAGCGCCTGGGCCTGGAAGCGACCCTGAAGGCGCAGGATGCGCAATCGAGCGCGTGGTGGGACGGTCAGCAGTACGACCGCATCCTGGCCGACGTGCCGTGCACGGCCTCGGGCATCGTACGCCGCCATCCCGACATCCGCTGGTTGCGCCGCAAGGGAGATGCGTTCCAACTTGCAACACTTTCATCTAAAATTCTGGACAACCTGTGGCAGATGCTGCGCCCCGATGGTAAATTGCTGTTCGTGACTTGTTCATTGTGGCCGCAGGAATCCGAGGCACAGGCGGCGGCATTTGCGGTGCGCAATAATGCGACCCGATTGACAGCGCCTGGCCAGCTGTTGCCGACTGGCAGCGCGGAGCAGGACCACGACGGTTTGTTCTATGCGCTATTCCAAAAAAATGCGGCTTGAGCGATTCGTCGATACTTTTCCTACGGACACTACCGGCACACTTGTGACAACACGACTCTTCCGACTCCTGGCCCTGCTGCTGATGCTGGCATGTACCATGCCACGCGCGCATGCCGCCGACATGGTCGAGATCACCCGTGCCTACATCGAGTCGAGCGAAGAGGGTTACAAGCTGGCCGCCACGTATTCCTTCGAGCTCAATCACGACCTCGATGATGCGGTACAGCATGGCGTGCCGCTGTATTTCACGACGGAAATCGAACTGACCCGGCCCCGCTGGTACTGGTTCGATGAAAAAGCCATCGTGGCGCGCCAGACCAGCAAGCTGTCGTACAACGTGCTGACGCGCCAGTACCACGTGTCGGGCGGCGGCTTGCAACAAAGCTTTCCCACCCTCGACGATGCGCTGTTCCTGATCCGCCGTCCCAGCCGCTGGCTGGTGGCGCGGCGCGGCGAGCTGAAAGTGGGGCAGACGTATAACGTCACCTTGCGCATGGGCATGGACCGCGACTACCTGCCCAAGCCCATACAGGTCAATGCCTTCAACAACAGTGACTGGCGCCTGGCTTCGAATAAAAAAACCTTCTTGTATACGGCGGAGTAGTGAGTCAAGCATTGCGCTATCTGCTGGTGGTGGGCGGCGGCATTGTCAGTATCCTGCTGTTCCTGCTGGCGTCGGCTTCCGACAATTCCGGCTTCTTCGACCGTTACTACACCTGGCTGCTGGGCCTGAACGCGGCCGTGGCCGTGTCCCTGCTGGCGCTGGTGGGCATTTCCCTGGCCCGGCTGTACGCGCGCTACAAGAGCGGCAAGTTCGGCTCCAAGCTGATGACGCGCCTGGTGATGCTGTTCGCCGCCGTCGGCATCCTGCCGGGGCTGGTGATCTTCCTTGTTTCCGTGCAATTCGTATCCCACTCCATCGAGTCCTGGTTCAACGTCAAGATCGAAGCGGCGCTGGAATCGGGCATTGAGCTGGGCCGTGCGGGCCTCGATGCAGCCCTGGTCGAGCTTGACCACCGGGGCCACAAGGCGGTCGATGAACTTGGCGCCGATCCGGTGGCCGGTCCGGCCGTGCTGACCAGCCTGCTACGCGAAGAGGGCATGCAGAACGTCATGATCGTCAGCGGCGACGGCGTGCTGCTGGCCAGCGCCGGACCGCACAGCGCGGCCGACTTGCCGACGCCGGCCATGCTGGTGCAGGCGGCCTTGCCGGCTGGCTATGCCTCGGCGGAAGGGGGCCTGGAATTGCACGACGATGGCACGGAGTCGGGCGGCGGCGGTTTCCGCGGTGGCGTGTCGGCGCCGCTGGAACCGGCGGCCAGCCTGCGCCTGCGGGTACTGGTGGCCGTGCCGGGCCCCTCCGTCTCGCCCCGCTACCTGCAACTGCTGCAGGCGGTGCCGCCCAAGCTGGCGACGAATGGCGAGGTGCTGCGCGCCGCCTACAGCGAATACAAGGAACGCTTCGTCGCGCGCGTGGGTCTGCGCAAGATGTACATGGAAATCCTCACCTTGACCTTGCTGCTGGCCATTTTCGGCGCCATCGGCAGCGCTTTCCTGATCGCGGGCAACCTGGCCCAGCCTTTGCTGCTGCTGGCCGAAGGCACGCGCGCCGTGGCCGAGGGCGACCTGTCGCCGCGCCCCATCGTCGCCACCAAGGACGAGCTGGGGACCTTGACGCAGTCGTTCAACATCATGACGCGCCAGCTGCTCGACGCGCGCACGGCCGTGGAAAGCAACCGCGCCGCGCTGCAAAACGCCAAGGCCCACCTGGAATCCGTGCTGGCGAACATGTCGGCCGGCGTGATGGTGCTCGATGGCGATTTCAAGCTGGTGACCTGCAATGAATCGGTCGAGCGCATCCTGCAGCATTCGGGCATGAGCATGGTGGGCCAGCCGCTGGCCGATATTGCTGGGATGGAAGAGTTTGGCGGCGCCATCATCAGCGCCTTCACGGCGCAAAGCGCGCAATCGGCATCGGGCCGCAACCAGCAGCGTCTGCACTGGCAGCGCCAGATCGAGATTCCGCGCCGCGTGGGCAGCAGTGCCGACGAGCACGACATCACCTTGCTGGCGCGCGGTTCGCGCCTGCCGCTGGAGTCCGGCAGCGGCTACATCGTCGTGTTCGATGATATTTCCGACGTGATTTCCGCGCAGCGCTCGATCGCCTGGGGCGAGGTGGCGCGCCGCCTCGCGCATGAAATCAAGAATCCGCTCACACCCATCCAATTGTCGGCCGAGCGCCTGCAGATGAAGCTGGAAGGCAAGCTGGAGCAACCGGATGCCGACTTGCTCAGCCGCGCCACCACCACCATCGTCAAGCAGGTCGATGCGATGAAGCGCATGGTCGACGATTTCCGCGACTACGCGCGCACGCCGCCGGCCGTGCTCACGCCCTTGCGCTTGAACGAGCTGATCGAAGAAATCCTGAACCTCTACCTGCGCGGCGACGATGGCGACATCATCCACCCCATGCTGGCGCCGAACCTGCCCATGGTGATGGGCGATCCCACCCAGTTGCGCCAGGTTATCCATAACTTGCTGCAGAACGCGCAGGACGCCATGGCGGACCTGCCGCCGGACTCGCCGCATCCGCGGATTGACGTACGGACGGAAGCAATTCATTATCGCAGTGCGGACGGCGGCGTGAATATCGCCGTGCGGCTGGCCATCACCGACAATGGCCCTGGTTTCGCGCCAAAGATCCTGGCGCGCGCCTTCGAACCCTATGTGACCTCAAAGGCACGGGGCACGGGATTGGGCCTGGCGATGGTGAAGAAAATTATCGATGAACATGGCGGACGCATCGATATCGAGAACCGGGTCGACGGCAATGGCGCTTCGGTGGTCATTTTGCTGTTAAAGTTAGCTCCCGACACTCCTGCCCAGGAATTCCTGGCATGAAGGTCTGGTTTAGTATTTAAAACACTAATAAAATCATAGTTGTCCGCCGTGTGCATCTTGTGCGCGACGGCCGGCGAAATGAGGAAGGCAAGACACGAATGGCAAACATACTCGTAGTGGATGATGAAATGGGTATCCGTGAGTTGCTCTCGGAAATATTGGGCGACGAAGGACATGCTATCCAGCTGGCCGAAAATGCGCAGCAGGCGCGCGAAGCGCGTGCCGCCGGTGCGCCGGATCTGGTATTGCTGGATATCTGGATGCCCGACACCGATGGCGTCACCTTGCTCAAGGAATGGCAGCGCGATGGCTTGCTGACCATGCCCGTGATCATGATGTCGGGCCACGCCACCATCGATACGGCGGTCGAGGCGACGCGCATCGGTGCCATGAACTTCCTGGAAAAACCGATTGCCCTGCAAAAACTGCTGAAGGCAGTGCAGCAAGGCTTGACGCGGGCACAGGAAACCGTGCGCGCGCCGAGCGTGGCGCCCCGTCCGGCGGCACCCGTGGTGGCCGAGGAAAGCAGCCATCCCGTGCCCAGCTTTGGCGGCAGCGCGCCGCAACAGCTGATGGTGCGCCCAGGCATCGCCATGCCGGCGGTGGCCGAGGGCCATGGCTACAACCTGTCGTTCGACTTGCCGCTGCGCGAGGCGCGCGATGCGTTCGAGCGCATGTACTTTGAACACCACCTGGGCCGCGAAGGCGGCAGCATGACCCGCGTGGCGGAAAAGACGGGCCTGGAGCGCACCCATTTGTACCGCAAGCTGAAACAGCTGGGCGTCGAACCGGGCAAGCTGGCCAAGAAAGGCCTGTGACGCCAGCCGTGCGGCGTCCGACGCCGCTGACCCTGGTCAGCGGCGGACGCGCCGCCGGGCGCGAGGCGGCCATCGCGCGCGCCTTGCCGCCGGACCAGCCGGCCGCCGTGATCCTCGAAGGATTGGCTGACGGCAACGGCATCCTGGCCGACCTGGCCGAGCAAGTTTCTCCTTCCTCATCGTTTCCACTGCAACTGTTGCGCATTGCGCCTGGTTGCCTGTGCTGCAGCGGCAATCTCGTATTGCGTGTAACATTGAATCGTCTGCTGCGCCATCCACCCGCGCTCTTGTTCATCAGCCTGGCCGATGCCTCGCACATCGAACAATTGCGCACCTGGCTCACTGCCAGTCCCTACGATGCCCTGCTGGCGCTGCAAGCAGACATGGTGGTGTCCTGAACGCGGTTTTTGACGTTTTCCTGCTTGCATCACCGCAGTCGCAATTTGCATCTCGTTACAACTCTGTAGCCCGCCGGGTGGCACGGCGCTTGAAATGGCGCCGTATCAACCCCACCTCTGTTCTGACACCGCAGGAGATTCTCCTGCTTGAGCGAAGGATGCAAAATGAACCTGATCTATAACAGCGAGCAATACAGCGTCGTGGAATTCGGCGCCGACGTCGACCTGGAAGCCCTGCGTTTTGGCGGCTATGAAATCGTCGACAAGGGCGGCAAGCGCGAAACCTTCATCGCGGGCGTACTTGCCCAGCATTTCCGCCGCGACGTCACGGAATTGATCGCCAGCGAACCCAGCATGGAAGAGATCGATGAATTTTTGGGCAGCTACGATTCCCTCATGAGCCAGCCGGTCCTGTTGCACTAGGCGGATGGCCATCGCCGCCATACCAATCCGCCGGACGGCATGGTATGGTGGCCGTGTTATCCCGCTGCAAACAGATCATGTGCCAACTTCTTGGAATGAATTGCAATGTCCCCACGGACATTGTCTTTAGTTTTACCGGCTTCGCCATGCGCGGCGGCCATACCGATACCCACCATGACGGCTGGGGCATCGCCTTTTTCGAGGGCGCCGGCGTGCGCCATTTCGTCGACCACCAGGCGGCCATCGCCTCGCCCGTGGCCGAACTGATCAAACGCTACCCCATCAAGTCGCGCAATGTCATCGCGCATATCCGCAAGGCGACCCAGGGCCAGGTGGCGCTGGAAAACTGCCACCCGTTCGTGCGCGAACTGTGGGGCCGCTACTGGGTGTTCGCCCACAATGGCGACCTGAAGGAATTCCATCCCGTGCTGACGGGCAGTTACCGTCCCGTCGGTTGCACGGACAGCGAGCTGGCGTTCTGCTATCTGCTGCAGGAGCTGCATGCGCGCTTCGGCGACGCCCCGCCGGCACTGCCGCAGCTGCATGCGGCCCTGGCGGAGCTGTTGCCCAGCATCGCGGCCCATGGCACGTTCAACATGATGCTGTCCAGCGGCGAAGCGCTGTTTGCCCACTGTTCCACCAGCTTGCACTATCTGGTGCGACAACATCCGTTTCCAACTGCTAAACTCTCCGATGAAGACCTGAGCGTGGACTTTTCCCAGGTGACGACGCCCCAGGACCGCGTGGCCGTGATCGTTACCCAGCCGCTGACGACAAATGAGCAATGGACGGCGTTTGCGCCGGGCGAATTGAAGTTATTTGTCGACGGGATGGTGCAAGACACGCCGGTAGCCTAATTTGTTGACGACAATACGCGTGATTGCTGCCAAAATACCCACAGCGCGGGCGAAATTCAGCTAAAGTATTGTCAATAGTGAACCTTGATGCGGGCGCCGCGCGGCCGGTGTCACTCGACCTGATTGATGAAGAGTTAATGATCGATATTTCCAGCAACGACATCACCCCGAAACCCTTGCGCGTGCGCGAGTTCTATCTGGGGCGACAACCTATCCTTGACCGCAATCAAGCCCTGTTTGGCTATGAGTTGCTATTCCGCAACGCTCCGGTCGGTCCCGCCAACATTACCAGCGACCTGTCCGCCACGGCGTCCGTGATTGCCCACGCTTCCCAGCTGGGCATGGAAAAGGTCATCGGCGACGCGCTCGGTTTCGTCAACGTCGATGCCGACGTGATCATGAGCGACATCTTCGTTTTCCTGCCGCGTGAAAAAGTCGTGCTGGAAATCGTCGAATCGATGCCCGTCACGCCGGAAGTGCGCGCACGCATCAGCGAGCTGGTGGGCCACGGCTTCACCTTCGCGCTGGAAAACGTGGTGTCCGACACGTCGCAAGTGCAGGAGCTGTTGCCACTGGTGCAATATGTCAAGATGGACATGAGCACGGTCGACCCGAAAGTGCTGGCAGCGCTGGCGCCCCGTTTCAAGCAGGAAAACAAGAAACTGGTGGCGGAGAAGGTCGAGACGCGCGAAGAATTCAAGTCGGGCCTGGACCTGGGCTTCGACTACTTCCAGGGCTATTACTTTGCCAAGCCTGCCATCATGACGGGCAAGAAGCTGTCGCCGTCGCAACTGGCCGTCATGGAACTGATGACCCTGGTGACGTCGGACGCCGACAACATGGATATCGAGCGCGCCATCAAGCGCGACGTGTCGCTGGCCCTGAACCTGTTGCGCCTGGTCAATACGCCGGCCGTGGGCGCGCGCCAGCGCATCGATTCGCTGAGCCAGGCCGTGACCGTGCTGGGCCGCCGCCAATTGCAGCGCTGGCTGCAAATCATGCTGTATGCGGAACCAAGCAAGCGCGGCCATAGCATGACGCCGCTGCTGATGCTGGCTACCACGCGCGGTCGTTTGCTGGAATTGCTCGCGCATAAACTGCGCCCGAACCACGCCCATTCGGCCGATATCGCGTTTACCGTCGGCATCATGTCCCTGATGGATACGCTGTTCGGCGTGCCCATGTCGGAAATCCTCGGCCAGATCGAAGTGATCGACGAAGTGGCCGAAGCGCTGCTGTCGCGCGAAGGCTTCTATGGCGACCTGCTGCGCCTGGCCGAATGCATCGAGCGCATCGAAGACATGGAAGGCGAGATCGTGCCCACCTTGCGCGACCTGGCCATGTCGCCGGACGACCTGGTGGAGCTGGAAATGGCCGCCTATGAGTGGAGCGACAACGTAGTACGATACGCGCTGTAGGTCGGATTAGGCCCGAAGGGCCGTAATCCGACAATACTGTAGGCGGTAACAGGTGTTGTCGGATTGCGCGCAAGCGCTAATCCGACCTACCCGATTTATCTAAAAGAGCCCTGCACGGCGTCGCCGTGGCAGGGTTTTTTTACGCCGCTAGGCGGCCGCGCCGGGCCAGTGCTTGTGCAGCTCGGGGTCGGTGCGCAGTTCCCACAGGGCCAGGACGGCGACGGCGATGCCGACGATCAGCTCGTTCCACATGACGACGCGCTGTTCGGCCAGCCGCAGGACCCACGGCGAGGCGGCGACCCAGACGCCCACCAGCAGGTTGACGACGACGGCCCAGAAATACGTCTTGTACAGGTCGAAGGCGGCCAGGATGGCGATCACCAGGCCCGAGACGAAGGCATTGATCATCTGCGGCGAGCCTTCGGGATAGGAAAAGGCCCAGGGCGAGACGAGCAGCCACAGGCCCAGCAGCAGGATCACTTGATCTTGCCAGCGTTTCAGTTTGAAATTGGTTGCCATATATTACCTCCTTGCCAGTTGGGAAACGGGCCGGAGCGGGCATGCAGCATGCCGACCGGCATACTGCGTTAGTGCGCTGCGGCGCGCGATAAGTTCCGCGCGCCGTGTACCTGGATCAGGACAGATTGGGCGACAGCCAGCGTTCCACGTCCTCGATGCTGACGTTGCGGCGCTTGGCCATGTCTTCCACCTGGTCCATGCCGATCTTGCCGACGACGAAGTATTTCGATTCCGGGTGGGCAAAGTAGAAGCCGGACACGGCTGCGCCGGGGAACATGGCATACGATTCCGTCAGCTGCATGCCGATTTCCTCCGCCTGCATGACCTCGAACATTTCCTTCTTGACGGTATGCTCGGGGCAGGCAGGGTAGCCGGGCGCGGGGCGGATGCCCACATATTTTTCGCCGATCATGTCGTCGTTGCTCAAGTGCTCGTCCGGCACATAGCCCCACAAATCCTTGCGCACGCGCTCGTGCAGGTATTCGGCAAACGCTTCGGCCAGGCGGTCGGCCAGCGATTTGAGCATGATGGACGAGTAATCGTCGTGCGCATCCTCGAAGCGCTTCTCGTATTTCTCGATACCGAGGCCGGACGTGACGGCGAACATGCCGATGTAATCCTTCACGCCCGATTCCTTCGGGGCAATGAAGTCGGCCAGGCACTGGTTCGGGCGCTGCACGCCGTCGACCACGGGTTTGACGCCCTGCTGGCGCATGCCGTAATACGTGAACGCCACGCTACTGCGCGTATCGTCCGTGTACACCTCGATATCGTCGTCATTGACGCTGTTGGCCGGCAGCAAGGACACGACGCCATTGGCCGTCAGCCAGCGCCCGTCGATGAGTTTTTTCAGCAAGGCCTGGCCTTCCGCGTACACCTTGGTGGCCGCGTCGCCCACCACGTCATCGGTCAGGATGGCGGGGAAGGGGCCGGCCAGGTCCCAGGTCTGGAAGAACGGACCCCAGTCGATGTAGTTGGCCAGGGTGGCCAGGTCGACGTTTTTAAAGACGCGTCGGCCGATGAACTTTGGCTTCACGGGCGTGCACGGGCCGTCGAACGGCACGAGCATCTTGTTGGCGCGCGCCTGCGCCAGCGGCAAAATCGGCAGCGCCTTCTTGTTGGCGTGCTGCTCGCGGATGCGCGCGTAGTCGAGTTCGATGTCTTCCACATACTTGTCGCGCTGTTCCGGCGTCAGCAAGGATTGCGCCACGGATACGGAACGCGAGGCGTCCGGCACGTAGATGACGGGGCCTTCGTAGTTGTGGGCGATTTTCACGGCCGTGTGGGCGCGGCTGGTGGTGGCGCCGCCGATCAGCAGGGGAATCTTGAGCATGCGGAAATGTTCGTCGCGCTGCATTTCCTTGGCGACATACGCCATTTCTTCCAGCGACGGCGTGATCAGGCCCGACAGGCCGATGATGTCCGCGTTTTCCACCTTGGCGCGGGCCAGGATTTCCGAGCACGGCACCATCACGCCCATGTTCACCACTTCGAAGTTATTACACTGCAGCACGACGGTGACGATGTTCTTGCCGATGTCATGCACGTCGCCCTTGACGGTCGCCATGATGATCTTGCCCTTCGGCTTGGCAACGATGCCCGTGCGCTTTTCTTCCAGCAGCTTTTCTTCCTCGATGAACGGAATCAGGTGGGCCACGGCCTGCTTCATCACGCGCGCCGATTTCACCACTTGCGGCAGGAACATCTTGCCCTGGCCAAACAGGTCGCCCACCACGTCCATGCCGGCCATCAGGGGGCCTTCGATCACGTGGATGGGACGCCCGCCATTGTGCAGCAGTTCCTGGCGCGCTTCTTCCGTGTCTTCCACGATGAATTGCGTGATGCCGTGCACCAGCGCGTGCGACAGGCGTTCCTGCACCGTGCCTTCGCGCCAGGCCAGGGTTTGCGCCTCGGCCTTGCCGCCCGCCTTCAGGGTGCCGGCAAACTCGATCATGCGCTCGGTCGAGTCTTCGCGGCGGTTCAGCACCACATCTTCCACGCGCTCGCGCAATTCCGGGTCCAGGTTGTCGTACACGCCCACCATGCCCGCGTTGACGATGCCCATGGTCATGCCCGCCTTGATGGCGTGGTACAGGAAGACGGTATGGATGGCTTCGCGGGCGGGATCGTTGCCGCGGAAACTGAAGGACACGTTCGACACGCCGCCCGAGATCTTCGCGTATGGCAAGTTTTCCTTGATCCAGCGCGTGGCGTTGATGAAGTCGACGGCGTAGTTGTTGTGCTCTTCGATACCGGTGGCCACGGCAAAGATGTTCGGATCGAAAATGATGTCTTCCGGCGGGAAGTCCAGCGCATCGATCAGCAAGTGATAGGCGCGCGCGCAAATCTCGATCTTGCGCTCGAAGGTATCCGCTTGCCCTTTTTCATCGAAGGCCATGACGATGACGGCCGCGCCATAGCGGCGGCACAGCTTGGCCTGACGCAGGAATTCTTCCTCGCCTTCCTTCATGGAAATCGAGTTGACGATGGCCTTGCCCTGCACGCATTTCAGGCCCGCCTCGATGACCGACCATTTCGACGAGTCGACCATGATGGGCACGCGGGAAATATCGGGTTCCGACGCGATCAGGTTCAGGAAGCGCGTCATGGCCGCCAGCGAGTCGAGCATCGCCTCGTCCATGTTGATGTCGATTACCTGCGCGCCATTTTCCACTTGCTGGCGGGCCACGGACAGGGCTTCATCGTATTGCTCGTTGAGAATCATGCGCGCAAACGCCTTCGAACCCGTGACGTTGGTGCGCTCGCCCACGTTGACGAACAGCGACTCGTCGTTGACGACGAACGGTTCCAGGCCGGACAGGCGCAAGTCGTGCGACGGGGCTGGCACGGTGCGCGGGGTGTTTTGGGACAGCAATTTGCCGATGGCGGCGATGTGCTCGGGCGTGGTGCCGCAGCAGCCGCCCGCCATGTTCAGAAAGCCCGCGTCGGCGAATTCGCGCAGCAGGGCGGAAGTGTCGGCAGGCAACTCGTCGAAGCCCGTGTCGCTCATGGGGTTGGGCAAGCCCGCGTTCGGGTAGATGCACACGAACGTGTCGGCGATCTTGGCCAGCTCTTCCGCGTACGGGCGCATCAGGGCGGCGCCCAGCGCGCAGTTCAGGCCGATGGTCAGCGGTTTCGCGTGGCGCACGGAATTCCAGAAGGCAGGCACGGTCTGGCCCGACAGGATGCGGCCCGAGGCATCCGTGACGGTGCCGGAAATCATCAAGGGCAGGCGCACGACATCCGGATTCTGCTCGTAGAACAGGTCGATGGCGAACAGGGCCGCCTTGCAGTTCAAGGTATCGAAGATGGTTTCCACCAGCAGCACGTCGGCGCCGCCTTCCACCAGGCCCTGCGTCTGCTGCAGATAGGCGGCCACCAGCTGGTCGAAGGTGACGTTGCGCGCGGCCGGGTCGTTCACGTCGGGCGAGATCGACGCCGTCTTCGGCGTGGGTCCCAGGGCGCCCGCGACGAAGCGCGGCTTGTCCGGCGTGGAATATTTATCGCAGGCGGCACGCGCCAGTTTGGCGGCCTGCACGTTCATTTCATAGGCCAGGTGGGCCATGTGGTAGTCGTCCTGCGCGATCGTCGTGGCGCCGAAGGTATTCGTTTCGATCAGGTCGGCGCCCGCCGCCAGGTAGCGCTCGTGGATTTCCTGGATGATGTGCGGCTGCGTCAGGGTCAGCAGCTCGTTATTGCCCTTGACGAACAGTTCACGCGCGCCGCTGTCGGCCGGCGCGGCGAAATCGATGAAGCGGCCAGCGGGGCCGCCCCGGTACGCTTCTTCGTCGAGCTTGTATTGCTGGATGATCGTGCCCATCGCGCCGTCGAGGATCATGATCCGCTGCGCCAGAATGGCGCGCAAGGTGGCTTCGGTCGGGGACAGGGCAGGGATCACGGTAGCGTTCATTTCATGCTTTCAATAGGCAAACGGGCGGCGGCGCGGTGGCCAGGCGGTTGCGGGTCAGCTTGATCAGCGGACGGAGAGTGCCGGCCGGGTAGGGCGGGCAGAAGGTGGCAATCGCCTGATTTCACCGGGCCTAAAATTATACGGCATCAGGCTGCTTTGGTTTTAAGCAAAAGCGGCCCCCAGGCCAGTCTGCGTTGTTTCGCGCAACACAAGGCCGTCACGGCCAGCCCGGCGGCGGCGGCTGCCCGGCCCCTTCCGTAAATTACATTCCTGAAAATCTTACTCAAAATGTTAATTCTTCCGATAAAGTTGGCAAGACGGCATGGCGTCTAGGCTGTGGAAAAATTTCCACATTATTTATCTCTGTCTCAATTATTTTTCATGAATGGAATGGCAATAGCTGCAAAGGAAAATAATTTTGATTTACAGCAATACAGAATGAAACCGGTAATGCTAAAAATAAAGTTTGCCAAGCAGATACTTTAATTATTATCAAAACCAATTGAATCAAAAGCATTAATAGTTGTCTTCGGGAATCGAATTAACCGATAATATTGGTTCCTTGAAATTAAATTCTCACCAAAAGTCACCGATATGTCACATTTCTCTCGTGTCCTCCCCTGCATCGCGCTGCATCAACATGGTTGCCAGCCATGAAAAACCATCTGCTTGTTGCATTGTTTGTCGTGCTGGGCCTGTCCGCGTGCGGTGGTGGCGGAGGCGGTGGCGATACGGTGGTGGCGGCCACCTCCGGTGATACGGTCCTGACGCCTGCCGTAACGGCCGTCTCGGCGGCGAATGTCGCCGTGGGCGGCAGCCTGGTGCTCACGGGCAAGAATCTGAGCCGCGCCACCGCCTTCCAGGTGGGCGGCGTGACGGTGGCCACCAGCGCTGCCAGCGACAGCAGCGTTACCCTGGTCATGCCTGGCGTGCCCGTCCAGGGCGCCTTGAGCCTGGTCAGCGCCAGCGGCACGGCGGCCACCAGCTATAACGTGAATGTGTACCTGCCCTTGAGCGTCAGCAGTGTCGCGACCTTGACGGGCGGCGTCGGTTCCAGCGTCACGCTCGCGGGCGGCGGCATGGGCGCCGTGACGGCCGTGCAGTTTGGCAATGGCGCGGCGGCGACGCCGCAAAGCCAGACGGCCAGCAGCGTGACCGTGGTGGTGCCACTGGGTGCGGCAACGGGGCCGCTGACGGTGCGCGGTCCCTATAACGATGTGATCAGCAGCGATACGTACACGGTCCTGGCCAGCGTGGCGGTGACGTCGATCACGTCGGCCGTCAACGGCGCGACCTTGTCGGTGACGGTGCAGGGCAGCAATCTCGACCAGGTCAGCTCGGCGTCGGTGGGCAGTACGCCAGCCACCATCGTCAGCGCCAGCGCCAGCCAGCTGCTGCTGTCGGCGCCAGCCTCGGCAACGGGCAACGTGATGCTGTCGGCCGCTGCGCGCGTCGCCGTCAATGCCGGCACGGTATCGGCCTTTACCCTGGGCAGCATTGATTTCGCGCAAGTACTGAACTTGAACGCCAGCGATACGGCCTTGCGCCTGACGCGCGGCAAGCCGGCCGCCGTGCGCGTGGCCGTGCTGGCCGCGCAGGCGGGCCAGGCCAGTCCGGCCGTCATCCTGAACGCGACCGCCGCCAATGGCAGCAACCTGGGCAGCATCACCATGACGGGGCCGGCACTCTTGCCGACGACGAAGAACAATGACAGTTTCAGCGGCAATTTCAGTGCCGTCCTGCCGTCCGGCTGGATCTTGCCCGGCGTGCGCGTGCGCGTGACGGCCGTGGGCAATGATGGCGTGCAAGTGAGCCAGGAAGCGGCGCCCACGGTGGCCAGCCTGGCCAAGATTCGCCTGGTGCTGGTACCGCTGAGCACCGATGATGGCGTGGCGCAACTGCCTGACGCCGAGCTGATCCGTGCTGCGCTGCTGCGCGTGTATCCGTATGCGACGGAAAACATCAGCATCACCACGCGCGCTGCGCTGAGCATGCCTGGCAGCAGCACGGCCGACAGCTGGTGGAGCGATACCCTGAGCAAGCTGGAAAGCAAGCGCGCGCTGGAAGACAGCGGCGCCTACTATTATGGTTTCGTGCCGAAAATGTCTTCCACGCGCGCCGCCGGCCTGGCCTACATCAACGGGCGCAGCAGCGGCAGCGACTTCACGTCGGCCATCGGCCTGGACGCCCGGTTCAACAGCATTGCCTCCGTCGATCCGTTCGGCAATAGCTGGCCTGAATGGCTGACCACGCTCGTGCATGAGCTGGGCCACAACCACTCGCTGCAGCACGTCGCCTGCGGCGGCCCGGCTGGCGCAGCCACCGACTATCCGTATGCGAATGGCGACCTGGGCCCGCAACCGCTGTACAACAGCAGCTATGCGGGCAGCATCGGCCAGCTGAGCAAGGCTGTGTATGGCAGCACGCCGATGAAGGACGTGATGAGCTATTGCAGCGGCGCCTGGTTCTCCGACTACAGCTATGCGCGGGTGCAGCAATTCCTGGAAAAACGCAGCACGCAGCCTGCGGGCAGCAATGTGCTGGCCGCCAGCATGTCCGTGGCCGAGAATGGCTATCTGACCATTTCCGGCCGCATCACGCCAGGCGGCGTGGCCCTGCGCCCGGCCGTTGCCTCGTCGGCGCGCATCGGCACCGCTGCCAGCGGCAGCGGCCATGCGTACACCCTGCGGATCCTGACGGCGTCCGGAGCGACTATCGACTTGCCCTTCGATGGCGTCTCCGTGGCCGACCATGGCGGCAACGCCATGAGCCACTTCCGCGTCAGCTTCGCCAACCCGGGCGAAATCAGCGATGTGCAAGTGTTGGCAAATGGTAAGGCTTTAGCCAAGCTGGAGCGCCCGGCGCGCCGCAGCAAGGCCGCCGCCAACGATGCCACGTTTGATGCGACGCAAAGCGGCGGCAAGCTGGCGCTGGTCTGGAATGCCGAGGCGGAACCGTATGCGGCCGTGCTGCACGTGGCGGCCGATGGCCGCAAGACGGTGGTCGCCAGCGACTTGACGGGTGGCAAAGCCAACGTCGACGTGAGCGCCTTGCCGGCCGGCGGGCGTTTCGAAGTCAGCCTGTCGTCGTCCGTGGGCGGACGCCTGATGAAGGTGCAGCGCCGCTAAGCGCTACGGCTGGATGCAAAAAAGGCTTGCCGCGGCAAGCCTTTTTTTATGTGCGCAATACGTACAGATGCTGTGTGCGCCAGGTACTGCCCTTGCCGCGGGCAGCGATGGCCTGCTTAAACGAAGCGCTTGCCTTCGAGGGGGAAACCCTTGATGAATTCGGCCGCGGGCAGGCGCTTGCCGCCCGGTTTTTGCAGTTCCGTCAGGCGCAGGGAGCCGTTGCCGCAAGCGACGACGATGCCGTGCTGGGCGTCGGCCGCCAGTACCTGGCCCGGCGCTTCCTTGCTATCCGCCTCGAGCACGTCGGCGGCCCAGATCTTGATGGTGATGCCATCGACCTGGCCGCAGGCGCCGGGAAACGGATTAAAGGCGCGGATCTTCAAGCCCAGCTCCAGGGCCGGCAGACTGAAATCGAGTGCTGCCTCTTCCTTGGCGATTTTGGCCGCGTAGGTCACGCCCGCTTCCGGCTGGGGCACGGCTTCCAGCGGCTGCTGCTGCATCTTGCGCAGGGTCTCGACGATCATCTTGCCGCCCAGTCTGGCCAGCTTGTCGTGCAGGCTGGCCGTGGAATCGCCCGCTTCGATGGGCGTGCGCTCGATGGCCAGCATGGGGCCCGTATCGAGGCCTTCTTCCATCTGCATGATGGTCACGCCCGTTTCATCGTCGCCGGCTTCGATGGCGCGGTGGATGGGCGCGGCGCCGCGCCAGCGCGGCAGCAAGGAACCGTGGATATTGATGCAGGGTTTGATGTCGAGCGTGCTGCGCGGCAAGATCAAGCCGTAGGCGGCCACGACCATCACGTCGTAATCGGTGGCCAGCAGGCGCTCGTGGGCTGCCTTTGCTTCCGCGGCGCGCTGGGGATCCTTGCTGTCCATGCGCAAGGACAGCGGCTGCAGCACTTCGATGCCGTGTTGCTGCGCGTATTGCTTGACGGCCGAGGCGTGCATCTGCATGCCCCGTCCGGCAGGGCGGTCGGGCTGGGTCAGCACCAGCGGAATCTCGAAGCCCGCTTCGTGCAAGTCTTTCAGGGCCGTGGCGGCAAATTCAGGCGTGCCTGCGAAGATCACTTTCATATGGTTCCTTGACGTGAGGTGCGCAGGCCCGCGCCGGAGGCGCCAGGCTGGCAGGGTGTTACGGTCAGTCTATCAGCACAGCGGCAAAAGCGGATTAGAAGCGGCGATTCTGCGCGCGCAGGCTCGCTTCGCGTTCGAGACCACGGATTTCCTTGATCATCTTGGTCTTGATGCGGTTGCGCTTGAGCGGCGACAGGTATTCGACGAATACCTTGCCCAGCAAATGATCCATCTCATGCTGGATGCAGACGGCCAGCAAGCCATCGGCTTCCAGTTCGAACTGCTTGCCGTGGCGGTCCAGCGCGCGCACCTTGATGCGGGCCGGGCGCTCGACGCCATCGTAGACGCCGGGCACGGACAAACAGCCTTCGTCGTAGACCTGCTTTTCTTCGCTGGCCCAGGTGATTTCCGGGTTGATGAACACTTGCAGCTGGTTTTTCTCTTCGGTGATGTCGATCACCATCATCTGGATATGCTCGTCCACCTGCGACGCGGCCAGGCCGACGCCCGGGGCGTCGTACATGGTTTCGGCCATGTCGTCGATCAGGGTTTGCAGGCGCTCGTCAAATTCCGCGACGGGCTTGGCGACCGTGTGCAGGCGAGGATCGGGGTAACGCAGGATATTTAATATGGACATACGGATTCGACTGGTTAAGGTGGGCGCCGGTGCGCCGGATAATTCATGCCTGGGCCATGCGCGCGATGGCATGGCGGATTGTTATTGAGTGTGCGTACGCTACGGTTGGGTGCGTGCGGCGCAACGGCGCGGCAGATGCGTTTGCCAGTGCGTCGATTTGTCTGCTGCAAAGGGAAATTTTATCACAGACGCCCATGGCCCTGTGGATGCGGGGCCGTTTTGCCCCGCCATGGCACGCATCCTTGCGCGCGTCGGCATCGCGCGCGCGCCATGGCGCTAGCATGGGGGAGCACAGTTCATAGCGAGGTTGTCATGCATGCAATTGCAACGACGGCAGACACGGCCACGGAGCTGGCGGGCTGGCTGCGCCTGCAGCATGTGCCCGGCGTGGGGCCCGTGGCGGCGCGCGCCTTGCTGGCCCGCTTCGGCTTGCCGCCGCACATCTTCTCCGCCCCGTTCGACGCCTTGCGCGAGGTGGTGCCGGCCAGCGTGGCGCGCCTGATCGCGCAGCCGCCCAGGCCCGTCGCCAACAGCCAGCTGGAACTTACCCTGCAGTGGCTGCAGCGGCCCGGCAATGCCGTGCTGACCCTGGCCGATGCCGGATATCCGCCCCTGCTGCTGGAAATTGCCGATCCGCCGCTCTTGTTATATGTGCGGGGGCGGGCCGAACTGCTGTCGCGGCCCGGCGTGGCCATCGTCGGCAGCCGCAATGCCAGCGCGCAAGGCATGCAGAATGCGGCCGCGTTCGCGCACACCCTCAGCGGGGCAGGCGTGACCATCATTTCCGGGCTGGCGCTGGGCATCGACACGCACGCGCACGAGGGCGGCTTGCGGGGCGCGGGCGGCACCGTGGCCGTGATCGGCACGGGCGCCGATTTGGTGTATCCACGACGCAATCTTGATCTGGCGCAAAGAATTGCCGAACAAGGCTGCATCGTCAGCGAGTACGCGCTGGGCTTGCCCGCCATGCCCGCTAACTTTCCGCGCCGCAACCGCCTGATCAGCGGCCTGGCGCGCGGCGTGCTGGTGATCGAGGCGGCCGCGCAATCGGGCTCGCTGATCACGGCGCGCCTGGCGGGCGAGCAGGGCCGCGACGTGTACGCCTTGCCCGGCTCCATCCATGCCACCCTGGCCAAGGGTTGCCATGCGCTCATCAAGCAGGGCGCCAAGCTGGTCGAGTCGGCCGACGACGTGCTGCAGGAATTGTCCTGGCTGGGCATGCCGGCGGCGCGGCCCGACGACGCGGCGCCCGTGGACACGCCGCTGCTGGCCGTGCTGGGCCACGATCCCCACGATGCCGATACCCTGGCCGCGCGCAGCGGCCTGGCCATGGGCGTGCTGATGGGTGAATTGCTGGCGCTGGAGCTGGCGGGCCGGGTGGAACGCTTGCCGGGAGGACTGTTTCAACGCTGCAAATGACAGCTTGTCACTTGTGTGGCGGCCTTGCCGCACGGGGCCGCTTTGTCGGCGCGCACCCTTGTGCCGCAGCGAACTTAGCTGATAGAGTAGAGCCATGTTCGATATCCTGGTGTACCTCTACGAGACTTACTATCGCCCCGATGCCTGCCCCGAGCCGGCAGTGCTGGCGCGCAAACTGTCGGCCGTCGGTTTCGACGACGTGGAGATTTCCGAAGCCCTCGTGTGGCTGACGGACTTGAACGCCATGGCCGGCGTCGAACAGACCCTGACAGCCAGTTCCACGGGCACGCGCTTCTATGTGCAGCAGGAAAGCGACGTGCTGGGCACGGCCGCCATCGGTTTCATCCAGTTTCTGGAAAGCGCCAAGGTGCTGTCGCCGCTGCAGCGCGAAATCGTCATCGAGCGGGCGCTGGCCCTCGACGAGGCGCCCGTTTCGCTGGGCAAGCTGAAAGTCATCGTGCTGATGCTGCTGTGGAGCCAGGGCAAGGAACCGGATGCCCTGATGTTCGACGACCTGTTTGTCGACGACGAAGACCTCCCGCCGCGCTTATTGCACTAATATATAGGCGTCGCTGGCGGCCGCTGCCGCTGCCTGCCCGACCCTGGCGCCGCCGCCTAGCCATCCCCTTTACTATGTGCTGTACCGGCGCGCCCGCCCGGCCATTGTGTTTGCGCCTGCGCATTCTTGCTTGCAGATAACTTGCCGAATTCTTCAATAGGCGCTTATCATTGGCCGCTTGACAAGACCACAAGTCACAAGGCCTTGCGCAGACAAAAGCGTCGGCGCCTGGCAATGCACTGTATGATGCGCATGCTGAAACTATCCTAGAGCATTTTTCGAGACTAAAAAATATGACAAAAACCCTCATCATCGCCGAGAAGCCTTCTGTCGCGAACGATATCGCGAAGACGCTTGGCGGCTTTACCAAGCACGATGAGTACTTTGAATCGGATGAATACGTCCTGTCGTCGGCGGTCGGCCACTTGCTGGAGATCGCCGTGCCGGAAGAATTCGACGTGAAGCGCGGCAAATGGAGTTTCGCGCACTTGCCGATGATTCCACCGTATTTCGCGCTGAACCCGATCGCCAAGACGGAAGCGCGCCTCAAAGTATTAAACAAGCTGATCAAACGTAAAGACGTTACCACCCTCATCAACGCATGCGATGCGGGGCGCGAAGGCGAGCTGATTTTCCGCCTGATCGCGCAAAACGCCAAGGCCAAGCAGCCGGTCAAGCGCCTGTGGCTGCAGTCGATGACGCCGGGCGCCATCCGCGACGGTTTCTCGCACCTGCGCAGCGACGAAGAAATGCTGCCGCTGGCCGATGCGGCCCGCTGTCGTTCGGAAGCCGATTGGTTGATCGGTATCAATGGCACGCGCGCCATGACGGCGTTTAATTCGAAAGAAGGCGGCTTCTATCTGACCACCGTGGGTCGCGTGCAGACGCCGACCCTGTCCATCGTGGTCGAACGCGAAGACAAGATCAAGAAATTCGTGCCGCGCGACTTCTGGGAAGTGCGCGCCGAATTCGTCTGCGCAGCCGGCATCTATGAAGGTCGCTGGCTGGACACGAAGTTCAAGAAGGACGAGAACGATCCCGAGAAGCGCGCCGAGCGCCTGTGGAGCAAGACGGCTGCCGACTCGATCGCCACCGCCTGCCGCGGCCGCCAAGGCATCGTCACGGAAGAATCGAAGCCGACCACCTCGATGGCGCCGGGCCTGTTCGACCTGACCAGCCTGCAGCGCGAAGCGAACTCGCGTTTCGGCTTCTCGGCCAAGAACACGCTGGGCCTGGCCCAGGCGCTGTATGAAAAGCACAAGGTCTTGACGTATCCGCGTACCGATTCGCGCCACTTGCCGGAAGACTACATGCCGACCGTGCTGCAGGCGCTGGAAACGGTCAAGGAAAACAGCAACTACCACCAGTTCGCCAAGCAGATCGTCGACAAGGGCTGGGTCAAGCCGAACAAGCGCATCTTCGACAACACGAAGATCTCGGATCACTTCGCCATCATCCCGACGACGATTGCACCGAAAAACCTGTCCGAGCCGGAACAGAAGCTGTACGACCTGGTCACGCGCCGCTTCATGGCCGTGTTCTTCCCGCCTGCGGAATTCCAGGTCACCACGCGCTACACGGAAGTGTCCGGCCATCAGTTCAAGACTGAAGGCAAGGTCATGACCAATCCGGGCTGGCTGGCCATCTACGGCAAGGAAGCATCGACGGACGCGGACAAGGAAAGCAATGGCAACGGCAACCTGGTGCCCGTGGCCAAGGGCGAGAAAGTGCAGACGGAAAGCGTCAGCGCCAACGGCCTGGTGACGAAACCGCCCGCGCGCTTCACGGAGGCGACCTTGCTGTCGGCCATGGAAGGCGCCGGCAAGCTGATCGACGACGACGAGCTGCGCGATGCGATGGCCGGCAAGGGCCTGGGTACGCCAGCCACGCGCGCGGCCACCATCGAGGGCTTGCTGACGGAGCGTTACCTGATCCGCGAAGGCCGCGAACTGATACCGACGGCCAAGGCATCGCAGCTGATGACCTTGCTCAAAGGCCTGGGCGTCAATGAGTTGACCGCGCCGGAGCTGACGGGCGAGTGGGAATACAAGCTGTCGCAGATGGAAAAAGGCAAGATTTCGCGTGAAGAATTCATGCGTGAAATTGCGCAGATGACGCAAATCATCGTCAAGCGGGCCAAGGAATACGACAACGACACGATTCCCGGCGACTACGCGACCCTGGAAACGCCATGCCCGAATTGCGGCGGCGTGGTGAAGGAAAACTACCGCCGTTTCGCCTGCACCAAGTGCGAATTCTCGATGAGCAAGACGCCGGGTTCGCGCCAGTTCGAAATCGCGGAAGTGGAGCAATTGCTGAAGGACCGCACCATCGGCCCGCTGCAAGGTTTCCGCTCGAAGATGGGCCGTCCGTTCGCCGCCATCCTGCGCATCGTGCGCGATGAAGAGATCAAGAACTTCAAGCTGGAATTCGATTTCGGCCAGAATGACGAGAGCGAAGATGGCGAAGGCGTCGATTTCACGGGCCAGACGCCCGTGGGTCCTTGCCCCAAGTGCAACGCCGGCGTGTACGAAATGGGCCTGGCCTATGTGTGCGAACACAGCGTAGCCAAGCCGAAGACGTGCGATTTCCGCAGCGGCCGCATCATCTTGCAGCAGGAAATCTTGCCGGAACAAATGGCAAAACTGCTCAACGATGGCAAGACGGACCTGTTGCCGGGCTTTGTATCGCAGCGTACCCGCCGTCCGTTCAAGGCCTTCCTCGTGCGCGGCAAGGATGGCAAGGTGAGCTTCGAGTTTGAAGAGCGCAAAGCCAAGCCGGGCGCGAAGACCAAAGCGGCAGCGGCCGAGGCGGAAGGCGAAGAAGGCGCGGCGCCAGCGAAGAAGACGGCCGTCAAGAAAGCGGCAGCCGTCAAGAAAGCGCCGGCCAAGAAGGCTGCGGCCGTGAAAAAGCCGGCCGCCAAGAAGGCGCCGGCGAAGAAGGCGGCAGCAGCGGCGGAGTAATCGTCTGCGGCATCAGCCAGCGTCAAAAAGCCAGGGATCGCTCCCTGGCTTTTTTTACGTCCCGATTTGATGGATGAATAGTCAGCCTGGCGGCGGGGCCGGCTCCACCAGCCCCATTTCCCGCAGCACTTCATGCGCGGAACGGAAGGCGTCGATGGCCAGCGGCATGCCGCAATACACGGCCGCGTGCAGCAGCACTTCCTGGATTTCCTGCATCGATGCGCCATTGTTGACGGCGCCGCGCACGTGGCCGCGCAGCTCCTGGGCGCGTCCCAGGGCCGTCAGCATGGCGATCGTCGCCAGGCTGCGCGTTTTCAGGTCCAGGCCGTCGCGGCACCACGTCGTGCCCCAGGCGTTGCGCGTGACGAAGTCCTGCAAGGGCGCCGTGAAGGCGTCGACCTGGGCAAACGCGCGTTCGACAAAGGCGTCGCCCATCACCTGTTTGCGAATGCGCAAACCGTTCTCGAATTGTTCATCCATGCCGCGCTCCCTTTGCTGTACGCTGTCGATACTAGCGAGCGGGCAAAGTGCGGTCAAGCGCGGCGTGGCGGCTTGCGCTCAGTCCAGGTAGTCCGAGTATTCGCGCTGCGCGTAGTTCTGCAGGTTTGCCCATGGCTGGGCCTTGCTCACGCCTGGCTGCAGCTTGACGTCGACCCGGCGGTAGAACGTGTTCGCGCGGTCGCCGCTTTCGATGATCAAGGGAATCTGCTTTTGCTCATCCCACAGGATGCGCTGGAACACGCCATTTTTTTCCACTTCGCGCCAGCGCGCGCCCGTCACGTTCGATGCCTGTTTCGACAGCGGCATGGCGGCCACCAGTTTCGGGTCCAGCAGATAAAAACTGTTTTCCCAGGAACCGTCGAAATTGACGTTCTCGTACTCGGCTTTCGGGATGGAGACGACGATCTTGTCGTGCGCATCGATGTATTCCATGCGCACCGTGTTCTTTTCCAGCATCACATGGCGGGGAATCAGCACGGGATTGAAGTGCTTGTGCTCATGCTGCGTGGCCGCGGTCGATGTCTTCAGCGCCACTTTCCTGTTCTCGCCATGGCTGTGGCCGGCATGCGCGTCGGTGGCCGGCGCCAGTACGCGCTCGACCCACACGTGGCCGGGACGGCGCAGCATTTTTTCTTCGTAGCGGCTTTCGCGCGTCACGCCTTCCGGCGTCAGCACGCGGCTGTAATAGGTGATGCCCAGGTCCAGGTCGGCAGGGGCGGCGGGCGCGGCCTGGGCGCTGGCGGCAAAGCCGGCGGCCAGGAGGACGGCGATCAGGGTCGGTTTCATGGTGTTGCCTTTACGTGCAAAGGGGGCGGAGGGCATACGCCATCCGCCCCGGTGGGGTTACCGTGTTGATGCAGATCAGAAGCCGAAGGCGGCCTTCAGCAAGTCAAACACCTTGGTGTTGTCCAGCGTGCCCTTGAAGGTCTTGGCACCGGCACCCGTGGCCAGCAGTTTGACGTCGCCGCCGCCATGGGTTTCGCTGGCCAGGCGCACGCCTGTTTCTTGCAGGTAGTTGTCTTTCAGGGCCGTGGCGCTGTCGACATTGCTGCGCAGATCAGGGCGGTTCGGGCCATTGCCGAATACCAGGGTGGTGTAGGTATTGCCATCGGCATCCTTGCTTGGCTGGTTATCCTTGTAGCCGCGGTTGATGTCGAGGATAGGGTTGCCGCGCTTGCCGTAGCCGTTGAACGCCAGGGTGTGGTCATGGTCGGCCGTGACGACGATCAGGGTGTTGGCCAGCGTCGGATCGGTTTCCTTGACCTTGGCGATGGCCGCCTTGATGGCGTCGTCGAAGGCGATGGTGTCCGTCAGCGCGCGCTTGGCGTTGATGCCGTGCAAGGCGTGGTCGATGCGGCCGCCTTCGACCATCAGGAAGTAGCCGTTGCTGTTTTTCGACAGCAAGTCCATGGCTTTCAGCGTCATTTCCGACAGGCTAGGCTGGGTCGCGCCTTCGCCCAGCGGCGGCGTGGCGGTGCGGTCCAGCTCATATTCCAGGTGGCTGCGGGTGCTGTACAGGCCGATGAATTTCTTGCCGCTTGGCGCTGCCGCCATTTCCGCTTTCGTCGCGGCCACGGTGTAGCCCTTGGCGGCAAATTCCGTCAGCAGGTTGCGGCCATCGGCACGGCCATACTTGTTGCTGGCCGACCAAGGCGTGAAGTGGTTGCGGCCGCCGCCCATCAGCACATCGACGCCGTCGCCCAGGGCAGCGTTGTAGCCTGCGCCGCCCGGCACCGTTTGCGCGGCAATCGCGTATTGCGCATTGCGGTTGCAGATGTGCGAGAAGGTCGTTGCCGGCGTGGCGTGCGTCAGTTCCGTGGTGGTGATGGCGCCCACGGCCTTGCCCTTGGCTTTCGCCAGTTCCAGGATGGTCGGCACGGTCTTGCCGCCGGCCGGGCAGTTGTCCACGCCCAGGTTGCCGTTGGCATCGCGGCTGGGCTCTTTGGCGATCGTGTCCTGCGCCATCGAGATGACTTCATTGTTCATCTTGACGCCGGTCATGTAGGCGGCCATCGATGGCGCGCTGTCCGTCGTTTGCGCATCGTTCGAGAACGTCTTGATGCGCGCCGTGCGTTCCAGCGTGTCCATCGTCAGGCTGCCGTCTTCCTTGTACTGGTAGATGCGCGCGGCCGTCACGACGGACGGGCCCATGCCGTCGCCGAGGAAGAAGATGACGTTCTTGGCGTCGGCGGCGTAGGCGCTGGCGACGCTGGCGGCCACGAGCGTGGTCAGCAAGGAGAGTTTCAGGGCCGATTTCAGTGCGGCGGGTTTCAATGCGCTTTTCATGTGCTTGTCCAATTCTTGTCTCTTGGGGATTACAGACCGCCGGCGGTCTTGACCAGGCCGAATACTTTGGTGTTGTCGATGGTGCCCAGGAAGGTTTCCGAACCCTTGCCGATGGCGCCCAGGAAGACGTCCGTGCCGCCGTGGGTTTCATTGCCGGCCGTGGTGCGGATTACCGCTTCCTGGTGGTAGGTGTTGGCGCTGGTGACGGTTTCATCGAGGCTGGCCATGGCGGCGCGGCTCGATTGCGTGCGGTTTTCGCCATTGCCGAAGCCGATGATCGAATACGGTGCGCCGTCCAGGTCTTTCTCGATGGCGCCGGTCACGTAGTTCTTCACCACGCCCAGGACGCCAGGGTTGCCGGCAGCCGTCTTGCCCGTGCGCTTGGCATAGCCGTTCAGCACCAGGGTGTGGTCATGGTCGGCCGTGACGACGATCAGGGTATTGGCCAGGGTAGGATCGCTGACCTTGGCTTTTTCGATGGCGGCCTTGATGGCGTTGTCGAATGCGACGGTGTCTTGCAGCGCTTTCTTGGCGGTGGTTTCATGCAGCGCATGGTCGATGCGGCCGCCTTCGACCATCAGGAAATAGCCCTTCTTGTTCTTGGCCAGCACGTCCATGGCCTTGGTGGTCATTTCCGCCAGGCTAGGTTCTTTGGCAGCATCGCGGTCCAGGTCGTAGCTCATATGGCTGGACGTGAACACGCCGAACAAACGGTCCGTCTTGGCCGCATCGACGGCCTTGAAGTCGGTGGCGTTGTTGGCGATGGTGTAGTTCTTCGCTTTCAGCTCGGCGACCAGGTCGCGGCCGTCGGAACGCTTGCCGCCATCCTTGAACGGTTTGAAGAATTGCGCGCCGCCGCCGAGAACCACTTCCAGGCCGGAAGCGCCCAGCGCGTTGTTGTAGCCCGTACCGCTAGGCACCAGGGCTGCGGCGATATCGTTTTCCAGGTCGCGGTGGCAGATGTGCGAGTACGTCGCGGCCGGCGTGGCGTGCGTCACGCGCGCCGTGCTGACGACGCCGGCGGCAAAGCCCTTGGCCTTGGCCAGTTCCAGCAGGGTGGTGGCAGGCGTGCCGTTGCTGGTGCCGCAGTTGTTGACCAGCTTGTTGCCGTTCGCATCCGTGCCCGGATCGATGGCGACCGTGTTGGCGGACATGGAGATGACTTCATTGTTCATCTTGACGCCGGTCATGTAGGCAGCCATCGATGGCGCGCTGTCCGTCACTTGCGCATCGTTCGAGAAGGTCTTGACGAAGGCCGTTTCCGGCAGGGTGTCCATGGTCAGCGAACCGTCTTCGCCCACCGAATAGATGCGCGCGGCCGTCATCGTGGTCAGGCCCATGCCATCGCCGAGGAAGAAGATGACGTTTTTCGGTGGCGTATCTGGCGCCACGTCGTCTTTTTTGGCGTCGCTGCCGCAGGCGGCCAGCATCAGGGTGATGGCGACGCTGCAGCCAGCGACGGAAATTTTTCTGCGTGTCATGTGGTTCATCCGGCTAGGTTTGAAAGAGCTAGCAAGATAACAATCCAATGTGACACCCTCATGACGGTGTGACACGTTTTGTGACGGCGCAACGCCATCGCCGGTGTGCTGCTTTAGCGTACGTCCTCGGTAGAAAAATACACCGTACCGCGCAAGCGGGCCGCTTGTCCCAGCTGCGTGCGCAGGGCGCCGGCCGGGGTTTCCCGCACGCCCGACCTGGCCACCACGATGTCGGCGTGCGGCGCCTTGGCAGGGCTGGTCCAGGCCACGATATGCTCGAAATCGGGCCGGCTGTCGATGCGCTTGACGAGGAAGCGCTGCGTGCCGTCGCCCACCTGCAGGTAGCGCGCGCTGGTATTGACGGCAGGCGCCGGCGACAGCTGGCGCATCAGCAGCACGCGCTCGACGACGATGGCGGCCGCGCCGTAGCCGGGCTCGGCTTTGCCATCCTTCTCGAAATGCCCGCGCACCACCGTCGCCCGGAACTGGCGCAGCGGCTGCGGCGTGGCGGGCAGCAGGCGCGCCAGCTCGAAGCGTTCCGGCTCCAGGGTCCACAGGGCGGTCCTGCCGTCGAGCTGCCGGCGCAGCCGCGCATCGAGGGCGGGGTCGGCCAGCCGCAGCTGCAGCACCACCTGGTAGTCGTGCGGGGCATGGAACATGGGCAGGTGCGAAGCATAGAGCCCCTGCTTGCCGCCAAACAGCACCATGCCGTGCACGCCCCAGGTCGGTGGCGTGGCATGGGCGAGGCTGGACGTGAGGAGGAAGAGGGCAAGGAAACGCAGCATGGGGAAAATGGCAGAGTGACGATGCCACGATGATAGAGCCGGTATCATGGCCGGTACAGCAACCATTTTTCATATTATGTGTCCCATTGGGAAACTATCATGCCCCTGAACCTTGCCGACCTGCGCGTGTTCTGCAGCGCCGCGCGCCAGCCCACCCTGGGCGCGGCGGCGCTGGAATTGCATTTGACGCCATCGGCCGTCTCGAAAGCCTTGCGCCGCCTGGAGGGCGACATGGGCGCGCCCCTGTTCGACCGCAGCGGCAAGCAATTGCTGCTCAACGATAGCGGCCGCCTGCTGCTGGCACGGGCGCGCGCCCTGCTGGCGCTGGCCGAACAGGCGCGCCTGGACGTGATGGGCGAGCGGGGCGCCATCGCCTGCCGCATCGCCGGTCCGGCCCTGCTGCTGTGGCGCCACGCGGACGCCCTGGCGGCGGCGCTCGATGCGTATCCGCAGGCCAGCGTGCACCTGCAGCCCGCTTTCGAGGATGCGGCGCTGGCGGCCCTGGCGCGCGGCGACTGTGGACGGTGTTTCCGAATATCGACGATGAAAACCACTTGCTGGAATGGCTGCAGGCGCTGTTCCTGGCCC
>NZ_WFLI01000024.1 GCF_009208555.1 Janthinobacterium violaceinigrum | reverse complement strand
CCGGCGCCTGCCGCAGGCGCCCAGCCGCAAGCGGCCGCCGCACCGGAAACGCCAGCGGCGCCGCCCACGCCCGCGCAGGCGGCGCAGGACTTCGCACAGGATTTCATGGCGCGCCTGGGCGTGCCCGTGGGCCTGGGGCAGCACGGCTTCGACATGCCCAGCTTCGAGCTGCCGAATTTTCATCCGCCCGGCTTCAATGCGCCGGCCACGGCACCGGCGGACATGCCCGCTGGCGCGCAGTTCATCGATGGCGTGTACCGCAACCATGCGGGCACGCGTTCGTACAAGCTGTATATCCCCAGCAGCTATCACGGCCAGGCCATGCCGCTGATCGTCATGCTGCACGGCTGCACGCAGAACCCCGACGATTTCGCCGCCGGCACGCAGATGAATGCGCTGGCCGAAGAAAAGGAGTGTTTTGTCGTCTACCCGGCGCAGACGCAGGGCGCCAACAGCTCGCGCTGCTGGAACTGGTTCAATGCCATCGACCAGCAGCGCGACCAGGGCGAGCCGTCGCTGATCGCCGGCATCGCCCAGCAGGTCATCGACGAATACCCGGTCAATGAACGCGCAGTGTTCGTCGCCGGCCTGTCGGCGGGCGGCGCCATGGCCGTCATCGTCGGCACCCTGTATCCGGACGTGTTTTCCGCCGTCGGTGTGCATTCGGGCCTGCCCTTTGCCTCGGCACAGGACCTGCCGTCGGCGCTGGCCGCCATGAAGGGCGGCGCCATGCCCAATGCCCAGCGCCAGGCGCCGGCGGGCGGCGTACCCATCATCGTCTTCCACGGCGACCGCGACACCACCGTCAACCCGCGCAATGGCGATGAACTGATCGCCCAGGGCGTGCGCAGCCAGGCCGGCGGCAAGGCGGCCAGGGCCGATTCCATCGATGGCAGTGTGCCGAATGGCCACCGCTACACGCGCACCACGCACCGCCAGGCCGACGGCTCGCCGCTGGGGGAACACTGGGTGATCCACGGCGCCGGCCACGCGTGGTCGGGCGGCAGCGGCAGCGGCAGCTATACGGATGGCAAGGGCCCGGACGCCAGCCGTGAGATGCTGCGCTTCTTCAAGACCGTCAGCTGAACCGTCAGCTGATTTTGTCGGCAAACGGCGCCACCTGCCGCTGCTTGTCGGCGATCTCGCACACGCCGTCGGCATAGCGGTTGGAGATGGCGATGAACTGCTCCTGGATTTCCAGGAAAGCGTCGACAATCTCGGCGTCGAAGTGCGAGCCGCGCCCTTCGACGATGATCTGCACGGCCTGCGCATGGTCCATGCCCTGCTTGTAGATGCGCCGGCTGATCAGCGCGTCATACACGTCGGCCAGCGCCATCAGGCGTGCCGAAATCGGGATGTCTTCGCCGGCGAGCCCTTGCGGGTAGCCGCTGCCATCCCATTTTTCATGGTGGCTGTAGGCGATCTCTTTCGCGTACTTGAGGAAATCGACTTCGATGCCCAGCTCGTGTTCGGCCGCCAGGATGGCGTCGCGCCCCAGGGTGGTGTGCGTCTTCATGATAGCCATTTCGTGCGGCTCGAAGCGTCCCGGCTTGAGCAGGATATGGTCGGGGATGCCCACCTTGCCGATGTCGTGCAGCGGCGCCGTCTTGAACAGCAGTTCGATATTCTTGTCCGTCAAAAAATCGCGGAAGCGCGGCAAGCCGCGCACCTTCTCGGCCAGCGCCTTCAGGTAGTGCGAGGTGCGGCGGATATGGTTGCCCGTCTCGCTGTCGCGCGTCTCGGCCAGAGAAGCCATGGCGTGGATGGTGACATCCTGCAGCGCCTTGACTTCCTGCACGCGGCGTTCCACCTCCGTTTCCAGGTACTGGTTCTGGTCGCGCAGGAAATCCTGCATCTGCTTCATCGCCAGTTGCGTCTTGATGCGCGCCAGCACGATGGGCGCCGAAATCGGCTTGGTGATGTAGTCGACGGCGCCCAGGGCCAGGCCCAGCTGCTCGTCGGCCACTTCGCTCATGGCGGTGACAAAAATCACGGGAATGGCGGCCGTGGCGGGATCAGCCTTCAGCGCGCGGCACACGTCGTAGCCGCTCATGCCCGGCATCATGATGTCGAGCAGGATCAGGTCGGGCTGGTCGCTGCCGGCGGCGATCTTCAGCGCGCGCTCGCCATTGACGGCGATCTTGGTGCGGTAATCGTCTTCCAGCACCGCGCGCAGCAGGTCGATATTGTCTGGCGTGTCATCGACCACCAGGATGGTTGGCTTGCTTGCCGGCGCTCTCATGCCCGTCCTTCGCTTTGCATAGTTATCCTTGTCACAGTGTCAGCTCCAGCGCATCGGCTACCTCGCCCAGCTGCGCCAGCGCACCTTCGAAATCGTATTGTCCCAGCATGCGCTTCAGCTGGCGCGCATGTTCGGCCTGGCCCGCCGCGACCAGCACGGGACCGATGCCGTCGAGGTGCTTGACGGCCTGCGCATCGTCCTGCTGCAGCAGTTGCGACAGCTCGCGCAAGCCCGCCTCCAGCTGCGCCCGGTCCACCGCGGCCACCTGCACCACCGGCGCAGCGCCCGCCTCGGCCGCATTGCTGCGCGCCTGCATGGCCAGCACGATCTTCGGCACCAGTTCGTCGAGCGCCAGGGTGCAGGCGGCCAGCGCCTGCGGCAAGCCGTCGTGCGAGCCCAGGCTGAGCAAATGCTCGACCCGCGCGGCGCTGTCGGCCAGGCCACCGGCGCCGATATTGCCGGCCAGGCCCTTCAGGGTATGCGCTTCGCGGATCGCCGTCTCGAGCTGGTTGTTCTCGATGGCGGCAACGATGCGCTGCATGGCATCGAACTGGGTTTCCACAAAACGGTCCAGCAATTTTCGCATCAAAGCGGCGTTGCCGCCCACGCGGCGCATGGCCTCCGCCATTTTCAGGCCCGCGATCACGGGCAGCTCCGCTTCCGGCTGCGCCACCACCGCCGTCATTTCCTGCGGCGCGGCTGGCGCGATCCAGCGCGCCAGCGTACCGAACAGCTGCGCCACGTCGATCGGCTTGGCGATGAAATCGTTCATGCCCGCGTCCAGGCATTTTTCCTTGTCGCCCACCATGGCATTGGCCGTCATGGCGATCACGGGCAGATTCGAATAACGGGGGTCCTGGCGCAGCTTGCGGGTGGCCTGGTAGCCATCCATCACGGGCATCTGGCAATCCATCAGCACGCCGTCATAGGCGTTTTCCTCGATCTTTGCCAGCGCGATGGCGCCGTTGCCCGCGATATCGACGCGGATGCCGGCGTCGTTGAGAATATGCTGCGCCACTTCCTGGTTCACCTCATTGTCTTCCACCAGCAGCAGCCAGGCGCCGCGCAGCGCGCGTTCGTCGTCGCGGTAGCTGCTCTGGCGCTGCGTCTTGCGGCTCTGCCCCGTCACGCCGCCAAACACGAACGAGATCTGGTCGAGCAGGGTCGAGGCGCTGACCGGCTTGTTCAATACGCCGTCGAGCGGCAATTCGCGCTGGCGTGCCGCCTCCAGCAGTGCTTCGCGATGGAAGGCCGTGACCATGATGCAGGCCGGCGTCGCATCGATGCCGGCGGCATCGGCGCGGATGCCAGCCAGGGTATCGAGGCCGTTCATGCCCGGCATTTTCCAGTCCATCAGCACCAGCCCGTACGGCCGCCCCTCGGCGCGCGCCTGCGCCACGGCGCCGATGGCCAGCACACCGCCAAACACGGCACGCGCCTCGAAGCCCAGCGCCGTCAGCATGCTGACGAAGATTTCACGCGCGCTGGGGTTGTCGTCGACCACCAGCACGCGCAGGCCCTGGAATTGCAGCGGCACCGGCAGGCTGTCGCGCGGCACGGCGGCCAGGCCGAAGCGGGCCGTAAAGAAAAAGGTACTGCCCACGCCCGCTTCGCTGACCAGGTCAATCTCGCCTTCCATCATTTCCACCAGGCGCTTGCTGATGGTCAGACCCAGGCCCGTGCCGCCATGGTGGCGCGTGGTCGAGGTGTCGGCCTGGGTAAAGGCCTGGAACAGCTTGCTGCGCTGGGGCGGCGTCAGCCCGATGCCCGTGTCGCGCACGTCCACGCGCAAGACCGCCGCATGTTCCTCGAGCTGCTGCAGACGGATGGTGACGACGATCTCGCCCTTTTCCGTAAATTTGATGGCATTGTTGGTCAGGTTGATCAGCACCTGTCCCAGGCGCAGCGGATCGCCCTGCAATGCATTCGGCACGTCGGGGCCGATGTCGAACAGCAGTTCCAGTCCCTTGTCCTGGGCCCGCATCACGGACAGGTCGGCGATCTGCGCCAGCACGTCTTCGAGGAAAAAATCGACTTTTTCAAAGGCCATCTTGCCCGCCTCGATCTTCGAGAAATCGAGGATGTCGTCGATGATGGCCAGCAGATTCTTCGAAGCCGATTCCACCTTCTCCAGGTAGTTGCGCTGGGTCGACGTGAGATCCGTCTGCAGCGCCAGGTGGGTCATGCCGATGATGCCGTTCATGGGCGTGCGGATCTCGTGCGACATATTGGCCAGGAAGTCCGACTTCATCTTGGTCGCATCCTCGGCCACTTCGACGGCGTGGCGCAGGTCCTGCTCGACGGCCAGGCTGGTGCTCATGTCCTTGAGCGCCTGCAGCAATTCGCCCGTCTCGTCGCGCGACGTCACTTCGATGATGGAACTGAGGTCGCCATTGGCCACGCGCGTGGCGATCGCCACCGCCTCGCCCAGCGGGCGCGTGATCGAGCGCGCCGACCAGGCAAAGGCCAGCCCCGTCAGCAGGGCAGCCAGGCCGATGCCGCCCATCAGCAGCAGCGAAGTGTCGATGTCGTTGCGTATCCTGGCCGCGCTGTCGCGGATCTGCTGCTGCTGCAAGTCGTCGAGCTGGCCCACGTACAGCAGCACCTTTTCCAGCACGGGCAGCGTTTGCGTCTGCATCGTCTGCTCCGCGCCAGCATCGTCGCCCTGCCCGACCAGTGCGAACAGGGACTGCAGGGACGTGTAATAGCCGGCGCGCGCCTGGTGCATCTGCTGCAGCAGGCGCCGCTCGTCGGGCCGCGCATCGAGCCCGTCGAGGATGCGCACCTGGTCGTCGATGCCTTGCCGGATCGCCTCCAGGCGTTCCTGGTTCGCCTGGCGCTGCGCCAGCTTGTGCTGGCTCGGCAGGCTGGCGATACGCGTGGCCGCCTCGCGCGCCAGGCTGTGGATCTTGCTGGTGGCCTTGGCGGCGACCCAGTCGCGCTGCAGGATATCGTCCGTCTCGGCGCGGATGGCGTAGATACGGCTGCCCGCCAGCACGATGACGACCAGCATCAGCACGATCAAAATGGCATAACCGGCATTGATGCGCACGCCGATCCGGATATCCCTGAAGCGCATGACTTTCCTATCAGAAATTCTTAAAAATCGAAGTCTGAACGTATTCCCCTACAGAATGCAAGGTTTATTGCAAAGCAATTGCATGCCGAAGCGCTTAATTGGCCGACGTTATGGCTTTTGCGGGCAGCGGCAGCGCGGCGATATGCGCTTGCAGGCAGGCAGGGCACCAGCAGCCGATGGCGCTGTTGCCCGGCACGGGCATGGCGGGCGGCAGGGCCGTGCACCAGCATGGTCCGCTGGCCTGGGGGTCGGTCTGGCCACATTGGAAAGTGGCGCCGCAGCGGCTGCACTGGCTCATGGCTGTGTTTGAATTGGCAAGTGTGTGACACGCCAGGTCCCCGCGCGACGCAGATGTAACTGGCAGTAAAAGGGCTGGCTGGCGGACATATCGGACCAGACTATAGGATGATCAGGGAAAATACAACAAGATCGCCCTATAATGCCTCCAAGATTTTCGTCTTCCCTGTAAAATCTCACCAATCTATTTTCCGGACTCGCCATGAATCAACTAGCTAACTTGAACCTGGACATGAATGACGACTTGACGGCGGTGTCGCCGCAAATCAAGGCGCAGATTCTGGCCGAGGCCCTCCCCTACATCCGCAATTTCCACGGCAAGACCATCGTCATCAAATACGGCGGCAATGCCATGACGGACGAACGCCTGAAGCACGGCTTCGCGCGCGACGTCATCCTGCTCAAGCTGGTCGGCATGAACCCCGTCGTGGTCCACGGCGGCGGACCGCAGATCGACAACGCGCTGAAAAAAATCGGCAAGCAAGGCACCTTCGTGCAAGGCATGCGCATCACCGACGAAGAAACCATGGAAGTGGTGGAGTGGGTGCTGGGCGGCGAAGTGCAGCAGGATATCGTCATGCTGATCAACCATTACGGCGGCCAGGCCGTCGGCCTGACGGGCAAGGATGGCGGCTTGATCCGCGCGCGCAAGATGCAGATGCCGGACCGCGAACATCCGGGCGAATTCCTCGACATCGGCTTCGTCGGCGAGATCGACGCGATCAACCCGGCCGTCGTCAAGGCGCTGCAGGACGATGCCTTCATTCCTATCATCTCGCCGATCGGTTTCGGCCAGGACGGCCAGGCCTACAACATCAACGCCGACGTGGTGGCGGGCAAGATCGCGGAAATCCTGAAAGCGGAAAAGCTGATCATGATGACCAATATCGCCGGCGTCCAGGACAAGCAGGGCAATCTGGTGACCGACCTGTCGGCGCGCGAAATCGACGAGATGTTCGCCGATGGCACGATCTCGGGCGGCATGCTGCCGAAGATCTCGTCGGCGCTCGACGCCGCCAAGTCCGGCGTGAACACGGTGCACATCATCGACGGCCGCATCGAACACTCATTATTGCTGGAAGTGTTGACCGAGCAGGCTTTTGGTACTATGATCCGTTCGCACTAAAAAAATCGCCGTGCATCACGGCGAGTAGTTTGGCGGCGCAGATCACCTGGCGCCGCTTTTAATTTGCCCTTGTAGCTCAGTGGTAGAGCACTCCCTTGGTAAGGGAGAGGCCACGTGTTCGATCCACGTCAAGGGCACCAACTATATCTCCCCGCAGCTGAAAAAATGTCCATGGCGGCGTTGTCCTTCCTCGCCGTACCTGCGTACTGTCTTCGTCAGTCCGCCTTGCCCTGAACACTTTTCCATCTGCTCTGCCGCCGTTGCTTGCGCGGCTAAGCCAGCAGCTCAATACACCCGTTCGACCTTCAAGCCCTTCTGACGCAATAGATCCGGAACGCTTTTCGTGCCCACCAGGTGCAGCACGCCGATGGCGGCGAGGCTGGACTTTTCGCGTGCCAGCAGTTTGGCGATGCCGTCGGCCAGGGCGGGGTTGCGGCCGTCGAGCAGCACTTTCTGCACGAACTGGGCGGCGAACGACGGGTCTTGCGCCGCTTTGGCGGCCAGTTTGTCGAAGGCGGCCGCATCGGCCGTGCGCCAGGCGTCGGCGATCTCGCGCGCTTCCTGGCTTTGCTCCTGGTCCTCGATCGACACCACGCCGTCTTCCAGGAAGCGGCACTGGTCGGCCGGCGACATGGCGCCGAACAGCGCCATCTGGCCTTCCATCGATTCGAGTTCCACCACGGGGATCTTGCGCGCCTTGGCCTGCTGCGACAGATAATTGTCCACCGCCAGTTCCGAGCGGTAGCCCAGGGTGGAAAATTCGCCGATGGCCAGCATGCTGGCCAGCATCCACGGCTTCATCGGCGCCACCGATTCGGCCGGAATGCCGTATTTTTGCAACAACGGCGCCAGGCGCGGCGCCAGGGTCTGGCGGCAGTCAGGCGGCGCCTTGCTGCCTGGCGCTTCCATGCCGTATTTGAGCACGGCGCCCATGGCGGCGCGCGGATCGGCGCCGGGATCGATCTCCAGCGCCAGCGCCCCGGCCTGCTGCAACGCCTGCGTCACCGTCGGCTCGAGTGGATAAAAATCGGGCGCGCCGACATGGATGGTGCCGAACAGATACAGGGTGTGGCCCCCGTCCTGCACCTTGAACAGGGCACCCCGGTTTTGCGCCACGGGTGCCGCGTCGGCCAAGGCCGCCTGCAACGGCAGCAAGAATAATCCGCAAAACATCACTATAATCTGGCGTCGCATGGTTTTCCTGATTGTTGAATTTTTCATCTTCTCTCGCTAGCAAAGACTCCTGTGCCTGTGTCCCATCTTAACCGCTCGTCGCCGGTCTGGCTGTTTGACCTCGACAACACGCTGCACAATGCCTCGCACGCCATCTTTCCCACCATCACGGCCAATATGAACACCTATATTGCCCGCGTACTGGGCGACGGCGTGACGCCGGCCGACGACGCCGTCGTCAATGCGGCGCGCGCGGCCTACTGGCGCCGCTATGGCGCCACCTTGCTGGGCATGGTCAAGCACCACCAGGTGCAAGCCGCGCACTTCCTCCACGAGACACATGCGTTCGACGATTTGCGCGCCATGATACGCGCCGAGAAGGGACTGGGGGCTTTACTCAAACGCCTGCCTGGCCGTAAAATTTTACTCACCAATGCGCCGCTGCGCTATTCGAGCGACGTCATGCGCCACCTGGGCCTGCGCCAGCACTTTGCGCAGCATATCGCCATCGAGGCGATGCACGTGCACCGCCAGCTGCGGCCCAAGCCATCGACCCTGATGCTGCGCAAACTGATGCGCAAGCACCAGCTCCGCCCGGGCCGCTGCATCCTCGTGGAAGACACCCTGGCCAACCTGAAGGGGGCAAAAAAGCTGGGCCTGCGCACGGCCTGGGTCACGCAATACCTGAAAATGGCCGATCCGATCGGCGTGGCCAAGCTGCCCAAGGCGTTAAATCGCCCCGCTTACGTCGATGTCAAAGTAAAATCTGTCCGGCATTTGGCACGCCGCCTTCACCGACTGCGTTGAAGGGGATTCCTGGGCTTCCGGTTGACGCCGGAAGCCGCACCGCTAGCGGCGGTGACGGACCTCCCCCATCAAGGCAGCATTTTTTTTAACGACAAGAGAAAATATGGCAAGCACACCGCCGGGCCAACGCAGGCTACAAATTCTTCAGGCCCTCGCCGCAATGCTGGAGCAGCCGAAAGGCGAAAAGATCACCACGGCCGCACTGGCGGCCAGACTGGCCGTCTCGGAAGCGGCCCTGTACCGCCATTTCGCCAGCAAGGCGCAAATGTTCGAAGGGCTGATCGAATTCATCGAGTCGAGCGTTTTCGGCCTGATCAACCAGATCGCGGAAAAGCACAGCGACGGCATGACGCAGACGCGCGACATCGTCGGCATGCTGCTCAATTTCGCCATCAGCAATCCGGGCATGACGCGCGTGCTGATCGGCGACGCCCTGGTCAATGAGGACGAGCGCCTGCAAGTGCGCATGAACCAGTTCTACGACCGCGTGGAACTGGCGCTCAAGCAGTCCCTGCGCGTGGCCGCCGCCGAAGGCCATGGCAAGGAAAGCGAAGTGGCGGCGCGCGCCACCCTGATCGTCGGCTACGTCATCGGACGCTGGCACCGCTACGCCAAGAGCGGCTTCAAGATCAATCCATCCCAGGAAGCGGCGCTGCAAATCGCCATGCTGCTGGGATAGCAGTCCCCATGCCTGCCGACTGCTTCGCCCTGCTCGACGACGCCAGCACGCCCGGCGCCGGTTCGCGCCTGTACACGGGCCTGGCGGCGGTCTTGCAATGCACCGAGGGCAGCGGGTGGCCAGCCCTGCTCGCAGGGCTGCAAGAGGCCTTGCAACGCGGCCAGCACGCCGTCAGCGTGTGCAGCTACGAACTGGGCGCGCACTTGCTGGCCATGCCGCCGCGCGCGGCCGGCATCGACGCACCGCCGCTGGCGCAAGTGCTCGTCTTTGAACACTGCACGCCGCTGTCGCAGGATGAGGTGCTGCAGTGGCTGGACCAACGTGCGCCGGCGACGGCAGCGCCGTCTGGCGTGGCCAACATCCGCGCGAACGTGGATCAGGCCGAATTCACGCGCGCGCTGCACCGCATCCACGACTACATCGTGGCCGGCGATACCTACCAGGTAAATTACACCTACCGTTTGCGCTTCGACGCCTTCGGCTCGCCCCTGGCCCTGTATGCGCGGCTGCGCGCGCGCCAGCCCGTGCCGTACGGCGCGCTGGTGATGCTGCCCGATGGCGGCGCCCTGCTGTCGCTGTCGCCCGAGCTGTTCGTGCGCCATGCGCAAGGCGAGCTGACGGCGCGTCCCATGAAAGGCACGGCGCCGGCCGCCCCTGCCGAACAGACGCAGGAAAACGCGCGCCGCGCCGGCGCCCTGGCCAGCGATCCGAAAAACCGCGCGGAAAACCTGATGATCGTCGACCTGCTGCGCAACGACATCGGCCGCATCGCCGCCACGGGGTCCGTCACGGTGCCGGCCCTGTTCGAGGTGACGCGCTACAGCAGCGTGCTGCAAATGACGTCGACCGTGCAGGCGCGCCTGCGCGACGACGCCAGCCTGGCCGACATCTTCCAGGCCTTATATCCGTGCGGTTCGATCACGGGCGCGCCGAAACGCCGCACCATGGAAATCATCGCCGAGCTGGAGCCGGCGCCGCGCGGCATCTACACGGGCGCCATCGGCTGGTTCGATCCGCCACACGCCGGCACTCCCCGCCCGGTGGGCGACTTCTGCATGTCCGTGCCCATCCGCACCCTGGCCCTGCAGCCGGCAGGTCCTGGCGGCATCCGGCGCGGCGAGATGGGCGTGGGCGCCGGCATCGTGCTCGACAGCGACCCGCAGGAGGAATTTGCGGAGTGCCAGCTCAAGGCCCGCTTCCTCACGGGACTGGCCAACGACTTCGAACTGTTCGAGACCCTGCACGCCAGCCGCACGGGCGGCTGCCGCCAGCAGGAGCGCCATCTGGCGCGCCTGGCCGCTTCCTGCGCCTACTTCGGTTTTGCGTGGGACGAGAATGCCGCCCGCGCCGCGCTGCAGGCCGCCTGCGCGCAGCGGCCGGACGATGCGCCATTCCGCCTGCGCCTGGCGCTGCGCCAGGATGGCCAGTGCACGGTACAAAGCGGCGCTCTCGCCGCCCTGCCGGACACGGTCAACGTCCTGCTGGCGCCCGACGCCACCATGGCGGACGACCTGTTCCTGCGTCACAAGAGCAGCGTGCGCGCGCGCTATGACGCAGCCTGGCGCGCAGCCGAAGCGCAAGGCGCTTTCGACATGCTGTTCTTCAATGAACGGGGCGAGCTGACGGAGGGCGGGCGCAGCAATGTGTTCGTGAAACTCGATGGCCGCTGGCACACGCCCCCGCTGTCCTGCGGCTTGCTGCCCGGCGTGCAGCGCGCGGCCATGCTGGCCGATCCCGCCTGGGACGCGCAGGAAACCATCATCACACGCGCCATGCTGGCGCAAGCCGAGGCCATCGTCGTGTGCAATGCCCTGCGCGGGGCGCTGCCCGCACAGCTGCTTATTTGATATCTACCTGCATTTCATAGCCGCCGTAGATCATCCGCTTGCCATCGAACGGCAGCTTGGCCGGGTCCATCATCTCGGCCAGGCGCGGGTCTTTCATGACCTTGTCGTTGATTTCATCGCGCCTGGCGCGCGATTCGAACACGATCCAGGAAAACACCACCACTTCGCCATCCTGCAAGTCCACCGCCTGCGGGAACGAGGTCAGCTTGCCCGGCTTGACATCGTCGCCCACGCATTCGCGAAATTCCTGTGCGCCATATTCACGCCAGACGGCGCCGCAGGCGCGCGACATGGCCAGATAGGTATCGAGCTTGGCTTTCGGTACGGGCACCACAAATCCATCGACATACGCCATGATGTTCTCCTTTGTTGTGACAAACGCGAACACCCAGCTTAGGACAGTGATGGCAAGACGACAAGCGCGGCATTAAAAAAAAGCAGGCGTTCAAGCCTGCTTGTGTCCTGGCAACTTACATCGCCAGCGCTTTTTCCACCGCACCCACCAGTTTCTTGTCGTCCGGCGTCACCTTGCTGGGGAAGCTTTCCACCACCTTGCCGTGGCGGTCGATCAGGTATTTATGGAAATTCCAGGCGGGCGTCTTGCCCGTCTGCTTGATCAGATCCACGTACAGGGGATTCGGCGCCGGGCCCGACACCACCGACTTGGCGAACATGGGGAATTTCACGCCATAGGTGTTGTAGCAAAAATCGGCGATTTCCTTGCTGTTGCCCGGCTCCTGCTTGCCAAAATCGTTCGACGGGAAGCCCAGCACCACCAGTCCCTTGCTGCCGTACTTGGCGTACAGCGCCTCGAGTCCTTCGTATTGGTTGGTAAAACCACAATAACTGGCCGTATTCACCACCAGCACGACCTTGCCCGCGTACTGGCACAGGTTTTGCGGCGCTTCATCCTGCAAGCGGTTGAACGTCTGCTTGAGGATGGCGGGACAGGCGGCCGGTGCGGCGGCAGCCGTGGCGGCTTCCGCAGCATGGGCGGGGATGGCCAGGCTGGCACTGGCGGCAAGGGTGGTCAGCGCAAACAGCTGGGCAAAGGTCTTGGACATGAGGGGCACCATGGTGGGAAGGAAAAAAACCATTCTATGTCAAACGCTGCGCGCGCGTATGAGAGCAACAACAACAGCGATAGCTTGAGCGACATCAACGACGGTGCAGTACTTGCCCAACGCACAGTTTTTTTACCTATGCTCGGCCTTCCTGTCCTTTTTCCTGTCTTGTGGAGATGCCATGCCCTTCCCCGCCCTTTCCCGTCCCGTCTGCGCACTGCTGGCCGCAGGCCTGCTGACCCTCGCGCCAGCCGGCGCCCACGCCGCCACAACCGTCAAGGCCGCCAAGGCCGTCACGCCCGCCGCGACAAGAGACGCCCCCGCCCTGCCCGGCTACCAGGCCGACCTGAGCCAGACCACCGTGTCCGGCCTGTCCTCGGGCGGCTTCATGGCGGCGCAGTTTGCCGTCGCCTATTCCGCCACCGTTGCCGGCGCCGGCATCATCGCGGGCGGCCCGTATTTCTGCTCGGGCCAGCCGGGGCGCTTCCCCTACATTCCCTACCTGACGAACGCCCTGACCACCTGCATGAATCCAGGCAGCGCGCAGGTGGCGCCGCCCGTGGCCAGCGAATTGCTGCGTGCAGCGAACGATTTTGCGCGCATGCGCCTGATCGACGACACGGCCAACCTGAAACGCCAGCGCGTGTATCTGTTCAGCGGAACGAAAGACCAGACCGTGACGCAGCCCGTGGTGGAACAGGTGGGGAAATTCTATGCGCTGGCGGGCACGCCGGCCGAGCAGATCCGCTTCGTCGACAATGTCGGCGCAGGCCATGCCATCATCACGGACAACAACCAGGACACGGCTTGCGGCGTGACGGCGTCGCCCTTCATCAACGACTGCGACTTCGTGCAGGCGCGCGACATCCTGCAGCACCTGTACCCGGGGCTGCAGCCCGCATCGGCCACGCTGACGGGCAAGCTGATCTCCTTCAACCAGCGCAGCTTCATCCAGAGCGCGTACTCGAGCATGAACAATACGGGCTACGCCTATATCCCGAAAGCCTGCGACAGCGAGAGCTGCCGCGTGCACGTGGTCTTCCACGGCTGCCTGCAAACGACGCAAGCCATCGGCGACCGGTTCTATACCAGCACCGGCTACAACCAGGTAGCGGACGCCAACAAGATCATCGTGCTGTATCCGCAGGCCGAACCGAGCCCCGTCTACCCGTACAACCCGAAAGGCTGCTGGGATTTCTGGGGCTACACCAGCCTCAATCCGATCGACCCGGATTTCTACCGCAAGAGCGGCACGCAGATGCAGGCGGTCAAGGGCATGCTGGACAGGTTAGGATCGGCTCGCAACAGCCGTCACTGACAGACGTCACGGATGCCTGAGAAAATCGTAGCGAGCGGCAACGATTTCTGGCCAGGAAGCGCAGCTGTACTAGGTACGGGGCCGCCGAAGCAGCGCGCATCGCAGGCCGGAAAGCGCGCCGCCCGGCAGATTTAATCCAGCATCCTAGATACCGCCCATGCAGATGTACTTGATGACCAGGTAGTCTTCGATGCCGTAGGTCGACCCTTCGCGGCCCAGGCCCGATTGCTTGACGCCGCCGAAGGGTGCGATCTCGTTCGAGATCAAGCCCGTATTGACGCCGACCATGCCCGTTTCCAGGCCTTCGGCCACGCGCCAGATGCGGCCGATGTCGCGCGAATAGAAGTAGGCAGCCAGGCCGAATTCCGTATTGTTGGCCAGGGCGATGACTTCATCGTCCGTCTTGAAGCGGAACAGGGGCGCCAGCGGACCGAAGGTTTCTTCCGTGGCCACGCGCATGTCGTTCGTCACGTCGGCGATGATGGTCGGCTCGAAGAAGCCATTGCCCAGCGCATGGCGCTTGCCGCCAGCGAGCAGGCGGCCGCCCTTGCCCAGCGCGTCGGCCACGTGCTCTTCCACCTTGGCGACGGCCTTGGCGTCGATCAGCGGGCCTTGCGTGACGCCCGCCTCGATGCCATTGCCCACCTTCAGCTTGGCCACGGCGGCCACCAGCTTGTCGGCAAACGCGTCATACACGCTGTCCTGCACATACAGGCGGTTGGCGCACACGCAGGTCTGGCCCGCATTGCGGTATTTCGAGGCGATGGCGCCTTCCACGGCCGCATCCAGGTCGGCGTCGTCGAAAACGATGAACGGCGCGTTGCCGCCCAGTTCCAGCGACAGCTTCTTGATCGTCGGCGCGCATTGTTCGGCCAGCAGGCGGCCCACCTGGGTCGAACCCGTAAATGTCAGCTTGCGCACGATGGGGTTCGACGTCATCTCGCCGCCGATGTCCTTCGGCGCGCCCGTGACGATGCTGAACACGCCCGCAGGCACGCCCGCGCGCTCGGCCAGCACAGCCAGCGCCAGCGCGGAAAACGGCGTCGCTTCGGCCGGCTTGAGGACCATCGGGCAGCCGGCGGCCAGGGCCGGGCCGACTTTGCGGGTGATCATGGCGGCGGGGAAATTCCATGGCGTGATGGCGGCGCACACGCCGATCGGCTCCTTGGTGATGACCAGGCGGCGGTCCGGCCATGGCGACTGCAGGGTATCGCCTGCGACGCGCTTGCATTCTTCGGCAAACCACTCGATGAACGAGGCGCCGAACTGCACTTCGCCCTTCGCTTCCGGCAAGGGCTTGCCCTGCTCGGTGGTCATGATCAGCGCCAGGTCGTCGGCGTTTTCCAGGATCAGGTCATGCCAGCGGCGCAGCACGGCCGCGCGCTCCTTGGCCGTCTTCTTGCGCCAGGCAGGCCAGGCGGCATTGGCCGCCTCGATGGCGCGGCGCGTCTCGGCCGCGCCCATCAGGGGCACCGTGCCGATATGCTCGCCCGTGGCGGGATTGCTCACATTAATCGTCTGGCCACCATCGGCATCGACCCAGACTCCATTCACGTAAGCCTGGTGACGCAACAAGGTAGGATCTTTCAACTGCAGCATATGCATCTCCGGTCTGGTTTGAATTATCGACGAGGGATACTATGCCACAGCGCGGCCGATTCCGCAGGCGCAGCGCCAAACTCCCCCAGGCGCTACTCGACCTTGAAAGACGACAGTTTCGGGTCCGGCGCCGGATATTCCAGCTTCATGCCCTGCAACGTTTCCAGCAGCAGCGAGGCCACCACCAGGTTGCGCTGGGTCTTGGAATTCGATGGCACCACGTACCAGGGCGCATGGTCGGCGTCGGTTTCGCGGATGGCCGTTTCATAGGCGCGCTGGTAGCCATCCCACTTCTTGCGCTGGGCGATATCGTTGGGATCGAACTTCCACTGGCGGTCGGGATCGTCGAGCCGCTCCTGCAGCCGTCCCCGCTGTTCGTCCTTGGAGATATGCAGGAAGATTTTCAGGATGACGGTGCCCGTTTCGCTCAGCATGCGCTCGAAATCGCGGATCTGCGCGTAGCGGCGCTGGCATTCGGCCTTGTCGATCATGTCCTGCACGCGCGTGATCAGCACATCCTCGTAATGGCTGCGGTTGAAGATGGCGATCTCGCCCTTGACGGGCACGTGCTGGTGCACGCGCCACAGGTAATCGTGCGCCAGTTCGATATCGGTGGGGCCCTTGAACGCCACGGCGCGGATGCCCATCGGGTTGATATTGCTGAAGATGGCCTTGACGGTACCGTCCTTGCCCGAGGTATCCATGCCCTGCAGGACCAGCAGCACCTTCTTTTTGTGCTGCGCGTACAGCATGCTCTGGCACTCGGCGATCTGCGCCGTCAGCGCCACGGTTTCCTCGCGGTCCAGCGCCTTGCACTGGGCCGCCGTCAGCTTCTTGTTTGCCGCCTTGGTGGCGGCGCCCAGCAGGCGCTTGCCCGCGAAATCCTCGTTCAGGTCGAAGTCCTTCCCGGCCCGGAACTGCGTGCGCGCCTTCATGCCGCCACCGCCTGCTTGCGGTGCTCGATTTTCGTGCAGTGGTCCATCACCACCTCCAGCCCCGCCGCGCGCGCCAGGCGCGCCGCCTCTTCATTGACGACCTCCAGCTGCAGCCACAGGCAGCGCGCCTGGACGGCGATGGCTTCCTCGGCGATGGGCAGAATGTCTGCCGGCTTGCGGAAGCAGTCGACGATATCGATGCGCGCCGGTGCGACGGCGACCGCCGCCTCGGTCAGGGACGCATAGGCGTGCTGGCCCAGCACCTGCTTGCCGGCGAGGGCCGGATTGACAGGCAATACGCGGTAGCCATGCTGCAGCAGGTAATCGGCCACTTCGTGGCTGGCGCGTTCGGGCTTGTCGGACATGCCGACGATGGCGATGATGCGGCTGTCTTGCAGGATGCGGGCGATGTTGGACATATTCTGTTCGTGGTTGGGCGTGCGACATTGCCCGCCTAGCGTAGCAGAATTATCCAGCGCAGGGAGCTATCCAGAAGACCTAGAAGTCCGCACGGCCGCCATCTTCGCCACGAAAGCCTGCGCGCGCGCCGTCACGGCCGCGTAATCGCCCGTGGCGCCCGGGCCACTCAGGCTGCTGCCGATGCCCACGGCCACGGCGCCGCTGGCAAACCATTCATCGAGGTTCTCCACCGTCACGCCGCCCGTGGGCATCAATGGCGCTTGCGGCAACGGCGCGCGCAGCGCCTTGATGTAGGCGGGACCGAACATCTCCGCGGGGAAGACCTTGACGATGTCGGCGCCCGCCTGCAGGGCCGTGACGATTTCCGTCGGCGTCATCGCCCCCGGCATGGCCAGCACCTGGTAGCGCTGGCACAGCGCGATGGTTTCCACGTTCACGCCGGGCGAGATGATGAACTGGGCGCCGGCCAGGATGGCGGCGCGCGCGGTCTCCGTATCGAGCACCGTGCCCGCGCCCAGCAGCACGTCATGGCCGTGGCGTTCGCGCAGGGTGCGCAGCACGCCCAGGGTGTCGGGCGTGGTGAAGGCCACTTCCAGCGCCGTGATGCCGCCGGCGATGCACGCCTCGGCGATCTGCACGGCCGCCTGCGCCGAAGGGGCGCGCACGATGCCCACCATGCCCCGTTCGAGGATGCCCTTGAAAACCAGGTGCTTTTGCATATGCTCTCTCCTGTCAGGCCGGCAGGGCGCCGAAGCGCACCTCCGGCAAGCCGCGCAAGCCAGGCTGGCGCGCATGAAACAATCCGCCGGCCAGTGGTTCGCTTTCCAGTTGTGCCGGCGTCAGGTTTTCCTGGGCCGTCGTGACGAACAGCTCGTCATAATCGGGGCCGCCCAGGCTCACGCAGCTGGGCTGCGACACGGGCAAGCCGATCGCGCGCTCGATGCTGCCGTCCGGCGCGAAGCGCAAGACCCTGCCGGCGCCCCACTGCGCGCTCCACAGGTGGTCGTGCGCATCGATGGTGGCGCCATCGGCGGCGCCAGGGCCCGGATCGAGCACGGCAAACACGCGCACCCGGCTGGCGTCGCCCCCCAGGTAATCGTCCCAGCGGTAGATCGCCTTCTTCATCGAGTCGCAAAAATACATGGCCGTGCCATCGACGCTGAAGCAAATGCTGTTCGAGATGGCGATCTGCGGCAGCGGCAAACGCTCCAGGGTCAGGTCCAGGTTGAGGCGGTAGAAGCTGGCGATGGCATCGCGGCACGGGCGTTCATCGAGCGTGCCGAAGACAAAGCGTCCCTGGCGGTCGCAGCGGCCATCGTTCAGGCGCGTCATGGGTAAGTCGTCCTCCACCGTGTGCAAGGGCGTGACGGCCCCGCTGCGCGCGTCAAACCACGCCAGCCGCGAGGCCAGTCCCAGCAGCAGCACCTCGGCATTGTCCGTCAGCGCGAAGCAGGCCAGGCGCTCGGGCATGTCCCAGCGCTGGCGTTCGCCCGTGGCCAGCACCAGCGCATGCAGCTGGCAGCCTTCGATATTCGTCCAGAAAACGCGGCCGCTGCGTTCGCACCAGCGCACGCCCTCGCCCAGGAAATCCTGCGCATCGACCAGTAATTGGGCCTGTGTCCCCATGTCTGTTCCTTCTTTCAATGTGATTCGCGCGGAACCGCCGAGCCCCGGCAGCCGACGAGGAAGTCGAGGTCCGCACCTTCGTCGGCCTGCGTCACGTGCTTGATGTACATCGACTGGTAGCCGCCCTTCATGGCCGGTGGCGGCGCGCTCCATTCTGCCCGCCGGCGCGCCAGCTCGGCCTCGTCGACGTCCAGGTGCAAGCGCCGTCCCGCCACGTCCAGCTCAATCATGTCGCCATCGCGCACCAGGGCCAGCGGCCCGCCCACGGCCGCTTCCGGCGCCACGTGCAGCACCACCGTGCCGTAGGCCGTGCCGCTCATGCGCGCGTCCGAGATACGCACCATGTCGCGCACGCCCTGCTCCAGCAGCTTCTTCGGCAATCCCATATTGCCCACTTCCGCCATGCCCGGATAGCCCTGCGGGCCGCAATTTTGCAGCACCATCACGCAGCTGGCGTCGATATCGAGCGCCGGGTCGTCGACGCGCTTTTTATAGTGCTCGATGCTGTTGAAGACGACGGCGCGGCCACGGTGCTGCATCAGCTCCGGCGAAGCGGCAGAGGGCTTGATGACGGCGCCGCGCGGGGCCAGGTTGCCATGCAGGACGGCGATGCCGCCCTCGTCCTTGAATGGCTGCGTCAGCGGCGTGATCACGTCGGGATTGAAGTTTTCCGCCTCGGCCACGTTGACGGCCATGCTGGCGCCCGTGACGGTGAGCGCCTCGCCATGCAGTTTGCCCAGCAGGTCGCGGATGATCACGGGCAGGCCGCCCGCATAGTAAAAGTCTTCCATCAGGTACTGGCCCGATGGCATCAGGTTGAGCAGGCACGGTATGTCGCGGCCCAGGCGGTCCCAGTCGGCCAGGCGCATGTCCACGCCGATGCGCCCCGCGATGGCCAGCAGGTGGATCACCGCATTCGTCGAGCCGCCGATGGCGCCGTTGACCATGATGGCGTTTTCAAACGCTTCGCGCGTGAGGATCTGCGACAGTTTCAGGTCTTCGCGCACCATGTCCACGATGCGCCGGCCCGTCAGCTGCGCCTGCAGCTTGCGGCGCGCATCGACGGCGGGAATGGCGGCGTTGCCGGGCAGGGTCACGCCCAGCGCTTCGACCATGCTGGCCATGGTTGAAGCCGTGCCCATGGTCATGCAGTGGCCGGCGGAGCGCGACATGCACGATTCGGCCTGCTTGAATTCGCTGGAGGTCATGCGCCCGGCCCGCACGTCTTCGGAAAACTTCCACACGTCCGTGCCCGAACCGATCGGTTTGCCCCGGTAATTCCCGTTCAGCATGGGGCCGCCCGACAGCACGATGGTGGGCAAGTCCACGCTGGCCGCGCCCATCAGCAGGGCCGGGGTGGTCTTGTCGCAGCCCGTCAGCAGCACCACGCCGTCGATCGGGTTGGCGCGGATCGATTCCTCGACATCCATGCTGGCCAGGTTACGGAACAGCATGGCCGTCGGGCGCAGATTCGTCTCGCCCAGCGACATCACGGGAAATTCGACGGGAAAGCCGCCCGCCTCGAGCACGCCGCGCTTGACCATCTCGGCCAGGTCGCGGAAATGGCCATTGCAGGGCGTCAGCTCGGACCAGGTATTGCAGATGCCGATGACGGGACGGCCATCGAAGGCATCGCCAGGATAACCCTGGTTCTTCATCCAGCTGCGGTGGATGAAACTGTCCTTGTCGTCGCCGCCAAACCACGCTTGCGAACGCAGCTGGAGCTGCTTTTTATTGTCACTCATACTGTCTCCTGCGGGGAAATCAAGCCGCGCGCGGCGGCGATCAGCAGCGCACCGTGGCCAGCCAGATTTGCCTGCTGCTGGTCGTCGACGATGATGCGCTTGCCATAAAAAAATCCGTGTTCTTCGATCAGCAGCCCGAGCGCCTGGCGCAGCATGGGCTTGCCGGTGATGACGAGCGGGGTATCGGGCCGCATCTGGATGGCGGTGCTGTTGCGCAGCGCCAGCAAGTCGCCGCTGAGCACTGCGCCCATCAGGAAATTGGCCCGCTCGTTGCATTCGATGGCGCTGAACTGGCCCAGGGTGCGCACGCTGAAGCAGGCGCGCGCCAGTCCCGTCTTTTGCGCCGCGGCCGCGCCGGCCAGCAGCATTTTCGGCACCAGGGTCTGCGCAAAACCGCCGTCGACCGATTGCTTGATCAGGGTGTGCTGCGTGATCGCCTGCAGCAGTTCGCCCGCGATGGTGGTGCTGCAGCCGAGGATGCGGCGCTGCTCGTCCACGCTGATCAATTTGGTATGCGAGCCGGGCATGATCAAGGTTGCCGCGCCCCGCAGCTGCAGGCGCTCGAGCAGCGCGACGACTTCCGTCTCTTCGCCGCGCATCATGTCCATCGCCTCGACGTTATGCAGGCCGACGGCACCATGTTGGTTGCGCACGCCGGGAATCAACCACAGGGGCTGCGCCAGCACGTCGGGCAAGTCCACCGCCTGCATGCCTTGCGCCAGCTGGGCCAGGCCGGCGGGCGCCGGCAAATGCGGCACTTCCTGCACGCCCATGGGCGAGGTGATCATGCCCGAGGCCAGCGCCAGGTCCACCTCGGACGGCGCGATGCGCGCGCTGGCCAGCACGCTGGCGATGGTGTCGCGCAGCGCCTGTTTCAGCGCGCCGTTATGGCCATCGATGGCGGTATTGCGCACGCCCGTTTCCAGCTGCGCCTGGGCGACGACGGCGCCTGCGCGCCACAGCAAGGTACGCGTATTGGTAGTGCCGGCATCGATGGTGAGTATGTTCATGGGCAGGTTCGCGGCGTCGGTAAGGGCAAAAATAAATGAGGGAAAAACTACCTCATGGTAGAACTGCCCCGCATATCTGACCAATCACTTATTTGGCGTCATTGATATCGGTTCGGATATGTCAAACGCATCGATATCCTGCACGCCCAAACGGTAGGCAAGCGTGAACCGCATCGCCTGCCCCGGCTGCAATTGCACGTCCTGCGCCAGCAGGGAAAAACAGCGCGCATCGGAATACAGATGGCAGCCGTCCTGGGTGCTGGAAAAACGCAGGACCCGGCCCGACGCAGGGTCGGCCACCCGCGCCGCCTCGCGCAGCTGGCCGCTGCCGGCCCAGTAGAAGTCATGCCGGAAGCCCGGCAAGTGGGCCAGCGCGGGCCAGGCCAGGCGCGAAGCGAGCGGCGCCGGCTGGCGGAAGTCGAAGGCGCTGCCCGCCACGTCGAGCGGCGCGCCGCCCGTGCCGCCGCCAGGCCAGGGCCCGTAATGGTCGGCGGCCAGGCGCAGCACATGGTCGCCCACGGCCGCATTGCGGCCCTGCAGATTGAACAGGGGCGCGGCAAGCGCAAAACGGGAAACGCCATCGGCGATGGCGGCGCAATCGAGGTGCAGGCTGCCATCGTCATCAAGGCGGTAGGCCAGGCGCACCGACAGGCCGTCCCGGGCCAGGCGCAACAGCAAGTGGCCGCCGTCCGGCGGGTCGCACTGCCAGTCCACGGGCGCATGCGCCGCAGGGGGCGCTGCGCCCAGCACGTCGGCCAGGCGGCCATAGCGGTCGGGCGCCCACCAGGCCCGCACGCTGGCATCGTGCGCGCCGATGGCCACGCGCATGCCGCGCGCATTGCGCAGCAGATGCATCATGGCGCCTGCCCGGGCGCCGGCGGCGGCCGGCTGCGCTGCTGGAATTCACGCGGCGTGCAACCGAGTTCGCGCTTGAAGACGGCATGCATGTACTGCACCGTCGTAAAGCCGCAACGCACGGCCACCTCGGCCACCTGCCCCGGCCCCCGTGCCAGCAGGGTCTTGGCCGCATCGAGCTTGAAATGCAGGATCTCGTCGTGCACGCTGCGTCCCAGCTCGTGGCGGAAGTGCGCTTCCAGCGAGGAGCGCGACACGCCCACGTAATCGGCCACCTGCTCCGTCTTGATGCCCTGGCATGCGTACTGGCGGATGAAGTGGCGCGCCTGCATCACCTGCGGGTGCTGGAAAGGCTGGTGGCGCGTGGAGGCCAGCACGTTCAGACCGGCCGGCGGCACGAGGATGCGCGTGCCGGACAGGCGCGCGCCATTGAGCATCTGGTGCAGCAAATGCGCCGCCGTGCGGCCCATTTCTTCCGTGCCCTGGATGACGGAACTGAGCGGAATGCGCGTGAGCATGCGCGCCAGCGGGTCGTTGTCGATGCCGATCAGCGCCACCTGCTCCGGCACGGCGATGCCTGCGTGCATGCACGCTTGCAGCAGCTGGCGCGCGCGCGCGTCGCTGACGGCGATGATGCCGACGGGTTTTTCCAGGCTGTTGAGCCAGGCGATCTGCTGTTCCACCGCCTCGTCCCACGACGGTGCGCTGGTGGCGACGCCCCGGTACACGTCGGCGCGCATGTGGTCGCGCTGCATCAGGGCGCAGAACGCCGTTTCGCGCTCCTGCGCCCAGCGGTTGACATCGGCCTCGGGCAGGCTGAAACAGGCAAAGCGCGTCAAGCCCGCTTCCACCAGGTGTTCATAGGCCAGCTTGATGATCTTGAAATTATCGGTCGCCACATACGGGATGCCGGCCGGGTAGTCTTCCGCGCGCGCATACGAGCCGCCCACGGCCACCACGGGCAGGCGACTGTGCGCCAGCGCCGCGCAGACGGCGGGATCGTCGAAATCGGCGATGATGCCGTCGCCCTGCCAGCGTTCGATGCCGGGCAGACGGCAGCGGAAATCCTCTTCCAGGAACAGGTCCCACGACACGCGCGTGGTGTTCAGGTAGGCGGCGATGCCCGCGATGATGTCGCGGTCATAGATCTTGTTCCCGTTGAACAGCAGCGCGATCCGGTGCGCGGTCGGTAACTTCATGCTGGTGTCTCCTCCATGTGGCGGCCAGGCCTTTCGGGGCCTCGAAAAACCGTAGCGAGCGGTCCAATATCGCCTTGAGTAGCGCAAGCGGAGGTACGCTGAGCAACGCAGAGGCGATAGTGGGACGCGCAGCAGGTTTGTCGAGGTTCCCCGCTAGCGGCGCCCTGCCCGCGTGCTGACATCGACCCACACGGCCAGGGTGAGGATACTGCCTTTCACGATCATCTGCCAGTAGGTGTCCACGTCCAGCATGGACATGCCGTTATCGAGGCTGGCCATGACCAGCGCGCCGATCAGGGCACCGTACACGGTGCCCGAGCCGCCGCGCATCGAGGTGCCGCCGATGAAGCAGGCGGCGATGGCATCGAGTTCGCTGAAGGTGCCGGCCGACGGCGAACCGGCCGCCAGGCGCCCCGTGTTGATCAGCCCCGCCAGCGCGCACATCAGGCCCATGATGCCGAAGATCCACAGCTTGACGGCTTTCACGTTGATGCCGGACAAACGCGTCGCTTCCATATTGCTGCCCACGGCGTAGATGCGGCGGCCAAACACGGTCTGGCTGGTGATGTAGCTGAACAATCCCAGCAAGGCCAGCAGCAACAGCACGGGCAGCGGGATGCCTTCATAGCCGTTCAGGGTTTGCACGAAGGCATACAGCACGGCGCCGATGACGGCCAGGCGCAAGCCGTCGGCCCAGGGCGCCGTCTGCGGCAAGCCATGCTGCGCGCGGCTGGCGCGCGCGCGCCACGTCAGGAAGGCGGCCAGCAGGAACAGGCCGATGCCCAGCGCGATGCCGGGCACCGCGGGCAGGTAGCCCTGCCCCAGGTACACGAGCGGCTCGGAAACGGGCGCGATCGTGATGCCGCCCGTGATGCCCAGCAGGATGCCGCGGTACGCCAGCATACCACCCAGGCCCACGATGAAGGACGGGATGCCCCGGTACGCCGTCAGGTAGCCATTCAGCAAGCCGATTACCAGGCCGCAACCGAGTACCGCCGCCAGGTTCAGAGCCAGCGGCCAGTGCTGCGTCACGTCCAGCACGGCGGCGATGCCGCCGAGTAGGCCCAGCAGGGAGCCGATCGACAGGTCGATCTCGCCGGCGATAATCACCAGCACCATGCCGCAGGCGAGGATGCCCGTGACGGACATCTGGCGCAGCAGGTTCGACAGATTGCGCGGCGTGAGGAAACTGCCCTCCGTCTTCCACGAAAAAAAGGCCCAGATCAGCGCCACGGCGATCAGCAGGGCCAGCATCTTGTATTGGGTGAACAGTTGTTTGATACTGTGCGGTTTCATGCTGCGGGTTCCTTGTAGGCGGTAGGGGCGGCGGGCGCCGGGTGCTGGGACAGGGCCGCCGCCAGCACGGTTTCCTGGCTCAGGCCATCGTTGATGAAGTCGCCGCGCAAGCGGCCTTCGCCCATCACCAGCACGCGGTCGGACACGCCCAGCACTTCGGCCAGTTCCGACGAGACCATGATGATGGCCACGCCCCGGTCGGCCAGCGCCAGCATCAGTTTGTAGATTTCATACTTGGCGCCCACGTCCACGCCGCGCGTGGGCTCGTCGAGGATCAGCACGCGCGGGCGCGTCAGCAGCATCTTGGCCAGCACGGCTTTTTGCTGGTTGCCGCCGGACAGGCTCGTGATGGGCAGCGACGGGCTGGCTGTTTTGAGTTCCAGCTGGGCGATCTCGCCGCGCACGGCCGCCAGTTCCGCCTCGCCATCGATGCGCGTGGCGCGCGCAAATTCTTCCAGCACGGCCAGAGTGATGTTCTGCCCCACGTCCAGGTCGGGCACGATGCCGTGGTGCTTGCGGTCTTCCGGCACCATGGCCAGGCCCATGGCGATGGCCTTTTGCGGCGAACTGGTATCGATTTGGCGGCCATCGAGCCAGACTTCGGCCTGGTACGGTCCCTGGTAGGCGCCGAACAGGGCCGAGACGAGCTCCGTGCGCCCCGCCCCCACCAGCCCCGCGATGCCGAGGATCTCGCCCTTGCGCAGGGTAAACGACACGTCGTCGACACGCTTGCGCCGCGGATTGTCAGCATCGATGCACGTCACGTGGCGCGCCTCGAACAGCACCTCGCCGATGGCGCCCTTTTGTTCTGCCGAGCGCCGCGGATACAGCTGGTTCATTTCGCGGCCCACCATCTGCGCGATGATGCGTTCCACGTTCATCTGCGCCATCGGCGTGGTGGCGATATGCTGGCCGTCGCGGATGACGACGATGGTGTCGCAGATGGCTGCCACTTCATCGAGCTTGTGCGAAATGTAGATGCAGGTGACGCCCTTGGCTTTCAGCGCGCGCAGGATATCGAGCAGCACGGCGATTTCCGATGCCGTCAGCGACGACGAGGGTTCGTCGAGAATCAGCAAACGCGCATTCTTGTTGAGCGCCTTGGCGATTTCCACCAGCTGCTGGTGGCCGCCGCCGTAATTCATCACGGGCAGCGCCACGTTCAGTTCGGGAATCTTCAGTTCGCGCAGCAGCTCGTCGGCGCGTTTGTACATGGCCGCGTAATGCATGCGCCCGCCGGGCAGGGTGAGCTCGCGGCCCATGAAGATATTCTCGGCCACGGACAGCTGCGGCACCAGCATCAGCTCCTGGTGGATGATGATGATGCCTGCGTCTTCCGTGTCGCGGATCGATTGCGCGCGCAGGGGCTGGCCATCCCACAGGATCTCGCCATCCCAGGTGCCGTGCGGGTACACGCCGGACAGCACCTTCATCAGGGTCGACTTGCCGGCGCCATTCTCGCCGCACAGGCCGATGCACTCCCCGGCCCGCACCTGCAGGTCGATGCCGTCGAGCGCGCGGACACCGCCAAACTGTTTGACGATGCCTTTCATTTCAAGCAGATAGTCGGACATGCTCACTCTCGTTGCGGATACGAAGAAGAATGTCGGATTACGCTACGCTAATCCGACCTACCGGCAAAAACGGGTCGGTCGGGTTAGCGCATAGCGCGTAACCCGACATGACACAGGCGATCAATTACCGAGCTGCGCCTTGGTATAGAAGCCATCGTCGACGAGAATGTTCACGTTTGCCTTGGTCAGCGGCGTCGGTTTCAGCAGCACCGTGCTGACCTTTTTCAAGCCGTTGTCGTAGCTGGAGTTGTAGGCCGGCTTTTCATTGCGCGCCAGCTGCACGGCCAGCTTGGCCGCTTCGGCAGCGATGGTTTTGAGCGGCTTGTAGACGGTCATCGATTGCGTGCCCGCGATTACGCGTTTCACTGCCGCCAGGTCGGCGTCCTGGCCGGAAACCGGCACCTTGCCGGCCAGTTTTTGCGCGGCCAGCGCCTGGATGGCGCCGCCGGCCGTGCCGTCGTTCGAAGCGACGATGGCGTCGATCTTGTTGCCGTTGGCCGTCAGTGCATTTTCCACGATGGACAGCGCTTCGGAGGCGCTCCAGTCCTTCACCCATTGCTGGCCGACGACCTTGATGTCGCCCTTGTCGATGAACGGTTTGAGCACCTTCATCTGGCCTTCGCGCAGCATCTTGGCGTTGTTGTCCGTCGGCGCACCACCCAGCAGGTAGTAATTGCCCTTCGGCTGCAGCTTGACCACGCCTTCGGCCTGCATCTCGCCCACTTTCTCGTTGTCGAACGAGATGTAGGCATCGATATCGGCGTTCAGGATCAGGCGGTCATACGACAGCACCTTGATGCCGGCCTTTTTCGCTTCCTTGACGGTGTTGTTGAGGACAGTGGCGTTGAACGGCACGATCACCAGCACGTCCACGCCGCGCGAAATCAGGTTCTCGATCTGCGAGATCTGGCGCTGTTCGCTGGCGTCGGCCGATTGCACGAAGACCTTGGCGCCCTGCTTTTCAGCCGCGGCGATGAAGAAATCGCGGTCGCGCGTCCAGCGCTCCACGCGCAAATCGTCGATGGAAAAGCCGATCTTCGGATTTTTCGCATCGGCCAGGGCGGCGCTGCTTGTCAATGCCAGCATGGCGGTCATGATGGCTGCACTGATGATCTTGTTCATTACGTGTCTCCTTGTTGGATTTTTTTAACGACGTTTTTTCACTACGGGTGTTGCGGCTTCAAAAATCAGTGGTTATGGCGTGGCAAGGTCTGTCCCACGGCCCGGTACTTCAGCGCCAGCTCCATGCAGGCGCCCGTTTCCAGCTGGCCCACGCTGGCGCGGTAGATTTCCTGCCATGGCGTGGCGCTGTCGTTGACTGGCGGCGGCAGCTCCGTGGCGCGGCGCGCCAGCTCCTGCGCATCGACCAGCATGTCGCACCGGCCCCCGTTCAGGTCCACGCGGATGATGTCGCCCGTGCGCAGCAAGGCCAGGCCGCCGCCCACGGCGCTTTCCGGCGAGGCGTTCAGGATCGACGGGCTGTCCGAGGTGCCCGACTGGCGCCCGTCCCCCAGGGTCGGCAAGTTCAGGATGCCCGCCTTGAGCAGCGCGTCGGGCGGCTGCATGTTGACCACCTCGGCCGAACCGGGCCAGCCCACGGGACCGGCGCCGCGCATGACCAGCATGCAGCTGTCGTCGATGCCCAGCGCCGGGTCGTTGATGCGCGCGTGGTAGTCGGACGAACCATCAAAGACGATGGCGCGCGCCTCGAACACGCCCTCGCTGCCGGGGCGCGACAGGTAGCGCTCGCGGAAAGCGGGCGAAATCACGCTGGTCTTCATGATGGCGAAATCGAACAGGTTGCCCTGCAAGGCCATGAAGCCGGCCTTTTCCTTCAGCGGCGCGGCAAACGGGCGGATCATCTCGCGGTCCGCGCTTTCGCGCCCGGCCAGGTTCTCCGCCATGCTCCGGCCCGTGACGGTGGGGCGCTGCGCGTGCAGCAAGCCCGCCTGCAGCAGCTCCCACATTACGGCCGGCACGCCGCCGGCGCGGTGGAAGCGCTCGCCCAGGTATTTGCCGGCCGGCTGCATGTTCAACAGCAGCGGCACGTCGTAGCCATGCGCCATCCAGTCGCTTGACGCCAATTCCACGCCCGCATGGCGCGCCATCGCCATCAGGTGCGGCTGGGCGTTGGTGGAGCCGCCGATGGCGGCGTTGACGATGATGGCGTCCAGGAACGCCTCGCGCGTGAGGATGCTCGACGGACGCACGTCGTCATGCGCCATGCCGACGATGCGGCGCCCCGTTTCGTAGGCGATCTGGCCCCGTTCGCGGTACGGCGCGGGAATGGCCGAGCAGCCCGTCAGGGACATGCCCAGCGCCTCGGCCAGCGCATTCATGGTCGATGCCGTGCCCATGGTGTTGCAGTGGCCGGCCGACGGCGCCGAAGCGGCGGCGATCTGCAGGAATTTGTCGTTGTCGATCAAGCCGGCGGACAGCTGGCGGCGGCCCTTCCAGATGGCCGCTCCCGAGCCCACCAGTTCGCCGTCCATCCAGCCGTCGAGCATGGGACCGCCCGACAGCACGATGGCGGGAATGTCCACCGTGGCGGCGGCCATCAGCTGGGCCGGCGTCGTCTTGTCGCAGCCCGTGGTCAGCACCACGGCGTCGATCGGGTAGCCATGCAGAATCTCCACCAGGCCCAGATACGCCAGGTTGCGGTCCAGCGCGGCCGTGGGACGGCGGCAATTCTCGAAGATCGGGTGCAGCGGGAATTCCATCGGGATGCCGCCCGCATCGCGGATGCCGTCGCGCACGCGCTGCGCCAGCTCCAGGTGGATGCGGTTGCAGGGGCTGATATCGCTGCCGCTTTGCGCAATGCCGATGATGGGGCGGCCCGAACGCAGCTCCTCGGCCGTGATCCCGTAGTTCATGAAGCGCTCCAGGTACAGCGCCGTCATGTCGATGTGCTCGGGATTGTCGAACCAGTCCTGCGAGCGGAAGCGCCGCGACGGGCGATGGGCGGGAATGTTCATGCGCCGTACCAGCCTGCGTCGACATAGTATTCGCGTCCGGCGCACTTGGCCGCGTTGTCGGATGCCAGGAACAGCGCCAGCGCCGCCACGTCGTCCGGCTCCACGCGCACCTGCAGGCATTGTCCCTGCAGGATCACGGCTTCCGCCTCCGGCGTATGCCACAGCCGCTCCTGGCGCGGCGTGCGCACGGCGCCGGGAATGATGCAGTTGACGCGGATGCCATGCACGCCCAGGTCGCGCGCCAGGCCGCGCGTCAGGCCCTCGATGCCGGCTTTCGCCGTCATGTAGATCGACAGGTTCGCTTGCGCCAGGTGCCAGGAAATCGAGCCCAGGTTGAGAATCACGCCGCGGCCCTTGGCGCGCATGGCGGGCGCCACCGCCTGCGCGCAGAAGTACTGGTGGCGCAGGTTGACGGCGATGCGCTCGTCCCAGTAGGCGGGCGTGACGTCCTGCAGCTGGTGGCGGTCGTCATTGGCCGCGTTGTTGACGAGGATATCCGTGGCGCCCGCGCTGTGTTCGATCTCGGCGAAGGTGGCTGCCAGGGCGTCCAGGTCCGTCAGGTCGCAATAGCGGAAAACGGGAGGGTGCGGCAGATGCGCCAGTTTTTCTTCCAGTGCGTGCGATGGCGCGCTGGCGATGTCGAGAAAGGTGACGTGGGCGCCCTGGCGCGCAAACGCCTCGACGATGGCCACGCCGATGCCGGTGCCGCCGCCCGTGATGACGACGCGTTGGCCTGCCAGGCTGGGATAGCTTGCATGTTGCATGGTGTCTCTCGTGATAAGAAGGGGGAAATCAGATCAGGCCGCGCTGCGCCAGGCTCCGGTACAGCGCGCGCACGCCAAACGTCCAGGGAGGGATCGCATCGCAGCGCTGCACTTCGTTGACCAGCGCGCCCAGCGCGGCGCTGGCGATGGTGACCCGGTCGCCCAGGTGGTGGGTGAAGCCGCCGCCCTGCGCGGCGCGGTCCTTCACGGGCGAGAACATCGTGCCGAGGAAAAGCATGAAGCCATCCGGATACTGGTGGTACTGCCCCGCCGTCTGGCGCACCAGGTCCAGCGGGTCGCGGCTGATCTCGCGCATGAAGCTGGCGCCTTCGAGCACGAAGCCGTCGTCCGCGCCTTCGATCAGCAGCGACACTTCCGCCTGGCGCACGGTATCGAGCGTAAAACCGTCGTCGAACAGGCGGATGAAGGGGCCGATGGCGCACGAAGCGTTGTTGTCCTTGGCCTTGCCCAGCAAGAGGGCGCTGCGCCCTTCGATGTCGCGCAGGTTGACGTCGTTGCCCAAGGTCGCCCCCAGCACCTGGCCGCGGCTGTTGACGGCCAGGACGATTTCCGGCTCCGGGTTGTTCCAGGCCGACGACGGCAGCAAGCCCACCTGCGCGCCGCAGCCAACGGAAGACATGGGCTGCGCCTTGGTAAACACTTCCGCATCGGGGCCGATCCCCACTTCCATGTATTGCGACCAGGCGCCGCGCTGCTGCAACTGCTGTTTCAGCCGCTGCGCCGCGTCCGAGCCGGGCTGCAAGGCCGACAGGTCGCTGCCCAGGGTGGCTTGCAGCGCAGCGCGCAAACTGGCAGCGCGTGCCGCGTCGCCGCCCGCCTGTTCCTCGATCACCCGTTCCAGCAGGCTGACGGCAAACGTCACGCCGCAGGCCTTGACGGCCTGCAGGTCGCACGGCGCCAGCAGCAGCGGCTGATCGGCTGGCGCGGCCAGGGCCTGCGCCATCAGCGCCTGCACGGGGCCGAGCGCAATACCGGGCGCATGGCGGGCGATATCGAGCGCGTCGCTGCGCTCGAACAGTTCCGCCACCGTCGCTGCCGTCTGCGTGATGTCGATCGCTTCGCCGCCGCGCACGGCGACGACGCAGGGACCGTCACGCCAGATACGGCCGACGAGGGTGGCCTGCGCCAGATCGGCGGGCAACAGGGAGGCGGGAGAAATCGGCTGCATGGCAAGCTTTCAAAAGAGCGTGGCGGGATGGCTGGTCTTCAAGTCCGGACCGATTCTGCGCGCCGGCCTGTGTCGCCGCAATTACGAAAATCACCAAATTGGATGATGATTATTGGTATTGCAGCGCACCAAAAAAAGCCGCCGCACGGCCTGCCTTCCTGCCCTGCCCGCACGGCTGGAAGGGGCCGCATGGCGCATTGCATCAATCTGCTGATCGATACCGTTTTGGATATCGCCGATGTGAAAAAAGTGATTGGTGGGGGATGGATGGACAAACTAGTATCAGCCGTGGCCTGCAATCGGCCATCCGCACGGAGCCCGCCCACTGGGACGACGGCCCTGGCACATTCAACTATCGAAGACGGTGGAGACCTGAAATGAAAACAACAATGAAAATGCTGACCGCGAGCCTGGCGCTGGCCATCTCCGGCATGGCCGTAATACCCGTGGCAAGCGCCGCCGACAAGGGCGCCATCGGCATCTCGATGCCGACCAAATCGTCCATGCGCTGGATCGCCGACGGCGACAACATGGTCAAGGTATTCAAGGAGCGCGGCTACAAGACGGACCTGCAGTTTGCCGACGACGATATCCCGAACCAGCTGGCGCAGGTGGAAAACATGATCACCAAGGGCGCCAAGGTGCTGGTGATTGCCGCCATCGACGGCACCACCCTGTCGAACGTGCTGCAAAAAGCGGCCGACAAGGGCATCAAGGTCATCTCGTATGACCGTTTGATCCGTGGCACGAAGAACATCGATTACTACGCCACCTTCGACAACTTCCAGGTCGGCGTGCTGCAAGCCGGCTATATCGAATCGGCGCTGAAACTCAAGGAAGGCAAGGGCCCGTTCAATATCGAGCTGTTCGGCGGCTCGGCCGACGACAACAACGCGCACTTCTTCTACAACGGCGCGCTGTCGGTGCTGAAACCGTACATCGACAGCGGCAAGCTGGTGGTGCGCTCGAAGCAGATGGGGATGGAAAAGGTCGCCACCCTACGCTGGGACGGCGCCGTGGCGCAGGCGCGCATGGACAACCTGCTCAGCGCCTATTACGGCAATGCGAGAGTCGACGCGGTGCTGTCGCCGTATGACGGCTTGAGCATCGGCATCCTGTCCTCGCTCAAGGGCGTCGGCTACGGCACGCCGAAACAGCCGTTCCCCGTCGTGACGGGCCAGGATGCGGAAATCCCGTCGGTGAAATCGATCATCCGCGGCGAACAGGCATCGACCGTGTTCAAGGACACGCGCGAGCTGGCCAAGGTGACGGCAAATATGGTCGACGCCATGATGTCGGGCAAGGTCCCGGCCGTCAACGACACGAAGACCTATAACAACGGCATCAAGGTGGTGCCGTCCTACCTGCTCAAACCCGTCACCGTCGACAAGGCGAACTGGAAGCAGGTGCTCGTCACCGGCAGCGGCTACTACACGGAAGCACAAGTGAAATAAGCGGCCACGCTACTGAAGGCCCGGCCATGCCGGGCCTTTCGCTTCATGCACTATCCAGAACAAGACTGCCGCACGACCGAAGCCAAGCAGCATGCGGTCGTGCCAGAGAGGTTATATGACGAACACTATCCTGGAAATGCGCGGGATACGCAAAACATTCCCGGGCGTCGTTGCGCTCGACAATGTCAACCTGCAGGTACGCAGCGGCGAGATCCATGCCATCGTCGGCGAAAACGGCGCCGGCAAATCGACCCTGATGAAAGTGCTGAGCGGCGTCTACGGCCATGGCAGCTACACGGGCGACATCGACTACCTGGGCCAGACGCGGCACTTCCGCGGCATCAAGGACAGCGAAGAAATCGGCATCATCATCATCCACCAGGAACTGGCGCTGGTGCCGCTGCTGTCGATCGCCGAGAATATCTTCCTCGGCAACGAACCGGCCCATATGGGCGTCATCGACTGGGAATACGCGCAAGCGAAGACGCGCGAGCTGCTGCAAAAGGTGGGCCTCAAGGAGTCGCCCGACACCCTGATCACCAACTTGGGCGTGGGCAAGCAGCAGCTGATCGAAATCGCCAAGGCGCTGTGCAAGGACGTCAAGCTGCTGATCCTCGACGAGCCGACGGCGAGCCTGAACGAGAGCGACAGCGCGGCCCTGCTCGATTTGCTGCTGGACCTGAAACGCCAGGGCATCGCCTCGATCCTGATCTCGCACAAGCTCAATGAAATCTCCAGGGTCGCCGATGCCATCACGGTGCTGCGCGACGGGAACACGGTCGACAGCTTCGACTGCCGCGTGGAGCCCGTCAGCGAAGACCGCATCATCGAAAAAATGGTCGGGCGCGAGATGGCGGACCGCTATCCGCCGCGCACGCCCACCATCGGCGAGACCATCTTCGAGGTGCGCGACTGGCGCGTATTCCATCCCGAGCATGCCGAGCGTCCCGTCATCAAGGGCATCAACATGCACGCCAAAAAGGGCGAGATCATCGGCATCGCCGGCTTGATGGGCTCCGGGCGCACGGAACTGGCGATGAGCATTTTCGGACGCGCCTACGGCCAGCGCATCAGCGGCACGGTGCTCAAGAATGGCCGGGAGATCGACGTCAGCACCATCGGCAAGGCGATCGGCCACGGCCTCGCGTATGTCACGGAAGACCGCAAGGGCCTGGGCCTGATCCTCGAGGAAGACATCAAGAAAAACACCAGCCTGGCCAACCTCGATGCGGTTTCGACCCGCACGGTCATCGACGAGGCGCGCGAATTCGGCGTGGCCGACGAATTCCGCCGCAAGCTCAAGATCCGCTGCTCGAGCATCCTGCAAAAAGTGGTCAACCTGTCCGGCGGCAACCAGCAGAAAGTGGTGCTGGCGAAGTGGCTGTTTTCGCGCCCCGACATCCTGATCCTCGATGAACCGAGCCGCGGCATCGACGTCGGCGCCAAATACGAGATCTACAGCATCATCAGCGAGCTGGCCGCCGAAGGCAAATGCATCATCATGATTTCCTCGGAAATGCCGGAATTGCTGGGCATGTGCGACCGGATCTATGTCATGAACGAAGGCCGCTTCGCGGCAGAACTGAGCGCAGCAGAAGCGTCGCAGGAACGCATCATGCGCGCGATCGTTACACACGGAGAAAACAATGGACAATAAACTGACAGCGGGGACGGCGGCAGGCGCCGCCCCCAGCACGGCGCCAGCCGCCAAGAGCTATGCCGGCTTCCTGAAAAACAATATGCGCGACTACGGCATGCTGCTCTCCCTGATCGTCATCATGGGCTTTTTCCAGTACATGACCGACGGCACCCTGATGCAGCCGCTGAACCTGACCAACCTGGTGCTGCAAAACAGCTATATCGTCATCATGGCGCTGGGCATGCTGATGGTCATCGTGGCCGGCCATATCGATTTATCCGTCGGCTCGGTGGTCGGCTTCGTGGGCGCGCTGGCGGCCGTCCTGATCGTCAACTACCACATGCATTTTGTCGCCGCCAGCATCCTCTGCCTGCTGGCCGGCGCCGTGATCGGCGGCGCGCAAGGGTATTTCGTCGCCTTTTTCAAGATCCCGTCCTTCATCGTCACCCTGGCCGGCATGCTGGTATTCAAGGGCCTGACCCTGGCGCTGCTGGCGGGCCAGTCGGTCGGCCCCTTCCCGGAAGGCTTCCAGATGCTCAGCTCGGGCTTCTTGCCCGACCCGTTCGGCGGCGAAAACCTGCGCGGCCTGTCACTGCTGCTGGGCGTGATTGCCGCCGCTGCGCTGATCGTCACCTCGCTGCGCAGTCGCGCCAAGCAGATGAAACACGGCATGGAAAACGAACCGCGCGCCTTCTTCCTGCTGAAAAACGCCATCTTCGCCGCCGTGATGGTGTATTTCAGCTACCTGCTGGCGTCGTACCGCGGCTTTCCCAACGTGCTGGCCGTGATGTCCCTGCTCATCGTCGCCTACACCTTTGTAACCAACCGCACCGTGATGGGGCGCCGCGTGTATGCCGTGGGCGGCAACGAGAAGGCGGCGCGCCTGTCCGGCATCAAGACGGAACGGGTCAGCTTCTACACCTTCGTCAACATGGGCATGCTGGCCGCGCTGGCCGGCCTGATCTTCGCCGCGCGCCTGAACACGGCCACGCCGAAGGCGGGCACGGGGTTCGAGCTGGACGTGATTGCCGCCTGCTTCATCGGCGGCGCCTCGGCCTCGGGTGGCGTGGGCAAGGTGATGGGGGCCGTCATCGGCGCCTTCATCATGGGCGTGATGAACAACGGCATGTCCATCATGGGCATCGGCATCGATTACCAGCAGGTGATCAAGGGCCTGGTGCTGCTGGCGGCCGTGTTCATCGACGTCATTAATAAAAATAAATGAGAAGAACAAGGAAGCACAGGTTCGAGCCTTAGGGGGCTCTGGCCGGCGTTCGCGCCGGCCTTTTTATTTAGCCGCCAGGCGCGCCGCCCGGTCTCCCCACCACGCCGCTTCCTCGAACACGGAAAAGCCCGACAGATCCGCATGCGCGAACAGGATCGCGCCGTCGTGCTCGCGCAGCGCCTTCAAGCCCGCGTTGCTGCGAAAACCGGGCAAGGGCGCGGCCATGGCGTGGCCGCGCACGGTGATGTCGACCCGTTCCACGCAGCGGGCAAAATCGCGTCCATACGCCGTTTCCAGGTCGACGCTGGCCAGCGCCAGCAATTCCTCGGGCGTGGCCACATCTAACCACTTGCGCGCTTCCTGCGGCGTGCGGTCGGACAGGGCCACATAGGCGCTGAAGACGGTTTTCTCGGGCGGGCGCACGCGGATGTCCTGGTGCGTGGAGACGACATAGCCGAGGCCCGGCTCCTGGTACACCACGTTATCCCAGCACAGGGGCGCATGCGGCAGTTCGTCGGGAAAGCGCTTGAGCAGGAAATTGGCCACCAGCCACGGCGCATATGCGGGCGTATCGCGCTTGAGGTCGTAGCCATAGCTGGCGATATCGCTGACCACGCGCGCCGCCACATACAAGGGCATGGCGCAGATGGCCTTGCGCGCCTTGACCAGGTAGGTGCGCGGCTGGCCATCGACCAGTTCCAGGCACAGCGCTTCCACGCCCTTCGCCGTCGTCTGCACGGAAACCACCGTGCCGCTCCTGCGCCGCACGCCCGACGCCTGCTCCATGGCCGTGGCCACGGGCTGCATGCCGCCCGGCCAGGTCAGCCAGGCGCCGTTGCCCGCATTGGCCGCCTGGCCCCAGCGGCTGCAATAGTAGTGCAGGCCGGCCCAGGCCGAAACCTGGTCGTAGCGCGTACCGTAATCGTCGCGGCAGCAGTAGTTCAGGTACCAGTGCAGGGTGGGCGAGGTATAGCCTTCGCGCTCCATCCACTGTTTCAGGGTGATGCTGTCGAGCGCCTGCCAGGCCGGATCTTGCGACGATGCCACGGTGGGGAAAACGAAGACGCGCTTGCCATCATTGCCATGCGCCTGGCGCAGGCGCCGCACCTCGGCAAAGAAGCGTTCATGCTGCGCCAGTTCCGCCGGCGGCACGCCTTCCGTGGGGATGAAGCCATCCTGCCAGTGGCCGTTGAACAGCAGCCGCTCCTCGGGCGCGTGCAGGATGAAACGCTCGTCGTAATACGGTTTTTCGGCCTGCGGATCGCGCTGGATAATCCCCAGGTCGAACAGGATTTCCCGCACATGGGTCGATTCGGGCGAAGGCAGCGGCAGATAGTGGCCGCCCGTCGGATAGGCGAGCTCGCCGAAGTGGCCGCCGGCCGCGTTGCCATACGGCTGCGGCCCATCGATCATGAGGAAATCCTGGTGGCCCAGTTTATTCAAGCGCCAGGCGGCCGTCAGGCCCGCGATACCGGAGCCGAGAATGGCCACGTCGGTAGTGACGGTCTCGCCCGGTGGCGGCAGCGCCGTGCGCTCTCGCAGCAGCTTGCGCAAATAATGCCCCTCGCTGCGGCCCGGGTACAGCACCTTGGGCGTGATCTCCTGCCAGCGCAGGTAGGCGGCGATGCTGCCGATGCCGGCCGCCGCCGCCGCGGTGCCGCCGGCGGCCCACAGCATGAAGGAACGGCGCTGCATCAGCGGATCACCTGGCGCCAGTCCTGCTCGAATTCATGTACGAGCGACTGCGTATTGAGACGGTTCGGTGCCATGGGCAGCGGCTGCATGTCGGGCGGGAAGATGAACATCTCGCGCGTGGTGTCCGCATTCAGGTAGCGCATGGGCAGGCGGTAGGTTGTCGGCGGCACGTAATCGAGCTGGGGCGAGGCAAGGATAAACCCCCATTCGCCGAACGACGGCACGTAGGCGTGATACGGCCAGGTGCGCATGCCCACTTCGCGCAGGGTGGCATTGATGGTCCAGTAGGCGTGCGGGGCAAAAAAGGGCGACGTCGATTGCACCACCATCAGGCCCTTGGCCGCCAGGTGCTTTTTCACCAGGTCGTAGAACGGCACGGAATACAGTTTACCGAGCGCGAAGCTGGATGGATCGGGGAAATCGACGATGGCCGCGTCGTACATGTCGCCATTGTTGCGCAGCCAGACGGCGGCATCGGCATTGACGACGGTGACGCGCTTGTCCGAAAACGAGCCGTGATTGAGCTTTGCCAGTTCCGGGCGCGTGGTAAACGCGGCCGTCATGGCCGGGTCGAGGTCGACCACGGTGACGTGTTCGATCTGGGGATAACGCAGGATTTCGCGCAGCGCCAGGCCATCGCCGCCGCCCAGCACCAGCACGCGGCGCGCCCACGGCAGCGCTTCGAGCACGGGGTGCACCAGCGCCTCGTGGTAGCGGTACTCGTCGCGCGAGGAAAACTGCAGGTTGCCGTTGATGTACAGGCGCGTATCGTCCTTCCAGCGCGTGATCACCAGGCGCTGGTAGGGCGTGGTGGTGGAATACACGATCTCGTCGCCGAACAGGCCGTGCTCGCCCCAGGCCACCATGCGGTCGGACAGGGCAAAGCCGGCGATCAGCAACAGCATCACGGCGCAGGCGCGCAGGAAGCGCCCCGTGAGGTTCTTCAGCTCCGTGCGGAACACCCAGATCGTCCACAGGCCCACGCCCACGTTGAGCATGCCGAACAGGAAGCCCGTGCGCACCAGCCCCAGGTACGGCGACAGCACCAGCGGGAACAGCAGCGAGACGGCCAGCGCGCCCAGGTAATCGAAGGTCAGCACGCGGCTGACCAGCTCGGAAAACTCCGTCTGGCGCGAATTCAGGGCGCGCATCACCAGCGGCACTTCCATGCCGACCAGTGCGCCGATCAGGAACACCATCACATACAATAAGGTGCGGAAAGGCGCGGCCATCCACGAAAAGGTCATGAACAGGATGGCGGCCGACAGGCCGCCGATCAGGCCCACGGCCAGTTCGATGTCGACAAAGCGCGAGAGCACGTCGTCATCGTGCACATATTTTGAAAAGTGAGCGCCCACACCCATGGCGAACAGGTAGCAGCCGATGATGGTGGAAAACTGCAGGATGGAGTCGCCGAGCAGGTAGCTGGACATGGCGCCGGCGATCAGCTCATACGCGAGGCCGCAGGAGGCGACCACGAAGACGGACAAAATCAGAATCTTTTTGTTCATGGGACTTTTTTTTGTTCTAATATGCGTTGACGTTATCAAATACTCATTGCGAGGAAAGCCGTGCCCGCCATCCTAAACTATCTGATCCATCTTATACTGGCCGCCGGGCTGCTGATTGTATTTTTTATCATCTATACGCGCGTCACGCCGTATGACGAGGTGCTGCTGATCCGCCAGGGCAACCACGCGGCCGCGCTGTCGCTGGGCGGCGCCCTGCTGGGCTTTTCCGCCACCATCGCCTCGTCGCTGATGCACACGGCCGACTACCAGCAGTTCTTCGCCTGGGCCTTCGGCGCCATGGTGGTGCAGCTGCTCGTGTACCTGGTGACCACGCGCCTGCTGCGCATGTCGAAGGACCAGATCGAATCGAACAACAGCGCCTTCGGCGGCCTGCTGGGCGCCATCTCGCTGTCGATCGGCGCCATCAACGCCGCCTGCATTTCCTGACACCGCTTCATCTTTTCAAGGATATCCATCATGAGCCTCGGCAGCTTTATCAAGAAACAGTTTATCGACGTACTGCAATGGAACGAAGAGACGGACGGCGTGCTGGCCTGGCGCTTTCCCATGCAGGATTTCGAGATCCAGAACGGCGCCATCCTCAATGTGCGCGAATCGCAGGTGGCCGTCTTCGTCAATGAAGGCAAGATCGCCGACGTCTTCGGTCCCGGCACGCACAAGCTGACCACGCAAACCTTGCCGCTGCTGACCAACCTGAAAAACTGGGACAAGCTGTTCGATTCGCCGTTCAAGTCGGACGTGTATTACTTCAGCACCCGCGTGCAGACGGGCCGCAAATGGGGCACGCCGCAGCCGATCACCATCCGCGACAAGGATTTCGACATGATCCGCGTGCGCGCCTTCGGCATGTACTCGTACCGCATCGCCGACGCCCGCACCTTCTTCACCGAAATCAGCGGCACGCGCGAAGTCTATACGCGCGACGAAGTGGAAGACCAGTTGCGCGGCATCCTGATGTCGAGCATGGCCAGCTCGCTGGGCGGCGCGAACGTGCCCTTCCTCGACATGGCGGCCAACCAGGCGCTGATGGCGCAGGAAGTCAAGGATGGCCTGGCGCAGGCGTTTGCCCGCTATGGCGTGGGCCTCGATGAATTCAATGTGGCCAGCATCAGCCTGCCCGAGGAATTGCAGGCGGCGCTCGACGAGCGCATCTCGGCCGGAATGAAGGGCGGCCTGGGCGCCGACAAGATGAGCGGCTACACGAAATTCCAGGTGGCCAATGCGATCCCGCTGGCGGCGCAGAACGAAGGCGGCATGGCCGGCATCGGCGCCGGTCTCGGTGCCGGGCTGTCGATCGGCCAGGTGATGGCGCAAAGCATGGGCGGCGCATTGCAGCAGCCCGCCCCCGCGGAAGAACCGGTCGAGGCGCGCCTGGAAAAGCTCAAGGGCCTGCTCGACAAGGGTCTCATTTCGCCGGCCGACTACGACGGCGCCAAGGCTGAACTGTTGAAAAAACTGATCGGCTAAGCGCGACTGCATGCAAACTGTTTCCTGTCCCAGCTGCGGCGCGGAAGTCCGCTTCCGCTCGCACGCTTCCGTGCTCGCCGTGTGCGAGTACTGCCACAGCACCATCCTCAAGGACGCCGATTCCGTCAGGGACGTGGGCAAGATGTCGGCCGTCCTGGAAGACTATTCGCCGATCCAGATCGGCACGGCCGGCGTGCACGACGGCGTCCACTTCACCGTCGTCGGGCGCATCCAGCAGCGCTACAGCGCCGGCACGTGGAATGAATGGTATCTGCTGTTCGACGACGCCAGCACGGCCTGGCTGGGCGACTCGTCCGGCCTGTACACCCTGACGCGCGAACGCGCGACGCAAGACGCCCTGCCCGCCTTTGGCGAGCTGGCGCCGGGCCGCCGCTACACGATCTGCGGCGAGCCGTACACGGCGGCCGAGATCCGCAATGCCGAATGCATCGCCGGCCAGGGGGAATTGCCGTTCAAGGTGGGCGCCGGCTGGCGCATCCAGGTGGCGGACTTCCGCAACTACGCCAGCTTTGTCACGCTCGACTACACGGACGGCCCGCAGCCCGTCGTCTACCAGGGCGTGGCCGTCACCCTCGATGGCTTGCAGTGCCAGCTGCTGCGCGACGACGATGCCATCGCCAGGAGCGCCGGCAAGTACCGCGGCAAGCTCGATGCGCTCGACTGCCCGTCCTGCGGCAGCGGCATCCAGTACGTGCCCGGCGCCGCGGCGCAGCTGGTGTGCCCCGCCTGCCACGCACAGCTCGACGCCAGCGGCCCGGAAGCACAGGTGCTGGCCATCGGCAAGCAGGTGCATGACAACGCCGACATCACGCTGGAACTGGGCGCCAGCGCAAAGATCAGCAATGCCGACTATACGGTGATCGGCATGATGCGCCGCGCCGACGACGAAGGCAGCGAGTGGAATGAGTACCTGCTGTACAACGCGCGCGCCGGCTTCTTCTGGCTGGTGGAAACGGACGAAGGCTGGTCGCGCTCCAACGTGCTGCCGAACTGGCCCACCTGGCCGTCCATGGAGGCGGAGCGCTGCACGCTCGATGGCGCCACCTATGCCAAGCTGTATGACTACGGCTCGCAGGTCGTGTATGCGGCAGGCGCCTTCAACTGGAAGGTGGCCGTGGGCGACAGCACGCGCGTGTTTGAATTCGAACAGGGGCAGACCAAGCTGGCGGCGGAGGTCACGGGCGAGGAAATGACCTGGTCGCGCTCCATCCCCGTCGCCTACGACCAGATGGCCGCCTGGTTCGGCGCCGCCTTCCACGGCGGCGACAAGGTGCAGCATATCCAGCTGAGCCACCGCGGCATCGCCAAGGTCTTCATCGTCATCGTGCTGGTCCTGAATGCGATCCCGATGTTCGTCTCGTTCTCCAGCACCCTGATGTGGAGTTTGCTGGGCTGCCTGGCGCTGTTCCTGCCGGCCGTTTTTCTCGACAAGAATGCAAAGAATCCCCCATGAGTAGATATGTGATCTATGCCTTGATGGTGACGTTTTCCGTCACGGCCGCCAACTGGGTGCGCATGTTCAAGGTCGCCGGCAGCAGCAGCGGCAGCAGCTGGAGCTCGCGCACGGGCAGCGGCGGCGGCAGCTATGGCGGCGGTTCCAGCGGCGGCAGCCACAAATAGGCATGGCAGCCACACCGCATCTGCCGCTGGGCACCCATCTGCTGGCCGACCTGTCGGGCATCGCGCCGGAACGCCTGCGCGACTGCGCGGCGCTCGAACGCCTGCTGCGCGCAGCAGCCACCACGGCCGGCGCCCAGGTGCTGCACAGCCATTTCCACAGCTTTGGCGCGGGCCAGGGCGTCACGGGCGTGGTGCTGCTGGCCGAATCGCACATTTCCATCCACACCTGGCCCGAATGCAGCTTTGCCGCCGTCGATATCTTCATGTGCGGCGCGGCGCGGCCGCAACTGGCCCTGGACGTCCTCAAGGAAGCGCTGCAGGCGGCGCACTGCCAGCTGCAGTCGGTGCGGCGCGCGCCGCCCGGCCACGCCTAGCGTCGCTGGTGGATCGCGTGGCGATCGCTTACACTGTCGGCTCGTTCCCCCAACCACTGCCTGCCATGCGCCGTTCCGCCCTGTCCCTGCTGCCACTCTTACTGCTCGTCGCCGCCTGCGATGACTATACGGCGCCCAGCCTGTACCAGGCCACCACGCCCGAGTGCAAGACGTGGACGGAAGGCTCGCGTTTCGAGCTGCCGCGCGGCATCAGTATCTATGCCACGCCGCCCGTCACGCTGAAGGATGGCGGCACGGAACTGGCGCTCATTTTTACCTTGCCGGTCGGTACGCAAGCCAGTTTTACGCGCCTGTCCTTTTTGCTGGAAGAACCAAAGAAGCCGCCGTTCGCCGCCGCCAAGATACTCACCATTTACCAGCGCGGCATGAACCAGAAGGCGGAAATCGTCGACGTCATCGAGCAGCTGCCCATCATGTTTGCCGCCGTGGGCAGCAGCAAGGAAACCCAGTGGCGCTTGCGGCTGCAACTGCCGCGCCAGCTGCCGCAGCGTTTCGATCTGTCCATGCCCGACATGCTCGTCGGCGGCAAGCGCTACCCCGTGCGCACGTTTACCTACCGCTATTTCCCCGAGCGCAGCGCCTACGGCATGTGCAGCTGAACCACGCCATCCATTGACGGCGGCGCACGCCGCTGGCACACTGGCGTTTTCCATCACACAACAGGAGTAGACAACATGCGCCATTCGGATACTGCCGTGCTGTCGGCTGCCTGATCACTGTCTTTCCCGGCTCATACCTTTAGCCTGCAATTGCCCATACGCGTGATCGCGTAGCCGACTTCCCTTTCTTTCGTGCCAGTCATCGCGACTGGCGGTGCCTGCACGCGCAGGCGACATGTCCGCACGCGGACGACAGAATTTGGAATCACGCTACCATGATCGCACTCGATTTTGCGCAACTACGCCCCATCGGACTGCAGCAGGCCATCGCCAGCGCAGCCGCCCAACTCGAACTCCCTTCCCCCGCAGCGCAGCTGCTGCGCGTGAGCGCCGTGCACCGCGACAGCATCATCGTGCATGACGGCTTGCGGGAAAGCCCGGCGCAGATGCTGCCGCAGCTGCTGCACGCACTGCTGGAACAGGAGCAGCTCCTCACGGTCGGCGACTGGGTCGCCGCCGAAGCCGATGCGCACGGCACGCTGTGGATAACGGCGCGCTTATCCCCGGTCACGCAGATCGCGCGGCGCGGCAATGACGGCCGGCGCCAGGTCCTCGCCAGCAATGTCGATACGGCCCTGCTGGTGATGGGCATGGATGGGGATTTCAACGCGCGCCGCCTGGAACGCTATCTGGCCATCGTGCTGGCGGCGCACGTGACGCCCGTGGTGGTGCTCAGCAAGGCTGACGTGGCCGACGACGTGGCGGGCAAGCTGGCGCAGCTGAAACAGCGCCTGCCGCCCCCCGTGCCCCTGTTTGCCGTCGATACGCGCCATGCGTACGACGTGGCCATCCTGGAACCGTGGCTGGGCGCGGGCCAGACCCTGGTGCTGCTCGGTTCTTCGGGCGCCGGCAAGTCCAGCCTGACCAATACGCTGTGCGCAGCCGGACAGGCCACCAACGGCGTGCGCCATGGCGACGGCCGCGGCCGGCATACGACGACGGCCCGCTCGCTGCACCTGTGTGCCAGCGGCGCCTGCATCATCGACACGCCGGGCTTGCGCAGCTGGCGCGCCGATGCCGATGCGGACACCCTGGCGGCCACGTTCGACGATATCGCGCAGCTGGCGTCCACCTGCCAGTTCCGCGACTGCCGGCACGCCAGCGAACCCGGTTGCGCCGTGCGCGGCGCCGTCGACGGGGACCGCCTGCGCAATTTTCACAAGCTGCTGCGCGACGCGCGCCGTATCGACGAGACGCCGCTCGAGCGCATCGCCGCGCGCGCCAAGTGGAAGACGATCTTGAAGGCGGGACTGGAAAGGGGGAAAGACAAACGCCGTTAATTTTTGCTGAAAAAAAAGGCAGCCCGAAGGCTGCCTTTCTTGCTGCTGGCTCGCTGATTACAGCTTGCGCAGCTTCTGGATCGCTGCCAGCTGCGCAATCGCGCTGGCCAGCTCGGCTTGCGCTTGCGCGTAGTCGATGCCCGAATCCTTGTTGTGGATATTTTCTTCCGCCAACTTCTTCGCTTCCAGCGCTTTCGCTTCATCCAGGTCGTGACCGCGGATGGCGGTATCGGCCAGGACGGTCACGGTATCCGGTTGCACTTCCAGCAGGCCGCCGGCAACGAAGACGAACTCTTCTTCAGCCTGGCCGACTACCTTGATGCGGACCGCGCCCGGACGGATGCGGGTAATCAAAGGCGTGTGGCGTGGGTAGATACCCAGCTCGCCCTGTTCACCCGGCAACGCGACGAATTCTGCTTCGCCTGAAAAAATCAGTTCTTCAGCGGAAACCACGTCAACGTGAATTGTGTGTGCCATGTGTGTCCTATCGGGTTGAAGAACCCCGCCGTATAACGGGCGGGGTTAGGCCCAGACTTAACTTAGTTAAGTTTCTTGGCTTTTTCGATTGCTTCTTCGATCGTGCCGACCATGTAGAACGCTTGTTCCGGCAGGTGATCGAGTTCGCCCGAAGCGATCATTTTGAAGCCCTTGATCGTGTCTTTGAGCGAAACGTATTTACCAGGCGCGCCGGTAAAGACTTCAGCGACGTGGAAAGGCTGCGACAGGAAACGCTGCATCTTACGTGCGCGGGCGACCAGCAGTTTGTCTTCCGGTGCCAGCTCGTCCATGCCCAGAATCGCGATAATGTCGCGCAATTCCTTGTAGCGCTGCAGGGTCGTTTGCACGGCACGCGCGGTGTCGTAGTGCTCTTGACCGACGATCAACGGATCGAGCTGACGCGAGGTCGAATCCAGTGGGTCCACGGCTGGGTAGATACCCAGGGAAGCGATGTCACGCGACAGCGCAACGGTCGAATCCAAGTGAGCAAACGTGGTAGCAGGCGACGGATCGGTGTAATCATCGGCTGGAACGTAGACGGCCTGGATCGAGGTGATCGAACCGGTCTTGGTCGACGTGATACGCTCTTGCAGACGGCCCATTTCTTCGGCCAGGGTCGGTTGGTAACCCACAGCCGACGGCATACGGCCCAGCAGTGCCGACACTTCGGTACCGGCCAGCGTGAAGCGGTAGATGTTGTCGACGAAGAACAGAACGTCCTTGCCTTCATCACGGAACGATTCAGCGATCGTCAGGCCGGTCAGCGCAACGCGCAGACGGTTACCTGGCGGTTCATTCATCTGACCGTAGACCATCGCGACTTTGGAGTTCTCCGGGTTTTCCAGATCGACCACTTTCGCGTCAGCCATCTCGTGGTAGAAGTCGTTACCTTCACGGGTACGCTCACCCACGCCGGCAAACACGGACACGCCGCTGTGCGCCTTGGCGATGTTGTTAATCAGTTCCATCATGTTCACGGTCTTGCCTACGCCAGCGCCGCCGAACAGACCCACTTTACCGCCTTTTGCAAACGGGCAAACCAGATCGATCACCTTGATGCCGGTTTCCAGCAGTTCTTGCGATGGCGACAGTTCGTCGTATGCAGGAGCGGTGCGGTGGATCGACGCGATCTGCTCGTGCGACACAGGGCCGCATTCGTCGATCGGGTTGCCCAGCACGTCCATGATGCGACCCAGGGTTGCTTTACCGACTGGCACCATGATAGGTTTGCCGGTGTTCTGGATCATCATGCCGCGACGCAGGCCATCGGACGAGCCGAGTGCAATGGTACGGACAATGCCGTCGCCCAACTGCTGTTGTACTTCCAGGGTCAGTTCCGAGCCTGCCATCTTCAAGGCATCAAATACCTTAGGCATCGCGTTGCGGGGAAACTCAACGTCCACCACAGCGCCGATACACTGAACGATTTTGCCATCAGCCATGTTCGTTCCTTCAATATAGTTAAATTCGTTTAAACCGCAGCCGCACCGGCGACGATTTCGGAGAGTTCTTTGGTAATCGCAGCTTGGCGGGTCTTGTTGTAGATCAGCTTCAATTCGCCGATCACACTACCCGCGTTGTCGCTTGCAGCTTTCATCGCGACCATCCGTGCCGATTGCTCGGACGCCAGATTCTCCGCGACTGCCTGGTACACCAGCGCTTCTACATAGCGCTCCAGCAATTCGTCGATCACGCTTTGCGCATCCGGCTCGTAGATGTAATCCCACGAGTGGGCACCCTTGTCGGCGACCATCTTGTCGGCCGTCAGGGGCAGCAATTGCTCCACGACTGGTTCCTGCTTCATCGTGTTGATGAATTTGGTGTAGCACAGGTACACTGCATCGATCTTGCCTGCCTGGAACTCTTCGAGCATGACCTTGACAGGTCCGATCAGTTTGTCCAGGTGGGGCGTATCACCGGTTTGAATGGCGTGCGCAATGATCTTGACGCCGATGCGATTCAAAAAACCCAAACCCTTGTTACCGATGGCAACTGCTTCAACCCGGTTGCCAGCTGCTTCCAGCTCGCGCGACTTCGACGTCACCTGGCGCAGGATGTTGGTGTTCATGCCGCCGCACAGACCCTTGTCGGTCGTGACAACGATGAAACCCACTGCCTTCGCTTGCGTACCCTGGGCAGCTGCCAGGAACGGGTGCGTGTATTCCGGATTGGCGGTCGCCAGATTGGCGGCGATATTCCGAATCTTGTCACTGTAGGGACGGGCGGCCCGCATCCGGTCTTGCGCCTTGCGCATTTTGGACGCGGCGACCATTTCCATCGCCTTGGTGATCTTCTTCGTATTCTCTACGCTCTTGATCTTGCCTCGTATCTCTTTGCTTGATGCCATGAGTCCTTACTCCTTCTGCGCGTAGGGCGGCGCCTCACTCGAGGTGGGCGCCGCCTGGCCGCTTAATATGCGCCGGATTTCTTGAAATCAGCAATGGCCGCCGACAGAGTTGCTTCGCTGTCTTTGTCGAGTTGCTTGGTTTCTTCGATCTTGGCCAGCAGAGCAGCTTGCTTGGTCTTCATGTAAGCGTGGACACCAGCTTCGAACGACAGCACTTGCTTGACTGGCACGTCGTCCATGAAGCCTTTGTTCACCGAGAACAGCGATACGGCCATCAGCGAGATCGACAGTGGCGAGTATTGGGCTTGCTTGAGCAATTCCGTTACGCGCGCGCCGCGGTCCAGCTGCTTGCGGGTCGATTCGTCCAGGTCCGATGCGAACTGCGCAAACGCGGCCAGTTCACGGTACTGCGCCAAGTCGGTACGGATACCGCCGGACAGGTTTTTGATGACCTTGGTCTGAGCGGCGCCACCGACGCGCGATACGGAAATACCGGCGTTAATTGCAGGACGGATACCGGCGTTGAACAGCGAGGTTTCCAGGAAGATCTGACCGTCGGTAATCGAAATCACGTTGGTTGGAACGAATGCGGACACGTCGCCAGCTTGCGTTTCAATGATCGGCAGTGCCGTCAGGGAACCGGTCTTGCCTTTGACGGCGCCGTCGGTGAACTTCTCGACGTAGTCGGCGTTCACGCGTGCTGCGCGTTCCAGCAGGCGGCTGTGCAGGTAGAACACGTCGCCTGGGTACGCTTCGCGACCTGGTGGACGGCGCAGCAGCAGCGAGATTTGACGGTATGCAACAGCTTGTTTGGACAGATCATCGTAGACGATCAGTGCATCTTCACCGCGGTCACGGAAGTATTCACCCATGGCGCAACCGGAGTACGGCGAGATGTATTGCATGGCGGCCGATTCCGAAGCGGAAGCGGCGACAACGATGGTGTATTCCATCGCGCCGTGCTGTTCCAGCGAGCGCACGATGTTCTTGATCGACGAGGCTTTTTGGCCAATCGCGACGTAGATACATTTCATGCCCTGGCCTTTTTGATTGATGATCGCATCAATCGCCACAGCCGACTTGCCGGTTTGACGGTCGCCGATGATCAGTTCGCGCTGGCCGCGGCCAACTGGAACCATCGCATCGATCGACTTCAGGCCGGTTTGCATCGGTTGCGACACGGACTCGCGGGCGATCACGCCCGGGGCGATTTTTTCAATCGCGGCCGTCAGTTTGGTGTCGATGGCGCCTTTGCCGTCGATCGGCTGACCTAGCGCGTTCACAACGCGGCCGAGCAGCTCAGGACCGACTGGCACTTCCAGAATGCGGCCGGTGCATTTCACCGTGTCGCCTTCGGAGATGTGCTCGTAGGCACCCAGAATCACGGAACCGACGGAGTCGCGTTCCAGATTCATTGCCAGGCCAAACGTGTTGCCTGGGAATTCCAGCATCTCGCCTTGCATCACGTCCGACAAACCGTGGATGCGGCAGATACCGTCGGCGACGGAAATAACCGTGCCTTGATTACGCACTTCAGCGCCGCCGTCAAGACCTTGGATCCGGCTCTTGATCAACTCGCTGATTTCAGATGGGTTGAGTTGCATACTAACTCCTAAAAGTGTTTCTCTCAGCTTGCGCGAGGGGTAAGGGTCTGTCTAAGCTGGCCTGCCGAAGCGCGTGTCTTACGACACCAGTGCAGCGTGCAGTTGCTGCAGCTTGGCGCGCACCGAGGTGTCGAGCACTTGGTCGCCAACAACCACGCGCACGCCGCCGAGCAGCGATGGATCCACTGTGACGGCAGGGTTGAGCTTACGACTGAATTTCTTTTCCAGCGTTGCGACCAGCTCGGCCGTTTGGCCTTCGCTCAGATCGAAAGCGCTCGTGATCTCGGCGTCAGCCGCACCTTCCAGACCGTTTTTCAACGTATGGAATTGCGCGCCGATTTCCGGCAGCAGGCTGATGCGGCCATTTTCGATCAACATCGTGACGAAGTTTTTCACTTCCTCATTGAGCGGCGATTTCAACAACGACAGGATGGTGGCGGCGACGTCGCTTTCCGAAACTTTCGGATTGCGCGCGTACGCCTGTACCTCGGGGTGGCTACCGATCTGTGCCAGTTCGGACACCAGTTCGGACCACGCCGCGAGGTTGCTTGACTCCTTACCAGCTTGGGCTACGCGGAACAAAGCTTCCGCGTAGGGACGGGCGACGGTTGCGAGTTCTGCCATGATTACAGCTCGACAGCAAGACGCTGCAACATTTCGGCGTGAGCCGTAGCGTTTACTTCACGCTTCAAGATCTGCTCGGCACCCTTGACAGCCAGGTCAGCCACCTGAGCGCGCAATTGTTCGCGTGCTTTCGACAGTTGCTGTTCGGCGTCCGACTGGGCTTGCGCAATGATACGCGCAGCTTCAGCTTGTGCATTTTGCTTGATCTCTTCAGCAACCAGCTGCGCGCGCTTTTCAGCGTCCGCAACGCGTTGCGACGCTTCTTCACGTGCACTGTTCAATGCCTCTTGCGCACGCTTTTCAGCGACAGCCATCGAAGCCTGACCTTGATCGGCCGCAGCCAATCCATCCGCGATTCGTTTGGCACGCTCATCCAGCGCGTTGTTCAGCGCTGGAAATACGAACTTCATCGAGAACCAGACCAACACCGCGAAGGTGATCATCTGGCCGATGAGCGACATATTGATGTCCATACCTTTGCTCCTAACTAAAAGTTTCTCCTAGGGTTGGAGCGAATTACTGAGCAACAGCCGTCAGAGCGGACAGGAACGGGTTAGCGAACGTGTACAGCAGAGCAACACCAACGCCGATCATCGAAATAGCATCCAGCAGACCAGCGATAACGAACAGTTTGGTTTGCAGTTGTGGCATCAGTTCTGGTTGACGTGCCGAAGCTTCCAGGAATTTGCCACCCAAGATAGCGAAGCCCAGAGCGGTGCCGATTGCGGCCAGGCCGATGATGATTGCTGCTGCCAGAACGGTCATGCTTTGTACTTGTGCGATCAGAGCTTGCATAAAATTCTCCTAAATTTAAAAACGAAAGATACTAAAAAAACAAAATATAAAGTTAATGATTAATGTTTCTCAACCGCGAGGCTCAGATACACAACCGTCAACGCCATAAACACAAAAGCTTGCAAAGTTACAATCAAGATATGGAAAATTGCCCATGGACCACCCAACGCCCACTGTGCCCACCAAGGCAACAACGCGATCAAGATGAAAATCAGTTCGCCGGCATACATATTGCCGAACAGTCGCAGCGACAGGGAGATCAGTTTGGCAACCAACTCAACCATTTGCAGCAGGAAATTGACAGGCGCCAGGGCGATCGTGCCGATCAGGCCGCTCGCATGGAACGGTGCCGTGAACAGTTCCTTGATCCAGCCGCCCAGGCCCTTGGCCTTGATCGAGAACGCGATCACGCACAGCACGACCGACAGCGACATGGCGAAGGTGTGGTTGACGTCGGCGGTCGGCACGGCACGCAGTTTATGCACGCCAAACCAGCTCAGAATCTTCGGCAACAGGTCAACCGGCAGGAAGTCCATCGCGTTGAGCAGCCAGACCCACACAAAAATTGTGATGGCCAGCGGTGCGATGACCTTGCTTTTCGCGTGGAAGGCCCCATTAATAGTGTCATTGACGATTTCCATGACCATTTCGACGAAGTTTTGCAACTTGCCAGGGACACCAGCCGTCGCGCGGCGCGACGCCATATAGAAAACAGCCAGGAAAACAAAGCCCAGAATGGCCGAAATCCAGAACGTATCCAGATTGATCATGCCGTCGGCACTTCTCAGGTGGGCCAGATGGTGACTGATGTATTCTGTGGCGTTGGCCGGGGCAGCATGGCCCGCTTCAATAGCGTGTTCTGTGGTCATAATGAATTTAGATTTGTCGTTTCAGAGCACAACCGGCCCCAAAACCAATGATTAAACAGCGAGCAATGAAAACCAGTATGCTAAGGTTGCCACCGCGAAACCCAAGATCAGCCATAACCAGGCGGCCGACTGAAACAACACCAGTGCCAATATAAACAGCACCGCTGTGATAAATATTTTCACCACTTCTGCGCGCAAATGCGCCCGGAATGCCTTATTGGCGTCGCTAGAACCGCGAACCACCAACAGGGCATACACCAGGCTACCGATGACTGCGATAGCGCCGCCGTATGCGGCGGACCAGCCTCTGACACTGCCGCCAAAAAACAGGGTGACGGTGGCAAAACTGATAGCGATTGCTAGCTGCAATGCAACTACTTTGTAGACGGGTTTGGCAATACTTTGTTGTGAATCACTCAATTGCCAGGTTCCCAGAAAAATCTACACACGCAAAGACACGGGATTATAGTTGGCTTTGATCTATAGAGTCAAACGTTGCTGCACCGCAGCAGGGCAATTGCTGCGTGAAACTGACGCTTTACCGACTATTCGCCGCCTTTTGCACCACTATATGGCAAAGTCGCTTGTCTGGCCGCTTCCAGCCGTGTTATCAAGGAATTATGCACTGCGCCTGGAAAGCGTTGACAGCTTGTCCAGAGCGCTTGTGGCTTGCCATTTTCCCGTTTTTGCCAACTTGCTATTTAACCACGCAAGCGCGTCAATAATCCATCGAGCACGTCAAGATCGGCAAAATCGATCACCAATTGGCCACGGCCTTTATTCCCCATCTTGAATACCACGGGCGTGGCCAGCGCATCGGACAGCTCTTCTTCCAGGCGCGCCATGTCGCCGGACTTTTCCTTCTGCCGCGGCTCGACGGGGTTGGCCGCTTCCTCGACCGTGCGCGTGACGAGCTTTTCCGTTTCGCGCACGGACAGGCGCTTGGCCACCACCTGGTTGGCCAGGGTGATCTGGCTGGCCGCATCGACGGCCAGCAGCGCGCGCGCATGGCCCATGTCGATATCGCCGGCCATCAGCATGGTCTGCACGGGATTGGCCAGGTTCATCAGGCGCAACAGGTTCGACACGGCGCTGCGCGAGCGTCCCAGCGCAGTGGCCGCTTGCTCATGCGTAAAATTGAAGTCGGCGATCAGGCGGTGGATGCCCTGCGCTTCTTCCAGCGGATTCAAGTCTTCGCGCTGGATGTTCTCGATCAGCGCCATGGCCGCGGCGGCCAGGTCGTCCACATCGCGCACCAGTACCGGCACTTCCGTCAGGCCCGCCAGTTGCGAGGCGCGGAAACGGCGTTCGCCGGCGATGATTTCATATTTGATCACGCCGCTCAGGGTGTCCTGCCCGATCGGGCGCACCAGGATAGGCTGCATCAATCCTTGCGCCTTGATCGAGGCGGCCAGTTCATTCAGGGCCCCCTCGTCCATGCGCGTGCGGGGCTGGTATTTGCCGGCTTGCATTTGTGACACGGGCAAGTTCGACGGTTGATTCGTGTCCGGACTGGCAAAGTCGCCGCCGCCGCCCAATAAGGCGTCGAGTCCGCGACCCAGTCCTTTTAATTTTTTCGTAGCCATGCTGTCCTAATCGTGTTTTCAGAGTAAGCGCTTACATCATAATGTGCAGGCGCTCGCCCCTTGTTTACATATGTTTGATGCGTTCGACCATCTCGGCGCCGAAGGCGATATAGGCCTGCGCACCTTTCGAGCTGGGGTCGAAGGTCACGCCGGGCAAGCCGTACGACGGCGCTTCGGCCAGACGCACGTTGCGCGGGATGATGGTATTGAAGACCTTGTCGCCGAAGTGCTGCTCCAGCTGGGCCGATACCTGTTGTGATAATGTCATGCGCGGATCGAACATCACGCGCAACAGGCCGATGATCTTCAGGTCCGGATTCAGGTTCGCGTGCACCTTCTTGATGGTGTTGACCAGGTCGGACAAGCCTTCCAGCGCGTAGTACTCGCACTGCATCGGGATGATCACGCCATGCGCGGCGCACAGGCCGTTCAGGGTCAGCATCGATAATGCCGGTGGGCAATCTACTAATATGAAGTCGTATTCGCCGTCGACTTCGGCCAGCGCATCCTTCAGGCGGCGTTCGCGGTTGTCCAGCTCGACCATCTCCACTTCGGCGCCGGCCAGCTCGCGGTTCGACGGCAGGACGTCGAACCGCCCCGCTTCCGAACGCTGGCGTGCCGTCTTGACATCGGACTCGCCCAGCATCACTTCATAGGTGGACGCCTTCAGGCCGGCCTTGTTGATGCCGGCGCCCATGGTCGCATTGCCCTGCGGGTCGAGGTCGACCAGCAGCACGCGCTGGTTCAACTTGGCCAGACCGGCGGAGAGGTTGACGCTTGTTGTGGTTTTACCAACACCACCCTTTTGATTTGCTACACAAAAAATTTTGGCCATGTATCTTCTAGTTGTAAATAGGTGCAAACTTCATCGTGCGCCCCGGCATCCGGCCGAAACGATTTATACTGTTTATTTCATTTATACGATATAAATCATTTATACGGTTTATATAATTTATACCGTATAAACCGTTTATATGATTTACACCGTTTATTTTTTCAATCCTTAAACTCTTGCTATAAAGACCAGATGACGCTCTGCATTTAGCCCTGGCACCGCAATTGCGCGTAGCTCCGTTACTCGCCATTCCGCTGGCAGTCGCTCGCGTTCGTCTGGCGGCGCCACCCCTTTCAAGGCGATGAATTGACCGCCCTCTTCCAGCACGTGGCCCGACCAGTTGACGAAGTCGGACAGGTCGGCAAAGGCGCGCGAGGTGATCACATCGAATTTCTGCTGCACTTCCAGCTGTTCCACGCGTTTCGTGTACACGGTCACGTTGCTCAAGCCCAGTTCGGCCTTCACTTGCGTCAGGAAAGCCGTCTTCTTGTGCACCGTGTCGATCATCGACACCTTCACGTCGGGCCGCGCAATGGCCAGCACCATGCCCGGCAAGCCGCCGCCCGCGCCCACGTCGAGCACGTTTTTTGCCGCCGCGAACGCCGGCACGGCGGCCAGCGAATCGAGCACGTGCAAGGTCAGCATCTGCAGGGGATCGCGCACCGACGTCAGGTTGTACACGCTATTCCATTTGGCCAGCAAGGCCAGGTAATCGAGCAGTTTTTCCGTCTGATCCGCGCTCAGGTCCAGCCCCAGCGCGGCGATGCCTTCATTCAAAATCTGGGCCAGTGCGGCCCGGTCAAACTGCTTCATTCAACAACCTCGTCCTTTAAAAGTGGTGGTCTGCGCGGCACCGAAGCCGCGCTTTTTCAGGTGGACCAGCAGCAGCGAAATCGCCGCCGGCGTCACGCCGGAAATGCGCGATGCCTGGCCCAGGGTTTCCGGGCGCTGCTTGTCGAGTTTTTGCCGCACTTCGACCGACAGCGCGCCGATATCCAGGTAGTTAAAACCGGCCGGCAAGGCCAGGTTTTCATAGTGTTCATGGCGCTCGATTTCCTTGCTCTGGCGCTCGATGTAGCCCGCATATTTGAGCTGGATTTCCACCTGCTCACGCACGGCAGGATCGTCCACGCCGGGACCGGCCAGGGCCTGGCCTTCCATGCCCGTCATGCTCATCAGGGTGTCGTAGGCGACGTTCGGACGGCACAGCAAATCCGCCAGCGAGTACTCGCGTTCGATGGCCTGGCCGACGATGCGTTCCGATTCCGCGGCCGCCAGAATGCGCGGGTTGACCCACGTGGAACGCAGGCGCTCGAGCTCGCGCGCCACGGCTTCGCGCTTGGTCTCGAACGCCTGCCATTGCACGTCGCCCACGCAGCCCAGCGCGCGGCCGATTTCCGTCAGGCGCATGTCGGCATTGTCTTCGCGCAAGCTCAGACGGTACTCGGCGCGGCTGGTGAACATGCGGTACGGTTCCTGCACGCCCTGGGTGATCAGATCGTCGACCAGCACGCCCAGATAGGCCTCGGAGCGGCCCGGTACCCAGGCTTCCTTGTCCTGCGTCAGCAAGGCCGCATTCAGGCCCGCCAGCATGCCTTGCGCGGCCGCTTCCTCGTAACCCGTGGTGCCGTTGATCTGGCCCGCAAAGAACAGGCCGGCGACGGCCTTCGTTTCCAGCGACGCTTTCAGGCCGCGCGGGTCGAAATAGTCGTATTCGATGGCGTAGCCGGGACGCAGGATGTGGGCGTTTTCCATGCCCTTCATCGATTGCACCAGGGCGATCTGCACGTCGAACGGCAGGCTCGTCGAGATGCCGTTCGGATAGAACTCGTGCGTCGTCAAACCTTCCGGCTCGAGGAAGATCTGGTGCGATTCCTTGCCCGAGAAGCGGTGGATCTTGTCTTCGATCGAGGGGCAATAACGGGGACCCACGCCTTCGATCACGCCCGTGTACATGGGGCTGCGGTCGAGGCCGGCGCGGATGATGTCGTGCGTCTGGCTATTCGTGTGCGTGACCCAGCATGGCACCTGGCGCGGGTGCATGGCCGTGTTGCCCATCACCGAGAAGACGGGCACGGGATCGAGGTCGCCCGGCTGTTCTTGCATCACGGAAAAGTCGATCGTGCGACCATCGATGCGCGGCGGCGTGCCCGTTTTCAGACGGCCCTGCGGCAGTTTCAGCTCTTTCAGGCGGGCCGACAGCGAGATCGCGGGCGGATCGCCGGCACGGCCAGCCGAGTAGTTGTTCAAGCCCACGTGGATCTTGCCGTCGAGGAAAGTCCCCGCCGTCAGCACCACGGCGCGCGCCAGGAACTTCAGGCCGATCTGCGTCACGGCGCCGACGACGCGGTCGCCTTCGACGATCAAATCGTCGACCGCTTGCTGAAACAGCCACAGGTTCGGCTGGTTTTCCAGGCGCGTGCGGATGGCGGCCTTGTAGAGAATACGGTCGGCCTGGGCGCGCGTGGCGCGGACTGCCGGGCCTTTCGAAGAGTTCAGGATACGGAACTGGATGCCGGACTCGTCGGTGGCAATCGCCATCGCGCCGCCCATGGCATCGACCTCCTTGACCAGGTGGCCCTTGCCGATGCCGCCGATGGAGGGGTTGCACGACATCTGGCCCAGTGTCTCAATATTATGCGTGAGCAATAGCGTCTTCTGCCCCATGCGGGCGGAAGCGAGGGCCGCCTCGGTACCGGCGTGACCACCACCGACAACGATGACGTCGAATTCTGTAGGAAATAACATGATAAATAGGTAACAGTGCAAGTAAAAATGCGGGAAGAGAGCTCCGATTATAGAGTCTTTTTGCGAGCGCAACCTTCCACGGGCCAATTTTTGCTTAATTTTTACTCAGCAGGGGCAGGCACACGGCGATTTCTGTTTCACGTGGAACACGAACCGTGGCCAGGCAGAGGGCTGCGGTAGCGTGAAATGTTTGCTACAATTGCCCCATCGTCCGCATCCGTGTTCACGCCAGTGGCCATCGGGACGAGCATTCAGGAGGACGGCCTCCCCCATCATGGGAACACACCGGGACGGCCCGCTCTGTATAAGGAGCCGCCATGGCCTGGATACTATTACTCATTGCCGGCATGTTTGAAGTCGTGTGGGCATACTCGATGAAACTCTCCGAGGGTTTCACCAAACTCACCCCCTCCGTCATTACCATCGTCATGATGATCGCCAGCTTCGGCTTGCTGTCGCTGGCCATGCGCACCCTGCCCCTGGGCACGGCCTACACCATCTGGACGGGCATCGGCGCCGTCGGCGCCTTCATCGTCGGCATCGTCTTTCTGGGCGAGCAGCTCAATGCCATGCGCGTGTGCGCTGCCGTCCTCATCGTGTGCGGCATCGTACTGATGAAAATGTCGTCCAGCCATTGAGAGGAATCCCCATGCTCCTCGAAAACTATTTTCCCGTCCTGCTGTTCATTCTCGTCGGCATCCTGGTCGGCATCGTGCCCATGCTGCTGGGGCGCGTGCTGGGTCCGCACAAACCGGATCCGCAAAAACTCTCGCAGTATGAATGCGGCTTCGAAGCGTTCGGCGACGCGCGCATGAAGTTCGACATCCGCTTTTACCTGGTGGCCATCCTGTTCATCCTGTTCGATATCGAGGTGATCTTCCTGATGCCGTGGGCGGCCAACGTCAATGAACTGGGCTTGCATGGCTTCTGGGCCGTCATGGGCTTCTTGAGCGTGCTGGCCATCGGGCTGGCCTATGAATGGAAACGCGGCGCGCTGGAGTGGGAATGAGAAACCTGCTCTTCCTCAACATCGTGATGGGTGTTGGCCTCGCGTATGCGGCCGTGCGCGAGTACCGGCAAGATGCGCGCACGTTCCGCGTACTGGCCGCCGTGTCCAGCCTGTCGCTGCTCGTGAGCCTGGGACTGGCAAGCCAGCTGCAAGGCTGAACGGTTCCACGTGAAACATGCGCGGGGCGGGAAAGCGGAGTAAGCTTGGCTACTGTCCTTGCCGTCAGGAGTCTGCATGTCCGCCTTCCAGTTCCGCACCGTGCCGCATCTGATCGTTGAACCGGGCGCCGCCGCCCAGCTGGGCGCGCACATCGCCCATCACTTCCCCACCGTCCGCCGCGCCCTGCTCGTCACCGATGCAGGGTTTCTGCGCACGGGACTGGCCGATGCTCCCCTGCACAGCCTGCGGACGGCGGGCATCGATACCCACGTCTTTTCCGAGGTGCAAGCCGATCCGCCCGAAGCCATCGTGCTGGCGGGCGTGGCCCAGGCCCGGATGTTTCACGTGGAACTGATTATTGGCCTCGGTGGCGGCAGCTCGCTGGACGTGGCCAAGCTGGTCGCCGTACTGGCACCGGGCCACCAGGAACTGGCCCAACTGTATGGCATCGGCAATGTCCACGGCCAGCGCCTGCCCCTCGTGCAATTGCCCACCACGGCGGGCACGGGTTCCGAAGTAACGCAGATCGCCATCGTCACCACGGGCGCCACCAGCAAGATGGGCGTGGTGGCGCCGCAACTGTATGCGGACCTGGCCATCCTCGACGCCAGCCTGACCCTGGGCTTGCCGCCCGCCGTGACGGCCGCCACCGGCATCGATGCCATGGTGCACGCGATCGAAGCGTACACCAGCCGCCTGCTGAAAAATCCCTTGTCCGACATGCTGGCCACGCAGGCGCTGTCGCTGCTGTCCGGCAATCTGCTCACGGCGTGCCGCGATGGCGCCAACTTGCCGGCGCGCCAGGCCATGCTGCTGGGCGCCATGCTGGCCGGCCAGGCGTTTGCCAACGCTCCCGTGGCCGCCGTGCATGCGCTCGCCTATCCCATCGGCGGTTTGTTCCACGTGCCACACGGCTTGTCGAATGCGCTGGTGCTGCCGCACGTGCTGCGCTTCAATCTGTCCCACGCGGCACCCCTGTACGCGCAGCTGGCTGCCATCGTGCAGCCCGGCATCACGGGCAGCGACGAGGCGCGGGCGAACGCCCTGATCGACAGCATGCAGGAGATTGCCCTGGCCACCGGTATCGCGCGTACCCTGCGCGAAGTGGGCATCGCGGCTGGCGACCTGGACCGGCTGGCCGACGACGCCATGCTGCAGACGCGCTTGCTGGGCAACAATCCACGTCCCGTCACGCGCGGCGATGCGCGCGCCATCTATGCAGCCGCACTGTGAGCCAGCAGACGCAGTCTGCCAACCTACCCTGCTACACTGCCGCCATGATGCCTCCCGATATCCCCATTCATCCTGACAACACCAGCTTTCCGCACGGTGCCTGTGCCGGCTGCCATGACAGCGCGCCGCTGCCGTTTGCCTTCGAGTATGCGTATCAGCCCATCGTCGACCTCGCCACGCGCAGCATCTATGCGCACGAGGCACTGGTGCGCGGCCCCAACGGCGAAAGCGCGGCCAGCGTGCTGGCGCAAGTCAACGACGCCAACCGCTACCGCTTCGACCAGGCTTGCCGCGTCAAGGCCGTGGCCGGTGCCGCCAGGCTGGGCATGCATGGCTTTCTGTCGATTAACTTCCTGCCCAACGCCGTCTACCGCCCTGAAGTCTGCATCCGCAGCACCCTGGAAGCGGCCACCTTGCACCGCTTCCCCACCGATAAAATCATCTTTGAAGTCACGGAAGGCGAACGGGTGCAAGACCGTCCCCACCTGGTCGATATCTTCCGCGCCTACCGGCGCTTCGGTTTCCAGACCGCCATCGATGATTTCGGCGCCGGCTATGCAGGCTTGAACCTGCTGGCCGAATACCAGCCCGACATCATCAAGATCGACATGGACCTGGTGCGCGGCATCGATACGCACGCGCCACGCCAGGCAATCGTGCGGGCCATCGCCAGCCTGTGCCATCAGCTCGGTGTCCGCGTGCTGGCCGAAGGCATCGAGACACGCGCCGAGCGCGACTTCCTGGCCAGCTGCGGCATTTCCCTGATGCAGGGCTACTGGTTTTCCAAACCTGTCTTCCAGGGACTAGGCCATATCCCCGATACGGCCTGGGAATAAAAACGGCCACGTAAAACGTGGCCGCAGGTTTCATAGGTGATACAGCCTAGTTGGGAATGTCGACGACCGTCCCCGTCACGCTAATGGCATTGCCGGGCGCCGGCGCCGCGGCGATCGCCGGCACGTTGACATTCGTGATCAAGGTCGAAGCATCGGCCCGCGTTACCGTGCGCACCACCTGCGATGGCGGCAAGGCTTGCTTGGCAGACAAATGCGCATACATGGCGTCCAGCGCCCGGTTCAGGTACACGTGCAGGGGCACGATCAGGGTCGGCAAGGCGCTGCTGAAGGAATCGAAGTGGTTGGCATTCGTCACCTCGATATAGCGCAACCGGCTATTGGCTCCCTCCACCGACGCGTTCAAGCCCACATACGCGCGCGAGGCGTGGTTCACGGGTATCAAGGTGTCGCTGCGGCCGTGCACGATGATGGCGGGCTTGCCGTTCAATTTGCCGCTGGCCGCCACCTCGGCCATGCCGGCCCGCACGCGCGCGCTTTGCCCACCCAGCGTGCCCTCCAGGGTGGCGCCGTTGACGGCATTCCTGCCCGTCGCCAGGCTGCGCAGGCACAGGAAGCCGTCGAGCGACTGGTCCGCCAGATTGCTGGAGGGCGACACGCCGGACGTGTAGACCTTGGCGCCGCCCACGCTGTTCTCATACACGACATTGCCCACGATGCCGCTCTGGGCGGCAAAGCTGGCGGCCTTCTGCGCCGACGTAAACGCCACCGGATTGCCGCTGAGGTCAGTCTGCGCAAACGTGAAACCGCACACCTTGTCCGTCACGGAAAATTTGCCGTAGGCAGACGCATACGTGACGGCCACCAGAATATTCGTGCCCGCGTGCGCCGCCTGCAGCGGATCGGAATCCACTAACCAGCCGTATGCGCACAAGCGCTGTTTCGCATCCGCCTGCTGCGCCGCCAGGTCCGCGCCGTTCAATAAACCCTTGCTGACGAGTGCCGTGCAGCGTCCCGCGTTGCCCGCCACGGAAGCGATGCACGGCTGGTACAGGGCCGCATAGGTGGCGTAGTCGAACAGCGCGCGGCCCGGATTGGCCACCAGCGCCCCGCCCTGACGCACGCTGTAGGCAGTCGATGGCGCCGGCTGGACCTGCGGCTCGCTGGCCGCCACGCCGCCGATCAAGCCCTTGCTATCCTGTTCCGCCGCCAGCAAGGCCGAGCCAGCGCCGTTGGAAATGCTCGACGCGATCGTGATGGTGTTCTTCGGCGTCAGGCGCACGACGCGCGCACTGCCGTCGCGGGCCAGCACGCCGTAGCGCTCGTTCAACACATAATAGGCCATCTCGATCGCCTGCAAGGTGACCTTGCCCCAATCCTTTTCCGGATTCTGCTGCGAGTGCGCATGCTTGAAGGCGATGCGGTTGGGGTTGGCGGCAGCCCAGGCCAGCCGGTCCGCATCGCTCAGGTCCGGCGCGAAGAGCGCGTTCTTGCCGGCCGCCACCCTGCCCGCGCGCACGCCGTTCTGCAGGTTGACGCTGTCGTCCTCGAACACATACAGGCCCGTGCCGGAACCCTTGTCCGCATACGCCACGGCGCAGCCCTTTTTCAGGCCCCATTCGCCCGAGCTGCCGATGGCGCCGTAGATGCCGCGCGAACCGCTGGACGTGCCCGTGACGATGCAGGCGTGGTCCGGGTCGAAGCTGGCCGGCACCTGCACCATCAAGGTGACATTTTTCCTGCCCGTGCCATCGTCCGCATACGCGATGTATTCGCTGCCCGCGACCAGGCCCTCGCCCGTGCCCACGTTCCCGGACGCATCCACGTTCGGTCCGTACAGGGTGCCGTAGCCGCTGTTGGCGGCAATGTCGAGCACGGCGCGGTAGTTGGCGTGGATCGCATTGCGGCGCAGTTCGGCCGACGTCGGCTGCTCGGCGTTTGCATACGCGGGCGTCGCGGCCGCCAGCCCCGTCTTGCCCAGGCCGGCCGTGAGCAGATCATTCGTCTTGCCGTCGTAGTCGGCGCGCGCAATCGTGCCCAGATAGCTGGGCATCTGGTTCAATTCTTCCGGTGCATGGTTGCTGCCGCAGGCTGCCAACGCCAGCAGGGTGCACAGGCCGCCCCCGGCGCGCGTGATCGTCGTTTGCATGGTGGTTCTCTCCGTTGAGGTAACAGTGGACGCACAATGAAAAACGCCGGACGATCCGTCCGGCGTTGCTTGAAAATCAGACAGCGGCTTTGGCAGCCCTGCCGCCGAAGCGCGCGATGGCTTCGCCGACGATGCCGCGCCGGAACAGCAAGACGCAGATGACGAAGATCACGCCCGTGACCATGCCCACCGATTCGCCCAGGGTGCCGAACCACTCGATGCCCGTGTGCGTGGCCAGATAGGTGCCGACGTCGCCCAGCTTGTTTTCCAGCGCGATGATCAGCACGGCGCCGAGGATGGGACCGGACAAGGTGCCCATGCCGCCCACCAGTGTCATCAGCACGACCAGGCCCGACATGCCCCAGTACACATCGGTCAGGGTTTCAAAGCCCAGCACCAGGGTCTTGGTGGCGCCGGCCAGCGCGGCCAGCGAGGCGGACAGCACGATGGCCATCAGCTTGTACTTGTTGACGTCGTAGCCCAGCGAGATGGCGCGCGGTTCGTTTTCCTTGATGGCCTTGAGCACCTGGCCGAACGGCGAGTGGATGGTGCGCACGATCAGGGCGAAGCCGGCGACAAAAATGGCCAGCACGACGTAGTACAAGACCGTGTCGTTGCCCAGGTCTATCATGCCCAGCAAGGTTCCACGTGGAACACCCTGCAAGCCATCCTCGCCGCCCGTGAACGGCAGGCGCAAGGCCAGGAAATACACCATCTGCGCCAGCGCCAGGGTGATCATCGTGAAGTAGATGCCCTGGCGGCGGATGGCCAGGCCGCCGATTACCAGGCCCAGCAAGGCGCCCGTGGCGACGCCGGCCAGCAGGCCCAGTTCCGTTGGCCAGCCCCAGGTGCGCAGCGCGTAGCCGGTGACATAGCCGGCGCCGCCGAAGAAAGCCGCATGGCCGAACGACAGCAAGCCCGTGTAGCCGATCAACAAGTTGAAAGCGCAGGCAAACAGGGCAAAGCACAGCAATTTCATCAGGAAGACGGGATAGCCGTAAAACGGCGCCGCCAACGCCAGCAGCAAGGCAATGGCGTAGCCTACATTCTTATTCATCGTGGTAGCTCCAATACATGACTGATGAGGATTACTTTTCTTTGCCGAACAGGCCGGCCGGACGCAGCAGCAGCACGATGACCATCACCACGAACACCACGGTGGCCGAGCCTTCCGGGTAGAACACGCGGGTCAGGCCCTCGATCACGCCCAGGCCCAGGCCCGTCAGTATGGAGCCCATGATGGAACCCATGCCGCCGATCACCACCACGGCAAACACGACGATGATCAGGTTCGAGCCCATCAGCGGCGACACCTGGATGATGGGCGCGGCCAGCACGCCGGCGAAACCGGCCAGCGCCACGCCGAAGCCGAACGTCAACGTCACCATCAGCGGCACATTGATGCCGAAAGCTTCCACCAGTTTCGGGTTTTCCGTGCCGGCCCGCAGGTAGGCGCCCAGCTTGGTTTTTTCGATGACGAACCAGGTGGCCAGGCAGACGGTGAGCGACGCGATCACCACCCACGCGCGGTAGTTCGGCAAGATCATGAAGCCCAGGTCCGTCGCGCCGGCCAGCGCTTCGGGCACGGCATACGGCTGGCCCGAGACGCCATAGAACGAGCGGAACACGCCTTCCATGATCAGGGTGATACCAAAGGTCAGCAGCAAGCCATACAGGTGGTCGAGTTTATACAGCCAGCGCAGCATGGTCTTTTCGATCAGGATGCCGACCAGGCCGACGAGGATCGGGGCGATGACCAGCATGGCCCAGTAATTGATGTCGAAATAACTGAGGCCCATCCAGGCCAGGAAAGCGCCCATCATGTACATGGCGCCGTGCGAGAAATTAATCACATTGAGCAAGCCGAAGATGACGGCCAGACCGAGGGACAACATGGCATAGAACGAGCCGTTGACGAGACCCAGCAGCAGCTGGCTCATCATCGCTTGTAATGGAACGCCGAAAATTTCCATGGCATCACAGTATAAAAAGCACCGCCGGAGAACGGTGTGGTATCAAGGGAAACACGCCACCGCAGACTGGCGCGGCGGCGCAAGGCGAACCCTGCGAGCGAAAAGCATGCAGGACGGAACGCCCGCGCACGGGCAGGCGATCCGCTGGAGGTCGGTCTACAGCGTTACTTCCACAGCGAACACTTCGATTCGGCCTTGGTCACATACGCCTGCGCACCGGGCACGGTGGCCACGACCTTGTAGTAATCCCATGGGTATTTCGACTCGGATGGCTTCTTGACTTCCATCAGGTACATATCGTGCACCATGCGGCCATCGGGACGCACTTCGCCATTCTGGGTAAACATGTCGTTGATCTTGGTCTTTTTCAGGTAGGCCATGACCTTCTCGGTGTCGTCCGTTCCCAGCGCCTTGACGGCTTTCAGGTAGTTCGCCGCAGCCGAATAGTCGGCCGCCTGCAGCATCGACGGTTCCTTCTTCATCTTGGCGAAATAGCGTTTCGACCAGGCGCGCGTGTCCGCATTCAAGTCCCAGTACCAGCCGTCCGTCAAGTACATGCCTTGCGTCAGGTTCAAGCCCAGCGAATGGATGTCATTGATGAAAATCAGCAAGCCGGCCAGCTTCATCGATTTCGTCAGGCCGAACTCGTTGGCTGCCTTGATGCTGTTGATGGCGTCGCCGCCCGCATTGGCCAGGCCCAGGATTTGCGGCTTGGCGGCCTGTGCCTGCAGCAGGAAGGAAGAGAAATCGGACGCGCCCAGCGGATGCTTGACGCTGCCCAGCACCTTGCCGCCGGCCGCCTTGACGACCTCGGCCGTGTCTTTTTCCAGCGAATGGCCAAACGCGTAGTCGGCCGTCATGAAATACCAGTTCTTGCCGCCCTGCTTGACGATGGTGCCGCCCGTGCCGCGCGCCAGCGCCACCGTGTCATACGCGTAATGCACGGTGTACGGCGTGCATTCCTCATTCGTCAGGCGCGACGAGCCGGCGCCGATGGCAATGAATATTTTCTTCTTTTCCGCCGCCACCTTGGCCATGGCCAGGCTGGCGCCGGAATTGGTGCCGCCGATCAGCATGTCGACGCCCTGCTGGTCGAACCATTCGCGCGCTTTCGAGGCGGCGATGTCGGCCTTGTTCTGATGGTCGGCAGAAATGAATTCCACTTTTTTGCCGGCAATGACCACGCCGGCGTCGGCGATCGCCATCTTGATGGCTTCCGCGCCACCGAGGCCGTCGACGTCGGAATACACGCCCGACATGTCGGAAATAAAACCGATCTTGATGGTGTCGCCCGATACCTGGGCGTGCGCGGCAGCAGAAAAGCCCAGTGCGCAAAGAGTGGCGGTGGCAATGGCGATAGCGTTACGTTTCATAGTGTCTCCGTTGGGATTATTGTTTGCTATTCAGTCGATTGCTGGACGATGACGAGTACAACAGACTACATGGGGACTACACGCCAAGCAGCTCGGTCAATACCGGCATCTTGGCCTCCAGTTCGGATGCAGCAAAAGTCTCGACGATCTGACCGTGCTCCATCACATAAAACCGGTCCGCCAGCGGCGCGGCAAACCGGAAATTCTGTTCCACCATGACGATGGTGTAGCCTTTCGCCTTCAGGGTGGTGATCATGCGCGCCAGGCCCTGCACGATGACGGGCGCCAGGCCTTCGGAAATTTCATCGAGCAGCAGCAGGCGCGCGCCCGTGCGCAGGATGCGCGCCACGGCCAGCATCTGCTGTTCCCCGCCCGACAAGCGCGTGCCCTGGCTGTGGCGGCGCTCCTGCAGATTCGGGAACATGGCGTAGATTTCCTCCACCGACATGCCCTTTTCGCCGCTGGCCAGGGTGGGCGGCAGCAGCAGGTTTTCCTCCGTCGACAGCGAGGAAAAAATGCCGCGCTCTTCGGGACAATACCCGATGCCCAGGTGGGCGATTTTGTGCGTGGCCAAACCGATCGCTTCGGCGCCGTTGACTTTGATGGAACCCGTGCGCGCGCCCGTCAAGCCCATGATGGCGCGCAAGGTGGTGGTGCGGCCGGCGCCGTTGCGGCCCAGCAAAGTCACCACTTCGCCCTGCTGCACTTTCAGATTGACGTCATGCAGGATGTGCGATTCGCCATACCAGGTATGCAGCTGTGTAATTTCCAGCGCGGGTGCGCTGCCATTCACTTGTGTCGCCATCAATGCGCCCCTTCCAGTTCCGCGTGGGTGGTGCCCATGTACGCTTCCATCACTTGCGGGTTGCGCGACACTTCCGCGTAGCTGCCTTCGGCCAGCATGGCGCCGCGCTGCAAGACAGAAATCTTGTCGCAGATGCCGGAAACCACGCTCATATTGTGTTCCACCATCAAAATCGTGCGGCCGGCCGACACCTTATTGATCAGTTCCGTCACGCGGTGCACGTCTTCGTGGCCCATGCCCTGCGTGGGCTCATCGAGCAGCATCATTTCCGGTTCCATCGCCAGGGTGGTGGCAATTTCCAGCGCCCGCTTGCGGCCGTACGGCATGTCGACCGTGATGGTGTCGGCAAACTCCGTCAGGTCGACCTCGGCCAGCAAGGCCATGGCGCGGTCGTTGAGCTGATTCAATGCCCGTTCGCTCTGCCAAAAGTGAAACGAGGTACCGAGCTGGCGCTGCAAGCCGATGCGCACATTTTGCAGCACCGATAGATGGGGGAAGACGGCGGAAATCTGGAATGAACGGATCACGCCCATGCGGGCAATCTGCGCCGGCTTGGCGGCCGTGATGTCTTTTCCATTGAACAGGATCTGTCCGGAAGTGGGAACCAGGAATTTGGTGAGCAAGTTGAAACACGTGGTCTTGCCGGCGCCGTTAGGACCGATCAAGGCGTGGATATGGCCCCGCTCTACCTTCAGGTTCACCTCGCTCACCGCGGTGAAACCCTTGAATTCCTTGGTCAAATTTCTTGTTTCCAAGATTACGTTTGACATCGTGTCTCCTAGTTGTACTTTTTGTACTACTTAGTCATTTTTATAATACACAACTTAAATTTAACGCACAATACAGTATAACTACGGGGATTTTTCGCTCGCCCGAATGGCGCAAACTCGCGGCTTTGCCCAGCTATTTCCAGGCCGCGTGTATCATTTGCGCCGCTTTTTCCGCGATCATCACGGTGGGCGAGTTTGTATTACCAGAAGTAATGTACGGCATGATGGAAGCGTCGACGACGCGTAAACCCGCCACGCCGATCACGCGCAAGGTGCTGTCGACAACGCTGGACGGATCGCCGGCCACGCCCATGCGGCAAGTGCCCACCGGATGAAAGATGGTGGTGCCGATCTGGCTGGCCGCCTGCGCCAGTTCTTCCTCCGTCTGGAACTGCACGCCGGGCTTGTACTCCTGCGGCGCAAACCGCTTGAGCGCCGGCGCGGCAACGATGGAGCGCGTCAGGCGCAGGGCGTCGGCCGCTATCTTGCGGTCCTGCGGCGTACTGAGATAGTTGGGCACGATGTTCGGCGCCGCATAGCTGTCGGCCGAGGCGATCTGCACGTGGCCGCGCGAGGTGGGGCGCAGATTGCAGACGCTGGCCGTAAAGGCGGGAAACGCATGCAGCGGTTCGCCGAATTTATCCAGCGACAGCGGCTGCACGTGGTATTGCAGGTTCGGCGTGGCTTGCTGGGGATCGGACTTGGCAAATGCGCCAAGCTGCGACGGCGCCATCGACATGGGTCCGCTCTGGAACAGCGCATATTGCAAGCCGATCTGCATCTTGCCCACGATATTGCTGGCCATCACGTTCAAGGTCTTGACGCCCTGCACTTTAAAAACCATGCGCAGCTGTAAATGATCCTGCAGATTGCCGCCCACGCCAGCAGCATCCAGCACGGGCGCGATGCCGTGCTGCTGCAGCAAGGCGGCCGGGCCTATGCCGGACAGTTGCAGCAACTGGGGCGAGCCGATGGCGCCCGCCGTCAGCAGGGTTTCCCGCCGGGCCGTTGCCTGCCACTGCGTGCCGCCGCCCGTAAACACGATGCCCGCGCAGCGGGGTCCCGCTTCCGTCGTTTCCAGCAACAGACGTTCCACGTGGCAACCCGTCATGATGGTCAGGTTCGGGCGCCGCGACGCCGGTTTCAAGAACGCTTTCGAGGTATTCCAGCGGATGCCGCGGCGCTGGTTGACGTCGAAATATGCGCTGCCGCCATTGTCGCCGCCATTGAAATCGCTGGTTTTCGGAATGCCGACCTGCTGCGCCGCATCGCGGAACGCGTTCAGGATATCCCACGACAGCCGCTGCTTTTCCACGCGCCATTCGCCACCCACGCCATGGTTTTCCGAGGCGCCGCCGTAGTAATCCTCGCTTTGTTTAAAGAGCGGCAAGACCTTGTCCCAGCGCCACGATGCGTCATCCGTCAGGTCGGCCCAGTGGTCATAGTCGCCGGCCTGGCCCCGCATATAGATCATGCCGTTGATGGACGAGCTGCCGCCCAGGACTTTTCCGCGCGGATACATCAGGCTGCGTCCGCCCAGGCCCGCATCCGCCTGCGTAGCATACAGCCAGTCCGTACGGGGATTGCCGATGCAATGCAGATAGCCGACGGGGATATGGATCCACACGTAATCGTCCTTGCCGCCCGCTTCCACGAGTAAAACGCTGGCGTCCTTGTCGCGTGTGAGCCGGTTGGCCAGCACGCAACCTGCCGTGCCGCCGCCCACGATGATGTAGTCGAATTCGCCTGCCGATTCCAATGAAGCTCCTTTCGGTATGCCATCAAGCTGTCGCGCCGTGTGTCTCCCCACCGCGTCCCGCTACCAGAGTCTGTCTTTTTTCATGCATGCATGGCTGCTGAGCCACATCGAGATTACCACCAGTGCCGGGCCAGGGCGACATTAATCGTGGCCAGCGACACGGGCCAGCATCCAGGATGAGGTTAAAAACAGCGCCAAACAGGGCCTCAAGCTGTGGATAACCGTATGGATATCCACAGGGACGATATGTGCGTAAACAAAAATTTTTTGGGACGCCTTTTTTTATCCCAAAACCATCCCCGGCAGATACAACCCTTACTCAGCGCTTATCCGCACGCCAAGCAATTGTTTACAAGGATAAATCGGGACTTATCCACAGAAGAAGGCGCCGTTAACTACTATTACTATTCTTGTATACGAACTTGTTAAGGTAAACCCGACAACGCGCACTTTGCCTGCCCTTGCCCGTCGAGAGCATTCGCGGGTCTGTCTTCAAGCTGTCTTCAAAAAGAACGGCAAGCAACGTTGACCGCTTAAAAAAAAAATGGGGCCAACAACTGAGCGACGAAAACCGGCACGGCCAACAACACGCGCACAGCACTGCCAAACCGTTTTGCAAAAGGGAAGCGTCAACAGGCTTGAGCAGGCACAGTGCCGGCAAGCCGTTCGACATCGAAAAGAGGGGAAATTTACAACGATTGTGGATAAGTCACTTGATATCCACAGGATGACTTGTGAGTAAACACGAAGTTATGCGCAGGCCCGCATTTTATACAATTTTGCTCCTCGCGTGATACAGCGATTATGCACGCTTTATTTTGCGCGTAAACGATTGATCCTGTTGAAAAAAAGCGACTTATCCACAGAAAAAAACGCGTTTACTATTACTACTATTTTTATATATAGATCTATTGTAAACCGACAAAAAAAGCGGAAGTCCGGGGATATTTCAAAAAAGCATGCAAAAAACGTCAAAAAAAAAAGCCAACGGCAACAGTCAGACCCACTGCCAAACCGTCTTCCAGGAATCGCTTGAACGCGCACGTCCGTACAAGAACCGCGCTCGTGGTCGCTCAAGGTCGGTTGCCGGACAACGATAGCGATAGGCAAAGCACGTCAAACATGCCACGACAGCAAGAAAATCCGTGATTTTTGCTTGCTGCTGTGGATAAGTGCCTGCATATCCACAGGATGAGATGTGGGAAAAGTCGATCTTTGTCCACAAGCCGATTTTTATCCCAAACAAGTCCTCCGTAGATACAATGCTTGTGCGCCTACTTTTTTGTGCGCCAAGTCGATGATTTTTATACGGTATACCGACTTATCCACAAAAGAATGGCCGTTTACTATCACTACTATTTTTATGTATATATCTTTATTTAAAACACAGAGACCAACGCGAACGGTGGAAAAGTCGCCGAAACGGCTGTTTTCACCGTATACACCGTCTGGCAATCCCCAAAACCTGTAAAAACAGCATGAATTCACCCAAAAAAATGCGTTTAGGCATCATCAGTGCCTTGCACGAAGAACAGCAGGGGCTCGTAGAAGCCATGCAAGGCCCCCAGAGGCGTTCGCACGGCATGCGCGACTACACCCTGGGAACCCTGTGGAATATCGACGCTGTGTGCGTCCTGTCGCGTCTGGGCAAGGTTGCTGCTGCCATGACAGCTTCTATCCTTGTGGAAAAGTACGGAGTTACCCACATCGTCTTCACCGGCGTGGCCGGCAGTGGGGATAAACGCGTGAAAGTCGGCGATATCGTGGTGGCCGAAGCGCTGCTGCAGCACGATATGGATGCGCGCCCCCTGTTTCCCCGCTTCGAAGTACCGCTGACGGGCTTGCAGCGCTTTGCCACGGATCTGGAACTGAGCACGCAACTGGCTGCCGCCGCCGCCGATTTCCTGCGCGACGATGTTTCCAGCGTGCTCAAGGTGGCCGATATCGCGGAATTCGGCTTGCAGCACGCGCAAGTGCACCGGGGCCTGATCGCCAGCGGCGACCAGTTCATCGGCAGCGCCGCGCATGTGAACCAGCTGAAAGAAGATATTCCCGACCTGCTGGCCGTCGAGATGGAAGGCGCGGCCGTGGCGCAAGTGTGTTTTGAACTGGGCGTGCCGTTTACCGTCATGCGCACCATTTCCGACAACGCCAACGAAGAGGCGGCCATCGACTTCATGCGTTTCGTGCAGACCGTCGCCTCGCCGTACGCGTTTACCGTCATTCAGCAACTGTGTCAGCGCCTGGCCGGCTGATTTTTTATTCCAGCGTGCATAAAAAAAGGGCAGAACCACTGGTTCTGCCCTTTTTACATGCAACAGCTGCTTATATTTTAGACGCTGAGCATCATCAGGCTGGCATTCCCGCCCGCTGCCGTCGTATTCACGCACAGCGCCCGCTCAGCGACCAGGCGCCACAGGGGGATGGCTCCCTCTTGCGTGGTGGCGATGGTGCCCACCAGGGCCCCTTCCCGGGCCGCCAGCAGCGGCTTGAGCTGGCCATCGAGACTCGGTTCGATCATGGCGATCTGGAAATCATGCTTGATGGATTCCAGGCTGCTGATGACCTGGATGCGGTCCTTCAGCGCCGCCGGCAAGTCGCCGGGAATCACATCCGCCGATTGCGCCAGCACCAGGGCCTGGTTACCGGTGGCCAATACGGCGGCCAGCTGGTTCATCAGCGTGCCCGCAGTCGCCGCCGCGCACAGAATCGTGCCGCGCGCGGCAAAGCTCAGGGTATTGCGCTCGCCCGTCGGGCCTGGCAAGATGGTGGTGCTGCCCAGCAAGGTCGTGCGTGCATAGTCCTGTGCCAGCTGCTCGACCTTGTCGTGGCCATGCATCTTCGCCCACACGGTCAGCGCATCGAGTGCCGGCGCCGCCTGGCGCTGGTGCTGCGCGCCGGCCGGCGCATTGCGCTGCAGGCGTTTCAGGTACAGGGGACCGCCCGCCTTGGGACCGGTGCCGGATTTGCCTTCGCCGCCGAACGGCTGCACGCCGACGACGGCGCCCACGATGTTGCGGTTCACATAGATATTGCCCACGTGCGCGCGCTTGGTGATGAAATCGATGGTTTCATCGATGCGCGTATGGATGCCCAGGGTCAAGCCGTAACCGCTGTCGTTGATCGATTGCACCAGTTGCGGCAGTTCGGCCCGCTTGTAGCGGATCACGTGCAGCACGGGGCCGAAGACTTCCTGCGTCAATTGCGCCAGCGACTTGATTTCCAGCACGGTCGGAGCGACAAACGTGCCTTTGACGGTGGGCAAATCGAGCGAATAGTGGTCGATGGCCATGGTTTTCATCTTGTTGATGTGCGCCAGCAGATTGCCTTGCGCTTCCGCATCGATGACGGGACCGATATCCGTGGCCAGGCGGTCAGGATTGCCAACGCGCAATTCCTGCATGGCGCCCTTGAGCATGTGGATGGTCTTGTCGGCGATTTCCGTTTGCAGGAACAGCACGCGCAAGGCCGAGCAGCGCTGGCCGGCGCTGTCGAAGGCCGACGACATCACGTCCTGCACCACTTGTTCCGGCAAGGCGGACGAATCGACGATCAGCGCATTCTGGCCGCCCGTTTCGGCGATCAGGGGAATGTCGATGCCTTCGGCCACGGCGCGCGCAGCCAGGTTGCGGTTGATCAATTGCGCCACTTCCGTCGAGCCCGTGAAAATCACGCCCTTGACGCGCGCGTCATTGCACAGGCCGGCGCCCACGACTTCGCCGCTGCCGGGCAGGAACTGCAGCGCGCCGCGCGGCACGCCCGCTTCATGCAGCAATTGCACGGCGCGGTGGGCGATCAGCGGCGTTTGCTCGGCCGGCTTGGCCAGCACCACGTTGCCTGCCGCCAGGGCGGCGGCCAGCTGGCCCGTAAAGATGGCCAATGGGAAATTCCACGGGCTGATGCAGGTGACGGGGCCGAGCGCCAGGGTGTTCGGCGCGTGTTGCACCTGCGCCGCGTAGTAGCGCAGGAAGTCGACGGCTTCGCGGATTTCCGCGATCGCGTTCGGCAGGGACTTGCCCGCTTCGCGTACGGCCAGGGCCATCAGCTCGATATGGTGTTCTTCGAACAGGTCGGCCGCGCGCAATAACGCTTGTGCGCGGATCGACGGTTCCGTCGTCTGCCAGTCCATGGCGTAGGCGCTGGCGCTGGCCAGGGCCGTTTCCACGTCGGCCGGACCGGCTTCCATGACCTTGCCCACGACATCGTCGTGCTGGGCCGGATTGTGCAGCATGTGCGTGGGGCCATTCAGGCTGACGGCACCATCGATCAGCGGCGCTGCCTGCCATGCCTGCTGCTGCGCCAGGCCCGCGGCCAGGGTGCGCAAGGTGTCTTCATTCGACAGGTCCAGGCCGGCCGAGTTCTTGCGTTCGCTGCCAAACATGTCCAGCGGCAGCGGAATCGACGGGTGCGGCAAGCCGCCCTGCAGGCGCGCTTGCTCCAGGGGATCGCGGATCAGGCTATCGATGGCCACGCTTTCGTCGACGATCTGGTTGACGAACGAGGAGTTGGCGCCGTTTTCCAGCAGGCGGCGCACCAGGTAGGCCAGCAGCGTTTCATGCGAGCCGACGGGCGCGTAGATGCGGCACGGCTTGTCCAGGTTGTCGGGGCCGACGACCTGGTCGTACAGGGTCTCGCCCATGCCGTGCAGGCACTGGAATTCGTAGTCGGTGATGCCGTCGCGTTTCGCCCACGTATAGATGGTCGACAGGGTTTGCGCGTTGTGCGTGGCAAACTGTGGATAGATCAGGCTGCTGGCGTCGAGCAGTTTTTGCGCGCACACGAGGTAGGAAACGTCCGTGTAGACCTTGCGCGTGTAGACGGGATAGCCTTCCTGGCCATCGACTTGCGCGCGTTTGACTTCCGCATCCCAATACGCGCCCTTGACCAGGCGCACCATGAACTTGCGGCCGCTGCGGCGCGCCAGGTCGATCAGGAAATCGATGGCGAACGGGCAGCGCTTCTGGTACGCCTGCACCACGTAGCCGATGCCGTCGAAGCCGGCCAAATCGGTATCAAAGGCAAGTGCTTCCATCAGGTCCAGCGACAGTTCCAGGCGGTCCGTCTCTTCCGCATCGATGTTGAAGCCGATGTTGTACTGTTTTGCCAGCAACAGCAGTGCCTTGATTTTCGGCAGCAATTCTTCCATGACACGGGCGCGCTGGGCGCGGCTGTAGCGCGCGTGCAGGGCCGACAGTTTCACGGAAATGCCGGGGCCGTTGCGGATGCCGCGGCCGTTCGACGCCTTGCCGATGGCATGGATCGCCGTTTCGTACGAAGCGTAGTAGTTGGCCGCATCCTGCTGCGTCAGGGCCGCCTCGCCCAGCATGTCGTACGAATAGCGGTAGCCGCGCGTTTCATTGTCGCGGCTGTTTTTCAACGCTTCTTCGATGGTCTGGCCCGTCACGAACTGGTTGCCCAGCATGCGCATGGCCAGGTCGACGCCCTTGCGGATCAGCGGTTCGCCGCCCTTGGCGATGAGCTTGGTCATGGCCGAGCCGAGGCCCGATTCGCTGCTGGTACTGACCAGTTTGCCCGTGATCAGCAAGCCCCAGGTGGCGGCATTGACGAACAGCGACGGCGATTCGCCCAGATGCTTGCGCCAGTCGCCCTTGCTGATTTTGTCGGCAATTAAACGGTCGGCCGTTTGACTGTCGGGTATACGCAACAGCGCTTCAGCCAGACACATCAATGCAACACCCTCTTCCGACGACAGCGAGAACTCGTGCATCAATGCATCGACGCCGGACGCGCGCGTGCGTTTTTGGCGCACGTTCGAGACCAGGCGGTGCGCCAGGGCTTGTCCCTCGGCCGTCGTTTCGGTGCTGCTGGCGCGCACTTGCTGCAACAGCCACTGCACGGCGGAAACCTCATCGCGCCTATAGGCGGCCGTGACGGCGGCGCGTTGTGGTGTCGCTTCGGGCAGGATTTCTGCCTGGAGCGCAGCGAAAGGAATCGGGGTAAAAGCCGAAGGGCCAGCAGGGTGCATAAGTACTCTTTACAAGGAAAAAGGGGACGAAAACTGACGTAATTCTTGCTCTTTTTTGGTGCAAAAAAATACAGAAAGTCGGACGTTAAGATGATTCGATTGTAAAGGGGATTCTTATGGATTAATTCTGGTAATACAGGGGACTAGCAATAGATAGTTTTTGATGCGACAATTTAACCAAATAATATTAATTTGGGGGTGATAGGAATGCTGGACAAGATCAGTAAGAAAATCTTGATGGAATTGCAGAGCGATGGACGCATCAGCAATGTGGAGCTGGCCGCGCGCGTAAATCTGTCGCCGGCCGCCTGCCTGGAGCGCGTGCGCAAGTTGCACGAATCCGGCTACATCATGGGCTATACGGCCCAGTTGAACCCGCAGCTGCTCGACGTGTCGCTGCTGGTGTTCATCGAAGTCGTGCTCGATCGCACGACACCGGAAGTGTTCGATGCCTTCAAGCATAGCGTACAAATCATTCCAGAGGTACTGGAATGTCATATGGTGGCGGGCGGCTTCGATTATCTGGTCAAGGCGCGCGTCAAGGACATGGCCGCCTACCGCGAATTCCTGGGCAAGACCCTGTTGCAGAAAGGTGTGCGGGAAACCCACACTTATGCCGTCATGGAAGAGGTCAAAAACACGACCAAATTGCCGATTAAGTGACCCTGGTGTAGCCGCCCCACTTTTCTGATTGAGCTATCGGAACAAATGTTGTAGGGTAGAACTACAATTCTGCTATCCGGTAGCCGCCTGAAACGCCGCGCAGACGGGACGTTCAGGGTGCAAAGTGGGCAATCGTGCCCACCCGCATACGGTTACGGCACGTCCCTGCGGGGGCGTGACGGGTTCGCGCAGCGGGGGACAAATGAAGCAGTTGCAGCATCAGCTGGTGCGTTTCTTTGTATTCACGATCCTGGCCATGGCCGTGGCCTGTTGCCTGGCCTATCTGCTGCTGCTGTCGGGCGGCGACCATCCCTACCTGATCGCCTGCGTGGCTGCCGCCATCGGCGCCGCGCTGCTGGCGTTTGCCGGCCGCCCGCGCGGCGAGCCCGGCTTGCACCAGTTCGCCGACACGGTGGGCAATGCCATCGATGCCATCATGATCGGCGCGGCGGAAACCTCGTATTTTGTCGATTCCGTCAAACAGAAGGTGGAACTTGACGTGCGCACGGCCAGCGACATTGCCGACAGTTCCGCACAAAATGCCGCGATGACGGAAAAGATTGCCGCCAATGCGGAACGGGCCGCCAAGGTGGCCGCCGGCGTGCGCGTGGAAAGCGTGGCGGCGCGCGCCGAAGTGGATCAGGGCCTGCGCCGCATCAACCACGCCCGCGAGGAAGCGCAAGGCGCCTCCAGCACCATGCTGAGCCTGCAGGACAAATCCAAGCGCATCACCGGTTTCACGGAGGCCATTTCCGATATTTCCGCGCGCACCAACTTGCTGGCGCTGAACGCCGCCATCGAGGCGGCGCGCGCCGGCGAACATGGGCGCGGCTTTGCCGTGGTGGCGGGGGAAGTGCGGCAATTGGCGCAGCGCACCAAGGAAGCCTCCGATGAAATCAGCGTGATGGTGCGCGAAATCAATGAACAGTCGGAAAAAGCGGCGCGCGGCATGAGTTCGCTCGCGGCCGGCGTGACGGAAGCGGCGCGCAATGTGGAAAGCGTGCATGCCTCGCTCAGCCATATCGAGGAATCGTCGGGCGTGTCGGAAGACGAGATCGGGCAAATCGCCCGCGCCTCGCGCGAACACGTCGACACGACGCAAGTCATTGCCGACGCCATCCTGCAAATCCGCGACAGCATGTTGTCGACGAACAGCGAATTGCCGCGCGCCACGCAGTCGGCCATGGCCCTGGCCGAGCGGGCCGAAGTGATTGCCAGCGCCCTGGGCGAGTCGAGCGTGGCCACGCCGCACGACGAGATCCGCGAGGCGGCCCAGCGCGCCGCGCGTGAAGTGGGGAAACTGTTCGAACAAGCCATCGCGTCCGGCCGCATCACGCGCGAAGCCCTGTTCGACCGCCACTACCGGCCCATCCCGAACACCAATCCGCCCAAGCACAACACGAAATTCGACGCGTTTACGGACAAGGTGCTGCCGGACCTGCAGGAAGGCGTGCTGGCCGCCCTGCCCCACCTGGCGTATGCGGGCGCCGTCGACAACAATGGCTATTTTCCAACGCACAACAAGAAATTTTCCCAGCCGCTGACGGGCGATTACGCCACCGATATCGTCAATAACCGCACCAAGCGCATTTTCAGCGACCGCACGGGCGCGCGCTGCGGCAGCAACACCAAGCCCTTCCTGTTGCAGACGTATAAACGCGACACGGGCGAAGTCATGCACGATTTGTCCGTGCCCATCCATGTCGACGGCAAGCACTGGGGCGGTTTCCGGGTCGGATATCGCTCCAGCAGCCATGCATAAAAAAAACGCCTGATGAGACATCAGGCGTTTTTTTTGAGCCGGCTAGAGTTACTCGATGTGGCTTACTCGATATGCGGCTTCGGCGCCACGCCGCCGCCCGCCGCCGTGGCCGTGCGCAAGGTGGGCGTGTTCATGCTTTCCAGGTGATTGCGCAGCCATTTGTGGGCGGGGCTGCGCGCATCGCGCTCGTGCCACAGCATGTCCAGGTGGACGGCCGGCAGGGTCAGCGGCAAGTCCTTGTACAGCAAGGATTCCGTCATGCCCGTCGAGGCGATCAGATGGCGCGGCAAGACGGTGATCAGGTCGGAATTGGCCACCACGCGACCGGCCGTGAAGAATTGGTTGACCGTCAACAAGATGCGCCGTTCGCGGTGGATCTGCGACAGCGCCTCGTCGATCAAGCCATGGGCGCGGCCGGAAAAGCTCACCAACAGATGATTCGCCGCGCAATAGTTATCCAAGGTCAACTCCTTGTTGGCCAGCGGATGGCCGCGCCGCATCACGCACACATACTTGCCGGAATACAGGCGCTCGTGGCGGATGGGCGAACCCGTTTCGCTGGACAATTGCGCCGCCACGCCGGGAAAGAAGCCCACGGCCAGGTCGATATCGCCGCGCAGCAGCATGGGCCGCGGTTCGCGCGTGGTCAGCGGCATCATGCGCACGTTGACGCCGGGCGCTTCCCGTTCGATCGAGCGCATCAGCGAAGGCAGCCAGAACGCGGCAGTCGCATCGGCCATGGCCATGCGGAACGTGGCATGCGTTTTCGATACGTCGAAGGTTTCCGGCGTGACGGCCGCTTCCAGGCTGGCCAGGGCCGAGCGCACGGATGGCCACAGCGCCTCGGCACGGGGCGTGGGTTTCACGCCATATGCCGTGCGGATCAGCAATTCGTCACCGAGGCTTTCGCGCAGGCGTTTGATGGCGTTCGATACCGCCGGCTGCGTCATCGCCAGGTGGCCGGCTGCGCGCGTCAGGTTTTGTTCCGTCATGACGGCGTCGAAAACGCGCAGCAAGTTCAGATCCAGCGTCAGAAAACTCATGGAAAGCCCAAGATAAAAGTTGAATTGATTACTTAAGAGTGTAAACCGCGCCGGGCACGAATATTTTCACTCGTAAAAAAATATTACAGTTTTCCATTCACGATTCATATAATTGGTATCAAGAAATGGAATTAGATTTATATGTTGCACTGCACTATAGTACTGGCAAATTCTATAATGCACTGGAACAGTATGTCTACCTTCGCCTCCGCCCTATACGCAGTATCCGCACCCGTGCTGGAGATTTCCCTGCTCAACGCCCTGCAACTCGTGCTGGTGATCGTGGCCGTGGGCGCATTCGCCCTGCTGTTCAAGCCTTTGCTGGTGGGCATCGCCCGCGCCATGGTGCTGGTGGTGCGCCCCAAGCTGAGCCGCGAAGAGCGCCTGGCGCGCCAGCAGATGCGCGAAGCGCAAGCCTTGAAGCGTACCCTGGGCAAGATGGATGGCGTGTCGCCGAGCAATGCGGCCGAATTGCGCGCCCTGTCGACGCGCGCCTGAGCGATCAACTGTTGCAAAACACCAAGCCGGCCTGCGCCGGCTTTTTTTACGTCTGCCGCCAGCCGATTACGCCATGTCGCCCAGCAAATGTGCGCGCAGCAAGGTGTCGGCCGGATGGGCGCCGATCCAGATTTTCAGCAGCGCATTATAAAAAGCCAGGTCCGGCACCGTGTCGCCCACCTGTTTGCCGTTTAGCCTGCACAAGGTTCCCTCTTCCGGCAGCCAGTCCACGGTGAGAATGTCGCCCTTTTTCAGGCCCGGCACCATTTCGAACATGGCGCCGAACTGCATCGTCTGGCTCAGCAGGCGCGTGCGGTCGGCCTGGTCGGAACTGCGCTTCAAGCCCTGCATGAAAGCTTGTCCCAGCTCGTCGGAGGTGACGTCGCGCAGCATGACGATCTCGAGGCGGCGGGGGCCGGGCAGCGCCAGGATGTCGGCCAGCTGGGTTTTCTTTTCCGGCAGGTACAGCGCGATCGTGTAGACCTTGAAGATGACCTTGTAGCGCACGCCGGCGCCGTTGAGTTTCAATTCGCGGCTGGCCAGCTGCACCGTATCGTCCAGCTTGACGCCGCCCACGTCGACGGCCATGGCGGGCTGCGCCAGGGCGCCGCATACGCAGGCGGCCGCCAGCGAACGGATCAAACGGGATGTGCTTATTTGCATCTTCTACCTCCGTGGATAACCATGTGCTGCGGAACAGCGAGCACACAGTGTAGAACAGTTGGCAGAAGCTGGCGCCACGCAGACGTGGCCCGGAAGTGGCGTGGGAGAAACGCTTAGACTTTGGAAGCGGGCAGTTCCGCCTGCAGGCGTTCGTACTTGGCCATCAATTGCTCCGGGCTTTCGCGCCAGGCGGGATTGAAGGGGATGCAGCTGACGGGGCACACTTGCTGGCATTGCGGCTCGTCAAAGTGGCCCACGCATTCGGTGCACTTGTTGGGATCGATTTCGTAGATTTCCGCGCCCATGTAGATTGCGTCATTCGGGCACTCGGGCTCGCAAATGTCGCAATTGATGCATTCGTCGGTGATCAGTAATGCCATGATTTCACTCTTACTTATTGCGATGAGGCAGCGTTGGCGGCAATCTTGTTTTGCAGCCAGCGGTTCACCGAGGGGAAGACAAACTTGGAGACGTCGCCGCCCAGCGCCGCGATTTCGCGCACGATGGTGCCCGAAATGAACTGGTACTGGTCGGACGGCGTCAGGAACATGGTTTCGACATCGGGCAGCAGGTAGCGGTTCATGCCCGCCATCTGGAATTCGTATTCGAAATCGGAGACGGCGCGCAAGCCGCGCACGATGACCCGCGCTTCGTGCTTGCGCACGAAATCCTTGAGCAGGCCGGAAAAGCTTTCCACTTGCACATTCGGATAGTGGCCCAGCACTTCGTTGGCGATTTCCAGGCGTTCGTCGAGCGAGAAAAACGGTTGCTTGTTCTTGCTGTCGGCCACACCGACGATCAGCTTGTCAAACAGACCCGATGCGCGGCGCACCAAATCTTCATGACCGCGCGTGAGCGGATCGAATGTTCCTGGATAAACGGCTACAACCATTGCGGCTCCCTGATGATGCACCAATATAGACGCGCATTATGCCTGAAATTGGTGACCACCTTGGTGCGACGCCTCGGGTCAGGGAGCCTTTTTGCCTCATTTATAGGCAGATTCAGGCAGTTGCCGGCACTTTGTTGTAAGTTAGCAAATGATAATAAACGGTGCCCGCTTTGTCGGCGCGGATGACTTCCCACGGCGCCATCCACTCGGGTTTTTCCAGGGCGCTGGCTTCGTCGAAGACCAGCGGCAAGCCCGATTCCGCGTACACCATGCCGCCTTCCTTGAGCAGGTTGGCGCACAGCGGCAAGGCTTTCGCCAGGAAATCCTGCTGGTACGGCGGGTCGAGGAAGATCAGGTCGAAACGCTGGCCCCGCGATGCCAGGCCTTGTGCCGTCAGCAACGCGTCGCCGCGCAGCAGTTGCACGTTGTCGGCGCGCAATTTTGCCTTGTTCTCTTCCAGCTGGCGGATCACGGGCGTATGCGTGTCGACCATGGTGACGGACGCCGCGCCGCGGCTGGCCGCCTCGAAGCCCAGTGCGCCGCTGCCGGCAAACAGGTCCAGCACCTGGGCATTGGCCCAGTCGCCGTCGCGCAAGTGGTTGATCCAGTTGAACACGGTTTCGCGCACGCGGTCCGGCGTGGGACGCAAGCCCAGTGCCTGCAAAACAGGCAGCACGGAGCGCTTCCACTGGCCGCCGATGATGCGCACCTGGTTCGGTGGCGGCGCGTGGTGGACGGGGACTTTGGCGGGTTTTTTAATCTTTTTTTGCATGGGGATTTCTTCGATTCGATGGCGGCCACTATAGCATATGGCCCCCTCGCCCAGCGCCAGACCCCCGGCTGGCGCTGCTGTTCACGTGCGCCTATTTGGGCGCGCTGGCGAGCGAATTGAAATCGTCGATCCAGCCCTGCATGCGCTTGATGGCGTGGGCTTTTTGCGCGGGCGTGGCGATCTTGATCACCGTCAAGACCATTTGCGCCGTGCTCGCTTCATAGCTGTCAAAAAAGGCCTTGCGCTCGGAATGCTCGAGGCGCTCGAAACTGTCCTTGATCAGGGTGTTGATCAAGGTCACGCTGGCTTCCTTGCCGAGTTTTTCCTGGTGGATTTTCTTGACCAGGTTCAACACGTTCTGCTGGCGCCGCATGCGTTCGTCGAGCCAGATCTCATTGTTCAGCGGACGCGCGTCGGACGCCTTGCGTATGATGGCTTCCTGCTCGCTGCTGAAGCTGCCGAACCACAGTTCGAATTGTTCCATGGCTTTCTTGTAGCGCAGCTTCTGGCGCTTGTCCTGGTCGCCGCTCAGGTATTTCTTGCTGTAATCGTCATTGTTCGACTTGAACTTCTTTTCCATCTGCGCGATCTGCTCGGGCTTGAGCGAGCGGGCCAGGTCGGCCAGCTCGGGTGCCGCCTTCAGCAGCAGCGCCTCGGTGCGCTGCTTGATCTCGCCGTAGTCAGCCATCAGGTCCGCTTGCGTGATATTGCCCTGCAGCTGCTTCTGGCCCGTGCGCAGGATTTCCACGTAATCCTTCAATTGCGTCTTGCGGTGCCAGTCAAACAGCTTGTCGATGTCTTCGCGCACCCAGCCCTTCTGGTCGCGGTCCAGGTCGACGTACGCGTTCAGCCACCAGTACAGCACGGTATCGCCGTTGTTGTAGGCCAGGCGCAAGCCGCTGCAGCCGGCCATGACGACCAGCAGGAGGGCCAGCACGGCATAAGTAAACCGGCTAAAGGGCGTGGAAGACGGGGCCTGCGTGTTAAACTTTTTCATATTCTTAACTTATAAAAATTACGGTCTATGAACGTTGTCATTCTCGCCGCCGGTATGGGGAAACGCATGCAGTCGGCCCTGCCCAAAGTACTGCACCCGCTGGCTGGCAAGCCGCTGCTGTCGCATGTGATCGATACGGCGCGCACCCTGGCGCCGTCCCGATTATGCGTGATTTACGGGCATGGGGGCGCAGCGGTGCTGAAGTTGCTCGACGGCTACAAGGTGAACCATGCCGTGCAGATCGACGCTGCCGAGCAGGCGCAGCAGCTGGGAACGGGCCATGCCGTGCAGCAATCGCTGTCCTTGCTGGATGACTCCGTGCCGACCCTGATCCTGTACGGCGACGTGCCGCTGACCAGCGCCGCCTCCCTGCAGCAGCTGGTGCAGGCGGCCGGCAAGGACAAGCTGGCCATCCTGACCGTGGAACAGGACGATCCTTTCGGCCTGGGCCGCATCGTGCGCGACAACGGCGCCATCGTGCGCATCGTCGAGGAAAAGGATGCCACGCCGGAAGAGCGCACCATCAAGGAGATCAACAGCGGCATCATGGTCGCGCCCACCGTGCAGCTGAAGCAATGGCTGTCGGCCTTGTCGAATGACAATGCCCAAGGGGAATATTATCTGACCGATATCGTCGCCCAGGCCGTGGCCGATGGCGTGGCCGTCACCTCGGCCCACCCGGCTGCCGTGTGGGAAGTGGCGGGCGTCAACAGCAAGGTGCAACTGGCGCAATTGGAACGCATCCACCAGAACAATATCGCGCAAGCGCTGCTGGAACGGGGCGTGACCCTGCTCGATCCGGCCCGCATCGATGTGCGTGGGGAACTGATCTGCGGCCGCGATGTCACCATCGACGTGGGCTGCGTGTTCGAAGGCCGGGTGGAACTGGGCGATGGCGTGCGCGTGGGCGCCCACAACGTCATCATCAACGCCACGCTGGCGGCTGGCGCGCACATCAAGCCCTTCTGTCATATCGAGGATGCCGTCGTCGGCGCCGCTTCCATCATCGGCCCGTACGCGCGCCTGCGCCCGGGCACCGTGCTGGCGGAAGACGTGCATATCGGCAACTTCGTCGAAGTGAAAAACAGCCAGGTCGCCGCGCACAGCAAGGCCAACCACCTGGCCTACATCGGCGACGCCACCATCGGCTCGAAGGTCAACATCGGCGCCGGCACGATCACCTGCAACTACGATGGCGTGAATAAATTCCGCACGGTCATCGAAGACGATGCTTTCATCGGCAGCGACAGCCAGCTGATCGCGCCCGTCACCGTCGGCAAGGGCGCCACCCTGGGCGCCGGCACGACCTTGTCGAAAGACGCGCCGGCAGGCAAGCTGACCGTGTCGCGTGCGCGCCAGGTGACCATCGAGGGCTGGACGCGTCCCGTCAAAATCAAGAAGTAAGCGCGACTTCCATCCTTGCGCTCAGGCAGGCCACGTGGCCTGCCTTTTTTTATGTGGATAACTCTGTGGGCAAGCCACTGCACAAGTGGCGGATAAGCCTGTGCGCAAGCCTGCGCATAAGCTGTTGGTAAATGTGTCAATGTCGCCTGTCATGCACCTGTCCATCCATTTCCTGCGGATCTCAAGCCGCTGCGATGGCCGCAATGGCGTTTACCCGCGTATTGTGGATAAGTCTGTGCGTAAGCCTGCGGATAAGCGCTGGATAGCGTGGGTACAAGTGGGGATAACTATGTTTTTGCCGTGAGCATCCCTGCTCATGCTGTGGGTAAGCCTGTGGAAAAGCGCTGCATAGCTAGTGGAAAGCTGGTGGATAAGTCTTGCGCTGTATCAAATGACAGCCGGAAACCGGCTTCCGGCTGTCATTGCCGCATCAGAAGCGGCGATTGAGTTCCACCCACAGGCGGGCGGAACTGCGCGAGGCCAGCAGGACGGGCGTGCTGCCGATGGGCTTGGCGACGTATGCGCGCGCATTCCATTGCTGCCCGCCAGCCCAGTTCACGCCCAGCCCGGCGCCGTGCAGGCGCGCGCTGTTCGGGCCTGGCGTCCAGCGCTGCTGGTTCACCGTCACGCGCGCGCTGTCGACGAAGGCCACGGCTTGCCACTGTCCCGCGTCGCTGGCGCTGAGCTCATGCCGCCATTCCGCGCTGCCAAAATAGCCGAGGTCGCCAGCGGCCGCGCCCACGTCATAGGCGCGCACCGTGTACGGGCCCCCCACGCTCATCTTTTCGGATGAATCGAGGTTGCTGTCCGCCCACTGCCCCGCGAAGGCCAGGTACACGGCGTTGCGCTGGTCCAGGTTTTGCAGGCGCGACAGGTTGACATTCCATTTCGCGTAATTGCCATGGCTGCGTGCGCTGAAGGCGTCGTTCAGGCGTGCCAGCGGGTCGCTGATGTCGAGCTTGCCAGCCGTCGCGGCCACGCTCCAGCTGGTGATGGCGCCGGCCAGGGAGGCATCGCGCACGTCGCCACCGAGGGTGGCGCTCAAGTTATCCAGGCGGCGGTCGCTGCGCATGGCGCTGGCGTCGATGCGGTCGCGCAAGTGCACCTGGTCGTATTGCAGCTGGATCGACATATTGGCCTCGCGGCTGCGCAGCAGCGGATGGCGCAGCCAGCCACTGGCGACCTGGGCCGTACCATGTGCATGCAGCGGCTGCATGGCGCCTTCCAGGCGGTAGCGCAGGGCGGACAGGGCCACCCCGGCGCGCGTGCCGGCGCCGTTCAGCAGCAGGTCATAGCCGAGACGCGCATACGACATGCCCTTGCCCGAACTGAGCACGCTGGCGCTGGCCACGTCGCCCTGGTGCAGCGGGTTGTACAGGTACACGGTGGCACCAAGGCGGGCGCGTCCCGTGTAGCGGTTGCCATTGTTGTCGAGGAAGGCAGCGCCCGCCACGCGCGGACCGGACCAGGCATGGACCAGCAGGTCGGAGCCGCCCACCTCGGCGCCGGGCTTGAGCGTGGCCGTGATGGCGACATTCGGCACGTCGGACAACAGCAGCAAGCTGCGGTCGAGTTCTGCCTGGCTGATGGTCTGGCCCGTTTGCAGCGGTGCCAGGGTGGCGTGCAGCAAGGCATCGCTGACATCGCTGCGGTTGTCGATGCCCACCTGGCCGTAGCGCGCTTCGAGTACCTCGATGCGCACGGCGCCCTGGCGGATGGTCTGGGCGGGTACGATGGCGCGCGCCAGCGGATAGCCGTTGAGCCGGTAATAGCTGGTGATGCGGGCAGCCAGTTCTCCCAGCTGCTCCAGCGACACCGTCGTGCCTTGGGCGTCGGCGACGAGCGCCTGCAAGGTGGCCGTATCGAACGCGCTGTTGCCGGCGATCTCGATGCGCGTGACGGAAAATGGCGCGCTGGCAGGCAGCGGCGCGCCCTCTTTCTGCTCGATGCGCAGCGCCGGCGCACCGGGGGAAGTATTGGCGGGCGTGGCCGGTTGCAACTGGCGCAGGATGGTGCCCGCGTCGGGCACGACCGGGGTGGTCTGGGCAGCCGCCAGCGGCGCAAAGGCCAGCAGCAGCAGGGACAGCAATGGTTGTTGCATCAGGTGTCGCGGAATCGATGAATGAGTCATAGTGTTATTGATTTACGTTGAGCATGTTGGCGGGCAGCTTGACGCCGCCCAGGACGACTTGCAGGGCCGGGCCGCGGCTGCCGATCTGCATGGTGGTGTTTGGCATGGCATTGCCGGCGGCACCCGTGTCGGCTGGCGCATCCGTCTGCGTGACGGTGATGGTGGGCGCGGCGGACAGCGTGCCGGGACGCGTGTCGGCTACACTGCCCAGCACTTGCGCCTGCAGTTGCACCACGGCAGCCTGGGCCGGCGGCGGCAGGCTGGCCGACTTCAAGGTCAGGGCGCCGGCATTGCCCTCGGCTTGCACGAAGGCATAGTCGTTTGAAGCCAGGCCGCTACCCGTGATGGCGTAGTTGCCGGCCGGACTGCTGGCCGTGGCCGGACTGGTCCAGGCCAGGGTGCCGCTGGTGGCGTCCGCCAGGGTGTCGCTGCCCAGCAGGCCGCTGACCTTGCCGCTTAACCCTTCTGGCGTGCGGCCACCCGTCAGGCTGGTGGCCGTGGCCGTCAACAGCAAGCTGGCCTTGGCGATATCGGCCTTCACGTTGCCGGGCTGCACGAGCTGATAGTTGGCCGCGTCTGTACCCTGCAAGGCGTAGCCATCGACGATAACGGTTTTGCCTGTTCCGGCGTGCTTGTCGGCAAAGCGGGCGGTGCCGCCCGCCACGCGCAGTTCATCGCCGGCCAGCGCCAGCACGGTGGCCGTGCCCGTCAGGGTGGCGGCCGTGGTGGCGTCATAGATTTTGTTTGCCGCCCCCACGCCGCTGACGGTGACGCTGGCCTTGCCGATATCGGCCGTGACCTTGCCCGGTTGCACCAGCACATAGTTGGCCGCATCGGCGCCTTGCAAGGCAAAGCCGTCGAGGGTGACGGTCTTGGCGCTGCCGGCGTTCTTGTCGGCAAAGGATGCGCTGCCGCCGGCCACGCTCAACTGGTCATCGCCCAGTGCCAGCACGCTGGCCTTGCCCGTCAGGGTGGCGCCGGTGGTGGCGTCATAGATTTTGTTTGCCGCGCCCACGCCGCTGACGGTGACGCTGGCCTTGGCGATGTCGGCCGTAACCTTGTTCGGTTGCACCAGTACATAGTTGGCCGCATCGGCGCCTTGCAAGGCAAAGCCGTCGAGGGTGACGGTCTTGGCGCTGCCGGCGTTCTTGTCGGCAAAAGATGCGCTGCCGCCGGCCACGCTCAACTGGTCATCGCCCAGCGCCAGTACGCTGGCCGTGCCCGTCAGGGTGGCGCCGGTGGTGGCGTCATACACTTTGCTTGCCGCACCCACGCCGGTCACAGTGACGCTGGCCTTGGCGATGTCGGCCGTAACCTTGCCCGGTTGCACCAGCACATAGTTGGCTGCATCGGCGCCTTGCAGGCGGTAGCCATCAACGATGACGGTCTTGCCCTGGCCTGCGTTCTTGTCGGCAAAGCGGGCGACGCCGCCGGCCACGCTCAGCTGGTCGCCGCCCAGCGCTTGCACGGTGGCCTTGCCCGTCAAGGTGGCGCCGGTCGTCGCGTCATACACCTTGCTTGCGGCGCCCACGCCGGCGACGGTGACGCTGGCCTTGCTGATATCGGCCGTCACGTGACCCGGTTGCACGAGGACATAGTTGGCCGCATCGGCGCCCTGCAAGACAAAGCCGCCGAGGGTGACGGTTTTGGCGCTGCCCGCGTTCTTGTCAGCAAAATGCGCATTGCCGCCCGTCAGGCTGAGCTGGTCGTTGCCCAGCGCCTGCACCTTGGCCGTGCCCGTCAGGGTGGCGCTGTTCGTGGCGTCATACACTTTATTGGCCACGCCCGCATCCTGCACAGTCAGCGTGGCCTGGGTGATGGTGGCACGGTGCTGGCCACCTTCCAGCGTGTAATTGTCCGCCAGGCCACCCTGGCCGTCCGCCAGCGTCAGGCTACCGTTGTTGACGTGCTTGTTTGCGCCGACGTTCTTGTTATCGAGGCTGCCATTCCCGGACAGGGACAGACTTTCGCCGTTGACCAGCCCGTGCATGGTCAACTGGCCGGCAGCCATGCTGGTGCTGGCGTCATAGGTGCGCGTGCCATCGAGCGTGATAACGGCGCGCTGGATCGTCAGCGGCCCGGCCATCATCTTGATGTCATAACCTTGCTGGCCGGAGTACGCGTAATTGTCCAGGGCGTTATAGCTGCCGGCATCGCGCATGGCGCCATACAGGCCATTGCTGCTGTAGAGTATTTTCCCGGATTCGGCGGCGCCGGCCAGCGAATAGCGGGCATTGACCAAGCCGCCGGAGTAGCTCTTGCCATCGTAGGTCTTGCTGATGGCGTCGGCGTTGATGGTCAGGGCCGTCAGGAAGCTGCGCAGCAGCGGCGTGGTCTGGCCTGCATAGATACGCCAGACGGCATGGCTGCCACCGCTGGTCGCCATGTCCCAGCCTTCGAAGCTTGATGGCGAGCGCAGCTCTGCGTCGCTCAAGCCCCGCACATTGGTCAAGGTGCCCTCGTTTTCGCCGACGCCCGGTGCCGTTGGCGAATTCTTCCAAAAGCTGTTGCTGATCACGCCCGCATTGCTGCCGACCAGCGCGCCCGTGCTGGCATTGCCTTGCACCTCGCCCGTGGCGTAGCTGTTGCTGACGCTATCGGTGGCGCGGGAACTAAAACCGAGCAAGCCGCCCACATCGCGGTCGCCGCTGACCTTGCCGCTGGCGTAGCTGTCGGCGATGGTGCCGCTCTTGTTGTAGCCGACCAGTCCGCCAGCATTGTCTTCGACCGCCGTGATATTGCCGCTGGCATAGCTGCCGCTGACCTGGGCGATGGCGCCGTCATAGCCGCGGTTGTCGCCCACCAGGCCGCCGACATTGCGCAAGCCGCTGGCGTCGCCCGTGGCATAGCTGCCAGTGACGCTGCCGCTGTTGCTGCCAGCCAGGCCGCCTACGCGGTCCGCGACGCCGCTGACCTTGCCGCTGGCGTGGCTGGCGCTGATGGTGCCGCCGTAGTTTTCACCCACCAGGCCGCCGACATTGTTGTCGCCGCTGACCGTGGTGCTTGCATGGCTGTTGCTGACCAGGCCTGCGTTCGAGCCGACCAACGCGCCGACGGCGAAATTACCCTTCACGCTGCCGTCCAGCAGGCCGATATTGCTGATGAGCGAGCCTGGGTTCGTGTAGCCGATCAGACCCACGTAATCGTACGTCGGCCGGTCGATGGTCAGGCCGCTGACGGTGTAGCCGCGGCCGTCCAGGCTGCCCGTGAAGGGGTGCGCCTCGGTGCCGACGGGCACGAAGCCGGCAGCTGTCCAGACATCCTTGCCGCCTGCCGTACCGGCCGCGTTGATGTTACTGCCCAGCACATATGCCGCATCCGGCGCCATGGCCATCAATTGCAGCTGGTGGGCATTCTGGATGGTGGTCGCATATTCGGATGCCAGCATCGGATACGTGGCGCCGGCCGCGCCGCCCGCATTGTTCAAGCCGCCGTCCACGCTGACCAGCACCCAGTTGTTGCCTGGCGCGCCAGGCGTGGTGGTGAAATTGAATCCCGTAAAACTGCTGGCCGTGCGCATTTGCGCATCCGTCAAGCCAGTGCCGCCATCCGAGCTGGCCTGGCCAGTGCCGCTGATGGACCAGAAACTGTTGCTGACCTTGTTGGAATAGGCATTACTGCCAATCAGGCCGCCGACGCCGTTGCCGCCACTGGTGAGGACCAGGCGGCCCGTGGCGAAGCTGGTGTCGACACTGCCCCAGTTGATGCCAATCAGGCCGCCAATATAAGTCTGGCCCGCCACGCTGCCCGTGGCATAGCTGTTGGTGATGCTGCCGTTGTTGCTGCCGACCAGGCCACCTGTCTGGGCCTGGCTCCTGACGGTGCCGGTGGCGTAGCTATTGTCGATGCTGCCATTGTTGCGCGCCACCAGACCGCCGCTGACGGAGTAGCTGTCGACGTCGAGCGCAGCATAGCTGTTGCGGATGGTGCCCGCGTTTGTGCCGACCAGGCCGCCGGCTACATACGTGGCCCAGATACTGCCGCCATTCAAGCCCACATTCTGGATCAGGGCATCCTTGGTGGTGATGGAAAACAGGCCGCTGCCCTGGTTGCGCGAGGCTCGCATGCTGAGTTGATTGATCGAGTGGCCGAGTCCATCGAACACGCCGCTAAAACCCGTGTCGCCGCCGAGTGGCGCGAAACCAACGCTCCAGCCGGCCTGCCAGCCGGCTGCGGCGGAGGCGTCGATATTTGCGCCCAGCACATATTTGCCATCCAGCTTGCCATTAATGCCTTGCAAGTCAGTGCCAGTGACGCTGCCGGCTGCTCCCAGGGCGGTAATCACCGTGTAGTTGGCGCGCACGCCATCCGCACCCAGTTTGGCGCTGAAGTTTTGTCCGGCGGGCAAGTTCACCTGCGCCCCGCTGCCCAGCTGATACACGGCCGTGTTGCCCGCGGCAGCAGCACCCTGGCCGTACTCCAGCGCCAGGCTGGCCGTGCCGGAACCGTTCAGGTTGGCGTTGATATTGATGTTGCGCTGCGCGTTCAGGGTCAGCTGGTTGGCGGACCAGCTGACCTGGTCGTTGACATGCACGTCGCCCGCCGTGCCGTGGCTGCCTTGCGTGCTCTGGATGACCACATTGCCGTTGCGCAGATTGTTCGTCAGGACGGCGCCGCTGATGTCGCCGCCGCTGGCGGCGATGGTGAAGTCGACGGGGTCGATCAGCCAGGTGCCGGCGCGGCCCGACGGTGCTGCCGTGCTGATGCGGGCGTCGTTGCCGATCTTCACGTGGGCAGCGCTCGTTTCGATGAAGCCGCCATTGCCGCCTGCGGGGGCGCTGGCATCCAGGGTGCCGGCCACGTGGGTGGTGCCGGCGGCCATGCCGCCGAGCAGGATGATGCTGCCGTCGCGCTGTTCCACGCCGCGCGCCTCGATGACGCCCGTGTTGTTGACGACGCTGGCCAGCAGCGTATCGCGGGCGCCGGCGCTCATCAGCACCTGGCCCCCATCGGCGCGGATCAGGCCGCCGTTCTCGGCCAGGTTGTTCAGGGTGCTTTGGTCGATCTGCAACTGCAGCAGGCGCGCACCGTCAAAGCTCAGGGTGGCGGCGCTGCCGGCGCCCAGGGCGACCGTGCCCAGGCGGGCCGCAATGCTGCCCTGGTTGCTCACTTGCCGGCCCAGCAGGGCGATATAGCCGCCGTCGGCCGCGCGCAGCGTGCCTTCATTGACGACCCGGCCAGTGCCATTGCCACTAAACGCATGCTTGGCGCCGCCCAGGCTGGCGTTGTCGACGTCGAGCGTCGAGGCCACCAGGCCGCCCACATTGACTTGCGCGCCGTGGCCGAACAGCACGCCGTTCGGATTGATCAGGTACACCTGGCCATTCGCGTTGACCTTGCCGAGGATCTGCGTGCCGTTGCTGTCGAAGATGCGGTTGACGGCCAGCGCGCTGGCCGAGGGCTGGACGAAGTTGACGGTTTCATGGGCGCCCACGTTAAAACTGTTCCAGTTCAGCGCCGCCTGTTGGCTGTCCTGCCGGATGGTGGTGGTGCCGCCCTGCTGGCTGATGCTGGCCGTGCCAGCCACCACCTGTCCGCCCGTGGGCGCGGCCAGCGCCGGTCCTCCCAGCGCCAGTGCCGTCATGGCGGCCGCCGCCGCGGCCAGTTTGCGGCGGCTGCCCTTGCCGCGCCCGCGCGAGGTTTCCGCGACGGCGACCCAGGCGTTCAAGACGTGGCTCCAGACGAGGCGGTAGATATGGTTCAACGATCCGTGACGGTGCATGCTATGTCCTTGTTGAGATGAATGGGGGATACGCCCGTGCGCCGGCGGGCTTGGCCGGGCTGGCGCAAACGGGCAATGGGAAAGAGCGGGTCAGGTACGCGGGGCGAACAAGGAGGGGGCGGTGCGGTAGCTGGCGAATTGATTGCGGTGCATGTTTTCCTGTGCTGTGCGTGGACGGCGTCCGTTTGCGGCTCTGTTTATTGCTTTTTTAAATACAATCGTTATAAAAAGCTACAAAGATTTCTGAACGGAAAGATATCAGAACAGGGAAATTTAAAATTGAGCAAACCTGAGCGATTCCCGACTGATTTAGTCGGGAATGCGCAGGTGCATGCGGTGGATCAGACGGGCAGGCGCAGGGCGAAACTGATGGTGCCGTTGTTGCCGGCGCTGGCCAGTATCACCTGGCCGCCGTGCAATTCGGCGATGCGCTGTACCAGGTACAGGCCCAGCCCGGCGCCGGGTTTGTGCTGGGCGATGCGGCCGCGGAAGTATTTCTGGAACAGGCGGGGGATTTCATCGGCGGGCAGCGCTTCACCCTCGTTGCTGACGGTAATCTGCACGCGGCCGTCATCGAGCATGCCCGCCTGCACGCGGATGGCCAGGGCTTGCGGCGCGTGCCGGTCGGCATTGCTGAGCAGGTTGCGCAGGGCCACGCGCAGCAGGCTGGCATCCACCACGACGCTGTCTGGCAGCGCCTGCACGCTCGCTTCGATGCGGCCGGGCGCCCATTCGGCCAGCACGGCCGCCAGCAGGGCGCGCAAGTCGCATGGCAGGGGGCGGAAGGTTGCCGCGCTCGTTTCCATGCGGTCGGCGCTCAGGTATTCATCCACCAGCGCCGTCATGCGGCCGCTGGCTTCGCGCAGGTTCTGGCAGCGCTGCAGGGTTTTCTCGCGCGGCGCTTCCGTATTGCGGGCAATTTGCTGGGCCGTGGTATTGATGATGGCCAAGGGCGTGTGGAATTCATGCGACACCATGGCAACGAAATCCTGCTGCTCTTCGCGGGTGCGGGTTTCCACTTCCAGGGCGGCGCGCAATTCGCCTTCCAGCGCGGCGCGCCGGCCGATTTCCTGCCGCAGCGCCGCGGTGCGCAGCGCCACCTGCTCTTCCAGGCGTTCATTCAGGGCGCGCACGGCGCTGACGGCTTCCGCTTGCGCCCGGTCCTTGGCGCGACGCAATTCGGCATAGCGGCGGTTGAGGCGCAGACTCATCAGCATCATGTGCACAAAGGCACCCAGGGTGGCCGCATGGTTGGTCCAGAAGTTGGGCGGCACGATGGCCATATTGCGCAGGAAACTGACCACCACGCCCGCATAAAAGATGCCGAAGATAAACAGGAAGGCGCGCGCCGGCCGATGCCCGCGCAGCGCCAGCCAGCTGGCCAGGGTGATGAACAGCACGATCAATGGCAAGGCCGTCATCTGCACGACGAGCACGCCAGCCGCATAGTCGCCGTGCAGCACCAGCAGCGCGCCGCACAGCGCGGCGGCGGCCGTCAAGCCCACCACCACGCGGCTGAAGCGCGGATACAGGGCGGGCAGTTCCAGTTGCAAAGTGGAAAAACGCGCACCGACGGCGATGGACATCGCCATCGACACGCCCAGCATGGGATCGGACAGCCAGTTCGGCATGGCGAAAATCTGCTGGGGAATGGCGATCGTCAGCGCTTCCGTCGTGGCATTCGTCAGCACGTACAGCAGATACCAGCCGCTGTGGGCTTCGCGCGTCATGCGCCAGAAAAAGATATGGAACAGGATCAGCAGCAAATAGCTGCCGAACTGCAAGCCGTAATACAGGTATTCGCGGCGCGACACATCGTCGAAGGTTTCGCTGGGCAACAAGGTCAGCTCGGTGGACATGGCTTTCTTGCTGTGCAGGCGCACCAGCCAGCGCTGCGGCGTGTCCGCCTGCAGGCGCAGCGGAAACACCACCTGGCGCGCGTCGATGGGCCAGTTGCCGCGCGCCACATCGGCGCCCGCCTCCTGCAAGACCCAGTGGCCCGCCGCGTCCCAGCGGTACAGCCGCACGTCGTCGAGCACGGCGTTGCTGAAACGCAGCACCCACTCATCGGGAGCGGCGGCCGCGCGCGCCACTTCCAGGCGCAGCCAGACGGCGTCCCGCGTGTAGCCGGCGCTGACGGCGCCGGGCA
>NZ_WFLI01000023.1 GCF_009208555.1 Janthinobacterium violaceinigrum | reverse complement strand
CGCCTGCGCCTGCGCCGAAAGCCCAGCCGGTGTCGAAACCGCCGCCGGTGTCCGCGCCGGCTGCCGTGCCGCCGCCGCCAAAGCCGGTGCAGCCGCCAGCCGCACCGAAGCCCGTACCTCCCTCGGAACCCCCCGTGCCGTCGCCACCGCCGCGCAAGTGGCTGCGCTGGCTGGGCGGCATTGCCGTGCTGGCCATGGTGATCGTCTACATGAACGGCAAGCCGGGCAGCAAGAATGAATCGGCCTGCAATGATGCCATCGACAGCGGCTTGAAACTGGTGGCAAATGGCAGCCTGGACGGCGCTCGCCAGAAGCTGGCGACGGCGAAAACGGCGTGCACGGGCAAGTCCAGTGCCAAGGCCGACGATTTGCAGGCGGCGATCGGCAAGGCGGGTGCCGCGTCCGGCGGGTGCCAGCGCAGCGTGCGCGCCATCGAGCGCAACATCGATGGCCATCAATTGCAAGGCGCGGCCAGGGGCATCGCCGCGCTCGACGCCGATTGCGCGGGCGCTGCCAGCGTGGATTCCTTGCGCAAGCAGCTGGCGCGCCAGCAGGCGGCAGCCGCATCCGTGCTGGTGGGGCTGCGCCAGGCGCTCGATGGCAAGGATGCGACGGCGGCCCAGAATGGCATCGCCAGGCTGGAAGCGATCGACCGCGAAGCGGTGGAATTGCCGCAGTTGAAGGCCGACGCGCAAGCGCTGTCGGCGCCCGCGCCCGTTTCAGTACCGGCACCTGTGCCGGCGCCGGTGCCGACGACGGCGCAGCAGGAACCGGCGCCCGCGCGCGCGGTCGAACGTCCAGCGGTGGCCGAGCGCCGCCCGCAGGAAACGTCGCCCGTCGATAGCGGCGCGGCCATGCGCAACGAGATGGCGCAATCGTTCCTGCGCGACGCCGAGCGTTCTTTGTTGGAAGGCAAGTTCGACGCGGCCAAGACGTATCTGGAGAGCGCGCGTCGCGTCGATCCCGGCAATGCGCGCATCGACAATCTGTCGCGCCGCATCCGCGAGCGCGAACGGCAAGTGCTGCAGACGGAAACAACGATCAATTAATTATCAGAGGGCATCATGCTGAATCACACCACCTTGCGCGCCGCTGCCGCGCTGACCATCGCGGCCCTGCTGGCCGGCTGCGCCACGGCGCCGATGAATCCGAACGGCGTGCGCCAGGACGGCTCCTATCCGCAAAACGGGCAGGCACCGCAGGCGGGCGCGACGGACGACGACCCGTGCAGCGTGGGCACGTCGGCCGCGGCCGGTGCCGCCGTGGGAGCGCTGCTGGGCGCGCTGGCAGGCGGCAAGAATGGCGCGCTTAAGGGGGCGGCCATCGGCGGCGGCCTGGCGGCGGCCGGCTGCCTGGCCATCAACGTCAATTCGCGCCAGACCAAGACGGCGGCGCAGGCGGACCGCGACTACATCCGCACGCGCGGCGCGCTGCCGCGCGAGCCGCAAGTCGTGTCGTACACGCCGCAGCTGAGCGCGTCGACCGTCAAGCGCGGCCAGCCGTTCAAGGTGAATTCGGTGGTCGAGCTGGTCAACGGCAGCGCGCAGAACGTCAACGACGTGCGCGAAGAGCTGGTGGTGCTCGACCCGCAGGGCCAGCCGTTCAAGTCCGGCTCCAAGGCCCTGGCCAGCAACAACAAGTCGGGCGGGCGCTTTGAAAACTCGTTCGAGCTGACCTTGCCGGCCGGCGTGTCGCAGGGCGTGTATGGCGTCAAGACGAATCTGTATGTGAACGGCAAGCTGGCCGCCACGCGCGACCTGCGCACGCAGCTGGTGATGCTGGATGTGGATATGGGCGTTGACGCGCAGCTGGCACTGCGCTGATTGCCGTATGCAAACGCGTAGGTCGGATTAGCGGGGTCAAGCCCCGCGTGGTCCGACAACACCACTAACGTCAACAATGTTGTCGGATTACGGCCCCTTGGGCCTAATCCGACCTACGCGCCACCCTGGTAGCCGTGCTGGCGCCAGGCTTCATATACGACGACGGCCACCGTATTCGACAGATTCAAACTGCGGTTGTCGGGGCGCATGGGCAGGCGGATGCGCTGCTCAGCCGGAAAGCCGTCGCGCAGGGCCGGATCCAGGCCTTTTGTTTCTGAACCGAACACGAACACGTCGCCCGGCAGGAAGGCCACGTCGCCGAACGGGCGCGAGCCGCGCGTGGTCATGGCGAACATGCGGGCCGGGTCGGGCTGGGTGTCGGCCAGGAACGCTTCCCAGTTCTTGTGCACCTTCATGCTGGCGTAATCGTGGTAATCGAGGCCGGCGCGCTTCATCTTGGCATCGTCGAGCGGAAAGCCCAGCGGTTCGACCAGATGCAGCTGCGCGCCCGTGTTGGCGCACAGGCGGATGACGTTGCCCGTGTTGGGCGGGATTTCAGGTTCTACCAAAACAACGTGAAACAAAATGCTCTCCTCATATATGTAGCGAATCTATCTAATGCGGCGGCGTGCGCGCCACGGCCAGGATGCTGACCCTGGCCGCTCCCGCGCTCTTGCAGGCGGTGGCCAGCGCGTTGACGGTGTGGCCGCTGCTCATCACGTCGTCGACGATGCCCACATGGCATCCTTGCAATAAGGCCCCGTGTTCCGGCGCGATGGCGAAGGCACGTGCCAGGTTGGCTTGCCGTTCCTGCGGCGCCACGCCGCTTTGCGCCCGGGTTTCGCGCACCCGCAGCGCCAAGCGCGGTTGCAAGGGCACATCCAGCAGGCGCGCCAGCGGACGGGCAATTTCCAGCGCCTGGTTAAAGCCCCGTTCGGCCAGCCGGGCCGGGCCCAGCGGCACGGGGCACAGCAGTTGCGGCGCGTCCCATGCCGTTTGTTGCTGAATGGCAACATGCAGCAGTTGCGCAAACAGGGGCGCCAGCGCCAGGCGCGCGCCGAATTTCAGCTGCAGCAGCAACTGGTCGACGGGCGGCGCATAGTCGAACGCCGTGACGGTGGCGTCATACGCGGGCCGCTGGCGCAAACAGCGCCCGCACAGCTGCGCCACGTCGATGCCGGCAAGCGGATTGGCGCACTGGCGGCAACGGGGCCGTGCCTGTCCCCGTCCTGACTCCAGGTACTGCGCGCGGCAGGGCGGACACAGCAGTTCCGGGCAGCCGGCGCCGCACAGCGCGCACTGGGCCGGCAGCAAGGTGGCACCCAGCCACCGGCGCAGCGCCTGCCAGGCGGCATCAAGGCGGGGCTGGACGGCGGTCCGCATCGCGATGGCGTCGTTCCATGTACACTGCCGACATTATCTCACCTCACCCGATTCAACATGCCAGTTCCCACCAGTCCGCCCAAAATGAGTGCGCCCATCGATGCGGTGCAAGTACGCGATTTCTTTTCCCGTCCGGCGCGCGTCGCGCCGTCGGACTTCCTGCGCCGCGAAGTATCGCAGCGCATGCACGAACGCCTGGAACTGGTGAAGATCACGCCCTTGCGCGTGCTCGACGCCGGCTGCGGCCCGGGCGCGGACCTGGCGCAGTTGCAAAAGGATTATCCCGCCGCGCAGATTATCGGTCTCGATGCAGCGCAAGCGATGATGCAGGCGGCGCGCGCGCCCGCGTCGAAACTGGCGGGCCTGAACCAGTTCCTCAGCAAACTGCTGCCGGCCAAGACGGGCGTGGATTTATTGTGCGGCGACCTGGGCGACCTGCCGCTGGCGGCCAATAGCGTCGACCTCGTGTGGTCGAACCTGGCGCTGCACTGGCATGCCCAGCCCGACCGCGTGTTTGCCGAATGGCGGCGCGCGCTGCGCCTCGACGGCTTGCTGATGTTTTCCTGTTTCGGCCCCGACACGTTCCGCGAAGTGCGCGACGCCTTTGCCGAAGCGGATCTGTATCCGCACGCCTTGCCCTTTGTCGACATGCACGACTTTGGCGACATGCTGGTCGAGACGGGCTTTTCCACGCCCGTGCTGGACATGGAGATCATCACCGTCACCTACGACACGGCGGAAAAGCTGCTGGCGGACGTGCGCGCGTTCGGCGGCAATCCGCTGACCACGCGCCGGCGCGGCCTGATGGGCAAGGCGGCCTGGCAGCGCATGCTGGACGCGCTGGAAAAGAGGCGCCGTCCCGACGGCAAGCTGGGCCTGAGTTTCGAAGTGATCTATGGCCACGCCTTCCGTCCCGCGCCGCGCGTGACGCGCAATGGCGAAGCCATCATCCGTTTCGACTTGCCGCGAAAACCCAAATAAAAGCCGTATTCAAGCGGAAAGAAACCGACACTTGGTCGGCATCCGCGCGTCTCTGCGGCAGCAAGCGTTGCAAAGCGCGCGGCGGCCGGGCCGGGGGCGCGCACAATGCCGATTATTGCTTGATGGATTCAAGTTTACTTGATTATAATCGTTGATTGTTTGTCAGCTTGTTAAGTAGAAAAAACAAGGGCTGCATACAAAATAAAAAAAACAAAGCAAGACTTATTGGAAGTTACTGCATTAGTATAGTAACCATCTTCCACACAAGGCCATTTCAATGTGGGGAAGAAAAACAGGGTTCCAGCATGGTTGCGCGCCGCCGTTTTTTGCTGCGGCAGCCAGCATGGAATTCGCTGGTGCTTGACGCACATGGCCGCATTCCGGCCGTGTTGCTTTCATGGAGGAGCGGCAGCGGTCCAGTACGGAGAAGTCCGCAGCCGTTTAAAATATCATTATTTTTGGGTGGTTGGGGAAAACATGACACATGCAAAGCGACTTCAATCGTTGCTGCTCGGGCTGTCTTTGACAGCGTTTGGCATCGGGCGATGGGCCACGGCGGCACCGGCTGCCAGTACCTATCCCGGCACCGGCGGTCCCGTGCCGTTCGAAATGAATCTGCAACCGCCGGCGACACAGATCGCCCATGAAATCTACGATTTGCACACCTTGATGATGATCATCTGCCTGGTGATCTTCGTGGCTGTGTTCGGCGTCATGTTCTATTCCATCTTCAAGCACCGCAAGTCCCTGGGCCACAAACCGGCCACCTTCCACGAAAGCACCACCGTCGAGATCGCTTGGACCGTCGTGCCTTTCCTGATCGTCATCGGCATGGCCCTGCCTGCCACGCGCACCGTGGTGGGCATGAAGGATACCTCGAACGCCGATATCACCATCAAGGCCACCGGCATGCAGTGGAAATGGGGCTATGACTACCTGAAAGGCGAGGGCGAAGGCATTTCCTTCCTTTCCAACTTGGCCACGCCGCGCTCGCAAGTGGGCGCGCCGGGCATGCCGCCGACGGAAAAACGGGGCGAAAACTACCTGATCGAAGTCGACAACGAAGTCGTGGTGCCGGTCAACAAGAAGATCCGCGTGGTGCTGACGGCCAATGACGTCATCCACGCCTGGTCCGTGCCCGCCTTTGGCGTGAAACAGGATGCGATTCCCGGTTTCGTGCGCGACACCTGGTTCAAGGCCGACCATATCGGCACCTTCCGCGGCAATTGCGCCGAGCTGTGCGGCAAGGAACACGCGTTCATGCCCATCGTCGTCAAGGTCGTCTCGGCAGATGATTACAAGGCCTGGGTTGATGTGAAACAAAAGGAAATGGCCGCATTGGCTGATGATCCTAGCAAGGTGTGGACCATCGACGAATTGAAGGTCAAGGGCGAGAAAGTGTATGCGACCAACTGCGTGGTCTGCCACCAGGCGACAGGCAAGGGCGTGCCCGGTGCGTTTGCGCCGCTGGACGGCTCGGCCGTGGTGAACGGTCCGAAAGCGGAACAGATCCATGTCTTGCTGAACGGGCAAAAGAGCGGCAAGTTCCCAGCGGAAATGCCTGCCTGGAAACAGCTGTCCGACACGGAAATTGCCGCAGTGATCACTTACACGCGCAATTCCTGGTCGAACAAGGCCGAAGAGAACATCGTTCAACCAGCCGAAGTCGTGGCTGCACGCAAGTAATTAGGAGCCGTACATGAGCACTAGCACTAGCACCTTGGACCACGCCGGTCACGACCACGCCCACGACCACCCGACGGGCCTGCGCCGCTGGCTGTTTGCCACCAACCATAAAGATATCGGTACCTTGTACCTGTGGTTTTCGTTCATCATGCTGCTGTCGGGCGGCGTGCTGGCCCTGATGATCCGTACGGAACTGTTTCACCCAGGCTTGCAATTTTTCCACCCTGAATTCTTCAACCAGCTGACCACCATGCACGGCCTGGTGATGGTGTTTGGCGCCATCATGCCCGCCTTCGTGGGCTATGCCAACTGGATGATCCCGCTGCAGGTGGGCGCGTCCGACATGGCGTTCGCCCGCATGAACAACTTCTCGTTCTGGCTGCTGCCGCCGGCCGCGCTGCTGCTGGCCACGTCCTTCCTCGTGCCGGGCGGCGCCACGGCTGCCGGCTGGACCCTGTACGCGCCGCTGTCGACGCAGATGGGCCCCGGCATGGACATGGCGATTTTTGCCATGCACCTGATGGGCGCCTCGTCCATCATGGGCTCGATCAACATCATCGTCACCATCCTCAACATGCGCGCGCCCGGCATGACGCTGATGAAAATGCCGATGTTCTGCTGGACCTGGCTGATTACCGCGTATCTGTTGATCGCCGTCATGCCCGTGCTGGCCGGCGCCATTACCATGACCCTGACGGACCGCCATTTCGGCACGTCCTTCTTCAATGCGGCAGGCGGCGGCGACCCCGTCATGTACCAGCACATCTTCTGGTTCTTCGGCCACCCCGAGGTCTACATCATGATCTTGCCGGCCTTCGGCATCGTCTCGCAGATCCTGCCCGCGTTTGCCCGCAAGCCGCTGTTCGGCTATGCCTCGATGGTGTACGCCACGGCCTCGATCGCCATCCTGTCGTTCATCGTCTGGGCGCATCACATGTTCACGACCGGCATGCCGGTGACGAGCCAGCTGTTCTTCATGTACGCGACCATGCTGATCGCCGTGCCCACGGGCGTGAAAGTGTTCAACTGGATCGCCACCATGTGGAAGGGCTCGATGACGTTCGAAACGCCGATGCTGTTCTCGGTGGGCTTCATCTTCGTCTTCACCATGGGCGGCTTCACGGGCCTGATCCTGGCCGTGACGCCGATCGACATCCAGCTGCAGGATACCTATTATGTGGTGGCGCATTTCCACTACGTGCTGGTGGCCGGTTCGCTGTTTGCCCTGTTCGCCGGCTTCTACTACTGGTCGCCGAAATGGACGGGCCATATGTACAACGAGACGCGCGGCAAGATCCACTTCTGGCTGTCCCTGATCACGTTCAACGTGACCTTCTTCCCGATGCACTTCCTGGGCCTGGCCGGCATGCCGCGCCGCTACGCCGACTATCCGGCGCAGTTCACGGATTTCAACATGATCGCTTCGATCGGCGGCTTCGGCTTCGGCCTGATGCAGGTGTACTTCCTGTTCTTCGTGGTCTTGCCGACCATCCGCGGCGGCAAGGCTGCCCCGGCGAAGCCATGGGAAGGCGCGGAAGGCCTGGAATGGACCGTGCCGAGCCCGGCGCCTTTCCACACGTTTGAAACGCCGCCGACCGTCAAGTAATCATCGGCAAGTAGTCATCGTCAATGAATGCCAGTGTCACGGGCCGGCGCCTGCCGGCCCCTTTGAATAGAGTGCCTGCCATGACCGAAGTGAAAACTGAGCGTAAGAAACCGAACAACCTGCGTACGGGGCTGATACTGGGGGCCCTGGCCGCCTTCTTCTTCCTGTCCGTGTTCGCCAAGCGGCTGTGGCTGTCGTGACGACGCCCGTGCAAGAGGAAACACGCGGCCTGAACCGCAAGATGCTGGGCAAGTTGGTCGTCATTGCCATCCTGATGTTTGGCTTTGGCTATGCCCTGATTCCCGTCTACAAGCAGATTTGCGAAGTGATGGGCATCAACGTGCTGACGCAAAAAGATGGCACGGTGGCTTACGATAACAATACGCAGGTCGACACGACGCGCAGCATCACCGTCGAGTTCGACGGCAATGCGCAGGGGCCATGGCGCTTCCGCCCCACCGTGTCGAGCATGCAGGTGCATCCGGGCGAGCTGGTGACCGTCATGTATGAAGTGGTCAACACGCAGAACCGCGTCGTCAATGCGCAAGCCATCCCCAGTTACGCGCCGCAGAGCGCCACGCCGCATTTCAAGAAGGTCGAGTGCTTCTGCTTCAAGCAGCAGACCTTGAAACCGAACGAAGCGCGGCAAATGCCGGTGGTGTTCTTCCTCGATCCGGCCCTGCCGAAAGAGGTGAAGACCATCACCCTGTCGTACACGTTTTTCGAGATTGCCGGTCTGAGCCAGGCTCAGACGCCGGCCGTCCAATAGGAGAGCGCCATGGGCGAAACCAAGCAGCCTGAAAAAGCATCGTTCCTGTATTCGCTGCGGGCCGTCGTGTGGTCGTTTACGGGCCTGCGCCGCAAGAGCGATTTCGACACGGATTCGGCCAAGCTCAATCCCGTGCACATCGTCATCGCCGGCTTCCTGGTGGTGGCTTGCCTGATCGGCATCCTGATTTCGATAGTTAAATTCGTCGTTTTATAAATTATAAAAAACCACCCTATAAGTTCTTGAGGAGATGATGATGAGTTCCAACCACGCCGCCGTACCCTATTATTTCGTGCCCGGCCCGTCGCGCTGGCCCATGCTGGGCGGCGCCAGCCTGCTGCTGACGATGATCGGCGCCTCGGCCTGGGTCAACGACGTCTCCTGGGGCCCGTACGTCAACTACCTGGGCATCGCCGGCATCCTGCTGGTGCTGTATTTCTGGTTCGGCGACGCCATCAGCGAATCGGAGCAGGGCCTGTACAGCGAACGCATCGACCACTCGTTCCGCTGGAGCATGAGCTGGTTCATCTTTTCGGAAGTCATGTTCTTTGCCGCCTTCTTTGGCGCCCTGTTCTATGCGCGCAGCATCTCGATGCCATGGCTGGCCGACCTCGACCACAAGGTGATCTGGCCTGATTTTGCCGCCCACTGGGGCAATACGGGTCCGGCCGGCACGGTGCAGGAATTTACCACCATGACGCCGTTCTGGATTCCGACCATCAATACGGCCCTGCTGCTGACGTCGGGCGTCACCCTGACCATTTCGCACCACGCGCTGCGCGCCGGCCACCGCGCCATGACGGCCCTGTTCCTGTTTGCCACCATCGTGCTGGGCGCCATCTTCATGGGCTTCCAGGTCTACGAATACATCCACGCCTACAGCGAACTGAACTTGAAATTGACGTCCGGCATCTACGGCGCCACCTTCTTCATGCTGACGGGCTTCCACGGCTTCCATGTGACCCTGGGCGCCATCATGCTGTCCGTCATCCTGTACCGCGTGCTGAAAGGCCACTTTACGCCCGAGCACCACTTCGGCTTCGAAGGCGCCGCCTGGTACTGGCACTTTGTCGACGTCGTCTGGCTGGGCCTGTACGTGGTCGTGTATTGGTTATAATGGCGGGGTAGGGCGCGCGCCGTTGACGCGTGCGTCCGCACCATAAAAAAAGCCGTACCGGGACATCCTGGGTACGGCTTTTTTCTTAGTCTGAAGAATTTGCCAATCAGGCAATGTCGGGTGTTAATGAATTCCAGTGGGCTGAATATAGCCAAGCTTGTGCGCCAGCAGGATCAGCAAGAACAGGGTGATCGACAAGCCCACGCGCAGGGCCAGCGCCTGCACGGTGCGGTTGCTCTTGCCCTTGTCGCGCATCAGGAAGAACAGGGCCGAGCCCAGGCTGCCCAGGATCAGGATGAAGGCAATGGCAACGAGGATTTTCATGGATGGTAGCGCCAGGCTTGAGGAGGTTTCATTGTAATGCGTATCCGCTTCCATTTTAGATGGATTCCATTTGTTGTAATGCTGCTACTGGTGGCGCTGGGCGTCTCCTTGGCGCAATGGCAGCAGCGCCGCGGCGATGAAAAAGTCGCGCGCGCCGCCCTGCTCGAGGCGGGCAACCAGGCCGCACCGCTGTCCTTGACGGCTGCGCCCATGCTGGCGGCCGATGCGCAAGCGATCGAATACCGCAGGGTTACCGTCACGGGCCATTTCGTTCCTGCCTGGACGGTCTACCTGGACAACCGCCCCTACAAGGGACAAGCGGGTTTCCACGTGCTCACGCCATTCCAGATCGACGGTTCCCCTATGCACGTGCTGGTGGCGCAGGGCTGGCTGCCGCGCAACAATGCCGAACGCACGCGCATCCCCGATTACGCCACGCCCACGGGCACCGTCACCATTGCCGGCATCGCGCGCCTGAACGCGGGCCATGTGATGGAACTGGGCACGGCACCGGCCCTGGCGCCGCACGCCATCGTGCAAAATGCCGATATCGCCCAGCTGGCGCAAGCCAGCGGCCTGGCCTTGCAGCCTTTTATCCTTGAACAAACAGTCGACGTAGTTGATCGGACTGCAACGGCGCCAGCCTCCAGCCAGCTTCCCGTGCGCGACTGGCCGGCGCCGGACCTGGGCGCCGACAAGCACCGCGGCTATGCATTCCAGTGGTATGCACTGGCACTGATGGCTTTTTTATTTTTTGTCTTTACAGGATTTCGACGTGCAAACAAACAACCCTGAAGCAATGCAAGACAACCCCGGCAAGCAGGCACAGAACACGGGACGGTGGAAACTATTGGCCGTGGTGGCCGTGTGCGCCTTTCCCATCATCGCCTCGTATTTCACGTATTACATCATCAAGCCCACGGGCCGCAACAATTACGGCGCCCTGATCGACCCCCGCTTGCACCCGATACCGGAAGCGCAGCTGCAGGTGACGGAACTGGACGGCAAGGCCGCGCCGCTGGCCCAGTTCAAGGGCAAATGGGTGCTGCTGCAAACGGGGCCAGCCGACTGCCAGGAAACATGCAAGAAGCAATTATTTGACATGCAACAACTGCGTTTGATGCAGGGCAAGGAGCGCGAGCGTCTCGAGCGCGTCTGGCTGGTGACGGACGCCCAGCCGCTCGACACCCTGGTGATGCGCGAATTCGACGGCACCAGCATGCTGCGCGTGAATGGCGACGCCCTGAAAGCCTGGCTGCCCGTGGAGCCGGGCGGCCAGACCAGCGATCACCTGTACTTGATCGACCCGCTGGGTAATCTGATGATGCGCTTCCCGAAGGACGCGGACCCGAACAAGATCAAGAAAGACATCGCCAAGCTGCTCAAAGCTTCGGCGATCGGTTAAGGGGAACGCATGCCGACGATGCATCTTTCCGCGCTGGCCCAGCTGGGCTTGACGGGTCTGCTGGTGGCGTTGCTGCCTTTGACCATGGTGTGGGTGTCCGCGGACGCCAATAAATACCGCAAGCTCGTGTGGATCGCCGTCTTCCTGACGGTCGACCTGATCATGTTCGGCGGCTTTACGCGCCTGTCCGATTCCGGCCTGGGCTGCCCTGACTGGCCAGGCTGCTATGGTTCGGCCAACCCATTCCTTGCGCACGAGCACATCGTGGCGGCGGAAACCCTGATGCCGACGGGCCCCGTGACGGTGGTCAAGGCGTGGATCGAGATGACGCACCGCTACCTGGCCATGGCCATTGGCGTGCTGATCGTGGCGATGATGGTGCAGGCATGGCGCCAGTGGCGCAAGAATCGCCGCGAGGAATTCGCCCCCGCGCTGCCGACGGCGCTGTTCCTGTTCGTCTGCCTGCAGGGCGCGTTCGGCGCCTGGACGGTGACATTGAAGCTGCAACCGGTGATCGTCACCATCCACTTGCTGCTGGGCATGGGCTTGCTGGCCATGCTGACGTGGCTGGGCGGACGCCAGGATCATGCCGTCAAACCCTTGCTGCGCGCCGATGCGGACGCGGCCGTGCTGCGTCCCGTGCGCGCGCTGGCCGTTTTCTCGCTCGTGCTGCTCACCGTGCAGATCGCGCTGGGCGGCTGGGTGAGCACCAACTACGCCACCCTGGCCTGCACGGATTTCCCCCTGTGCGGCGGCAAGGTCATACCGGAGATGGATTTCGAGCATGGTTTCCATTTGTGGCGCGAGCTGGGCAAGACGGCCGCCGGCCACTATTTGCCGTTTTCCGCGCTGACGGCCATCCACTGGGTGCACCGCAATTTCGCCTTCATCGTGCTGGCCGGCATCGGCTACACCGTGTGGCGCGCGTGGACACTGCCGTCCCTGCGCGGCACGGCACGGTGGATTGCGCTGGTGCTGGCCCTGCAGGCGGTCACGGGCCTGGCGACGATCTACCTGAGCTGGCCATTGTCGATTGCCGTCATGCATAACGGCGGGGCGGCGCTGCTCGTGTTGTTGCTGACCATGTTAAACTACAAGGCTAAATTCCAACTCGATGTAGCGCGGAAATCTGCTTCCGCCGCCGCGCCAGTGCCCTCGGCACCAGCCAGTCCTTCCCGTACCGCATAAATGACTACTCAGACCATCAGCCGTAAACCCTCCCCCCGCATCGCCCAGTATTGGGCGCTGACCAAGCCCCGCGTGACGCAGCTGGCCGTGTTTTGCGCCGTCATCGGCATGTTCCTGGCCAGCGAGGAATTGCCGGACTGGCATGCGGTGGTGTTCGGCACCATCGGTATCTGGCTGCTGGCGGGCGCCGCATTTGCCGTCAACTGCCTGGCCGAGCGCGAAATCGATGCGCGCATGGCCCGCACGGCGCGCCGCCCCATGGCCATGGGCGACATCACGGTGAAGCAGACAGTCGTGTTCGCGCTGGTGATCGGCGGCCTGGGCATGGCGATCCTGTACCACCTCGTCAATCCGCTGACCATGTGGCTGACCTTTGTCACCTTTGTCGGCTACGCCCTGATCTACACCATGGTGCTGAAACCGGCCACGCCGCAAAACATCGTCATCGGCGGCCTGTCCGGCGCCATGCCGCCCGCGCTGGGCTGGGCTGCCGTGGCCAACGACGTGCCGATGCAGGCCTGGCTGCTGGTGCTGATCATTTTCGTCTGGACGCCGCCCCATTTCTGGGCCCTGGCCATGTACCGCCGCGACGATTACGCGCGTTCGGGCCTGCCCATGCTGCCCGTCACGCACGGCTTGAAATTCACGCAATTCCACGTCTGGCTGTACTCGATCGCGCTGGCCGCCACCACCTTGCTGCCGTACGCCGTGCGCATGAGCGGCCTGATCTACCTGGTCTCGGCCGTGGTGCTCAATGCCGGTTTCCTGTACTACGCGTGGAAGATGTACCGCCACTACACGGACTTGATCGCACGCAAAGCCTTTACGTATTCCATCATCTACCTGGCATTGCTGTTCGCGGCCTTGCTGGTCGACCACTACATTCCCCTCGGATCATGAAAAAATACCTGACCTTATTGCTGGCGGCCGCGCTGGTCGCCCTGCTGGCCGGCTGCGGCAAGCCGGCCGCACCGAAGCTGGCCTTCAAGAACACGGACGTGACGGGCCTGGGCTATGCGCGCGAGTTCGCACTGACGGACCATACGGGCCACCCGCGCACCCTGGCCGACTACAAGGGCAAGCTGGTGCTGATGTTCTTCGGCTACACGCAGTGCCCGGACGTGTGTCCCACGACCATGGCCGACATGGCGCAGGTGATGCAGGAAATGGGGCCGCAGGCCGACCAGGTGCAAGTGCTGTTCGTCACCGTCGACCCCGAGCGCGACACGCAGCAATTGCTGGCGCAGTATGTGCCCGCCTTCGACAAGCGTTTCGTGGGCCTGTATGGCAGCCTCGAGGCGACGGCCAAGGTGGCCAAGGAATTCAAGGTGTATTACGCCAAGGTCGAGGGCGAAACGGACAGCAGCTACACGGTCGACCATACGGCCGGCACCTATGTGTTCGACCGCGAAGGCAAGATCCGCCTGTTCGTGCGCCACGGCGAAAAACCTGCCGCCATCGCGCACGATCTTAAACTTCTGCTATCCTGACCCGGTCGCGCCGTCAGGCGCCATCTTCAGGATTGGCAGTACATGGATAAACGTTTCGAGCCTCACGCCCGCCTGGCAGCCATCATCTTCTTGCTGATCGGCTGCTTTTTCGTCTTGCGGCCCTTCCTGGCAGCCATGCTGTTCGCCGCCTGCGTGGGCATTTCCAGCTGGCCCCTGTACCTGCTGCTGCTCGACCGGCTGAAAGGCCGGCGCAACTGGGCGGCCGCCATCATGACCGTGTCGCTGGTGCTGGTCATCGTGCTGCCGCTGGCCCTCGTCACCTACAACCTGGCCGACAATGTGTCGCGCGTGTACGACCAGATCCGCGCCGCGCTGGAATCGGGCGGCCTGCATCCTCCCGCCTGGCTGGCCAGCATTCCCGTGGTGGGCGAAACCATCGATGGCTATGTGCGGCGCCTGCTGGAAGACCGCGAGGAATTATTGAATTTAGGTAAGACCATGCTGGAGCCGGCGCGCCATTTCCTCGCTTCCGGCGGCATCCTGCTGGGCACGGGCCTGGCGCAGACCAGCCTGGCCGTGTTCGTCAGCTTCTTTCTCTACCGCGACGGCCAGCAGCTGAGCCGTGCCTTGATGACGGGCGCCGGCCGCATCATCGGCGACAGTGCGCCGGGTGTGGGCCTGACCATCAGCCGCACCGTGCGCGGCGTCATGTACGGTTTGCTGGGCACGGCGCTGGCGCAGGCCCTGGTGGCCGTAGTGGGCTTCTTGATCGCCGGCGTGCCGGCCGTGGCGCTGCTGGGTGTAGCCACCTTCATCTTTTCGCTGATCCCCGTGGGGCCGCCGCTGATCTGGGGCGGCGCCGCCATCTGGCTGTTCAGCGACGGGCAGACGGGCTGGGGCATTTTCATGCTGGTGTGGGGCGCGCTGCTGATCAGCGGCGTGGACAATGTGGTCAAGCCCATGCTGATCAGCCGCGGCAGCAGCCTACCCTTCCTGCTGGTGCTGCTGGGCGTGCTGGGCGGCGTGCTGGCCTTCGGCTTCGTCGGCATCTTTATCGGCCCGACTCTGCTGGCGGTGCTGTACAGCTTGCTGCAAACGTGGACGGTGGGCGAGACCACCGTGCCGCAGGGCAAAGATACGCTGACGCGCAAGAAGTAATTAGTCTCTCAAATCCGCGTCGAGATCCCGCTCCTGCTTCGGGATCACTTTAATAAGCACGATGCGGGGTCCGTTCATCTTCTTGACGACGATGTCGAAGTCGACAAAGGTGATGCGCTGGCCCTGCTTCGGGATATCCCCCAGCTTGACCATGATCAAGCCGCCCACCGATTCCACATCGTCCAGCCCCAGCTCCTCGTTTTCGATATCGATGCCGAGGATGCGTTCGAGCGAGAAAATGGGCAGGCTGGCCTTGCCGATCAGGGTGCCGTCGCTTTGCTTGAGCCAGTCGTTTTCATTGCGGCGGAATTCATCGCGGATTTCACCGACCATGGCGCCGAGCAAGTTATCGAGGGTGATGAACCCCAGCGGGCGCTTGCCCTTTTCGCCGATCAGGGCGAAGTGGGGCGCGCCGTCGCGGAAGCGCCGGAACAGTTCCAGCGCGGGCGTGCGGGCGGAAATGATGTCCACGGGACGTAAAAACGGTGTGAGCGAGGTGATCGGCTTGCCCGCCTGCTGGGCAAAGAACAGGTCTTTCAGATGCACCACGCCCAGCACGTCGTCTTCGTTCGTGTCGAAATACGGGTAGCGGCTGAAGCGGTTGCGCAGCACCGTGTCGAGGTTTTCTTCCAGCGTGTTTGAGGCGTGCAGGGCGATCACTTCATTGATCGGGCGCATCAGGTCCGACACCGTCATCTGTTCGAAATCGAGCGACTGGGCCAGGATGTTGCGCTCGTCGCGCGTAAACTTTTCGCCGGGCTGGCTGGTGCGCAGGATCAGTTTCAGCTCTTCGGACGAGTAGTGGGCATCGTGGCCGCCCTTGCCGGACAGCCCCGCCAGGCGCAGCACCCAGTTGGCGCTGGCGTTGAGCAGGTAGATGGCCGGGTACATGGTCCAGTAGAAGCCGTACAGGGGAATCGCGCTCCACAGGCCGACGGCTTCCGGGTTGCGGATGGCCATCGATTTGGGCGCCAGTTCGCCCACGACGATGTGCAGGAAGGAAATGACGCTGAAGGCAACGACAAACGATACGCCGTGGATCAGCTCTTGCGAGGTGACGCCGATGGCGCCGAACAGCGGTTCCAGCAAGCCGGCAAACGCCGGTTCGCCGACCCAGCCCAGGCCCAGCGACGCCAGGGTGATGCCCAGCTGGCAGGCGGACAGGTAGGCGTCCAGCTGGCCGTGCACCTTGGCCAGGATGCGGCCCCGCAATCCCTGCGTCTTGGCGATGGCGCGGATGCGGGTGCGCCGCAAGGTGACGATGCCAAACTCGGCGGCAACAAAAAAACCGTTCAGCGCGACCAGGAAGAGGGCGAGCAGGACTAGCAAGACATTGTGCATGGGGGGCGCAAAAGATGGGCTGTAAAAACGTCATCTTAAACGACGAAGGGCGCAGTATGCTAATTTCCAACAAATCGGCCCTGCGGTTTTACACGATGCTGCCGCGTGCGGCGTCCACCAGCGGCGCGGCGCCCCGTTCTCCCAGCATCTGCAATAAGTCCTCGAAGTCATGCGCGCGGCCATGCGCCAGCTCGGCAGCGCTGAGTCCGATAATCTGCAGGAAGGCAAATTTACCCGAGACCAGCTGATATTCTTCCGGGTAATGTTCGCTGGGTACCATTATGATGGCGCTCAGTGCGGACTGCTGGCCATCGATGGGGCCGCCAACGGACATGCGGTCCCAGGCGTCCAGCGGTTCCTGGTCGCCGAAGCGGCCTGCCGCCAGCAGCATCTGATAGGCGGCAAACCGGCGCACCAAGGTCAGCGCCCATGGCGACTGTTGCGGGCATTCCAGCAGCAGTTCGCGGCCCAGTCCCGTCCACTCTTCATCGTCGTCGGGGTTGTCGTCCCAGGGATTGGACAGGCCGGACGACACGTAGACCCAGTGCGGCCGCCCGGGTGTCGGCGGACATTCGAACACGCCGATATGCAGCCAGCGCGGGTCGACTTGCGTGCAGTTGAACATTTGTTCAAACAGGGACAAGTCCAGCGGGTAGATGCCCGGGCCCAGGTCCCCGAACAGGGTAGTGTAGAGCGTTTCTTCGCGCTGGGCCCAGGCTGTTTCCAGAAGGCTGTCTGCCGCGCCGTCATTGGCAAGGTTGGTCATGTCGGTTCACTGAAATGGATGAGCATTTGAGTATAAAACATGCAACTTCATGACGGCGTACGGTTCAACAGGCCCATGCGCCGGCCTCAGGCGGCTGCCTTGGCGGGGGCCGTTTGCGGCCCGCCGCGCATGGCAAAGACCATGACGGCCGAGACGATGGCCGGGATGGCGACGACGAGGAAAATCGTGCTGTTGGGCCAGTTCAGGCGGATCAGCTCGCCACCGAGCACGGGGCCGATGATGGAGCCGATGCGGCCCACGCCCAGGCTCCAGCCGATGCCCGTCGAGCGCAGGGTGGTCGGGTAGTAGCTGGCTGCCAGGGCGTTGACGGCCGGCTGGCCGCCCACCACGCAAAAGCCGGCGATGAAAATCGTGATGAACAGGAAGGCCAGCGACACGTCGGGACGGCCGATCAGGGCGATGGCCACGGCGGCCACTAAAAAGCACGGCAGCAGGATGCGGCGGAAGCTGGAGCGGTCGATCAGCTGGCCCATGACGAGGGTGCCGATGGTGCCGCCCACTTGCAGGGCCGTGCCGGCCAGCACGGCGTTGGCCGTGGACAGGCCCGCTTCCTTGGCAATCGTCGGCAGCCAGTTGGACAGGAAATACAGGTTCAGCAAGTTCATGAAGTTGATGACCCACAGCAAGATCGTCATCTTGGCGCGGCCGCCCGTAAACAATTGCAGCACGGGCGCACCCTTGTGTTCCTTTTCATGCACGACGTATTGCGTGTCGGCCGTGATGGTGACCGTCGGGTCGATGCGCTTGAGCCATTGCGCGACCTTGTCCAGCTTGCGTTTCTTGAGTACCAGGAATTGCATCGATTCCGGCAGCAGGAAGAACATCAGCACGCCGATCACCAGCGGCACCACGCCGCCCACGTAAAACACGGATTGCCAGCCGAATGCGGGGATCAGCGCGGCCGACAACAGCCCGCCGAGCACGGCGCCGAGCGTAAAGCCGCACGAGACCAGCATCATCAGGGTGACTTTCTTGCGCAGGGGGCTGTATTCGCCGGCCAAGGCCATGGCGTTCGGCATCACGGCGCCCAGGCCCAGGCCCGTGATGAAACGGATCAGCTGCAATTGCTCGATGGTAGTGGCCAGCGGCGTGACCAGCATGCACAGCGCAAAGAAGATGGTCGAGCCGATCAGCACAGGGCGGCGGCCGAACTTGTCGGCCGTGATGCTGAAGACGAGCGAGCCCACCAGCATGCCCAGCAGGCCCGCGCCAAAGACGGGGCCCAGGTTGGCCTTGCTGACATGCCAGTCTGCAATGATGGCGGGGGCCACATAGCCCATCGCTTGCACGTCGAAGCCATCCATGATGACGCACAGCCCGCACAGGATCAGCATGCCGATCTGGAAGGAACCGATCTTGTTGTGATTGATGAGATCGGGAATATCGATCGTCTTGCCTGCCGTGGACATGGTGCCGCTCCTGTTTTTTATGGTGGTCGCGCCTTTCCGGAGAAGGAGGGGCGCGCGTTTGTCTCAGGCTGCATTACAATCGCTTTTGATTGATTATTCAAACGTTATTTTCGAATGGATTTATCAGGTTTCCTTGTGAATCTTCGGGTGGTCCTGGATGGCGGCCAGGATCACCTCCAAGGCCGGGTGCATGATCTTGCGTTCGTTGGAAATGACGTAAAACTGTTCGCGCAGGGACGAGGCGTCGCCCACCAGCACGGCGCCGAATTGCTCCTCGATATCGGCTGCCAGGCTGGCCGAGGCGAAGAACAGGCCCAGGCCCTTGCGGCCGAACGCGTTGAGCATGGCGTTGTCTTCGAATTCACCGACCACGTCGGGGCGCACGCCCTGCTGCACCATCCATTCGTCGATGCGTCCCCGCAGAGCATTGTTGCGCGCGGGCAGCAGAAACGGGGCGCCGTGCAGGCTGTGCGGGAAATTGTCGCGGTATTGTCCCGCCAGCGCGGGGATGCCGAACAGTTTCATGGCGCTTTCGCCCCACAGGTGGCTGGACACGCGCAGGCTGGCGCCGGCCGGCACGGCGCGGTCCGTCAAGACCAGGTCCAGCTTGTGCAAGGCCAGGTCGGCCAGCAGGGATTCGAATTCATCTTCCAGGCACACGAGCTTGACGGGCTGGTCCAGGCTGCGCGTGGCGTCGAGCATGCGGTAGGCCATCAGTTTCGGCAAGGAATCGGAAATGCCCACCGTCAGACGCATCTTTTCCGCGTCCGCGTCGGCCAGCGCATCCTGCATCTGCTCGCCCAGCAGGAAAATCTGGTCCGCGTAGCCGAGTGCCAGCCGGCCCGCTTCCGTGGGCACCAATCGCCGTCCCTGCGGCTGCAGCAGGGACTTGCCCAGTTCCTTTTCCAGCAGGGCCAGCTGGGTGCTGATGGTTTGCACGGCCAGGCCCAGCCGTTCAGCCGCGCGCGTCACGCCGCCTTCCTTGGCGACCACCCAAAAGAAGTACAAATGGCGGTAATTGAAACCCGTGGTTTTCATCGCTGCATCCTCTATCTTCTGTTTTTACGAAGTAATACTTCCATTATCTTCTATTTTTAAATGTGTCAGACGTCCCTATACTACGTTCCATTGAATTTGGATAAAGGGGAACTATCGATGAAACATTTCAGAGTGTCATTTCTAGTGACATTTATCTGCCTGGGTATTTCCGCCTGGTGGGGTTACACGCACGGTGGCGTGCAGACGATGCTGGCAGCGCTCGGTATCGCCGTGATCCTGGGCGTGATGGAAGTCTCGCTGTCGTTTGACAATGCGGTGGTCAACGCCTCGGTGCTGAAGAACTGGGACAAGTTCTGGCAGGGCCTGTTCCTGGGCGTGGGCATCATCATCGCCGTCTTCGGCATGCGTCTGGTGTTCCCGCTGGTCATCGTGGCGCAAGCGGCTGACCTGGGCTTGATGGAAGTGTGGAATCTGGCACTGAGCAATCCGGAACAGTATTCGATGCACCTGACGAACCACCACGCGGAAGTGGCAGCCTTCGGCGGCATTTTCCTGCTGCTGGTGTTCCTGAACTTCCTGCTGGATGCGGAAAAGGAAACGCACTGGCTGGGCCGTATTGAAGAAAAACTGGGCGCGCTGGGCAAGATTTCCTCGATTTCCGTGATGGTGGCCCTGGGCACCCTGATGGCCAGCCTGTCGATGATAGACGAAGGCCAGAAACTGGTGGTCTTGACGGCCGGCCTGTGGGGCATCTTGACCTACGTGGGCGTCGATGTGGTCAGTGGCTTGCTGGAAGGCGATAACGGCGACGGCAACGTGGGCGACATCGTCAAGCGCGGCGGTATTGGCGGCTTCCTGTACCTGGAAGTGCTTGACGCCTCGTTCAGCTTTGACGGCGTGATCGGCGCGTTCGCCATCACCAAGGATGTCGTGATCATCATGCTGGGCCTGGCCATCGGCGCGATGTTCGTGCGTTCGATGACGGTGTTCCTGGTGCGCAAGGGCACGCTCGACGAGTTCGTTTATCTGGAGCACGGCGCGCACTATGCGATCGGTATCCTGGCCGTGATCATGTTGGTCAGCATGAAGTTCCACATTCCCGAGATCTTCACGGGTCTGATCGGTGTGGCCTTCATTCTCGCCTCGCTGTGGTCGTCGATCCGCTACAAGCGACGCATGGCCTTGCTGGAAGGCGAAGACGATAAGCAGCCTGAGCTGGAAACAGCAGCCAAGGCCTAAGAGATACGCGGCAAACGACGACACCCGTTTGCCAGCGTGATGCAGCAAGCGCTGTCCCCGATCCGGGGAGTCGGGCCGGAGACAGCGCCAGGTGTACACAAGTAGTTATTTGGTTTTATACACGCTGGACTTTTATTTCACATAGGAGAAATACATCATGGCAATCAGTCTGCAAAAAGGCGGCAACGTCAACCTGAGCAAGGAAGCGCCTGGCATCTCGAAAATGATCATCGGCCTGGGCTGGGATGCCCGCGCCACCGATGGCGCCGCGTTCGACATCGACGGTTCCGTGTTCCTGCTGAAGGCCGACGGCAAGGTACGCGCCGACGTCGACATGATTTTCTACAACAACCTGAAATCGAGCGACGGTTCCGTCACCCACTCGGGCGACAACACCACGGGCGCCGGCGATGGCGATGATGAAACCGTCGTCGTCGACCTGGCCACGGTGCCAGCCGAGATCGACAAGATCGCTGTCTGCGTGACGATCCACGATGCCGAAGCGCGCAAGCAAAACTTTGGTATGGTATCGAAGGCCTACGTGCGTTGCGTCAACGCCAACGGCAACACGGAAATCGCCCGCTTCGACCTGTCGGAAGACGGTTCGGCGGAAACAGCCATGGTTTTCGGCGAAATCTACCGCAATGGCAGCGATTGGAAATTCAAGGCCATCGGCCAGGGCTACAAGGGCGGCCTGGGCCCCCTGGCAGCCTCGTTCGGCGTCGGCGTGTAAGGTAGCCACACCAAACCTACTGCGCGGTGCGCTTTGCGGCCGGCGATGCTCACCGTACTAAAGTACGGTTGCGCTTCTCGGCCACAAATCACATCCGCTCGCTACGGTTTTGTGCGGCACCGTTATTCTGTAGTAAGGGCGGTTTAGCCCGACATCATCATCATCAAGGAAGGAACAGTCAGATGCCAGTTTTTAATATTACCGGGGACGTCGACCCGTTTCTGCATGTGTCGCTGGCCAAGGGCGAGAAGATCTATTGCGAATCCGATGCGATGGTGATGATGGAAACCAATCTTGAGCTGAAAGGCAAGATGACGGGCGGCATAGGCGCCGCGCTGATGCGCACCTTTGCCAACGGCGAGTCGTTCTTTCAGCAGCATATCGAGGCCATGCGCGGCGACGGCGATTGTCTGCTGTCGCCCACCTTGCCCGGCGCGATGCGGGTGCTCGAGGTTGGCGCCCAGCAATACATGATCAGCGACGGCGCCTTCGTGGCGGCCACGTCTGGCGTGGAATTGAAGGTGCGCACGCAAAGCCTTGGCAATGCGCTGTTTGCCCAGAGCGGTGGTTTTTTCATCACCGAGACGGCAGGCAGCGGCCAGTTGGCGGTGTCCGGTTTTGGCGCGATGTCGGAATTGGAAGTGACGCCTGGCAAGGACGTGGTGATCGATAACTCGCACGTCGTGTGCTGGGACAACCGCCTGCAATACGAGATTTCCATGACGACCGGCAGCAGCGGCGGCTTTCTGGGTAACCTGATCAATAGCCAGACCAGCGGCGAGGGCATGGTGCTGAAGTTTTCAGGCACGGGAAAAATCCTCGTGTGCTCGCGCAACCGCGCGGCCTTCCTCGCCTGGACCCAAAGCAAGCCGGCGTAATCAAGCAGTAACCAACCCAACAGGAGCTATGCGTATGTCTGTCAATTTGAGCAAGGGCCAGAAGATTTCTCTGGACAAAGAAGCTGGTACCACCCTGACCCGTATCACCATGGGCCTGGGCTGGGACGCGGCCAAGACCAAGGGTTTCCTCGGTTTCGGTTCGAAGACGGAAGCCGTCGACCTGGACGCGTCGTGCGTCATGTTCGACGACAACAAGAGCACGTCCGACATCGTCTGGTTCCGCCAGCTGAAAAGCAAGGACGGCAGCATCGTCCACACGGGCGACAACCGCACGGGCGCGGGCGATGGCGACGACGAACAGATCAATGTCGATCTGTCGAAAGTGCCTGCGCACGTGAAAAGCCTCGTCTTCACCGTCAACAGCTTTACTGGCCAGAACTTCTCGCAGGTGGAAAACGCCTATTGCCGCATCTTGAATGCCAGCAATAACCAGGAAGTCGCGCGTTTCAACCTGTCTGTGCAAGGTTCCCACACGGCACAGATCATGGCCAAGCTGTACCGCCATAACGGCGAATGGAAGATGCACGCCATCGGAGAAAACGGCAACGGTCGCACCTTTGACGACCTGATGCCGCAGATTGCCGTGCATTTATAAATTGTAGTTGTAAGGAGCAGTACGCAGCGGGCGGGAGACGGACCGGATACCGGCCCTTGTCCGCTGCTCTATATTGAAGGAGAGTATGTCGTGATGCGATTGCTGATAGCCTTGCTACTTCCGTGTCTCACGTTTTTCATGCTGAAGCGCCCGCTGGCCGGCGCCGCCGCCTTGATCATGCAGTGCACTGTGATCGGCTGGGTGCCGGCGGCCCTGTGGGCCCTGTACACGGTGAACCAGCATAAAACGGAGCAGGAACTGGAAGGCGCGTTAAGCCGCAGCTACATGCGCAGGCGTAGTCGGTTGATCTAGATCAGCCGGGCGCCAGGTATCCTTGCGCTAAAGCCCGCACGAGCGATCGTGCGGGCTTTTTTGTGCGCGTTCACTTCTTGCAGCGGATCGGCACGTTCACGGAATTGCCGTCCGAACTCAGGTTGCGGTACTGCAAATCCTCGCTTTCGATGGCAAAGCGGGGCACGGCGTGCACGTAGCGCTGCTTGCAGATGGTGTCGTCGTTGATCAGCTGGCCCGCCAGCATGTAGTCGCACAGGGCGAAGCGCGATTCCTCGTCGTCGAGGATCAGCACGCGCGCGGCGCTGTACAGGGCCGATTGCAGGACGTCCGGGCTGCAGTTTTCCGGACCCGTCAGCTTCAGATGGGTCTTCGTTTGTGTGGCCAGGCGCTGCAGCTTGACGAGGGCGGCGCGTTCTTCCTTGCGCGCACTGTCGACTTGCGCATCGCCGCTGGCCAGGCGCAGCGCCAGCGAGGCGATCTGGTCGATGGAAATATGCCAGGCAAAGCCTTCCAGCCGTGTGCGGATCTGGCCCGGCAAGGGATCGGCCGCATCGATTTCGCAGCGGAACTGGCCCAGGTGGGGGCGGCACAGCACGGGGATGGCAAATGCCGAGGTGCGCTTGCCCTTGACGAATTTCTGACTTAGGTCGCCGAAGTTTTCATGCGTGATGGTATCGAAACGGGCTTGGCCAAAGCCCATCTTGACGAGGTTTTCCTTGCGCTGGCGTGAAAACAGGGCATCGACGGCATCGTAGATATTCTTGTTGAAGATGCGGTCCAGCGGCTGGCGCTCGTCCGACATTTTTTCAAACACGGCGCTGGAATTGGGCGCGTTGGCATCGATGGAAATGAGGATGAAGGGCTTGCTGTTCAGGCGCGGCGGCACGACGGCCATATCGTTGCCGTACAGCTGCGTCAGGGCCACGTCCCACAGGGTTTCCACGCCGAGGTTATCGGCCGCGCCGCCGTCGAACAGGTGCACATAGGATGGCGACTCGCGCGACTCGGAGCCCAGCTCCGGCACGAAACTGTTTTTCGGGCGGAAACGCTCGAAGGTGACGGAATCGAACACGCCGGGAAAGGCGGCCGAGGTGGCCACGGCCGTGGCCAGGCGGATATCCTGGATCGGCGAATGCAGGGTGCCGTAAAAATATTCGTAGGAAAACACCACGCGCTTGCCGCCATCGGTGGCGTCCGTCGCGTTGGCCAGGAAGATGGGACCGTCGTGGGGCAAGTCCTGGTAGGTTTTCTTGTCGTACAGCACATCGTCAAACACGTCGGACAGGAAAGACGTGCGGGTCTTGTTCGTCAACAGCATCGTCGTCAGGTTGGCCGGTTTCAAGATGGTCTGGCCGAAGAAATCCGTTTTCAGTTTGCTGCGCAGCAAGGGCCAATCCGTCTGCTTGCCATGCAGCGCATAGTAGCCGCCCGCGATGGCGCCGCCCGAGACGCCGGAGATGGCCGAGGCGCCGCTGACGAGGCCGAACTGTTCCAGCTGCTCCAGCGAGGCAGCCGAGAAATTGGCCGCGCGGCTGCCCCCGCCGGACAGGGCGATGCCGATGAAATGGTCGCTGGGCATGGGATTCTGGATGCGCGCCTTGGGCGCGTCGATGCGCAGGCGTGGGGTTTCCTGCACGGTAAACGTGCGGTTTTCGACGCCGCTGTTGGGACGCAGGGCGAGCACCGTGCAGCCGCTCAGCAGGGCAACGAGGATAAATGGTACAAACAAGCGTGGATTCATGCGCGATCTGTGCGTAGTCATTGGTTGGGATACGGACGGAAACGTGTGCGATTCTAGCAAACTTGTCGGTGCGTAACATGAAGATCGCGGCGCGATGGCAATGGCCCGCCATGCGGGCAGCACGCGCTCCGGCTCGCTGCGTGAAGCACGCGGCGAGCATCATATCCAGTAGAAAAGATGGATAGCCTGAGACTTGTCCCCGGCAGGGGCGTATTGCGCCTTAATGGCGCAGCATCACGCCCGTGGCGATGCAGGCCACGATTGCCAGGCCCATGGTCAGGCAATATGCCGCCATCAGCAGGGCCCAGCGGCAGACGGTGGCGAGTTTTCCGCTCGGATACACGCGCCACATGGCCCAGGGCAGGTAGGCGAGCAGCCAGGCGCCGAGCGCGAGGCGGACAATGTCGACGGGAATCACAATCATCAGCGCCATCGTGATAAAGGCAAAGGCATTCGTGTGCAGGGCGAACAGGAAATGCTCGCCGTAGCGCCGCCCGCTGCCCAGGTAGAGGATTTTCAGGAACAGGGCGAACAGCGGCATCAAGCAAAACATGGCGTACGGCGCGTAATGGAAAAAGCTTTCCAGCACGAGTTTTTGTTTCTCGGCCGTGGGCAGCTGCTCAAAGTCTTGCCATTGGCGCGGCAGGGTGGGGGTCTGGCCCAAAATGCTGACCTGCATGTGCGATGGCTTGTTTTCCGGAGTTTGACGGGCCCCGTGGTCGCTCACCTGGGCTTGCTGGTCGTGGACGGTGAGGAACATGTCGGGGCTGCTGAACTTGAGGATGGCAAAGAACAGGATGCTGAAGGTCAGGTAGACGCGCAGCGGCTCCACGTAGCGCACGCGGCGCCCTGCGATGTATTCCTTGCTCAGCACGCCCGGACGAAACAGCAGCAGGGCCAGGGTACGCCACAGCTTGCCTTCGAGCGCCACATAGTGCGCGACGAATTCATGCAGGAATTCGCGCGCGCTGGGCAGGTGCAAGGTGGTGGACTGGCCGCAGGCGCTGCAGAAGTTGCCTGGCGCATCCGTGTGGCAGTTATGGCAGGTAGTGGCGGGACGTGTGCTGGACGACGCTGTTTTCAAGTTGGACTCTTTCCATGGGCGAAAGGTAGAAATGATCGCCCAAGGGCGCAACATATGATGAATGAAAACAATGATAAAAGGGCATTTTTTTTCGAGCTCTAGTTGCTTCGGAGATACAAATTGCCTGCGCCGTTCAGCGGTCGCAGAAGGCTGCCAGCAGGCGCCGCTCGCCGTCCGGTGCGATGCGCAGGGCGCGGCTGTCGAGTTCGCGCTCGGCCCAGCGCTGGCGCAGGGCCAGCTGCAGGATGGCGGCGCCCAGCGCGCCGCCGAGGTGGGCGCGCCGTTCGCTCCAGTCCAGGCAGGCGCAGGCAAAGCGGCGGCGCTGCTGCTGCAGTTGCGGCACGTCGATGCCCAGGGCCGCCATGCCGGCCGCGCCCGCTTCCGACAAACGGTACTCTCCGCCATCGTCCAGCAGCCAGCCCTTCGCGTGCAACTGGTCGTGCAGGGCGACGGCGACGGTGCCGGCCATGTGGTCGTAGCAGGTGCGCGCATGGCGCAAGCGGTCCGGCGTGCTGGGCGTGAACGGCGTTGCCTGCACGCCTGCCACCACCAGCAGCGCTTCCAGCGCCCGTCCCACTTCCGGGCTGGCCAGGCGGTAATAGCGGTGCTTGCCCTGCGCCACCATCGATAGCAAGCCATCGTCGCGCAGGCGGCTCAAATGGGCGCTGGCCGTCGAGGCGCCTACTTCGGCCAGTGCCGCCAGTTCCGTGGCCGTGCGCGCATGGCCGTCGAGCAGGCTGCACAGCATGCGCGCGCGGGCCGGTTCGGCGATGGCGCCGGCCAGTTGGGCCAGGCGTCCATCGGCCGTGTGGGGAACGGTGCTGTCATCCATAATTCGTCCGTCAGCGAAGTGTTGTGGTGGAAGGGACAGCATACTCGTGTCCCCACCTCACTGCAATGGAATGCGCATGCCGCTCACCGATCCGCTTCACCCGATTGCCGCCGTCACCCATGCGGCCCCCTACGACTACTATCGCCGCCTGGCGGACGGTCCGCCGCTGCGCTTCGATGCCGTGCTCGGCTGCTGGCTGGCGACGGGGGCGGCCGGCGTGCGGGCCGTGCTCGAGCATCCCGCCTGCCGCGTGCGCCCGCCAGGGCAGGCCGTGCCGCCCAACCTGGCGGGTACGCCGTGCGGCGCGTTCTTTGCGGAACTGGTGCGCATGAACGATGGCGAACGGCATGCCGTGCCGAAACAGGTGCTGGCGCGCGCACTGGGCCAGGTGGACCTGGCGCGCCTGCAGGGGCGGGTGGCGCATCTGGCCGGCGACCGCGTTCCCGGCAGCGCCGGCCAGCTCAATGCTGCGCTGTTCGAGCTGCCCCTGTACGCGATGGCGGATTTGCTGGGCTTTGCGCCAGCGCAATGGCCGGCGCTGGTGGCCTGGACGCGTGATTTTGTCGCTTGCCTGTCGCCGCTGAGCAATGGCGCGCAGCTGGCCGGTGCGCAGGTGGCGGCCGACGCCTTGCTACAAGGTTTTTCCGTGCTGCTGCGCGAAGGGACGGCGATTCCCGGCAGCTTGCTCGACGATGTCGTGTCCGGCGCGCGGCAGGCAGGCTGGCACGCATCGGGCGCCGTGCTGGCCAACCTGGCGGGTTTGCTGTCGCAGACTTGCGAGGCGACGGCCGGCTTGCTGGGCAATGCCATCGTGGCCTTGCGCGCGCAGCCGCAGTTAGTGCCGCAGCGGGGCGCGGCGCCCCAGCCATGGCCGGCCATGCTGCGCGAAGTGAGCCGGCATGATCCGGCCATCCACAACACGCGCCGCTACACGGCGCAGGACGCGGATTTGAATGGCGTGCTCATACCGCAGGGACAGTTGATCGTGGTGGTGCTGGCCAGCGCCTGCCACGATGCCAGCGTGTATGCCGAACCGGGCCGTTTCCTGCTGCAAAGGCCCGGGCTGGCGCTGCCGGGCTTTGGCCATGGCCGCCACGTTTGTCCGGGCCAGTCCATCGCGCAGGCCATCGCCGCGGCCTGCCTGCAGGCGTGGGCCGGTGCGCTGGCCGGTATGCCGCTGGCATGGCGTTATCTGCCGTCGCTGAACGCGCGCATCCCCGTATTTAGCCCAGGAGAAATGACATGATCGCCGTGATATTCGAAGTCTGGCCCAGCGCCGCTGGGCGCCAGCAGTATCTTGACCTGGCCGCCGCGCTGCGGCCTTTGCTCGACGAAGTCGATGGTTTCATTTCCATCGAGCGTTTCAGCAGCCTGAGCGAGCCAGGCAAATTGCTGTCGCTATCGTTTTTCCGCGACGAGGCGGCGCTGGCGCAGTGGCGGCAGCTGGAAGCGCACCGCGCGGCCCAGTCGGCGGGCCGGCACGGCGTGTTTGACGACTACCGGCTGCGCATTGCCGCCGTGGTGCGCGATTACGGCATGCTGGACCGGCAACAGGCGCCCGCCGACAGCCAGCGGCGCCACGATGCTTAGCGGGGCAGCGCGCCCTGCGTGATCTTGACCTTGACCCGGTACGTGGGCTCGGCCGCATTCAGGGCGGGCGGCGTGGCCGGGTCGACGTCGAGCAGGGTGAACGTCAGGTGGTTGACGGTGACGGAACTGGCCGCGCCGGGCATGGAGTCGGACAGGACGATGTCCGTGGCGCCCGCGCTGTTGAGCAAGCTGAAGCTGTAGCTGACGTAGCCTTTCCACACGCACACGGCGCCCTTGCGGCAGCGGCTGTCGTTGACGCGCTCCAGTTTCAGGGTATCGGTGGCCGTGATGGCCACCTGTTCGCCCGGCGAGAGCACGTGGGTGACGCTGCGCGGCGTGTTTTCCGCGTCGCCGGCGCTGCCGGCCGCGCCGCAGCCGGCCAGCACGGCCAGGCAGGCAAGGAACAGGGGAAGTAAGAGGGTACGGCAAGATCGGGTCAGGTAAGGCATGCTTTTCCTTTCAGAGAGAGCGTCTTCGGCGTGGCATCCACGCGCAAGATGAAAATGATAGTAACAAAATGATATTTTCCCGGCGCGCCGTTGGCGTGCTGCAGAGGAATTGACGCGCCGGCCACGCGGCGCGCCGATTACTGCGTAGAATGGCTGTTTTGAAAATCAGGAAACAACCATGAAAAAAACCGACCTGGCCAAAAGCGATGCCAAGAAACTGATGGGAAAGATGAATGTTCCCGGCGCCGGTGCATTCGGTAAGGAAGCGGTGGTCATCGACCGCCGCGAGCAGCGCAAGCGCGATCAGGCCCTGGGCCTGGTGCCATTCGCCGTCAAGCTGAACAGCGATCTGGTCTTGCAATTGCAGACCCTGGCCAAGGAGCGCGGCGCGGATCTGAATGAAGTCGTCGCCGAGCTGATCACCAAGGGCTTGGCTGCAGCGTAACGGCTGACAATGTTTATCTGTTGATAAACATCAAGGTTTAAAACTAAAAGGCGCCTTGCGGCGCCTTTTACATTGCGGCATTGCTTGCGATTACACGTAGGCCGCCAGCGCGCCCTTCATTTTTTTCAGCGCCGCCACTTCGATCTGGCGGATGCGCTCGGCCGATACGCCGAACTCTTCAGCCAGTGCGTGCAGGGTGGCGCCGGAACCGTCGTCGTTGGCCAGCCAGCGCGCTTCGATGATGCGGCGCGAACGGGCGTCCAGCTTGGACAGTGCCGTTTCCAGGCCTTCCGATTGCAGGCGCGTCACTTGTTCCGCTTCCAGCACCTTGGTCGGCTCGCTTTGCTCCGACGACAGGTAGGCGATCGGCGAAAACTTGTCGTCTTCATCGTCGGTCGGCGATTCCAGCGCGATGTCGCGGCCGCTCAGGCGCGTTTCCATTTCAATCACTTCTTCGCGCTTCACGTCGAGCAGCTTGGCCAGCGCATCGATCTGCTTCGGCGTCATCGCGTCCAGGCCCGTCTTGTGGCTGCGCAGGTTGAAGAACAGCTTGCGCTGTGCCTTCGTCGTTGCCACCTTGACCAGGCGCCAGTTTTTCAGGATGTACTCATGCATCTCGGCTTTCACCCAGTGCATGGCGTACGACACCAGGCGCACGCCCTGGTCCGGATCGAAACGTTTCACGGCTTTCATCAAGCCGATATTGCCTTCCTGAATCAGGTCGGCGTGCGGCAAGCCATAGCCCAGGTAGCCGCGGGCAATCGAGACCACCAGGCGCAGGTGCGACAGCACCAGCTCTTGCGCGGCGGCCAGGTCATTTTTTTCACGCAGGCGTTTCGCCAGCGAAATTTCTTCGTCATGGGTCAACATGGGCAGACGGTTCACGGCCGAGATATAGGCGTCGATATTGCCCAGATTACCGGTGAACCCGAGGCCCAGCGCATTACTTTTGGTCGGAACCAATGCGGACGTTGCGGACATCATAGTCATGTTTTCTCCCTCGTAGTCTTGCTTTGTTCCAGTTGGCCATGTCACACGACATGGCAGCTTGTATCTTCGTTTTTGCGTATTCGGTCTTGCACTTCGCAGATCGCGGCACCATCTACATCTGGCGTCCATGGCGGTTCTGCTGCTGGTATGTCCCTATATTAGCACTCTCTGCTTGAGAGTGCCAATCAGCACATTTAATCGTCCTGATAGCCTAAATACTATGGCGATTTATTAATTAATACTTTATCTAAAACGCGCCGCCAGGGCGCATGGGCACTGCCGCGTGCACTTGCCGGGCCGTGCCCGCCAGGGTTGCACGGCGCTTCACGACAACATGGCTAGTCTACGGCCGCAAGCTGAAGCGAACCTTAAGAATACTTGCTAAATATCAATATCACCACAGTAGGGGGTGAATAGCAAAAAAACAAGGGGCACATGGCGGCGCCGGGGGCGCCGCCATGGGAGGGAAGGTCAGTTCAGGCGCGCCAGGTGGCGCTGCACGCAGAGGAAGGCGCCGATCAGGCCCAGGCCGGCGCTGACGGCCAGCAAGCCGGCCATCGGCAGCGGCGCCAGCGGCACCAGCTGGAATTCGGACGCGTACAAACGGGCAAATTCGGCAATCGCCGTATTGAGCGGCTGCAAGGCCAGCGCCACGGCGCCCAGGGCCAGCGCGCCCGCGCACAGGCCCAGCAGGGCGCCCGTGTAATAGAAGGGGCGGTGGATGAAGGTGTCGGTGGCGCCGATCAATTTCGAGATGCTGATTTCATCGCGCTGCTGCATCACCTGCAGGCGGATGGTGTTGAAGACCACGGCGATCACGGCCACGCCCAGGGTAATGGCCAGCAGCAGCAGCACCAGGCGCAGCACGCCCAGCAGGGCGGCCAGGCGCTTGACCCAGGCCGAATCGACTTGCGCCGATTCCACGCCGGGCAAGTGGCGCAGCTGTTCCGCCACCGCATCGACGTCCTGCGCCTCACTGGCGCTGCTGAAGGCATCGAGTTTCAGCACATAGCTGTCGGGCAGGGGATTGTCGCCCAGGGTGCTGAGCACGTCGGCCAGGCCATTCTTGTTTTTCAGCGAGTCCAGCGCCTGTTCGCGGGGAATGAAGACGATCTTCGCCTTTTGCTCGCCCACGATCTTGCGCATGGCGCCGGCCAGGCCCACGGCTTGCTCGCGCGGCGTGTCGATCTTCAGGAACACGCTGATTTCCGGGTCGACCGACATCTGTTCCGACATGGGTCGCACATTGTCGAGCATGGTCAAGCCGGCGAACGGCAGCGACAGGGCGATGGCGACGACGAGCACGTTCAATAAGAAGCCGCCTGGCGACTTGCGCAGATGAATCAGCGCCGAGCCCAGCGCGAAGCGGTGTTGACGGAACCAGCCTCTCATGCCTGTTCTCCTTCGCCGTCATCCAGGCCGGGGGCGAAATCGGGGTCGGGCGGCGCGAACACGGGCGCCTGCGTGGCCTTGTCGATGGCCACCAGCTGGCCGTTTTTCAGATGGATCACGCGGGCGGCGGCGTCGAGCATCTGTTCGTCATGGCTGGAAATGAGGCAGGTCACGCCCACCGAGTGGAACGCTTTCAGGGCGTCGAGCACCTTGTTGGCGCTGGCGCGGTCCAGGTTGGCCGTCGGTTCGTCGGCCAGGATGATCTGCGGCCGGTTGACGATGGCACGCGCGATCGACACGCGCTGCTGCTCGCCGCCCGACAGCGACAGGGGACGCGCCATGGCGCGGTCCAGCAAGCCCACCTTGTCGAGCGCGGCGCGCGCGCGCTGTTCGGCGGCCGCCTTGTGGGCGCCCACGACGAGCAGCGGCAGCATGACATTGGCCAGGATGGAGCGGTCGTTGAGCAATTTCTGCTGCTGGAAGATCAGGCCCATGTTGCGGCGCAGGAAGGGCACGCCGGCCGGCTTGATCTTTGCCATGTCCTGGCCATTGACGATCAGCTTGCCCGACGTGGGGCGTTCCATGGCGGCGATCATTTTCAGCAGGGTGGACTTGCCGGCGCCCGAGGGGCCGGCCAGGAAGACCAGCTCGCCTTTGGCAATACTGAGCGAAATGTCGCTGAGCGCCACGGCGTCGGGGGAGTATTGCTTGGAGACGTGCTGAAATTCAATCATGTATAGGCTTATCCGAGCAGCGCTTCGACAAATTCGGCAGCCACGAAAGGCTGCAAGTCTTCAATTTTCTCACCGATACCGATGAAATACACGGGCACGGGGCGCACGCGGGCAATCGCCGCCAGCACGCCGCCCTTGGCGGTACCGTCCAGTTTGGTGATCACCAGGCCGCTCAACTGCAGGGCATCGTCGAAGGCCTTCACTTGCGTGAGGGCGTTCTGGCCCGTGTTGCCGTCGATGACGAGCAGGGTTTCATGCGGCGCGCCATCCATGCCCTTGCCGATCACGCGCTTGATTTTCTTCAATTCTTCCATCAGATGCAACTGCGTCGGCAAGCGGCCCGCCGTGTCGACCATGACCACGTCGATGCCGCGCGCCTTGGCCGATTGCACAGAGTCGTAGGCCACGGCGGCCGGATCGCCCGATTCCTGCGAAATCACGGTGACGTTGTTGCGCTCGCCCCAGACCATCAGCTGCTCGCGCGCGGCGGCGCGGAAGGTGTCGCCCGCGGCCAGCAGCACGGATTGGTTGTTCGACTGCATGTGCTTGGCCAGCTTGCCGATGGTGGTGGTCTTGCCAGCGCCATTCACGCCGGAAATCATCATTACCAGCGGCTTGTGGCGGCCCAGCTCGAAGCGTTTTTCCAGCGGCAAGAGCAGCTCGATCAGCAGCACTTTCAGCGCCGCCTTGACGGCGGCCGCGTCGAGCAGCTTGTCTTCCTTGACCTTTTTCTTCAATTCCGTGAGCAGGAATTCCGTGGCGTCGATGCCCGCGTCGGACATCAGCAGCGCCGCTTCCAGCTCTTCGTACAGGGCGTCGTCGATCTTGGCACCGACGAACAGCACGGACAGGGTATTCGAGGTTTTCGACAGGCCCGCCTTCAGGCGCGTCATCCACGATTTTTTCTCGGGTTCGGCGGCCACGATCACGGGCACGAGCTCGGCCGGCGCACCGCTCAGCGGTGCAGCGGCGGGAGTCGCTGCCGGCGCGGCAGGCGGCGTGGCGGCAGGAAGAACGGGGGGCTCGGCTGGCGTAGCCTCGGGAGTGATGGGTTTTTTCTTGAAGAAACTAAACATGGATGTGTGGTGGCGGGTGCTGACCTAAGGCCCGGCGGCGCCGGACACTGTTGTTACTGGCTATTCTACCAGAGCGCGCCCGGCCCTTCATGCTTTACTGTTCGATTGGCAACATTGCGCCGCTATCCACGAAGATCGCCGCAGTTGCCGCGCTTTTCAGCCGGTTCAGTGGGTTTGCGGCGCGTGCGCCTGATGGCGGCGGCGCCAGTCGGCGATGCTTTCCTCGACTTGCCGCAAGTCCAGCACATGCAGGAAGGGCGGCGGCTGCCTGGACAAGGCGGGACTGCGTCCGCCCGCCCACAATTCCATGCCTGGCTGCAAGCTCGCGTGCAATTGCTGCAGGCTGTCGCGCGTCTGCCGCTGCTTGCTGGCACTGGAAAACGACAGGGCCACGATGTCGGCCCGCTGCGCGCGCGCGGCCGCGACGATGTCGGTCAGCGGCGTTTCTACCCCCAGCGACATGCAATGGGCACCTGCCGCCGTACACAGCGCTTCGGCCATCAGCAGGCCCAGGCCATGGCGTTCCTGCGGCAAGGTGCTGAGCACGATGCGCGGCGTCCGGGTGGACGGGCTGCTTGCCTGTGGCAGGGAAAAAATGGCGTGGCGCATTACCGTCTGCAAGGTTTCGCTATACAGATGCTCTTCGTACACGGCCAGGTCGCCGCAGGCCCACGCTTCGCCCACCATGGCGGTGAGGGGGGCGATGACGTCGATGGTGAACGCCTTCAAGCCCAGCACGGCCAGCGCCTGGCGCAGGGCATTGCCCAGTTCCGCCATCTGGTGGCCGCGGCACAGGGCCAGGTAGTGTTCGAGCTGCGGCGCCGGCGCCGGTGGCGGCGTGGCGCCCGCGCTGGCCAGCTGCTGCAGTTGCAGGGTGCTGTGCTGCATGATTTTGCCCGGGCGAAATCCGAGGTCCAGCAGGCGCTTGACCATGCGCAATTTCTGCACTTGCTCGGCGGGGTAGCTGCGTTCGCCAAACGCATCGCGCTGGGGCTGGGGAAACGCGTAGCGGCGTTCCCAGACACGCAAGGTTTCCTTGGCCAGCCCGGTGTCGCGCTCGACATCGCTGATGCTGAAGGCAGGAGAGAGTTGCAGGTCAGTATCCATACCAGGGGGCGTGCTCGCGTGCCGAAAGATCGTATCAGGCATTTTACGCCTTCCACCGCCCCGTACCAAATAGCTGAATCCGATTGGAAATTGCCTGCGTATAAGTTTTTGAACGGATTCGCGGCCTCATTGACACAGATCAATATTTGACTGACTATCGATGAAGCTTATTTTGTCCAGGACAAACATAACACAGGTGCGCTCATGAAAATCGCCGTCGTCGGTGCGGGAATTGCAGGATTGTCGTGTGCCTATCGGCTGGCGCAGGCGGGTCAGGATGTGACCTTGTATGAGGCGGGCGCGTATTTTGGCGGCCACAGCCATACGGTCGATGTCACGCTCGATGGCGTCACGCATGGCGTTGACACGGGTTTTCTCGTGTTTAACCACGCCACGTATCCGAACCTGGTGCAACTGTTCCAGGAACTGGGTGTCGAGGCGGCCGACAGCGATATGTCGTTTTCCGTGAAGATGCCGCTGGGTTCCGCGCCCGGTGCCCGCGTGCTGGAATGGGCGGGCGCCAACCTGGACACCGTGTTTGCCCAGCGCAGCAACCTGCTGCGCCCCGCTTTCTTGCGCATGCTGCGCGACATCGTACGCTTCAACCGCCAGGCCAGCGCGCTGGCCACGGCCGCCTTGCCGGCGCCGGCCCTGTCGCTGGGAGAATTCCTCGACCTGCATGGCTATGGCGAGGAATTCCGCCACTGGTATCTGTTGCCGATGGCTGCCTGCATCTGGTCGTGTCCGGCGCGCCAGATGCTGGCCTTTCCGCTGGCGACGTTCATCCGTTTCTGCCACAACCATGGCTTGCTGCAGGTCAATGACCGGCCGCAATGGCGCACGGTGCGCGGCGGCTCGCGCGTGTACGTGGAAAAACTGCTGGCGGGCATTGCGCAGCAGCGCCTGGCTTGCCCCGTGCTGGCCGTGCGCCGCCAGCCGCACGGTGGCGCGCGCATGGTCGAGCTGCACACGGTCGCCGGCGTCGAACATGCCGATCACGTGGTGCTCGCTTGCCACAGCGACCAGTCGCTGGCCCTGCTGGGCGATATCCGCGACGACGAGCGCTCCGTGCTTGAAGCCGTGCGCTACCAGCCGAACCGGGCCGTGCTGCACACGGATGCCAGCTGCCTGCCGCGGCGCCGCAAGGCCTGGTCTGCCTGGAATTACCAGGGCAGGCCGGCAGTGGAGGAAGGCGCCGCGCCGCAGGTATGCGTGCACTATTTGCTGAACCAGCTGCAGCCCTTGCCCTTTGCCACGCCCGTCATCGTCTCGCTCAATCCGCTCGACGAGCCCGATCCGGCAAGCATCATCGACGAGTTCTCGTATGCCCACCCCGTGTTCGATGGCGCGGCCATTGCAGCCCAGGCGCGCCTGGCCGGCTTCCAGGGCGCGCAGCACACGTGGTTCGCGGGCGCCTGGACGGGCTACGGCTTCCATGAAGACGGCTTGAAGTCGGGCCTGGGCGTGGCGCAAAGCCTGCTGGGGCTGGCGTCGGCGGAGCTCGGCCATGCCGCGTGATCCCTCGCTGCCCGTGCAAGCCCAGCCCCAGCTGTGCCTGGGACAGGTGCGCCATGCGCGGCTGCGTCCGCGCGCGCATGCGTTCAGCTACGGCATGTTCTATCTGCGCCTGCCCCTGCGCAGCATGGGAGCGCAGGATTTTCCCGCCCGCTTGATTTCGCGCAACGGCGTCAATGTGCTGTCCTTCCGCGACAGCGACCATGGCGATGGCGCGGTGCCGCTGCTGGACTGGATCGACGGCCTCCTGCGGCAGCACGGCGTGGATGACGCGGGCGGCGAAATCTGGCTGCAGACCATGCCGCGCCTGTTCGGCTATGTCTTCAATCCCGTCAGCTTCTGGTTTTGCCACCGCCCGGACGGCGCGCTGCGCGCCGTGGTGTGCGATGTGCGCAATACCTTCGGCGAACGCCATCTGTACTTGCTCGAACAGGGCGGCGCGATTGTCTTTGGCAGCGAACTGGTCGCCAGGAAAATCTTCCACGTGTCGCCGTTTTGCAAGGTGGAAGGCCAATACCGTTTCCGTTTCCTGCGCAACAACGACAAGGGGGGCGAACGCCACCTGGCCCGGGTCGATTACGACGACCTCGACGGTCCGCTGCTGCAGACGAGCTTGTCCGGCACGGCGCAGCCGCTGCGCGATGGCGCCATGGCTTGGGCCTTGCTGCGCTACCCCCTGATGACGTTTGGCGTGATGGCGCGCATCCATTGGCAGGCTTTGCGCCTGTGGCTGCGCCGCGTGCCGTTTTTCAGCAAACCCCTCCCCCCACAAGAAAAGGTGTCCCGATGAGCTCTGATTCCCTGCCGACCGGCATGCATGCGCGCAGCAGCGCACGTCCTGCCCACATGCCCGATCACACGCACCTGGACTTGCCCGCTTCCGGGCGCATGATCGTGCGCCTGCTGGAAAAACTGCAATACGGCGCCCTGCGCCTGCGCACGCCGGACGGCAGCATCTTGCTGTACGGCGACGGCAGCCATCCCGTCACCCTGGACTTGCACAACTGGCGCCTGTGTTCGGCTGTCCTGCGCTCGGGCGACATCGGCTTTGCCGAAACGTTTATCGGGGGCGACTGGCGCACGGACAATTTGCCGGGCTTGATCGAATTGATGATACGCAACCGCGCGCACATCGAGTCCCTGATCTACGGTAACTGGTGGGGCAACCTGATCTATAAGGTGCGCCATCTGCTGCATCGCAATTCGCGCGCCGGCAGCAAGAAGAATATCCACGCCCATTACGACATCGGCAACGCCTTTTACCAGCTGTGGCTGGACCCGTCGATGACGTATTCGAGCGCCCTGTTCACCGAGGGCGCCAGCCTGGAGCAGGCGCAGGGCGCGAAATACGCGCGCATCGCGGAGCAGTTGCAACTGCAGCCGCAGCGGGGCCAGCGGGTGCTGGAAATTGGCTGCGGCTGGGGCGGTTTTGCGGAAGCGGCGGCGCGCGACTACGGCGCCCACGTGACGGGCCTGACCTTGTCGACCGAGCAGCTCGCGTATGCGCGCCAGCGCCTGCAGGACGCGGGCCTGGCGGCGCAAGCCGACCTGCAACTGTGCGATTACCGCGACAGCCATGGCCAGTACGACGCCATCGCCTCGATCGAGATGTTCGAAGCCGTGGGGCAAAGCTACTGGCCCGGCTATTTCGCATGCGTGGCGCGCAACCTGAAGCAGGGCGGACGCGCCTGCATCCAGACCATCGTCATCGCCGACGCCTTGTTCGAGCGCTACAGCAAGAGCACTGACTTCATCCAGCAATACATTTTTCCGGGCGGCATGCTGCCATCGCCCGCCGAGTTTCGCCGCGCGGCCCAGGCGCAGGGCTTGCGCGTGGTGGACGCCTTCAGCTTTGGCCTCGATTACGCGGAAACCTTGCGCCAGTGGCGCGCCAGCTTCCTGGCCCAGCGCGTGGCGCTGGAAAAGCAGGGTTTCGATGGCCGTTTCCTGCTGACCTGGGAGTTTTACCTCGCGTATTGCGAGGCCGCTTTCCAGGCGCACAATACGGACGTCATGCAATTTACCTTGGTCAAGGAGTAATCATGCGCCGTCTGCTCGTTTTGTTCTGTCTGTCATTCTTCATGTCGGGCGCCTCGGCCCAGGCCGCCCCGCCTGCCTTTGTCGCGGCCGACGTGCCTGACGCCCGGCTGGCGGGCGAAGGCGAATACACGTGGTTCGGCATGCGTATTTACCGGGCCCAGCTTTGGGTGGGCGCGCAGGGCTACCAGGGCGCGGCGTCGGCCACGGCGCCATTCGTGCTGGAATTGCGCTATGCGCGTTCGCTCGACGGCAAGAAGATCGCCGAAGCCAGCTATGAACAGATGCAGAAAATCGGCGCGGGCACGCCGGAGCAGCGGCTGGCGTGGCTGGCCACCATGCAGCGCATCTTTCCTGACGTCAAGGAAGACCAGCGCATCGCGGGCGCCTACCGGGCCGGCATCGCGCCCGGCGTGCGCTTTTACCTCGATGGCAAGGTGCTGGCCGACGTGAGCGACGGCGACTTCGCGCGCGCCTTCTTCGCCATCTGGCTGTCGCCCGACACGACGGCGCCGAAGCTGCGCGGCGCCCTGTTGCAGCATGCGGCGCCGCTGCCATGAATGCCGGGGCCAGCGCGTTGAGCTTGCCGGCCCTGTTCCACTACGGCCTGTTCGGCTTGCCGCTGGCCATGCTGGCGCTGCCCATCTATATATATGTGGCGCCGTTTTATGCGCAGCGCAGCAGCCTTGATCTGGCGCAGATCGGCGCCGTGCTGCTGGCGGCCCGCATCGCGGCCGCCTTCATCGACCCGGCCCTGGGCGCCTGGATGGCGCGCGGCGGGCGCAGCTATGCCGTGCTCATCGCCGCCTCGCTGCCCTTGCTGCTGCTGGGCTTTGGCGCCCTGTTCCATCCGCCTGTCATGCCGCAAGCGGCCACCGTGGCCTGGTTCCTGGCCGCCTTGCTGCTCGTCTACGCTGCCTATGGCCTGGCCGGCATCGCGCACCAGAGCTGGGGCGCGGCCTTGAGTCAGGCCCACGCGCAGCGTGCGCGGGTGGCGGCCGTGCGCGAAGGCTGCGGCTTGCTGGGCGTGATCCTGGCGGCGGGACTGACTTCCGTGTTCGGCTATGACGGCTTGTCGCTGGCCTTTGCCGTCTGCCTGCTGGCCGCGGGCGCGCTGCTGCTGGCGCGCGCGCCGCGTCCGGCCGTGTCCGGCGTCACGTCGGCAGCGCCCCGCAGCGGCTGGCGGCTGCCATTTCGCCAGCGCGCGTTTCGCTGGCTGTTCGCCGTCTTGCTCGTCAATGGCGTGGCCGCCGCCATTCCCGCTACCCTGTTTCTGTTCTTTGCCGGCGATTATCTGCGCCTGGGCCATTACGCGGGGCCGTTCCTGATCGTGTACTTTTGCGCGGCGGCCGCCTCCATGCCTTTGTGGGTAGCCCTGGCGCGCCGCTTTGGCGAGGCGCGCGCCTGGGGCGGCGCCATGCTGCTGGCGGCCAGCGTGTTTGTGTGGGCGTACGGCCTTGGCGCGGGCGCCGCCTGGGGTTTTGCCGGTATCTGCCTGCTGTCGGGCCTGGCGCTGGGCGCCGACCTGGCCTTGCCGCCGGCCTTGCTGGCGGGGCTGATCGGCGCTGCGGGCCATGCCGGGCGGCATGAAGCGGCGTATTTCGGCTGGTGGAACTGGGGCGTGCAGATGAGCCTGGCGCTGGCGGCCGGCATCGCCTTGCCCCTGCTGGCCTGGCTCGGCTACGTGCCGGAACACGGTGGCGGCTTGCCGGCCCTGGCGGCGGCCTACGCCTTGCTGCCCTGCGCCTTGAAACTGCTGGCGGCGCTGCTGCTGTGGCGCGCGCCCTTGCAACATATATATAGTGACCACCTGGAGAATCGCGCATGCGCCTCATGAGCTATTGCCAACGCCGCCTGCCGCTGGCGGCCCTGTTGCTGACCTTGGCAGCCTGCTCCACGCCGCCCACGCCGGCCACGTACGCGCTGGAAACACCCAAGCTGGACTTGCAGCAGTACTTCAACGGCACCCTCGATGCCCACGGCATCTTCCAGGACCGCTCCGGCAAGGTGGTCAAGCGCTTTACCGTGGTGATACGGGCCAGCTGGGCGGGCGAGACGGGCACCCTGGACGAGGATTTCACGTATTCGGACGGCAGCAAACAACGCCGCGTGTGGACTTTGCGCAAGACGGCGCCCGGGCGCTTCATCGGCACGGCGCCCGACGTGATCGGGGAAGCCGTCGGCGAAGTGGCCGGCAATGCGTTGCGCTGGCAATACGTGCTGGCGCTGCCCGTCGATGGCACGCTCTACCACGTCGACTTCGAGGACTGGATGTTCCTGATGGATGACGCGGTCATGCTCAACCGCGCCGCCATGAGCAAATTTGGTTTCAGCCTGGGCGCCGTCACTTTATCGTTCAGCAAGCGTCCGCAGGCGGCCCCATGAATCGCAAGATCGCCATCTGGGCGGGCAAGCGCGTGTGGATCATCGGCGCTTCCAGCGGCATCGGCGCCGCGTGCGCCACCTTGCTGCTGGAGCAGGGCGCCTGCGTGGCCCTGTCGGCCCGCCATCGGGCCAGCCTGGAGCAGCTGTGCGTGGGCCAGCCGCTGGCGCAGGCATTGCCGCTCGATATCACCCAGCCCCAGCAAGTCCGGGCCGTGTGCGGAGAGCTGCGGCGCCAATGGTCGCATGTCGACCTGATCCTGGTGGTGGCTGGCGGCTATCAGGCCATGCGCGCCGACAGTTTCGACTTGGAAGCGGCGCAGGGCTTGCTGGCCCTGAATGTGGGCGGCGTGTTCAATTGCCTGGAGCAAGCCTTGCCGTGGTTGTTGCAACAGGGGAGCGGCGGCATCGGCATCGTTGCCTCCGTGGCCGGCTATGGCGGCTTGCCCAAGGCGCTCGCGTACGGCGCCAGCAAGGCGGCGCTGATCAACCTGACGGAGTCGCTGTATTTGGATTTGCATGGGCGCGGCATTGATGTGTATCAAATCAATCCCGGTTTCGTCGCCACGCCTTTGACGGCGGACAATGATTTCAAGATGCCGGCCCTGATGACGGCGCGCGACGCTGCCGCCGCCATGCTCGACGGCATTGAGCGGGGCCAGTTTCACATCCACTTTCCCAAACGCTTTACGAATACCCTGCGCCTGGCGCGGCTCTTGCCGTACCGCGCGTACTTTTGGCTGATCCGCAAGGTGACGGGCCTATGACCACAAGCATGCAGGATGCGGGGCAGAGCGAGGGTGCGCTGGCGCGCCTGGTGGCGTTTTACGAGCAGCTGAGCCTGGAGAGCCTGGCCCAACTGGGCGCCGTGTACGCGCCGGACGCCCGTTTCAAGGACCCGTTCAACGACGTCGTGGGGCATGCGGCCATCCTGGCCATCTTCGAGCACATGTTCGTGCAAGTCGATGCGCCGCGGTTTGTCGTGCTGGAAAGCCTGGGGCAGGGGGAGCAGGCGTTCCTCACGTGGGAGTTTCGCTTCCGCATGAAACGCCTGGTATCTGGCGAACAATGTATTCGCGGCGCGACCCATATCCGCTTCGATGGGCAGGGACGGGTGGCAGTGCACCGCGATTACTGGGATGCCGCGGAAGAATTGTATGAAAAACTGCCATTATTGGGCCCTTTCATGCGCCTGCTCCGGCGGGCCAGCCAGCGTTAAGCCTGTTTCTTGATGCTTTTAAGCAAAAAATTGAAAAAAGAAAAAGTAAATTGTGCGAAATCGGGTCGCATAAAACTTGATTTCGATCAATGTGTCGTTTTTTTGACACAAATATGTCGAAATATTGAGAAGGCAACATTGTAAGAAATTGTTTCAACTGATGCGCAATTTGCAAGCAAGAGTCGTCCTCAGCTGTTCCATGCCGCTAGCGGACTCTTGTGTTGGAAAACATGGAAAACATTTCTATGTGAGCAATTTAAATTACTGGAAAGTCAGTAATTGTGTTGATACTCTGTCTATTTTCCGGCTGCCTGCGTTGACGTGCAAATTGGCGCCTACGCCCCTGAATAATGCGGCAACGCACCAAAACAGGGCGCGATATTTCCCGTTTTTGGGCGTCCGGCAGCAAACATTGGCGATGCCGTGTATGCTTCGTCCCGTTTATCCATTATCACCTGACAAATTGCGTGCTTTGTCGCGTAAATGATGCAGGGAAAATGATGGGTAAAGCATGTTGACGTTTTAATCACTCGCCTGATACTGTTGCACTAATACAACGGGTGCCAGCAAGCCATGCGCTATGATGGAATAGTCAATCAGGCCAATGCATTGGTTGGCAAGGGGCACTGGCTCTGTCGCGTAGTACGGTTGGCGATGGTCGGGATGCCTGAAAAAGCCCCCGGCCTGGTACCGGAAGTAACATGTTGGAACTTGATGGAATGTGAAACGGTCGTTATAGTGCCGCTTCCGGTGCCCTTTGAGCACCCGAAATGGCGCACGAATAACGGTCGTTATGCAGCCTTCAAGCTTATCGGTGCAATAGCGTGCCGATACCGATATGAATGTTCCCCTGACCGGAACAGCAATGTGGCAGGTGGAGACCTTGCCCTCACTCATAAAAAGCGCTCTGTTAGAGCGCAGCTCGAGATGCATAGGCTGTATTACTTTTTGCTTCAAAAATTAAAGGAAATTGCAATGAAAAAAACTCTGATCACCCTGGCAGTTCTGGCAGCAGCCACTGGCGTAGCCCAAGCTCAATCGAGCGTTGTTATCTACGGTACCGTTGACGCTGGTTTCGTCAGCGAGCGCGGCGGCGTTAAAGGCAACGTTAACAAGCTGGACAGCGGCGTTGCTTCGGCTTCCCGTCTGGGCTTCAAAGGCACCGAAGATCTGGGCAGCGGCCTGTCGGCTCTGTTCCTGTTGGAATCGGGCTTCAGCGTTGACAACGGTCAACAAGACGTTGCAGGCACCTTGTTCAATCGTCAAGCCTACGTTGGCCTGAGCAGCAAAACGACCGGTACCCTGACCCTGGGTCGTCAATACACGCCTTGGTACAACACCCTGTCGAAAGTTGCTGACCCATTCGCAGCTGGCTACGCTGGTTCGGCCAAGAACTTGTTCCCATCGAACACCCGCACCAGCAACACCGTGCTGTACACCTCGCCAAACTTCAACGGTTTTGACGGCGACGTAGCGTACACCTTCGGCGAGCAAGCTGAGTCGAACAAAATCGGCCGCAAAATCGGCGCGTCGGTTGGTTACAGCAACGGTCCTTTGAATGCCCGTCTGGCCTACAACAACACCAGCAACGACACCGCAACGACCGAAGCCGGTAGCGGCCGTAACTGGTTGGCTGCAGCTAACTACGACTTCGCAGTTGTTAAAGCATACGTTGCATACGGCGCAAACAAAGGCGCAAACAGCGCAATCCACAACAATGCAGACCGCTTTGCTTACAGCCTGACCCAAGCATCGGCAGCTCCTAGCATCGACAGCAACAACATCCTGGTCGGCGCAACCGTACCTGTTGGCCCAGCTGGCACCGTAATGGCTTCGTTCATCCGCACGAACGACAAAACCGCTGCTAACGCTGACGCTGATCAATGGGCACTGGGCTACTCGTACGCTCTGTCGAAGCGCACCAGCACCTATGCTTCGTACGCTAAAATCAAGAACAAAAACAACGCTGGCTACACCGTTGGTAACAACAGCTATGCTGGTACGGGCGACAAAGCCTTCAACGTTGGCGTTCGTCACTCGTTCTAATATTCGCGCAAGCGAAGCTTAGTACCGCTGCCGGCATCCCTTCGGGGATGCTGATAAGCAAGGAAACGCGTCTCCAGGCTAGTCCTGGGGGCGCGTTTTTGCATGGGCGGCGCAGTTATAATGTTGCCGTCACTACAGTAAAGGAATGCCATGTATCCATACACATCGCCGCGCCTGGCCGCCATGCTGGCCGCCCTGGTGCTCGCCAGCGCCACGGGTGCCGCCTTTGCCGCGGCCAAGGGCAAGAAGCCGGCCGGACTGGAGCGCTATGGCGTGGCCGTCTACTCCGACCTGTGCCTGCAAAAGGATAGCGGCGAAATCGGCGGCCAGCGCGTCACCCTGCACCGCTTTGCCGAGGCCGATTCCGTCATCTATGAATTCACGGCCGGCGCCCTGAGCTGGCCCATCGTCGCCAACGACGTCAACCTGGACGCCGCCACGGGCGCCTTCGACTTCACCATCGCCGGCGCCGACAGCGAGGAGCGCGCCATCGTCGGCAAGTTTTCCAAGGATGGCCAGACCCTGACCCTGGAAGGCGATTACTGCGGCGGCAATGTGCGCATGCCCATGAAATTGAGCCGCGTGCGCGATTTTGGCCGTCCCCTGAAGCATTGCACGCCATGTCCGCCCGTGCCGGAAGCGCCAACGCAGATGCCGGCACAGGACGGCGCCGAGGCGCCTGCCGCGTAAGCATTTTGACTGTCTGACAATGAAAAAGGCCCGGTATCGACCGGGCCTTGTTGTTTGTAGCGCTGAAACGGACTTATTTGGCCGCCTGCGCCTTTTCCGCCGTGGCGCGGATGGTGGCGAGCGTCGCGTTCGGCGTGATCAGGTTGCCGTCGTAGCGCAGCTCGATCAAGGCCGGCAAACTGTTGGCCTTGGCGTGCGCCAGCGCCCGTTGCAGGGCAGGGGCAAACTCTTCCGTCGTATTCACCACTTCGCCATGCGCGCCATACGCTTGCGCCAGTGCCGCAAAATCGGGGTTGTGCAAGGTCGTGCCCGACACGCGGCCCGGGTAGTCGCGCTCCTGGTGCATGCGGATGGTGCCGAACATCTGGTTATTGAAGACGATGATGACCACGCCTGCCTGGTATTGCACGGCCGTGGCCAGTTCCTGGCCATTCATCATGTATTCGCCGTCGCCGGCAAAGGTGATCACGGTGCGCTCCGGATGCACGATCTTCGCCGCCACGCCGGACGGCACGCCATAGCCCATGGCGCCGTTGGTGGGCGCCAGCTGCGTGCGCATGCCGCCGTAGCGGTAGAAGCGGTGCGCCCACGAGGCGTAATTGCCGGCGCCGTTCGTCAGGATGGTGTCCGCTGGCGCTTGCGCCATGATCTCCTGCGTGACTTGCCACAGGTCCAGCGGCGCCTGGCCATCCTGGAAGATGGGCGGCTGCTCTTGGTAGGCAGCCAGTTCGGCCTTCGCTTCGGCCGGCGTATGCAGCCAGGCGGATGCATCGACGGGGTCCATGGCGGCCAGCATGGCGCACACTTGCGGCATGCCGCTGTTGATCATCAGTTCGGCCTGGTAAACGCTGCCAAGCTCTTCGGCATCCGTATGGATGTGCACGAGGCGCTGGCGCGGCACGGGCGAGTCGAACAGGGTGTAGCCGCCCGTCGTCATTTCGCCCAGGCGGGGGCCGATGGCGATGACGAGGTCGGCATTTTTCACGCGCGCGGCCAGTTTCGGGTTGATGCCGATGCCGACGTCGCCGATGTAGTTCGGGTGTGCATTGTCGAGCAAGTCCTGGAAGCGGAAAGCGCAGGCGACGGGCAAGTGATTCGTTTCGGCGAACTGCTGCAGGTCGGCGCACGCTTGCGGCGTCCAGGTGGTGCCGCCCAGCAAGACCAGCGGCTGCTTCGCGGTGGCCAGCATGGCGCGCAGCTGCTGCAGCTGCGCGTCCGACGGGGCCGCCTGCACGGGCTGGTAGGCGCGCGTGTCGGCCACCGTGGCCAGCGAAATGAGCATGTCTTCCGGCAAGGCCAGCACGACGGGGCCGGGCCGGCCGCTGGTGGCCACCTGGAAGGCGCGCGCCAGGTATTCGGGGATGCGCTCGGCACGGTCGATCTGCGCCACCCATTTGGCCATCTGGCCGTACATGCGGCGGTAGTCGATTTCCTGGAACGCTTCGCGGTCGACGAAATCGTTGCCCACCTGGCCGATGAACAGAATCATCGGCGTGGAATCCTGGTAGGCCGTGTGCACGCCGATCGAGGCATTGGTGGCGCCCGGTCCGCGCGTGACGAAGCAGATGCCCGGCTTGCCCGTCAGCTTGCCGTAGGCTTCGGCCATGAAGGCGGCGCCGCCTTCCTGGCGGTTGATGATGAAGCGGATGCCCGAATCGTGCAGGGCGTCGAGCACGTCCAGGTAGCTTTCGCCAGGCACGCCAAAAGCGGTGTCGACACCGTGGATCTGCAGGGCATCGACCAGGATCTGGCCGCCGGTACGGGATTGTTGCGTCATGTTCGGCTCTTTATATTCTAGTTGGGTGGCAAAGAAATGGGGCAAGCGGTACGCATGCGCTTGCATGCAAGCAGCTTGCCCCATTCTATGTGAGCCGATTTGACCCGGCTTTTGAAATGGCGACACCGAATTACACAATCTCCCGGGCCGGGGCGGCAGCGAGGGCGCGCCGCGCCTGCACAGGCCTTTTTGCAGAAACATGCTGCGGCGCGGTACAATGGCGGGTGAAGCAGGCCAGACAGTCGCTGGCCGGCGCAGCAATGCGCTGGCGGGAGGAAGGTCCGGACTCCATAGAGCGGGGTGACGGTTAACGGCCGTCCGCCGAAAGCCGCAAGGTATAAGGCGAGGAATAGGGCCACAGAGACGAGCGTATTAAGTTACGGTGAAACGCGGTAACCTCCACCTGGTGCAATTTCAAATAGGCACGCGATGATGCTGCTCGCGGAGCGTGCGGGTAGAAAGCTTGAGCGCCCGAGTAATCTGGCGCCTAGAGGAATGACTGTCATAGCGCCGACCTGCAAGGGAAGGCGCCGTAACAAAATCCGGCCTACCGGCCTGCTTCACTTGAATTCCTGCTTTCTGGCTTGCCAGGGAGCATACCGGCCGCAGCGGTTTGCCCGCTGCGCGCCACCCAAAAGCCCCCGCAACGGGGCTTTTTTTGTTTCTAAAAGTATAGCAATCAAGATAAAGTTGTATATACAACTAAAAGTGAACAATTGGTTAAAGTTTCTTCATTCTAATTAATTGCTGCATTGCAAAAATAGTTTTTCCAGCGCAGGCCAGGCCCGGAAAACAGGGGCGGTAAGCGGCACAGAGGATTTTTCTTTGCCTGAAACCAAGTCTTTTGCGGGCGATGATTGCTGTTGTGTCTGGATGACGAAAGTATTGTCATGTGTCAACTAACTGTAAAAAATTCAATTTTTCGATTTCGTTTTTTTCGATGTTTACGGTAGGAAAACACATGTGTGCAGATGAGGTAGCACATTCACTATCTTTCATAAGTATCTAATTTATCGATATATTTTTATTTGAGACTCCTTCAACGATATGCGCTAAGTCCTTAATTTCATTAATAAAATTCCTGTTTTGCCAATCGGAAACCGCTTGACCACTATCTTTGCTTCCTCTAAAGTGGGCAACTGTGTGAAAAAGTGTGTTTTTGTGGGAAATTTTCCCTTTTCATCATGATGCGCAAGCGTCGCAACCCAAGCTCAAAAAAGGTCTTCCGTGTTTCAAGGCGCGTCCGCAATCAATCTCGATGCCAAAGGCAGGATGTCTATCCCTGCCAAGCACCGTGACGCGCTGGCGATCCAATGCGAAGGCCGTTTGACCCTGACCAAACACCCCGATGGCTGCCTGCTGTTTTTCCCCCGTCCCGTGTGGGAAAGCCACCGCCAGCAAATCGCCGCCTGGCCCATGTCGGCGCGCGCCTGGCAGCGCATCTTCCTTGGCAACGCCGTGGACGTCGAGCTGGACTCGGCCGGCCGCGTGCTGATCTCGCCTGAATTGCGCAACGCCGTGGGACTGGCGCGCGAAGTCATGATGATCGGCATGGGCAGTCACTTTGAAATATGGGATGCCGCCAAGTTGGCCGACAAAGAACAGCAGGCGATCGATGCCGGCACCCCCGATGTACTTTCCAATTTTTCTTTCTAAGGCTCCGTAATGACACAACTCACGGTGCCGGAATTTCAGCATCGCACGGTGCTGCTCGATGAAGCGGTCGATGCGCTCGACCTGACGGGCGACCGCGCGCATGGCGTTTACGTCGACGGCACGTTTGGCCGCGGCGGCCATAGCCGCTTGATCCTGTCGCGCCTGGCCGCCGATGCGCGCCTGATCGGCTTCGACAAGGATTTGCAGGCGATCGCCACGGCAGAACAGATCGGCGACTCCCGCTTTGAAATCGTCCATGACAGCTTTGCCACCATGACGGCCAGTCTGGCCGCGCGCGGCGTGCAGCAAGTGGACGGCATCCTGCTCGACCTGGGCATCTCGTCGCCGCAGGTCGACGACGCGGCGCGCGGTTTCAGCTTCCGCAACGACGGACCGCTGGACATGCGCATGGATACCACGCGCGGCATCTCCGCGGCCGAATGGCTGGCGGTGGAAACCGAGCAGAATTTAGAGAAAGTGATACGCGATTATGGGGAAGAACGGTTTGCTTTTCAGATTGCAAAGGCGATTGTTGCTGGCCGGGCAGTCCAGCCAATTTCAAGCACACGACAGCTTGCCGGCATCGTGGCAGGCGCCGTCAAGACCCGCGAGAAGGGTAAGGACCCCGCTACCCGCACCTTTCAGGCCATACGCATTTTCATTAACAAAGAGCTCGAGGATCTCGAGATCGGTCTGAACCAGGCCTATGCCTGCCTGGCGCCCGGCGCGCGCATGGCCGTGATCAGTTTTCATTCGCTCGAAGACCGCATGGTCAAGCGCTTCTTCGCCTCGAAGGCGAACGTGGAGCAGCCTGACCGCCGCCTGCCGATCCGCGCGGTGGACTTGCCGCAGCCGGAAATGAAGCTGATTTCGAAGATGAAGCCGTCCGACGCCGAGATCGAGGGTAATCCCCGCTCGCGTTCGGCCGTGATGCGCGTGGCGCAGCGCCTGCCGTTGGCCGCCCCTGCACATGGCGGCGCCCGATGACTGGCAAGCTGTGTGTCGTGCTGTCGGCCCTGCTGGTGTGCTGCGGCCTGTCGCTGGTGAATGCGCAATACCAGTCGCGCCACCTGCTGATCGACCTGGAACGCGCGCAAGCGCTGTCGCGCCAGCTCGACATCGACTGGGCGCAGCTGCAGCTGGACCAGTCGACCCTGGGCAAGCATGAACGCATCGAGGCGATTGCACGGCGCGACCTGAGCATGACGCCGTTGACGGCGGCACGGACGCAATACCTGACGGAGGGCGAATAATGAAGTTGGGCGGTAACAGCAACGGCCGGGTGGCAGCATCGAAAGGCGTGCCATTCTCGAAGAACCCCGTACTGGCAGTGCGCCTGCCCGTCTGGCGTTCGCGCGTCGTGCTGTTCCTGCTGTTCTTCGCTTTCGCCGGCCTGGGCGCGCGCGCCCTGTGGCTGCAGGGCGTGTCGACGCAGTTTTTGCAAAAGCAGGGCAAGGCGCGCTACGAGCGCACCCTGGAACTGCCGGCCACGCGCGGCAAGATCACCGACCGCAACGGCCAGGTGCTCGCGTCGTCCGTGCCCGTGAAGGCCATCTGGGCGATTCCCGACGACGTGCTGCAGGCCTCGCCCGAGAAAATCAATGCGCTGGCCGGCCTGCTGGAAATGAACGTCAACGAATTGCGCAAGAAGCTCGATTCGGACCGCAGCTTCGTTTACCTGAAACGCCAGGTCGAGATGGACGTGGCCGACAAGATCTCCAAGCTGGGCATCGACGGCATCGACGAACGCAAGGAATACAAGCGCTTTTATCCACAGGGCGAAGTGATGACCCACGTGGTGGGCTTTACCAACGTGGAAGACGTGGGCCAGGAAAGCATGGAGCTGGCGCAGCAGAAAACCCTCGTCGGCACCACCGGCAGCCGCCGCGTGATCAAGGACCGCCTGGGCCACATCGTCGAAGACATCGGTTTCATCCACGAACCGCACGACGGCAAGGACCTGACCCTGTCGGTCGACAGCAAGATCCAGTACATCGCCTTCACGCAGCTGAAGGAAGCGGTGGAAAAATTCAATGCGAAGGCCGGCGGCGCCGTGGTGCTCGACGTGCACACGGGCGAAGTGCTGGCCCTGGCCAATTACCCCAGCTACGACCCGAACGACCGCCGCAAGCTCACGGGCCAGCAGCTGCGCAACCGCGTCATGACCGACACGTTCGAGCCGGGTTCGACCCTGAAGCCGATCACGGTATCGCTGGCGCTCGACACGGGCCGGGTCAAGCCGGGCACCCTGATCGACACGGGGCCGGGCCGCTACACCATCGCCGACCGCACGATTACCGATACCAAGCCGCACGGCGTGATCAATGTCTCCGAAATCATCGAGATGTCGTCGAACATCGGCACCTCGAAGATCGCGCTGGGCATGCCATCGCAGGAAATGTGGGAAATGTTTACCAAGGTGGGCTTCGGCCAGCAGCCGAAATGGGGTTTCCCCGGCGCCGTGGCCGGCCGCGTGCGTCCGTATAAATCGTGGCGTCCGGTGGAACAGGCGACCATGAGCTACGGTAACGGCATTTCCGTCTCGCTGATCCAGCTGGCGCGCTCCTACATGATGTTCGCGCGCGATGGCGACACGATTCCCCTGTCGTTCCAGAAGGTCAATGAGCTGCCCGTGGGCCAGCAGGTGATCAAGCCGAAGACGGCCGCCGAAATGCGCGCCATGCTGGAACTGGTGGTCTCCGGCGCGCACGGCTCGGCCAAGCGCGCGCAGGTCGCCGGCTACCGCGTGGGCGGCAAGACGGGTACCGCGTATAAAGTGGAAAACGGCCGCTATGCGATGCCGCGCAAATATATCGGCTCGTTCGTGGGCATGGTGCCGATGTCGGCGCCGCGCTTCATCATTGCCGTGATGATCGATGAACCGACCGGCCCTGCCCACTATGGCGGCCAGGTTGCCGCTCCCGCTTTCGCGGCGATTGCGACCAACGCGCTGCGCGCGATGAACGTACCGCCCGATTCCTCCGTTACCGAAATCGTGGTCCCGGCCAATGCCGGTCCGGAGGCCATGTGAAGTCACTCATGACCATACAAGACATCAGTTTGTGGATCAAAGCGGCTGCCCCGTCCGGGCAGCTGACGTCCGACTCGCGCCGCGTGCAGCGCGGCGACGTGTTTTTCGCGTATGCGGACGCCACCCATTTCATCGACGCCGCCATCGAGCAGGGCGCCGCTGCCATCGTGCATGACGCCGTTGAATGGAACGCCGCATGGACTGTGCCGCATCTGCTGGTCGGCGACCTGAAACGCCTGGCTGGCCCCGTGGCGCATGCTGTTTACGACATGCCCGACAGCGCCATGTTCAGCGCCGGCGTCACGGGCACGAACGGCAAGACCTCGTGCGCGCTGTGGCTGGGGCAAGCCCTGGCGCGCCTGGGCGAAACCTCGTCCGTCATCGGCACCCTGGGCGTGGGCCTGTGCAAGCCGCGCGGCGCCATCGAATTCGACGTGACCGGCTACACCACGCCCGATGCGGTGCTGCTGGCGCGCAAGCTGGCCGCCATGCGCGATGCCGGCGCCAAGGCCGTTGCCATCGAAGTGTCGTCGATCGGCCTGGACCAGGAACGCGCGGCCGGCATGCATTTCGATGTCGCCATGTTTACCAATCTGACGCGCGACCACCTCGACTACCATGGCGACATGGCAGCCTACGAGGCAGCCAAAGTCAAGCTGTTCGACTGGCCCGGCCTGAAAACGGCCGTCATCAACCTGGACGACCCGATGGGCTTGCGCCTGGTCCGCCATGTGGACGGTAAACTGGCAGGCGAATATCCGGTCATCGGTTACACCCTGCAGGATGCCGCGGCCTTGCCCGATTTGCCGGGCGTGCTGATGCTGCGCGCCAGCCAGTTCCGCAGCCGCAATGCCGGCACCGACTTCCACCTGGAATGCGCGCTGGGCGTGGCGCTGATCAAGACGCAGCTGGTGGGCCATTTCAATATCAGCAATGCGCTGGCCGTGCTGGGCGCCTTGCTGGCGCACGGCACCGGCCTGCGCGCCGCCATCGACGGCATCGAATCCCTGCAGCCGGCCCCGGGCCGCATGCAGCAGGTGGGCGGCCAGGAAGCTCCGATGGTTGTCATCGACTACGCGCACACGCCGGACGCCCTGGAAAAAACCCTGTCCGCCTTGCGCCAGGTGGCGCAGGAACGGGGCGGCCAGCTGTGGTGCGTGTTTGGCTGCGGCGGCGACCGCGATCCGGGCAAGCGTCCGCAGATGGGCGCCATCGCGCAGCTGGCCGATCACGTGCTGGTCACCAGCGACAATCCGCGCAGCGAAGATCCGCACGCCATCATCGCGCAGATCGTCGCCGGCATGCGTGCCGATGGCCCGCAGCCGCAGGCCATCGAAGACCGTGCCGCCGCGATCCTGTCGGCCATCAAGCACGCCGCCAAGCCGGACGTGATCCTGCTGGCGGGCAAGGGTCATGAGCCGTACCAGGAAATCAAGGGCAAGAAACTGCCGTTCTCCGATGCCGACCATGCGCAACTGGCCTTGTCCGCGCGCCTGACGATGATGAGGACGAACTGATGGCACAGCTCATTGACCACCGCATTGACCACCTCATGCATGCGACCCTGGCCGAACTGATGCCTGCCTTGCCTGGCGCGCAGCTGGCGGGTGACGCTGCCCGCGCGTTCGCCGGCGTGTCCACCGACAGCCGCAGCGCGCAGGCCGGCTCGCTGTTCGTGGCCCTGCGCGGCGAGAGTTTCGACGCCCACGATTTTCTGGAGCAGGTGGCCGCCAGCGGCGTCGCCGCCGTGGTGGTCGAACGCCTGCCCGAAGGCTGGGACAGCAGCACGGTGCCCGCCATCGTGGTCGCCGATACCCTGGCGGCGCTGGGCCGCATCGCCAACCACTGGCGCCGCCGTTTCAGCCTGCCCGTCATCGGCGTCACCGGCAGCAATGGCAAGACCACCGTCAAGGAGATGATTTCCTCGATCCTGGCGGCGGCCTTTGGCGAAGAGGCGCGCCTGGCCACGCGCGGCAACCTGAATAATGAAATCGGCGTGCCATTGACCCTGTTCCGCCTGAGCAAACAGCACAAGGCGGCCGTCATCGAGATGGGCATGAACCATCCGGGCGAGATCGCCCGCCTGGCGGCGATTGCCGCGCCGACCCTGGCGATGGTCAACAATGCGCAGCGCGAGCACCAGGAATTCATGCACACGGTGGAAGCGGTGGCGCGCGAGAATGGCGCCGCGCTGGAGGCCCTGGCCGAAGACGGCATCGCCGTCTTCCCGCACGGCGATGAATTCACGGCGCTGTGGCGCGAACTGGCCGGTGCACGCGCCGTCATCACGTTCGGCCTGTCGAAAGAGGCCGACGTCAGCTGCACGCACCGCGTCGCCGAGGATTTTGGCAGCGACATGTTCGTCAGCGTGCACGCGCCCGATGGCAGCTTGCGCCAGTTCTTCGTCGGCCTGCAGGCGGCCGGCGACCATAATGTGCGCAATGCGCTGGCGGCGGCGGCATGCGCCGTTGGCGCCGGCATCGCCATCGAACATATCAAGCAGGGCCTGGAGGCGTTCGCGCCCGTGAACGGCCGCCTGCAGAAAAAACGTGCCGCCAACGGCGCCACCATCATCGACGACACCTACAACGCCAATCCGGATTCGGCGCGCGCGGCCATCGATGTGTTGGCTCAGGCCGCGGCACCGCGCATCCTGGTGCTGGGCGAGATGGGCGAAGTCGGTACGCAGGGACAGCAGTTCCACGAAGAGATCGGCGCCTACGCCGCCGCCAAAGGCATCGAACACGTGCTGGCGACGGGCGGCCTGGCGCGCCATCTGGTGAATGCGGCGCAGGCAGCCGCCAGCCAGGAATCAGGCACGGTCGTGGAGTATTTCGAACAGTTCGACGGTTTGCTGGCGGCGCTCGATGCGCATTTGTCCGGCCGTTCGGATGCAACAGTATTAATCAAGGGCTCCCGCTTCATGAAAATGGAACGGGCCGTGCAGCATTTGATTGGTTCAAACAACAATAACAAGGAAGCTCACTAATCATGCTGCTCTGGCTCGCTCATTATTTCCAGGACGACATTGGCCCATTGCGGGTCTTTAACTTCATCACTTTCCGCGCCGTGTTCGCCACGTTGACGGCGATTTTGATCGGCCTGTGCGCCGGTCCCGCCGTGATCCGTATGCTCACGCGCATGAAGGTCGGCCAGGCCGTGCGCACGGACGGCCCGCAGACGCATCTGAAAAAACACGGCACGCCCACCATGGGCGGCGTGCTGATCCTCATCGCCATCGGCATTTCCACCCTGCTGTGGGCCGACCTGTCGAACCGCTTCATCTGGCCCGTGCTGATCGTCACCCTGGGCTTTGGCGCCGTCGGCTGGGCCGACGACTACCGCAAGGTGGTGCACCAGGACCCGGAAGGCATGCGCTCGCGCGAAAAATACTTCTGGCAGTCGCTGATCGGCATCGTCGCCGCCTTCTACCTGGCGTTTTCCGTCTCCGTGTCGGAACCGGACACGGGCCACGTGTGGAACCTGATCTACGCCTGGGTGCAGTCCGGCTTTGCCATGGACCTGCCGCCGAAGGCCGACCTGATCGTCCCGTTCTTCAAGACCATCAGCTATCCGCTGGGCGTGTGGGGCTTCATCGCGCTGACCTACTGCGTCATTGTCGGCACCAGCAACGCCGTCAACTTCACGGACGGCCTCGATGGCCTGGCCATCATGCCGACCGTGATGGTGGGCACGGCCCTGGGCCTGTTCGCCTACCTGACGGGCAACGCCACGTATGCGCGCTACCTGTTCATCCCGCACATTCCGGGCGCCGGCGAACTGGTGATCTTCTGCGGCGCGCTGGCCGGTTCCGGCCTGGCCTTCCTCTGGTATAACACGCACCCCGCCAAGGTCTTCATGGGCGACGTGGGCGCACTGGCGCTGGGCGGCGCACTGGGCACCATCGCCGTCATCGTGCGCCAGGAAATCGTCCTGTTCATCATGGGCGGCATCTTCGTCGTCGAAACGCTGTCCGTGATCATCCAGGTCGTCTGGTTCAAATACACCAAGAAACGCTATGGCGCGGGCCGCCGCGTCTTCCTGATGGCGCCACTGCACCACCATTTCGAACAAAAAGGCTGGAAAGAGACGCAGGTTGTCGTGCGTTTCTGGATCATCACCATGATGCTGGTGCTGCTCGGCCTGACCACCTTGAAGCTGCGCTGATGATGTACGACGCTAAAACCGCACTGGTACTGGGCCTCGGGGAGTCGGGCCTGGCCATGGCCCTGTGGCTGGCACGCTGCGGTGCTTCCGTGCGCGTTGCCGACACAAGGGAAACCCCGGAGCGCCTGTCCGCGCTGCAGGCCGCCGTGCCGCAAGCGCAATTCATCGCCGGCGCCTTCACGGCCGAACTGCTCGACGGCGTCGATTTCGTCGCCGTCAGCCCCGGCCTGGCGCCGGGCCGCGAACTGGCGCACATTGCGCCGGCCGCACAGGAAAAGAATATCCCCGTGTGGGGCGAGATCGAACTTTTCGCGCAGGCGCTGGCCTTCCTCAAGACGGAACGCGGCTATGCGCCGAAAGTCATCGCCATCACGGGCACCAACGGCAAGACGACCGTCACCAGCCTGGTCGGCCTGCTGTGCGAACGCGCGGGCCTGGCCACGCGCGTGGCCGGCAATATCAGCCCTGCCGCGCTGGACGTGCTGCGCGAAGTGCTCGATGCGGAGCCGGTTACTGCCCCGGCACCGGCGCCGGCCGCCGCGGAAGACGGCGGCGAAGCGGCGGAACCCGCCGAAGCCGTGGCCAGCAGCCTGCCGCAGGCGTGGATATTGGAACTGTCCAGCTTTCAGCTGCACACGACGTTCAGCCTGCAGGCCGATGCGGCCACGGTGCTGAACCTGTCGCAGGACCACCTGGACTGGCATGGCGACATGGCCGCCTACGCCGCCGACAAGGCGCGCATCTTCGGCGCCGAGACCGTGCGCATATTGAACCGCGACGATGCCTTGGTCATGCACATGGCCGATCCGCTGGCGGAAACCATCACCTTCGGCACGGGCGAACCGGCGGAAGCCGACAGCTTTGGCCTGGTCAACGAGCGCGGCATCTTCTGGCTGGCGCAAGCCGTGCCCAGCGAAGAAGTGATCGAGAAGAAGCGCAAGAAGAACGATCCGGCACCGGAACCGGTGCCGACGATGGCAAAGAAACTGATGCCGGCCGATGCGCTGAAGATCCGCGGCCAGCACAATGCCGCGAATGCGCTGGCCGCGCTGGCCCTGTGCCGCGCCATCGGCCTGCCGTTCGCGCCGCTGCTGCACGGCTTGCGCGAATACCAGGGCGAGCCGCACCGCGTGGAACTGATCACGGCCGTCAATGACGTCGAATACTACGACGACAGCAAGGGCACGAATGTGGGCGCCACGGTGGCGGCCCTGTTCGGCCTGGGCAAGGCGTTTGGCGGCGCGGAGCAGCGCCTGGTGCTGATCGCCGGCGGCGACGGCAAGGGGCAGGATTTCTCGCCGCTGGCCGAACCCGTGTCGCGCTACGTGCGCGCCGTGGTGCTGATCGGCCGCGACGCGCCTGCGCTGCGCGCGGCCCTGGAACCGGCTGGCGTGGACCTCATCGACTGCGCCACCTTGCCGGAGGCGGTCAAGCGCGCCAGCAGCCTGGCGCTGGCCGGCGATGCCGTGCTGCTGTCGCCTGCGTGCGCCAGCCTGGACATGTTCAAGAACTATGCGCACCGCGCGCAGGTGTTTGTCGACGCCGTGCGCGACATCGCCCTGGAAAACGGACAGGATATCTGATGGCCTTCCAGCTGCCCTTCAGCTTTGGTTCCGGCTCGGCTGCCAAGCCGCTGGATAGCCGCGCGCGGCAATCGAAGATGATGGACTACGACAAGCCGCTGGTGTGGGTCGTCCTGCTGCTGATGTTGCTGGGCATGGTGATGGTGTATTCGGCGTCGATTTCGCTGTCCGATGCGCGCAAGTTTGCCGCCTACACGAACAATTATTTCGTCGTGCGCCAGGCGCTGTTCATCGGCGTGTCGATCGTCGTCGCCGCCATGGTATTCCGCATCCGCATCGCCACCTGGCAAAAGATCGCGCCGTGGCTGTTCATCGGCACCCTGGTGCTGCTGGTGATGGTCCTGATCCCGGGCCTGGGCGTGTCGGTCAACGGCGGGCGCCGCTGGCTGAACTTGCCGGGCCTGCGTCCGCAGCCGTCCGAGCTGATGAAGGTGGTGATGGTGCTGTACGCGGCCGACTACACGGTGCGCAAGCAGGAATACATGCACAAGCTGACCAAGGGCTTCATGCCGATGGCGCTGGCCGTCAGTTTCGTCGGTCTGCTGCTGCTGATGGAGCCCGACCTGGGCGCCTTCGGCGTGATCGTCTGCATCGCCATGGGCATCCTGTTCCTGGGCGGCGTCAACGCCATCTGGTTCGGCGGCATCGGCGCCATGCTGACGGCAATCTTCGTCACCATCATCGCCTTGTCGAAATTCCGCCGCGAGCGGTTTTTTGCGTATCTCGACCCGTGGCAGGAAGACAATGCGCTGAACAAGGCCTACCAGCTGACGCACTCGCTGATCGCCTTCGGACGGGGCGAACTGTTTGGCGTGGGACTGGGCGGCAGCGTGGAAAAGCTGCACTACCTGCCCGAAGCGCATACGGACTTCCTGCTGGCCGTGATCGGCGAGGAACTGGGCCTGGTGGGCGTGCTGATCGTGATCGGCATGTTTTACTGGATTATCAAGCGCGCGTTCGACATCGGCCGCCAGGCAATCGCCATCGACCAGACCTTTGCCGGCCTGACGGCGAAAGGCATCGCCATCTGGATCGGCGTGCAGACCTTCATCAACATGGGCGTGAACCTGGGCCTGCTGCCGACCAAGGGGCTGACCTTGCCCTTGATGAGCTATGGCGGCACGGGCGTACTGATTAACTGTATCGGCCTGGCGATCCTGCTGCGCATCGATTACGAAAACCGGATCCTGATGCGGGGAGGCCGGCTATGAACAACGTGACGAACTTGAAAACGACGAAAAGACTGATGATCATGGCGGCCGGCACCGGCGGCCATATTTTCCCGGGCCTGGCGATTGCGCAGACCATGCGCGCGCGCGGCTGGGAAGTGAGCTGGCTGGGCACGACCCACGGCATGGAGCAGGACCTGGTGCCGAAAAGCGGTATTCCCATGGATGCCATCGCGTTCTCGGGCATGCGCGGCAAGGGCCTGGCGCACACGGTCAAGGGCGGCTTCAAGATGCTGGCCAGCTTCTTTGCCATCCGCCGTTTCATCGCCAGCCGCAAGCCGGACGTGGTGATGGGCATGGGCGGCTACGTCACCGTGCCGGGCGGCCTGATGGCGCGCCTGAAGGGCGTGCCGCTGGTGCTGGTCAATGCCGACGCAGCGCTGCTGTTGTCGAACAAGACGCTGGTGCCGCTGGCGCAGCAAGTATGCTTCGGCTTTCCCGCCGATTTCGGCAGCGCGGCCGGCAAGGCCGTCGTCACGGGCAATCCCGTGCGCGCGGGAATCCTCGCCATGGCGCCGCCGGCCGCGCGTTTCGCGGGCCGCAGCGGCCCGCTGCGCATCCTGGTGGTGGGCGGCAGCCTGGGCGCGAAAGCGCTGAACGACAGCCTGCCTGCCGCGCTGGCCCTGATGCCCGAGGGCGAACGTCCGCTGGTGACGCACCAGTCGGGCAAGAAGAATATCGACGCCCTGCATGCCGCGTATGCGCAGGCGGGCGTGCAGGCCAATGTGGTCGACTTCATCGACGACATGGCCAGGGCGTATACCGAGGCCGACCTGGTGATCTGCCGCGCTGGCGCCATCACCCTGTCGGAATTGACGGCGGCCGGCGTGGCCAGCGTGCTCGTGCCGCTGGTGGCGTCGACCACCAGCCACCAGCGCGACAACGCGCAATGGATGGCAAAACAAGGTGCGGCGATTCATTTGCCGCAGACGGAAATGAGTGCGGCGTCGCTGAGCGCGCTGCTGGCGTCGCTGAGCCGCGACACTTGCCAGCAGATGGCGCAAGCGGCACTGGCAGCAGGCAAGCGCGACGCCAATGAGGCGATCGCACACGTATTGGAAAAACTGGCATGAGGTTAGCTCTGTGAAGCATAAAGTAAACAATATCCACTTTGTCGGCATTGGCGGCAGCGGCATGAGCGGCATCGCCGAAGTGCTGGTCAACCTGGGCTACAAGGTGTCGGGCTCCGACCTGGGCAGCAATGCGGCGACGCAGCGCCTGGCGAGCCTGGGCGCGACCGTCATGCTCGGTCACGCGGCGGAAAATATCGGCGACGCCGATGCGGTGGTGACGTCGGGCGCCGTCCCGCAGGATAATCCGGAAGTGGCCGCTGCCCGTGCGCGCAAGATTCCGCTGGTGCCGCGCGCCGTGATGCTCGGTGAATTGATGCGCTTGAAACGCGGTATCGCGATTGCGGGCACGCATGGCAAGACGACGACGACCAGCCTGGTCGCTTCCGTGCTGGCGCAGGGCGGCCTCGATCCCACCTTCGTCATCGGCGGCCGCCTGACCAGTGCCGGCGCGAACGCCAAGCTGGGTTCGGGCGACTACCTGGTGGCCGAAGCCGATGAGTCGGACGCCTCGTTCCTGAACCTGACGCCGATGATTGAAGTGATCACGAACATCGACGCCGATCACATGGACACCTACGAACACGACTTCGAAAAGCTCAAGCAGGCTTTCGTGCAGTTCACGCACCGCCTGCCGTTCTATGGCCGCGCCATGCTGTGCATCGACGATCCGCACGTGCGCGCCATCATCCCGGCCGTCACCAAGCCCGTCACCACCTACGGTTTCGCGGAAGACGCGCAAGTGCGCGCCGTCAACGCGCGCGCCGTGGGCCTGGAAATGCATTTCACCGTACTGCAGGAAGGCTATCCCGACCTGGACGTGGTGCTGAACCAGCCCGGCATGCACAATGTGCAGAATGCCTGCTCGGCGATTGCCATCGCGCGCGAAATCGGCATCGCCGACAGCGCCACGCAGCAAGGCCTGGCCGAGTTCTCCGGCGTGGGCCGGCGCTTTACGCGCTACGGCGAAGTGGCGCTGCCGAACGGCGGCACCTTTGCGCTGGTAGACGATTTTGGCCACCATCCGGTGGAAACGGAAGTGACGCTGGCCGCCGCGCGCGCCGCCTATCCTGGCCGCCGCCTGGTGCTGGCGTTCCAGCCGCACCGCTACAGCCGCACGCGCGACCTGTTCGAGGATTTCGTCAAGGTGCTGGGCGCGCCCGACGTGTTGCTGCTGTCCGAAGTGTATGCGGCGGGCGAAGCGCCTATCGTCGCCGCCGACGGCCGCGCACTGGCGCATGCGCTGCGCGCACGCGGCAAGATCGAACCGATTTTCGTCGAGTCCATGACGGACATGGCCGACACCATCATGAGCGTGGCGCGCGACGGCGACGTCGTGCTGACCATGGGAGCCGGCTCGATCAGCGGCATCCCGAATCAACTGACAACGTATCAACCTCACACTGTAAAGGCCTGACGTGAACCAAGCTTCAGCTATCGACGTTAAACAATTGGGCAAGGTCGGCGTCCTGTTCGGCGGCCGCTCGGCCGAGCGCGAAGTGTCGCTGATGTCCGGCGCCGGCGTGCTGGCCGCATTGAAGAGCCATGGCGTGGATGCGCATGGCTTCGATACGGGCGAACGCAGCCTGGCCGAATTGGCTGCCGAGCAATTTGACCGCGTCTTCATCGCGCTGCATGGCCGCTTCGGCGAAGACGGCAGCCTGCAGGGCGCGCTGGAGCAGCTGGGCATTCCGTACACGGGCAGCGGCGTGATGGCCTGCTCGGTGGGCATGGACAAGGTCTACACCAAGATGATCTGGCTGATGCACCAGCTGCCGACGCCCAAGTACGCGGTGCTGGACGACAGCTCCGACCTAGCCAAGGTCGCCGCGGAACTGGGCTTGCCGCTGATCGTCAAGCCGCCGCATGAAGGCTCGAGCATCGGCATCACGACGGTCAATGAAGCGTCGGCCTTCCAGGCTGCATACGACATCGCCGCCGGCCTCGATGATTCGGTGCTGGCCGAGGAATTCATCAAGGGCCGCGAATTCACCGTCGCGATCCTGGGCAAGGGCGCCGCGGCGCGCGCGCTGCCGCCGATCGAAATCGTCGCGCCGCAAGGCAATTACGATTACCAGAACAAGTACTTCACGGACGATACGCAGTATTTCTGCCCGCCGCAGCTCGATGGCGCGATCATCGCGGAGATGGAACGCATCGCCCTTGCTGCCTACCGCGCCCTGGGCTGCGAAGGCTGGGGACGCGTCGATGTACTGATGCGCGCGGCCGACAGCAAGCTGTTTTTGCTGGAAGTGAATACCTCGCCGGGCATGACGGGCCATTCGCTCGTGCCGATGGCGGCGCGCGCGGAAGGCACCAGCTATGAAGACCTGTGCCTGGAAATCGTCGCCGGCGCAAGCCTGAAAATGCACAAGGGAAAACGCTGATATGTGGCATGACGCTAAAAGCCTCAATACGACTGCCAACGGCTTGCTGGCCGCGGTTCTGGTCGTGTGCGTGGCCGCCGGCGTCTGGTGGGTGTCGCAGCGTCCCATGTTCGACCTGCGCACGATCAAGGTGGAAAGCGCGGACGACAAGGGCCTGCGCCACGTGAATTACCTGACCCTGCGCAGCGGCACCCTGGGCCGCATCAAGGGCAATTTCTTCACGACCAATCTGGAAAGCGTGCGTGGCGTGTTCGAATCCGTGCCCTGGGTGCGCCGCGCCAGCGTGCGGCGCGAGTGGCCGAACCAGCTGATCGTGGCGCTGGAAGAACACGAGGCGCTGGGCACGTGGGGCGAGGATGGACGCCTGCTGTCGGTCAAGGGCGATGTGTTCACTGCGAATGTGGCCGAAGCCGAGGATGACCATGAATTGCCCGCCTTCGCTGGCCCCGACGGCAGCGAGAAGGAAGTACTGGCCACGTATGTGCAGCTGGAAAAGTGGTTCGCGCCCCTGAAAATGGTGCCCGAATCGCTGTCGCTGTCGAGCCGCTATGCGTGGACCGTGAAACTGAACAACGGCATGAGCGTGGCGCTGGGACGCGAGCAGAATCATACGACCCTGAAGGCGCGGGTCGACCGGCTGGTGGGTATTTATCCGCAGCTGGCGAGCCGGCTGGAGAATATCGACACGATCGATATGCGCTACCAGAATGGCCTGGCGCTCAGCTCCGCAGGCCTGGTGATACCGGCCGAAGGCAAGGATGGACGGCCCGCGGCAGCGATCAGGAAGAAAAATGGCAGTCCGATTAAAAAACCGACTTAACTTAATACTCAATTTAACAATAGCCCAAAAAACTAGGCGACAGAAATGACAAAAGACGCGAAAAACCTGATCGTCGGCCTCGACATCGGCACCTCGAAAGTGGTGGCGGTGGTAGCCGAAGTGATGTCCGACGGGCGCCACGAAGTGATCGGGCTGGGCCAGCACGAATCGAAGGGCCTGAAAAAAGGCGTGGTGGTCAATATCGAGGCCACGGTGGAGTCCATCCAGCGCGCGCTGGAAGAGGCCGAGCTGATGGCCGACTGCAAGATCCGCAATGTCTACGCGGGCATTGCGGGCAGCCATATCCGCAGCTTCAATTCCAGCGGCATGGTGGCCATCAAGGACAAGGAAGTGACGGCGACCGACGTGGCGCGCGTCATCGAGACGGCAAAAGCGGTTAACATTCCGACCGATCAGCAATTGCTGCACACGGTGCCGCAGGAGTTCATCGTCGACAGCCAGGAAGATGTGCGCGAGCCGATCGGCATGAGCGGCATCCGCCTGGAGGTGAAGGTGCATATCGTCACCGGCGCCGTGTCGGCAGTGCAGAACATCGTCAAGTGCGTGCGCCGCTGCGGCCTGGAAGTGTCGGACCTGATCCTGCAGCCGATGGCGTCCGCCGATGCGGTGCTCACGCCCGACGAGAAGGAACTGGGCGTGGTGCTGATCGACATCGGCGGCGGCACGACCGATGTGGCGGTATTCTCCGATGGCGCGATCCGCCATACGGCAGTCATTCCCATCGCCGGCGACCAGATCACCAACGACATCGCCATGGCCTTGCGTACCCCGACCGCGGAAGCGGAAGAAATCAAGATCCGCTATGGCGTGGCCAAGCAGGTCCTGGCTGATCCCGGCGAATCGCTGGAAGTGCCGGGCCTGGGCGACCGCGGCCCGCGCAACCTGTCGCGCCAGGCGCTGGCGGCAGTGATCGAGCCGCGCGTCGAGGAGCTGTTCGCCATGGTGCACCAGGTGGTGCGCGAATCCGGTTACGAAGGCGTGCTGTCGTCGGGCATCGTGCTCACGGGCGGCACTTCCATCATGCCCGGCATGGTGGAAATGGCGGAAGACATTTTCCTGAAACCGGCGCGCCTGGGCACGCCCGAGTATCGGGGCCAGCTGGCCGACGTGGTGCGCAGTCCGCGCTATGCCACGGTATTGGGCCTGCTGCTGGAAGCGAAGAAGCAATACCTGCGCGGCCACATCGTGACGCGTCAGGACGGCTCGGTGAAGGCAGTCTGGCAGCGCATGAAGGAATGGTTTTTAGGGAATTTTTAAGGGCCTGATTTACGCCCGGCAGTACAGGTTTTTTGGCAGCATCGCAGGTACACACACATAACTTTATTTTATATTTAACCGCAGTTTTCAATCTCCAGTTCTCCTACCAATATGAGGCCTGGCGCTTGGAAACCGCATCTGATAGGAGCACATCATGGAGTTCGATATGGTCGATAACACAGCTTTAGGTACCGTCATCAAGGTCGTCGGCGTCGGCGGTGCGGGTGGCAATGCAGTCCAACACATGATCAACAAAGGCATGTCGGGTGTGGAGTTCATTGCCGCCAACACCGACGCACAAGCCCTGTCGACATCGAAGGCCCATAACATCATCCAGATCGGCGATACGGGTCTGGGCGCTGGCATGAAGCCTGCCGTCGGCCGCCAGCTGGCCGAAGAATCGCGCACGCGCATCGCCGATTCGCTGCGCGGCGCGCACATGGTCTTCATCGCTGCCGGCATGGGCGGCGGCACGGGCACGGGCGCCGCTCCTATCGTGGCCGAAGTGGCCAAGGAACTGGGCGCGCTGACGGTGGCCGTGGTTTCCAAGCCATTCTCGTACGAAGGCCAGAAGTGCATGGACATCGCCGACGAAGGCCTGGAGCAGCTGTCCCTGCACGTCGATTCGCTGATCATCATCCTCAATGAAAAACTGGAAGAGATCTACGAAGACGAAAGCATGCTGGAATGGATGCAGCATGCCGATGATGTGCTCAACAACGCGGTGGCCGGCATTGCCGAGATCATCAACGTGCCGGGTCATATCAACGTCGACTTCAACGACGTGAAAACCATCATGGGCGAGCAGGGCAAGGCCATGATGGGCACGGCGACGGCGTCCGGCGTCGACCGCGCGCGCATCGCGGCCGAACAGGCTGTCGCGTCGCCGCTGCTCGATGGCATCGACCTGTCCGGCGCGCGCGGCGTGCTGGTCAACGTCACGGCCAGCCGCGGCCTGAAAGGCAAGGAGATCAAGGAAGTCATGGCTGCCGTGCGCGCATTTGCCGCACCGGACGCGTCGATCGCGCAAGGCATTGCCTACGACGACGCCATGGGCGACGATATCCGCGTTACCGTGGTGGCCACGGGCCTGGGCCGTGCGAAGAAAAACATCCAGCTGGTACCGCAGCAAGTGCTGCGCACCGGTACGCACAACAGCCCGTTGACCCCATCGGCAGCGATGGGCGGCGCGCAGGCGGCGGCGACGACCGTGGGCGTGGCCACGCCGGCAGCCGGTTTCGACGGCATGAAGGCGCCGGCAGTATGGCGCCGCGAGTCGGCTTCCGAGCAGGTGCGCGCGATGGAGAAGAATGGCATGGAGACGTATGACATTCCAGCCTTCCTGCGTAAGCAAGCCGACTAATCACAGTGAAAAAAGCCCATGGCGGCGTTGCATAGCCTTGCCGTACAGTCGTACTGTCTTCGGCCATGCGCCTTGCCCTGAGCATTTTTCATGTGATTAGGTTTCTGGAGGTGATCCGATGTCAGTAAACATGACGGCGGCCTGAGGGCCGCCGTTTTTTTATCTTTTTCTTGATGTCGGCCTTTGCCTTTCCGGCCATTTTCTGCACAAATGCGGCAAGTCAGGCATACTATCGCGCAGTGTCGGCATCATGCCGGCAGAACCAGATCACGGGCGCTGTCCGCTCCATGCGGCGGGCAGCGTCTTCAACCGACAGTACACAAGGAGTCAACATGACCATCAAGATCGGCGACACCCTGCCAGAAGGCACCCTGGCTGAATTCATCGAAAGCGAAACCGAAGGCTGCGCACTGGGCCCGAACACGTTCAACGTGCAAGACCTGGTCAAGGGCAAGAAGATCGCCATCTTCGGCCTGCCAGGCGCCTACACCCCGACCTGCTCCGCACAGCATGTGCCAGGCTACGTCAAGCACGCTGCCGACCTGAAAGCTGCTGGCGTCGATGAAATCTGGTGCATCTCCGTCAACGACGCGTTCGTGATGGGCGCCTGGGGCCGCGATCAGAAAGCCACCGGCGTGGTGCGCATGATGGCTGACGGCAACGCCGCCTACAGCAAGGCCCTGGGCCTGGACGCCGACTTCAGCAAGTTCGGCATGGGCACGCGCTCGCAGCGCTACTCGATGCTGGTCGACAATGGCGTCGTGACGCAATTGAACATCGAGCAGGGCGGCAAGTTTGAAGTGTCGAATGCCGAGACGCTGCTGGGCCAGTTGGCTTGATGGTCGGGGTCAGGCCCTTAGGGGCTGACCCCAGCAATTGATGTAGGGTTAATGCCCAGCTAAAGCTTGCTACCAACCCAAATCAAAATCTGGGGTCGGACCCAAAAGGTCCGACCCCATTTTTATTGCACCTGCGGTTTTGTTGCCTCGAACATGGCCGCGTCGATGCTGAACGAGTAATCGTCCTGCAGCGCGAAATAGCGCCGGGCTTCATCGGGCGCGCCGTCGAACAGGTTGCGGATGGCCGCTACCCGTTCGCCCGGGGTGCGCATGCGCGCCACCCATTCGTCGAATTGCATGGGCAGCTTCCACACGCTGCGCAAGCTGTGCGTAAAGCCCGCGTTGTCGAACTTCGCGCCCCATTCGCACGTGCGGTAGTCGCGCACGTGGGACGCGTCGCGCAGCATTTCCACCGCCTGCAAGGTGCTGTCGTACAGCGCCGTTTTCGGCGCCACGATGTCGACCACCAGCAGGGTGCCGTTCGGACGCAGCACGCGCCAGGCTTCCGTCAGCGCGGCCCCCACGTCGTTCCAGTGGTGCGCGGAAAAGCGCGTGACGACCATGTCGAAGCTGGCGTCGGCAAACGGCAGGCGGGCCACGTCGCCCTGCTGCGTGCTGATGTTGTGCAAGCCCCGCTGCGCCTTGGCGTGCTCCACCACGTCGAGCATCGGCTGGGCCAGGTCGTAGGCGACGACGGAGCGCGCCACGGGGGCGACGGCAAAGCTGGCGTGGCCGGCGCCGCAACCGAGGTCCAGTACCGCCGGCTTGCCATGGCGGCGCGCGCATTCCTGCATCAGCACCAGGTCGACGCCCTGCGCGTGGACTGCGCTGCTCAGGTAGGCATTGGCCGTCTTGCCAAACTGTTCGGTGACAACGTCGTGCTGCTGCATGGTTTTCTCCTGTGGATGGGTGAGTTCCTGCAGAATAAGGATAAAATTATCCTGTAACAAGACCATAACTTATACTGGTATATCTACTACCATGCATCCCCGTCATGTCGAGCAAACTCGCTGAATTCATCCGCGCCCGGCGCGAAGCCGTCACTCCCGCCATGGCCGGCCTGCCCGGTGGCGGGCGCCGGCGCACGCCCGGTTTGCGGCGCGAAGAGCTGGCCCAGCTGTGCGATGTCAGCCCCACCTGGCTGACGTGGCTGGAACAGGGGCGGCCCGTGTCCGCGTCGGCCAAGATGCTGGCGCGCCTGGCCCAGGTGCTGCAGCTGAGCCCGGCCGAGCGCGCCTATCTGTTTGAAGTGGCCGACAAGCATGACCCCAGCCATGGCACGGGCGAGGGCGGGGGACCTGCGGCCGCGGAGCTGGCAGCCATCGTCGCCGCCATCGACGCGCCCGCGTATATCCTGGACCGCACATGGAATGCGGTGGCGTGGAATGACGCCGCCGCCGCCTTGTTCGCGGGCTGGCTGCATGCGGAAGCGGCCGCGCCGAACCAGTTGCGCTTCATGTTCCTGGAGCCGGGGGCGCGCGAACTGGTCGCCGGCTGGCCCGAGCGGGCGCAGCGGCTGGTGGCGGAGTTCCGCGCCGATATCGGCCGCCACGCGGACCAGATGCCGCTGGCCGGCCTGATCGCGGAGCTGGCGGGGGCCAGCGCGCCATTTCGGCTATGGTGGGATGCGCAGCAGGTGCAGGGCCGCGACGGGGGCTTGCGCCGCTTCCAGCATCCGCAGCAAGGCTTGCTGGCGTTCAACCAGGTAACCCTGCACCTGGCGCGCCAGCACGACTTGAAACTGGTGATGCTGCTGCCCGTATAGTTGCCCCTTTGAAAATGTAAAACGGCGGCGCTTGCTATAATCGGGCTGACCGCCTGGCCCTGTCTTTCCCGGCCATGCTGTCCTGGCTCCGGCCGTCGCCATGATGACGGTCCCGCTCTTTTGCCAGGAGTCTGTCCTGATACCCCGCAATCCCAACCTGCGCAGCATCTATGTGATGCTGGTCGCGGTCGCCATGTTTTCCCTGATGGATACGGCCATGAAGCTGTTGTCCGCCCATTATCCCGCCATGCAGGTGACGGCCTTGCGCGCCTTGTCGTCGTTGCCGCTGGTGTGCCTGTACCTGCTGTACCGGGGCGCCTTCAAGAACGTGATGCGGGTGCGCTGGCCGCTGCACTTGCTGCGCGGCGCGCTGGGCGTGATGATGATTACCCTGTTCGCCTACGGCTTGAAGCGCATGTCGCTGGCCGAGGCGTATTCGCTGTTTTTCGTCGCGCCCTTGCTGATCACGGTCCTGTCGGTGTTTATCCTGAAGGAACGCGTCGACGTAGCGCGCTGGTGCGCCATTGCCGTGGGCCTCCTGGGCGTGCTGGTGGCGCTGCGTCCCGACGGTTCGGGATTCTTTTCGCTGGCCGGGCTGGCCGTGCTGGGTTCGGCCGCCTGCTACGCCATTTCCGCCGTCACGGGCCGCATCCTCAGTCGCACGGACGCCAGCGAAAGCATGGTCTTCTGGCTGATGGTGATGATGGCCGTCGGCGGCGTGGCCCTGTCGGCGCACGAATGGGTGAGCATCCGCCGCGAAGACTGGTGGCTGCTGGCGGGCCTGTCCGTCAGCGGCTTCCTGGGGCAATTGGCCATCACGGAGGCGTTTCGCCATGGCAAGGCGTCCAGCGTGGCGCCGTTCGAATACTCTGCGCTGGCCTGGGGCATGGCCCTGGACTGGCTGCTGTGGCGCGCCTTGCCCGACCACTACACCCTGATCGGCGCGGCCATCATCATCGGCAGCGGCATTTACCTGGTGCGCCGCGAAGCCGTGCATGCGGAAAGCGAACATCCCTGACGGCCCATTGTGGTTTTTATGGCGTGGACCATGCCGCGTCGCAACGAAAATCGCGCAACTGGATATAATCGACAGATGTTAAAACAACGCACTATCAAACAACTGGTCCGCACCATCGGTGTCGGTTTGCACTCTGGCACCAAGGTGGAGCTGACCTTGCGTCCTGCCGCGATCGACACTGGCATCGTGTTTCGCCGCATCGACCTCGACCCCATCGTCGAGTTTCCCGCCAGCGCCATGGCCGTGGGCGATACGCGCATGGCTTCCGTGCTGATCAAGGATGGCGCCAGGGTGTCCACCGTGGAACACCTGATGTCGGCGGCAGCCGGCCTGGGCGTGGACAATATGTATATCGACGTGAATGCGGAAGAAATTCCCATCATGGACGGGTCCGCCTCTTCCTTCGTCTACCTGCTGCAGCAGGCGGGAGTGGAAGAGCAGGAAGCGCCGAAGAAGTTCATCAAGGTCATCAAGCCCGTGGAAGTGCGTCACGGCAAGGGCGACGCGGAGAAATGGGCGCGCTTGTCGCCGTACGACGGTTTCAAGCTCGACTTCTTCATCGAATTCAATCATCCGGCCGTCGATGGCACGATGCAGCGCGCCTCCGTCGACTTCGGCGACGTGTCGTATGTGCACGACGTGGCGCGCGCGCGCACGTTTGGCTTCATGCAGGACGTGGAAAGCTTGCGCGGCATGGGCCTGGCCCGCGGCGGTTCGCTGGAAAACGCCATCGTCATGGACGAGTACCGCATCCTCAACGCGGACGGCTTGCGCTATGAAGACGAGTTCGTACGCCACAAGATCCTCGACGCCATCGGCGACCTGTATCTGGTGGGCCACCCCTTGCTCGCGTATTACACGGCGCACAAGTCGGGCCATGCGCTGAACAACCAGTTGCTGCTGGCGCTGCTGGAACAGCCGGATGCGTATGAAATCGTCTCGTTCGCCACCAACGAGGCGGCGCCGCAGTCCTACCTGCGCCAGATGGAACGCGAGTGGTCGTTGACCTGATCTGAGCAACACCTCATTAAACCTACGGCGCGTCGGTATCGGCGGCCTGCGATGCTCACCGGCTCGGCGCCCCCGTACTTCGTACGATTGCGCTTCTTAGCCACCTCTTCCTTCCGCTCGCTACGGTTTTCTGAGGTGTCAAAATGTCGTCGGACAGTCTTAATCTTTTGGTTCGCGGTGGTGGCGCACTAAACTGCGCAGCGCCGCGATCAACTGCTCGTTCTGCTTCGATGCGGGCAGGGCCGTGCTCAGCTCTTCCAGGGCCGTCATGGCTTTTTCCGGCAAGACCAGCGCCCGCGTATGCACGATGGGCGCGATGCTCTTGATTACTTGCACTTTCAGCTTGATGCCTGAAATCTGCCAGCCTTTCCTTTTCAGTTCCCCTTGCAGTTTCGGCAATTGCTGCTTGAGCTTGGCCGCCAGCGCCGCATTCGGCGTGGCCAGCACCAGCTGGCCGCTTTCGAATTGCAGGATGTCGCAATGCTCGAACATGGCCGGCAAGGCCTTGGCGCAATCCTTTTGCAGGGCGGCCAGGCGCGTGACGGTGGGCATCAAGGATGCCATCGTCGCGTTTCCGCGAAGAAAGTCGGTTGCGCCCGTGACGGCCGGGCCTGAACGGGCAAAGCCGTAGCCGCGGCGCGGTGCCGGAGAATAAGTGGGAGTTCGCATGGCCGAAACATAGCACACTCGCCCGCGCATGACGAGTGCGGCGGCGGGTGCGGCGCGGGCGCGGGCAGCGTATTGCCTTACAGTATGGAAAATGTCCGCATTTTCTGCCATTTGTTTGTCATTAAGCTATTGTTATATGGCGCATTACCCCAACCATGTCGGGAACGCATGATAAAATCATCGTCTTTTGCCATAGTCGAACTCCGTGCGGTCACGCGATTGTTACCTCGTTGTCACCTACCGAGCTTTTTTTAACGGCGTTTTTTCAAGAATTCAAGCATGTCATTACTGACCCAGATTTTCGGTAGCCGCAACCAGCGGCTGCTCAAGCAATACCAAAAAACGGTACGCGAGATCAATGCGCTCGAGCCGGCCATCGAAAAGCTGTCGGATGCCGAGCTGCAAGCGAAGACGCCTGCCTTCAAGGAACGCATCGCCGCCGGCGAATCGCTCGATGCCTTGTTGCCGGAAGCCTTTGCCGTCTGCCGCGAGGCCAGCAAGCGCGTCCTGCGCATGCGCCACTTCGATGTGCAGATGATCGGCGGCATGGTCTTGCATTTTGGCAAGATCGCGGAGATGGGCACGGGCGAGGGTAAGACCCTGATGGCAACCTTGCCAGCCTACCTGAATGCCTTGTCGGGCAAGGGCGTGCATATCGTCACCGTCAATGATTACCTGGCGCAGCGCGATGCCGAGACTATGGGCCGCCTGTATGCGTGGCTGGGCCTGTCGACGGGCGTGAACATGTCGCAGATGGAGCACAGCGCCAAGCAGCAGGCGTACAACTCCGACATCACGTATGGCACCAACAATGAATTCGGTTTCGACTTCCTGCGCGACAACATGGTCTACGAAGCGCGCGAGCGCGTGCAGCGCAGCCTGAACTTCGGCATCGTCGATGAAGTCGACTCGATCCTGATCGATGAAGCGCGTACGCCGCTGATCATTTCGGGCCAGGCCGAGAACCATACGGACCTGTATCACAAGATCAATGCAGTGCCTGCGCGCCTGACGTTGCAGATCGGCGAAGAAACGCCGGACGGCAAGGGCAAGGTTGACGTGCCGGGCGACTACACCAAGGATGAAAAAGCGCATCAGGTGCTGCTGACGGAAGCGGGCCACGAAAAGGCCGAAGGCATCCTGATGGAGATGGGCCTGCTGCCGGAAGGCGCCTCGCTGTACGATTCGGCCAACATCACCCTCGTGCACCACCTGTATGCGGCCTTGCGCGCGCATGCGCTGTACTTCAAGGATCAGCACTATGTGGTGCAGAACAATGAAGTGGTGATCGTCGATGAATTCACGGGCCGTCTGATGACGGGCCGCCGCTGGTCCGATGGCTTGCACCAGGCCGTCGAAGCGAAAGAAGGTGTCAAGATCCAGAACGAGAACCAGACCCTGGCCTCGATCACCTTCCAGAACTACTTCCGCATGTACGCCAAGCTGGCCGGCATGACGGGTACGGCCGATACGGAAGCGTACGAATTCCAGGAAATCTATGGCCTGGAAACGGTCGTGATTCCGCAAAACCGTCCGCTGCAGCGCAAGGACCGCCAGGATCAGGTCTACAAGTCGTCGGCTGAAAAATACAACGCGATGCTGAACGACATCCGCGACTGCTACGAGCGCGGCCAGCCCGTGCTGGTGGGCACGACCTCGATCGAGAACTCGGAATTGCTGTCGGGCATCCTGACCAAGGCCGGCTTGCCGCACAACGTGCTGAACGCGAAGCAGCATGCGCGCGAAGCGGAAATCATCGCCCAGGCAGGCCGTCCGAAAGCCATCACCATCGCCACCAACATGGCCGGTCGCGGTACGGACATCGTGTTGGGCGGTAACGTCGAAAACCAGATCAAGTTCATCGAAGCCAATCCTGAGCTGAGCGATGCCGACAAGGCCGCCCAGTCGCAGACCTTGCGCGATGAATGGCAATCCCTGCACGACCATGTGGTCAATGCGGGCGGCTTGCACATCATCGGCACCGAACGCCACGAATCGCGCCGCGTCGACAATCAGCTGCGCGGCCGTGCCGGCCGCCAGGGCGATCCCGGCTCGTCGCGCTTCTACCTGTCGCTCGACGACGCACTGCTGCGCATCTTCGCTGGCGACCGCGTGCGCGCTGTGATGGACCGCCTGAAAATGCCGGAAGGCGAGCCGATCGAAGCGGGCATCGTCTCGCGGTCGATCGAATCGGCCCAGCGCAAGGTCGAAGCGCGCAACTTCGACATCCGCAAGCAATTGCTGGAATACGATGACGTCGCCAACGACCAGCGCAAGGTGATCTACCAGCAGCGTAACGAGCTGCTGGAAACAACCGATATTTCCGAAATGATCGGCTCGCTGCGCCATGGCGTGTTTACCGACCTGGTGCACGAGTACGTGCCGCACGAATCGGTGGAAGAGCAGTGGGATATCAAGGGCCTGGAAAACACCCTGGCCAGCGAATGGCAGCTCGACTTGCCGCTGCAGCAAATGCTGGAAGCCGATTCGACCCTGACGGACGAAGAAATCCTGGAAAAAGTGCTGGCCGCGGCCGATGCCGTGTACCAGTCGAAGATCGATATCGTCGGCAAGGAATCGTTTGGCGGCTTCGAACGCAACGTCATGCTGCAAAGCGTCGACAGCCACTGGCGCGAACATCTGGCGGCGCTCGACCACCTGCGCCAGGGTATCCACCTGCGCGGCTATGCGCAGAAGAACCCGAAACAGGAATACAAGCGCGAAGCGTTTGAACTGTTTGGCCAGATGCTCGATATGATCAAGAACGACGTCACGAAGCACGTGATGACGGTGCGTATCCAGTCGCGCGAAGAAGTCGATGCGGCCGAACAGGCGATGCAGCAGTCGCACGTGGAAAACGTGCACTACCAGCACGCCGAATTCGACCCGAACGCGGCGCCGGAAGAACTGCTGGCGCCTACGGCGGGCGGCAACATGGACAACGTCGACGACATGAGCGTGAGCATGGGCGTCAAAGTGGGCCGTAACGACCCATGCCCTTGCGGCAGCGGCAAGAAATACAAGGCTTGCCACGGCAAGCTGGCGTAAGCCGGCTTGATCGGCACGAGAAAAACGGAGACTGCGGTCTCCGTTTTTTTTTGCCGGCCGCGCGGGGCCGGCCGTTCAGGGGAAGGCCCAGTACTGCGGGGCCTGCGCCGGAATGCCTTTCAGGCCGCCGCGGTTCCTGGCCCGCTGTCCCGTCTTGATCAGGGTGGCGATATCGGTCAGCAGGACGCGGTTGCTGGCGAAGTAGTCATGGCCCATGAAGTTCATGATGACGGCCGAAGCGTCGACGAGTTCCATGCCGGGAATGCCGACGACGGGGCCGCGGATGTCGCCTATCCTGTCCCAGTCGGCAAAGCTGTAGGAGGCGCGGATGGCCTTGTCGTTCGCGGATGCGTAGAGGGTGGCGGAGAGCTTGAGGCTGGCAAAGCGCGGGGCGATCTGGTCGCGGAAAACGTCGGCATTGATGTCCGGCGCCGCCAGCACCACCTGCTTGAACAGGGGCAGCAGGTCGGGACGTTTTTCCAGCAGGTTGGCCAGGGCGACGGTCATCGGGCGGTTGCCCATGCTGTGGGCGATGATGTAGATATCGGTGGCCGAGGAGTGCTCCGCGAAGTCTGCCAGGAAAGCCTCCAGGTGCGCCTGCGTCCATTCGGCGGAATTCTCGTCGAACTCATAGCCGGCAAACGTGCCTTTCGATGGCCAGCTGTAGAACACGGGCAGGGCGCCGATGTCGAGGTCGACCGCCATCTGCGCCGTGCGCCGGGCGGCGTCGTCGAAGGAATTGCTGTAGCCGTGGATATAGATGAAGGCGGCCCGCCGTTCCGGGGCGGCCTGAATGCGCGCCTTGACGGTGGCGAGGAAATCCGCGCGCGACTGGCGCGTGGCGCCCTGGATCAGCACATATTTTTGCGCATCGTCGCCGGACAGGAGGGCGTACCAGGGCGGTAGCGGCATCTCGCCCGGCGCTCTTTTTTCCGGAATGCTCACCAGAACGCTGCCGTAGCTCAGGTAGGGCGCCGCGCGGTTCGGCTGCCAGCCATAGTTGTTGCTGTCCGGCTCGTATTTCCTGTCGGTGGCGTAGTACACGGCGACTTGCGTGGCGCCGGCGACGCCCCCTGCCTTGACGGCCGCGGTGGCCTTGCCTACGGCGGCCCCGCCGCCCCGCTTGCCGAGGTTGCCGAACAATCCGCCCAGGCCAGACCATGAACTGGTCCAGGGACTGGTTTGCGGTGGCCGTACCGGCTTGCCGGGCGGTGCAGGGGCGGGCGGCGGAACTTGCGCTGCGGGCGGCGCAGCATCGTTGGCCGGCGGCGTATCGGGCGCTGGCGGCACCGGGGGCGTTTGCCCCTCGGCGGGAACGGGAAGGGGGGCGCTGTCGGCCGGGCCGCCCGGCCCCGTGCATGCCGTCAGCCAGACCGGCAGGCAAAGCAGGTACAGCAGCAGGTACAGCAGGGATAGCAGGCAGCTGCGTCCCCGCGCGATACCATGCAGTCGACAGGATTTGCCATGCGCCATGACACTCCCTCCCCGGGCGCTTGTGCGAGACGCGTGATCGTCTGTTCCTACATCTTAGCCCCGCCAGGCGGCGCCGTTCTGATAAATCGCAAGCCTGGCCATGCTGTCTTCCGTATCGGGCTTGCCCGGGCCGGCGCGACTATTCAGTTGCCGCATGTTCAGCGGTGGCGCGAAGGCGCTACAATAGCGCTTCCATTTTCCCTCGCAGAAGAACTCATATGGCCGTCAATTCTCCCAAGCCCGTCGCCGCCGACTTGAAAGCCGTCGCCGGCATTGAAATCGGTGTTGCCGAAGCCGGCATCAAGAAACCCAACCGCAAGGATTTGCTGGTATTGAAACTGGCGCCGACGGCCACCGTGGCCGGCGTGTTCACCTTGAACCGCTTCTGCGCCGCGCCCGTGCAAATCTCGAAGGCCAACCTGGCCGCCGTGACGGCCGGCGCCGCGCCGATCCGCGCGCTGCTGGTCAATACGGGCAATGCGAACGCGGGCACGGGCGAATCGGGCCTGGCCGACGCGCAGGCCAGCTGCGCCGCGCTGGCCGAGCTGCTGGGCTGCACGCCGCAGCAGATCTTGCCGTTTTCCACGGGCGTGATCCTGGAACCCTTGCCCGTGCAGCGCCTGGTCGCCGGCTTGCCGCAAGCGGTGGCCGCGCTGACATCGGATAACTGGTTCTCGGCCGCCGAAGCCATCATGACCACGGACACGCAGCCGAAAGCGGGCTCGCGCACCGTCACCATCGGTGGCCACGCGGTGACCCTGACGGGCATCAGCAAGGGTGCCGGCATGATCAAGCCGAACATGGCCACCATGCTGGGCTTCCTCGCGTTCGACGCCACCGTGGCCCAGCCCGTGCTGGACCAGTTGGTGAAACAGGCGGCCGACAAGTCGTTCAACTGCATCACCATCGATGGCGACACCTCCACCAATGACTCGTTCATGCTGGTGGCCACGGGCGCCGGCAGCCTGGTCATCGATTCCATCGACTCGCCGCACTACGCGGAACTGGCGGCCGCCGTCACCGAACTGTCTACTTTTCTCGCGCAAGCCATCGTGCGCGACGGCGAGGGCGCGACCAAGTTCATGACCGTGACCGTGGAAGACGGCCGCAACGTGGAAGAGTGCCGCAAGATTGCCTATTCCATCGCCCATTCGCCGCTGGTGAAAACGGCCTTTTTTGCGTCCGACCCGAACCTGGGCCGCATCCTGGCCGCCATCGGCTACGCGGGCGTGGACGACCTGGACGTGGGCCAGCTGAACCTGTACCTGGACGACGTGTGGGTGGCCAAGAATGGCGGCCGCAACCCCGACTACCAGGAGCAGGATGGCCAGCGCGTGATGCAGCAAAGCGAAATCACCATCCGCGTGAAACTGGCGCGCGGCGATGCCACGGCTACTTTGTGGACGTGCGACCTGTCGCATGACTACGTGTCGATCAACGCCGACTATCGCTCATGACCGGCCTCGATCAATTCCTGATCCGCGCCGAACGGGTGCTGGCGCGCCTCGAGTCGATCTTGCCGCCGGCCTTGCCGGCGACCGACTGGAACAGCTTTGCCTTCCGCTGGCGCCGGCGCCAGGGCGCCGCCAGTCATCTGCAGGCGGTGGCCCACGTGTCGTCCATCGCCCTCTGCGACTTGCACAACATCGGCACGCAAAAGGGGCAGATCGAGCAGAACACGCGCCAGTTCGTCAGCGGACGTCCCGCCAACAACGTGCTGCTGACGGGCGCACGTGGCACGGGCAAGTCCTCGCTGATCAAGGCGTGCCTGAACCAGTTCGCCGAGCAAGGCCTGCGCCTGATCGAAGTGGATAAAGCCGACCTGGCCGACTTGCCCGACATCGTCGACCTGGTGGCGGCACGCCCCGAGCGCTTCATCATCTTTTGCGACGACCTGTCGTTCGAAGAGGGCGAGAGCGGCTACAAGGCGCTGAAAGTGGCGCTCGACGGCAGCATCGCCGCGCAATCGGACAATGTGCTGATCTATGCCACCTCGAACCGCCGTCACCTGATGCCGGAACGCATGTCCGACAACAGCAGTTACAAGACGGACGACGATGGCGACCTGCATCCGGGCGAAACGGTGGAAGAGAAAATCTCGCTGTCCGAGCGCTTCGGCCTGTGGCTGTCGTTCTACCCGTTCAAGCAGGACGATTACCTCGATATCGCCGCCCACTGGCTGGCCTCGTTCGGCTGCACGCCGGAGCAGATCGCGCAAGCGCGCGGCGACGCCCTGCGCTGGGCCCTGCAGCGCGGTTCGCGCTCGGGCCGGGTGGCCTGGCAATTTGCGCGCGACTACGCGGGAAAGCTGCCGCAATGAGCGAAGTGACCTTGAAGGAAAAAATCCGGCCTGTCGATGTGGCAGTGGGCATCCTGATGAAGCCGAATGGCGACGTGCTGCTGGGCCAGCGTCCGGCCGGCAAGCCGTACGACGGCTATTGGGAATTTCCTGGTGGCAAAGTCGAGCCGGGCGAAGCCATTTTTGATGCCTTGAAACGCGAGTTTGTCGAGGAACTGGGCCTGTATATCGACAGTGCCGAAGCCTGGTGCGGCGTCGAATATGTGTATCCGCACGCCCATGTGCGCCTGCATTTCTACATCAGCCGCGAATGGCGGGGCGAGCCGCAAAGCCTGGAAGGCCAGGCGTTCGCCTGGCAGGGCACGGTCGGCGTGGAACCCTTATTGCCCGCCACCATCCCCCTGCTGGAATGGCTGGATGAAGTGCGCCGGGACTCCCTGGCCATCGCCTGACCAGCCTGGCGCCAGCGTGCGGCCCGGTGCCGCGCGCTGGCGCAAGCTTGCCGCGGACTCCCCTTGTATCGCGCGCGCTTTGCGCTACAGTGCTGTAATCAAGCACTGGGGAGTTGCGCATGGCCCTGACCCTGACCTTTACCGATACCGATGAATTGCTGATTGCCGCCTTGCACAAGCGTGCGCGCGCGCATGGGCGCAGCCTCGAAGACGAGCACCGCGACATCCTGCGCAACGCCCTGCGGCCGCTGCCGAAGCGCCCGCTCGACGATATTTTGCGCGGCATGCCCGACGTGGGGCTCGACACGGATTTCGAGCGCCGCTGCTGACGCGCCGTGGCCGCCTGCCTGGTCGATACGGATGTGATTGTTGCTGCGCGCAAGGGCGGCGCGGCGCCGGCGGGCGTGGCCGCCTTTTTCGAGCGGGTGCCGCCGGACATGCGCTATGTGCCCGTGCAAGTGATTGCGCAATTGCGCGCGGGCATACAGTGCTGCTGGCGGCGCGAAGCGGCGCTGGAGGCACTCGCGCTGGAAGGCTGGCTGGAAGCCGTGCTGGCAGACTATGCGCCGCGGCTGCTGGAATTCGACCTCGATTGCGCGCTGGTCTGCGCCCGCCTGTGTGAGCGGGGCCATGCGCATGGCGTCGATGGGCAGATCGCAGCGATGGGTATCGCCTATGGCTTGACGGTGATCAGTGGCAGGCTCGACAGTTTCGTGGCGCAAGGGCTGCGCCTGGAAAATCCGTTTCGCTGAGAATTATTGCGGCTTGTTGTCTTCGTCCGCGAGGGGATCTTCGAACGGGTCGGCGGCCGGTATCGTGTATTTTTCCTCGGCCCAGGCACCCAGGTCGATCTGCTTGCAGCGTTCCGAGCAGAAGGGGCGGAATTTGTTGGCTTCAGTCCATTCGACTTTGGCGGCACAGGTGGGGCAGTTGACTACGGTCATGATGGGGCAAATAAGTAACAGTTAAAAATTACAGAGCGTCAGCTCGAACGGGACATCTTCTTCCAGCGGCTTGGGCTTCAAGTCGCCGCCCTGGGTGGTGAAGCGTACCCACAGCATATATTTGTTGGCGGAAATTTCCGGGATGGCGCCGCTGCTTTCGTCCAGGCTCAGGCGCAACATCTGGTAAACCTTGCCTTGCAGCATTTGCTGGTAGCTGCCGCCATTGGCGATCAGTTTAACGGGACCGCCGGAATCGCGCAGCAGGCGCAAGACGAGGGCCAGCGCATCGAACAAGGGAGCCAGGGGGGCAAACCAGGCGTGGATATCGGCCAGGCGCTGTTCCGAACTGCGTTTTTGCCAGGCGAAATACGACGGCAAGTCGAATTCGCAGGCGCCGCCCGGGATGATGGTGCGGCCGCGGATGCTCATCAGCCATTCATTGTCGCGGATATTCTGGCCCGTCTTGCCCTGCGCCGCCACCAGGGCGCCGCTGACACTGTCGAGTTCACCGAGGATGGCGTCCAGGGTTTCCGGTTCCACATTGGGATTGCTGCGGTAGCCCAGCAGGCTTTGGCGCTGGCGCTCGAGTTCCTGCAGCAGGTCGGACTTCAGGTCGGCGCGGCCGGCCACTTCGAGCATGTCGAAAATAGTTGCCAACGCGACATGGTGTTGCATTGCGTGCTCTTGCTGGATGAAGAACTTGAATTTGTCGTACAGGTCTTCCAGCCGCAACAAGGTACGTATGCGTTCGTTGAAAGGGTATTCGTAGACAATCAAAATAATTCCCTTAAGTAAGGACCTGCAAACAATCCCGTGATTTTGAACCAAGCGTCGACAAATTACAAACGTTGCGACCCGATTCCGGCCATTCTTTTTGAAAATGCCAGATATAAATCGTGCAACTGGGCAATCTGCGGCTCCAGGGCGGCCAAATCGCCATTGTTGTCGATCACATCGTCCGCCGCCGCCAGGCGCATGGCGCGCGTCGCTTGCGTGGCCATGATGGCTTTGACTTGTTCTTCCGATAAGCCATTGCGCGCCATCACGCGCGACACTTGCAGGCTTTCCAGGCAGTCGATGACCAGCACGCGGTTGACCCGCTCCACCCAGCCGCCGGACTCGACGAGCAGGGGCACGGCAAAGATCACATAGCTGCCCGTCGCTTCGGCGGCCGCCGCCAGGGTGGCCTGGCGGATGCGTGGGTGCAGAATGGCTTCCAGCCTGGCCTTGGCGGCGGCGTCGGAAAACACGAGCTTGCGCATCTTGGCGCGGTCGAGTGCGCCGTGCGCATCGGCGTAGTCCGGGCCGAATTCCGCCACCAGGGCCGGCATGGCGGCGCCGTCCGGCGCCGTCAGGCTGTGTGCGATCTGGTCGGTATCGACGATGGAGGCGCCGCGGGCGGCGAACAGGTCGGCTACCGTGCTCTTGCCGCAGCCGATGCCGCCGGTGAGTCCCACGCTGAAGTAGGGAACGTTTTGTGTTTGCATGTGTTTATCCATAGGGGCGCAGCTTGCGCCGGTCAGCTGGCCAGGCCCAGGGTGAGCTGCGACAGGGGCGCGCGGTACAGCAGGGCGATCAGCCCCGCCGCCGCCAGGTAGGGGCCGAACGGAATCGGTTTGTCGCGCCCCCGCCTGGCGAAGACGATCAGGCCGATGCCTACCACGGCGCCGACCAGCGACGACAGTAATATGATCGTCGGCAACATGGTCCAGCCCAGCCAGGCGCCGAGCGCCGCCAGCAATTTGAAGTCACCATAGCCCATTCCCTCCTTGCCTGTCGCCAGCTTGAAGGCCCAGTACACGCTCCACAGGGCCAGGTAGCCGGCGGCTGCGCCGATGACGGCGTCCTGCAGGGGCACGAAAGTGCCGTTGATATTGACCAGCAAGCCCGCCCACAGCAGGGGGAAGGTCAGGTCGTCGGGCAGCATTTGCGTATCGGCATCGATGAAGGTCATGGCGATCAACAGCCAGGCAAACACGAGCGTGGCCAGGCCCGTCCAGCCGCTGCCGAAGTGCCAGACCAGCACGGCCGACAGCGCGCCCGTCAGTAATTCCACCAGCGGATAGCGCACGGAGATGGGCGCCCGGCAGGCGCTGCACTTGCCGCGCAGCAGCAGGTAACTGACGAGGGGAATGTTTTCCATGGCCGTGATGCGGTGGCCGCACGCGGTGCAGTTCGAGTGCGGCAGCATCAGGTTGTAGCGGTCCGTGTGCGGCAAGGGCAAGCCGCTTTCTTCCGCCACGTAATTGTCGGATTCGCGCTGCATCATTTTCGGCACGCGGTGGATCACCACGTTCAGGAAGCTGCCGACGATCAGGCCGAACAGGGCGGCAATGAGGGCGACGGGCAGGTTGCCGGGCGCGGCGAACAGCAGGGTATCTTGCAGCATGGTGAGTTGTCTGAGGTGAAGATTGCTGCCGCGCAAACATTGCCTGGCACTGCCGCAGTGTAAAACATCTGCCAGCGCATGGGGATGTTTTGCGCAGGGTCGGGCGTCAAATCACGGCGCCAAGCTTGAAAATCGGCAAATACAGGGCGATCACGAGGGAGCCGACCAGCACGCCCAGCACTACCATCAGCGCCGGTTCCAGCAGCGAGGCGAGGATGGCGACGGTGGCTTCGACCTCGCCTTCGATGATGTCGGCCGCGCGCGACAGCATGGCGTCGAGGGCGCCCGATTCCTCGCCGATCAGGGCCAGTTGCGTCAGCAGCGGGGGAAACACGGCGCTGTGTTCCATGGCCAGGGCCAGGCTGCCGCCGGCGCGGATTTCCCGTTCGATGCGCGTCGTCGCCTCCTGGTACAGCGGGTGGCCGGCGGCGGCGCCCACCAGGCTGAGCGAGTCGAGCAGCGGCACGCCGGCGGCGAACATGGCGGCCAGGGTGCGCGTCCAGCGGGCAATCGCCGCCTTGCGCAGGAGGGGGCCGAACAGGGGCAGACGTAATGCCTGCAGCTGCGCGGTTCGCCGCAAGGCGGGCCAGCGGCGCCAGGCCAGGCGCAGCAGCACGCCGGCCAGCACCAGCGCCGCCAGCAAGGCCAGCCAGTAATGCACGAAAAAGGCGGACAAGCCCATGACGACCAGGGTGGGCAGGGGCAAGGGCGCGCCGAAGCTGTCGTATACCTGGCGGAAAGCGGGCACGACCACGCTCATGATGATGGCCGTGACAACGATGGCGACGAGTACGATCACCAGCGGATACATCAGCGCGCCGCGCACTTGCCGCCGCAGGGCGATGGCCTTTTCCTGGTGCGTGGCCAGGCGCGCCAGCAAGTCTTGCACGATGCCGGCCTGTTCGCCTGCCGCCAGCAGGTTGCAATACAGCTCGTCGAACAGCAGGGGGAACTGGCGGAATGCCTGCTGCAGGCTGCTGCCTGCTTCGATAGCGTGGCGCAAGTCCCGCATCAGTTCCGTAACGGCGGGCTTGGCGTGGCCCTTGCCGGCGATGTCGAAAGCGTGCAGCAGCGGCACGCCGGCCGCCATCATGGTCGACAGCTGGCGCGTGAACAGCGCGATATCCTTGCGCGTGATGGCCTTGCCTGGCGCGGCGCGCGCGGCTTGCACCCGGGTGGCCAGGATACCCTGGCGCCGCAAGGCCGTGCCCGCATCGGCGGCATCGGCGGCGCGCAGAACGCCGTCGACCGCCTTGCCATGGCGGTCCGTGCCCTTCCATGCAAACCGCCGCTCGGCCGCCATGTGCACCTCCTGCCGTCACGGTAGCAGCGTGCGGCAAAAGCACCAGCGGCGCTGGCGGCAAGCTTGATCTGGCTCAGCCCTTGGTCGTTTGCACTTCCGTCTGGACAACGGCCTGGGCCTTGATGTCGGCCGCGTCCTCTTCCTCGCTATCCGTGCCCTTGCTGATGCTTTCGCCATCGTCGCGGCGCAAGGTCCAGAAGGTCAGCGAGGACAGCACCGTCAGGGCGGCCAGGGTGAGGAAGGCATGGTGCAGGGCGGTGCTGAGCATGGCGCGGTCCGATTGCGGCATGTCGCCCAGGTACCAGCCCGTGATCAGCGAACCGAAGGCCAGGCCAAAGCTCATCGACAGCTGCTGCATCGAGCTGGCGATGGTGCTGGCCATGCTGGAGTCGGTCTTGTCGACATCGGCATACGCGATGGTGTTCATGCTGGAAAACTGCAGCGAATTGAAAAAGCCCATGCACAGGCTGATGGCGACGATCACGTACAGGGGCGTGCCCGCGCTCACCTGCGAAAACATGGCGATGGTGACGCCGATCAGCACGGTGTTGACGATCAGCACCTGGCGGTAGCCGAAGCGGGCCAGCACGCGCGCGGAAATGAATTTCATGCCCATGGCGGCGGCCGCCGACGGCATCATCAGCAAGCCCGACTGCCAGGCGGGCAAGCCCAGGCCCAGCTGGTACAGCAGCGGCAGCAGGAACGGCAGGCCGCCCACGCCCAGGCGCGTGACGAAGCCGCCCACCACGGAGACGCGGAAGGTGCGGATCTTGAACAGGGTCAGGCGCAGCAGCGGGTGCAGCACTTCGCTCGAATGCCAGGCATACGCGGCCAGCAGGCTGATGGAGATGAACAGCAGCACGGCGGCCGAGGTGGCGTCGATCTTGTGTTCGCCAAAGATTTCCAGCAGCCACGACAGCAGCGCGATGCCCGTGCCGAACAGCACCAGGCCGATCAAATCCAGCGGACGGGGCTTGTCGCCGTAGTAATCGGGCATGTAGCGGTGCGCCAGGTACAGCGCTGCCAGGCCGACGGGCACGTTGACGAAGAAAATCTCGCGCCATGACAGCCAGTGCACGATCAGTCCGCCCACCGTGGGGCCCAGCAGGGGGCCGATCAGGGCGGGGATGATGACGAAATTCATCGCCGCCAGCAATTGCGACTTGGGAAACGTGCGGATGATGGTCAGCCTGCCCACCGGCATCATCATAGCCGCGCCCATGCCTTGCAGCAGGCGCGCGGCCACCAGCATGGGCGCATTCACGGACAGGCCGCACAGGATCGAGGCGATGGTAAAGATGGCAACGGCGGCGGAAAACACGCGCCGCGTGCCGAAGCGGTCGGCCATCCAGCCGCTGATGGGAATGCACACGGCCAGGCTGAGGATGTAGCTGGTGACGACGGCCTTGAGGCTCAGCGGCGTCACGTTGAGGCTGGCGGCCATGGCGGGGATGGCGGTGTTGACGATGGTGGAGTCGAGTTGCTCCATGAACAGGGCGGTGGTAACCACCCAGGGAAGGTAGCTTTTAATGGGGGAACTGGTCATGGATGCGAGCCTGAGGAGGAGAAACGGAGCCGACAGTACGACGAATTGTCACATAAATGGCGTGCGCGTGCCGCCCGCGCCAGCCATGTTGGCAGCGTGCCGCGGGCGTTGTCCATGGAACATTTGTTCTATGGCAATAAATTGCGGGTACGGCTAGCATGGATTTTCTGGCAGTTCAGGCCTCATCTTTCCCCGAAAGTCACACCACATGAAAAATGCACTTACCTTCCTTGTCCTGGGCGCCGCCCTGTCCGCCTGCGGTGGCGGCAGCGAGGGCGGCGCGCCGGAGGCGCCGGTGACACCGCCCGTCGTGGTCACGCCTCCCGTCGTCCCCGCCGACAGCGTGGCTGCGGCATCGGAAGCCGTGGCCAGGGATGCGGGCCTGAGCGTCATTGCCGGCGCCAGCGCCGCTGAAAGCGTGTATGACGTGGCGGCCGATATCGGCGACACCTGGCGCATCACGTTCGACAGCGCGAAGAAGACCTATGCCATTCGCGTCCTGTCGACGCAGTTCGGCTTGAGCGACCGCAGTGGCACGTTCAGCGCCGCCACCGCCGGCAATCTCACGACCTACACGGCGACGGATTTCAGCGTCACCGTCGATGCGCGCACGCGCTTGTTGAGCGGAAATATCAAGCTGGGCAACATGGCCTCGACCGTCAGCGGCACCGGCTATGCGGTGGGCGACGTGGCCAAACTGGCCGGCAGCTACCTGTTCGTGGGCGCCATGCGCAATGCCAGGGGCGGCGGCGACCGTTTCAATCCGAAAGGCAGTGTCAGGATCGCCGCCAATGGCACGGCGCAGCTGTGCAATGGCGGCATTTTCAATGCCCAGGGCGCATGTTCGGCCGTGCCGGGCTTGCCGCAGCCGGAAAGTGCGGACCTGACCCTAGTCAAGGATGCAAAGAACGGCTTGCTCGTCGCCCGCCAGGGAGGCCAGGATTTTGGCATCGTGCATGTGCATGCGGGGGACCGGGGGCTGGCGCTGTTCATCGACCGCTATAGCCTGAACCAGGAAAACGTGCTGCGCGTGGGCAACATCGTGGCCGCCAGACAGCAGAAGATCGGCACGGAAATCAATGGCAGCTATGCCTGCGCCGAGCAGGGCGGCACGACGGGCAGGATCGGCATCTCCGGCAATGTGGCGACCATCACGAACAATGGCACGGGCAAGGTGCACACGGAAAGCGTGACCCTGAACAAGCTGGGCACCGGCGCCCAGGCCGTCGATTTCGATGGCATCGCCGTACTCAAGGACCCGGCCGACGCGCAGGCCGATTACGCGCTGTTCATGCCTGTCTCGTCGAGCATGGCGGTGCAGTTCTCGACCGACCGGTCCTTCCTGACGACGTGCCTGAAACAGTAAGGCCTAGCGCTGGAGCGCATCGAGCGCGGCCAGCAGCGGCAGCGCCGCGTCGGCGATGCGCTCCAGGCTGGCCTCGCGCAGGGCGCCCGTATCGACGCTGCGCTCCGATGCCAGCCCCGCCCAGCGCAGCAGGGCCGCACACGCGGCGGGCGTGTCGAACAGGCCGTGCAGATAGCTGCCCAGGATTTGCCCGTCGCCCGACACCGCCCCTTCCGGCCGCCCGTCGATCGTGAACGCCGGCTGCTGCAGGGCGGCGCCATGCGAGACGCCCATGTGGATTTCATAGCCAGCCACGGGCGCGCCGGCCGCGCCGGCAAAGGCGCAGTGGCCGCTCACCTGTTGCAGCCGCTTGTCGCTGGTCAGCTCCGTCGCCATGTCGAGCAATCCCAGCGCCGTGGACTCTCCCGCTGCGCCTTCCACGCCCAGCGGATCGCGCACGCACTGCCCCAGCATCTGGAAGCCGCCGCAGATGCCGATTACCTTGCCGCCGTAGCGCAGGTGTTTTGCCAGGTAGGCGGACCAGCCCTGCTGCTGCAGCCAGGCCAGGTCGCCCCGCGTGTTCTTGCTGCCGGGCAGGATCACGAGGTCGGCCGGCGGAATCGGCTGCCCCTGCTTGATGAAGCACAAGTCGATATCGGGGTGGGCGCGCAGCGCGTCGAGATCCGTGTGGTTGCTGATGCGCGGCAGTTGCGGCACCACCACCTTGAAGGCGCCCCGTTCGGCCTGCATCGCTTCGACGGCGTCTTCCGCATCGAGGAACAGGCCTTGCAGGTAGGGCAGCACGGCCAGCACGGGCTTGCCCGTCTGCTGTTCCAGCCACTCGATGCCGGGGGCCAGCAGCGAGATGTCGCCGCGGAAGCGGTTGATGACGAAGCCGAGGATGCGCGCCCGCTCGCTGTCGGACAGGCAGGCCAGGGTGCCGATGATGTGGGCAAAGACGCCGCCCCGGTCGATGTCGGCCACCAGGATCACGGGGCAGTCGACGGCTTCCGCAAAGCCCATGTTGGCGATGTCGCGCGCGCGCAGGTTCACTTCGGCGGGGCTGCCCGCGCCTTCGACGACGACGGCGTCGTACTGCTGGCGCAAGCGCGTGTAGGATTCCAGCACGGCGCCCATGGCGATGGTCTTGTATTGCTGGTAGTCGCGCGCATCCATCTCGGCGCGCACCTTGCCATGGATGATCACCTGCGCGCCCGTGTTCGACGACGGTTTCAGCAGCACCGGATTCATGTCCGTGTGCGGCGCAATGCCGCAGGCCAGCGCCTGTAAGGCTTGCGCGCGGCCGATCTCGCCGCCATCGCTCGTCACGGCGCTGTTCAAGGCCATGTTCTGCGGCTTGAAGGGCGCGACCGTCACGCCGCGCCGTTTCAACAGGCGGCACAGGGCCGCGACGACGGTGCTCTTGCCCGCGTCCGAGGTCGTGCCCTGCACCATCAGGGCGGGGAAGGGCGTGTTCATGGCTGGCGCCCTTGCCCGTCTTGCCACTGCGCAACGATATCGCTGATCTGGCGCAAGCCCTCCGTGATGGCGGCCGGGCCGGGAGACAGAATGTCGGGCGACTTGATCTCGAACAGCATCTGGTTCTGTACGGCGGGGATCGCATCCCAGCCCGGGCGTGCCGTCAGCTGCGCCGGCTGGAACTTCTTGCCGCACCAGGTGGCGATGATGATGTCGGGCGCGCGCCGCACCACGGCCAGAGGATCGGCGATGATGCGCTCCTTTGCCCCCGGATGCGCGGACAGCTCGGGAAAGGCGTCCGTGCCGCCGGCGATGCCGATCAATTCGGCCGCCCAGCCGATGCCGCTCATCAGGGGATCATTCCACTCTTCAAAGTAAATCACGGGCTTGCGCGTCCAGGAGGCGGCGCGCGCTTGCGCGGCGGCGATGTCTGCGCGCAGGCTGGCGATCAGTGCGCGTCCCGCTTCCTCGCGCTGCACCAGTGCGGCCAGCACGCCGATCATGCGCAGGATGCCTTCCACCGTGCGCTGGTTGAACTGGTGTACTTCGACGCCGGCCTTGACCAGGTCGCGGCAGATATCGGCCTGCATGTCGCAAAAGCCGATCACGAGGTCGGGCTTGACGGCCAGGATGCGCTCCAGGCTGGAAGATGAAAAACCGCTGATCTTGGTTTTTTCCTCGCGCGTGCGGGGCGGACGCACGGTAAAGCCGGAAATGCCTGCGATGACGTCTTCCGCGCCCAGCGCATACAGCGTCTCCACGGCTTCCGTCGACAGGCAGGCGATGCGCTGGTAATGGCTCATGGCGTGGCCTTTGCCGCCGGCGCGGTGCGGTGCTGGCGGGCCACTTCCACCTGCTCGCACATGGCGGCCGTGCCTTCGATCATGCGCGGACCGGCGCGGTTAAGCAGGTCGCCATTCAGGCGGAACAGGTTATTCCGGCGCACGGCCGTCAGCGACGGGAAGGCGCGCCACATGGCCAGGCCGCCTTCGCTGCGCGGATCGCTTTTTTCGCTGGTGCCGAAAATGGCTTCCGGGTCTTCCTGCAGCACGCCTTCGGGCGTGACGACGGGCGCCACCACCTTCATCGCGGCAAAGATATTCTGCGCGCCGCACAGGCGCATGGAATCGCTGATGATGCTCGCGCCGCTGAGGGTGTACAGGGGTTTGTCCCACACCTGGTAAAACACGCGCACGGGCGGACGCTGCGCGTATTGCGCCGTCAGGCTGGCCAGTTTGGCGCGCAGCTGGGCGGCGGCCGGTCTGGCGACGTTTTCCGTTCCCATCAGCCGGCCCAGGCGCTCCATGCTGTCGGGGATATCGGCCAGCTTGCGCGGTTCGCTGTGATAGATGGGCACCTTCAGCTGGCGCAGCATGGCGATCTGGCGCTCGGCGCTGCCATGCATCCACACGACGATGAGGTCCGGCTTCATGGCGATGATGCGCTCCATGTCGTACTGGCGGTTGTCGCCCACCTGCGGCAGCTTCTTCGCCGCTTCCGGATAGTCGCTGTAGCTGACGACGCCTGCGATCCTGTCGCCGCCACCGGCCGCAAACAGCAGCTCCGTCACGTGCGGCGCCAGCGCCAGGATGCGCTGCGCCGGTTTTTGCACGGTGACGGTATTGCCGTCGTCGTCGCGCACGGTGATGGCGGCCTGCGCGTGCAGCGAGACCAGTCCGGCCAGCAGCAGTGCGGTTTTCAAGTGGTTCATATGTGCTTCCATGCGGTGAGGGCCTGCTGCAGGCGCAGCCAGGCGGGTTCGTCGGGGGGCAGGCCCAGGCGGATGCCGTGGGCGGCGTGGCGGAACAGGCGCACCCAGATGCCCGATTCCGCCATGTGGCGCCAGAACGCCTCGGCGCGTTCTTCCGGCCACCATTGAAACAGCGCCGTGCCGCTGCTGGCGATGCCGTGCGCGGCCAATAGCTGGTGCAGGCGCGTACCTTCGCCGCGCAGGCGTTCGCGCATCGCCACCTGCCAGTGCGTATCGCGCAAGGCGGCCAGCGCCACGTGCTGCGCAGGGCCGCTGACGGTCCATGGGCCCAGCAGGTCGGCCAGCTGTGCCAGCAGCACGGGATGGGCGGCGACAAAGCCCAGGCGCAGTCCCGCCAGGCCAAAGAATTTGCCGACGGAGCGCAGCACGATGAGGCCTGGTCGATGCGTATGCGCTCCGAGGCTGGTTTGCACTTCCGTGTCGCCAAACGCTTCATCGACCACCAGCCAGCCGCCGCGCGCGGCCAGCCTGTCCGCCCACTCCAGCAGCAGTTCGGGCGCGATGCGCTCGCCCGTGGGATTGTTTGGGTTGCAGATCACGAGCACGTCGCAATGGTCGAGCGCATCGGCCAGTTGCGCATACGGCACTTGCCGTAATTGATGGCCATGCTGGCCCCAGTGGTGCGCATGTTCCGCATACGACGGTGCGGCCACCACCACGCGCGACGGCGCGCGCAGCCGGGGCAGGGCCTGGATGGCCGCCTGCGTGCCCGCCACGGGCAGCATGGCCGGCGCGCCGTAGTGGGCGCAGGCGGCAGCTGCCAGCGCGGGATCGGTTTCCGGCAGCCGGTGCCAGGCGTTGGCGCCGGGTGCTGGCGCTGCATACCAGTGGGGGTTGATGCCGGTCGACAGGTCGATCCAGTCTTCCAGCGGCCTGCCGTATTCGCGCGCGGCGTCGCGCAGGTTGCCGCCATGTTCAAGCAAGGTATTTTCCCTTCAGGTAGTACAGGCCCGCCAGCAACGCCATCCAGATCAGCCACAGCACGGCTGTTTCAGCCACCAGGCGCCAGGCGCGGTCGATGTCGCGCGCGTCGGCCGGGCGGCCGCTGCCCAACGGCGGGCGGCGTTCCAGCTCGCCGTCGTAGATGGCGTCGCCGCCGAGTGCCAGGCCCAGGGCGCCGGCGCCGCTGGCCATCACGGGGCCCGCATTCGGGCTGCCCCAGTTGGGGGCCTGGCTGCGCCAGCAGTGCCAGGCGCGCCGCTTGTCGGCCATGGTCTTACCCAGCAAGACATAGGACAGGGCCGTCAGGCGCGCCGGCAGATAATTGAGGATGTCGTCGATGCGCGCGGCGCAGCAGCCGAACCAGTCGTAGCGCTCGTTGCGGTAGCCCCACATGGCGTCCAGCGTATTGGCCAGCCGGAACAGCACGGCGCCGGGGCCGCCCGCCACGGCAAACCAGAACAGGGTGCCGAAGACGGCGTCGTTGCCGTTTTCCAGCAAGGATTCCGTGCTGGCCTTGGCCAGGCTGGCCGCGTCGGCATTGGCCGTGTCGCGGCTGACGATGCGCGCCGTCAGCAGGCGCGCGTTGTCCAGGTCATCGATGGCCAGGGCGTCGGCGATGGGCTGGTTGTGGTCGCGCAGGCTGCGCAAGCCCAGGCACAGGTACAGCAGGAAAACGTGGAGGGCGGCGCCCGCCAGGCCGCACAGCCAGTAGGCGGCATAGCTGATGGGCAGCACGGCCAGCGACCAGGCCAGCGCGCCCCTTGGAAAACGTCCGCGGCCCCGGTTCAGCAGGCGTTCCAGCGCGCTGGCGAGGCGGCCGAAGCCCACCAGCGGATGCCAGCGGCGCGTCTCTCCCAGCAGCAGGTCGAGCAGCACGCCGGCCGTCATCAAGGCGGCCAGCATGGGCAGCGACAGGCCGCTCAGCATGGGCCGCCTTTCAGGTGCAGGGGCAGGCCGGCGGCGACCAATACGGCCCTGTCGCAGGCGGCCGCCACGGCCTGGTTCAGGCGGCCCGCTTCATCGGTGAAGCAGCGCGAGATGGCGCCATACGGCACGATGCCCATGCCCACTTCATTCGATACGAGGACAAGGTCGCAGCCGCTTTCCTCGATTTCGGCCAGCGCATACAGCAGGTGCGCGCGCTCGCTGTGGAACAGCTCGGGCAGGGCGATGTCGCCCACGTCAGGATAGGTCTCGCCGGTGGAAAACATCAGGTTCGTCAGCCACAGGGTCAGGCAGTCGACCAGCAGCAGGCGGCCCAGGTGCGCCTGCCGCAGGATGGCGTCGCCCAGGCGCAGCGGCTCTTCTACGGTGGTCCACCCGGCCGGGCGCTGTACCCGGTGATGCGCGATGCGCGTGGCCATCTCGCCGTCGCCCGCCTGCGCGGTGGCGATGTAGACGACTTCCTTGCCGGACGCCCGGGCCAGTTGTTCGGCGTAGGCGCTCTTGCCCGATCGGGCGCCGCCAAAGACCAGGGTGCGCGTCATGGCGCTGTTACCACTCGGTGCCGAGTTGCGCGCCGATGCCGGCTGCATATGCATGCTTGACGACGGCCATTTCCGTGACGGTGTCGGCGATGGCGATCAGTTCGTCCGGCGCGCCGCGGCCCGTAATGACCACGTGCTGCATGGCCGGGCGTTCCAGCAGGTCGGCGATGACCTTGTGCACGTCGAGGTATTTGTACTTGAGGGCGATATTGAGCTCGTCGAACAGCACCAGGCCGTAGCTGGGGTCGGCCAGGAAGGTCTTTGCCTGTTCCCATGCCAGTTCGGCCTTTTCGATGTCGCGTTCGCGGTTCTGCGTTTCCCAGGTATAGCCTTCGCCCATCGCATGAAAACTGATTTCGTCGGGGAAGCGGCGCAGGAATTTTTCTTCGCCCGTCGACATGGCGCCCTTGATGAACTGCACCACGCCCACTTTCATGCCGTGGCCCATGGCGCGGATGGCCATGCCGAAGCCGCTCGAACTCTTGCCCTTGCCATTGCCCGTGTTGACGATGATGATGCCGATTTCCTTGTCGGCCTTGGCGATGGCCGCATCGATGATGGCTTTCTTGCGCTCCATGCGCACGCGGTGGCGTTCGTTGATGGCGGCGGTGTCCGCGTCGATGTTCTTGTTGTCGCTCATGTCAGTCCTCTTTCGGTATGAATATCTTGCGTTTGCCGTGATCGATGATCTCGATAGGGTGGCCCAGGTAGTCGCCCAGGGTGGATGCCTGCATCACCTCTGCCACGGGACCTGCCAGCCAGCCGCCGTCGCCCATCAGCAGCAGCGCGTGGGTCGAGACGCTGTGCGCCAGGTTCAGGTCATGTCCCACCATGACCACGGTTTTCTGCTGCTCGCGGCACAGCTTCGATAGCAGGCCCATGACGCTGACCTGGTGCGCCAGGTCCAGCGCATTGGCAGGTTCGTCCAGCAGCAGCAAGGGCGTGTCCTGCGCCAGCATGGCGGCGATGGCCACGCGCTGGCGTTCGCCGCCGGACAGGCTGCGCACGTCGCGCTCGGCCAGGTGCTCCACTTCCATCGACGCCAGCGCCGCCAGGGCGATGCGCTGGTCGTCGCTGCCTTCCCAGTAATGGTTGTCGTGATATGGGTGGCGTGCCGACAGCACGGTTTCGATGACGCGGTACGAAAACGCGTCATGCCGCGCCTGCGCCAGGAACGCGCGCTCGCGCGCCAGTTCTTCCAGCGGCCAGTCGACCAGGGCGCGGCCCTGTATCGTCACGTGGCCCGCATCCGGTTCGCGCAAGCCGGCCAGTGCGCGCAGCAATGTGCTTTTTCCAGCGCCATTGCGGCCGATCACGCTCCAGCATTCGCCATCCCTGATTTGCCAGGTGAGGTTTTCCACGAGGGAGCGCGGGCCTGCTTTCAGGCCCAGTTGGTAGGTGCGTATCATGCTTGTTTCATCTCCTGCGCAATCGATGGAGCTGGTACAGGAAGACGGGCGCGCCTATCATCGCCGTGACGACGCCGACGGGCAGCTGCAACGGCGCCAGCACGGTGCGCGCCAAAGTATCGGCCAGCACGAGGAAGGTGCCGCCGGCCAGTGCGGCGGCCGGTATCAGCAGGCGATGATCGGGGCCGCAGGCAAAGCGCAGCGCGTGCGGCACGATCAGGCCCACGAAACCCACGCTGCCGGCGCTGGTGACGGCGCTGGCCGTGAGCAGGCCGGAACAGAAGAACAGGCCTTTGCGCAGGGCGCCCACGCGTACGCCCAGGGTGCTGGCCGCTTCCGCGTGCAGCGCCATGATGTTCAGCGAACGCGCGCAGCGCAAGGCGAAGACCAGGGCGCCGGCCAGCACCAGCCAGGGCATCAGCCGCGCGGGCGCGCCGGACAGGTCTCCGATCATCCAGAACACCATGCTGCGCAAGCGGCTTTCAGGGGCGATGGACAGCATCAGGGTGACGATGGCCATGCAGGCCGAGGCCAGGATCACGCCCGTCAGCAGCAATAGCGAAGCGCCGCCTTCGGCCGCCGTGCCGCCGCGCAGGTCGCGGCGGGCAAAGAAATACAGCAGCATGGACACGCCGACGGCGCCGGCAAAGGCCGCTGCGTCGACCACCCACAGCGCGCACATGAACAGCAGCGCGGCCAGCGCGCCGACAGAGGCGCCGGCGGAAATGCCAAGCACATAGGGGTCGGCCAGGGGATTGCGCAGCAGCGCCTGCATCATCAGGCCGGCCAGCGACAGTGCCGCGCCGGTGACAAAGGCGGTCAGCGCGCGGCCCAGGCGCAGGTCGAGCAAGGTGGCGGCGAGGGTATCGGTCTTGCCCTGCACGACATGGAACAGGGCGGAAGGCAGGTCGGCGAGCGGAATCGCGATCGAACCGATCATGCCGGAGAAAATCAGGCTGGCAACGGCGCACACGACCAGCACCGTGAGGATGACGGTGGCGCGGTGGCGCATATTGCGGAAAAATGGGTGCATGTACTGCCTTAGATGAAACGGGAACGGTGCAAGTGGTTGCGGACTTCCTCGGATGCGTTGGTGGGGCGTATACGAAAAATGGCCCGCATGCGATTGCGCGTACGGGCCATTGTAATCAACTCCTGGCCGCTTTAGAAATCGTAGCGTGCCGACAGTTTCATCTGGCGGCCATTGCTAGGATAGATGCCGCCTTTGCAGCTGAAGGCGTTGGTGAAGTACTGCTTGTCCGTCAGGTTCAAGGCATTGACGGCCACTTCCCAGGCGCCGAACTTGCGAGCATAGCGGGCGTCGAAGGTGGTGAACGACGGGATCTTGGCAGAGCAGGTATTGGCAAAATCGCTGCCATAGCGCTGGCTGTCCACCCATTGCGCGCCGAAGTCGGCGCTCTGGCCATCTTTCGGCACCCACGACAGGCGGGCCGACAGGGTGTTTTTCGGGATCAGGGTCAGTTCCTTGCCCGAATTGACGCCTTCGGTGAAGGTGGCCTTCACGTGCTGGTAGTGGCCGCTGACGCGCCAGTCAGCTGCGATATTCGCGCGTGCATCGAGTTCGAAGCCCTGGTGCTTGGTCGGGTCCAGGTTGGTGTTGGCACCCCAGCCGGACGCGCCTGCCGTCGGGTCATAGTAGATCTCGTTGGTCAGCTTGTGGCGGAAGACGCGTGCGTCGACCTTGACGATGCTGTTGTCGTAGGTCGCGCCCAACTCCAGGTCGTGCGAGGTCTGGCCTTGCAAGGGCTTGTTGGCAACCGGTGTCGAACCGTTTTCATCGGCGGTAGCCACGCGATAGCTCTGGCCGGCCTTGGCGTACAGATTTACTTGGGGCACGACATCGAAGCTGCCTTGCACGTCCCAGGCATTGAAGCTCTGCTTGATGTTGTAGGCCGTCGTGGGGTATCCGATAGGGTCGTTGAAGTCCTTGTCGAAGGTTTCATGGCGTACACCTGCGGCGATACGGAAATTTTGCGGGCTGGCGAATTTCAGTTCGTCACGCACATAGAATGCCTGTGATTTTTGTTTGGCCTTGGCCTGGGAGTACGAAGCATCGACTGCAATATCCCACTTGATGAAGTCGGCGCCGGCGACGATCTCATTGAGCATGCCGTCGAACTGGCCCAGGTGGCGCAGTCGTGGCGAGAACTGGTTTTGTTTGGCTTTGCGCTGTGATGGGTCGCCGGAGTAGGTTGACTTTGCCGTCTTTTCGCGGTGCGACAGTTCGGCTGCCAGGTCTACGGCACCCAGGCGGCCTTCGGCGAAGGCGGTATAGCGGTCGCTGTCGACCGAGCCGAAATCTTTCAGTGTTTTCGCCTGGCGTGGGTTGGCTTCAAACTGGGCCAATGTGATCGAACCAGGGAAACGGCTGTCCTGACGCGTGCTGTCGATACGCACGCCGGCGCGGACATCCTTGCCCTGCCATTGCGCGCCGCCGCCGAAGCTGGTCTGCTTGTATTCGTTATTGTCGCGATAGTTGTCGGTTTCCTGCTTGCCGATAGCGGCGTCGAGGGTGACGTTATTCCAGGTCTGGGCTACGGAGCCGCGCACTTCGCGCTGGCCCAGCTGGCCGACTTCGGCAAAGACGGTACCGCGGCCAGCCTGCTTGCCTGGACGCTTGGTGACGATGTTGATCACGCCGCCCGTGGCGCCGTCGCCGTACAGGACGCTGCTGCCGCCGCGCGTGATTTCAATGCGTTCGACGCTATCGATGGGGATGCTGGCCAGGACGGGATCGGTCAGTTCATTTTCCGACAGGCGCACGCCGTCGAGGACCACGACCGTGTTCTGGCTGGCGGTAGCGCCGAAGCCGCGCAGATCGAGGGTGAAGTCAGGGCTGCCGGTGAGGCTTTGACGGCCATAGACGCCGCCGATCTTGCGGATGGCCTGGTTCACATCGCTGATGCCCGCGCGGCGGATTTCATCGGCCGTGATGACGGTGGCGCCAATCGGTTGCAATGCCGGGTCGCTGTTGAAGCGGGAGCCGGTGACGACGATCTGGTCCAGCGTGTTGTTTGGGGTTTGCGCGAATGCTGGAGCGGCGGCGATGAAGCACAGGGAAATGGCGGAAACCAGGGCGCGCGGCGCCATTGCCGGCGCGCGGCGGTGTAATACGGGAGCAGTCATGATATCGTTTTCTTCGGAAAAAGCACCCGGCTCGCGTCCCCGCAAGCCAGATTCAACGGAAGGCGCGGCGCCCGGCAAGGCCCGCACTTCCACCTGTCCTGGCCGGTATCCGGGCTGGCAAGTACGGCGATCCCACCTTCCCATGCTCGATGATTGCAAGCACAGTGGTTGTCAGAGATCGCTTGTCGCCCGCTTCCTGTGGGGAGGGGCGACACTTGCTTACCGTTGCGGGGGCAGCACACGCTCGCCGCGATCGCGGCATCGTGTTTCCCGTTTAACTGCGCTCATGGACATGAACGCGGGCACCAAAACCCCGCCATTATACGTGCAGCAGGCATGGACTGACATGGTCGACTGGACAATTCAATATCAGAAATCGACGACGACAGTCGCACCGTAGGCGATTTTATGGGGGGAATTGGCGGCCAGCAGGGCGGTTTCCTCCAATGGCAGCCCCGCCTGCAATGCGCAGAGCAGACGGATGGTGCCTGCATGGCAGATGATGATGGCCGTTTCGTGTTGTTCGCGCAACAAATCGCCCAGAAACGCATCGACGCGGGCGGCCATCGCCAGCACATTTTCACCGCCGCCGGGGCGGTAGTGGGCCAGGCCGGCCGCCCAGGCATCGATGTCTTCACGTGCAATCGCGTGCCAGGGCTGCATTTCCCACGCGCCGAAATCCATTTCGGCCAGCCGCGCGTCGAAACGCAGGGCGCTCGCGGGCAAGTCCTGCGCCAGGGCCGCCGCCAGTTCGGCGCAGCGGCGCAGGGGGCTGGCATATAGCGGCACATGCGGCGGCAAGGTCGTCTGCAAGCTGGCGCGCACGGCGGCCAGCGCGTGCGGCGTTACTGTCACGTCGCTGCGGCCATAGCAGGTGCCGCTGCTCACTTTGGGGGCGGGGTGGCGGACGAGGATCAGGCGCATGCTGGCTTAATAGAAGCGCACGGGAGGCTGGAAGCTGGAGAGGATGGCCAGGTAGATCGCCACTTCCGCCACTTGCTGCACGGCGCCCAGGCAGTCGCCCGTATAGCCTTGCAGGCGGCGCTGGCATTTGCGGCCCAGCCAGAATGCGCAGGCGGCGGCCGCCACGATGGCAAAGGCCAGCGCACCCCAGTCGAGTATCCCCAGCACGCCGCAGGCGACGGCGGGCAGCAGGCCGCAGACGGCGGCGATGATGAATTCACCCGTGCGCATTTCCTGCGCCATGGGTTTGGACTTGCCTTCATCGCGCGCGTAATCCATGAATCGGATCAGCGAGACGGCGGCCAGGCGCGAGAGCGGATGGGCGATGCACAGTGTCGCCACGATGACGGCGGGCGGCAGCGAAACCAGTGCCGCGCATTTGATGGCCAGCAGGCAGACGATGCCGATGGCGCCATAGGCGCCGATGCGCGAATCCTTCATGATCTCGAGCACACGCTCGCGCGTCAAGCCGCCGCCGAAGCCGTCGCACATGTCGGCGAAACCGTCTTCATGGAAGGCGCCCGTCAGGTAAATGCCGGCGGCGACGGCCAGCAGCACGGCCACCGGCGATGGCAGCAGCCAGCTGGCCAGCACATACACCGTGCCGCAGATGGCCGCCACCACCACGCCCACCAGGGGAAAGTAGCGCGAGGCATGCTGCAGCCAGGCTGGCTCGAACCCCACCCAGCGGGGGATGGGCAGGCGCGTGAAGAATTGCAGCGCGATGAAAAAGAGACGGCACTGGTGGATTGCTGCGGCAAGGGGATGGGCCATGGTCTTAGTCTGGCGTGGACTTTTCGCTGACCTGGGCCGAGGCGAAAGTGGCCATCTCGCGCATGAAATTGACGGCCGCGTGCAGCAGTGGCAAGGCCAGCGCGGAACCCGTGCCTTCGCCCAGACGCAGGTCCAGTTGCAGCAGCGGCCGCGCATCCAGGCTGGCCAGCAGCTGGCGGTGGCCATTTTCATCGGAGCAGTGCGAAAACACGCAGTAGTCGAGGATGGCCGGCTGCAAACGGGCCGCCACCAGCAGGGCGCTGCTGACGATGAAGCCGTCGATCAGCAGGACCATGCGCCGTTCGGCTGCTTTGAGCATGGCGCCGGCCATCATGGCGATTTCGAAACCGCCAAAGGTGGCCAGCACATCGAGCGGCTCATTGACTGCCGCATGATGCGCGACAGCCGCTTCGATCACCTGCTGCTTATGTCGTACGCCTTCTTTCGAGAGGCCCGTGCCGGCACCGACGCAATCGGCGACGGGCGTAGCGGTCAGCTTGTGCATCAGTGCGGCGGCGGCCGTGGTATTGCCGATGCCCATTTCGCCAAAGCCCAGCACGTTGCCGTCCAAGGTGGCGACCAGATCCATCCCGGCTTGCATGGCGGCCAGGCATTGCTCCTTGCTCATGGCAGGTTCCGTGGCGAAGTTGCGTGTGCCAGGGCCTTGCTTGCGGTCAAGCAATCCCTCGCGCGCACCGAAATCGTGGTTCACACCTGCGTCTACTATATAGAGGGCGCAATCTGCCTGGCGGGCGAAGACATTGATGGCGGCGCCGTTGCCCAGGAAGTTTTCCACCATTTGCCAGGTCACGCTTTGTGGATAGGCGGAAATGCCTTCAGCGACGATGCCATGGTCGGCTGCGAAAACGATGATGGCCGGCTGGTGCAGCGCCAGTTGCGTGCTTTGCTGGATCAGGCCGATCTGGCGGGCCAGGGTTTCCAGCATGCCGAGGCTGCCCAATGGCTTGGTCTTGCTATTGATGGCATGTTCGAGTGCGCTGGCCAGGGCGGGATTGGCGGTGGGGGAGATGTGTGGGATAGGCATGGGAATCTAGGTGGATGAGGCAGGGTGTGGTCGGCGCTACGATATCACACAGCAATATTTGCCCAACTGCAAAATAGCGCTTGCGGGGTGTGCGGGGCACGGCTATAATTCGCCCCCTCGCTGAACGACGCATGCAAATGCCGAGTGAGACGAGAGAAAAAGAAGGAGTTGACGGACGTAGCAAATTGCTTCATACTCTTCCTTCTTCGCAGCTGACAAACACAACGCTTTGTCGGTAGCGCGAAAGCAGTGCCGAATACAGTTCTTTAACAATTAACAGTCGATAAGTGTGGGCATTTGATGTAAGTGCAGCGTCGATCTTCGGATTGGCGTAATACTTAAAATATCAAATGTTCACAAGAAATAATGAAATAGGATACTTCTTCGGAAGTAGCCTGTCAGTTTTTTGAGTGAGCGACCCGTTAGAAATAACGGTGCCTGTAAAAGGGCAAAGTAACAGAGATTAAACTGAAGAGTTTGATCCTGGCTCAGATTGAACGCTGGCGGCATGCCTTACACATGCAAGTCGAACGGCAGCACGGAGCTTGCTCTGGTGGCGAGTGGCGAACGGGTGAGTAATAT
>NZ_WFLI01000022.1 GCF_009208555.1 Janthinobacterium violaceinigrum | reverse complement strand
GGCGCGTGCGCTGCGCTGCCGGCGCGGCGGGCGCTGAAGGCGGAGCTGCAGTGCGTTTTGGCGCGGGCGGCACGCTGCGCAAGGTACGCAAGGCAGGCAGCGGCGCCACCTGGAGGGCTGCCGCCGGCGCCGCCGTTTCCTTCTTCAGCGCGAAGGCCTGGCGGAACTGCAGCGGCGCAAAGCCGTTCTGGCAGAACGACGGCACTTCCGCGTAGCCGGCCAGCAGCATGCCGTCGTCGGCCAGCAGGGCGGACAGGTTGTGGATGGCCGCGCGCGTGGTGGGCTTGTCGAAATAGATCAGCAGGTTGCGGCAGAAGATGACGTCGTAATGGCGGCTGTAGGTGGCGGTATCGAATTGCAGCAGGTTGCCCTGCCTGAAGGTCACCTGTTCGCGCAAGGTGTCGATGATGCGGTAGGCGTCGTCGGCCACGTGCGTGAAATAGCGCTCGCGGAAGGCCACGTCCTGCGCGCGGAAGGCGTTGCGGCCATAGATGCCTGCCTGCGCCCGCTCGATGCAGCCGGGGCTCAGGTCGTACGCATCGATGCTGAACGCCTGTTTCGGCACGCCGCCGTCGCGCAGCGCCATGGCCATCGAATACGGTTCCTCGCCGCCCGCGCACGGAATCGACAGGATGCGCGTGGCGCGCCCCCGTGCCCAGCGTTCCTGCACCAGTTCCACGGTGGCGTAAAACGCCTGCGGGTCGCGGAACAGCCACGATTCCGGCACCACCACCAGTTCGATCAGCTGCGTCATTTCGGCCGGCGTGAGCGCCTGCAGATAGGCTTCGCTGTCGGCAAAGCCCGTCTGCTCCATGCGCTGGCCGACGGCCCGCTCGGCCACGGATTTGGAGACGGACAGGCCGGTCGCGCGGCGCAGCAGCGATTGTGCCGTCATGCCGCGCCCGCGTCTTGAAACAGCAGCGCGCGCACGTCCGGCGGCAGCAGGTGCTCCAGTTCAACCAGCTGCACGATGCCGTCGGCATCGCTGACCACCTGGCCCAGGAAGGGCGCCGTGGCCACGCCGCTATCGTCGAGCTTGTCCGCATCGATGTCGGCGATGCCCCGCACCTGCGAAGCCATCAGGCCCAGCACATGCGCGGTGCCGCCAGGGGCGCGGTAGTCGATGATGACGATGCGCGTGTCGAACTGCGCGGCCGCGGCCGGCAAGCCCGCCAGGCGCGACAGGTCGATCACGGGCACGGGCGTGCCCTGCAAGTCCATCAGCCCGGCCACGTAGTTTGGCGTGAGCGGCAGCTGCTTGAGCTCCAGCAGCGGCAGCACGCGCACGATGCCGGCCAGGGGCAGGCCATAGCGGTCGCGTCCGATGTGAAAGAGCAGCACTTTCATGGGATCAGATGGTCACGGCGAAAGTCGAGACGCTCGATTGCAGGTCGCCCGCCGCATATTGCAGCTGGTGCACCGCTTCGCTGGTGGCCTTCAGCGACTCCACCGTTTGCTGGGTGGCGTCGTTGAGCTGCATCATGGTGTCGGAAATCTGCGAGGCGCCGATGGCTTGCGACTGCATGCCTTGCAGCACGGCGTCAAATTGCGGCGTGAGCTTCTGCACCTGGTCCATCACGGACGACAGCTGCTCGGCCACTTGCCGCACTTCGCCCACGCTGCGGCGAATTTCTTCCGAGAATTTATCCATGCCCATCACGCTGGCCGACACGGCCGACTGCATTTCCTTGAGCATTTGCTCGATATCCCACGTGGACACGGAAGTCTGGTCGGCCAGACGGCGGATCTCGGTCGCCACCACGGAAAAGCCGCGGCCCGCTTCGCCCGCTTTTTCCGCCTCGATAGCGGCGTTCAGCGACAGGATGTTGGTCTGGTCGGCCACTTTCGTGATGGTGATCAGCACGCTGTTGATATTGCTGGCCTTTTCCGACAGGGCGGCCAGCTTGGCATTGATGGAATCGGTGGCCGAGACCATGTGCTGCATGGTCGAATCCATGCGCTTGAGGTTGTTTTGCGCTTCGGCCGTGGCATTCGTCGTGTAGTCGGCTACGGCGGTGGCGTCTTCCATGGTTTTCAGCAACTGGCTCGTGTTGGCCGAGATTTCCTTGGTGGTGCTGAGAATTTCCACGCTGGTTTGCGCTTGCTCAATGCCCGTGGCTTCCTGCTGGCGCGCCGAGGCGGCGATTTCCGTGGCCGAGGTCGTCACCTGGATGCCGGCCTTTTGCACGTTGTTGAGCAGGCTGCGCAGGTTTTCAAACATCTTCGCCAGGCCGTTGCCCAGCTGGCCGATGGCGTCGCTGCCCGTGATGCCGACCTTGCCCGTCAGGTCGCCCGAGGCTGCCTTCGACACCACTTCCAGCAGGGAATCGACCTTGGCCCGCAAGCTGTTCGTGGCGGCCAGTTCGTTGGCCTGGTTGTCCTGGATGGTTTGCGCCATGCGGTTGAATTCTTCCGTCACCTTGCCCAGCTCGTCGCGCGAGATGATGGCCGCGCGCGCGCCCTGTTCGCCGCCAGCGATGCGCCCGACGGCATCCGTCAGGTTGTTCAGCGGACCGAGGATGGCCTTGGCCAGGATGAAGGAAATGCCCAGCGCCAGCACGATGCACAGCAAGCCGCCCAGCGCCAAGGTCAGCAGCATAGTTTCCTGCAGGCGGCTCGAGGTGGCCGTGCGCTCGGCCAGCAGGCGGTTTTCTTCGGCGGCAGCTTCGTCGAGCAGTTTGTTGGCTTGTACGATGCCGGGCGAGCCGGCCGGCGGCAGCAGGCGCGCCACCGTTTCCGTGGCGCCCGGCGCATTGCCCAGCGCGCGGCGTTTTTCGATCAGGGGGGTGATCCACTCCTTGACCCAGGTGCTGCTCAGTTGGTCGATCTTGCGAAAGCGTTCCGACTGCACCTTGTTATCGACCGTCATGGCGATGGCTTTTTGCGTGTGCTGGCTCAGCACGTCCATCTCATTCGATTCCGGCGTCAGCGACGCTTCGTTGCCGGTCAGGATGAAACCGCGCGCTTCCACCTGGATTTGCAGGATGGAATTGTGAATCTTGTCGATCTCGACCAGCACTTCCATCGTGTGCCGGTCCCATGCATTGGCTTCCGACAACCGCGAAAAGCTGTTGTAGGCCACGCCCAGCAGGACCAGGATGATGGCCACGATGGAGCCGAAGCCCAGGTACAGTTTATTCTTGATACTCAGGTCTTTGAACATGGGAGGGCTCCGGAAGCGGGAAGGTCAGCATAATTGCACTGTAGCATTTTGCCATGCGGACAGCAAAATGGGGGCAATCTGGGGATGCGCGTAGCGGTAAATCGCGGCCGAGTGCGTTTCAAACGCAAAAAAGCCGCCCGGAGGCGGCTTTTGGCTGGTGCGGGAGGTAGTGCCTCCCGGCAACTAATTACTTCTGGCCCCGCTTTTCGCGGGCGATGGCGGCGATGCGCATGCGCAAGGCATTCAGCTTGATGAAGCCGCCGGCGTCGGCCTGGTTGTAGGCGCCGCCGTCTTCGTCGAAGGTGGCGATGTTCATGTCGAACAGCGAATCCGTCTTCGAATCGCGCGACACGACGATGACATTGCCCTTGTACAGCTTGATGCGTACCCAGCCGTTCACGGTTTCCTGCGTGTGGTCGATCAGGGTTTGCAGGGCAACGCGCTCGGGCGCCCACCAGTAGCCGTTGTAGATCATCGACGCGTAGCGCGGCATCAGGTCGTCTTTCAGGTGGGCCACTTCGCGGTCCAGGGTGATCGATTCGATGGCGCGGTGGGCTTTCAGCATGATAGTGCCGCCCGGGGTTTCATAGCAGCCACGCGATTTCATGCCGACGTAGCGGTTTTCCACCAGGTCCAGGCGGCCTACGCCATGCTTGCCGCCAACTTTGTTCAGTTCGGCCAGCACGGTGGCGGGTGACATGCGCACGCCGTTGATGGCGACGATATCGCCTTTTTCGTATTCGATGTCCAGGTATTCCGCTTCGTCCGGCGCCTTTTCAGGGCTGACGGTCCAGCGCCACATGGTCTCTTCCGCTTCGGCGCTGGGGTTTTCCAGGTGGCGGCCTTCAAAGCTGATGTGCAGCAAGTTGGCATCCATCGAGTACGGCGCGCCGCCGTTCTTGTGCTTCATGTCGATTTCGATGCCGGCGTCTTCCGCGTACTTCAGCAGTTTTTCGCGCGACAGCAGATCCCACTCGCGCCATGGGGCGATGATTTTCACGCCTGGCTTCAGCGCGTAGGCGCCCAGTTCGAAACGCACCTGGTCGTTGCCCTTGCCGGTCGCGCCGTGCGAGATGGCGTCGGCGCCCGTGGCGTTGGCGATTTCGATCAGGCGCTTGGCGATCAGCGGACGGGCGATCGAGGTGCCCAGCAGGTATTCGCCTTCGTACACGGTGTTGGCGCGGAACATCGGGAAGACGAAATCGCGCACGAATTCTTCGCGCACGTCTTCGATATGGATGTTTTCCGGCTTGATGCCGAATTTGATGGCCTTGGCGCGCGCCGGCTCCAGTTCTTCGCCCTGGCCCAGGTCGGCCGTGAAGGTGACGATTTCGCACTGGTAGTTATCTTGCAGCCATTTCAGGATGACGGAGGTGTCGAGTCCGCCGGAATAGGCCAGGACTACTTTTTTAATGTCGCTCATATTGCTTCCAGTTGTCGTTGTCGATGTATGTAGTGCGATGCTGCCAGGTGCTCTGCAATGCCTGGCGAATTAGTTGATTTTACCCAGTAACAGGTACTCGATCAGCGCTTTTTGCACGTGCAAACGGTTTTCCGCCTCGTCCCACACCACCGATTGGGGGCCGTCGATCACTTCGGCGGCCACTTCCTCGCCGCGGTGGGCGGGCAGGCAGTGCATGAACAGCGCGTCGGGCGCGGCGCGGGCCATCTTCGCGCCATCGACGATCCAGCCGTCGAAGGCGGCGATGCGGGCCGCGTTTTCCGCTTCGTAGCCCATGCTGGTCCACACGTCCGTGTTGACCAGGTGCGCGCCTTCGCAGGCGTCGGACGGGTTGGCGAAGAAGGTGTAGCGCTCGGTCTTGACTTGCGACAAGTCGATGTCATAGCCCTTCGGCGTCGACACATTGACGTGGAAACCGAACACTTCGGCCGCCTGCAGCCACGAGTACAGCATGTTGTTGGCGTCGCCGATCCAGGCGACGACCTTGCCGGCGATGGAGCCGCGGTGTTCGATGTAGGTGAAGATGTCGGCAAAAACCTGGCACGGGTGGTGTTCATTGGTCAGGCCATTGATCACGGGCACGCGCGAATTGGCGGCGAAGCGCTCGATGATCTCCTGGCCGAACGTGCGCACCATGATGATGTCGCACATGCGCGACATGACCTGGCCCGCGTCTTCCACCGGCTCGCCGCGGCCCAGCTGGGAATCGCGCGTGTTCAGGTAGATGGCGGCGCCACCCAGCTGGTGCATGCCCGCTTCGAACGACAGGCGCGTGCGGGTGGAGTTCTTTTCGAAGACCATCACCAGGGTGCGGTCGATCAGTGGATGGTAGATTTCGTAATTCTTGAACTTGCGCTTGATCAGATGGGCGCGTTCGATCACATATTCGTACTCTTCCAACGTGAAATCGGAGAACTGGAGGTAGTGCTTGATCGGTTTTTTTGTCGACATAATGACCACTTGAAGATGCGCAGGCCGCCGGCGGCGTGCCTTTCCCGCCGGGTTGCATCAGCGTACAACATCTCGTCTGATGACTGCCTCGCCCGGCGCGCTGCTGTGTTGATCGGTGCCAGCGCGACGCCTGTCGCGCGGGCCGATGCGGTTTGCCATGTTGAAAATAATGCAATGGCAAGGACGTCAGCCGTTCAATTATAAGGGTTTTGCTTTTAGATTGGAAAGACCGTCCGGGCGGGTACTTGTATAGGCAAGCCCGCGCCCGGGCAACGGGGCGGCGATTAATAGATGCTGGCGGTGGCAGCGCCGTCCAGCTGGGGCGCCACCAGGGGCAGGTCCAGCGTGAAGCGCGTGCCGGCGGGGCTGCTGGCCACCTGGATGCTGCCGCCCAGCAGGGCCGTGACGATGTTGTAGCTGATCGACAGACCCAGGCCGCTGCCCCCCTGGCCCAGCTTGGTAGTAAAGAAGGGGTCGAAGATGCGCGACAGATGCTGTTCGGCGATGCCGCCGCCATTGTCTTCGAAGACGATCTGCACGCGCGCGCCCGCTATCGCGGCCGACAGGCGCATGCAGCCCGTGCCGGCGCCGCCATCGTTGGGTCCGGGGGCGAAGGCGTGCAGCAGGGCGTTGTTGATCAGGTTGGTGATGACCTGGCCGAACGGGCCCGGGTAGCTGTCCATGGCGATGCCGAACTCGATGTCCGTCTCGATGCGGTGGCCCGAGCTGCGGATGCGGTTCATCACGGTGGCGATGATTTCATTGCTCACTTGTTGCAGGTCAAACTGGCGCCGCTGTTCGGTGGTGCGGTCGACGGCCACCTGCTTGAAGCTGTTGACCAGGTCGGCCGCGCTGTGCAGGCCGCGCATCACCAGCGCCGACGCCTTGCCCGCATCGTCGATGTAGGCGGCCAGGTCGGAGCGGCGCAGGCCGGGACCGTTCATCAGGCGTTCCACGTCTTCCGTCTTTTGCTGCATGGTGCTGGCGATTAATAAACTGTTGCCGATCGGGGTATTGAGTTCATGCGCCACCCCGGCCATCAGCGAGCCCAGCGCGGCCAGTTTTTCCTGCGATACCAGTTGCGCCTGGGCATCTTGCAACTGCCGGTAGGCGCTGGCATTGTCGAGCGCGATGGCGCCATACGCGCACAGGGTGCGGAAGATCAGCCGCTCCCGTTCGCCGTAGGCGTTCGCATGGCAAGCCTGCACCGTCATCACGCCCAGCACGCGCTCGCCCACCATCAGCGGCACGTACAGCACGCTCTGGTTATGCAGGGTACCGGGCACCGTATAGGCGTGGCGCCGCGGCGGCACTTGCGCGATATACACTTCGCGCCGCCCCAGCAGGCAGCGCACGGAATAGGCGCGTGGATTGTTCAGTGGAATGGCGTTGTCGGACAGGGGGCGGCCCGCTTCCATGCCGTGCGCGCGGCGCAGCGCCGTGCCGGCCGGATCGAGCATGTAGACGGCGAAGGTGTTGACTGGCAACAAGGCATGCACGTGGCGGTCCAGCACCTGGAACACGGCGCTGGCGTCCAGGTGGGTGGTGATTTCCTGGCCGATGGCCGACAGCCGTTCCAGGGTGTCGCTGGTCTGCTGCAATACTTCGGCGCGGCGCGCTTCGGAGGCGGCCAGTTCGCGGTGGTGATAGCCTTCCGAGCGCGCATGTTCCGTCTGGTGGTAGACCTGCATGGCCGTGGCGCGGTTGCTGGCTTGCTGGGTGTGGCTTTTTTCGCGCGCGATGCCCGCATCGAGGGCGATATCGTAGGCGCGCGCATAGTCGCCCGCATGCGCGTATTCGCGCGCCAGCGCATCGAGCAGTTCGCCGGGCGGCGAATAGCCTTCGATGGAGGCGGCCACCTGCAGGGCCTGGTGCAGGAAATGCAGGGCGGGATTGCGTTCCAGCATGCCGGCTGGCGCCGGCAACTCGTGGCGCGCATGCAGCATCGACAGGACGCGCAGCGCCGCCACCTGGTGCATGGCATCGCCCTGCGCCGTGGCCAGCTGGCAAGCCCGTTCGGCCGCCTGCACGGCTTCATCGGGACGGTCCAGGTAGGACAGCGCGTGGGCGCTGCCGCGCTGCGCCATGCTGCGGAAATCGGCCTGCCCCAGCGCTTCGGCCCGCTGCGCCAGCCGGCTGAACGCGTCGAGCGCCGTGTCGTAGTCGCCCTTGTCCAGGCTCAGTTCACCCAGGTGGAACAGGGCGTTGGCATAGGTGCGCGCACCGGACACGGGTGCCAGGATGTGCAGCGCTTCGCGCAGCAAGTCTTCGGCGGCGGCCAGGCGCCCCAGCTTGCGCATGGTTTCGGCCGTATGCGTCTGGCAGGCGCCGATGCTGCGCGGCCAGCCCGTGGGGCGCGCCAGGTCCAGCGCGCACTGCATCCATTCGAGGGCAGATTCGTTGTCGTTGAGGCTGGAGAAACAGTCGCCGATATTGATGGCGGCTGTGATCGCGCCGCGCAGCTGGCCGCTTTCCAGCGCCGCCTCGTAGCTTTGCATGTAGTGGCCGGCAGCCGTGCCCAGGTCGCGCGAGGTATGCGCGAGCAAGCCGCGGAAGTCGTGCACCCAGGTGGACAGCGGCGCGGGCAGCTTGCCGCTGGCGCTGTCGGCCTGGAAGCGGTTGCCCCAGCGGGCCTGGGCTGCCGGCGCATCGCGCAGGACGGCCCAGCGCGCCGTGGCCGCGTCGGCCAGGCTGACACGCATCGCATCGCCGGCGCTGCGCGCCTGCTCTGCCGCGGCCAGCAGTTCGGCATCGCAGCGGGCATGGTCGCCGCGGTCGACGGCGATCGAGGACAATAGCCAGTGGGCATCGGCGCAGCCGGCACCGTCGCCGTGCGCGCACAGCGTGGCGTGCGCGGCCATGGCCAGGCTTTCCGCCGTATCGAGCGCACCTTGCAGCCATGCAACCTCTGCCTGCACCAGCTGCAGGCGCGCCTGCGCCTGTTCCAGTGCGGCCGGCTCCAGGCCCGCCAGCGGCAGCAGCAGATAAGCTTCCTCGCTCAGCTGAGTTGCTCGAAGGCAATCGCGCTGGCGCAAATGCCAGGACAGCAACAACAGCAGCGGTACGCGCCCGGCGCCGCGCAACGGCAGCAATGCGTTTTCCCACTGCGCTACGTCATGTTCGAGCGCGAACATTTCCATTCAAGCATTCTCCCCGCAAACAGTGGCGCCAGCCTGCGACCGCACAGGCCATCTTGATGGCATTGTAAGCTGCATTGCGGGGAATTGTTCAGTGAGCCAGCCAGAATTATTCATCGTGCATGGCGGCACCGGCGGGGGCGATTTGCCCTCGGCGTTCGATGGGGGGCCAGGCGCCTAGCGCGACACCACGCGGATGCCGCCGTTGCTGGCGCTGCGCATGTCGGTGCTCACATGCAAGCCGGGCAGGAGCTGGGCGTCATCGATCGTCACATGCTCGCGCTCGCCATCGTTGCTGAAGACGAAGGTCGCGCCCTTTTTGCTGACAAACTGGCCGGGACCGGTGGGATAGATTTGCACGCTGGCCTTTTTTTGCCATTCGCGGTCATCGATCAGGCGGCCAAAGAAATGGTTTTCCTGCTGGTGGATTTCCAGGCGTTGCCCGTTTGACAGGCGGTATTGCTGTTCGATGGCAAAGGCTTCCTGGGCCGTGACGTGATAGGCGGCGCCCGAGGTGACGCGCACGCTGTCGGTGCTTTGCGGGGCAATGGCCGTCTGGGCCTGGGCGGTGCCGCCGGCCAGGGCGAAGAGGGCGGCGAGGAGGGGGAGGACGCGTTTGGTATGCATGACATTCACCTTCGATCAGGATGGCTGGATTGATTGGAGTTAGATCGTGTGGTCGCTGGCAGGTTTCCGGCAGGGACTGGTGTCAAGTTAACAAACGCGGCCTTGCATCGCCAGCGGCAGGCGATGGAAGGCCGGTTTTACGCGCTGAAATGCATAAAACGGCGGATGAACAGTTTTGGGATTAAACATGGAAAGCGAACTCGACGGCAAAATTAAATTTTGCCGGCCCACGTTTTCTGTCGCTATTTTTGCGTTGCGGCGGGCGCTTAATACAGGGTTTGCGCCGATTCGTGCAGCAGCTGGCCGTACAGGGTATGGCGCATCTTGGCGATCTTGCCTTCAGACAAGGCTTGCAGGATGGCGCACTGGGGCTCGATCAGGTGGCGGCAATTGTAGAACTTGCAGCCGCCCAGGTAGGGCTGGAATTCGCGGAAGGCCCGCTCCAGCATGCCTTCGGACAGGTGGTACAGGCCGAATTCCTGGAAGCCGGGCGAATCGATGATGGAACTGTTCGCGCCCAGTTCGTCGAGCTTGTACAGGCGCGTAAACGTCGTCGTGTGCTTGCCCGTGTCGAGCGCGGCCGAGATTTCGCGCACGGCGATGTCGGCGTCCGGCACCAGCAGGTTGATCAGCGACGACTTGCCCATGCCCGACTGGCCGATGAGGATGGACGACTGGCCCGCCAGCAACGGCGCCAGGGTGGCCACGGCGTGTTCCGGTTCGGCGCGTGCCGACACTTCATCGACGGGATAGCCCATCGAGGAATACGGCAGCAGGCGTTCGCGGGCCCTGTCCAGCGAGGCCGTCACGTCCGTCTTGTTGAGGATGATGCGCGCCTCGATGCCGGCCGCGTCGGCCGCCACCAGCGAACGCGAAATCAGGTCGTCGGCAAAGCCCGGCTCCGTGGCCACGACGATGAACAGTTGCGTCAGGTTGGCCGCCAGCAGCTTCGATTTGTACTGGTCCGAGCGGTATAGCAGGGTCTTGCGTTCCTCGATGCGGTCGATGACGGCCTGGTCGTTGGAAGTGCGCGTCAGGTGTACGATGTCGCCCACGGCCACATTGGTTTTCTTGCCGCGCGTGACGCATTGCAGCTTGGCGCCGTCCACGTCGGCCAGGTAATGGCGGCCATGGGCGGCGATGATGATGCCCGTCAACTTGCCTTCGCTCATGGGGTCACCTGGCTGCTCTGGTAGATGAGGTCGGCCTTGGCGGCGCAGATGAAGTCGTTTTCGGACAGGCCGCCGGCGCCCTGGTTGACCGAGTGCGTGTCGTAGCGCACGGCGCAGGTTTTGTAAGTAATGATGAGCTCCGGATGGTGATCTTGGGTATGGGTCATATAGGCCAGGGCGTTCACGAACGCCAGGGTCTGGTAGTAATTCTTGAAGCCGAAGTCGCGGCACAGCTTGCCATTTTGCACCGTCCATAGCGGCAGCAGGGCGTGCAGGGTGGCGACGTCCGTGTCGCCCAGCGCCTGCTGGCGCGGAGCGCAGTTCAGCCGGGCCAGGTCTTGCGAGGTCGATGGCGTATTCATGCGGAAGCCCCTTTCAGGTGGCGGATGCGCACGCTGGCCGGCGGATGCGAGTCATAGAAGGCCGAGTGCAGCGGGTCGGGCGTCAGGGTCGAGGCATTGTCCTCGTACATTTTCACGAGCGCCGAAACGAGGTCGTCCGCCTGCGTGTGCGTGGCGGCAAAGGCGTCGGCTTCGAATTCATGCTTGCGCGAGCTGAGCGAGGTCAATGGTCCCAGCAGGAAGGTGAAGACGGGCAGCACCAGCATGAACAGCAGCAGGGCCAGCGCATCCGTCGGCTGGCCCGTGAGTGCCAGGGCGACGGGATCGATGCCCAGGCCACCGTAAAACCACGGCTGCGTCTTCAGGTAGCCCAGCAGGGCCAGAAAGCCCAGTGAGACGGCGAACATCATGGCGATGCGCTTGACGATGTGCTTGAGCTTGAAGTGGCCCAGTTCATGCGCGAGCACGGCTTCGATTTCCTGCGGCGCCAGGCGCGACAGCAGGGTGTCGAAGAAAACGATGCGCTTGTTGGCGCCAAAGCCCGAGAAATACGCATTGCCGTGGGCGCTGCGCTTCGAGCCGTCCATGACGAACAGGCCTTTCGAGGCAAAGCCCACGCGCTGCATCAAGCCTTCGATGCGGCTTTTCAGCGCTTCGTCGGCCAGCGGCGTGAATTTGTTGAACAGCGGGGCGATGACGGTTGGGAACAGTACCATCATCAGCAGCTGGAAGCCGCTCCAGACGAACCACGCGTACAGCCACCACAGGTCGCCCGACTTGGCCATCAGGGTCAGCACGACCCAGATCAGGGGCAGGCCGATGGCCGCGCCCAGGCCCACGCCCTTGAGCATGTCCGTAAAGAACAGCTTGCGCGCCATGGTGTTGAAGCCGAAGCGCTGCTCCAGCACGAATTGGCGGTAGTAATCGAAGGGCAGGTCGATCAGGCCGGAAATGACGGCAAAGGCGGCGATCAGGCCGATCTGGTACAGCATGGGCGAGCCAGAGCCCATCCATTCATTCAGGTGCAGCGCCAGCCATTGCAGGCCGCCCAGCAAGGTAAAGCCGATCAGCACGGCAGAGTTGATCAGCAGGGACAGCAAGCCGAACTTGGTCTTGGCCACCGTGTAGTCGGCCGCTTTCTGGTGCGCGGCCAGCGGGATCTTTTCCGCGAATTCGGCGGGCACGGCGGCGCGGTGCGCCAGCACGTGGCGGATTTGCCGCGAAGCGAGCCAGAAGCGCACGGCCAGGGTCAAAACGAGGACGGATACAAACAAAATCGAAAACGCGAGTGAATACATTCTGTGCCTGTGAGAAAATGGCTGATTATTTAGTTTGATTAGGCCAAGAGAGAATTATGTCACAAGCGACCGATTTAGCCGCACCCGCCGTCCTGCCACGTCCAAATGAGATGAACCTGGTCTGGGTCGACATGGAAATGACGGGCCTGGAGCCCGATACCGACCGCATCATCGAGGTGGCGGTAGTGGTAACGGACATGCACCTGAACCTGCTGGCCGAAGGCCCCGTGTTCGTGATTCATCAATCGGATGAAACGCTGAACAAGATGGATGCCTGGAACAAGGGCACGCACGGCCGCTCCGGCCTGATCGACAAGGTGAAAGCGTCGACCGTCACGGAAGCGCAGGCGGAAGCGGAACTGATCGCGTTCCTGAAGAAATATGTGCCGGCTGGCAAGTCGCCCATGTGCGGCAACACCATCGGTCAGGACCGCCGCTTCATGGTGCGCGGCATGCCGAAGCTGGAAGCGTTCTTCCACTATCGCAATGTTGATGTATCGACATTGAAAGAGCTGTGCAAGCGCTGGAAGCCGGAAATCGCCACCGGCTTCAAGAAACACCAGAAGCACACGGCCCTGGCCGATATCCTGGAATCGATCGAAGAGCTGAAGTACTACCGCGAGCACTTCATCAAGCTGTAAGTTGAAAACGCCTCACAAAACCTACTGCGCGTCGGTATAGGCGGCCTGCGATGCTCACCGTACTTTCGTACGGTTGCGCTTCTTAGCCACCTCTCCCTTCCGCTCGCTACGGTTTTGTGAGGCGTCGCGAAGGTTCTGTTACATCGTATCAAAGTCAAAATCGAGGGTGGACCAAGCGCCATCCTCGCCTTGCCACTCCAGCGCAAACGCTCCCGTTTGCCGCAAGTCCGTGATCCACACGGTTGCTCCGGGTTCGCGGAAGTACGCCGTGCACTGCCCGAACGGCTGCTCCAGCCGGCACAGTACCAATCCCTCGCCCGCCACGGCGCACCATTTTTCTTGCGCGTCGATCAGGGCCACGGCCGGGTCGCCATAGAATTCGCCCACGCTGGCTTGCCGGCCATCGGCCGCCGTCACCCTGGCATGTTCGTAGTCGTGCGTGACGACGTGATGCGCGCTGCGCGCCAATTCCTTGCTTGTCATGCGGTCTCCACGGTGGGCCAGACGGTTTCCTGGTCGGCGCGCGCCTCGGCGATCAGCCATTCGCAGAATGCGTGCACGAGGGGCCGCGTTTCCGCCTGGGGCGAACGCAGCAGGTAATAGCAGTGGGGGCCGCGCACGGCGTGTTCGAACACGCGCACCAGGCGGCCCGAGCGCAAATCGTCGCCGATCAGGGGGCTGGCGGCAATGGCCACGCCCTGGCCGCTGGCGGCCGCATCGAGGCACAGATACGTGTGCGAGAAGCGCGCGCCGCTGTTGCCGCTATTGCCGCTGTAATGCACGCCGCAGCTGTGCAGCCAGCGCGTCCAATCGATTTCGCCGGGCAGGTGCACTTCCGGCTCGTCGTGCAGTAGCGGATAGCGCAGCAGGTCGGCGGGCTGGCGCAGGCTGGCCGCGTTGGCGCGGAAATCGGGGCTGCAGACGGCGGAAAACCATTCTTCCATCAATAAATCCACTTTTAATCCCGGATAGCGGCCCGGCCCCAGGCGGATGGCCACGTCCACGCCGTCGCGCGCCAGGTCGACCGGGTGCATGGATGCCAGCACGCGCAGTTCGATCTGCGGATAGCGGTCGCGCAGGCGGCCCAGGCGCGGCATCAGCCAGCGCGAGACGAGCGAGCTGGTGGCCGTCACCGTGACCACCTTGTCATCGCCTTGGCGCCGCGCCTGCTCGGACACGTCGGCCAGCTGGTTGAGGATGGGGCCCAGCGACGCCGCATAGCGCTGGCCCGCATTGGTGAGCACCACGCCGCGCGGCAGGCGCTGGAACAGCACGATGCCCAGCCACGCTTCCAGCTGTTTCACATGGTGGCCGATGGCGCCGGCCGAGACGTGCAATTCTTCGCCCGCGCGCTGGAAGCCTTCATGGCGGGCGGCCGCCTCGAAGGCGTGCAGGGCGGCGAGCGGTGGCAAGGGACGTGACATGGCACTCTTCAAGAGATTGAGCCTCAGTAATATTCGGCCTATCCGTGAAGAATATTGGTTTGTTTCATTTTGCGCAAGCGAATATGATGCCGGCTATGCGTGAAGCGACCCGCAACAGGATTCACGCATGAACATCTCCCGGCCTTGCCGGGCATTTATATTTACAACGCCTGGAAAATCACTGCACGACGCGCAGCAGGTTTGCCCAGGCGTATTCTAAGAGGTTTAGTCATGTCTGATCGCCGCGCCGTTGCGCTGGTGTTGCTGTCGGCCGCCGGTTTCGGCAGCTCCGCAGTGTTTGCCAAGGCGGCATATGCGTCCGGGGTCAACCCGTCGACCATGCTGGCCTTGCGTTTCGTTATCGCCGCCATGCTGCTGCTGCCGCTCGTGTGGCTGGGCGGCTGGCGCTTGCCGCGCGGCCGCCTGCTGGCCGGCTACATGCTGATGGGACTGATGTACACGGCCCAGTCGCAAGGCTATTTCAATGCGCTCATGTATGCCAGCAGCGGCCTGTGCGGCATGCTGCTGTATGTGTACCCCGTGCTGGTGACCATCCTGGCGCTGGCGATGGGCTGGGAAAAGCTGGACCGGCGCATGCTGGTGCTGCTGGCGCTGGCCATCGCCGGCATGGCCACCACCCTGGGCGGCAAGCTGCAGGGCCAGCCCATCGGCATCGCCCTGGCCTTGATGGCGGCCGGCGTGTACGCCGTGTACATCCTGTTTGGCAACAGCCTGTCGAAAAGCCGCGAGAATATTCACCCATTGGCCGCCTGCGTGGTGATCCTGGGCACGGCCGGCCTGTCGAATAGCGCGATTGCCTTGTGGCAAGGCGTGTCTCTGCCGGGCACGGCGACGGGCTGGCTGGCCGTCAGCGCCATCGCTTTGTTCTCGACGGCCATCGCGATCGCCGCCTTCTTTGCCGGCGTGGCGCAGATCGGCGCGGCCAAGGCGTCCATCATTTCCACGTTCGAACCCGTCATCACGATGGCCTTCGGCGTGACCTTGCTGAAAGAGTCCGTCAGCGGCACGCAATTGCTGGGCGGCGCCATGGTGCTGACGGCCGTGGTCCTGCTGGCGCAGCGTCCCGCGCCCAAGCCGGCGGCCATGCCGGCCGTGCAGGCCAGTGCCTGATCCTGTTTTCCTGAACTGATCGGCTGTATCGATCGGTCTCCTTTGGCGCCGCGACGGGTTTCCTGTCGTGGCGCTTTTTTTTCGCCTCGCCCCATGCCGTGGCACGCGCACGCAAATAAGTCTTGATTGCGAATGATTCTCATTTATAATTGATTTCAAGATTTCCCCACCACCAGCCAGCCCATGCCAGCCAGTGTTCGCCTTGAAAGGAGACACCGTGTTGAGCACGTTCCCCATTTGCAATACCGAGCTGGTCGCCAGCGAATTTGCCCGCCTGCGCCGCGAGAAAAAAGCCCGCCACCGCGACATCGCCGAGGAGCTGGCCATTTCCGAGGGCGAGCTGATTGCCGCGCATGCGGGCCTGTCGCTGGCCGACGGCGCCTTGCTGGGCGCCGAGCGCCTGCAGGCCGACTGGCCCGCCATCATTGCCGCCCTGGAACCGCTGGGCGAAGTCATGGCGCTGACGCGCAACGCCTCGTGCGTGCATGAAAAGACGGGCGTCTACCGCAAGACCAGCCACAACAACCATATCGGCCTGGTGCTGGGCGGCGATATCGACTTGCGCGTGTTTTACCGCCACTGGGCGCATGGCTTTGCCGTGCGCGAGATGGGCGAACACGAGGTGCAGCGCAGCCTGCAATTTTTCGATGCGGCCGGCCACGCCGTGCACAAGATTTTTCTCAAACCGCACAGCGACCTGGCGGCGTACGACGCGCTGGTGGCGCGTTTTGCCGACGCGGACCAGGCGGCCGGCATTGCCGTGACGGCGCCGGCGGCCCCGCCGGCGGAATTGCCCGACGCGCAGATCGACGTGGCCGGCTTTCGCGCCGCCTGGGCCGACTTGCGCGACACGCATGAATTTTTCACCGTGCTGAAAAAGTACTCGGTGTCGCGCCTGCAGGGCCTGCGCCTGGCCGAAGCGCGCTTCGTGCAGCAGCTCGACAAATCCTGCGTGCTCGACCTGCTCAATAGCGCCGCGCTTGAAAAGGTGGCCATCATGGCCTTCGTCGGCAATGCCGGCATGATCCAGATCCATTCGGGACCCGTGCACAAGATCGCCGTGATGGGGCCGTGGATCAATGTCCTCGACCAGCGCTTCAACCTGCATTTGCGCGAAGACCATATCGCCAGCGCCTGGGTGGTGAAGAAGCCCACGGTCGATGGCCTGGTGACGTCCGTGGAACTGTTCGACGCCAAGGGCGACACCATCGTCATGTTCTTCGGCGAACGCAAGCCGGGCGTGCATGAACTGTGCGAATGGCGCAACGTCGTCGAGCGCGTGCTGCAGGAGGGCGAATTATGCGCCGCATGATCGCCGCCAGCGTGGCGCGCCGCATCGCGCTGAAGAAAATGGGTGCGGGAGCGCTGGCCCTGGCCGCGCCGATGCAGGTGCTGGCCGCCGTCAGCGACGCTGGCAAGCCGCTGGTGAAAGCGCGGCGCATCGTCAGCGTGGGCGGGGCCCTGACGGAAATCGTCTATGCGCTCGACGCGCAGGGCGAGCTGGTGGGCGTCGATACGACGTCGCTGTATCCGGCCACGGCGCAGAAGCTGCCGCAGGTGGGCTATGCGCGCACCCTGTCGGCCGAGGGCGTGCTGTCGCTGGCGCCCACGCAGCTGATCGCCACCGAGGAGGCGGGGCCGCAAACGGTGCTGCGCCAGGTGCGCGACGCGGGCGTGCCGGTAGCGGTACTCAATGCCGATAACAAGTTCGAAGGCTTGCTCGACCGCGTGAAACAGGTGGGCCGGATCACGGACCGCGTGGAACCCGCCGCGCGCCTGGCGCACAGCCTGCAGCAGCAGTGGAGCGGCGCCCTGGCCAAGGTCCGGCAGCGCCAGCATGCGCCCGTGCGCGTGCTGTTCATCCTCGCCCATGCGCCGAACCAGGTGATGGTGGGCGGGCGCGAGACGGGCGCCGACGCCATGCTCGCGTATGCGGGCGCCGTCAACGTGATGGGCGGGCAGGGCGGCTTCGCCGGCTACAAGCCGCTCACGCCGGAAGCCGTGATCGCCGCGCGGCCCGACATCGTGCTCGTCACGGACCAGGGCTTGAAGGCGTCGGGCGGCGTGGACGGCATCCTCAAATTGCCAGGGTTGGCGCAGACGCCGGCCGGGCGCAAGCACCGCATCGTGTCGCAGGAAGCCATGCTGCTGCTGGGCTTTGGCCCGCGCATGCCGCAGGCGCTGGCCGAACTCGATGCCGCGTTCGCGCAAGCCATGGCCGCATGAACGTGCGCGCGATGACGCCGGCTGTGTCCTGGCGCATGTCCTGGCATGTCCGGCGCTGGGGCGCTCCCGGGCTGCTGGCCGCGGCGCTGGCCGCCGGCTTGCTCGTTGCCGTGCAGGCGGGCGCCGTGCCCGTGACCCTGGCCGACTGGCTGGCGCCCCTGCAGGCTGGCGGCGAGTCGCTGTCCGGCGGCGCGTATGTGCTGTGGCATATCCGTCTGCCGCGCGCCCTGTTTGCGACGCTGATCGGCGCCGCGCTGGCGCTGGCCGGCGGCCTGACGCAGGGACTGTTCCGCAATCCGCTGGCCGATCCTGGCCTGCTGGGCGTGAGCAGCGGCGCCGCCTGCGCGGGCGCGGCCACCATCGTCTTTGCCGCCAGCCTGCACGTGGCGCCCGAGCTGCGCGTATGGCTGCTGCCGGCCGCCGCGTTCGCGGGCGCCATGCTTATCTGCGTGCTGCTCGACCGGGTGGCCCGCTGGGCCACGCCCGGTTCCATCGTCGGCCTGCTGCTGACGGGCGTGGCGCTCAATGCCATCACGGTGGCCGCCATGGGCTTGTGCATCTACCTGGCCAGCGACGACCAGTTGCGCACCCTGACTTTCTGGACCCTGGGCTCGCTGTCGGCCGGCAGCTGGCGCCAGGTGGCGGCCTTGCTGCTGGTGCTGGCCGGGGCGCTGTGGGCCACGCGTTTCCTGATGCGCTCATTGAACGCGCTGGCGCTGGGCGAGGCGCAGGCGCTGCACGTGGGCATCGACGTGGGCCGCTTGCGCACGCAGGTGATCGTGCTGGTGGCCGTGCTGACGGGTTTTGCCGTCGCCTGGTGCGGCGGCATCGGCTTCATCGGCCTGATCGCGCCCCACCTGGTGCGTACCTGGCTGGGGGCGGACCAGCGCCGCGTGCTGCCCCTGTCCATGCTGATGGGGGGCTTGCTGCTGCTGTTGGCCGACACCCTGGCCCGCACGGTGGCCATTCCCGCAGAAGTCCCCGTCGGCATTTTCACGGCCTTGCTGGGCGGGCCATTTTTCCTGATGCTGTTGCGCCGTTTCCGCCACGGCAGCGCCTGAAAGGATGCACATGACGCCGATACTGGAACTTTCCTTTGCCACCATGCAGCTGGGCCAGCAGTATTTCGGTCCCTTCAACGTGCAGGTGGCGCCGGGCGAGCGCGTCGCCATCCTCGGCCCCAGCGGGGCGGGCAAGTCGACCCTGCTCAAACTGATGGCGCGCGAACTGCATCCGCAGGCGGGCCAGGTGGCGTTTGCGGGCCGGCCGCTGGCGCAGTGGCCGCTGGCCGAACTGGCCCTGCGCCGCGCCGTCCTGCCGCAAGGTTCGAACGTTGCCTTCGGATTGCAGTGCGAGCTGGTGATCGGCCTGGGGCGGGTGGCGCGCCTGGTCGACCCGCTGCTGGGGCAGATCGTGCAGGACGCGGCCGCCCTGGCGCACGCCACGCATTTGCTGGGCCGGCGCCTGGACACCCTGTCCGGCGGCGAGCAGGCGAGGGTACAGCTGGCGCGCATCTTCGCGCAGATGTGGGACGTGGAAAACGGCTTGATCCTCGTCGACGAACCGCTGGCGGCGCTCGATCCCGGCCTGCAGTTCGATTTGCTCGACAGCCTGCAGCAGTTTTGCGCCGCGCGCGGCCATGCCGTCATCGCCATCCTGCACGACATCAATCATGCCTTGCTGGGCTTCGAGCGGTTGCTGCTGGTGCGTTCGGGCCAGCTGGTCGCCGACATCGCCAGCGGTGCCGGCGCCGTGCCGGCGCTCGCTGCGCTGTACGGCATCGCCCTGACGACGGCGATCAACGGCGATGGCGACGTGTGCGTCATCCCTGCCAGAAGCGCCGTCCGCAGGGCCGCCTGACGGACTGGTTCACCACACGTCGGCCGCGCGCGGCCGCGCCATCTGGCCGCTGCCCAGCAGCCACACCATCAGGGCGTCGGCTTGTTCGCGCGTGGCCGCCACCTCCTGCAGGATGCCGAACGCTTTCATGGCGCCAGCCGCCATGGCCTGCATCTGCACGCGTTTCTGCGCGTCCCCCTCGACCGATACGAGGCCCCGGCAGATGGCGGCCAGCGCCACCTTGTTGTGCTTGAGCCACAGGCCGCGCCGCTTGCGGTCCACATGCGCTTCCTCGCTGCGCTCTTCTTCGAACAGCAGGACGAACGGCTCGCCGTGGCGCAGCAGGGCATCCATGTCGTTTTCCCACAGCGGGGCATAGCCGGTGACGGCCGTTTCAGGGCGAAAGCGCACGATGGGAAAGTCGCTGACGTCGTGGATGGAAAAATGGGCGGGATGCGGTTTCATGGCGTGCTTCCTTGCGGTGAGATTGAAAATGCCTGCCAGCCGCCGCCCAGCGCCTTGTAGACCTGGACCAGCGACAGCGAGGCGGTGGCGCGGCTGTCGACCAGCGCCGCCTCGTTGTTCAAGAGCGTGTTTTGCACATGCAGCACGTTGATCAGGTCCGTGCTGCCCTGGCGGTACTGCAGTTCCGCGCTGCCCAGCGCCCGCCGTCCCTGCTTGACGGCTTCATCGAGGCTGGCCTGGCGGCGGGCGTTGGCCTGGTAGCCCGAGAGCGCATCTTCCACCTCGTGCCAGGCGGCCAGCACCGTCCGGCGGTAGGCGATGGCCGCTTCCTGCTGCTGCGCCTCGCGCAATTGCAGCTTGCCGCGCAGGCGGCCGCCATCGAACAGGGGCACGCTGAAGCCGGGACCGAAGGCGAAGCGCTTGGCGTCCCAGCCGAAGTCGGACAGCTGCATCGCTTGCAGGCCGACGCTGCCCGACAAGGTGATGCGCGGATAAAAATCGCCGTGCGCCACGCCGGCATCGGCCGTGGCCGCGTGCAGCTGCGCTTCGGCGCGGCGGATGTCGGGACGCCGTTCGGCCAGGCCGCTCGGCACGCCCAGCTGCACCTGCATGGTCACGGCGGGGATGGCCATGCCGGCCGCCAGTTCCGCCTGCAAGCCGTGCGGCGGCAGCGCCAGCAGGAGACACAGGGCATTGCCCAGGCGCGCTTCGCGCTGCTGCAATGGGGGCAGGCGCGCCTCGATGGTGGCCACGTGGGCCGCTGCCTCGGCCTCGTCGAGCTGCGTCGCCACGCCTTCGCGCAGGCGGATGCGGGTCAGGTCCAGGGTATGGCGGGCGGTCGCCAGCAATTGCTGCGTGATGGCCAGGGTCTGCTGCGCGCCGCGCAGCTCGATGTAGTCGCGCGCCGTCTCGGCCAGCACGGCCAGCAGCACGCCGCGCTGCGTTTCCAGCGCCACCTCGACCCGCGCGTCGGCCGCTTCCACTTCGCGCCGCACGCGGCCCCACAGGTCCAGCTCCCAGGCCGCATCGAGGTTGCCTTGCCACAGGCTGTAGGCGGATTGGCCGTTGTGGCGCGACGGGTCGCTCAAGCCCTGTCCGCTGTTGCGCGCGCGGCTGACACCGCCATTTGCACCGAGGGACGGGCCCTGCGCGGCGCCGGCCACACCCCGCGCGGCGCGGCTTTGTTCCAGGCGGCTGGCTGCCGCCAGCACGTCGAGGTTGGCGCCGGCGGCGCGCTGCAGCAGGGAGGACAGGGTGGCGTCGCCAAAGCCGTCCCACCAGCGCTGCTCGATGGCGGCATCCTCGCTGGCGGCGAAACGGGCATGCTGCGCCTGGCGCCATTGCTGTCCCAGGTCGTTGTGCGGACGCTGGAAATCGCTGCCGACGCTGCCGACGCTGGCGCAGCCGGCCAGGCCCAGTGCCGTGAAGAATATCAGTGCTTTCATCGCGCGCTCACCTGCTGGATGTCCTGACGGCGCATGGCCGTATCGATGCGCACTTCGGCCGACATGCCCACGCGCAGGCGGCTGTCGCCATCCTGGCCGGGATCGAGCGCGATTCTGACGGGGATGCGCTGCACCACTTTGGTGAAGTTGCCGGTGGCGTTTTCCGGCGCGATGGCGGCAAACGTGACGCCCGTGGCGGGCGCGATGCTGTGCACCGTGCCGCGCAGGAGCGCGCCCGGATAGGCGTCGACGGCGATGCTGGCGCGCTGGCCCTGGCGCACGCGGGTCAGCTGGGTTTCCTGCAGGTTGGCCACGACGAACGTGCGGTTCAGGGGCACCACGGCCAGCAGGCTGGCGCCGGGAGCCACCAGGGCGCCGACGCGCACGGCGCGGCGTCCCACGGTGCCGTCGATGGGGGCGCGCAGCTGCGTGTGCGACAGGTCGAGTTCGGCCCGCTGCAGGCCGGCGCGGGCGCGCAGCAGGGCCGCCTCGGCCGCGCCTTGCTGCGCCTGCAAAATTTCCGTCTGCTTGCGGGTGGCGACGAGGGCGGCGCGGTTTTGCGCCAGGCGCGCGCGGCTCACATCGAAGCGCGACTGCGCCTGTTGCGCGCTTTGCACGCTGCCCGCGCCCTGGCCGGCCAGGTGCGTCGAGCGGGCCAGCTCCTGCTGCGCCAGTGTGTCTTCCGCCTGGTTGGCGTCGACCAGGGTGGCGGCTTGCTCGATCACCGATTGCTGGCGCTGTACCGTGGCGCGGCTCGTGGCCAGCTGGGCTTCGGCGCTGGCCACGTCGGCGCGCGCCGAGGCGACGGCCGCCTGGTAGTCGCGGTCGTCGATGCGCACCAGCAGCTGGCCCGCCGTCACGCCCTGGTTGTCTGCCACCAGCACTTCCCGCACGATGCCGCCCACCTTGGGCGAGAGCACGGTGTAGTCGGCGCTGACGAAGGCGTCATCGGTGGCTTGCTCTTCGCCGGGGGAAAACAGCAGCCGCCAGGCAGTGAAGGCGAGGGCGCAGGCCAGCAAGGCCAGGCCGAGAAGAAATGCGCGCGAGCGCAGTATGGGTTTTTGCATGGTGAAGCTCTTTCGTAACAATGGAAATCAGGCTGCGCGCGGCGGAAAGACGCGCGTCGGCAGGATGGGGATGATCAGAATCATGGCCAGCGCGATGGCGGCCACGGTGAGGTACAGGTCGGACGAGGTCAGGGTGACGACTTGCGCATGCATGCGCTGCGCCAGGCCCGGCACGTCCACGGCGCCGGGCAGGTTGCCCAGGCGTTCGCTGAGCACCGTCGAATGAAAATGGTTGCGGCGCGTGATCAGCGCCTCGAGCACGCCGGTGGCGACGACGGCCGACATGCCCTTGATGGTGTTGAACCAGGCCGAGGCAAACGGGCCATCCTGCGGCGCCAGGCCCGTGGTGGCCAGCAGCAGCAAGGGGATCACGGCCATGGGCTGCGCGAAGATCTGCACCGCCTGCAGCAGGTAGAAATGCGTGCGTATCCAGTCCGGCGACATGCGCGCGCCCAGCACGCAGGACAGGGCCAGCAAGGCCAGGCCGATGGCCAGCACCCAGCGGCAGTCGACGGCGCGGATATTGCACAGGGCGGCCACCAGCGGCAGGGCGACCAGCTGCGGCAGCGCCACCATCAGCATCACGGGCGCCGTCTGCAACGGGCGGTAGGCGTGCACCTGCGCCAGGTAGGACGAGGGAATCAGGATCACGGCCAGCAGCACGAACAGCACGCCGCCCAGGGTCAGCAGGGCGTGGCTCAGGTTGCGCCGCGACAGCAGCTGCAGCTTGAAGAACGGCAGCGGATGCGACCATTCGTTGAGGAAGAACAGCACGAGCAGCAGCAGGCCGCCGCCCAGCAGCACGCAGATCAGCGGCGAAGCGAACCACGCCAGGCGCTCGCCCTGCAGCAATCCCACCACCAGCATGCTGATGGCGGGCAGGCCCAGCAGCAGGCCGCGCCAGTCGAACTGGCGCAAGCGTTCCAGGCGCAGCGGGTCTTGCGGCAAGCCCCAGGACACCATCAGCAGGGCGACGATGCTGCCGGGGACGACTTGCCAGAACGCCCATTGCCAGCCCAGGTATTCGGTCCAGAAGGCGGCCAGCGGCGTGCCCAGGCTGGGACCGAAAGTGGCGCTCAGCGCGTAGCCGCCCAGGCCATACAGCTTGATGTTGGGCGGCAGGAAGCGCAGCGCCACCGTCATCAGCATGGGCGGCAGGGCGCCGCCGGCTGCGCCCTGCACCACGCGCAGGACGACCAGCACGGACAGGTTCGGCGCGAACGGACACAGGACGCCGGCGGCCATGCAGACGATGATGGCGGCGGCCGTCAGGCGGCGCAGCGAAAAGGTGACGGAGCACCATGGCGCAAACGCCATGGCCGACACTGAGGCGGCCGCATACAGGGCGACGAGCCAGCTGGCGTCGTCGCGCGCGATGCCCATGGCGCCGCGGATGTCGGCCAGCGCGACCTTGGTGATGTTTTCATTCAGGCCGGACACCAGCACGGCCAGCAGCACGCCGGCCAGGCCCGTGGCCATGCGCAGGCCGAAGACGGCCGGCACGGGCGGCGCGGGTGGCGGGGACGGCGCGGCCGCGGGGACGGCGCCGGAAATGGGTACAGCAGACACAGGGAACTCCGTGGATGAGTATCAGTCCACGCAGTATAGGTAGCCGTTAATCTTGTGAAAATTGATAATTGATGAAGTCTGGATTGCGTCTGGCGCAATGATGGGTTGGGGTCCTATGGGGCTGACCCCGGTCTTTGTCGTTGGGCTTGTTGTCTGGCTGGTGGGTTCACATCCCCCCAGTCAAATGCCGGGGTCAGACCCGGAAGGGTCCGACCCCATGCACAAGTCCTTGATCATGCGGCGCAGCCAGCGGTGCGCATGGTCGTGGTCCAGGCGCGGATGCCAGGCCTGGAACACGTCGACTTTGTCGACGGGGATGGGCAGCTGGAACTGGCGCAGGCGCAAGCCCAGGCGCTCGACGATGGGCAGCAGGGGCGTGGGCATCAGGGGCAGCAGCAGGCGCGAATCGGCGACGGCGAAGATGGCCGACTGAAAATTGGGCGTGATCAGCGAGACCCGGCGCATGTAGCCCCGCTCGGCCAGGACGGTATCGAAGGGGCCGCGCGCCAGGCCGCGCCGCGACACGCTGATATGTTCGTATTCGGTAAAGCTGTCCAGGTTGATGGGGCTGTCGAAGATCGGGTGGTCGCTGCGGGCGATGCCGACAAAGCCGGTGGAAAACAGATGCTGCAGCTTGATGTCGGGCGCAAAGGCGCGCCGCGCGCTGATGTACAGGTCGATGCGGCCGGAGTGCAGGGCGTCGTTTTCCGTGGCGCCGTCGCCTTCGGGCACGAAGCGCAGCACCGTGTTCGGCGCATGGCTGGCCAGCAGGTCGCGCAGCTTGCCGCCATACGCGCCGACAAACACGTCGTTGGCGCACAGGCTGAAAGTGCGCTCCAGGGTGCGCAGGTCGATTTCGCGGCCGGACGTGAAGACGGCGTGCGCCTGCTCCACCACGCCGCGCACCTGCTCGCGCAATTCCAGCGCGCGCGGGGTGGGCGCCAGGCCGCGCCCGGAGCGCACGAAGACGGGGTCGCCGATGGCGTCGCGGATGCGCGCCAGGGTACGGCTCATGGCCGGCGCGCTCAAATTCATGCGCCGCGCGGCAGCCACGGCGCTGCCTTCCTCGAGCAGGATATCGAGGGCAACGAGCAGGTTCAGGTCGGGGAGTTTCATGCGGCGATTATAGCCCGGAGGCTAGCGCCAGCGCTGCGCCGGCAGGACGCCGGCGCAGAGGGGATGCTGCTGCGGGATTACTCGGTTGCCGGCTCGGCGCCGCAGCATTTCTTGAACTTCTTGCCGCTGCCGCAAGGGCAGTCGTCGTTGCGGCCCACTTTCGGCTCTTCGCGCTTCATGGTCTGCACGGGAGCCTTGCGGCGCGGTACCCAGAAACGGTGGATGGCCGGCAGGTTCGCTTCCAGTTCCTGCGCCAGCTTGTGCGCCTTGACCGGGTCTTCCACCAGTTTCAGCTCTTCTTCCTTGATTTCGTCGGCGCCCAGCAGGTAGATCGGCTGCATCAGCTCGGCCACTTCGGAATCCCAGATCTCGTTCCACGAGCCGGGACGCAGTTCCATGCCGTCCCAGAAGCCCCAGCACCAGGCTTCGGCGTCGATCAGGGTCTGGCCTTCGTAGTCGTGTTCGACGAACAGGGCTTCGAATTCCTTCGGCGCCACTTCAAACGTCACCAGCACTTCGTTCATGAAGCGCATGATCAGGTTGACGATGCGCTCTTCTTCCTTGCTGTTCTTGAATTTCGGCGCATCTTCGGCATCTTCGCCCCACACGCGCGGCAACCATTCGGCCGGCATGATCGGTTCCGGGCCGATGGCGACGGCCGTCAGATAGCCGTGCAGCATATCCATGGTCATCGCGTCTTCGGAGCAGCGCTCCGACAACAGGAATTGGTCTAATTCGTCGAATTCTTTTTCTGATAATGGCTGTTCGAGTTGCATGGCTTGCTCTTTGTATTGAATATAAGCCGCCAGTATACGCCTTGCGGCGCTTCATCACCGAAGTGTTTGCACCGGCGGCCTGCGCGCGCCTTACAATGTCGCTTATGCACAATGAAAACCAGCCGCACGCGGACGACCGGCCCGTCCATCCCTTTTCCGCCCTGAGCCCCGATTGCGTGCTCGACGCGCTCGACAGCGTGGGGCTGCGCGGCGATGGCCGTCTGCTGGCGCTCAACAGCTATGAAAACCGCGTCTACCAGGTGGGCATCGAAGACAGCGCGCCCCTGGTGGCCAAGTTCTACCGCCCCGAACGCTGGAGCGACGCCGCCATCCTGGAGGAACACGCGTTCGTGTCCGAACTGGTCGAGCGCGAAATCCAGGTGGTGCCGGCGCTGGAAATCAACGGCAGCACCCTGCACCAGTACCAGGGCTTCCGCTTTGCCGTCTTCCCCCGCCATGGCGGACGGGCGCCCGAACTGGACGACCCGGCCACCCTGGAATGGATAGGGCGCTTCATCGGCCGCATCCACGCCGTCGGCGCGCTGTCCGCGTACAAGGAGCGTCCGGCGCTCGACCACCACACGTTTGGCGTGGAACCGCGCGAATTCTTGCTGGAGGGTAATTTCCTGCCGCCCGAACTGCTGGCCGCCTATTCCAGCGTGGCGCAGCAGGCGCTTGACGGCGTCAAGCGCTGCTATGACCGCGCGGGCGACGTGGCCGTGCTGCGCACGCATGGCGACTGCCATGGCGGCAACGTGCTGTGGACGGACGCGGGTCCCCATTTCGTCGATTTCGACGACAGCCGCATGGGCCCGGCCATCCAGGACCTGTGGATGATGCTGTCGGGCGAGCGCAGCGACCAGGTGCGCCAGATGAGCGACATCCTGGCCGGCTACGAAGACTTTTGCGATTTCGACCCGCGCCAGCTGTACCTGGTCGAAGCGCTGCGCACCCTGCGCCTGATCCATTATTCGGCCTGGCTGGCGCGCCGCTGGGACGACCCTGCCTTCCCCGTCGCCTTCCCGTGGTTTAACACGCAGCGCTACTGGCAGGACCGCATCCTGGAATTGCGCGAGCAGGTGGCCTTGATGGATGAAGCGCCATTGTGGCCTGTTTAAGCGCGCGATAAAACGCCCATGGCGGCGTTGCATTGCCTAGGCGTACTATTCGTACTGCCTTCGGCAATGCGCCTTGCCCTGAGCATTTTCTCGGACGCTTAACTCTCTTGCAAATCCTGAAAAGAGCGGTAAAAGCGGCTCTTCTTACCGCGCTGATTTGTGCATGCCTGCTCGATAATGGTGTTAATAAATTCCCATAAGCAACGGAATTCACCCGAATAAGCGAGAAATCATGCAAGCACAGCAAAATCAGCGCCAGGCCGCCTCCCTCACCGTCGCCTATTCGGCCGACGACGAGTTCGACCAGGACAGCATCGTCTCGCTGCATGATTTCAAGGACCTGGAGCGCAAGGCCGAAGCGCCCGCGCCTGCTGCCGCCGAGCTCCCTGCGCCCCAGCCGCAAGCGGAACCGGCAGTCGAAGCCGACGCCAGGGCACCGGCCGCGGAACGCCAGAAAATGGAATTGAAAGCCATCCACGAGGCGATTGCCCGCGTGGAAGCGGAAGCGAAGGCCACGTGTGCCGCCGAAAGCCGCGCGCTGGCCGAGGCGCGCGTGCGCTCGCTGGCCGAGGACCGCGCCGCCATCGACGCGGCCGCCGCCGCCGCCGCGCAGCAAAATGCGCAGGCGGCCGAAGAAGCGATTGCCGCCAACCGCGAACGTCTCGATACCATGCGCGCCGCCGCGCAAGCCAGCGTGGCCCGCCTGGAAGCGGTCAAGCAGGAAACGGCCGAACTGCGCGCCCGCGTGGAATCGGACAATGAAATCCGCCTGGCCGCCGAACAGCGCGCGCGCGCCGAACAGGAAAGCCGCTTGCGCGCCAGCGAGCAGGTGGCCGTGCAGTCGGAACTGGCCGAGCAGGCCGCCCGCGCCGCCGAAGAATTGCAGGTGCAGACGGAGCAGGCGCGCCTGCAGGCCGTCGAGCGCGTCGCCGCCGTGCAGGCGGCCAAGGAAGAAATGGTGGGTATCGCCTCGGCCGACGCCAGAGTCGCCGTGCTGGCCCGCGAGCGCGAGCGCCATGCGCACGGCGCGCGCCAGACGGCGCAGATGCTGGCCGAAGCGGAAAGCGAAGCGCTCGATCTGACGGTGCAGCGCGAGCGCGCCGACCAGATCGCGCTGGAATCGGCCTTCAACCGCGCCGCCGCCGAAGTGCGCGCCCTGGAAGAAGCGCGCGCGCTGGCGCACCTGGAACAGGAACGCGAAGCCATCGCCCTGGCGCAGGCGGAATCGGAACGCCACGCGGCGCAGTCGCTGCGTCTGCGCCTGCAGACGGAAAAGGAATTGCGCGACGCGGCCATCCACCGCGAGCGCCTGGAAATGGTCGCCGTGGCCAGCGCGCAAGCGCGCCGCGATGCCGATGTGCGCATCCTGGCCGCCACCGAGGCGCGCATCGAGGTGGACCGCCAGCTGCGCGCCGTGGCGCTGGCCCGCGTGACGGCCGAACAGGATGCGGAAATCGCCGGCCACGCCAAGCTGGAAGCGGAAACGGCGGCACTGGAACAGACGAAGGCCCGCGAAGCGGCCGAGCAGGCAGCCGCCGTGGCGGCAGCGCGCGAACTGGAAGAGCAGCAGCGCGCCGCCAGCCTGGCACAGGAGCGCGCGGAACTGGCGCGCCAGGCGGCCGAGCTGGCCGCCGGCCAGAACGTGGCCGAGCAGGCCGAAGTCGATGCCGGCGCGGCTGCATTGGCTGCGCAGGAACAGGCAGCGCAGCTGGCGCAGGAAAAAGCCGTGCAGGCGGAGCAGGTACTGCAGGCGGAGCAGGAGCGCGTGGCTGCCGAACAGGCTGCCATCGCCGCCCTGAAAGAAAAACTGGCAGCAGAAGCGCTGGCGTTCAACGCGGCGCAGGAACGCATCGCGGCCGAAGGCGCGCAAGCGGAACTGCTGCGCGGCCAGCACGCGGCCGAACAGGCCCTGCGGGAAGCGGCGGAAAAGGAAGCCGATGCCATCCGTATCTTGATGGACCAGGCGCTGGTCGAAGGCGAGCAGAAAGTGGCCGCTGCGCAAGCCGTGCAGGCGCAGGCGCGCCTGGCCGTGGAACTGGGGCAGGTGCACAGCGAGCGCGCCCGCGTGGAAGAAGACAAGGCGCAAGCCGCCGAAGCGCTGCTGGCGTCCGAGCGCGATTTTGTCGCCGCCGAGCGCGAGTCGCTGGCCCTGATCGCGCAAAAACTGGTGCAGCAGCGCCAGACCAGCAGTGCCGAAGAGCGCGCCTCGCAAGCGATTGCCGGCCGCCTGGAAGCGGAAAAGCAGGCGACGGCGGCAGCCGAAGCGCGCGCCGCCCTGGAACAGCAGGCGCTCGAGGCCATGCGCCAGCGCGAACAGCTGGAACTGGCCGCGCAGCAGGCCGCCAGCGAGAAGCTCGCCGCGCAACAGGCCTTGCTGGCGAATGCCCAGGCCCACGCGGCCCTGCAGCGCAAGGCTGCCGAGACCACGCGCGCGATGGCGGCGGCCAAGCAGCAGTTGCTGGAACTGGAGATGGAGCGCGCGCAGCAGCAGGAGCGCGAACTGGCCGCCCTGCGCGCCAGCCTGGAGCAGCCGCAAACGGTGTTTTCCAGCTCCTTGAACGCCGCCCGCGCGAAAGCCGAACAAGTCAGCTCGGCCAGCCTGACGCGCGAAGTGATCGAGCGCTTGACGCAGCCGAATGAATCAGCCGGTGCCGTTTGGCGTTCGCGTTGAAGGCCTGAAAACCCGATAACACCCGGGGTCGGACCTTAAGATCCGACCCCTGTCCCAGGTTTGGGTAGCGTCTGTATTTTCATCAAAACTTGCGTCCCACCCCCAGCAAAATCACGTCCGCATCGCGGTGATAATCGGTCACGACCCGGTTCCACGCCACTTGCGCCACCCAGCGGCGGTCGACGTGGTAGCGGGCGACGGCCGACAGCAAGCCTGTCAGGCGCGTGCTGTGGCCCTGCGTGTCGCGCCCATCCCATGCCAGGTAGGGGCCGCCGCCCATGCCGAATTCCACCTTTTCATTGAGCGAGCGGACCAGCCATAGCTGGGCGGCCACGCCGCGCCGGTGCGCCAGGTCGGTATTGCCTTCATCGAGGGCGGTGACCGTCCAGTCCACGTATTTTCCCGCCGCGCGCCGGTATTCCAGCGTGAACGGACGCGCGCTTTCGGAACGCAAGCTGTTGACGATGGTGTGGCCCGTCGACAAGGTCAAGGTGTCGTCGTGCGCCCAGTTCTGCAAGTGCAGCTTGGCGCCCGGCACGCCGTCGTAGCGGTAGCCGGCGCCGATCAGCAGGTGCGTGGTGTTGTCCTTGCCATCGGGCTTGATGCGGTTGAGCTGCGCTTGCGCATACCAGCGGCTGGCGAACTGCCAGCGCGCCTGCAGGCTGACGATGGAGCCCCAGCCGTGATCATTGTCGAAGTTATGCAGGCCGTCGTCGGTCCTGGCCGTGTCGAAGAAGAAGTAGCGGCCCGCGCCGGCGCCCAGCATCAGGCCTTGCTCCACTTTTTTCGTGCGCAGCCAGAACTGGCCCGCCATGCCGTCGCGGTGATGGTCTTCCGGATGGCCTTCGTTGATGTAGGACAGGCTGGCGGCAGTGTAGTCGCCCACGGGCTGCGTGTAGCTGACGGCGGCGACAAAGGTGTGCTCATTGGTCGAGCTCACTTTCAGGGCGCCGGCCATGCCGGACAAGTCCTGCGCCTGGGAGGACAGGGGAAGCGAGGCGGCCAGCAGGGCCAGGGCGGAAAGGCGTATGCGCATGGAGTGTCCGGTAATGGGATGCACCTTGAAGGCTGGCTGGACGGCATGCGATCGTGCAAGTATCTTCCGCATTTACTACATTAGTAGAATGTTCCAGTCAGAACTAAATGCGTTAGTGTATAAGAAAGTGAGAATGTGTGAGGCGCGCCAGGCGCCGCTGCATTTCTTGCTGGAACTGGAACTGGATCGGTGGCGGGAGGGGAGGGCGCCGGCGCGAGAATGGCCGGCGCGAAACTGCTGGACTTGCGGTGTTGCGGCTTCTATTACTGGCTCAGCACGACTTTGTCGGCAAAGTATTCCGTCTCGCCGAAGCATTGCGTGGGCACGCCCTTGTGCTGGCTGTAGGTGACGAGGATGCGCTTGCCGGCAGCGGCCGACAATTGCTTTGCCACTTCTTCATCGCGCACGCTGAACTGGAATTTTTCCGGGATGGTGCCCGGCAATGCCGTCAGCAGCAGCTCGCCCTCCCATGTCTTGCAGATCCAGCCCCGCTTGGAGAACTTCTGCAGGTAGCCCGCCCGTTCGCCTTCCGAGTACGAGAAGCTGAGGGCCATCCACGTGTAGGCGGCCAGCAGCAGGAAGCCGGCCACGAGGAAGATGACGAAGGCGAAGGTGACTTTTTTGGTCGTAGGGGTCATGGTAGGGTTGTCTAGGTAAAAGGATCAGTCCTTGCGGCCGGCTTTCCAGTTCAGGCCAAAGCTGTAGCGCTCGTCCATGGCCTGGTGCGCCGTGATTTTACCTTGGCCGCCGAAGTATTCCACCAATTTTGTCACTTGCAGGTTGCCGCCGTGGTTTTCCAGCATGGCGATCGCGCACATGGCGTGCTGGCTGTCGCTGTCGAGGCGCACTTCCACGGTCGGCTGGCCGGGAATCTCGATCGTCACGACGCCATCCGTGGCGGCCCAGTTCGGCACGCCTTCGTAGATGAAGGCGTACACGAGCACGCGCTTGATCTGGTCGAAATGGGTGCCGTTGATGAAGATGTTTTCGCCGCTGCTGACGCTGCCCGTGCGGTCGTCGCCTTCCAGGTGGATGTACGGCGGACGGTCGTAGGCGCCCCAGCTGTTGCCCAGCGCCTGCACGGCGCTCTTGGCGCCGTTGCTCATCTCGAACAGGCAGCCGATGTCGAGGTCGATGCCGCCCGCGCGGCCGGCCGGCTTGTTGAACAGCTTGCCGAGGAAGCCCGTGTCCAGTTTCGAGGCGGGCGCCTGGCCTTGCGATGCGTTCTGGTTCCAGTTCAGGTTGACGCGGATGCGGCCATAGCCGCCGCTGTCGCGCTTGTCGAGCGAGATCTTGTCGCCGCGCTTTTCCAGGCGGATCTTTGACAGCGAGATCTTGTTCGCCGGCGGCGGCGCCGCCGGCGTGGAGACGGGTACCGGCGCTGGCGCCGGGGACGATGCTCCCGCTTCGCTGCCGCCGAAATGCTTGAGCAGCGCGGCCAGGCCGCCCGCGAAACCCTGGCCCACGGCGCCGAAGCGCCAGTTGCCGTCGCGGCGATACAGTTCGCCGATGATGACGGCTTTCTCATCCTGGAAGTCGGTGCCCGTGAAGGCGAACGTGGCCGCCTGGCCCAGCGCCATGCTGGAGTTGCCCAGCGCGCGCATGCTGCCCTGTTCCGTCGCCGCCGTAAACACCAGCTTGTCGATGGAGGCGGGCAGGCGGGAAAGGTCCACCTGGAATACGGAGCGCGAGCCGTTCAGCTCCACCGTGACGGCGTTGTCCGGCGCGCTTTTCTGGTTGTAGAACACCATGTAACGGTCGTCCGACAGCTTGCCGGCCGCATCGACGCCGAAGCAGCTGACGTCCACTTCCATCGAGCCGGAAACGATATCGAGCGTGACGGCAAACGGACCGTTCAAGCCCAGGTCCGCCAGTTTGCCTTTTTGTCCGCGTGTGAAATTGGTCATGGTCGTGCAATCCCTTCGTCGCTTGAGAGGTGAGTCAATGAGGTTGTCGGCAAGTGCGCCGGTGCTGCGTCGGCCGCATGGCGGATGCCGAACAGGCGCGCCTGTTCGATGATGCGCAGCGCCCAGCTGCTGTGCGTGGCCACTTCGCACATCGATTCCTGCATGCGGAACACGGCCGGGCTGTCCGGGTCGATGATGCGCAGCGCCAGTTCGATGTCCGATTGCGCCACCTGATAGTGGCGCTCGATCTGCGGCACCTGGTCCGGGTGGATGGCCGTCTTGGCGATCATGCCGTGCGCCATGTCCTGCGCCACTTCCGCATCGAGCCAGCTGCCCTGCGACAGGTGCTCGAAGACGGGCGCCGTCAGCTGGAAGCCGTGCGGCTTGAAGATGGTGACGAGGCGGCCGATGACCTGGCCCAGCGGCGTCGAATAGATGGTGCCGCTGGTGGGACGGCGCAGGCCCAGCAGGGCCAGCAAATCGTTGCCGCCGATGCGCAGGGCCAGGATGCGGCGCCGCACTTCCGGTGCCGACAGGACGAGGCGGAACTGCTTCATCTCGTCGTCGTCGAATACTTCCGCCGTTTCCAGCGTCGGCATCAGCAAGTGATGCGTGTGGCGCACCAGGTCGAAATACGCGGCGAAGTTATGGCGCGTGGATTTCGGCAGCACGAAGCCGCTCAATTTGTCGGCGCCGGGCATGCCCAGCACGCGCGCCAGCACGTCGAGATTACGCACGCGCACGAAGCGCAGGGTGTCCGATGCGGCGCCCATGTTTTGCAGCGCCAGCGACAGGTTGAACAGCGCGTAGCTGAGGTCGCGTTCGGCGATGGCGTCTTCGGTGCACAGGATCACGGAACGCAAATGGCTGAATTTGTCGCCGTTGGCAATCGCCAGCAAGTCCTTGTGCGTGGTCGGTACATACATGGAGGCGCCCAGCGCCGCCTTGTGTTCGCTTTGCGGATGTAGGGAGTTGTTATCCATCGACTGCGCTCCTGATGAGGGCGACCGCCTGGTAGGGCAGCGCCGGTTCTACTGTGACGGGTATGGCTTTTTCCTGCGCCAGAAGCAGCAAATGTGCCACGTCCGGGGCATTCGTGTCGCGCACGATCAGGCGTTCGGGCACGCGGCGCAGCAGCACGCGCGTCGCCTCACCGATGCCTGGCTTGATCAGGTTGATGTCGCTGATGCCGTACTGCTGCTGCGCTGCGGCCATGTAGGCTTGCGAGCGGGCCGCCATGGCGGGCGCATCGCTCGCCTCGGCCAGCGGGATGCCGCTGCTGGCGGCAATGGCCATGGCATCGGCCACCAGGCCGTCGGCAAAGGCGCGCGACTGGTCGTGCGCTTCGAACTGCGCGTAGTACACGCAGCCGTGGAAGTCGCCGGGGCCGATGGCTTCATTCAACACCGAGCGGCTGACGAGGCCCGAGACGGTTGCATTCAGGATGCTCGACGGGATCAGGTAGTCGCCGGACGACGCGGCGCAGGCGGCCGTGCCGGCCAGGTCGGACAGCACGAACAGGCCGCCGTCGATGGCCGTGCCCTGCGCCGCGTTGAAATCGTTCACCGTCTGGCGCAGCTCGCGCGAAATCACGCCCTTGCCCGTCCAGCCGTCGACGAAGACGATGGATTCAGCGCCATGGCCGTGCGCCAGGATGTGCTGCAGCGCATTGGCGTCGATGCCGCGGTCGCGGATGATGGAGACGGAATAGTGCTGGCACTCGCGCTGGAACACCTGGCGCAGCAAGTGACCGAGGATGACGCCCACGGGCGTGCCCGCGCGCGCCAGCGACACCAGGGTGATGGGTCCCGTGCGGCGTGCGGCGATCAGGGCCGCCAGGCGCAGGCAGTCGCGCGCCATCTGCAGGCGGTTGGCCACGAACGCGCTCTGGAACAGGGCCAGGTAGGCGGGCGAGGGCAAGGACTCGGGCGACAGCATTTCGCTGTAGTGGCGCTGGCCCGACTGGATCAGACGCTCTTTTTCGGCCAGGTCGAGGATGGGTTCGAGCGCCATCGGCGTGAGCAGAAAATGGACGTCTTCCTGCCGGTAGCTGCCGCTGAAATGCTGCGTGGCTTCGCTCATAGCGCCGCCACCGTGAGTGCCGCCAGCTGGGTGCCATTGGGGATGATGGCGTAGTCGCAGGCGGCCATGAAGCGGGCGTCCGAACGGCTGTCGCCCATGCCGAAGCTGACGATGGGGCCGTGTTCGGCTTCCAGTTCCGCGCGTAGGTAGGCCACGGCGCGCGCCTTGTTCAGAGTCTTCGGCAGCACTGCCAGGTTGTTGCCGTTGCGGTGGATGAAGTAGTCGCTGCCCTCCGTGGCGATCCACTGCGCCAGCACCTGCTCTTCGATGTCGGCCAGGCGTTCGCCGCGCGCTTCATGGTCCTTGACGACGATGTAGAACGGCGTGTTGTAGTCCTCGATCAGGCGTGCGCGCGAAGGCATGCCCGCCTTGGACTGGAAATCGTCGATGATGCGCATGGCGTCCTGCAGGCCGGGCAAGGCCGTCTGCATGTCGTCCTGCATCAGCGCCAGCCAGCCCGCGTCGAGCGCGCCGCCCGGCTGCAGCACGATGCCGCCGTAATCGAGCACGCTGTAGCTGGTAAACGGCAGGTCGACGCGGCGGAAGGCGTCGCCATTCCGGGCCGTGGCGGGAATCAGGGTCATGCCGCTTTGCGCGAATTCAAAGAAGGCGCGCTGGCGCGCCGTCGTAAACGAGCAGGCGTCGCCATTCTTCAGGTACGCGGCCGGCTGCAGCTCGGTCTCGCCCGGGCATTTTTTCGGGGTCTGGAACAGTGTGTCGTCCAGGTCAACAAACAGGAATTTCTTCAATTTTGGTCTCTGACTGAAAGTGGAACAGGCGGCCATTCAACTGGCCGGCGAGTTGCATGAGGGCGGGGCTGGCCGGGGTTTCATGGCAGATGAAAACGTGCTGGTATTGGCCAGGCGCCACGTTGTACAGGTAGTTGGCGATGCCTTCGCCGTAATTGTCGTCGCAGCTGACGATATGGCCGACGGAGCCCCATGACAGGATGGGCGAGCGCGTGGTCGACTGCACCACCACGTTCTTGCCCAGCGCTTCCAGCTCGCGCGCCAGCAGGAACGACGGGTGCATGAATTCCCCCGTGCCCAGCACCAGCACGGAGTCGCCGGCGCCGATTTCCTGCGCCAGCTGCACGGCCAGGCCTTGCGGCGGCGCCAGGGCGCGTCCCACGCCGATGCGCCCGAAGGCGGGGCTGGCGCCCCGTTCCTCGTTCGCCTCGAAGCGCTGCGCGCTGGCCGCCACGGGTGCCGGCGCATCGCCGGCCTGGAAGGCGTAGTGGCCGGACAAGGCCGCGCCTATGCTGGTGGGCAGGCCGAAACGCTCGCTCAAGCCCGCGTTGGCTGCCTGGCCCATGAAATTGGTGATCACGCCCAGGTGCAGCTTTTCCAGCTGCGGATAGCGCGCGCGGCACACTTGCACCAGGTTGGCGAAGGTGTTGCCGGTGGACGCTTCATCGTCGATCAGCACCAGGCTGCGGGCCGTGGAAAACAGGGCGCTGGCCGCGTCCGACAAATGCAGGAACTGGCGCGGCGCGTGGCTGTGCGACTCTTCGAATTCGAAGAAGGACACCGTGCCCACGCGGTAGCGCGAGCTGTGCAAAAACAGGGCCTTGCCGTTCGGGTTGGCGCGCAGCCACGCCTCGAACACGCCCTGGCCCAGGCCCACGGCCGTTTCCGCCATGGCGATGAAGACGACGGGGCCGGGCAGGCTGGGAGGAATCTGCGCGGCCAGGTCGTCGTGGATGGCTTCCATGGCGCGCGGCGTGACGGGCCAGTGCTTGCCCAGCACCTTGGACAGGAACAAAAAGCCCCGCTTGGCGTTGGCGCGCGCGGCAAAGCCGATCAGCCAGTCCAGCGGAAAGCGCGCCTCGTCCACCTTCAGGGTCAGTTCGCCCGTGGGCATCTGTTTCTTGACGAGGTTCATGGCAGCTCCACGGCGTACGCGGATTCGCCCACGCGCATGCCTTCGCGGATGGCGGGCACGGTGAGCTTGTCGTAGCCCTGGTCGAAACCGGCCAGCGCCAGATAGGGCAGGTTCGGGCCTGCCGCGCAGGCCATGCCGATGCCGCCCGACATGCGCGGGTTGATTTCCAGCAGGGCCAGGCCGTTCACGCCTTCGCGGAACTGGATGTTGAACACGCCGTTCAGGCGGTAGTCGCGCGCCAGTTTGTCGCAGGCGGCCAGCAAGTCCGCGCGCAGCTCGATCAGCTGGCCGCTGCCGCCCCCGTGCAGCTTCTTGCGCGGCACGGCGCAGATGAGCTTGCCCTGGTCGGCGACGCAGTCGGCGCTGTATTCGTGGCCATCGAGGTATTCCATCAGCAGCAGGGTCTTGAACGATGCCATCTGCGCCAGGCCGCTGCGCAGCTCCTGCGCATTGATCTGGTAGGCGGCGCCGGCCAGCAGCAGTTGGGCGCTGGTGCGCTCTTCATCGAGCACGGCAAAGCCCAGGCCATATACGGATTCCGATGGCTTGATGCACAGCTTGCGGTGCAGGGGGCGCAGCTCGGCGTAGGCGGCGTCGTAGTCGGCGATGGTGGTGACGGCGCGGTAGTCGGCCGGACGCGCCATGGGCAGGTCGAGGCCGTCGCAGAAGCGCGCCTTGTCGTGCATCAGGGCCAGCGTCTCTTCGCTGGCCACGCTGAGCACGCGCGTGCCGATGGCGGCGAAACGCGCGCTGGCGCTGCCGATCAGGCCGGCTTCCTTGCCGGGCCAGAAAATCGTGATGTGGCGGTCGCGGCAAAATTCCAGGCACCACTCCACATAATTGAGGCCGGTCAATCCCGACGGTTCGACCGCGTATTCGTGGGCCGACAGGAACGCCGCCGCATGCGCATTCGTATTGCTGCACACGATGTGGTAGCGGGGCTGGCCGCCCGTGGCGGCACTATCGGCCTCGCGGATCAGGCGCATGGCCGTGCCGACCGAGGAAAATGTTTTGTTGAACCAGACTCTTTGCATGTACGGGGACCGGGTAAAGAAAGGGAAAGCCGCGCGCAGGTGCGCGCGCGGGGATTCTAGCGAGCCAGACTTAACCTGGCCTTAGAATTTTTTTGAACTACAACGTTGAGCAACAAACTAACAGCGCCTGACAAAACCGTAGCGAGCGGAAGGAAGAGGTGGCCGAGAAGCGCAACCGTACTAAAGTACGGTGAGCATCGCAGGCCGCCTATGCCGACGCGTAGTAGGTTTGGTCAGGTGCCTCTAGCTAGCTTTGCCGGAGGCTGTCCATTTGAGGAACGCGTCGCGGTTGCGCGAGCAGATGAACACCTTGCCCGAGCCGGAAAAGCGCAGCACGATGCCTTCGCCGCTGGTCACGCTGTTGACGATATTGCCGAGGAAGCCGCCGATGCCGCCGCCGCCCGAACCGCCGCCCGTGGTGACGGAAATTTCGTATTTCAGGCTATTGTCCCAGCAGACCACGTGGGAATTGTCGATCACGACATCCTTGCCCGGCTCGACGTCGAGCTGGAACATGGAGCCGAAGCCCGACACCACCACTTGCCCCGTGCCCGCCGTTTCCATGACGAAGAAGCCGCCCGATTGCGCGAACAATGCGTTGCCGATGCTTTGCGTGCGCACTTTCATTTCCGTGCCCGAGGTGGCGGCGACAAAGGCGCCGTCGTTGAGCAGGTACTGGCGCGCGCCCACGTCGACCACTTCGATGGCGCCCGGCAGGGTGGGCGAGAGCAGGCAGTCGCCGCTGCCGCGCACCGCTTCGATGTGCTGCTGGAAGAACGATTCGCCGTTGGCGAAGCGGCGCATGATGGCGCTGCCCAGGCCGCCCGTCATCTTGCCCTTCAAGTCCAGCGCCGTTTCCATCATCACCATCGCATCGGATTCGCAATAGATGGTTTCGCCCTGTTTCATGCTGACGTGGAGGAAAGGATCGACGTCGCCCGTGACACTAAATACTGGCATGATAAATCTCCAAAAAAAAGCCGCCTGAACTGTGCAGGCGGCAGTGATGATATGACATTTATGCAATTCACTCCGAAAAACCCTCGCGGGCACGCTCAATGAGCGGCCGGCAGGTTTAACGAGCGTGAATGTCAGGCATTGACGCCGAACGAACGGGCGAGGGGGCCCAGGCCGCCGTTGAAGCCCTGGCCGATGGCCTTGAACTTCCATTCGCCGTTGTAGCGGTAGATCTCGCCAAAGATCATCGCCGTTTCCGTCGAGCTGTCTTCGGACAGGTCGTAGCGGGCGATTTCGCGCTCGCCTTCCGCGTTCAGGCAGCGGATGAAGGCTTTCGACACCATGCCGAAGTTCTGGCGGCGCGCGTCGGCGTCGTGAATCGTGACGGTGATGCTGATGCGGTCGATGTCGTTTGGTACGCGGGTCAGGTCGATTTCGATGCGCTCATCGTCGCCTTCGCCTTCGCCCGTCTGGTTGTCGCCCGTGTGGACGACGGAGCCGTCGGTCGACTTCAGGTTGTTGTAGAAGATAAAGTCAGAGTCGCCACGGACTTTGCCGTCGCTTTTCAGGAGGAAAGCGCTGCCGTCAAGGTCGAAGGTGGCGCCGTCGGTCGAACGAGGATCCCAGCCGAGGCCGACGATGATCTTCTTCAGGTTCGGTGCTTCCTTGCTCAGGTTGACGTTGCCGCCTTTTTGCAAACTGATTGCCATGTGGTGCTCCTTTTCAGTAATTTACTTAAACATACCTGCATGGGATGAGCGCGTAAGGCGCTCGTGCCATCACTCTCTCAATTGGGGACGATCTCCCCGATTTCAAGCTTGTGCCGCGTGCCGTTTGCGATAACGCAAGGACGACCACAGCGAGACCAGGATGAAGGCCACGCCCGACAGGCCCGTGAACCACTCCGGAATATGGTACTTGACGGAGGCCAGCATGATCAAGGCCAGGATGCCGATCGCATAATGGGCGCCGTGTTCGAGGTAGACGAATTCGTCCAGGGTGCCCTTGTGCACGAGGAAGACCGTCATCGAACGCACAAACATGGCGCCGATGGCCAGGCCCAGCATGATGATGACAACGTCGTTGGTGATGGCGAACGCGCCGATCACGCCGTCAAAGCTGAACGAGGCATCGAGCACTTCCAGGTACAGGAAGCCGCCGATGCTGCCGCGCGCCACGGTTTTCACGAGGTCGCCATTGCCGTTTTTAGCCGGTGCCGCGTTTTCTTCTTCGTCATCCTGCAAGTCCGGTTCGCCTTCTTCCAGCAAGCCGCTGATCCAGTTCACGCCGATGTAGACGGCGATGCCGACGATGCCCGACGCCAGCACGCTGTATTTTTGTTCCGCAGGGCCCATGGCCACGCAGGCGGCCACGGCGCCCATGGTGATCAGCACGGCCAGGCTTTCGGTGCCCAGCGCATTGACTTTTTCCTCGGCCCAACCGAGCCAGTGCAATTCCTTCTCGTCGTCGAACAGGAAGTTCAGGAAGACCAGCAGCAGGAAGGCGCCGCCGAACGCCGCCACCTGCGCGTGGTTGTCCGTCAGGTGCTTGGCATACACGTCCGGCGTCGTGGTGGCCATGGTCCACACGTCGACCAGGCCCAGGCCCGTGGCGACGGAAACGATGACCAGCGGGAACAGCAGCCGCATGCCGAAGACGGCGACGAGGATACCGACCGTGAGGAACAGTTTTTGCCAGAATTCATTCCAGTGACGCAAGACCGAGGCATTGACCACGGCATTGTCGAACGACAGCGACACTTCCATGATGCCCAGCACGCCCGTGATCCACAGCGCCTGGATCATGCCGGGCATGCCGCCGTGGCTGTAACCCCACCAGCCCGACACCGCCATCAGGATAAAAGTGACTAAAAAGGAAATTCTGAAATGCCGCATGAGGACCCCGTTGCAAGTATGGAAGACGTTTGATTATCCGCGCCGCTGTGTGCGCCGCACTCAGTGTTGATATACGTCAATTGTTGTATATGCCATGATTTTATATTAGTTGCCGCCGGGGGCGGCGTTTTATAGGCGGGCGACAGACAGTTCTGCTGGCGTGGCCGATCTGCGATAATTGCGGCGCGCCCATCTGGCTGCCGCAGCCCCTCATAGACTTTACAGACATATAAGAAGGAATACCCCGTGGATATCGCTTACCTCGTCACGCCCCTGATCACCTGGATCCTGGTCGGACCGATCAAATTCCTGATCAACAGTGTCCGCACGCGGCAATGGGCATTCGGCCTGGTCGGCAATGGCGGCTTTCCCAGCAACCACAGCGCCGTCGTTTCCAGCATGGCAACACTGATCGCCTTGCGGGAAGGCATAGGCCATCCCGCCTTCGGCGTGGCCGTCACCCTGGCCTTCATCGTCATCATCGACGCCAACAGCCTGCGCCAGCATGTGGGCAAGCAGGCTGCGGCCATCAACCGCCTGGCCGGGGAAGCGTCCAGCCCCGCGCACAAGACCTTGCGCGAGCGCATGGGCCATACCCTGGTCGAGATCGCCGGCGGCCTGTGCACGGGCGTGGCCATCGGTTTCCTGATCAACTACGTTTTCGCCCGCTAGGCCCGCTTATCCGGCAACGCAAAACCCCGCTTCAAGGCGGGGTTTTGCGTTTCAGGGCGTAAAAACTACGTTTCATCCATTGATTAAAGCATTACAGGAAACGGCCGATTGACATGCCCAGACGCACTCATGGATACTTTGGCGCTTGTGGTTTTAATAAAAATAAATGCTTGCTATCGCCTGCTGCCCTATCCGGGCCGCCGGGACGGTAGCGGTGCTATCTATCCGGAGAATTACCCATGTTGCGCAAAACCCTGTTTGTTCTGGCAATCGCTTCTGCCTTGACCGCTTGTGGCAAAGAGTCCAAAGATCCCGGCAAGGGCGACAAAGGCGCCAAGGAACAGGCGGGCGCCGCCGCCAATCTGCTCGTGTCTCCGGAAGACTTGCTGACCATACAAAGCAATGCGCTGGCGTCAGGCCCCGTCATCACCGGTTCCGTGCAGCCGGAGCGCAACGCGGACTTGCGCGCGGAAGTATCGGCCGTGGTGATCCAGGTCATGAAGGAAAACGGCGAAGCCGTCAAGCGGGGCGACGTGCTGGTGCGCCTGGACGAAACGTCCATCCGCGACAGCCTCAATTCGGCCGAGGAAGCCAGCCGCGCCGCCAGCCAGGTGCTGGAGCAGTCCGAACGCATGTTCCAGCGCATGAAAACCCTGCGCGCCTCGGGCATGACCTCGACGCAGGCATTGGAAGACGCGGAAATCCGCCGCAACAATGCGCAAAGCGATCTGTCCGCCGCGAAGAGCCGCGCCGTCCAGGCGCGCCAGCAGTTGCAGCGCACCCTCGTGCGCGCGCCGTTCGACGGCATCGTGAGCGAGCGCAAGGTATCGAATGGCGATACGGCGCAAATCGGCAAGGAATTGATCAAGGTCATCGATCCGACCAGCATGCGCCTGGAAGGCCTGGTGTCGGCCGACAAGATCGGCGTCGTCAAGGTGGGCCAGCCTGTACTGTTCCGCATCAACGGTTATCCGGGACAGGATTTTGCGGGCAAGGTGCGCCGCGTCGACCCGGCCGCCAATGCCGTCACGCGCCAGGTGGCCGTGCTCGTCGATTTCAATGACAAGGAACAACCGCGTGTGGCTGGCCTGTATGCGGAAGGGCGCATCGAGACGGACAGCATCAGCGCGCTGATGATACCCGACTCGGCTCTGGTGAAGGCGGGCGACGTCACGTACACGTGGAAAGTCAAGGACAAGGCCCTGCACAAGGCCACCCTGCACATCGGCACGCGCGACGTGCGCACGGGCCAGTGGGAAGTGCAAAGCGGCCTGGCCAGCGGCGACACCGTGCTGCGCACGCCGGGCTCGACCTTCAAGGATGGGCAGAAAGTGGAGTTGACGGCCGCCAAGGCCGTGCCGGCAGCCGCCGTGGCCAGCAGCAGCTCCGCCGTTGCCGGTAAAGGAAACTAAGCCATGTTTCTTTCCGATTTCAGTATCAAGCGGCCCACTGCCACCATCGTCCTGATCCTGGCAATGATGTGCGTCGGCTTGCTGGCGCTCAAGAAATTGCGCGTCAACCAGAATCCGGACGTCGAAGTGCCGTTCATCGTCGTCAGCATTCCTTACCCTGGCGCATCGCCCGATACGGTCGAGCGCGAAGTGGTGAACCGTCTGGAAAAATCGCTGCAAAGCATTTCCGGCGTGACCGAGGTCAATAGCGACTCGAATGAAGGCGCGGCCAGCATCTTCCTGAAGTTCTCGTTCAATACCAACCTGATCGAGGCGTCCGACAATATCCGCAATGCGATTGCCGCCGTGCGCTACAAGTTGCCGACGGAAATGCGCGAGCCTATCCTGCAGCGCATCGACCCGGCTGCCGAACCGATCATGCAGCTGGCGCTGTCGTCGAATACGCAAAGCCATGCGGAAATTTCGCGCCTGGCCGAAGACGTGCTGTCCGACCGCTTCCGCACCGTCGACGGCGTGGCGCTGGTCAACGTGGGCGGTTCGCTCAAGCGCGAACTGTCCGTGCTGCTGCGGGCGGAAAAGCTGCGTGAATATAACGTTTCCGTCAGCGACGTCGTCACCGCCCTGCGCAACCAGAACACGAATGCGCCCGTGGGCAAGGTGCGCGGCACCCTGGACGAGAAAAGCATCCGCCTGGTGGGCCGCATCGAGTCGCCTAGCGACTTCGAAAAAGTGGTGATCAAGCGCCGCGGCGAGGAAATCGTGCGCCTGGCGCAAGTGGCCACCATCGAGGATGGCTTTGCCGAAGTCAACAGCTTGAGCATGCGCAGCGGCAAGCCCAACGTGGGCATTTCGATTACCCGCGTGCGCGACGCCTCGACCGTCAGCGTGGCCAACAAGATCCGCGACATGGTGGCGGAGATCAACAAGACCTTGCCGAAAGGCACGATCCTGCAAGTGACGCGCGACGGCGGCGAAAACGCCCAGCATAGCCTGAACAATGTGATCGAATCGCTGGTGCTGGGCGCCGTGCTGACGATTTTCGTCGTCTACGCCTTCCTCAACTCCTGGCGGTCGACCCTGATCACGGCGCTGAGCCTGCCCACGTCCGTGATTGCCGCCTTCATTGCCGTGTGGCTGTGCGGCTTTACCCTGAACTTCATGACCTTGCTGGGCCTGTCGCTGGCCATTGGCGTGCTGATCGATGATGCCATCGTGGTGCGCGAAAACATCGTGCGCCACATGCAGATGGGCAAGGACCGCCGCACGGCCGCGCTGGAAGGCACGGCCGAGATCGGCATGGCCGTGGCCGCCACCACCTTCTCCATCATCGCCGTCTTCATTCCCGTCGCTTTCATGCCGGGCATCTCCGGCGAATGGTTCCGCCCGTTCGCCTTGACGGTGACGTGCTCGGTGCTGGTGAGCCTGGGCATCTCGTTTACGCTTGACCCCATGCTGTCGGCCTACTGGGGCGACCCGGTCGAGGAACACTCGGCGCCGAAAAAAGGCATCGGCCGTGTGCTGGAAAAATTCAACCACTGGTTCGACCACCAGGCTGACCGCTATGGCCGCGTGATCGCCTGGGCCCTGCATCACCGCCGCTGGATGGCCGTGATCGCCTTCGGCAGCCTGGTGGGCGCCATCGTCCTGCACGCCACGCATGGCGGCACGAGTTTCTTGCCGGCATCCGACTCGGGCAATCTGATGATCAATGTGCGCACGCCATCGTCGAGCAGCATCGAGTATTCGCGCTTGAAACTGGAAGCGGCGGCCGTGCTGGCGCGTACCTTGCCTGAAACCAAGGATACCAACAGCTCCATCAATGCGGGCGGCGGACGCGTGTATGTCGACATCGGCAAACGCAATACCCGCAAGCGTTCGGCCAAGGAAATTGCCGTCGAGTTGCGCGAGAAGATGTCGCGCCTGGTGGGGGCCGAATACGTGGTGCAGGATGACTTGAGCAACGGTTCGCAAAAGCCGATCCAGGTGGAATTCACGGGTCCCGACTCGCGTAAACTCATGGAAATTACGAATGCCTACATGGACAAGCTGCGCACCATTCCCGGCGCCGTCGACGTGGGCCTGTCCGAGCAGGACCCGAAAAACGAGCTGCAGATTGAGCTCAACCGTGGCCTGGCCAATTCGATGGGCATTTCCGTCAATGATGCGGCGCAATCGCTGCGCGTGGCGTTTGCCGGCGTGGAAGTGGGCGACTGGGTCGATCCGACGGGCGAGACGCGCGACGTGGCCGTGCGCCTGCATCCCGATGACCGTGTGGCATCGGAAAACATCGAGCGCCTGCCCATCAGCGTGACGGGCACGTCGCAAATGGTGCCGCTGGACCAGATCGCCACCATTACCATGGGCAAGGGCCCGTCCGGTATCGAGCACAAGAATGGCAAGCGCACGATTACCGTGTCGGCCAATGCACAGGGCCGCTCGAACGGCGAAGTGACGAGCGACGCCATGAAACTGGCCAACTCCATCGACTTCCCGCCCGGCTACGGCCTGGCGCTCGGCGGCGCCGGTCAGGACCAGCAGGAGCTGTTCACGGAAATGCTGATCGCGCTGGTGATGGGTATCGGCCTGATGTATTTGATTCTCGTGATGCAGTTTGGTTCCTTTACGGCGCCGGTGGCCGTGATGATGTCCTTGCCGCTCAGTCTGATCGGCGTGGTGGTGGCGCTGGTGATCACGAACAACACCCTCAACCTGATGAGCTTTATCGGCATCATCATGCTGATGGGCCTGGTCGCCAAGAACGCCATCCTGCTGCTGGACGCGGCGCGCAAGCGCGAGGAAGAGGGCCATGGCCGCGAAGATGCGCTGATGTATGCGGGCCGCATGCGTCTGCGCCCCATCCTGATGACGACGTTTGCGCTGATCGCCGGCATGTTCCCCGTGGCGCTGGGCCTGGGCGAGGGCGGCGAGTTCTACCGTCCACTGGCGATCGCCATCATCGGCGGCACCATCACCTCGACGATTCTGACCCTGCTGGTCGTGCCGACCTTCTATGACAGCATCGAGATCGCCCGCGATGGCGCCGTGGCCAAGTTCCACCGCCGCGCCGAACGCATGCCCGTGGCCGTGGCCATGATATTGACCATGTTCGAGTGCGTGCTGACCTTGCTGCTGGTGCGCTTCGTCTACCGCATGCTGAAAAAGGCCGTGCTGTTCCTGATGGGACGCCGCGCGCCGAAAGCGGCGTCGATCAGCCTGCAAAAGTAAGTCAGGCAGCCTCGGCTGCGCAATCCTTGTGCCAAGTCAAAGAGCCTTCTTCGGAAGGCTCTTTTTACGTCAGGTGCTCTACAATCGTAGAACGGGTGGGCGCAGTCGCCAGCCTGTGCAGAGATACTTTCGGGATATTTTTCAACGGCGATGTGGCACTGCAACGTATCGGATAAGAACCATGCCCTCCAGCATCCGGCAGCCCAGTCTCGGCATCCTCATGGCTTGCCTGCTGGCCGCCTGCGCCGCGGGGCCGGAGTTCCACCGTCCCGCTGCCCCTGGCGGCGGCGACAGCTACACGCCGGCGCCCTTGCCGGCGCAAACCGCGGCGGCGCCCGGTCCCGCAGGCCAGGCGCAGCGCTTCGTGCCTGGCCAGGATATTCCCGCGCAATGGTGGTCGCTGTTTCAATCGACGGCGCTGGACCGGCTGGTGCGCGATGCCCTCGCGCGCAGCCCCGGCCTGGCATCGGCCCAGGCGGCCCTGCGCCAGGCCGATGAAAACTACCGGGCCCTGTCCGGCAGCCTGCTGACTCCCGAAGTGGGGGCCCAGCTGGGCGTCACCCGCGAAAAGACCAGCCGCCTGGAAGGGGCGGGCGGCGTGCTCAATTTGTACAATGCCTCGGTGAACGTATCGTATGCCCTGGATGTGTTTGGCGGCAACAAGCGCCAGCTGGAGGGCTTGCAAGCGCTTGTCGACTATCGGCAATACCAGCTGGAAGCCGTGTACCTGGCCCTGATGGGCAACCTGGTGACGACGGCCATACGCGACGCATCCCTGCGCGGGCAGTTGCAAGCCACCGGTGAAATACTCGACGCGCAACAGAAACAGCTGGACGTGATCGAACAGCAATTCCGCTTCGGCGCCATCCCCCGCGCCACGGTCCTACTCCAGCGCAACACGGTGGCGCAGACGCGGGCCAGCGTGCCGCCGCTGGAAAAAGCCCTGGCCCTGACGCGCCACCAGCTGTCCGTGTATGCGGGCAGGCTGCCCAGTGAACCCGGCTTGCCTGAATTCGACCTGGCGTCGCTGCACTTGCCGCAGGACTTGCCCGTCTCGCTGCCGTCGGCCCTGGTGCGCCAGCGTCCCGACATCCGCGCCAGCGAAGCGTTGCTGCAGCAGGCCAGCGCGCAGATCGGCGTCGCCACGGCAGCCATGTACCCTCAAATTACCCTGACGGGCAATGTGGGCGCGCTGGCCACCAGCTTTCCCGCGCTGCTGCACGGCAGTTCCTCCGTGTGGGGCGTGGCGGCGGGGCTGGCACAGCCCCTGTTCAATGGCGGCGCGCTGCGCGCCAGGCGGCGTGCCGCCATCGCCGCCTACGAGGGCGCGGCGGCCGATTACCGCGCCACCGTGCTGGGCGCCTTCCAGAATGTGGCGGACAGCCTGCGGGCCCTCGAGGCCGATGCCGCCGCATTGCAGCAGCAAGCGGAAGTGGAGGCGCTGGCCAGCGAATCGCTGGCGCTGAGTACGCAGCAATTCAAGCTGGGCGCCATCAGCTACCTGAGTTTGCTCGATGCCCAGCGCACCTACCAGCAGGCCAGGGTGGGCCTGGTGCAGGCGCAGGCGGCCCGCCATGCGGACAGCGCCGCGCTGTTCCAGGCGCTGGGCGGCGGCTGGTGGAACCGCCCCGCGCTGCCGGCCGTTTCCACGGCAACAAGTTTGCCGCTGGCGGCAGGCACGGACTGACGGGTTTGCAATGCAGGGCCTTGAAACACGGCAGGGGCAGCGGCAGGCAATGACAAGGAGCGCATCCATGACGAAACGCACGAAACGCATGCTCATCATGCTGGGGGCGGTGGTGCTGTTGATTGCCCTGCTGGCGCTGGGTTTTTTCCTGCACATCCGCCAGCTCATGGCCAGTTCGCCCAAGCCGGCACCGCAGACGGTGTCGGCGACCACCATCCGCAAGGCCGACTGGCAGCCTCACCTGGCGTCGGTGGGTACCCTGGTGGCCGTGCGCGGCGTCGACGTGACGAGCGAAATCGCCGGCCTCGTCAGGTCCATCCATTTCAAGTCCGGTCAGGAAGTGACGGCGGGGCAGGTGCTGGTGCAGCTCAATGCCGACGCGGACCTGGCGCAGCTGCGCGCGCTGGAGGCTGCCGCCGAACTGGCTGCGTCCGTGCTGGCGCGCGACCGCCAGCAGTTTGCCGTGCAGGCGATCAGCCAGGCGCAGATCGACAGCGACCTGGCCGACGTGAAAAGCCGCAAGGCGCTGGCCGCCCAGCAGGCGGCACTGGTGGACAAGAAAACCATCCGCGCGCCGTTCGCGGGGAAACTGGGCATTACCACCGTTAATCCGGGCCAGTACCTGAATCCCGGCGACAAGATCGTCACCCTGCAAACCATCGACCCCATCTACGTCGACTTCTATATTCCGCAAAAGCAGCTGGGGGGCCTGCAAGTGGGGCAGGCGCTGAAGCTGTCCAGCGATGCGCATGCGGACACGGCGTTTGCGGGCAAGGTCAGCGCCATCAGTTCCAAGGTCGATCCCGCCACGCGCAATGTGCAGGTGGAGGCCACGGTGCCCAATCCCCAGCGGCGTTTGTTGCCGGGCATGTTTGCCAACGTCCACGTGGAAGTGGGCGCGAAGAAACAGTATCTGACCTTGCCGCAGACGGCGATCACCTACAACCCGTATGGTTCCACCGTCTTCGTCGTGCATCCGGCGCCGGTCCCGGCGCCGAAGGCCGCCGCGTCGGGCAGCGCGGGCCCCGCCGCGCCGCCGCCCAAGGCGGGCGAACTGGTGGTGCGGCAAGTGTTTGTCACCACGGGCGAAACGCGGGGCGACCAGGTGGCCGTGCTGACGGGCTTGTCCGAGGGGCAGCAGGTCGTCACCAGCGGGCAGATCAAGCTCAAGAATGGCAGCCCCGTCGTGATCAGCAACGTCGTCGAGCCGCGCAACAACCCGCAGCCCACACCGCAGGAACACTGAGGCGCCGCCATGAACTTCACCGATCTCTTTATCCGCCGGCCCGTGCTGGCGATGGTGGTGAGCCTGCTGCTGGTGGTGCTGGGCTTGCGCTCCCTGTTCAGCCTGCCCATCAACCAGTATCCGAAGACGCAGAACGCCGTCGTGACGATCTCCACCACCTATTACGGCGCCGATGCGCAGACGGTGGCCGGTTTCATCACGCAGCCGCTGGAATCGGCCATCGCCCAGGCGCAGGGCATCGATTACCTGTCTTCGTCCAGCAGCAGCGGCGTGTCGACCATCACGGCCACCTTGCGCCTCAATTACGATGCGAACCGGGCTTTGACGGAAATCAATACCCAGGTCAGCTCCGTGAAAAACCAGTTGCCCGTGCAGGCGCAGACGCCCGTGCTGACGGTGCAGATGGGACAGACGACGGACGCCATGTACCTGGGCTTTTACAGCAAGACCTTGCCGACGAATAATGTGACGGATTACCTGAGCCGCGTGGTCAAGCCCAAGCTCGATTCCATCAGCGGCGTGCAGACGGCGGAATTGCTGGGGGCGCGCCTGTTCGCGCTGCGCGCCTGGCTGGATGCGGACAAGATGGCTGCGTTCGGCGTGACGGCGGCCGAGGTCAGCACCGCCCTGGGCAATAACAATTACCTGGCCGCGCTGGGGTCCAGCAAGGGCCAGATGGTGACCGTGCCCCTGACGGCCGGCACGGATCTGCATTCGGTCGAGGAATTCAGGCAGCTCGTCGTCAAGCGCAGCGGCGACTCCATCGTGCGCCTGGAAGACCTGGCCACCGTCGTGCTGGGCTCGGAAAACTACGATTTCAACGTGGCCTTCAGCGGCGTGCGCTCCGTCTTCATCGGCATCAAGGTGGCGCCCGAAGCCAATATCCTCGACGTGGCCAAGCGCGTGCGCGTCAGCTTTCCGGACATCCAGTCCCAGTTGCCGGCCGGGCTGACGGGCGAAATCGTGTACGACTCCACGTTCTTCATCAATACGTCCATCCGCGAAGTCATCAAGACCCTGGTCGAGGCGCTGCTGATCGTCACCATCGTCATCTACCTGTTCCTGGGCAGCCTGCGGGCCGTGATCGTGCCCGTGATCGCCATGCCGCTATCCCTGATCGGCACGTTTACCGCCATGCTGGCGCTCGGCTATTCCATCAACCTGCTGACCTTGCTGGCCATCGTGCTGGCCATCGGCCTGGTGGTCGACGACGCCATCATCGTGGTGGAAAACGTGGACCGCCACATGAAGCAGGGCCAGCCGCCGCTGGAGGCCAGCCTGCTGGCGGCGCGCGAACTGGGCAGCCCCATCCTGGCGATGACGGTGGTGCTGATCGCCGTGTACGTGCCCATCGGCTTCCAGGGCGGGCTGACGGGGGCATTGTTTACCGAGTTCGCCTTCACCCTGGCCGGCGCCGTGGCCGTGTCGGGCGTGGTGGCCCTGACCCTGTCGCCCATGATGTGTTCGCGCTTTTTCCGCCCGGAGCAGGATAGCGGCCGCTTCGTGCAAGCGATCGACCGCGTCTTCGGCAAGGTGCACGACGCCTACCAGCGGCTGCTGCACGCGCTGCTCGATACCTGGGTGGTGCTCATCGTCATGGCGGCGATACTGATGGTGGTGCTGGGGCTGATGTTCAAGATGTCGCAGTCCGAACTGGCGCCCGAGGAAGACCAGGGCGTCGTGCTGTCGCAGGTGGTGGGCGACCCGACGGCCACCTCGGACCAGATGCAAGTGTATGCCGAGCAGATCTACCTGGTGGCCAAGGCCATGCCCGAATACAGCCAGATGTTCCAGATCACGGGCGTGCCGACCGTCAATTCGGGTTTCGGCGGCATGCTGATGACGCCCTGGGGCGAGCGCGCGCGCAACGCCCAGCAAGTGCAGCAAGACTTGCAGGCGGGCTGGAACAGGATTGCCGGCGCCCGCGTGGCCGCCTTCCAGTTTCCCGCCTTGCCGGGTTCCTCTGGCTTGCCCGTGCAATTCGTCATCGCCACCACGGAACCGTTTGAAAACCTCGATACCATCGCGCAGCAGGTGCTGGAGAAGGCGCGCTCGTCGGGCAAGTTCTATTTCATCGACACGGACTTGAAGATCGACAAGCCGCAAGCCACCGTCGTGATCGACCGCGACAGCGTTGCCGCGCTGGGCATGACGCAGCAGGATGTCGGAGCGGCCTTGGGGGCGGCCCTGGGCGGCGCCTACGTCAATTACTTCTCCATCGCGGGACGCTCGTATAAAGTGATTCCGCAGGTGCTGCAGGTCGACCGCCTCAATCCTTCGGCCGTGCTGGACTTCCATATCAAGACGCCCGACGGCACGATGATACCGGCCAGCACGGTGGCGCATATCCAGTACGATGTCGTGCCGGAGTCGATCAACCGTTTCCAGCAACTGAACTCCGTCACCCTGTCCGGCGTGTCCGGCGCCTCGCAGGGCGAGGTGCTGGGCTTCATGCGCGACACGCTGGCCCAGGTTGTCCCCAGCGGCTACACGGCCGATTATGCGGGGCAGTCGCGCCAGTTCGTGCAGGAATCGGGCGGCTTCATCGTCACCATGCTGTTTGCCGTGGTGATCGTCTTCCTGGCGCTGGCGGCGCAGTTCGAGAGCTTCCGCGATCCCGTCGTGATCCTCGTTTCCGTCCCGCTGGCCCTGTTTGGCGCCACCATGTTCATCTTCCTCGGCTTTGCGTCAATCAACATCTACACGGAAGTGGGCCTGGTGACCTTGATGGGACTGATCAGCAAGCATGGCATCCTGATCGTGGAAGTGGCCAATCAGCTGCAAAAGACGGGCAAGAGCAAGCGCGAAGCCGTCGAAGCGGCCGCTGCCGTGCGCCTGCGTCCCATCCTGATGACGACGGCGGCCATGGTGTTCGGCGTGCTGCCCCTGGTGATCGCTTCGGGTGCGGGCGCGGCCGGGCGCCACGCGATGGGACTGGTGATTTTCACTGGCCTGTCCATCGGCACCCTGTTTACCCTGTTCGTGGTGCCAGCCATGTATCTGTTCCTGGCGGCGGACCACCAGGCGCTCAGCGCGCGCGAAGCTGGCAAAGCCGTGCCCGCCCATTGACGCAGCGCCGGCGAGATCAAGGGTGGCGGATCAAGGGCGCCATGCCGCAATGCGCCGTAGCAGAGCGGGGATGCGAAAAGAGCCTTCGCGGGAAGGCTCTTTCTGCGCCGCGCCGATGCCATCTGTTCATACCGCGTGCCAAGTAAGCCCCAATAAATTATGGTGATTTCTGACTTCCATAACCGGCGCTCTGCGGCGTTGCCCACTGCCAGCAGTGCTTGCACTGGGTCGCAGCGGGCGCCTTGCATGGCATCCGGCTCTGTTCGTCATAACTGCACAATAATTTCCTGAGGATTACTTGGTACTGCGTTGAAATGCCGCGGGTAAATAAAGCAGCTAAATAAAGTAGCTAAATAAAGCAGGCAAATACAGCAGGCAAATACAGCAGGCAAATACGGGATGAAAAATAGCGCAAGCAAATACGGCAGCAAATACGGCATGCAATACGGCACGCCAGGACGGCATGCGAGGACGGTATGCGCGGTCCGCTGCCGGGGCGAAGCGGACGGGGCTTTTAGCTGCTGCGCGGCGGTGGCGTGGTGGTGCCGGTCCCGGTCCCGGTGCCAGGCGTAGTGCCGGGCGGGGTGGCCGGCGGCATGGTCGTGCCGTCGGGATTGGTGCCCGGTGCAACGGATGGGGTGGCAGGCGCAGTGGCGTCCGGCGTGGTCGTGCCGCTGGTGCCCGAGGTGCCGCTGCCGTTCGTGCCTGGCGTGGTGGCGGGTGTCGCGGGCGTGGCTGGCGGGGTGGCGTTGGTGGTCTCGTTGTGCTTGTTGCAACCGGCCAGCAGCGCGCACACGATGGCGGTGCCGAGGACAAGCTTGCTGGTGCTAGGGAGTGGAGCCGTCATGATTGTTCCTTTCTCGTTGGAAAGCTGTCGTGGGTGATCGTACCTCGCCAGGCCGTCTGCCACCGTGCGGGCAGGCCGTCGTAGCAAGGCTGGCATCGCTTGCAAAAATTAGAGTAGGCAGGGGCGCGCAGGTTCACCGGATTTACAAATCAGCGGCCATCGGCGGCAGGAGCGGCGATCCGCTTTGACATGGCGCAAGCGCGCCACGTGAACGGGAGAGAATGGGCCAGGACAGGGCGTCCTGGCCGCAGGCGACGGTTTATTTGGCGGCAGGGGCCTTGCTCACTTCCACTTCCCAATCCACGCCCGAGGCGACGTGGTGTTTGGCAGCAAAGTCACCCTGGCTGATGGCCACGGCAACATCGAGCAGGCTGTTCAGGTAGACCAGCGGCTTGCCCTTGGCGACGCCGCCGAACGTGTGCTCGAATGGCGCGGTGACCTTGGCCACTTGCTTACCCTTGTGCAAAATGCGCACTTGCAGCGGATCGTGCAGTTTCACCTGCAATTCGTCGAGCAGGGATTTCGGGATATTCGTCCACACATTGCCATACTTGACGTCGAGCACGGGCACGATGCCGCGGATGGTATGGCCATCGCGCACAGGTTTTTGATATGCAATCTTGACGACGGATTCGTTCGGCAGTTGCGGACCCACCTGCTCATAGCTGATGGCGCCCGAGGCCAGGCGCGCGCCCACGTACGCGTACACGTCGCGGCCATGGAAGGTGTAGGACTCGGCGGAGCCGGCCAGGCGGTTGACCTTTTCATCGATTTCGCGCAGTTCGGCCACGCCGTCGCGTTCGGCGATCAGGGTGAACAGGCCATTGTCCGGCCCCACGAAGTAGCGTCCGCCCTTGGTTTTCAGCACCACGGACTTGCGGTTGGTGCCCACGCCCGGGTCGATGACGGAAACGAACACCGTGCCTTGCGGCCAATAATTGGCCGTCTGGTACAAACGGTAGGCGCCCAGCCAGATGTCGTAGTCGGGAATCTGGTGCGTGAGGTCCGAAATGGTCAGCTGCGGGTCGACGCCATAGGCGACGCCATGCATGGCGGATACGGCGCCGTCGGCCGTGCCGAAGTCCGTCATCAGCACCAGCGGCGCGGCAGCCTGGGCGCTGGACAGCAGGAGGGCGCTCAGGCAGGCGCCGGCGACGAGGTGGGAGGCGAGGTGAGAAATTCGGTTGATGATCATATGCTCTTTCCGTGTCCTAGAAGGTGTAGCTCAGCTTGGCGTAGAAATACGCGCCATTGACGCCGATGGGATTGATGAAATTGTAGGGCAGGGCGCCGCCATAGGTGGCGTTATTCGTTTCCCGTACGCGCTGCGGATAGCGGTCGAGGATATTGTTGCCGCCCACGCTCAAGGTCAGCTGCTTGCTCAGTTTCAATTGACCTTCCAGGTCCAGCGACCAGACGGCGCCGAAACGCTGTGCAGGGATGCCGTCGATCAGGGGCGCATCGCTGTCGTACGAAAAATCTTTCAGCTCGCCAAAGCGTGTGGCGCGCGCCTGCACGCCCCAGCCTGCCGCCTGCCAGTCGGCGCCCAGTATCAATTTGCTGGCGGGTGACGCGTGTTTGATGCGGAACAAACCCGTCTCCGTCAGCAGGCTCAAACTGGGATCGATGTTGGCCAGCGCGGCAGAACTCTGGCGCACCTGGTCGAGCGTTGTCTTGTTCAGGTTGAGCGCCGCGTTCAGGTTCAGCTTGCCTGTAGCGAATGCCAGATCGTGATTGAGCACCACGTCCAGGCCTTTTGTGCGCGTGTCGAGCAGGTTGGCCAGGTAGGCCACGGACTGGATGTCGCTGCGGCCATTGGCGGCCAGGTAGGCGGTGACGGCGTCGCTTTGCAAGTCGCTGGAACGCGTGATGCGGTCGCGGATGCGGATCACGTAGGCGTCCACCGTCACGCTGGTGGCGGCGGCCGGTTTCCAGGCCAGGCCCAGCGAGACGTTGGTCGACTTTTCCGGTTTCAGCTGCTGCGCGCCAAAGCTGCGCGCCAGCGGGTCGCTGGCCGGCAGCAGGGCCGACGTTTGCAGGGCCGTGCCATCGGCGTTGAAATTCAGGGTGGCGAAGCGGAAGCCCGTCTGCACGAGGGCCGGTGCGCGGAAGCTGTTCGACAGCGAACCCCGCACGAGGACATTTTCCGTCACTTTGTAGCGCGTGGACAGCTTGCCCGTGCTGGCGCTGCCGAAGTCGCTGTAGTGGGAATAGCGGGCGGCGGCGCCCACCAGCAGGCGCGGCGTGAGATCGCTTTCCACGTCTGCATACACGGAGCGGATCTGCCGGCTGCCGTCGTAGGCGTCCGATGGGCGCAAGCCCGGTCCCGCCTGCGCGCCCGGTGGCGCATCCGTAAAGCTGCCGGCCGCATACGAAGCGGGGTCGCCGGCCGAGCTGGTGTAGGTTTCGCGCATCCATTCGGCGCCCACGGCCACGCTCAAGGGGGCGGGCAAGCCCAGGTCGATGCTGCGCGTGGCATCGACGTTCAGGGCGTTCTGGCGGAAATCGAAGCCAGCCAGGCTGAAGCGCGTGGGGCTGGCCGCGCCCAGCGAGGCGTTGACGGAGTGGCTGACGCCGTAGTCAAAGCGGTCGCTGCCGTGGCGCGCGCTGGCATCCCAGTTCCACTCGCCCGCGCTGCCGCGCACGCCGGCCACGATGCTGAGGTCGCGCTTGTCGCCATTGGTGACGGGGCGGTAGCCGTTCGGATACAGGGCTGCTACGTTCGACGGGTCGCCCGGATAGCGGAAGTAGGCGCTGCCGTCCGATGCGCGTTCGTTCAGGGTGGCAAACGAGTACAGGTCCAGGCCGTTTTCAAGCGTGAGCTGGGTGTTGTAGAACAAATAGTTGTTGCGCTGGCGCGAGTCGCCCGACTTGAATACCACCTTGCCATCGAGCGCCTGGTCGGCTGGCGTGAAGTTGTAGGACGTCCAGCCTGCGTCGCTGGGGCCGGCCCGTTCCGTGGGCGAGCGCCGCCGCGTTTCCGCGCCGAAGCGGAAGTAGCCCGCCTCGCCCAGCGGCACGCCATAGTCGGCGTTGACGATGACGGTCTGGCCATCCGTCAAGGTGCGATCGGTGGGCTCGAAATGCGTGTGGTTGGCGCCATAGCTGACGGCAGCGGAGCCGCCCGTGCGGGCTTTTTTCAGCACGATGTTGATGACGCCCGCCACGGCGTCGCTGCCGTACTGGGCGCCGGCGCCGTCGCGGAGGATTTCGATGTGATCGATGGCGTTGGGCGGTATCGCATTGATGTCCACCGGCACCGTGCCGGCAAAGCTGCTTTCCGTGTCGAGCACGGCGCTCGTGTGGCGGCGCTTGCCGTTGATCAGCACCAGCACCTGGTCCGGCGCCAGTCCCCGCAGCTGGATGCCGCGCACGGAGTCCGACGCGCCGCTCGATTCGATGCGGGGGAAGTTGATCGAGGGCGACAGGTTTTGCAGGGCCGCGCCCACGTCACCAGTCGACAGCGCATTGCTCACTTCGCGCGCGCCGAAGCGGTCGATGGGCACGCTGCTGTCGAAGACGGTGCGGTTGCGCGCGCGCGAGCCGACGACGGTGACCTGGTCGATGCTGGCCGTGGCCGTGGCCGTGTCAGTGCCGGCGGCCGTCTGTGCCTCCTGGGCCCAGGCGGCGGGTGCGCCCAGCATGGCGCAGGCAAGCACGATGGCGCGCAGCGGCGTGGCGGGAATGGCGGGTGGTGCTGGAAAATGGCGCGGGTGCAAGGCGGTGTCCTTTGGGCTCGATTAGTGTCGGTGTGGAAACAGTTGCAATGAGCTTAAGGGAGGTGGCGGTGTGCGCTAACGATTCTTTCTGGATATGCTTATGCTGTTGTTTTTACGCCGCCAGGTGACGCAGCAGGGCCGGAATCTCGGCCGGGATTTCGCGCGCCAGGTAGCCGAGCACGCCGAAGCGCAGTGCCAGCTGGTCGCCCGCCAGCGCATGCACGGCGATGCCCCAGGCGCACGCTTGCTCCAGCGGGGCGCCGCGCGCGGCCAGGCCCGAGATGATGCCGGCCAGGGTGTCGCCCGAACCGGAAATGGCCAGCCCCACATTCCCGCCCGCATGCGTCCAGGTGCTGCCGTCGGGCATGGCGAGCACGCTCAGCGCGCCCTTCAAGGCGACGATGGCATGCCAGCGCTGCGCCGCTGCCACGGCGCAGCCAAGCGGATCGGCCAGCACGGCGTCTTTCGACAAGCCCATCAGCTGCGCCAGCTCGCCCGCATGCGGAGTCAGCAGCACGGGTTGATGGAAGGTGAAAGGCGAGCGCAGCTGTGCCGGCTTGCGCACAACCTGCATGGCGCCCGCGTCGAGGATCATGCGGCTGGCGGCAAACAGGGGCAGCAGGTGGCGCATCAGCTCGCAGCTGGCTGCCGTGTCGCACATGCCTGGCCCCACGAGGACGGCGTCCACCTTGCCCGCCAACGGCGCCAGCTGGTACTGCGCTTCGTGTCGGAAGCCGCCCAGCGCCGTTTCATCGAGGCCGATGACCCGCGCCTCGGGCATGGCCATCGCTACCTGCGTCGCCACCGACGCGCCCGTCGCCAGGGTCAGCTTGCCCGCGCCCGCCCGCAGGGCGGCCGTGGCGGCCAGTACGATGGCGCCCGGCATTTCCGCCGAGCCGGCGACGATCAGCAGATGGCCGCGCACTTCCTTGTCACCGTCGGGCCGGGGCATGGGCAGGGGCCAGGAACGCAGCAGGGAGGGCGTGATTTGCGTGGCGGGCATGGGGCACCTCTTGATGATGGGCTCGGCCCGGGGTCAGGACTTGGGCGCGGCCGGCATGTCGGGCTGGGCCGTGACGGGAGTGCCGGCCGCTTCCAGCGGGGCGACGAAGTTGCACAGGTCCAGCTGCAGCTTGCCCTGCCTGCCCAGGGCGGGATTGAAGGCGTACGAGGTGATGCCGCAGTTGGGCACGTCGGCCGCCTTGTCGATGGCCAGGATGGCTTGCTCGTCGCAGCGTTCCAGCAGGTAGCGCAAGCAGTTGACGATGACCTGGTGGCCGACGATCAGGACCCGTTCGCCCCGGTATTCGCGGGTGATGGTGTCGAGCACGCTGCGCAGGCGCAGGATGACGTCGCACCAGCTTTCGCCGCCGGGAGGACGGAAGTAAAACTTGCCCACGTGCTGGCGCTGCTCGTGCAGTTCCGGGTACTTGCTGGCGATGCCGCGCGCGGTCAGACGGTCGAGGATGCCGAACTCCTTTTCGCGCAGGCGCTCGTCCGCCACCACGGAGTTCAAGCTGTCCGCATCGATGCGTGCCAGCACGGCTTGCGCCGTCTGCTGCGCCCGCACGTAGGGCGAGTACAGTACGACCGTTGGTTGTTGTTCAGGGGGAAGGGTGGCGAACCAGTCGCCCAGCGCTTGCGCCTGGCGCGCGCCCAGGCTGGAGAGGGGGACATCGACATCGCGCTCGGCGATGGCGATCGACAGCTGTTGTTCCGCTTCGGCAGCATCGCGCGCCACGTTGCCGGCGCTTTGGCCGTGACGCACGATCCAGATTTGCTGCGGCCATTTTTGTTCCATCGCCTCGCGCCTTCCTCCGTATTGATTGCGAATCAATATAGACGAAAGCGGCAAGGCGCGGCGCGCCGCTGTTCTTGCCGCTAGCCTCAGGCGGCGTGCTCTGCCTCGTCCAGGTCGGGCGCGTCGTCGCTGTTGTAGACGGCCAGGTCGGTCTGCCCCATGACCCGGCTGGTGACGGTGCCGGCCGTAATCGAGCCGCTCACGTTCAGGGCCGTGCGGCCCATGTCGATCAGCGGTTCGACGGAAATGAGCAAGCCGGCCAGGGCGACGGGCAAGTCCATTGCCGACAGCACGATCAGGGCGGCAAACGTGGCGCCGCCGCCCACGCCGGCCACGCCGACGGAACCGATGGTGATGATGGCCAGCAATGGCAGCAGGAAGCTGATCGTAAATGGATCGACGCCCACGGTGGGGGCGATCATGACGGCCAGCATGGCGGGGTAAATGCCGGCGCAGCCGTTCTGGCCGATGGTCGAACCGAACGAGGCGGCAAAATTGGCGATGCCTTCCGGCGTGCCCAGGCGCTGGGTTTGCGTCTGCACGCTCATCGGGATCGAACCGGCGCTGGTGCGCGAGGTAAACGCGAAGGCCAGCACGGGGAAGACCTTTTTCACGAAGCGCAGCGGGTTCAGGCCCACGCCGGCGATGATGGCCAGGTGCACGAGAAACATCAATATCAGCGCGCTGTACGAGGCGACGACGAAGTTGATCAGTTTCAAGATGTCCGTGTAGCTGGACGAGGCCACCACTTCAAACATCAGCGCGAACACGCCGTACGGCGTCAGGCGCAGCACCAGGGTGACCATGCGCATGACGATGGCGTGCGCCACTTTCATGAAGTTTTCGAAGGAAGCGAAGATTTCCGGTTTTTTCACCGCGATGCCCGTGGCGGAGATGCCGATGAAGATGGAGAACACTACCACGGCGATGGTCGACGTCTTGCGCGCGCCCGTCATGTCGAGGAAGGGGTTGGTGGGCACGAAGCTGACCAGCAGTTTCGGCAAGGACAGGGCCTTTGCCGTTTCCAGCGAGCCTTGCAGCTGCACGCCGCGCGCCACTTCGGCGGCGCTCGACGTCAGGCCGACAGCCGTCAGGCCGAACAGCTTGGCCATCAGGATGCCCAGCGCGGCGGCGATGGTGGTGGTGATGAGCAGGGTGCCGATGGTCAGCGCGCTGATCTTGCCCAGGGAACTCGCGTCCTTGAGTTTCAGGATGGCGGAAATGATGGAGACCATGATCAGCGGCATGATGATCATTTGCAGCAATTTCACATAGCCGCTGCCGACGATGTCGATGTATTCATTGGTGCCGGCGATGACGGGCGAACCGGCGCCATACAGCGCTTGCGCGGCCGCGCCCAGCAGCACGCCCAGGCCCAGGCCCGTGAAGACGCGCACGGTGAACGTGGCGTGCTTGCGCTGCTGGTGGAACATGAGGGCGAAGACGATCAGCGCAACGAGCAGGTTCAGAATGATGTTAATTGCCATGTGGGGGCCTTATCTTGGTTTTATTCGAGACTGCAGAGAGCATGAGAACTTTACTACAAGTAACAGCTGCCCCAGCCTGGGGCGAAAGGGCAAGCACTGTACAGTACTATGGGGGCGTTCTGCGCAATGCTGCTGCGAATATTACGCTATATGAATATGCTCCACAGGCATAAGCCTTCTGGATGATTGTGAATTTGGCTATTTCGTGCCAGCATGGTTTTCCGTTTGCTAAGATGCGCGCGTTATTTTAATAAGGAAAAAGATGAATGCTTTAACGGAAGTACAAGTGCTCGATGCGGAAGAGCGCTTGCGCCTGGCCATGATGGCGTCCGACGTGGCCGCACTGACTGTCTTGCTGGCTGACGATTTGCTGTTTACCAACCATCTGGGTCACTTGCTGAGCAAGCATGCGGACCTGGCCGCGCACGAGCAGCGCTTGCTGACGATCACCGAGCTGCGCGCCTCCGAGCGCCATGTGCGCATCACTGGCCATGTGGCCGTGGTCTCCGTGCGCATGCAGCTGACGGGCAGCTATCACGACGTGGAAACGCATGGCGACTTCCGTTTTACGCGCGTCTGGGCGCAGGATGGCGCCGGCGCGCTGCAAGTGATCGCCGCCCATTCGGGCGTCGTGGCATAGGGGTAATTGAGTGGATCATCGTTCCAAAGGGCAGCTGCTGGAAGCTGTCATCGCCGCCGGCCCCGCCACCCTGGCCATCACGGCCGGCTATCCCGTGCTGCTGTACAACCTGGTGCGCACCTGGGCCGACGCCCCCGGCGCCAATGCCCTGGCCGCGCTGCTGCTGACGGGCGGCCTGTGGGCCTTGCTGGAATTCTGGCGCATCGCGCTGGCGACGGTGGCGCGCAAGGCGTATGCGTTCAACTGGCGCTTCTGGCTGGCCATCGCCGGATTTCTCGCCTGCTTCGTGCGTTTCGTGCCGGACATGCCGGCCGGACTGATGCTGCTGTTGCTGGTACTGCCGGCGCTGGCGTGGACGCACTTCATCTTGTTGCAGATCAAGCGCCCGCGCCAAGCTTGATTGCTGGAAGGGGCGTAGCGGGAGCGATATGGCATGAGTGAAATCCAAAAACTGGGCGAGCAATTCCACGCGATCGCGTCGAAATCCGACTTTTTCATGGCGACGTATTTGGATGCCGTCAAACTGCGCGTGGCGCGAACGCTGATCAGCAAAGGGCCGTTATGTAACGTCCGGCCTTTCGAAGTCCAAAGGGCCGGCTTCAAGCCGGGAAAAGAGCTGAAGTCGCTGCCCGCGGCGCTGAAAGATATCCATGTCTATTATTTCGATGGGGAAGGCCGGGTCATCCTGGTGGAAAACTATGGCGGATCTGCTGCCGTCATCAACAGGAGCTTCTATTTTCATGAGCGCGGCACACTGAAAAGTGTGCACTTCAATGCGGGAGGGAGCTTGAGGAATGTCATGCTCAGTTTCCTTGACGGGGCACGCATCGCACAGGACATCAATTTCGGAAAATTTGGCGTAGGGAGCTACGATTACCGGTATGACGATGATCGCCTCCATTCCATCATGGTCCGGCAGAGAGAGCATGGCCAGGAAAACCCTGCCGGATATCAGATCCTGTTCGGCTATGTGGACGGAAAGATGGACAATATTCTCCACGTGTTTGCGAATGGATATCAGGAGCAGCGCTATCCATGACGATGGCGGTTTTCAAGGCAAGGCCATGAAAAAATACAGGTGGCATCTGTATTCTTGTGGAATGGATGCGGTGGACGCCAATGCAGCGTGGACGGGCGGGCATGCCGCTGCGGGCATCTGTCCGGACTGCGGAAATTATATGCCCGGCAATGCAGGCGATTTCGCCGTGGTGGTGGATCAGCGTAGTCCTGCACAAGCAGATAGGTTTTCAATGGGGTGCTTATGGCCATCCATCATGTCTGCCGGACTGCACCGGTTGACTATGACTGGTCATCGCCTTCCTGCGCGTCCAGCCACTGTATCCGTCCATTGCCCGCCTCATGCAGGTGGGCCAGCAGGGCGGTGGCCGCCGTTTCCGGCAGGCTGAAATCGAACAGCACTGTATCGGCGTGCGCCACGTTCAGCAGGGTGGCGCCGGCGCCCTCGAGTTCGCGGCGCAGCATGCCTTCCATCGCATACGGCACCGTGCAGCGCAGGGTACACTGGCGCACGATGGCCGTCTTTTCCGCCTGCAGCAGCGCCTGCGCCACGCTGTCCGTGTAGGCGCGCACGAGGCCGCCCGCGCCCAGCTTGATGCCGCCAAAGTAGCGCACGACGGTGGCCAGCACGCCTTCGAGGTCCTGGTGGCGCAGCACGTCGAGCATGGGGCGCCCGGCCGTGCCGCTCGGTTCGCCATCATCGACGGCCGCCGATTGCCCGCCCGCCAGCAGCGCCCAGCACACATGGCAGGCGCCCGGATGCTGCGCCTTCAAGTCGTTGACCACCTGTTGCGCGCTGGCGCGGTCCGTCATCGGCTGCACGCAGCCGATGAAACGGCTTTTCTTGATGATCAGTTCGCTGTGGACGGGGGCGGCAATGGTAAACGGCATGGCGGGTGCGAAGGCGGGCAAAGCAGCATGATAGAGGAAATGCGCGCCCGCGACGAGCCAGTGCCGCCTACGCGGCCGATGGCGATACCAGTTCGCGTAGCGCGGCATCGCGCACTTGCACGATGTCGAACAGCCCTAGCGCGTGCAGGGCGGGCAGGGCGTCGAGGATGTCGCGCTCGGCGATGGCCTTTTCGGCGCTGCTGCTCGTGTCGTCCAGCCACAGCCGGGCATTCGCCAGGAACGCCCCTACCGTGCCCTTGCGTACGGTGACGCCATTGAACTGGCCCTGGTTTTGTTGATCCGGTAACACGTCTTCTGCACGCATGCTGTACTCCTGAATAATGGAAAGACTCCACTGTATGATGACGGGATTGTCTTGCCTGCGTTGTTTATGACTATCGATACGTCAAATCCGCCAATCTTGCCGCCGATGCTGCTGGCGCCGCTGCACGCCCTGCGCATGTCCCAGCCGCAGGAGCGGGTGACACCGCCGCACTGCCATGCCAGCGGCCAGCTGTTCGGCGCCGAGCGTGGCCTGCTTTCCGTGGCTGCCGATCATGGGCAGTGGGTGGTGCCCGCCAGCCACTGCGTGTGGATGCCGCCCCATCACGTCCATGCGTTGCGTTCGCATGGCCCGTTTGCGGGCTGGAGCGTGTATGTGGACGAGGCCAGTTGCGCCAGCTTGCCTGCCGCGCCGTGCGTGATGCGCGTCTCGGGCCTGCTGCGCGAGGCGGCGGGCCGCGCCAGCGAATGGGACGACGGCGCGCTGGACGCGCGCCAGGCCCGGGTGGCAGGCGTGATCCTCGACGAGATCGCCGCCGCGCCGCACGAGCCGTTCGGCTTGTCGCTCCCCACGGACCCGCGCCTGCTGCGCGTGGCGCGCGCCGTGCTTGACGACCTGGCCGACGAGCGGGGCGTGGACGCGCTGGCTGCCTGGGCCGGCGTATCGCCGCGCACCCTGGCGCGCCGCTTCACGCTGGAGACGGGTTTTACGCCAACAGCCTGGCGCCAGCGCGCCCGCATCCTGCGCGCCCTGGAATTATTGGCCGCAGGTCAGCCCGTCACGACGATCGCGCTGGACCTGGGCTACGGCAACGTCAGCGCCTTCATCGCCATGTTCCGGCGCGTGATGGGAGTTACGCCGGGGAGGTATAGAGGGAGCAGCTAGCAATATAAATAAAAAAACCAACCGCAGCAGTTGGTTTTTTATTTGCCGAATACTATTATTTGTAGGCAGAGTAGAGTGCGAATCTGTAATGAAAGATTAAGTTCTTGCATCAAGCTAGAATTTAAATCCCTCTATGGTAACCTCACACTTAGACCTGAGTTCGGTCCTGGCGGCAGTCCTAGTGCCAAATCAACGCCAACATGAGTGCGCAGATCATTTAAGAGTGCCTCCGCCGACATGTGTTGACCTATCATTTCTTCCGATGCGGAACGAGCATTATTCACCTCCTTTGCCCTGTACACGATGACAGTACGGATATTATCTTCCATGGCTCGAAGACAAATAGCTCGCATATAGAAACGATTGAATTCCCCTTCGGCTAACATTTCGTGGGCATTATTTCGCATGATTGGTGGTTTAGAGTAGCCGCCAGATGCGAGCTTGCGTGGCTTCTCATGGGACTTAAAGCTCGCTACTAACGATCCAGCTAGAGAAGAGTCATTTCCGTCGTTGGCTGCGTCGAGAAGAAGTATTGGATAGTTGGCACAACCTTCTTCACTAAGATTGTCGCTGAAGTACAGCTTTTCGGCGTGCAGGTCACTATTAATTTCTGATGTCATGAACGTACGGGTACGTGCATCGAGGTGGTGAAATTCGAATGGCATTATTTCTCTCATTTTTAACGTAGTCTCTGGTTTCTGAAAATTCGACTCTCTAATCTATTTCTCAAAAAAATCCTAATGAATTTCCACTTTGGGAATGATGTTGATCATGGTTGGAATGATTGAAATTTAATGAGTGCTTTAAAAATGAATTCTCTGAAGAAAATTCTGTGTCGAATTTATTTTAGGAGAATACTCCTTAAATTTCGCCCAATGTACATACTTTGTAACGATAATTATAAAAATATGCAGTTGGTCAGCATCAAATGATAGAGAAGGTTGAGTATTTTTGAGGGGGATAAATGATGTTGATTTAGTAATGCTTGTGCCCCGAAATTTCACCTAAAAGAGCGAGCTTGAGATTGCAAGAGGAGTGGCGCCTGCGGGCGCCATATATTATGAAAAACTGTTTGAGGCAAGCACATCCCTTGTTGGAATATGCTCGAAATAGGATGGAAACGTAGAACAAAAAAGCCCACGAACCGAAATTCGTGGGCTTTTATGAAGTATTTGGTAGGCCGTGCGGGATTCGAACCTGCGACCAACGGATTAAAAGTCCGCTGCTCTACCAGCTGAGCTAACGACCCAAAAACTTTGACTACTTGCTGCGGTAACACTGTGCCGTATCAACATGCTTGCCATGCTGACGACTGAATCTTGGTAGGCCGTGCGGGATTCGAACCTGCGACCAACGGATTAAAAGTCCGCTGCTCTACCAGCTGAGCTAACGACCCAAGGGCGGCTATTATGACGGCCAACGGCGGTTTTGGGAAGGGCTGGACGGGACATGGACGGAAAAAAGCCTTGCATGGCGGGCATACGCGGACTAATATAGATAGATAGCCTACCTATATTGATGATCCCATGACTCCTGACGAAGACTTTCCCATCCCCGAGCGCGCGCTGGCGCTGTCCGATGAATTGCGCACGGCGTTCAAGCGCCTGCTGCGCTCCATGCAGCGCGAAGGGGGCGAGCTGGAAGGCGGCGTATCGATGATGCAGTACATGCTGCTGGCCCTGATCCACGAGCAGCCCGGCATCGGCGTGGCCGCGCTGGCGCGCCTGCAGAACGTGCGCGGGCCTACCGTCAGCGCCCAGGTCAAGGCGCTGGAGGTGGCGGGGCTCGTCGAGCGCAGCGCGCCCGATCCGCAGGACCGGCGCCGCTCGGGCCTGCGCCTGTCCGCCCAAGGCCTGGCCATCCTCGACACCTTGCGCGCGCGCCGCCGCGATGCGCTGGCGCGGCGCATCGCCCGCCTGTCGCCGCAGCAGATGGACGCGCTGGCCGCCGCCATGCAACCGTTGCTCGAGATTGGCCAGGCATGAGCGGCCACGATCACGCCGCGGGCGTAGCAAAGGACGCGGCCAAGCCCATTACCGAGCGCGAAGTGCGCGCCATCTACCTGGGCCTGATGGCCGTGCTGGGCCTGGGCGCGCTGGACCAGAGCATCGTCGCCACGGCCCTGCCGCGCATCGTCGATGACCTGGGTGGCATGGCGCACCTGTCGTGGGTGGTCACGGCCTATGTGCTGGCCTCGACGGCCACCATGCCCCTGTACGGCAAGCTGGCCGACCAGTATGGCCGCCGCCCCATGATTTTTACTGCCTTGCTGACTTTTTTGCTCGGTTCCGTGCTGTGCGGGCTGGCGCAGAACATGACGGAACTGATCATCTTCCGCGCCATCCAGGGCCTGGGGGCGGGCGGCTTCATGCCGCTGGCGCAGATCATCATCGGCGACATCGTGCCGCCCGCCGAGCGGGGCAAGCGGCAGGGCATGGTGCCCATCGTGTTTGCCGTCACCAGCGTGCTGGGGCCCGTGCTGGGCGGCGTCATCACGGATGCCCTGTCGTGGCACTGGATTTTCTATGTGAACCTGCCCATCGGTGCCGCCGCCTTTGTCATCATCGCGCGCGCCATGCGCAAGCCCGTGCGCACTCATGCGCACAAGATCGATTACCTGGGGTCCGTCCTGCTGACGGGCGCCATCACGGCGGCCCTGCTGGTGCTGGCGCTGGGCGGCACGGAATGGCCGTGGGATGCGCTGGCCGTCAAGGTGAGCGGCGGCGTCGCCGTGCTGCTGGGGATCTGGCTGGCCTTCCACGTGGGGCGGGTGGATGAACCCGTGCTGCCGCCCGACCTGTTCGAGAACCGCACCTTCAATATCGCCAGCCTGGTGATGGCCATGACCTTCATGGGCCTGATGGGTGCCAGCGTCTTCTTTCCCCTGTTCTTCCAGCTGGTGATGGGGACGAGTCCGGCGGAGTCCGGCGTGATGACGGTGGCCATGATGGTGGGGCTGGTGGCGTCGTCGATGTTCAACGGCCGGGTGCTGTCGCGCTCGGGCAAGTACAAGATGGTGCAGGTGGCGGGGCTGGCCGTGGCGCTGCTGGCGTTTGCCGTGCTGGCCTGGGCCATGGAAACGTCGCGCGGTTACTGGATCATCGAGCCGGCCATCTTCTTCCTCGGCACGGGACTGGGGCTGGTGATGCCGAACATGACGATCGCCGTGCAAAATGCCTTGCCCCTGGCGCGGCGCGGCGTGGGCACGGCCATGCTGGCCTTCTTCCGCTCGCTGGGCGGTTTGCTGGGCGTGACGGCATCGGGCGCCATTCTTGCGCGCCAGCTGCATCAGCATGGCGTGGAAGCCGTCTCGGCGCTGGGCGCGCACGCGGCCGTGCAGACGGTGGAAGTCTACCGCCACGCGATTGCCAGCGTGTTTGGCGCCGGCGCCGTGCTGCTGTTACTGGGGCTGCTCGCCTTGCTGTTCCTGCCGGAATTGCCCCTGGAGGGGCATCCGGCAGCGGCGAAAGCGAAAGCTGATCAGTAGCGTTCCAGCCAGTGTGCGTACGGCGCCGGCATCACCCACGAGGCGCGCTCGACGCCGAGTTCCTTGGCGGCAAAATAGGCCCAGTGGGGATTGGCCAGGTGCGCCTTGCCCACCATCACCACGTCCAGCTGCTCTTCCTTGACGACGCGCTCGGCGATGGCCGGCGTGCCGAAGCCCCAGGCGGACGAGACGGGCACACCCGCTTCGCGGCGGACTCTTTCAGCAATCGGGCCCATGAAGGCGGGGCCCCACGGAATCGATACGTCGGGAATCGTGAAGCCCATGCTGACGCTGAGCATATCCATGCCGGCATCCTTGAACTGGCGCACGAGGGCTATCGATTCGAGCAGGGTTTGCTCGTCGCGGCCGTCGAATTCCAGCACGCCGAAGCGGATGGTCAGCGGCAGGTGCTCGGGCCATACGGCGCGCACGGCTTTCAATGTTTCCAGCAGGAAGCGGCTGCGGTTTTCCACGCTGCCGCCATAGATATCGTCGCGCTGGTTCGAGTGGGCGGAAAAGAAGCTTTGCGCCAGGTAGCCGTGGGCGAAGTGTAGTTCCAGCCATTCGAAGCCCACTTCGCGGGCGCGGATTGCCGCGTCGACGAAGTTCTGGCGCACGCGGGCGATATCGTCGAGGTCCATGGCGCGCGGCACCTTCGGCAAGCCGCCGCCAAAGGCGATGGCGGACGGCGCGATGGTTTGCCAGCCGCGCGCATCGCCTTGCGCGATATGGTCGTCGCCTTCCCATGGGCGGTTGGCGCTGGCCTTGCGGCCTGCGTGGGCGATCTGGATGCCGGGCACGGAACCGGCCGCCTTGATGGCCTTTACCACCGGCACGAACGCTTGCGCCAGGTCATCGTTCCAGATGCCCGTGCAGCCGGGCGTGATGCGGCCTTCGGGCGCCACGGCCGTCGCTTCGACGATCACCAGGCCTGCGCCGCCCCGGGCCATGCCCGCGTAATGCGACAGATGCCAGTCGTTGGCCTGGCCATCGACGGCCATGTACTGGCACATGGGCGGCACGGCGATGCGGTTGCGCAAGGTGATGTCTTTGAGGGTGTAGGGCTGGAAGAGGGCGGACATGGTGGCCTTTATCTTGATTGAATGATTGAAGGAAAAATAGTTTGATGCTGATTCGGTAGTTCGTAAATATTCGAAGAATGGAATTAGTATAGCCGATGCGGTATGATTCTGCTCATGCGCCCACACAAACATCCCTCCGCCAGCGAATTCGTCCTCGAGCGCGTGCTGTACGCCTTGAGCGACAGCATCCGCCTCGACATCGTGCGCCACCTGGCCCGCGTGGAGGCGGCCGCCTGCGGCGATCTCGATGGCGGGCGGCCGAAATCGACCGTCTCCCACCATTTCAAGGTCTTGCGCGAAGCGGGCCTCGTCTACACGGAAAACGCGGGCACCACGCACATGAACACCCTGCGCCGCGCCGACATCGAGAGCCGCTTCCCCGGCTTGCTGGAGGCGATCCTGCGCCAGCCGCAAGCGAATCAGCCCTGAATCTGCCGTAGAATGCCTGCAAGATTGCCGAATTTGCAGCATGTGCTGCAGTTCCAGGCTGAAGGATTGAGCACGCATGAAGATTTCTGCACGGCATCGCTGGTGGTGCGCCACCGCTTTCGTACTGCTGACTGGCTGCTGGCCTTACACGGAGCCGGCCACGGGCGAATATGCCGCCGTGCTGAAGCGTGGCGAAAAGGTGACCAGGGCCGATGCATATGGGCGGTTTGCCGCCTTGTCGGTCGAGTACCGCCAGGGTGGCGGCTCCCTGATGTCCACCCACAACAACTCCATGCGGTTGATCTACGGCGATAAAGTCGTCGTCCAGGCCGCCGATGGCATCGAGCGCTGGACGGAATTCACCCAGCCCGTGTATTTCGTCAAACTGCGGGAGGACGACGGCGTGCTGGCGCTGGTCCACGAGCGGGCGGGCAAGGCCGTGGTCGAGAAGATCGCGGCGTCGAAAGACGGCTACCAGGGCAACGAGACGTACGCGCATGGCTTTCCCCTGTCGCCCGGCGTGCGCTATTTTCCCGGCAGTCAGCGTCCCGGTTTCCTGTTGAGCGCCTTGCCGGTGAAAACCACCGTGCTGCCCAGTCCACCTGAAGGCGACGACAGCCTGTACGCCCATGTCCTGGCAGCCATCTCGCCCGATGGGCAGGCATATGCGTATGTCGACAGCGAGTATGCACCGTCCGTGGTGCTGGTGGTCGATGCGGACGGCAAGCGGCGCGAGCCCATCCCCCTGCCGAAAATATATCTGGCTGACGCGCCCATCTACCAATTCAACCCGTACGAGCGGCTGTGGGCCTGGTCGCACACGGCGCTCGCCTGGCACAAGAATGGCGCGGGCAGCTGGGAGGTCAGGCCGGACGGTGTCGCGCCGGGCGCGGCCGGCACACGCAATGCTGTCGAGCAATTGTTTATCAGCGATCAGAGCGGTTACCGCAGCTGCTTTGCCGCTGCCAACGCCGCCTGCCTGCCAGGCTGGCGCCGGCCGAACGCTGCCGAGCTGCGCAAGACTTATGCAGGCGATGGCGACGCGCCGCCATTTGCCTATGTGCCTTCGGCCCCCGCCAGCGCCTTCGGATCGAGGATAGGCTTGCTGCTGTTTTCCAGGGTGTGCTGCAGCGGCGCGTCTTACCACCTGTATCTGGATGGTGCGCCGGAAGCGGTGGCGGCGCAATTGTCCGCGCGCCTGCATGAGAGCAAGACGCCGTTCGTGCGCGTCGACGAATGCCCGCGCCGCAGCGGCAACGAGGGCCGGTGCGCGGCGCAGCTGGCGCAGCAGCTGAAGCGGCCCGAGTCGCTGGGGCGCGACCTGGAGCAGCTGATCGGCAGCATGGAAGAGCAGCCCGGCGTGATGTTCGTCATGCCGTCCATGGCGGTCGTGGTGCGCGCGAACGTGCAGGGCGGCAGCATCATCCAGACCCTGCTGCGCGCCGATTTTTCGCGCAGGGACTGATATTGCCGATCTGCCGCGCGTCACCGAAGTGCCAGGCTCGGCTATCATGTCGGCCTTTCGGTAAATCCCCGGCCGCGCGCCTGTTGCGCGATGGGCTGGCGAGACGACCTGGCATGGCAAGGGATGGGAATGACGGTAGCAGCAGCGGTATCACAGGCGGACCTGGCAAATCGTCCGCAGTTTGGCTGGATCAATGTATTAAAGGCGGGCGCGGCGCAGTTGATCGTGTTGCACCATCTGGCGTTTTATGGCCCCATGTCCGACTACGTGCAGCCCCTGTGGCCTGCGCTGCTGGACTGGCTGGGCGGCAGCGCGCGCATCGCCGTGCAAGTGTTTCTCGTCATCGGCGGCTTCCTCGTCGCCAAATCCCTCTCGCCCGCCGGCCGTCCCGGCATCGCTGCCCCGCTGCAAGCCGTCTGGCGCCGCTATGCCAAGCTGGCGCCGCCTTTCCTGGCCGCCACCTTGCTGGCGGCCGTCATCACGCCCGTGGCCGGCATCTGGATGATGCACGACTCCATGTCGGCCGCCGTCACCCTGGGCCAGCTGAGCGCCCATGCCTTGCTGCTGCATGGCGTGCTGGGCTATGAATCGCTGTCGGCCGGCGCCTGGTACGTGGCCATCGATTTCCAGCTGTACATGTTGACGGTATCGCTGCTGTGGCTGGGCGGCCGCCTGGCGGGCCAGCGGCACCGGCACTGGCTGATGCCGCTGGCCGTCACCATGGGCATCGCGTTTTCCCTGCTGTATTTCAATCTCGACCCTGGCTGGGACAATTGGGCGCCGTATTTCTTCGGCAGCTATGGCCTGGGCATGCTGGCCTGGTGGGCCGGCGACCCCAGGCGCAAGCCTGCCGCCATGGCCCTGCTCATGACCATGGCCGCCGTGCCCGTCCTGCTGGCCCTGGCCATCGATTACCGCAGCCGCATCGCCCTGGCCCTGGTCGTCGCCTGCGCGCTGTGCCTGTTCGGCCGCGCCCGCACGCCGTCCGCAGGCCGCGCCTGGGCCGTCGTCAACGCCCTGGGCCGCATCTCGTACGCCGTCTTCCTCGTCCACTTCCCCGTCAGCCTGCTGGTGAATGCCTTGTTCACTGCCTATGTCCCGTTGGAACCTGCCTGGCAGGCGTTGGGCATGCTGACGGCCTGGGGCGCCAGCCTGGCGGCAGGCGCCGCGTTTCACCGTTGGGTGGAGGTGCCGCTGGGGCGGGTGATGGGCGGTGTGCTCGCGCATCTGGCGGGCAGGCCGGTGTTGGCGTCGCGTTAAAAGCTGGCATCCCGCCTGACAAGGGCAGGGGATTGTTGCTCAGGGATATAGTTGCCGTGTATGCATGACGGCAAGAATTTCTATCGCGTTTGCGTCAACGCGATATACGACGACATAGTTTGGATGAGCAAGCAGTTCACGCGTGCCAACAACTCTGCCAGTTCGATATAGGTGGGGATGAAGCGGAAGTTGTGAAATGGCGCTGTCGATGTCGTTGTAAAGCTGAAGTGCCGCTGCCTGGTTGCGCTGCGCGATGTAGGTGAGGATCGCGGTCAGATCTTCCTGCGCTTCAGTCTTCCATAGAATCGGCAGCATGGTCATCAGGCTGGGCTGCGACGATTTTCCTCAGTTGCGCCATGACCGCCTCATGTGGACGGGCAGGGCGGTCATCATTTATTGATGTCGCTACTTTTGCGCGAAACCAGCGGTCATAGGTTTCGGCTGCTTCCGTCGTCTCAAATTCGGACGTTGTCGAGGATGGGGTGCCGTTCATGATTGTCTGATTATACGACAGTCCGGCAGGGGTGTATCGCGGGTGGCAAGGTGTTTGATTTGTGTCAGCGATGGTATGCCGTGCAAGCGATACCGCTGAAAACAAAAAAGCCAACCGCGAACGGTTGGCTTCTTCGTAGTATTTGGTAGGCCGTGCGGGATTCGAACCTGCGACCAACGGATTAAAAGTCCGCTGCTCTACCAGCTGAGCTAACGACCCAAAAACTTTTTACAACAACTTCGGTAACACTGTGCCGTAAAAAAATGCTTGCTATAACAACTCGCAAGCAGATCAGTACTGCGTATTCGTGGTAGGCCGTGCGGGATTCGAACCTGCGACCAACGGATTAAAAGTCCGCTGCTCTACCAGCTGAGCTAACGACCCGAAGAAGAAAGATTATAGGGGGTGCCCGGGATTCTGTCAAACCTAACGGGCAACTTTTTCCCCGGTTTTACTTTTTGCCGGCCCGTTCCTTGGCCGTCTGGGCCGCGCTGGAGTCCGGGTAGCGCGAGATCAGGGCGTTCAGGGTCTTGGTGGCGTTTGCCTTGTCTTTCAGCTCCGTGTAGCAGCTGGCGATGTTGAGCATGGCGTCGGCCGCCTTCGGGCTGTCCGGATAGTTCTTCAGCACTGCCTGCTGGGCCGTGATGGCGCTCTTGCAGTCGCGCTGGGCGTAATAGGCGTTGCCCAGCCAGTATTGCGCGTTGGCCGCGTAGGCCGATTCCGGATAGCGTTTCACGAAGGCATCCAGTGCCGTGACGGCGCCCTTGTAGTCGCCCGACTTGAACTGGCCAAACGCCGTTTCATACGCGCTTTGCTCGGATACGCCCACGGCCGCTTCCTGGCCGTCGATGGTGACCTGGCGCGGCTCGAGCTTGCGCAGGCGCGCGTCGATATCGGTGTAGAAATCCTTCTGGCGCTTTTGCGTGTTCGCCAGGTCATTGCCCAGTACTTCGATCTGGCCGCGCAGGCGGGCGATCTCCTGCATGGTCTGGTCGTGCTGGTTGAGCAGGCTCAAGGTGCTGGTCTTGTCCGCCTTGGCGTCGATGCGGCTGTTCAGGTCGCGCGCCATTGCGTCGACCTTGGCGCGCAGCTCCAGGATGGCCTTGCGCGCTTCGTCGTCGTCGAACAGGGCGGCGTTGGCGTGCAGGGGCAGGTAGGCAAACGCGGCCATCAAGGCAGCGGCAACGCCGGCTTTCGAGAATGTCATCATGGGTCGGGCTTTCAAAGGTTACGCAAACATGCAAACGGGGCGCCGGGCGGTGAATCACCGCGCTGCGCCCCATTATTATGCCTATGACTGGCCAGTTAGGTAAGCGTCAATGCTGCGGCGCTCACCTGTAAACATCAATAAACGATGTCAGCGCGGCGGTTTTCAGCCCATGCTGCTTCGTTGCTGCCTTGTGCTTTAGGCTTTTCTTTGCCCAGCGACACGGCTTCCATTTGGCCTTCTGGCACGCCCAGGGCAGCCATCGACTTGCGCACTGCTTCAGCACGTTTCTGGCCCAGGGCCAGGTTGTACTCGGCGCCGCCGCGTTCATCGGTGTTACCTTGGATCAGGATCTTGCGAGCTGGGGTTTTTACCAGGTAAGCAGCGTGATTTTGCACGACTGGGGTGTCCGCTTCGCGCACGACGTATTTGTCGAAGTCGAAGTAGATGCTGCGGTTAGCCAGCACGCCTTTTGGATCGTCCAGCGGATCGACCGATGCGGTCGTCACTGGCTGAACTTGACGGGTGTCAACTGGTGCTGGAGCTGCTTTTTCAGGAGCGCGCTCAACCACTGGGGTTTCTGCTACTTTAACTGGGGTGCTGCAGGCGGACAGCAGGGCTGCGGTAGCGGCGATGAAAGCCAAACTTTTAAAGTTACTCATTTTTATTCTCCGGGTCATGGTTAAAGGTGAAACTGTACAGCATTTACTTCATGAAAGGACCCCAGGTGGGCTCCTTGATATTGCCAGCTTGCGTAGTCAAACGCTGTTTGACGCGGCCATCCACCGATACCACTGCCAGCGACTTGCGTCGTCCGGATTCGGTCGCGTACATGATATATTTCCCGTTGGGCGAAAAGCTCGGTGATTCGTCGTTGGCGGTGTCCGACAGGCGCAGTTCCTGGCCACTAGCCAGGTCGAGCGCGTAGAGCTGGAAATTGCCGTCGCGACGGGAAATATAAGCGAGTGTCTTCCCGTCGGACGAAATCCGCGGGCTGATGTTGTAGGGGCCGCCAAACGTCACGCGCTTGGCTTCGCCGCCGTTGACCGACATGCGGTAGATTTGTGGTCCGCCGCTGCGATCGCTGGTGAAGTAAATGCTCTGGCCATCGGCCGAGAATTGGGGTTCCGTATCGATGCCGCTGCTGCTGCTGACGCGGCGCAAGCCGCTGCCGTCGGCATTGACGGTGTAGACCTGGGTATGGCCATCGCGCGACAGGGCCACGGCCAGGCGCGAACCGTCCGGGCTCCAGCTCGGTGCCGAGTTGCTGCCTTTTTCATTCGACACGATGGTGCGCTGGCGCGTCACCAGGTTTTGCACGTAGACGATGGGCTTTTTCTTTTCAAACGACACATACGCGACCTTGGTGCCATCCGGCGACCACGACGGCGAAATGATGGGCTCGTTCGAGCGCAGGGCGACCTGGATGCCTTCGCCATCGGCGTCGGCCACTTCCAGGCGGTATTCGCGGCCCGATTGCGTGACGTAGGCGATGCGCGTGGCGAACGCGCCCTTGACGCCCGTCAGCTTCTCGTAGATGTCATCGGCGATTTTATGCGCGAGCAGGCGGTTGAACTGGGGCGCGGCCGCATTGTTCATGCTGGAGATCTGCGCACCCTTGATGGTGTCGAACAGCTTGTAGCGCACGTCCAGGCGGCCATCGGCCATGCTTTGCACGGTGCCGGCCGCCAGCGCATCGGCGCCGCGCGACTTCCACTGTTCGTAGCTGACGGGCGCCGTTTCCGACACGGGCGCATCGGCGTCGATCAGCTTGAACACGCCGCTGCGGGCCAGGTCGGCCTTGATGATGCCCGACAGCGATTGCGGCGCCGCCGATTCATTGACAAAGCTGGCGACAGCCACCGGGATCTGGTTGCTGCCGATCCCCGTAATCTCCACGCGCAGCTGCGCCTGGGCGCCTGACGCTCCCAGCATCAGGCCGGCGCAGAGCACGACATAGCTCATTTTTTTCATGGTCATCATTTAGGCAAATCCTTCATCTCGAATATGAGTTCAATCTCGCGTTCCACGGTGCCGTCTTTTTTCTTCGGCAGTGGCGACGATTTATTAATGGCGTTTTCCACCGAGCTGTCATACGCCGGCAGGCCGCTACTTTTAATCTTTCGGACCGAAATAATTTCCCCAGTTGGCAGTTGCTCGATCTTGAACACGGCGCGCGGGTTGCCCGGCACGTCCGTGCTACCGCTGTACGCGATATTGCTCTTGATCTTGCTCGTCAGGGCAGCGACATAGCCGCTGTCCTTGCGTGGCGCGGTCGCTTTCGCGGCCGTGCCCGTCGTGCCGGCGCCCGCCGCGCCCGTGATGCGGCTCATTTCCGCGTCACGCGCCTTGTCGGCGGCTTTCTTTTCTTCCGCCGCTTTTTTCGCCTTGGCCGCTTTTTCCGCTGCCGCTTTTTTATCGGACAGTTCTTTCTCGGCTTTTTCTTCCGCCGCTTTTTCTTTCTCTTTGGCCAGCTTGGCTTTCTCCAGCTTGTCGGCCTTTTCTTTTTCCAGCTTTTCAGCCTTGTCTTTTTCTTTCTGCTTCTGCTTTTCCAGTTCGCGCTTTTCTTCCTCGCGTTCCTTCAATTCCTGCTTGCGACGTTCTTCCGCTGCCGCCTTGTCTTTTTCTTCCTTCAGCTTGGCTTTCTTGCGTTCCAGGGCGATCTCCGCCTCGCGCAGGTCGACCTTCGGCTCGGGCGCGGCCACGGGCGGCGGTGGCGGCGGGGCCGGCTGTTCCACTTGCGGTTCCGGCGGCGGCGTTGGTGTCGGCTCCGGTGCCGTCGCCACCTCGGGCGGCGGCGCGGCCGTCTGCACCTGCATGTCCCATACTTCCGCTTCGACGGCCACCGGTTCCGTATTTTGCCAGTGTACGCCTACCCACAGGAAAAACAGCAGGCCAAGGTGCATCGCCAGCGCCAGGCCCAGCGAGGGCCAGCGGCTGCGTTCGCGCGGCACGCGGTAGGGCTTGCCGAGTACATGGTCGATTTGTTTGGTCTGCAAAGTCTAGTCTATCTAAAAACGGTCAAGTCTGGAAACAGGATGCTGCGCTTACTTGGTGGCCAGGCCGACGCGGGTAATGCCCATCTTTTTCGCTTCCGAAATGAGCTGGATCACATCGTCGTACTTGCTTTCCTTGTCGCCCGCGATCATCACGGGATACTCGGGATTGGTTTCGTGCAAGCCGCGCAGCTTGCGCAGCAGGGCGTCGCGATTCGGTTCCGTTTCCGGCGCCTGCTGCTCCTTGTCGATCAGGCCGATCGACAGCGAGCCATTCGGCTTGAGCACGATCTGAATATAGTCATCGGGCGGTTTCGCCGACTTTTCCGCGTTGGGCAGGTTCACCACGCTGGGATTGTTCGACGACGGCATCACCATGAAAATGATCAGCAGCACCAGCATCACGTCGATATACGGCACGACGTTGATCTCGGATTTGAACTTGCGGCCGCGGCCGCCCCGCATGCCGCCGCTATTGAATGAGGAACCCATGGACCTTGCTCCCTCTTAGCGCGACTGGCGCTGCAGGATGTTGGAGAATTCCTCGACGAAGCTCTCGAAGCGGATCGCCAGGCGGTCGATGTCGTGCGAAAAACGGTTGTAGGCGACGACGGCGGGAATCGCCGCGAACAGGCCGATGGCGGTGGCGATCAGCGCTTCGGCAATGCCGGGCGCGACGGCGGCCAGGGTGGCTTGCTGCACGTTGGCCAGGCCGCGGAACGCGTTCATGATGCCCCACACGGTACCGAGCAGGCCGATATAGGGCGAGACGGAGCCGACGGAGGCGAGGAAGGCCAGGTGCGATTCGAGCACGTCCATTTCACGCTGGAAGGCGGCGCGCATGGCGCGGCGGGCGCCGTCGAGCACGGCGCCGACGTCCAGCGCTTCGCGCGAACCGTACGATGCCTTGCCCTTGATGAATTCGCCCATGCCGGCATCGAAGATGCGGGCCAGTGCGCCGCTCTGGTCGCGGTTGCCGCTGGCGCTTTGATGCAGCGCATGCAGGTTGCCGCCGGCCCAGAAGCTGCGTTCGAATTCGATGGTCTGCTTGCGCGCCTGGCGCACGGCAAACATCTTGCGGAAAATGTAGGTCCAGCTGGTCAGGGAAATCAGCAGCAGCAGGGCCATGATCAGTTGCACGATCAAATGGGCATTGGAGATGAGCGCGAGGAAAGAAAGATCTTGTGTAACGTTCATTGGCTGGCAGTCTGTTGGGTGAATTGTCCGGAGGTGGCGGGTAGGGCTCAGGCGGCGCGCATGCGGGCCGCTACTGCATCAGGCACGGCGCGCGGGCGCAATGCCGAGTCGACGCAGCCGATCTTGACGCGGGCCGTGTTCAGCAGGCGGTCGCCGCACCAGGCTTGTTGCAGGAAAACGATGGAGGCACGCCCCATTTTTTCTATGCTTAATGTTAATCTTACCGTGTCATCGAGCCTGGCTGGCGCATGATAGTCGGCGTTGACGCTTTTGACAACGAACATCGCGTCGTGCTGTTCCAGCAATTCCTGCTGGCCCACATCGATGGCGCGCAGCCATTCGGTGCGCGCGCGTTCGAAGAATTTCAGGTAGTTCGCGTAATACACGATGCCGCCGGCGTCGGTGTCTTCATAGTAGACACGTACGTTCCAGGTAAAGACTGAAGGCATGTTTATTGCGCCAGTAGTGAGATTGAGCAACATTTTACGCGATTTTTCTTCTTGTGACTGTGGGCGCTTGCTGGAAAGCCATGCAAAAGCAGCATATAAGTTGCACCGCAGCATTGTAAATCCGGGGTGCACAATGGCAAGCCTCGTAACATACGCTTACATGGCGCGGCCAGGTTTAAGTTCAGCTTAAGAGCGGCAGCCACGCCCGGGGCGGCCTGCGGCCTTGCCCGGGCTGCGGCGGCGCGCGGCGATTATAGCGGCACCGCTGCATTCCTTGCTCAATTTGGGCACTTAACTTACAATTTGACTTCCATTACGTCTCACGTGACTGGCGAAAAGTCGGCGATCTGCCTGAATGGCGATCGGCAAACCGGCGAAAGGTGGGCATCCACCGGGAAACGTGAGATTTTTCATCAGCCGTTCGCCTGGGTAGCCACTATGGAAAAGCACGAAGAGGCTGCCTGTCCAATGTTGTTATTCACTTAACGCCGGCTCCCCTCATTCGATCCAACCTGCCAGTACAAGCACCCTCATACTTGGAGTTTTTACATGTTTGCAAAAGATCACAACCTCGCCAACGTCGACCCTGAACTGTTCGCCGTCATTCAAAAAGAAAACGTGCGCCAGCACGATCACATCGAGTTGATCGCGTCGGAAAACTACACGTCGCCAGCCGTAATGGAAGCGCAAGGCTCGCAACTGACGAACAAGTACGCCGAAGGCTATCCAGGCAAGCGCTACTACGGCGGCTGCGAATACGTGGACGTGGCCGAGCAACTGGCCATCGACCGCGTCAAGCAGCTGTTCGGCGCCGAATGCGCGAACGTGCAGCCGAACTCCGGCTCGCAGGCAAACCAGGGCGTGTTCTTTGCCATGTTGAAACCAGGCGACCTGATCATGGGTATGTCGCTGGCCGAAGGCGGCCACCTGACCCACGGCATGCCGCTGAACATGTCCGGCAAGTGGTTCGACGTGGTGTCGTACGGCTTGACGGCGGAAGAAGACATCGACTACGAGGCGATGGAACGCCTGGCGCGCGAACGCAAGCCCAAGCTGATCATCGCCGGCGCGTCCGCGTTCTCGAAAAAGATCGACTTCGAACGCTTCAGCAAGATCGCCAAGGAAGTGGGCGCCTACTTCATGGTCGACATGGCTCACTACGCCGGCCTGATCGCCGCCGGCCTGTACCCGAACCCGGTGCCGTTCGCCGACTTCGTCACCTCGACCACGCACAAATCGCTGCGCGGCCCCCGCGGCGGCATCATCCTGATGAAGGCCGAACACGAAAAAGCCATCAACTCGGCCATCTTCCCCGGTATCCAGGGCGGCCCGCTGATGCACGTGATCGCCGGCAAGGCCGTCGCCTTCAAGGAAGCGCTGAGCCCTGAATTCGTCGAATACCAGAAGCAAGTGATCAAGAACGCCGACGTGCTGGCAAAAACCCTGATCAAGCGCGGCCTGCGCATCGTCTCCGGCGGCACCGAATCGCACGTCATGCTGGTCGACCTGCGCGCCAAGAACCTGACGGGCAAGGAAGCCGAAGCCATCCTCGGTTCCGCGCACATCACCTGCAACAAGAACGGCATCCCGAACGACCCGCAAAAACCGTTCGTCACCTCGGGCATCCGCCTGGGCAGCCCGGCGATGACGACGCGCGGTTTCAAGGAAGCGCAAGCGGAAGAAGTGGGCAACCTGATCGCCGACGTGCTGGACAATCCGCATGACGCCGCCACCATCGAGCGCGTGAAAGCGGCCGTGAAAGTGCTGGCCGACGCGCACCCTGTGTACGCTGCATAATTATTTGTCCAGAATGTGTCATACGGAGTAAGATTCTGTCTGACACATTCCAGTCGTGCCCCAGGGCGCCCGGAGTGATTCGGGCGCCCTTTCATTTAAGGGCGGCGATTTCCCGTAATTATTACTATAAAGTTGTATCCAGCCCATGAAATGTCCATTTTGCCAGCACGGCGATACCCAGGTTCTCGATACGCGCGTATCGGAGGAAGGGGATGCCATACGGCGCCGCCGCCGTTGCGGCAAATGCGACAAGCGCTTCACCACGTACGAGCGCATTGAACTTATCATGCCGGCCGTCGTCAAAAAGAATGGCAGCCGGACGGAGTTCGCTGCGGATAAGTTGCGCGGCAGTTTGATGCTGGCCTTGCGCAAGCGCCCCGTCGCGGCCGCCTCCGTGGATACGGCCATCGCATCCATCCAGGAAAAACTGCTGACCAGCGGCTTGCGCGAAGTCGATTCCGGCTATATCGGCGAACTGGTCATGCAGGAACTCAAGCGTCTGGACAAGATCGCTTATATCCGCTTCGCTTCCGTGTACAAGAATTTCGAAGACCTGGCCGAGTTCCAGGATGCGATTGCCGAAGTGGGACAGGCCCGCAGCAAGCCCTGACGCTTGCTCGAAGCTTCTTGTTCGACGACGGGGCCGATCGCGCGCTCCGTTTCCACCACGCCAGCGCCCGCCTGGCAAGCGGCCTGATCAATCCGGGCGCGGTCTCTCTCCTCACTTTTCCCTATTTTGCAGCGACGTTTGCGCTGCCTCATGCCTGAGTTTTTGCGCGCGCCTATCTTGTAGCTGGGCCGGGCGTTTGTGCGGTTCCGGTCCGGGTTTGACTCTGTCAGCAGGAGAAGCTCATGCACAGCGGCACGCGTGGTCCCATGGATGGCAGCAGCCTCGTCGAGGTGCTGGTATCGCTGCTGCTGTTGGCGCTGGGCCTGCTGGGCGCCAGCATCGTGCAACTGAATGCCCTGCGCGCGCGCCATGAATCGGCATTGCTGTCGGCGGGCGTGCAACTGGCCGCCGGCATGGCCGAGCGCATGCGCGCGAACAGCGTGCTCATGTATGGCCCCGATGGGGGCAATCCTTATCTGAACGTGGCCTACGCGGCGGCGGACGGCGCCGACGCTGGCGGCGCGCCGGACTGCTTTGGCGCCGCCGCCTGCAGCGGGGCCGACCTGGCGCAATTCGATATCGCCGAATGGAAACAGCAACTGCAATCGGCCTTGCCCGGCGCGCGCCTGCGTATCTGCCGCGACGCCCCTGCGTGGGATGCCGCCGCCCAGGGCTTGCACTGGGCTTGCAGCGGCGGCAAGGGCGCGCCCATCGTCATCAAGCTGGGCTGGCGCGGCCGCCTACCCGATGGATCGCCCGCCGTGAATGGGGCGGGCGAGTCGCTGCCCAGGCTGGCATTCCAGCTGGGGGGAGGGGGCGCATGAACGGCGTGCACGGCATGCACGCTGACAGGTGCCGGCATCGCGGCATGAGCCTGGTCGAATTGCTGGTGGCCCTGTCGCTGGGCGCGCTGCTGATGCTGGCCGCCAGCGCCATGCTGCTGGCGGCCAGCGGCAGTTACGGCGATCAGTCCGCCAGTGCGCGCCTGGACGACAATGGCCGCTATGCGCTCGATGCCATCGCCCGCGCCGTGCGCCAGACGGCGTACGTGAATTGGGATAGCAGCGCTGCGCCCGTCGCGCATGCCGACTACGACAGCGCCAATGTCGCGGGGCTCGACGCGCATAGCCTGGGCAAGAACAGCGAAGGCATCAGCGGCGCGTTGCCCGATGCCGTGCATGGCAGCGATGTGCTGGCCCTGCGCTATTACGGCGCCGGCAAGGAAGAGGGCGGCGACGGTTCCGTGCTCAATTGCGCCGGCTTTGGCGTGGGCGCCGCGCAAACGGAGGCGCAGCGGGGCTGGAGCATTTTCTATGTGGCCCAGGGCGCCGATGGCGAGGGCGAGCTGCGCTGCAAATACCGTGGCGCGAACGGCTGGGGCGCGGACGCCGTGATCCGTGGCGTCGATGGTTTCCAAGTGCTGTATGGCCTCGACACGGATACGCCGCCCGACGGCGTGGCGAACCGTTATGTCAACGCCAGCGCGCTCGACGCCTACGATGCGGCGCTGGTGCTGGCCGGCGCGGATGCGGCAGCGCGCCAGCGCGATTTTCACCGCCGCACGCACTGGAAACGCGTGGCCAGCGTGCGCGTGGCGCTGCTGCTGCATGGCGAGGCGGGCCAGGTGGACAAGCTGGCGGAACTGGGGCCGGCGCAGTTCGACCTGTTCGGCCCGGCGTATGCGGAGGCGCACGGCGACGACGACACGGGTGTGCGTATCGCGCGCGCGGCCTTGCCCGCCGCGACGCGTTCCCGGCTGCGGCAACTGGTGCAGATGAGCATCGTGCTGCGCAACGGGCCGGCCTAGGCGGGCGACGTGATGGCCGGCGCGGGCGTCCGTGGTTGCCTGCCCGGCTGCGCTGCTGGCGCAAGGAGGCGGGGCGCGACCCTCGTGTATGTGCTGTGCCTGTTGGTGATCATTTTGCTGCTGGGCATATCGGCAGCGCAGATGGCCTTGCAGGGCGAAAAGGCGGCGCGCGGCGAGCGCGACCGGCAGATCGCGTTTCAGGCGGCGGAGGAGGCATTGGTGGATGCGCAGAACGATATCGAAGGCTTGCCCGGCGCGCCGGGACGCAGCAGCCTCTTCGCGCCGGACAGTGCGGCTGGGTTCGAGGCTGGTTGCGGTGAGGGAGGCGCACTGGGCTTGTGCCTGCCCGCACCACCGGATGCGCCGGCGCTCTGGCTGAGCATGGACCTCGATGGCGCCGAAGGGGCAAGTGGCAGCCGCACCGTGCCGTATGGCCAGTTTACGGGCGCGATCATGCAGACGGGGCAGGGTTTCCTGCCGTCGCGCCTGCCCCGCTACCTTATCGAACTGCTGCCGTTTCACCCGCCCGGTGCCCAAGCGGCGGCCGTGGCCGGCAGCTTGGCCACGGAAAGCTATGTGTACCGCATCACGGCCATCGGTTTCGGCGCGCAGGAAAGCACGCAAGTCGTGCTGCAAAGCTACTACCGCAAGCAGGCGGCCGGAGCGGGACCATGAGGGCTTTATCGTCCGCTGCATGGTCTGCTGCATGGTCCGCTGCTTTGTGGTCCGCTTTGTCGTCTGCCTGGCGGCAGGCCTGCCGCGTTTCGCTGTTGCTGCTGGTGGCCGGCTTGGCCAGCCTTACTTGCGGCCCCGTTGCGGCTGCCGCCGCTCCCCCGGTGGCGCTGGCGCGAGCCGACGCGGGCTTGCACGGCGCCAGGGTGCCGCCGAATCTGCTGCTCAACCTGTCCCTCACGCATGCTGCCGCCGCTGCCGCATATGGCGGCGAGTATGCGCCGCAGCGCGAGTACCTCGGTTACTTCCATGCGCGCATGTGCTACAGCTATCCGTATCGCAGCAAGGATGGCGTCATGCTGCCGGACTTGCGCGTAGCGACCGCTTACTTCTCCGCGCTGAAGCCGGCCGATGCGCTGCACGGTTGCGGCGGCGACAGTTTCAGCGGCAACTTTCTCAACTGGGCCGGTACCAGCATGCTCGACATCGTCCGTTATGCGCTGACGGGCGGCGACCGCGTCATCGACGAAGTGCGCAAGACGGTGCTGCAGCGCGCCTACCTGCCCGATGCCGATGGTCCCGTCGACTTCTTTGCCCATCCCGTCTTTTTTCCGCGCAAGGTCTTGCAGACTGGTGTGTCGGCGGCGACGCCGTTTGCGCTGTCGCAACTGGCCATTGTTTCCTGTCGTAATCGCCTGCTGTTCGGCGATGCCAGCGTCAGCCAGCCTGTGGGCGGCTCGTGCGATACCCCCGGCGCCGCAGCCACGCACGGCGTGTTCCTCGCGCGCGTGCGCGTATGCGACGCTGTCGAAGGACCGCTGCGCGACGACTTGTGCCTGGCGTATGGCAAGAACTACAAGCCCGTGGGCGCCGTGCAGCGCCATGGGGGCAGGGTGCGCGTGGGCGTGTTCGGCCACTTGAACGACGTGTCCGCCAGCGCCGGCCCCGTGTATGGCGGCGTGCTGCGCGCGCCGCTGGCCCATGTGGGCAGGCAGCGCTGGGCGGCGCCCGATTTTTTGCCGCAAGATAATCCCGACGCCGAATGGAATCCCGTCACCGGCGTGTATATGGCCCAAGCCCCATCCCACCTTGAGGCCCAAGGCGCGGGCCCTGGTGGCGGGGTGACCGCTTACATCAATGGCCTGGGCCGCAGCAATGCCGGGCATCCGGGCGCATACGCGGGGGCGGCGCCGCTGGCCGAATTGCTGTACGAATCGCTGCGCTACCTGCAGGGCAGGCAGGCGAGTGTCCTGGTACCGCCCGCCACGGCCTCGCCTGCCAACGATGGCGGCTTGCCGGTCGTGACTCCATGGAACGACCCGCAAACAGCCAGCTGCCAGCGCCACGTGGTCGTCAGCCTCGGTGATGGGGGCATGGCGGGCGACCGTTACGTGCCAGGCAATGTTCCAGTCATTCCCGCCGCGCCCGGGGATCGCGCCCGCGCCGCGGATGGCTTTGCGCCGCCCCCGTTCGATGCGATGGCCTGGACGCATGCGGTGGGCAGCCTGGAAAGCGGCGCCGCGCAGGGCAATCCCGCGCCACGGCCCGAACTGGCGGCACTGGAACTGCTGGCCGATGGCGCGGGCGGTGCCAGCTACCATGCGGCGGGCCTGGCCTATTGGTCGCATGTGCAGGCGCTGCGTCCTGGCGGCAAGAAAGACGGCCTGGCGCACGTCGAACACTATGCGGGCGACTTGCGCCAAGGCGATCCGGCGGCCGTGCCTGCCGCCACGCCCGCTGCTACTCCCTTGTTGCTGGCGGCAAAATATGGCGGTTTTCTCGATGCGAACGGCGACGCCAACCCTTACAAGAGCACGACGGGCAGCGCGCTGGAAGAGTGGAGCCTGGACGGCCGCTGGCCGGCCCACTACCTGCCCGGCAGCGATCCGGCCGCCCTGATCGGGGGATTGCGTGCGGCCTTTGCTGCCGCCGACAAGGGCAGCTTGCCCGCGATGCTCGCGGGGCCGGCGCTGATGGCGCTGGCCAGCGGCACGGAAGACGCATACTGGTTTCACACGCAGATGCGCCTGGCCGATGGCGCCATGACCTTGTCGCGCAGCGCCTTTGCCGTGGGGGCCGATGGCGCACTGTTTCCCGGCAAGCCATTGTGGATTGCAGGCGGACAGGATAAGCCCGTGCCGGATGGTGCGTCCGCATCCTTGCGCCCCGTCTATACGCTCGACGCCAAGGGCAGCCTGATGCAACTGGCATGGCAGCGGCTCGATGCGGCGCAGCGCGGCGCATTCGACGGCGGCGATGGTCAGGGCGAGGCGCGCCTGGCATATCTGCTGGGCGAGCACACGCACGAGGTGGGCCAGCCAGGGGGATTCCTGCGGCGCCGTTCGGGCAGCCTGGGCGCCGCGCCGCATGGCAATTTGCTGTACGTGGGCGCACCAAGGCTGGGCATGCCGGGCGCCGGCTATGGCTTGCACCGCAAGTTGTTGCTGCAGCGGCGCAAAATGCTGTACCTGGGCGCCAACGATGGCTTGCTGCATGCGGTCGATGCGCGCACGGGCAGCGAATTGTTTGCCTATCTGCCGCAAGCGCTGCTGCATGCCGCAGCCGCCGCTGCGAGCACTCACTACAGTCCCGGACCGCTACTCGACGGCGCCGCGGCCACGGCGGAAGTACTGGCGCTGGGGCGCTGGAAGACGGTACTGGCGTCCGGCATGGGCGGCGGGGCGCAGGGCGTATTTGCACTCGACATCACGGACCCGGCGCGCTTTGCGCAAGACGGGGCGCTGTGGGAATTCACGGACCGCGACGATAAGCTGATCGGCAACGTGCGCGCGCCGCCCGCCTTTGCCCGCATCAATATGGGCGGCAAGGATGGGGCGGTGGCCTACCGCGATTTTGCCGTCGTCGCCAACGGCTACAACAACCATGTGGACGACGGCAAGGACACGACGGCGCCCGCTTCCGCCGCCGCCATCTTCCTGCTGGCGCTGGACAAGGTGCCCGGCACGCCGTGGGTGTTGGGAAGTAATTACTTCCGGCTCAAGGTGCCCGTGGCCAGCGGCGGCGACGGCAGCCAGGGGGGCGATGCGGCTGCGGATGGCGGCGCCAGCGCAGACGCCGTGTCCCACGCGCTGGGCCCGCCCGCCGTGGTGCCGGGCAGCGATGGTGCGCTAGCCTACGTGTATGCGGGCGATTTGCAGGGCAATATCTGGCGCCTGGATATGACCGACGGGCCGCCGTGGAAAGATGGCCAGGGACGCAAGCTCGTGTTTGTTGCGCGCGATGCGCAGGGCAGGCGCCAGCCCGTGACGCAGCAGCTGACAGTGGCGTATGCGCCCGATGGCGGTTATCTGCTGCTGTTCGGCACAGGTAAATTGGTCGAAGGGGCCGATACCTGGCCTTCCGCCTTTTTGTCGCAGTCGTTCTACGCCGTGCACGACGATCTGCGGGAGTCGTCGCCCACACGCAGCCGCGCCGACCTGGAGCGGCGCAGCCTGGGCGAGGCGGTGGACGGCGTGCGCGTCGATGGTGCCGAGCTGCGCTATACGGGCAGCGACGCCATGCGCGGTTGGTACCTCGATTTCATGCACAGCGCGCAGACGGGCGAACGCAGCATCAGCAGTCCCGTGCTGGCTGCCGGCAAGGTGCTGTTCAACACCGTCCTGCCGGGACGCGATCCTTGCGCCAGGCCCGCCACCCGCCTGTACGTGCTCGATGTGCTGAGCGGCTTTGCCGCCGATGGCGCCGGTGTCGTGCAGGCGGGCGCGCAGACGGGGCGTCTGTTCGATGGCCTGGCGCGGGCGCCGCCGCTGGCGTTGGAACTGAACAGTACGGTGGGCGCCGTGACGGCGGCAGGGCGGGCCGAGGGGCGCAAGGAACTGGCCGTGCTGCAGCCGGGCTTGCCCGCTGCGGCCAGCGGGGCCGGGCTCAAGGTTGTCAGCGCGCCGCTGCTAGCCCGTCGCCTCAGCTGGCGTGAAGTGGCGAACTGGCGCGAATTGCACGAAGCGGCCAAGAAAAAATAGACGTGGCCAGGCAGGCGCCTTACGCCGGCATATTGCAAGCTGACCAGGCGCAGGCCACGCGTGAGCCGGCCTGTCGGATCGACGGGCAACTTTTTGCGAAGGGGCAGGCATGGGGGCGGTGGCAACGCGGAACGTGTCTGCTGCAGGCGATGCAGGTGACGCCGGCGCAAGTGGTCGCGCGGGTGGAAATGCCGGTGGCAGTAAGGACGCTGGCAATAAGGATGCTGGCAATAAGAACGTTGGCGCGGGTGGCAGGATGAGAGGCAAGGGCGGCAGCGCATGCGGGGTCGGGCAGCCAGTTCCGCACCCGCGTCCCTGTGCGCCGCCGTGGCCGCGCGCGGGAGCCGCCGGTGCCGGTGCTACCCCTGCCGCAGCTGTGACACTGGCCGCCATCGCGGGCTTCAGCCTGATCGAGTTGCTGGCCGCACTGGCGATCACGAGTCTGCTGCTGGCGCTGGCCGTGCCCGCCTACCAGGGCCATGTTGTGCGCGCCAAGCGGGTGCAGGGGCAGGCAGCCATGCTGCGGCTGATGCAGCAGCAGGAGCGCTATTATTCGCAAAATAATCACTACCTGGCTTTTTCCTCCGTGTCGCCCGCGCCGCAGGCGCAGCAATTTCCGTGGTGGTCAGGCGAAGGACCGGCTGCCGCCAGCGCGTATGAAATCGAGGCGCTGGCCTGTCCCGGCGTGACCATCGGGCAATGCGTGCTGCTGCGGGCCATGCCGGGCACGGCCAAGGTCGATGCGCAATTCCGGGATGCCGATTGCGGCGTCCTGTCCCTGAGCAGCACGGGCCAGCGGGGCAGCAGCGGCCCGGCCAGCCATTGCTGGCCCTAGGCCATGGCCGCGCCGGAGCGGGTACGCGGCTTGGGTGACTCACTTGCATGCCGCCTTTCGCCGTCCTGCGGCCGGCACTGGTTTGCCCGTTCGCGCAAGCGGCCGCCTCGGGCCGGGCATACCTTGCTCGAATTGCTGGCCGTGCTGGCGATTGCGGCGCTGCTGGCGGCCGCGGCCTTGCCCAGCCTGCAGCAGGTGCTGGCGCGCCAGCAGGTGCGCGCGGTAGCCACGGACTTGTTCTCGGCCATCGAATTGACGCGGGCGCAGGCGATGGCGCGGGGCCGGCGCGTGCTGCTGATGCCGGCCGGGCCTGGTGGCACGGACTGGCGCACGGGCTGGCTGGCATTCATCGACAGCAATGCCAACCTGGTTTTCGATGACGGCGACGAATTGCTGTTGCGCCAGGGGCCGCTCCCTGCGGGCATCACGGCCCAGTTCGCGTTTTCGTCGGCCACGGCGCCGTTTTATATCGCCTACAATGGCGCTGGACGCAGTTGCAGCGCGACCAATAGCCTGGCGGCGCGCTGGGGCACCTTGTCCCTGACTTTGGGAAAGCAGGTGCGCCATATTAAAATCAATATGCTGGGCAGGGTGCGCGTGTGCGATCCGCAGCAGCAGGCGGCCAATTGCAGCGGCGTGGCCGACAGTTCGTAGCAAGACTCGCCTCTTGGCGATTACCGATTATTCACCTTCAAAGAAGCCCGTGGAAATACTCAACGATATCGATGGCATGCGCCTGGCGCTGGAATGGGCGACACGCGGTTTATACACGACCTCGCCGAACCCCCGCATCGGCTGCGTGATCGTCAAGGATGGCCAGGTGATCGGCGCCGGCGTGACGCAGGCGGCCGGGCAGGATCATGCTGAGGTGCAAGCGCTGGCCAATGCAGCCGCGCGCGGCAACGACGTGCGCGGCGCCACGGCCTACGTCACCCTGGAGCCGTGCAACCACCATGGCCGCACGCCGCCATGCTCCGATGCGCTCGTGCGCGCGGGGCTGGGGCGCGTCGTGGCCGCCATGACGGACCCGAATCCGCTGGTGGCGGGGCAGGGTCTGGCCAAGCTGGAAGCGGCCGGTATTGCCGTCACCACGGGCGTGCTGGCCGACGAGGCGCATGAAATGAATATCGGCTTCTTTTCGCGCATGCAGCGCGGCAAGCCGTGGGTGCGCATGAAAACGGCGGCCAGCCTCGATGGCATGACTGCCTTGCACAACGGACAAAGCCAGTGGATCACGGGACCGGAGGCGCGCGCCGACGGCCATGCCTGGCGCGCGCGCGCCTGCGCCATCCTGACGGGCATAGGCACCGTCAAGGCCGACGATCCGCAACTGAACGTGCGCGCCGTCGAGACGCCGCGCCAGCCGCGCCGCATCGTCGTCGACAGCCGGCTCGACATCAGCCCCGATGCGCGCATCTTGCAAGGCGGCGGCACATGGATCGTGGCGGCTGTCGCCAACCCGGAGAAGCAGGCGCAGCTGCAGGCGCTGGGCGCGGAAGTCATCATGTTGCCGAATGCGGCCGGCAAGGTCGACCTGGCCGCGCTGATGCTGGAACTGGGACGCCGGCAAATCAATGAAGTCCACGTCGAGGCCGGCTCCAAGCTGAACGGCTCGCTGATCCGCGAAGGCTGCGTCGACGAGCTGCTGGTCTACCTGGCGCCCACCTTGCTGGGCGATGCGCAAGGCATGTTTGCCTTGCCCGCATTGACGGACCTCAAACAGCAACGCACTTTGCAATTCCACCAGGTTCAGCAAGTGGGCGCAGATTTGCGTATCCTTGCAAGATTCGCCGAACGCAACTAATACGCAACGCATACTTTTACATTTTTATAGGGTTAGCTCCATGTTTACAGGAATTGTTGCCGCCATTGGCAAGATTGAAACCGTGCAACCGCTCGACGGCGGCCTCGATGCAGGCGTGCGCCTGAACATCCATGCAGGCGGCTTGCCGCTGGCCGACGTGGCCCTGGGCGATTCGATCGCCATCAATGGCGCTTGCATGACGGTGGTGGAAAAGTCGGACACGGGCTTTGCCGTCGATGTATCGCGCGAAAGCCTCAATTGCACCGTGGGCCTCGATACGACCACTGAAGTGAACCTGGAAAAAGCCCTGACCCTGGCCGAACGCCTGGGAGGCCACCTGGTGTCCGGCCACGTCGATGGCCTGGGCATCGTGCGCAAGTTCGAGGCCGTGGGCGAATCGTGGGAACTGGTGATCGAAGCGCCGCACGAACTGGCAAAATACCTGGCCTTCAAGGGTTCCGTCGTCGTCAACGGCGTGTCCCTGACCGTCAACCGCGTGGAAGACCTGGGCGCGGGCGCCGTCAACGGCTGCCGCTTCTCGATCAACCTGATTCCGCACACGATCGCCGTGACGACCTTGAAGCACCTGACGGTCGACGGCAAGGTGAACCTGGAAATCGACCTGATCGCCCGCTATGTCGAGCGCATGTTGTCGCTGGATAAGTGAGCATAAGCTGCGCCCGGAAGGGCAGGTGTTGACAGAGATTAACCTGCCTTGCTGAACAGCATACGCCAGACCTTGCGGCGCAGCGGCAGCTTGCCGATGTCCGCCCATCTGCACAGCGCTTTTTCAATGGAGACGCACGCCGCGCAGATGGCGGCGATGCCGCCTAGTATTACCGCCATTGCCCCCGCGACCATGGGCTTGTAGTCACTGGGCACCGCGGCGTGGAGCGCAATGCCCGCCAGCAGCAGGGCGATGGCGCTGCGGCCCGTATAGTATTGCCACACCGCTTTTTGCGTGAAAAAGCGGTCGATGACCCAGCTGGAAAACGAGCTGGAGCGCGCCTGGGTTCCCATTTGTGTGCGGATGGCAATAGCAAGTTCATCTATTGTCAGCGGACCCTGCGCCATCTCCTTCTTGACTGCCTCGATGACCTTGTGCGCGCGCTGGCGTTCCGTTTCGCGGTAGCGTCGCGGGGCCACGCGCAGCCATTGCGTTCCAATGGTGAACACCGTCAGATCGCCCAGGGTGGCGCCGATCCTGCCGGCCATGAAATAATGGTCGGCCAGGCTCCACAAGGCCAGGAAGGGCGCGCCATGGTGCCCCTTGTAGCCGATGCCGGCACCTGCAATGGCATGGCACAGCTCATGCGACAGCACCAGCTCGGGATTACTGATGTTCTGCGTGACCATTATTTCATGCCGCTCGCGCCGGTATTCTCCCAGCAGCACGCGGCCGCCCACTTTCAGCGATGGCGTCACTGTCAATGCCGGCGGCCTGGCGATTCCCCAATCGCGGCACAGGGCCGCGTACACCTCCTCGATGCCCGCGTTCGCTGCCGCCGGGGCAGGTGCTGCCGGCGTCGTTGGTATATCGGCTTCCAGTTCCGGTTCATTCAGCATGTTGTTCCTATATGGCAAGATCGTGGCAAGCGTATTCTATCGTTGAAAGTTACTCTCTAGACATGTTTCCGTATGCGCCAATTGTGCGATGCAATGCTGCAAGACGCGCATAATATGGTTTTCCGCAGTGAGGGCTAGCCATGGACCCGATTTCGCGCGCAACCGTGCCCAATACCATCCCGGCCACGTCCCGCGTGGGCGCAACGGCGCCTTTGGCGCCGCTGGCGCCGGCGCTGCCCGTGCCGTCGTCCAGCGCGGCGGCCCTTGCCATCCTGTCATCGACCCAGGTCGACATCTCTCCGCTGGGCCAGTTCCTGTCCGGCGTGGCCTTGTCGCGCCGGCAACTGCTGGCCTTGCAGGGCGCCACGGACGAGGCCAGGGCGGCGAATACCCCCGTGAACGTCAATGACGACTTGCTGGCATTGGCGCGGCAGCTGACGGAATCGTTTGCCCAGCTGCAAACGAGCGGCATCGATGCCAGCCAGCTGGCGACGGCCGGCGACACGCCGGGCAGCCTGGCGCAGCGCTACGATTTGCTGTCGGGCGACGGCACCACGGATGCGGCCGCCGCGCTGGCGCAGGATGGCAGCTTGCTTACGCAAGCACGGCTGGCCAGCATGGGCATCGATTTGCGCAATGAAGATGTCGATGTTGCAACGTTGCAGGCTGCGTATGCGGCCGACAGCCGTGCCACCCTGGATGCCCTGCAACAGGGAACGGACGTGCTGGCGCAAGTGGGCGCCGTGCTGGCCCAGCAGCAGGGCGCGCCGCTGGCCGCCGTCGTCGAAGCGGATTTGACGGGTGACGCACAGCCTGCGCTTGCCGCATTGGCGGGGCAGCAGCTGGCCGTGGCGCAAGGCGAGCCGCCGCAAACGGCCGCCATTGCGCAGCGGCAACTGGAACTGCAACAGCAGCTGGAAGCGGAAGAACTGAACCTGGATTTGCAGGGGCTGCGGCCGTCACCGGCGCCGCTGGCGCCAGCCGCAGCAAGCGGCCAGGACCTGCCGCAGGCGCAGCGAGCCGATAGCCAGCGCGTGGATGCCCAGCGCCTGGACGCCGAACGCGTGGATGGCGACCGCATCTATGCCGATCAGCAGGCGCAGCAGCAGGAAGCGGCGCGGGTGGACGAGCTGCGCCAGGGGCAAGTGCAGCAGCAGGGCTTGCAGCAGCAGGCGCAAGCGGCCGCGGACGATGCCGTACGGGCACAGCTGGCCGCCAGCGATGCGCAGATGGCGGCCCAGGCGGCCAGCGACCGGGCGCAGGTGCTGGCACGCGCAGCGCAGGGGCAAGCCGATGCGGGCCTGGCGACGGAGCAAGCCCAGCTGGCCCAGCAAAATGCCCAGGCGCAAGAGCTGGCCGCGCAAGCCGCGGGCATGGCCGTGCCGCTGCCTTCCTCGCAAGACCCGTCCGTGGCGGCCGCCATTGCCGCGTATAACCTGAACAATGCAGCCCTGAATCCCGGCCTGATGAACCGGCCATTGCCGGCCAGCGACTCGCGCCTGCCGCTGGTGGCGCCGGTGGCGCCCGTGGAACCCGTCAAGCCCGTGGATAAAATCTAGGGCAGCAGGGTGGCGTCCAGCGTGATCGTGGCTTTCAGCAGCTTCGACACGGGGCAGCCGGCCTTGGCCTTGCCCGTCAATTCCTCGAATTTTGCCTGGTCGGCACCGGGAATTTTTGCTTTCAGGATCAAATGGACGGCCGTGATGGCAAAGCCGTCGTCCACCTTGTCGAGGGTGACTTCGGCCGTCGTCTCCATCTTTTCCGCCGTCAGGCCCGCTTCGCCGAGGATCAGCGACAGGGCCATGGTGAAGCAGCCCGCGTGGGCGGCGCCGATCAGTTCTTCCGGATTCGTGCCGGGCTTGCCTTCGAAGCGGCTGGCAAAGCCGTAGGGATATTCGTGCAAGGCGCCGCTGCGCGTGCTGATGGCGCCCTTGCCGTCCTTGATGCCGCCTGACCAGATGGCCGATCCGTTGGTTTTCATGTTGCCGCTCCTGTGTGGGGATAATGCGTAACAAGCGCCCGCTGCGGCGGGAACCGCGGGGCGCGGAGGATGAGTCAGTGTGCTGACCCGCCAATCTTATGCGGTTCACAAGGCGGACGGCGCGCGTTTTGCCGCCGCCGTTTGCGCTGGATCGCAGAATCGGCGCTTTGTGGGGCCGTTGGGACGGGCGCCAGCGCATCGGTGTTGCCGGGCTGTCTTATTTCAGGTCTGTCAGCGCTAAATCCTTTAAAATAGCAGGTTATAAGAAAATTCCCGGAAATTCGCGGAATCTTCGCACGCGATGTTTCAGTTTCAGTTTTTAGTTTCATTAACAACGCCCGGCAAAACCGTCGCGAGCGCAAGGGCAAGGTGGCCGAGAAGCGCAACCGTACGAAGGTACGGTGAGCATCGCAAGCCGCCTGTACCGACGCGCAGCAGGTTTGGCCAGGCGTCTTACGAGGATGAATGATGTCAATTTCCAGCACCGAAGAGATCGTCGCTGAATTGCGCGCCGGCCGCATGGTGATACTGGTCGATGAAGAAGACCGGGAAAATGAAGGCGATCTGGTGCTTGCCGCCGATTTCGTGACGCCTGAAGCAATCAATTTCATGATTACCCATGCCCGCGGCCTGGTGTGCCTGACCCTGACGGAAGAGCGTTGCGACGAGCTGAACCTGTCGATGATGACGTCGCGCAACGGCACCGCCTACGGCACCAACTTCACCGTGTCCATCGAAGCGGCCGAAGGCGTGACGACGGGCATTTCCGCCGCCGACCGCGCGAAGACCATCCAGGTCGCCGTGGCCAAGGGCACGCAGCCCAGCGATATCGTCCAGCCTGGCCATATCTTTCCGCTGAAGGCGCAAAAAGGCGGCGTGCTGATGCGCGCAGGCCATACGGAAGCCGGTTGCGACCTGACGGCCATGGCCGGCCTGACGCCCGCGTCCGTGATTTGCGAAATCATGAAGGAAGACGGCACCATGGCGCGCCTGCCGGACTTGCTGGTGTTTGCCGAGCAGCATGGCCTGAAGATCGGCACGATTGCCGACCTGATCCATTACCGCAGCCAGACGGAGTCCCTGGTCGAGCGCGTTGCCGAGCGCACCCTGCACACGGCGCATGGCGAATTCCGTTTGATCGCCTTCCGCGACAAGCCGAGCGCGTCGGCCCACCTGGCCCTCGTGCATGGCGACCTGGCCCCCGGCCTGGAAGCGCTGGTGCGCGTGCACCAGCCCGTTTCCCTGCTGGACGTGCTGGAAAGCGAAGCGACTACCCACTCGTGGACGGTGGCCGCCTCGATGGCCGCCATCAAGCAGTCCGAGCGGGGCGTGATGGTCTTGCTGAACTGCGGCGAGACGTCGGGCGAGCTGTTTGCCCAGTTCGCCGCGCTCGATACGCCGCAAGCCAAGCCGAAAGGCCGCGCCGCCAGCATGGATCTGCGCAGCTACGGCATCGGCGCACAAATCCTGCGCGACCTGGGCGTGAGCAAGATGCAATTGCTGGCCAGTCCCCGCAAGATGCCGTCGATGGCCGGTTTCGACCTGGAAGTAACGGGTTTTCAGTGCCATCCTGGCCAGAACGCCTAACTAAATCTACTGCGCGTCGCGATTTGCGGCCTGCGATGCTCACTGTACTACCGTACAGTTGCGCTTCTCGGCCACAAATCACTGCCGCTCGCTACGATTTTGTCAGGCGTTGATGTGAGAGTAAACGATGGCGGCATGTGCGTGCCGCCCTGAACCACCAGATTAAAGAGGCTTATGATGACCGTAGGAGCATACGAAACTAATTTTGCCGGCGAAGGTTTGCGCGTCGGTATCGTCCAGGCACGATTCAATGAAATCGTCGGTGGTGGCTTGCTGTCGGCATGCCTGGAAGAGTTGAGCAAGCTGGGCGTGGCCGATGAAGATATCCTGCACGTGACCGTGCCGGGCGCCCTGGAAATCCCACTGATTCTGCAAAAAATGGCAGAAACCGAGCAATTCGACGCCCTGATCGCACTGGGCGCCGTGATTCGCGGTGAAACCTACCACTTCGAGCTGGTATCGAATGAATCGGGCGCGGGCATCACGCGCGTCGGTCTCGATTACGGCATCCCCATCGCCAACGCAGTGTTGACGACGGAAAACGACGAGCAGGCGGAAGTACGCATGCTGGTCAAGGGTGCCGAAGCGGCACGCGTGGCAGTGGAAATGGCCAATCTGGCGCAAGCGCTGGAAGAGTTGCAAGACACAGACGAGGATTAATCGTGCTTGCGCCGCAGCGTGCTGCCTGGCAGCGCGCCGCGGTATTCGTCACTATTTGCAGTAAATACGTATTTAAGAACAGGTAACAATCATGACTGAGAAAAATTTGCTCGCCAATCCCAGCAAAAACCGCACGCCGCGTCACCGCGCGCGCGAGTTTGCGCTGCAGGGCTTGTACCAGTGGCTGCTGAACAATGAAGACGCGACCACCGTCGTGAACAATATTCGCGCTGCGCATGGCTTCGACAAGGCGGATGGCGATCATTTCACGGTGCTGCTGTACGGCACCATCAAGGACTCGCTGGCGCTGCGCGACAGCATGGCACCCTTGATCGACCGCAATATCGCGGAACTGTCGCCCATCGAACACGGCATCCTGCTGATCGGCGCTTTCGAGCTGAAGAACAACATGGAAATCCCGTACCGCGTCGTCATCAACGAAGCGGTCGAGCTGGCCAAGTCGTTTGGCGGCATCGACGGCCACAAATATGTGAACGGCGTGCTCGACAAGCTGGCAGTGAAATTCCGCGAGGAAGAAGTCAACGCCAACAAGCGCAAGTAATAGAGAGCAGTTCCTGTGGCCAGTGCCGCAGGGCAATAAAAAAGCCACCGGCACTTGCGTGCGGTGGCTTTTTTACTGGGTGATGCTTTTTGGATGCCCCTGTGAGGGCTTTTAAAGGGTCACAGGCCGGCGATCTCGTTGTGTGGCAGCACTTTGATGGTGATGCCGCTTTCCGCTGCAGGCGCCTTGGCTGGCGCTGGCGTGTTCGATGCCATCACCGGCGTCGTGGTCGGCACGCGCTGGCCGGCCGACACTTGCTTCAGGCGGCGGTATTCGGCCAGCACGCGCGAGCCGTAGCCCGAGTCGGTGGCGAAGTTGGCGGCGCCCACATAGGTTTTCAAGCCGGCTTCGACGGAACCGCCACGCGTGACGTAGTCCTTCAGGATCAGCGAACCGACGCGGATGTTGGCGACGGGGTTCAGCGCTGCTTGCACGCCGCCCATTTCCTGGAAGCGCTCATGGTGCACTTTCGACATGACTTGCATCAAGCCTTGCGCGCCCACGGGGCTTTCCGCGAACGGGTTCAAGCCCGATTCGATGGCCATCACGGCCAGGATCAGCAGCGGGTCCAGCTTGATTTCACGGGCCGTCAGGTAAGCCGTCGACACGAGCATATTGGTGGCGTCGTTGGCCACGCGGTAGCGCTTGGAGAGCCAGTTGGTGACCCATTGCTGCTGCTTTTGCGTGCCCAGCAAGGCTTTTTCTTCCTTGGTCAGGGGCGCGTCGTTGGCGGCGGCCGTTTGCACGGAAGCAGGTGCTTCCATCAGTGCGGACAGGGCCGGTGCTTCGACGGCTTGCGCCTCTGCCATGGGCAGCGGGAACAGGCTGTGCGTCAGTTGCTTGCCCAGGTCGGGGCGGAACATCAGCAGGGCGATCAGTGCCAGGGCGGAAATGCCGAAGACTGTCAGAGTGTGTTGTGCAGTGGTCAATACGCCACGTGCTGAAATGGCCTGTGCGCGGGCGCGCAAACGCGCCAACGCTGGCTGGCCAGCCACGGTTGAAGCAGGCAAAGCTGCTTCGGTGCTACGATGAGTCATAGAGTTCCCCGAAATGTCGCGTCAACAGGCAGTCCCTCCGCGGTCTCGCGGTGTTGTGGGTACTGCCAATGCCGTGCATCAGAAATATCATCGTTTCCGCCGCGTATGGATGCGTGCGAGAAACGCCGTCATTGCTTGCTTGAGCTGATCGGTCCCATGCTGGTATTGGATCAGTCGCAATACAACTTTTACCGGGGGTAAGGCAGACGCCTTTTGAAAACACTCCTTAAAATGTCATGTGGAGCCCCGACTCCGTGAATGAAAGAGAAACGCTAAAATCAAGCTCTGGGCCGGCGTGCTCTTTCAAGTTGGGCGAATTGTAGAAGCCGTTTTATATCAAGTCAATACTAACGAATCGTTTCTTTATTACTTTTATGTCTTACTTTTTGACTTGCATTGTGCTAAAAGCCAATAAAATCAATTACTTGGCATAGATCCTTCAGCAACGGCGTCCGACGTCAAAAAAAATTAAAAACACATGAAATATTCAGATTTGCGAGATTTTATTTCTCAACTGCAACAAATGGGTGAACTTAAGCCCATTTCGACCCCCATTTCACCGATTTTGGAGATGACGGAAGTTTGTGACCGCACCTTGCGCGCAGGCGGACCGGCCTTGCTGTTCAACAATCCGACGGGATACGACATGCCGGTGCTGGGCAATCTGTTCGGCACCACGCGCCGCGTGGCGCTGGGCATGGGCGCGGAAGATGTCAGCGAGTTGCGCAAGATCGGCCACGTGCTGGCGCGCCTGAAGGAGCCGGAGCCGCCGAAGGATTTCAAGGATCTGCTGGGACTCGGTTCGTTGGTGAAATCCGTGTGGGACATGTCGCCGAAAGAGCTGCGCGGCGCGAAGTGCCAGGAAATCGTCTGGGAGGGTAATGACGTGGACCTGGCGCGCCTGCCCATCCAGCATTGCTGGCCCGGCGACGTCGCTCCCCTGATCACGTGGGGCCTGGTGATCACCAAGGGCCCGAACAAGAAGCGGCAAAACCTGGGTATCTACCGCCAGCAAGTGCTGGGACGTAATAAAGTCATCATGCGCTGGCTGGCGCACCGGGGCGGGGCGCTGGACTTCCGCGAGCACGCGATCCAGAGCAAGGGCAAGCCGTATCCGATCGCCGTGGCGCTCGGTGCCGATCCCGCTACTATATTAGGGGCTGTCACGCCCGTGCCGGACAGCCTGTCCGAATACCAGTTCGCCGGCTTGCTGCGCGGCAGCCGCACGGAGCTGGTGAAAGCCATCGGCAGCGAGCTGCGCGTGCCCGCATCCGCCGAAATCGTGCTCGAAGGCCATATCTACCCGGACGAAAACCATCCGAGCGGCTACGAGCACGCGCTGGAGGGGCCGTATGGCGACCACACGGGCTACTATAATGAGCAGGACAGTTTCCCCGTGTTTACCATCGACCGCATCACCATGCGCCGCGACCCGATTTACCACTCCACGTACACGGGCAAGCCGCCGGACGAGCCGGCCGTGCTGGGACTGGCCCTGAACGAAGTGTTCGTGCCCCTGCTGCAAAAGCAGTTCAGCGAAATCACGGACTTCTATCTGCCGCCCGAAGGCTGCAGCTACCGCATGGCCGTGGTGCAGATCAAGAAGCAGTACGCGGGCCACGCCAAGCGCGTGATGTTCGGCGTGTGGAGTTTCCTGCGCCAGTTCATGTATACCAAGTTCATCGTCGTCGTCGACGAAGACGTCAATATCCGCGACTGGAAGGAAGTCATCTGGGCCATCACCACGCGGGTCGACCCCATCCGCGATACGACCCTGGTCGACAACACGCCCATCGATTACCTGGATTTCGCTTCGCCGGTCAGCGGCCTGGGCAGCAAGATGGGCATCGACGCGACGAATAAATGGCCGGGCGAAACGACGCGCGAGTGGGGCACGGTGATCGCCATGACGCCGGAAGTGAAGGCCAGGGTGGATGGCATCTGGCAAGAGCTGGGGCTGTAGAACGGCTGGGGTCAGACCCTCAACACCGCTGACGCAAAGGTCATTGCCAACTTGACCGGGGGTCTGACCCCGGATTTCAGCTTGCTTCCCCAATCTTGCGCAGGTCGGGTATAATTGTCCCCGGCGGGCCCCTGCGCATCGTGGCATGGCTAACCTGGTCAGGTCGGGAACGAAGCAGCCACGGCTATTAACCATGAGTGCCGCAGATCAGGCTCGCCTCCTTCGGGAATGTTTTATCAGGATCAACAATCAAGCTGCCATGGGCAGCTTTTTTGCTTTTGCGGCGCCATTTTCTTGCCGATCCGCAGCATTGCCGGGCTTGCCGTGTTTTCCATATTTCCAGCTGGCCATGTTATACAATTGCTGCTTTGCCGCGTTTGCCATATTGGAATGGCCCGGCCATGAGGCTTGCGCCCGCCGCGCAGGATCACCCGCAAAATCGCATGGTAAAATCTCAGCATGTCCTATCAAGTCCTCGCCCGTAAATACCGCCCCAAGAATTTCGAGACGCTCGTCGGCCAGGAGCACGTCGTGCGCGCGCTCACGCATGCCTTGCACAGCGGCCGATTGCATCACGCCTACCTGTTCACGGGCACGCGCGGCGTCGGCAAGACGACCCTGTCGCGCATCCTGGCCAAGTCGCTCAATTGCATCGGCCCCGATGGCACGGGCGGCATCACGGCCCAGCCTTGCGGCGTGTGCGAAGCGTGCACGGCGATCGATGCGGGACGCTTTGTCGACTATATAGAGATGGATGCGGCGTCGAACCGCGGCGTCGATGAAATGGCGCAGCTGCTCGAGCAAGCCGTGTATGCGCCAAGCAATGCCCGCTTCAAGGTCTATATGATCGATGAGGTGCACATGCTGACGAACCACGCGTTCAATTCCATGCTGAAAACCCTGGAAGAGCCGCCCGAGCACGTCAAGTTCATCCTGGCCACGACGGACCCGCAAAAGATACCCGTGACGGTGCTGTCGCGCTGCCTGCAGTTCAACCTCAAGCAGATGCCGCCCGGCCACATCATCAGCCACCTGGACAATATCCTGGGACAGGAAGGCATTACCTTCGAACAGCCGGCCTTGCGCCTGCTGGCCCAGGGCGCCCACGGTTCCATGCGCGATGCGCTGTCCCTGACGGACCAGGCCATCGCGTATGCGGCCGGCGCCGTCACCCTGGATGCCGTGCAAGGCATGCTGGGCGCGCTCGACCAGTCGTACCTGGTGCGCCTGCTCGACGCGCTGGCGCAGCAGGACGGCGCCGACTTGCTGGCCGTGGCCGACGAGATGGCGTCGCGCAGCCTGTCGTACAACGGCGCCCTGCAGGACCTGGGCACCTTGTTGCACCGCATTGCGCTGGCGCAAACCGTGCCCGCCGCCTTGCCGCAGGATCTGCCCGAATACGCGGACATCGTGCGCCTGGCCGGCGCGTTCGACGCGGAAGAAGTGCAGCTGTTTTACCAGATCGCCGTGCATGGCCGCAATGAACTGGGCCTGGCGCCCGACGAATACGCGGGCTTTACCATGACCTTGCTGCGCATGCTGGCCTTTCGGCCCGGCATAGGCGGCGCCGATGGCGTGCCGGCCGCACCGGCCGCAGCCACGGGCAACCCCAAAAGAACAGTCGCGTGGAGGATCCTCGACGCCCAATATTTCGGAGTGGCCCAACGACGCCGTCGTGTGTTCGTTATCGCAAGTGCTGGAGAAGGGTTCGATCCCG
>NZ_WFLI01000021.1 GCF_009208555.1 Janthinobacterium violaceinigrum | reverse complement strand
CCGCCAGCGCCTGCGCCAGCTGGCCGCCGCCAGCGCCGTGGCCGTGCTAGCGCTGACAAGCGCGCTGGCCGTCAGCGAGCGCCCCGCCTACCTGCTTGCCGACCTGCGCAGCCCCACGGGACAATGGCGCACGCACACCCTGGCCGACGGCAGCCACATTACCCTGGGCAGCGGCAGCGCCGTCAACGTGCACTTCAATGCGGGCGAGCGGCATGTGGAGCTGGTGCAGGGCGACATCCTCGTCGACGTGGCCAAGGATGCGCAGCGTCCCTTCATCGTCGACAGCGGGCAGGCGGCGATCCGCGCGCTGGGCACGCGTTTCACCGTGCGCAGGGACGATGACGCCACCATCCTGAGCATGCTGGAATCGAAAGTGTCGGCGCAGGTGCCGCAGCATCCGGCCAGCATCGTGCAGGCGGGCCAGCGCACGCGCATCACGGAAGATGGCGTGGGGCCAATCACGGCCATCGATGCGGCCAGCGTGCAGGAAGCGTGGCGCGCGCACCAGCTGGTAATCGACGACCAGCCGCTGGCCGACGTGCTCGACGAGCTGGCCCGCCACCGCCCCGGCCAGCTGCATTACGACCGCGCGCAGATCGCCGGTATCCGCGTGGCCGCCGTGCTGCCGCTGGACGACACGGACAAGGCGCTGCAGCTGTTGATCGACAATTTCCCGCAGCTGCGCATCCGCATGCTGACGCGCTACCTGGTGATGGTGGACGCGCCCGCCAGCACCCCCGCAAAAAATAAATAGAAATAATCGGCATTCGCAGTTCCACTTTGCGCATCTCGTGCGTCAAGGCAGCTGAGATCATTCAAAAAAGGCTGTCACCATGTACGCTCAAGTTGTTGCCCTTACGTCCCCGAACACCCTGCGCACGCGTCTGCGCCCGCTGGCCCTGGCCGCCCTGCTGCTGGCAAGCGCCGGCATGCACGCCCAGGCAGTTGCGCAAACGGCGCCTGCCACCGCCAGCTACAACATCCCCACCGGTCCGCTGGCCGGCGCCCTGAACCGCTATGCGCAGCAGGCGGGCGTGTCCATCGTCATCGATGCGGCCAAGGTCCAGGGCTTGACGACGGCAGGCCTGCAAGGCAGCTATGCCATCGACGACGGCTTTGCCGTGCTGCTGCGCGGCAGCGGCTACGCCATCGGCAAGACAGCAACCGGCTACGTGCTGGTGGCCGCGCCGGCGTCCGTACCCACGGCAGCCGCCACTGCCGCCTCGGCGGCCGAGCGCACCATGCCCTCGATTACCATCGTCGGCCAGGCCGAGCAAGGCGCCACCACGGAAGGCAGCGGCTCCTACACGGCGCGCAAGCTCACCATCGGCAAGGGCGAGCAATCGATGAAGGACATCCCCCAATCCGTGAGCGTGCTGACGCGCCAGCGCCTGGACGACCAGGGCATCACGGACTTGCGCGAAGCCGTCAACAACGTCACCGGCGTGGTGGGCGTGCATGGCGTGGGGCCGGGCGTGGTCATCACGGCGCGCGGCTTCCAGATCGACCAATGGCAGTACGACGGCGTGCCCATCGACCGCAACACCTATGCGCTGGGTAACTGGGGCCAGGAAAACATGGTCATCTACGACCGCCTGGAAGTGCTGCGCGGCGCCTCCGGCATGCTGGTCGGCACGGGCAGCCCCGGCGGCTCCGTCAGCCTGGTGCGCAAACGTCCGCTGGCCACGCGCGCGATCACGCTGACGGGCCGCGCCGGTTCGTGGGACCACTACGGCGCCCAGGTCGACATCAGCAGCCCGCTGAATGCGGAAGGCACCCTGCGCGGACGCGCCATCGTCGATGAAGACGACAGCCACTCCTTCATCGACCAGGTATGGAGCAAGAACCGCACCCTGTACGCGGCGCTCGACTACGACCTGGGGCCCGCCACCACGGTCGGCCTGGCCGCCAGCCATGTGAAGGCCCACGGCCGCCCCACCTTCATCGGCTTGCCCCGCTATGCGGACGGCGGCGAACTGCCACTGCCGCGCTCCACCTTCACGGGTGCCGACTGGAACCGCAGCCTGGTGGAACAAAGCACCGTCTACCTGGACCTGGAACACCACTTCAATACGCAATGGAGCCTGAAGGCGTCGGCGCTGGGCACGAATGAAAGCACCAGCTCCACGCACCAGCGCACGGCTTTTGAAATCAAGCCCGATGGCAGCGGCGCGCGCTACGGCGACTTTTCCACCGATTTCGACAACCGCAAGCGCGGCATCGACGCCTTCGTGCGCGGCAAATTCGATGGCCTGGGCATCGCGCAGGAAATCGTCGTCGGCGCCAGCTATGTCAGCTTCACGTCGAACGACCGCTATGCACGCGCGTGGGAAATGGGCGCGGACATCTTCAATATCAAGCACAATCGTCCGTGGCAAGACTTCGACACCATCGCCGCGCGCCCGATGGGCGTGACCAGCTACAGCACCTACGACATGCGCCAGAAAGGCCTGTACGCCACCTGGAACGGCCAGCTGACGAGCAATCTGAAAGTCCTGCTGGGCGGGCGCTTCAGCTGGTACGACTTCCTGTATGCCACGCCGGACGGCTACCGCGACGCCACCCGCACTACGGCCAAGTTCACGCCGTCGGTAGGCCTGATCCATGCATTGACGCCGCAATGGTCGGTCTACGCCAGCTATGCGGACGTGTTCCAGCCGCAGACGAACCACGACGTGGCGGGCCGGACGCTCAAGCCGATCACGGGCAGCAGCTACGAAGGCGGCATCAAGGGTGAACTGCTGGACGGCAAGGTCAATACCTCGCTGGCCGTGTTCCGCTATGACCACAAGGACCGCGCCGTCACCGATTACGCCGCCGGTTTCGCCTGCGACGGCTGGTACTGCTCGCGCGCCTCGGGCAAGGTGCGCAGCCAGGGCCTGGAAGCGGAAGTGTCGGGCGAAGTGGCGCGCGGCCTGCAGCTGTCGGCCGGCTACGCCTATACGACGACGACCTACCTCGACGATCCGGACAACAAGGGCCAGGTCTTTTCCACCTGGACGCCGAAGCACATGCTGCGCCTTTGGTCCAGCTATACCCTGCCCGGCAATTGGGACAAGTTCAGCGTGGGTGCCGGCACCAGCCTGCAAAGCCACACGGTCGATACCGAACGTACCTTCAAGGTCGCCGGCTTCTCGATCTGGAATGCACGCCTGGGCTGGCAAGCCACGCCGCAAGTGGCCCTGTCGCTGAACGTCAACAACCTGTTCGACAAGCGCTACATCATCCCGTCCTACAACACCACGGGTTCGAACAACTACTATGGCGACCCGCGCAACGTGCAGTTCACCCTGAAGTACACGCCGAAGTGGTAGGCTGACACGCTGCGGTGACAGCACAGGCGGGCACGGCATCCAGTCGTGCCCGCCTTTTTTGCGTTCAGTGCTAGGCTTGCATTCGAGAAATTATCCACCCAAAGAACCATGCCCCCACCGCTTCCCCTGTCCAGCATGCTGCTGGCCCTGGCTGCCTGCGCCAGCCCCGCCCTGGCCGTCGACGGCTATTACCAGACCAAAACGCCGTACGCGCCGCAGCAGGACCCGGCCACGTATGCGGCGCCGCCGGACGGTTTCCAGCCCATCTACACGCAACTGGTGGCGCGCCACGGTTCGCGCGGACTGACCGGCATGAAGGGCGACGCCGCCCTGCATGCGATGTGGCAGCAGGCTGCCGCACAGGATGCGCTCACGCCGCTGGGGCGCGAACTGGGCCCCGATATCCTGGCCCTGATGCGGGCGAATGCCTTGCTCGGCCATGGCGTGGCCGGGATCGAGACGCCCGGCTATGGCAATCTGTCGCAGACGGGCATCGAAGAACACCGGCAGCTGGCCGCGCGCCTGCTGGCGCGCCTGCCCGCCCTGTTCGCGCAAGTGGGGCAAGACGCCGCGACGGCGCCGCGCCAGCTGATCATCATCCATTCCGGCGTGGACCGCGCGCGCGACAGTTCGCGCTTCTTCACGCAATCGCTGCTGGAACAGGCACCGGCACTGGCGCCGCTGCTGACCCTGCCGCCCGCGCCGGCGCCGTATCCGCAGGGACGCCCGCCCGGGGTGCCGCCGGTACGCCAGCCCGACGGCGTGAACCGCTTCCTGCTGTACGCGCACAAGCTGGCGCCGCAGACGGATCTGGTAGCCGACCGCGCCGACCCGTACGACGCCACCTATGGCGCCAGCCAGGCTTACCAGCGCTACCTGCGCACCAAGCAGCTGCACGCGCTGATGGACGCCCCGGCCAAAGAGCCGGAAGCGGCCGCGCATGCGCGCCACGTGCTCGAACGGCTGTTTGCACCCGCCTTCCTCGCCCGTTTCGAGCGCGGCGCCAGCTACGCGGACACGGGCAGCTACACCTTCACCAGCGCGGACGGCAAACTCACGCGCACCATGACAGGCAGCGGCAAGAGCGTCATCCGCAGCCGGAATGCGGCTGCGACGAAACTGTATGAGCTGTATGCGATCGCCGCCGGCATGCGCCATGAAGTGCCGGCCGATTTCAGCCGCTACATGCCCGCAGACGATGCACGCTATTACGCCGCCGTCGCCGACCACGAGGATTTTTACGCGAAAGGCCCGGCCACCGTGGAAAGCAAGGGCGTGACCTGGCGCTTCGCGCTGGCCTTGCGCGAGGATTTTTTCAAGGAAGTCGACGCGCTGGCCAGCGGCGATCTGCGCCATGCGGCCAAGCTGCGCTTTACGCATGCGGAAATGCTCATTCCGCTGGCCTCGGCCATGGGCTTGCCCGGAGCGCAAACGCCGCTGCCGGCCACGACGCCCTACAGCCATGCCGGCAATCCGTGGCGCGGTGCGCAAGTGTCGCCGCTGGCAGCCAATCTGCAGTGGGATGTGTACCGCAATGGCGAAGGCCGGCTCATCGTGCGCCAGCTGTACAACGAAAAGGAAACGCCGTTCCAGGCAGCGTGCGAGGGCGCCCGCATCGCGCCCGGCAGCGTGTTCTACGACTATGCGGGACTGCAAGCCTGCTACGGCCACGTGGCGCTACGCTAGTCAAAAAAAAAGCCGCCAGCTGGGCTGACGGCTTGCGGGAGCCGCAGGCTCGGAGAGGTATTACTGCCAGGCTTCCTTGCCTGCCTTCGGCTTGCCCACCATCAGCAAGGCGCCCAGGGTCAGCACGGCCGCCAGCGACAGGTAATAGCCCACGTACTGCAAGCCGTAATTCGTGGCCAGCCAGGTGGCGATGTACGGCGCCAGCGAGGCGCCCAGGATGCCCGCCAGGTTGAACGTCAGCGACGCGCCCGTGTAACGCACTTCGGGCGGGAACAGCTCGGACAGCATGGTGCCCAGCGGGCCGTAGGTCATGCCCATCAGGCCCAGGCCGACGGCCATGAAGATCGTCACTTCCCACGTCACGCCCGAGCCGAACATGGGCGCCAGCACCAGGCCGAAGATGGCGATGGCAACGGAAACCCAGATCATGGTGGCGCGGCGGCCGCGGCGGTCGGCCAGCACGGCCGAGAATGGAATCGTCAGGGCAAAGAACAGCACGGCAAACAGCTGGACGACGAGGAATTCCTTGCGCGTGAAGCCCAGCTTGGTCGTACCCCAGCTCAGCGCGAACACCGTCATCAGGTAGAACAGCACGAAGGTGGCCAGGGCGATGATGGTGCCCAGGAACAGCATGCGGCCATGCTGGCGGAACACGGTGGCCACCGGCAGTTTCACGACTTCGTTCTTGTCGATGACTTTCTGGAAGTCCGGCGTTTCCGTGATCTTCAACCGCACGTACAGGCCGACGATGACCAGCAGCGCGCTGGCCAGGAACGGGATGCGCCAGCCATAGCTGAAGAACTGTTCATCGGTCATGGTTTCGCTGAGCAGCAGGAAGATGCCACCCGACAGGAAGAAGCCGATCGGTGCGCCCAGCTGCGGGAACATGCCGTACCAGGCGCGCTTGCCCGGTGGCGCATTTTCCGTGGCCAGCAGCACCGCGCCGCCCCACTCGCCGCCCAGGCCCAGGCCCTGGCCGAAACGGCACAGCGCCAGCAGCAATGGCGCCAGGGTGCCGATGGCTGCATACGTGGGCAGCAAGCCGATGATGACGGTGGAAATGCCCATGGTCAGCAGGGCCGCCACGAGCGTGGCCTTGCGGCCGATGCGGTCGCCGAAGTGGCCGAACACGGCCGAGCCGATGGGACGGGCGAAGAAGGCGATGGCAAACGTGGCCAGCGACTGCAGTACGGCGGCCGACGGGTCGCCGGCGGGGAAGAACAGTTTCGGGAACACCAGCACGGCGGCCGTGGCGTAGATATAAAAGTCAAAGAACTCGATGGTGGTGCCGATCAGGCTGGCGAACAGCACCGTGCCGGGGGAATTTTTCTTGGGGGGGGTGCTCATTTACTGCGCTCCTTGGGGAGGGTGTCTAAAGGCCATTCTCTGGATGTTTTTTCAGGCAGCAGCACAGCACGTTGTCTCCGTGTCGTTCGCATATCATAGCCTTGCGCGCATGCATTTGCTGCGCATTTGCTATTAAATTTGCAAACAAAAAACAACGGTTTTAGTTGCCGTAGCGAACTGCCGGCAACGCGCGCTAACGCGCCGTGATCAGTGCTGATTTAGAGAAACAACGGTCGTGCGCCATCCGGTTACCCGGGGCACGGCAGGAAAGGCGTCAGGGGATGGGCGACGTGTATCAGGCCCGGCGTATCGCCAGGCATTCCGTACCAGACCCGCGCGTCGGCATCGCGGCGTCGGTCATTTGTGGTGAATCCTTGCCTGCGGCCCCTCCGGGTGGAGCGGGCCGGCGATGATCGCGCCTGCATCCGGTCAAGGATGCGGTTGATCTTGCTGTAAGCGGCTTATGATACGCGCAGTGGTGCGGTGCGGCAAGAAGTTGTGATAGCGCATGCCAGGCGGTGGTGTCGGCTTACGCTGCGCCAAGCCGACCTACGCCGACCTACGCATCAATCAATACAAAAGTCTGCGCAATCTCGGCGCTGTCGAGCGGGCGCACGAGGCGCGCCACTTCCTGGCCATCTTTCAAAAAAATCAGGGTCGGCCACAGCTTCACGCGGAACGAGCGCCCCAGGGCACGGCCGGGGCCGTCTTCGACGCGCAGATGCGGCACCCCGGGGTGCTGCGCCAGCGCGGCGGCCAGCGGCGCCTGGGTGGCGCGGCAGTGGCCGCACCAGCCCGTGCCGAATTCCAGCAGGGCCGGCCCCGCTAGGGCGTCGATCTCGGCACGCGTGGGTTGCGCTACAGAATAGGTCTCGCTCAGCATGGATATCTCCTTGATGCAATATACAAGCCCGCACGCCGATTGTGCGCCAGGCGGGCTTGCCGTGCCGTGCGCCAGCGCGCGTTTACACGATCTTGACGCGCAGTTCGCCCAGGCCGTCGATGGCACCCACCAGTTCGTCGCCGCGCTGCACGGCCGCCACGCCGGCCGGCGTGCCCGTGTAGATCAGGTCGCCCGGCTGCAGGGTAAAGTAGGTCGACAGGTCGGCGATGGTTTCGGCCACGTTCCAGATCAGCATATCGATGGTGCTGCTTTGGCGCAGCGCGCCATTCACGTGCAGGGTGATGGCGGCCTGACCGACGTCGCCCGCCTGCGCGGCCGCGGTGATGGGGCCGATGGGCGCCGAATGCTCGAACGCCTTGCCCGTCTCCCACGGACGGCCCAGCTTTTTCGCGGCGCCCTGCACGTCGCGGCGCGTCATGTCCAGGCCGATCGCATAGCCCCACACGTGATCCAGCGCATCGGCCACGCCGATATCGCTGCCGCCCTTGCCGATGGCCACCACCAGTTCCATTTCGTGCTGGAAATCCTGCGTCTGCGCCGGGTACGGCAACTCGCCCGTCGTGCCCGCTGCCACGGGCAGCACGGCGTCGGCTGGCTTCATGAAGAAAAACGGTGCCTCGCGGCCCGTGTGGCCCATTTCCTGGGCATGGTCGACATAGTTGCGGCCCACGCAATAGATGCGGTGGACGGGAAAGCTGTCGCCGCTGCCGCTGACGGGCACGCTGGGCTGGATGGCTGCGGGAATAACATACGGCATGAAAACTCCTGATCGGCACAATAAAAAGGCGGCGATGAAAAAGGGACACCGCAGTGTCCCCTATTTTACGGCAAGCTTACTTCAGCAGTCCCGAGCGGCTCGGGTCCGGCATGCGGATGGCGACGATGAAGGAAATCAGGCACATGATGGTCACGTACCAATAGAAATACTCTTCCACGTGCCAGGCCTTGAACTGCAGCGCCACGTATTCGGCCGAACCGCCGAACATGGCATTGGCCACCGCATACGACAGGCCCACGCCCAGGGCGCGCACTTCGACGGGGAACATTTCCGCCTTGATCAAGCCGCTGATCGACGTATAGAAGCTGATGATGGCCAGCGCGATGATGATCAGGCCAAACGCCGCGTACGGGCTGGAAATATCCTTCAAGGCATGCATGATCGGCAGCACGCACAGCGTGGCAAGGCCGCCGAAGAACAGCATCGAGGTACGGCGGCCGATGCGGTCGGACAGGGCGCCGAACACGGGTTGCAAGATCATGTAGACGAGCAGGGCGCAGGTCATGACGGCGCTGGCCGTCTTGGTATCCATGCCGGCCGTGTTGACCAGGTATTTCTGCATGTAGGTGGTAAACGTGTAGAACACGAGCGAGCCGCCGGCCGTGAAGCCCAGCACCGTGATGAAGGCGCGCTTGTGCTTGAGCAAGCCGCGCAAGCTGCCCGCGTCCTTGTCCTTGCGCTCGCTGGCCGTGGTCGTTTCCGTCAGCGATTTACGCAGATTCAGCGACACGAGGGCCGCCAGCGCGCCAAAGACGAACGGGATGCGCCAGCCCCAGGCACGCAATTCTTCCAGGGTCAGCAATTGCTGCAAGACCACCAGCACCAGCAAGGCCAGCAACTGGCCGCCGATCAGGGTCACGTACTGGAACGAGGCAAAGAAGCCGCGCTTGCCCGATTCCGACACTTCGCTCATGTAGGTGGCGCTGGTACCGTATTCGCCGCCCACGGACAGGCCCTGGAACAGGCGCGCCACCAGCAGCAGGAACGGCGCGAAGGCGCCGATGGTGTCGTAGGTGGGCATGACGGCAATCATCAGCGAGCCGCCGCACATCATCAGCACGGAAATCATCATCGACTGGCGGCGGCCGTATTTGTCCGCGATGCGGCCGAACAGCCAGCCGCCCACGGGACGCATGAGGAAGCCGGCGGCAAAGATGCCGGCCGTCTGCAGCAGCTGCGTGGTCGGATTACCGGAAGGGAAGAAGGCGTGCGAGAAATACAGCGCGCAGAAAGAGTAAATGTAGAAGTCGAACCATTCGACCAGGTTACCGGAGGAAGCGCCAATGATGGCCTTGATGCGCTGCTGGGATGTCAGCTGCGCAACGTCATGCGGAGTATCGTGGGATGTCATATCAATCTTCTTGTTCGTGTGAAAAAGCCAACGCCAGCCAGGTTGCCCGGGCCAGTTTTGCATCATACGCCCTTGATCAAGGTCAAAAAGCCGGCCGGCATACGGGTTAATACGTATCGTCGGCAACTTTTTTCACCTGCGGGCGCGCAGGATCAGACGCGCTCGAGCACCAGCGCGATGCCCTGGCCCACGCCGATGCACATGGTGCATAAGGCATAGCGCCCGCCCGTGCGGTGCAGCTGGTTGACGGCCGTCATGGCCAGGCGCGCGCCCGAGGCGCCCAGCGGATGGCCCAGGGCAATGGCGCCGCCGTTCGGGTTCACGCGGGCATCGTCGTCGCGCAAGCCCAGCTGGCGCAGCACGGCCAGGCCCTGGGCGGCGAAGGCTTCGTTCAGTTCGATGACGTCGAAATCGGCCAGGCTCAAACCCGTCATGGCCAGCACCTTCAGGGTGGCGGGCGCGGGGCCGATGCCCATGATGCGGGGCGCCACGCCAGCCGTCGCCATGGCCACGACCCGGGCACGCGGCGTCAGGCCAAAGCGGGCCGCGTTGGCTTCGTCGGCCAGCAGCAGGGCCGCCGCGCCATCGTTGACGCCGGACGCGTTGCCGGCCGTGATCGTGCCATCCGCGCGCACGACGGGTTTCAATTTGGCCAGGGTGTCCAGCGTGGTGGCGCGCGGATGCTCGTCGCGGGCAACGATGACAGGGTCGCCCTTCTTTTGCGCGATGCTGACGGGGCAGATTTCACTGTCGAACACGCCCGCCTGCTGCGCGGCCAGCGCCTTGACCTGGCTGGCCAGGGCGAACGCGTCCTGATCAAGACGGCTGATGCCAAACTCGACGGCCACGTTTTCCGCCGTTTCCGGCATCGAATCGACGCCGTACTGCGCCTTCATCAGCGGGTTGATGAAGCGCCAGCCGATGGTCGTGTCTTCCATTTTCATGCCGCGCGAAAAGGCGCTGTCCGCCTTGCCCATCACGAACGGGGCGCGGCTCATGCTTTCCACGCCGCCGGCGATCAGCAAGCCCGCTTCGCCGCTCTTGATGAAGCGCGCCGCGCTGCCGATGGCGTCCAGGCCCGAGCCGCACAGGCGGTTCAGGGTGGCGCCCGGCACGCTGTCGGGCAAGCCAGCCAGCAAGGCCGCCATGCGCGCCACGTTGCGGTTGTCCTCGCCCGCCTGGTTGGCGCAGCCGTACAGCACGTCCGTGACGGCAGCCCAGTCCACGTTGGGATTGCGCGCCATCAAGGCACGGATGGGCACGGCGCCCAGGTCGTCGGCGCGCACGCCGGACAGGCTGCCGCCGTAGCGGCCGAATGGCGTGCGTTGCGCGTCGCAAATGTAAGCGTGGGTCATGTTCTTTCCTCCAAGAAAGTTAAAGAGATAGGCTCAAGGGGCGCGGCCGTCCATCAGCGGCACGGCCGTCAGCGCTTGCAGCTGCTCGAAACTCAAGCCATCGACCAGCTCGACGACGGCGGCGCCGGCCGGCGACAGGTCGATCACGGCCAGGTCGCTGTAGATGCGGCTGACGCAGGCAATGCCCGTCAGCGGATACGTGCAGGCCTGCACCAGCTTGCTCTCGCCGCCCTTGGTCAGCAATTCCATCATGACCCAGGTTTTCTTTGCGCCGATGGCCAGGTCCATGGCCCCGCCCACGGCAGGGATGGCGTCGGGCGCGCCCGTATGCCAGTTGGCCAGGTCGCCCGTGGCCGAGACTTGAAACGCGCCCAGCACGCAGATGTCCAGGTGGCCGCCGCGCATCATGGCAAAGCTGTCCGCATGGTGGAAATAGCTGCCGCCCGCCAGCAGGGTGACGGGCTGCTTGCCCGCGTTGATCAGGTCGTAGTCTTCCTCGCCCGGCGCGGGCGCGGGGCCCATGCCGATCACGCCGTTTTCGCTGTGCAGGATGATGTCGGCGCCGGCCGGCAAGTGATTTGCCACCAGGGTCGGCAAACCGATGCCGAGGTTGACGACGGCGCCTTCATGGATGTCGGCCGCCACACGGGCCGCCATCTGGTCTCGATTCCATTTATTCATTTCAATACTCCTCAGGCAGCTTTGAAGCCGGCGGGGCCGGTGGCCGTGCGCGGCACTTGCACGATGCGCTGCACGAACAGGCCCGGCGTGACGACGTGCTCGGGATCGATGCTGCCCAGCTCGGCAACTTCATGCACGGAAGCAATGCTGACCTTGGCGGCCATGGCCATGATGGGACCGAAGTTGCGCGCCGTCTTGCGGTAAGTCAGGTTGCCCCAGCGGTCGCCCTGCTCCGCCTTGATCAGCGCGAAATCGGCGTGGATGGGCGACTCGAACACATACATGCGGCCGTCGATCTCGCGCGTTTCCTTGCCCTTGGCCAGGTCCGTGCCATAGCCCGTGGGCGTGAAAAAGCCGCCGATGCCGGCGCCGGCGGCGCGGATGCGCTCGGCCAGATTTCCCTGCGGCACCAATTCAAGCTCCAGCTTGCCAGAGCGGTACAGGGCGTCGAACACGTGGGAATCGGCCTGGCGGGGAAACGAACAGATGATCTTGCGCACCTGCCCGTTTTTCAGCAGGGCGGCCAGGCCCGTCTCGCCATTGCCCGCATTGTTGTTGACGATGACGAGATCGCGCGCGCCTTGGGCGATCAAGCCGTCGATCAGCTCGGCCGGCTGGCCCGCGCCGCCGAAGCCGCCAATCATGACGGTGGCGCCATCGTGGATATCGGCCAGCGCCTCAAGGACGCTGGTACGCAGTTTGTCGATCATTGCCTGTCTCCTCCCTATCAAACTCACAGCTCATTTGTTCGTATATCGAACAAATATTCGTATTTAGAACTTATTCGTGAGAATATGCCTGATCGGGGCTCTTGTCAATTTGCCGTTTTCGCTGGCGCCATGGCTATAATTGCCACCTTGATCAATTGGAATCGCCATGACCGCACGCAGCAGCACGCCACTTTCCGCCGCAGAAACCCTCGATGCCGACGGCGCGCCCCGTCCCGGCGACAGCTATGTGCAATCGTTCGCGCGGGGGCTGGCCGTCTTGCGCAGCTTTGGCGCGGAGGCGCCGCAACAGACCCTGAGCGAAGTGGCGGAACGGGCGCAGCTGACGCGCGCGGGCGCGCGGCGCATCCTGCACACCCTGCTGCATCTCGGTTACGTGGAAGCGGACGGACGGCTGTTCCGCCTGACGCCCAAGGTGCTCGACCTCGGTTACGCCTACCTGTCATCGTTGCCCGTGTGGACGCAGGCGCAGCCGCTGCTGGAAGAGCTGATGCACACCTTGCGCCAGTCGTGCTCGGCTACCGTGCTCGACGGCGACGACATCGTGTATGTCGTGCGCCTGTCCGCGCACCGCACCATGTCGATCAACCTGGGCATCGGCAGCCGCCTGCCCGCCTACTGCACCTCGATGGGACGGGTGTTGCTGTCGGGCCTGGCGCCGGACGTGCTGCGCGAACGGCTGTCGAAGATGGCGCTGCTGAAGATCACGCCGGCGACCAAGGTCGATATCGATGTCTTGCTGGAAGAGATTGCGCAAGTGCGGCGCCAGGGCTGGTGCCTGGTGCAGGAAGAGCTGGAACAGGGCTTGATCGCCCTGGCCGCACCCGTGTTCGACCGGGCCGGCAAGGTGGTGGCGGCGATCAACGTCAGCGGCCAGACGGCGGGGCCGTCCGTGGCGCACTTGCTGGAACACAGCTTGCCGAAGCTGCTGGCGACGGCCAGCCAGGTCAGCGCGCTGGTGCGCGTGCAGCAGTAGGAATTATTTCCTGAACCTTATTTCTTGAATTTGGCGCACGGGTCCGGGCGCGGCTGCGCGGGCATCGTTTGCGTCAGGTCAAACGTGCCTTTGTAGCCGCTGCCGCCCTGCTCCAGGTAGCCGATGCTGCGCACGTTCAGTTGCGGATCGGCCAGCTTCAGCCAGCGGGGCACGCCGATATCCTTGCGCACGTGGTCGTTGCCGGCGATCAGCACCACGTCGCGCGGCGCCTGGTCGCGTATCAGCTTGGCCATCCAGATATCGCGCGCCACCTGGGCATTGACGACGCCGCTGAGCATCATGTCGGGCAACATATTGCAGCGGGCCGCCTGCACTTCCTTCTGTTGTGCTTCCACAATATCGGCCGGCACGGGCGCGGCCAGATACGTCGCCACCATGGCGGGCGGCATCGACCACTGGATACCGTCGCGCGCGGTGCGCGACGCATCGGCAGACGACAGGTTGCCGGCGACCAAGGTCAGCTGGTAGCTGATCACCAGGTCCAGCACGGGCCGGTACAAGCTCCAGTCCCAGCGCGGCTGTTCCATCACGCGGATGATGCAGTCGGGGTCGGCGCAATCGCGCGCGGCGCGCGTCAGCAGGGCCTGGTTGTCGCGGTCGAACTGCTCCATTACGATCACGGGACGCCAGCCGGCGGCCAGGCGGCGCTGCAACTCCGCCACGCGCAAGCGCTGGCCTTGCGCATTGTCATGCACTTCGCCGAGCAGCAGCACTTGCGGATTGGGCAAGGTGTCGGCCACGGGCGCAGGAGCGGGCGGCGCTTCCTTCTTCAGCAAGCTGCCGCAGGCGGCCAGCGCCAGCACGCTGCACAGCAGGGCGGCGCGCGCGCCGGCCCGGAAAATCTCGGTCTTCATGTCAACGGGTATCCAGAGTGGCGATGCGCGAGATTGTACCGCCTCAAGCCGGCGCCGCGACCTTGCGGCGCTCCAGGACTTCAAAGAGCGCCATGCCGGCCAGCATGGCGGCCACGAAAATCCAGGCCTTCGGCTGGCCCGCCAGCAGGGAAACGAGGGCGGGGCCGGGACAGAAACCGGCGATGCCCCAGCCCGCGCCAAAGGCCAGGCTGCCCAGCAGCAGGCGCCCGTCGATGCGCCGCGCCGCAGGCAATTGCATGGGCTCGCCCAGCAAGGCCGTGCTGCGCCGGCGCGCCAGCCAGAAGGCGGGCATGGCCACGCCGATGGCGCCGCCCATCACCAGCGCCAAGGACGGGTCCCAGGCGCCGGCCAGGTCAAGGAAACCAAGCACCTTGGCAGGGTTGCCCATGCCGGAGACGATCAAACCCAGGCCAAAGACGAGGCCGCTCAACAGAGATAGGATGAGCTTGCTCATAAGCTTGCTCACAGATGGCGCAACAGATAGACGGTGAGGAAACCGGCCGCCATGAAGGCGATGGTGGCCGCCAGCGAACGGGGGGACAGGCGCGACAGGCCGCACACGCCGTGGCCGCTGGTGCAGCCGGCGCCGTAGCGCACGCCCACGCCCACCAGCAGGCCCGCAGCGATCAGGGCGGGCATGCCCGCGTCGATCTGCACGGACGGCAGGGCTTGCCACAACGGGTACAGCAGCGGCGTGACTATCAGGCCCGCAAGAAACGCGATGCGCCAGCCCAGGTCGCCCTGGCGCGGGCGCAGCAAGCCGCCGAGGATGCCGCTGATGCCGGCGATACGGCCATTGAACAGGATCAGCAAGGCGGCTGCCAGGCCGATCAGCATGCCGCCGGCCAGCGAAGCCCACGGCGTGAAGTGTTGCCAGGCGATGCTCATGACAGGGCTCAGTCCGCTTCGTCGTTGAACGGAGGGCGCGGCGCGCAAAATTGCGCGTACAACACTTGCAGCACGGCCAGCACGGGCGCGCTGGCGACCCGGTAATAGATCTGCTTGCCATCGCGCCGCGTGGCCACCAGCATCTCTTCGCGCAGCACGCCCAGCTGCTGCGACAGGGTCGGCTGGCCGATGCCCACTTTTTGTTCGAGGTCGCTGACGCAATGCTCGCCCTGCGATAGCTGGCACAGCAGCATCAAACGGTCGGCATTGCCCATGGCCTTGAGCAGCGAGCTGGCCTTGTAGGCCGAGCCACGCATGGCGTCGAGGTTGTATTCGGCGTGTTGTGTTGCAACTGTCTCCATCTTGCCCTCCCACAGGCGGTCATGTTGATCATCGTGCGATAAACAATATACTAATCAATATACTGTTTTCCTGCTGGCGATTCGCACAAAAAAACAACAGTGTTTTGCAGCGATAGCGTGCTCATGCAAAGTGCGCGGCAGCGATAGTCTCCATGCTATCAAAATGATAAATATTCGTAATTTAAAGCAAATATACGTAGCAAAATTGCCATCACTTGTGCTCTAATAAAGCCTCATCAGAAAAACCATGATACGCCCCCGTACAGGCGCATTGTCCGTCCATGCACAGGCCGGTTTCGGCCGCGCAGCACGGTGAACCAGGGAGTCAACGATGAAACTACTTCAGTCGCCAGGCGTGGCCATGCTTGTGTTGTCCATTTGTGCCGGCAATGTGGCGGCCGGCGATAGTCCCCCGCACGCGGCACGCGTGCCTGTCATGAGCGACGACAGTCTCGGTATGCATAACACGACGGACAATCCCGCCTGGGATGCACCGGACTTGCCGTATGCGCGCCTGCTGACGCAGGGCACGACCTTCAATGCGCCCCCGCGCTGGCGCAGCGCTGGTGCACGCCAGGGCGCACTGCCACCGTCCGCAGCCGCCACGGCCCCGGCCGTGCAGCAAACGAACGTGCCGCCGCCCGTGCCCGAAGCGAGCATGGTCTCGATGTTACTGGTAGGACTGGGCCTGCTGGCCTTTGGCATGCACGGCGAAAAACAGGAAAAATTCGATAGCTGACCCTATTCCGGCAGCCGCTGCCGCTGCCTTAAAAAAAAAATTCCGCCTTGCGCGGAATTTTTTTGGTCTCGTCACCTGGCTCACTTGTCCAGCAAGCGGCAGACTCTTTCGATATTCCCCACAGGAATGCCTGATTTCAAGGCGCGCGCAATGCAGGCCGCCTTGTCCGTCCCCGAGGCGGAAATGAGCACGAAGGCCGTGCCCAGCACGCTGACGGCGACCAGCAGTATCAGCACGCCCTTGACGATATCCCAGTTCATTGCGCCTCAGTCAGCTCATACGTGAAATCATAATAATGCTTGCCCTCTTCGATGCGGATGGCCAGGCTGCCGGACAGCCCCTGCAACTGGCCCGTCCCCGTATCGGGCACCACCGTCACCGACAAGACGGGCGCGCCACGCGTCATGCTGCCACTGTGCTGCAAATAAAAACTGCCGTGGCGCCCGTCCACGGTGCCGTCCACCCGTTCCAGCGCCACATAGCCTGCCGAACCGGCCACGGCGGCGCGCACGCTGAGCATCTCGCCCTGCGCGCGGGCGTCGAGGGCGCCATGGTAGCGCTTGTCGAGCGACAAGCGTCCCAGCCCCGACTGCGCGGCCGTGTCCGACAAGGTTTCCGGGCTGATCTTGACATCGAATGTGCCGCGAATGGTAGGCATCAGTGCTCCCGCGTGAGTGAGGGGGTGGCGGCCGCATCCGGCCCGTTCAGCAGCGCGTGTAATTTTTGCATGGTGGCCCAGTTGCGCGACGTGACGCCATCGCCCAGCAGCACGCCCAGCGCCGCCACCACCTTGCTGGCCAGCACGCCATCGGGACACCAGGCATACGCGGCCCATTGGCCCAGGGCCAGCGCTTCCGGCTGCCACGGCTGCCGCAAGAGCGGCGCCAGGCGCTGGACATCGGCCGGGTTATTCAGCACCAGCGCCAGCAAGCGGGCCGCATCGGCCACGGGCGCCAGGCTGTTTTGCTCGATCAGTTCGGCAAACTGGCCGGCCGACAGCACCGTCACCCTGGCCGCCACGCCCAGTTTCAGCACCAGCGCTTCCTCGATGCGGGCAGCGGCGTCGGCCGGCGCCACCTTACCCCCGTCATACACGACGTTGCCACTGTTGAGTACCGTGCGGACGTCCGCAAAACCCAGGTCGCCCAGCAGCTTGCGCAGGTCGGCCATGGCCACGCGCTTGGCGCGGCCGACATTGATCCCGCGCAAAAACGCCACTTGCTGACTATTCTCTAGCTGTGCCATCAGTTGTCTCCTTGCCTATGCCTGGCTGCTGGTGCTTTCGGGCAACGGCGTCACCTTGGGCAAGCGCAACAGGAACGTCGCGCCCTGCCCCAGCGTACTGCTGACCGTGATGGTGCCGCCAAACTGCTTGGCAATCAAGTTAAACACGATATTCAAGCCCAGGCCGGTACCGCCCTGTCCGCGCCGCGTGGTGACAAAGGGATCGAACACGCGGTCGAGCATGTCGGGAGCGATGCCGCGGCCATTGTCGCGTACCTGCATGGCGATCCATTCGCCGTCGCGCTGCACGCCGATATGGATGTTGCCGGCCGTGTCCGCATCGAAGGCATGCTCGACACAGTTCAAGACCAGGTTGGTCAGCACCTGCGCCAGCGCGCCCGGATAGCTGTCGAACATGATGTCGGGCGGGCAATCGATATCGATGCTGATGCGCGTCTTTTTCAAGGTCGGCTGCAGGCTCGAGATGACTTCGCCGATATAGTCGCGCAATTCGAACAGGCGGCGCGCCTCGCTGACCTGGTCGACGGCGATCTGCTTGAAGCTGTGGATCAGGTGCGCGGCGCGGTAGGCATTGTTCATGATCAGCCGCGCGCTCTCGCCGGCCGTTTCCAGGTAGCGCACGATGTCGGTCTTCTTCACGCTGCCGCCTGCCACGGCCGCGCTGATGTGATCGGTCGCTTCCTTCAGCACCGAAGCGCTGGTCAGCGCGATGCCGACCGGGGTGTTGATTTCATGCGCCACGCCGGCCACCAGGCTGCCCAGCGAAGCCAGGCGTTCCGACTGCAGCAGCGATTCCTGCGCGCGGCGCAGCTCGTCCATGGCTTGCGCCGTCTCCTGCTGCGAGCGGCGCGCCATGTCTTCCGCCTCGCGGCTGCCCTCGATGATGGACTTGAGCTTGCGCTGCACGGCATTGAAGCCGCGGATCACGTCGCCCAGTTCGTCGCGCCGGTTTTCCGGCAGCTCTTCGACGTCATCGCTGCCGCGCGTGGCCAGGTCGAACAAGCCGTCGCGCAACTGTTTCAAGGGTTCGAAGACGATGCGCAGGCTCAGCGCCAGGGCGCCCACCAGGATGATGTCCAACAGCAACACTTCCAGCACCTTGCGCCGCACTTCGCTGCGCAAGGCCGCATCGATCTGCGCGCGGCTGAAATTGACGATGACCTTGCCGACGATCACGGGCTTGCCGCCCGTGGCCGCCGCCACGGCGTCGCGGAACACCAATGGCGCCTCGACCGGTGTGCCGCCCATGGCCACGTCGGCGCTCAGCGGCACCAGGGTGCCGGCCGCGTCGCGCACTTCGCCCGCGAACAGGCCCACGGAAGCGTCGTAGATGCGGATGCCGACCAGTTCCGGCGGCAGCATTTCGGCCGCGACGATGCTGTCGACCTTGGATTTGTCGAGGTCCCACAGGGCGGAAGGCAAGCTGGTCTGCAAACGCGTGAGCACGCCGCTGCGCAGGCGCGCGCTGCCCGATTCGAGTTCCTTGCTCAAGGTATATTGGGTATAGCTGCCAGAAATGCCCAGCACCAAGGTGACGATCACGACAAAAAGCAAGGTCAGCCGGACTTGAATACTCACCATCGATCAACACTCCCCGGGCCGGGCCAGCCGCCGGCCCGCGGCGCGGGCGCAGATACGTCAGCAATACAACAGCCTGAAGCAAATGTACGGTATGACATGCTTATTGGCAAGATTTACAGCAGCCACGTTTCCATTCGGGCCTTGATACAGGTTGAGACATTGCGTCATGGCAATGGTAATATCCCGCAATCATCTAAGGAGTCGTCATGGCGGTCATGCATCAACATCTACCCCTGGAACAAGTTCGTCCTGGCATGGTCTTGTCGGATGTCTTGCTCGATGCACATGGACAAGTGCTGTTGCCGCAAGGCGCGGTATTGACGGAAAACATGCTGGCCCTGATGCCGCGCCACGGCATCGACATGCTGCCGATCCAGGCGCCGCCTCCCTCGCCGGAAGAAATCGCCGCGCAGCAAGCAGCGCACAGCGCGCGGCTGGCCCACCTGTTCCGCAAACATGATCCGGACGACCCAGAGGACGCGGCCACCACCTTGCTGCGCAGCTATGTCACGCAATACCGCCTGGGCGCGGGAGGCGCGGCATGAGCACCAAGCTGACGCTCGACGACATCGTCGCCCACCTCGACGACCTGCCTTCGCTGCCCGCCGTCGTCATGGAACTATTGAACAGCATCGACCAGGACGACGTCGATATTTCCGTGCTGGCCAAGAAAGTGTCGTACGACCAGGCCCTGACGGCGAAAACCCTGCGCCTGGCCAACTCGTCGCAATATGGCTTGCAAGTGAAGGCCACCACCATCCAGCAGGCCATCACCTACCTGGGCTTCCAGACCACGCGCAGCCTGATCACGTCGGCCGCCATCACGGGCTGTTTCCCGGAAGGACGCTGTCCCGGTTTCGACGACAAGGCGTTCTGGCGCCATTCGGTGGCGACGGCCGCCTGCGCCAAGGTGCTGGCGCGGCAGATCCGCTTCAACCAGGATTACGCATTCACGGCCGGCTTGCTGCATAACATCGGCCGCCTGGTACTGGTCAGCAGCTTTCCCGCGCACTACGCGCAAGTCATCGCGCACCAGGCGGCGCACGATTGCAGCCTGCTCGAAGCGGAGCAGGCCGTGCTGGGCGTGGACCACGTGCAGGCAGGCACGGCACTGGCCGACCACTGGAATTTTTCCGACACCATGCGCCTGGCGCTGGCCAACTACCTGCAGCCGGACACGCCGGGGGCCGGCTTCCTGGCCGCGCTGATCCACGTGGCCAATGCCGTCGTCTGCGCGCTCGACCTGGCGCAGGCGGGTGACGACATGGTGCCGCGCGTCTCGCCCGTGGCCTGGGATGCCCTGGGCCTGGGCGAAGAAACGTATCTGCAGCTGTTCCGCGAAACGGAGCTGCGCTACGACGAAATCACCACGGCCTTGCTGGGCTGATGCCGTTAAGCGGACTCGTCATTCAAAGCCATCAACGCAAACGGCTCTCGCCGCGAGGCGAAAGCCGTTATGGGTACTGCGATAGGTCCATGCCGCCCCGTCCACGCCAGCCTGTTGCCGCCAGCAGTTACGCAAGCGGCACAGTCAGCGCGCGACGGCCGCATCAGTGCGCGTAATTCGATTCTTGCGCATCGCCGCGGTCTTCCGCTTTTGGACGGCCCTGGGCGTCGGACAGACGATACTTGGTGCGGCGGTCGCCCATCAGGTCGCGCAGGTCGCGGATGCTCATGCCCGTCACTTCGTGCATGCGGATCAGCAGCGAAGCGCCCACCGGCAAACGGTGGTGACGGATCTTGCTGATGACGGGTGGCGCCACTTCGAGCAGGCGCGACAGGGCTGCATCGTTTTTCAGCTGCATCTTGCTCAGCAGAATATCCAGCAGGTGATTCGGGTTGTAACTCTCTTGCGATGCTAATGCATGATGTGCCATGATTTTTCCTCGTCTAGTGAATGTAGAAAATAATGCCGATACGAACTTAAGGCTGGCTTAGAGTGTTTAAATAAACGTCTTTCCATCGGATTCAGCCCTCCCCCGCCTTTCCTCCTTATCGCACTGCCTGCACAGGACTCGCACAGCCACGTCCAGCCAACGTGCGCAGCTTGCCGCGTGAGTAAAAGCACGTGCAATCCACTGAAATGAATTGCATATAAGGCAATATACTAGTCCAAACAGGCAGCATCTGCGCCTCGCGCAAACTTCCTGATTGTTAAATATCAATCAAGCTGCTGGTAGGCTTGGCAACGATGCTATTTCAACACATTAGGATGCCAGCGGGCGCACACAAGGCTTTGCAGCAACTTGTTACAAATCAATGGTGTCATACGGCAATAAATGCTTTTCGGCATCGCCGTGCCTGGCATCATGTTCAGGCTGCAACCTTGTCGGCAAGGTCAGTACGCCATGGCCCGTGCCCGCGATTTACGCTAAACTACGGCCTGAACTTGCAGCGGGCCTGCCACCGGGCAGCCAGAGGCGCCCGGCCGGTCATCCACCGCCTTCCGCCCCCAGCGGCGCACGGCGCACGCCCCTTGCCCTGCTTTTTGCCGCCACATATATTTGTCCCACTTATTTGCCGCCACATTTACCGATAAGCACCGACTCCATGCAGAAAAAAGTATTCATTAAAACCTTCGGCTGCCAGATGAACGAGTACGACTCGGACAAGATGGCCGACGTGCTGGGCGCGTCCGATGGCCTGGTGCGCACCGACACGCCGGAAGATGCCGATGTAATCCTGCTCAACACCTGCTCCGTGCGCGAAAAGGCGCAGGAAAAAGTGTTTTCCGACCTGGGCCGCCTGCGCGAGCTGAAACTGGCCAAGCCCCACCTGCTGATCGGCGTGGGCGGCTGCGTGGCGTCGCAGGAAGGCGACGCCATCGTCAAGCGCGCGCCCTATGTCGACATGGTGTTCGGCCCGCAAACCCTGCACCGCCTGCCGCAGATGATCGAACTGCGGCGCGCCAGCGGCGATTCGCAGGTGGACATCAGCTTCCCGGAAATCGAAAAGTTCGACCACATGCCGCCGGCCAAGGTGGAAGGCGCCTCGGCCTTCGTCTCCATCATGGAAGGCTGCAGCAAATACTGCAGCTACTGCGTCGTGCCCTACACGCGCGGCGAGGAAGTGTCGCGCCGCTTCGAGGACGTGCTGACGGAAGTGGCGGGCCTGGCTGCCCAGGGTGTCAAGGAAATTACCCTGCTGGGCCAGAACGTGAATGCCTACCGGGGCGCGATGGAAGGCGGCGAGATCGCCGACTTCGCCCTGCTGCTCGAATACGTGGCCGACATTCCCGGCATCGAACGCATGCGTTTCGTCACCAGCCACCCGAAGGAATTCACGCAGCGCCTGATCGACGCCTACGCGAAGATCCCGCAGCTGGTCGACCATTTGTATTTGCCGGCGCAGCACGGTTCCGACAAGGTGCTGGGCGCCATGAAACGCGGCTACACGGGCCTCGAATACAAGTCCATCATCCGCCGCATCCGCGCCGTGCGCCCGAACATGGCCATTTCCTCGGACTTCATCGTGGGCTTTCCTGGCGAGACCCAGGCTGACTTCGACGCCATGATGAAACTGATCGCGGACGTCGGTTTCGACAACAGCTACAGCTTCATCTTCAGCAAGCGCCCCGGCACGCCGGCCGCCAATCTGGAAGACGACACGCCGCATGAAGTCAAGCTGGCCCGGCTGCAGCAGCTGCAGGCGGCCATCGACGCCAACACGCGCAAGTACAGCCTGGCCATGGTGGGCAGCGTGCAAACCATCCTCGTCGAAGGCCGCTCGAAGAAGGACACCAACGACAGCGAACTGCAAGGCCGCACGGAAAACAACCGCGTGGTCAATTTCGACGCCGGCCCGGACGGTTTGCAATTGATCGGCCAGCTGGTCGACGTGCGCATCACCGAAAGCCATTCCTACACCCTGCGCGGCGAACTCGTCGCCAGCGCACCCGCATTGAAAAGAGCCAGTTGAAAACCAAAGCCCCGATACAGCCGCATTACTTCATCCCCGAGCCGCTGGACAACACGCGCCTGGCGCATCTGTGCGGGCCGCTCGATGAAAACCTGCGCCAGATTTCCGCCGCCCTCGACGTGACGATCTTCCGCCGCGGCGAGAAATTCATCGTCGGCGGCAGCAATGCCGAGCGGGCCGTGGAAATCCTCGAACAGTTCTACGCCATCGCCAACAAGGTCGTGCCGCTGGAAGAAGTGCAGCTGGCCCTGGTGGAGCAGCGCGCGGGACTGTCCGCCGCCTCGGAACACCACGCCAACGCGCCCGTCAGCACCTTCGTCGAGCCCGACATCGCCAGCCCCGTGCTGAAAACGCGGCGCTCCGACCTGCGCGGACGCACGCCGCACCAGATCGCGTATTTGCGCGACATCCTCGAACACGACATCAGCTTCGGCGTGGGCCCGGCCGGCACGGGCAAGACGTATCTCGCCGTCGCCTGCGCCGTCGACGCGCTCGAACGCGACGCCGTCAAGCGTATCATCTTGACGCGCCCCGCCGTCGAAGCGGGCGAGCGCCTGGGCTTCCTGCCGGGCGACCTGGCGCAAAAGGTCGATCCGTACCTGCGTCCCCTGTACGATGCGCTGTACGATTTGCTGGGCTTTGACCGCACGCAAAAACTGTTTGAAAAACAGGTGATCGAGATCGCCCCGCTAGCCTACATGCGCGGGCGCACCCTGAATCACGCGTTCGTCATCCTCGATGAAGCACAGAACACCACCGTCGAACAGATGAAGATGTTCTTGACGCGCATCGGCTTCGGCAGCAAGGCCGTGGTGACGGGCGACGTGACGCAGGTCGACCTGCACAAGAGCCAGACAAGCGGCCTGATCGACGCCGTGCAAGTCCTGAAAGACGTGCGCGGCATCGGCTTCACGCAATTTAACAGCACCGACGTGGTGCGCCATCCGCTTGTCGCGCGCATCGTCGATGCGTATGAAACGGCGCAGGCGGCCCATGCCGACGCTGCCCAGTTACTCCCCCTGATCAAACCAGCTGCCGCCAAAAATGTCCGAAAAAAATAAACTGTCCCTGTCCGTGCAATATCCGGACGCCCGCCTGGAAACCCTGATCACGCGCCCGAAAGTGCGCCGCTGGGTCAAGGCGGCCCTGTTCGCGCCCGCCGAATTCACCATCCGCTTCGTCGATGCCGAGGAAGGCCGCACCCTGAACCGCGACTACCGCGAAAAGGACTACGCCACCAACGTGCTGACCTTTGCCTACAACGAAGGCGAAGAACTGGGCGACGACGAACCGACGCGCGCCGACATCATCCTGTGCACGGACGTGCTGGAAAAGGAAGCGGCGGAACAGAAGAAAAGCGTGGAAGAGCATACGGCCCACCTGATCGTGCACGGCGTGCTGCATGCGCAGGGCTACGACCACATGGATGACGAAGAAGCCACCGAGATGGAAGGCCTGGAAACGGAAATCCTGGCCAAGCTCGGCATCACCGATCCATACAAGGAGTAAGCAGATGGGAACCTGGGCCACCGACGCCTTCGGCAACGACTACGCCATGGATTGGGCGCAGGACTTGCACGAATACAAAACCCTGGAACTGGTCGAGACGACGCTCGACAACGTCATCGACAGCCAGGAAGCGGAGCTCGAAGCGCCGTTTGCCGCCGAAGCGCTGGCCGCGCTGGAAGTGATCGCCCGCCTGCTGGGCAAGCCGGGCGAAGACGATCCCGCCACGGCGGAAGTGGACGAATGGGTGGCCGCCTGCAAGAAGAAAGTCACGCCGCCGCTGCTGGAAAAAGCGCGCCTGGCGCTGGACAGGATCGTGGCGGAGTCGTCGGAACTGCGCCAGCTGTGGCAGGACAGCGAGCATTTCGCCGACTGGCAGGCGGACGTGGCCCAGTTACGCGCCCGCGTACTGGGTCCGCAAGCCTGAAACGTCGGGCAACGGGGCACTTCAGCGTATTAAATTTGCATCAAAAGCGGGGAAATCCGGTGTGACCCCACTTTTGGTGTATCCTATATCCCTTCGCAACAACGGCTCACGCCTCCTATGCCCGAGCACCCTAGTGGCGTCAGAACTGACGTCAAGCCCCACCGGTCACTGTTTGAACGCCTGACCGCACTCATTTCCCCCGAGCCAGAGAACCGTGCAGAATTGCTCGATGTTCTACACGATGCGCATGAACGCAAGCTGATCGACGCCGACGCCCTGTCGATGATCGAAGGCGTGTTCCAAGTATCGGATCTCTGTGCGCGCGACATCATGATTCCCCGTTCGCAAATGGATGTCATCGACATCAGCAAGCCGATCGAGGAATGGATGCCGGAAGTCCTGTCCACCGCCCACTCGCGCTTCCCCGCGATCGAAGGCGAGCGCGACAAGGTCATCGGCATCCTGCTGGCGAAAGACTTGCTGCGTTATTACGCAGAAGAAACTTTCGACGTCCGCGACATGCTGCGCCCCGCCATCTTCATCCCCGAATCGAAACGCCTGAATGTGCTGCTGCGCGATTTCCGCGCCAACCACAATCACATGGCCATCGTCGTCGATGAATACAGCGGCGTCGCCGGCCTGATCACCATCGAAGACGTGCTGGAACAGATCGTCGGCGATATCGAGGACGAATACGACTTCGACGAAGCCGAGGACAATATCCTGTCGCTCAAGGAAGGCCAGTTCGGCCCCCGCTGGAGAGTCAAGGCGCTGACCGAGATCGAACAGTTCAACGAAGAAGTGGGCAGCCACCTGGTAGACGACGACGTCGACACCATCGGCGGCCTCGTCTCCAAGTACCTGGGCCGCATGGCGCACAAGGGCGACATCTTCGACCTGGGCAATCTGCGCTTCGAAGTGCTGCGCGCCGATGCGCGCCAGGTGCACGTGCTACTCGTCGAGCGCCTGCCCAATGTACCGGAACTGGAACTCTGACATGCGCGTGCTGTAAATGCGTTTCAGACGCGCTGACCCCAACGCCCCCGCCAAACCGCCCCGCAGCACGTGGGCGCGCATGCTGACTGCCGCCATTGCCGGCGCCGTCGCCGTGCTGGCGTTCGCCCCTTTCGGCTACTGGCCCTTGCAGATCCTCAGCCTGGGCGTGCTGTTCTACCAGGTGCTGCGCGCGTCCAGCGTGAAAAGCGGCGCGCTGATCGGCTGGGCCTACGGCTTCGGCTGGTGCGCGGCCGGCACGCACTGGCTGTACATCTCCATGCACCGCTATGGCGACATGGCCGCACCGGTCGCTGCCATCGCCGTGGCCTTGCTGGCCCTGTTGATGGCCATCTACGTGGCGCTGGCCATGGGCGCGGCCGCCTGGCTGCGCCAGCGCTGGGTACTGTCGCTGCCGGCCATGACCTTGCTGGTGCTGCCCGCGACCTGGACCCTGTTCGAATGGACGCGCGGCTGGCTGTTTACGGGTTTCCCATGGCTGGCCACGGGCTACGCCCACAATGCCAGCCCGCTGGGCGGCTTTGCCCCCATCGTCGGCGCGTATGGCCTGGGCTGGCTGGCGGCGCTGTCGGCCGGCGCCCTGCTCCTGCTGACGCACCGCACGCGCTGGAAGGCGCTGGCCGGCCTAGTCGCGCTGTACGGGGCCGGCATCGGCCTGCACTATGTGAACTGGACGCACCCCGTCGGACGCCCGATCACCGTGCGCCTGTTGCAGGGCAATGTGCCGCAGCAGCAGAAATTCGATCCCGGTTTCGTGCTGGGCGCCCTGCAGATGTACCAGAGCGCCATCACGGGCGCGCCGGCCGACCTGATTGCCACGCCGGAAACGGCCGTCACCGTGCTGCCGCACCAGCTGCCGCCCGGCTATCTGGATAGCCTGGCGACGTATGCGCAGCAGACGGGCAGCACGATTCTGCTCGGCATGCCCGTGCTCGACGAGCAGCAGCGCTTCTACAATGCGGCGCTGGGCATTACCCCCAACAACGCGGCAGGCCCCTACTACCAGTACCGCAAGCACCACCTGGTGCCGTTCGGCGAATTCGTGCCGCCTGGCCTGCACTGGTTTGTCGCCATGATGGCCATCCCGCTGGGCGACATGGGCCGTGGCGCCGAAGTGCAGGCGCCGCTGCAGGTGCGCGACCAGCTGGTGCTACCGAATATCTGCTACGAAGACTTGTTTGGCGAGGAAATCGCCGGCCAGCTGGCCAGCGCCCACCGCAATGGCAAGCAGTCGGCATCGGTGCTGCTCAATATCTCGAACCTGGCCTGGTTTGGCGACTCGATCGCCATCCCGCAGCATCTGCAGATTTCGCAGATGCGCAGCCTGGAAATGGGCCGCCCCATGCTGCGCTCGACGAACACGGGCGCCACGGCCGTCATCGACGGCAAGGGCGTGGTGCAAAGCCTGCTGCCGCCGGAACAGCAAGCCACCCTGGCGGCCAAGGTGCAAGGCATGGGCGGCATGACGCCATACATTCTGTACGGCAACAAACTGGTGCTGGCCCTGGCCGCGCTGGCCCTGCTGACGGCCTTCCTGCTGTCGCGCGCCGCCCGCCGTGGCGGCGCCGCACAGCAATAAGCGGCCGATATTGCCCGAAGAGTCACAGTGGGCCCGTAAAAACCGCTAAAATTAGCAAAACCCCGGCCCGGACGCGCTTGTTAGCAGCGTGCGGGCTTCAAGCAAACCTTAACAAAGCGCAGCCTGTCCGCGCGGCGAACTCATACGATGCTCACATTTCAACAAATTATCCTGACCTTGCAAACCTATTGGGACAAGCAAGGTTGCGCCCTGCTCCAGCCTTACGACATGGAAGTCGGCGCCGGCACCTTCCACACCGGCACCTTCCTGCGCGCGATCGGCCCGGAACCCTGGCGCGCCGCGTATGTGCAGCCGTCGCGCCGCCCGAAGGATGGCCGCTATGGCGAAAACCCGAACCGCATGCAGCACTACTACCAGTACCAAGTGGTATTGAAGCCGGCACCGGAAAACATCCTCGACCTGTATCTGGGGTCGCTGGCCGCGCTGGGCCTGGACTTGAAGCAGAATGACGTGCGCTTCGTCGAAGACGACTGGGAAAGCCCGACCCTGGGCGCCTGGGGCCTGGGCTGGGAAGTCTGGCTGAACGGCATGGAAGTGACCCAGTTCACCTACTTCCAGCAAGTGGGCGGCCTCGATTGCAAGCCTGTGCTGGGCGAAATCACCTACGGCATCGAACGCCTGGCCATGTATCTGCAAGGCGTGGAAAACGTGTATGACCTGGTGTGGACGGAGTGGGAAGAAAACGGCGTCACCAAGAAGCTGACGTATGGCGACGTCTTCCACCAGAACGAAGTGGAGCAATCGACCTACAACTTCGAGCACGCGAATACGGATCTGCTGTTCGAACAGTTCAGCAACTACGAAGCGGAAGCGAAGCGCCTGATCGAGCTGCAACTGACCTTGCCCGCCTACGAGAAGATCATGAAGGCGTCGCACAGCTTCAATATGCTCGATGCGCGCGGCGCCATCTCGGTAACGGAACGCGCCGCCTATATCGGCCGCGTGCGCACCCTGTCGCGCCTGGTGGCGCAAGCGTACTACGACTCGCGCGAGCGCCTCGGTTTCCCGATGCTGCCCGCCGCAGACCAAGCCGCCGCCTAATTCGAGCCTCCATACCGCCGCACCTGACAAGAACACCATGAACCAAACACTGCTCATCGAACTGCTGACCGAAGAACTGCCGCCGAAAGCGCTGGCCAAACTGGGCGCCGCCTTTACTGCCGGCATCGTCAACGGTTTGAAATCGCGCGACTTCCTGGAAGCCGACAGCGTCGCCACCAGCTACGCCTCGCCGCGCCGCCTGGCCGTCTCCATCACCAACGTGCGCGAAGTCTCGCCCGACAAATCGATCCGTGAAAAAGTCCTGCCCGTCTCCGTGGCACTGGACGCGAACGGCAACGGCACGCCGCCGCTGGCCAAGAAACTGGCCGCACTGGGCTTCCCCGACCTGACGGTGGCGGACTTGGAACGCGCCGCCGACGGCAAGGCCGACAGCTTCTTCTACACCTACACGGCGCCGGGCAGCCAGCTCGCCGCGGGCGCGCAGGCGGCCCTGACAGAGTCGGCCGCCAAGCTGCCGATTCCAAAACTGATGAGCTATCAGCGCCCGGACGGCACCACCGTGCAATTCGTGCGCCCGGCGCACAGCCTGATCGCCCTGCACGGCATCAATATCGTGCCATTGACCCTGCTGGGCCTGACGGCCGGCCGCACCACCCTGGGCCACCGCTTCCTCACCGACGGCACGCCGATCAGCATCGCGCACGCGGAAAACTACGCGCCCTCGCTGATCCTCAACGCCAGCGTCATCGCCAGCAACGAGGAACGCAAGGAACGCATCCGCGCCCAGCTGCTGGACAAGGCCGGTGCCGATCAGGTGCTGATGCCCGAAGCGCTGCTCGACGAAGTCACCGCGCTGGTCGAATGGCCGGTCGTGTATGAATGCCACTTCGAGGAAGAATTCCTGGCCGTGCCGCAGGAATGCCTGATCCTCACCATGCAGACGAACCAGAAATATTTCGCGCTGACGGACAGCGAAGGCAAACTGCGCTCGCGCTTCCTGATCGTCTCGAACATCGAGACGGACACGCCCGAGCACATCATCGGCGGCAACGAGCGCGTCGTGCGCCCGCGCCTGTCGGACGCCAAATTCTTCTTCGAGCAGGACAAGAAGAAAACGCTGGCATCGCGCCTGCCGCTGCTGGCCAACGTGGTCTACCACAACAAACTGGGCACGCAAGCGGCCCGCACAGAGCGCGTCAAGTCGCTGGCCGGCGCCATCGCCGCCAAGCTGCAATATGACGTGGCCCTGGCCGAACGGGGCGCCCTGCTGGCCAAGGCCGACCTGCTGACCGACATGGTGGGCGAATTCCCCGAGCTGCAAGGCATCATGGGCACGTACTACGCGCGCCACGACGGCGAGCCGGAAGAAGTGGCGCTGGCCGCGTCCGAGCACTACCAGCCGCGCTTTGCCGGCGACAGCCTGCCGACCACCGCCACCGGCACCGCCGTGGCCCTGGCCGACAAGCTCGAAACCCTGGTCGGCATCTGGGCCATCGGCCTGGCGCCAACGGGCGACAAGGACCCGTTCGCGCTGCGCCGCCACGCGCTGGGCGTGCTGCGCATGCTGCTGGAAAAACGCCTGCCATTGTCGATCCAGGGCTTGCTGGCCGACGCCGCCGCGCAGTTCGCAGCCGTTCCCGGCTTCAAGGATCCTGTGCTCGACGTCACCACCTTCATGCTCGACCGCCTGCGCGGCATCCTGCGCGAGCGCGGCTTCTCGCCGAATGAAATCGAAGCCGTCGTGGCGCAAAATCCGGACCGCCTGGACGACATCGTGCAGCGGCTGGAAGCCGTGCAGGCGTTTGCCGCCCTGCCGGAAAGCGCTTCGCTGGCCGCCGCCAACAAGCGCATCACGAACATCCTGAAAAAGAACGAGGAAGCGCTCAGGTTGGTCGCCGATGCCGGCGTCAACGTGGCGCTGCTGCAGGACGAAGCGGAGAAAAAACTGGCCGCCGCCGTCTCGCGCGTGCAGCCGGAAATCGACGCTGCCTTTGCCAAGGGCGATTTCGCGGGCACGCTGCAAACCCTGGCGCAGCTGCGCGACGACGTCGACGGCTTCTTCAACGACGTGATGGTGATGGCCGAGGATGTCGCCCTGCGCAACAACCGCCTGGCCTTGCTGTCTTCGCTGCACGGCATGATGAACCGCGTGGCCGACATTTCCAAGCTGGCGGCATAATGGGCATTCCGGCGCTGAAACTGATTATTCTCGACCGCGACGGCGTCATTAATCATGACTCGCCGGACTTCATCAAGTCGCCGGCCGAATGGCTGCCGATCCCCGGCTCGCTCGAAGCGATCGCCCGCCTGAACCAGGCCGGCTATCGCGTCGTCGTCGCCTCGAACCAGTCGGGCATCGCGCGCGAATACTTCGACATGACGGTGCTGAACGCGATCCACCAGAAGATGCACACCCTGGCGCAGCAGGTGGGCGCCGACATCGACGCCATCTTCTTTTGCCCGCATGCGGGCGCGGACAATTGCGACTGCCGCAAGCCGAAACCGGGCATGTTCCATGAGATTTCGCAGCGCTACAACACCAGCCTGAAAGGCGTGCCCACCGTTGGCGATTCGCTGCGCGACCTGCAGGCAGGTTTCATCAGCGGTTGCGTGCCCTACCTGGTCCTGACGGGCAAGGGCGAAAAAACCGATGAAACGGGCGGCCTGCCGCCTGGCACCCAGGTCTTCCCCGACCTGGCCGCCGTGGTCAGCCACCTGCTCAAGGCGCCCGCGGTACCGGCGCCCACCGTGGCATTCAGTATCTAATTTTCGGAGAACCGCATTGCGTAATATTTCCCTGTTCCTGCGATCCCTGCTGTTCATGATCATCATGATCGTGGCCACCATCGTCTGGGCCTGCGTGTGCTTTTTTGCCGCGCCATTGAGCTACAACAAGCGCTATTGGGTCACCTCGCGCTGGAACGTGTTTATCCTGTGGTGTGCCAAGGTCATTTGCGGCATCCGCTATGAAGTCAAGGGCGCCGAGAATTTCCCCGACGCGCCGGCCATCGTGCTGTCGAAGCACCAGTCGGCATGGGAAACCATCTTCTTGCTGCCCAGCCTTCCCCGTCCGCTGGTCTACGTGTTCAAGAAGGAGATCCTGTACATCCCCTTCTTCGGCTGGGCCATGGCGCTGCTGCGCATGATCCCCATCGACCGCAAGCAGGGCAAGCATGCCTTCAAGAGCGTGGTCGCGCATGGCAAGCGCCGCCTGGCCGACGGCCAATGGATTATCATGTTCCCTGAAGGCACCCGCATTCCCGTGGGCCAGGCGGGCAAGTACAAGAGCGGCGGCACGCGCCTGGCCATTGCCACGGGCGCCGTGGTGGTGCCGATTGCGCACAATTCAGGCGAGTGCTGGCCCAAGCAGTCGTTCCTCAAACGCCCGGGGCTGATCACCGTCTCGATAGGCAAACCGATTTCGCCGGAAGGGCAAACCCCGGACAGCATGATGCAACAGGTGGAAAATTGGATAGAATCAGAAATGCGCGTCATTTCGCCTCACGCCTACAACGCTGGCTAGACGGCATCAGCGCGGTCATCCAGGAGCCGACCCTGCGCCAGCAGATGAAGACCATCAAGGTCGGCGACCAGCAACTGGATCTGTTCGCGCATGACGTCTCGACCAGCACGCCCCCGGCGGTGCGCCCCACGGCACCGCCAGCGCCGCCCGTGGTGACGCCGGTGCAGCTTGCGCCACCGCCCGCGCCCCCTGTCGCTCACCCCGCCCCATCCCCCCTGCCTTCCCCGCCACGCACCGCCGATGGCCCGCCATTGCGCCAGCTGCAGCTGGGTAGCCACCTGGTCGAATTCGCCCTGCGCCGCTCCACGCGCCGTTCCATCGGCTTCATGATCGACGATAACGGCCTGCGCGTGACCGCGCCAAAACGCGTCACCCTGGCCGAAATCGACAGCGCCATCCGCGCCAAACAGGGCTGGATCGTCTCGAAGCTGCTGGAACGGGGCGAGCGCAAGGTGCAGCGTTTGCAGCGCCCGCCCGTGGCATGGGTCGATGGCGCCGTGCTGCCCTATCTCGGCGGCGAAATCACCTTGCGATTGCACCAGGCGCCGCGCCACCGCGCCAGCTTCCAGCGCGAGACGAACGAATTGCACGTATGGGTCACGCCCGCGGGCAGCGAGCAGCAATTGAAGGAAAAAGTGAAGGGCTGGTTCCAGCACGAGGCGCGCCAGCTGTTCGAAGCGCGCCTGGACCTGTACGCGGACAAGCTGGGCGTGCGCTACGACTCGCTGTCGCTCTCGTCGGCCGGCACGCGCTGGGGCAGCTGCACCATCGAGCGCAAGATCCGCCTGAACTGGCGCCTGATCCACTTCGCCCTGCCGCTGATCGACTACGTGGTGGCGCACGAACTGTCGCACCTGCTGGAAATGAACCACAGCCCCCGCTTCTGGGCCACCGTGGAATCGATCTATCCCGACTACGACGGCGCCAAGCAGGCGCTGAGGAAACGCTCGCAGGAGCTGCCCGTGTTGTTCGCGTAGGCCGGATCAGGCCACAGGCCCTCATCCGGCAACGTGATTGGCAATATTACGGCAACAGCGGCTTGATGGCCGCTAGCGTGCGCGGCGTGGCGCCCCGGTGCTGGTTGGCAAACGCCAGCGCCTGCTCTCCCATGGCCGCCAGGCGCGCGGGGTCCTGCAGCAAGGCCGCCGCTTGCGCCATCAGCGCGTCGGCGTCCGCCACCAGGGCGGCGCCGCCGGCGGCAATCGCCAGCTCGGTCACCAGCGCAAAGTTGAAGGTGTGGGGGCCGATCAGCACGGGTTTGCCCAGGGCCGCCGGCTCGATCAGGTTTTGTCCGCCCAGAGGCAGCAGGCTGCCGCCGACGAAAGCGCAATCGCAGGCCGCGTAATACGCAAACATCTCGCCCATCGAGTCGCCCAGCAGCACCTGCGTGCCCGCCGCCACGGCATCGCCCTGCGCCAGGCCGGACCTGCGCTGCACGGCCAGGCCGTGCGCCGCGATCAGTTTTTCCACCTCGTCGAAACGCTGCGGATGGCGCGGCACGATCAGCAGCAGCACATTGGCAGGCAGGCTGGCGCGGGTCAGGGCATCGAGGATCAATTGTTCCTCCCCTTCGCGCGTGCTGGCGCACAGCAGCACGGGCCGTGCGCCGATGGCGCCGCGCAGCCAGGCGCCCGTCGCCAGCGCCGCCTCGGGCACGACCACGTCGAACTTGATGCTGCCCGTGACGACCACGTCCTGCACGCCCAGCTGGTGCACGCGCTGCGCGTCGTCCTGCGTCTGCGCCGCCACCAGGGTGATGCCGCGCGCCGCATCGGCAATGAGCTTGCCGAGGCGCTGCGCCTTGCCCAGCGAACGCTGCGACAGGCGCGCATTGGCCAGCACCACGGGCACGCCGTGGCGGTTGCATTGGTGGATCAGATTCGGCCATACCTCCGTCTCCATCAGGATGCAGATGCGCGGCGCGAAATGGCGGATGAAACGGGCCGGCATGGCGCCCGTGTCGTACGGCAGATAGCTTTGCACCAGGCGCGCGCCGTGCCTGGCAAACAGCGACTTGCCCGTGGCGCGTCCCGTCGGCGTCATGTGCGTGAGGACGATGCGGCACGCGGGCCATGCGGCCAGCAGCGCATCGATCAGCGGCTCGGCCGCGCGCGTCTCGCCGACGGAGACCGCATGCAGCCAGATCGTGGCGGGCGCAGTGCCGGCCTGGCGTCCGTAAAAGCCCAGGCGCTCGCCCCAGTGCTGGCGGTAGCCGGGTTCCTGGCGGCCGCGCAGCCACAGCCGCGCCAGCACCAGGGGCAAGGCCAGCCACCAGGCAAGGGTATAAAGAAGTCGCATGATAGGTAACGTTGAGGTCAGGCGGGAGGATATTCGGCCAGCAGGCGCTGCGCCGCGGCCAGCACTTCCGGCACGCCGGGCGGCGCGCCTTTGTCGCCCAGGTTGATGATTTTCGGCGACCAGTTGCCTTCCGTTTTCCACAGCGGCGAATCGGCATAGATTTCCACCGTCGGGCGCAGGAAGGCGGCGGCGATATGCGTCAGGCCCGTATCGACGCCGACCACCAGCGCCGCGTGACGTGCCAGCAGGGTGGCGTCGGCCATCGACAGCTTCGGCAGCACGCGCGCGTTCGGCAGGCCGGCCGCCAGCTGTTCGGCTTCCGCCTTTTCCTTGGGCGAACCCCAGGGCAGCAAAATCGGCATCGGCGCCAGCGCCTGGCCCAGCGCGATCCAGTGCTGCGGCGCCCATTTCTTGGCGTCGCGCGCCGTGCCGTGGAAATACACGCAATATGGCGCATCGCCCATCCAGTCCGGGCGCGGCTCGCTGCCAGATAATTCCGGCAAGCCGAAATCGGCCGGCGTGTCGGCCGCGTAGCCCAGCGCCGCGGCGGCCACCAGGCGGCCGCGCGCTACCGCGTGCGTGCGCGGGTCGAGCGGAATGCTTTTCGTATGAAAAATGCGCGAGATGCCTTCGTAGCCGGAACCTTCGCTGCCATTGGCCAGGCCGACTTTCTGTCCGCCCGGCGCCAGGCGCGCGGCGCCCATGATGATGCCCGTCTTGAGCAAGCCCTGGGTATCGAACACGTAATCGTAGCGCGTCTGGCGCAGGCTGCGGAAGAAGGCGGCGATTTCCGCGCGCGTCTCCTTCTTGCCCAGGCTCTTGCGCCAGCGCCGCAGCGCAAACGGGAAAATGGTATTCACGCGCGGATTCAGGCGCACCAGGCTGGTATAGCCTTCCTCGACCACCCAGTCGATGGTCGCATCCGGATAATGGCGGGCGATGTCTGCCACCATGGGCAGGTTATGCAGCACGTCGCCCAGCGAAGACACCCGCACCAGCAGGATTTTCAGGGGCGCCCGTGCGCCTGGTTGACCGGCCATGCTGTCAGAACGGCAGAACGGCGTCAGGCTTGGCGGCCAGGATCACGCTCTTGAACTGCCCCTGGATGCGCGCCAGGGCTTGCGGCGTCTCCGCCTCGAAGCGCATGACGATCACCGGCGTGGTGTTCGACGAGCGGGCCAGGCCGAAACCATCCGCATACTCCACGCGCAAGCCGTCGATGGTGATGATCTGCTCATTGCCGGGGAAAACGGCGTCGCGGCGCAGCGTGTCCATCAGGGCGACGTTCTCGCCTTCCTTCAGTTCCAGGTGCAGTTCGGGCGTGCTGTCGGACTGCGGCAGGGAGTTCAGCAAGGCCGATGGATCGGTTTCGCGCGTGAGGATTTCCAGCAGGCGCGCAGCCGAATACAGGCCGTCGTCGAAACCGTACCAGCGGTCCTTGAAGAAGATATGGCCGCTCATTTCGCCGCCCAGCGGCGCACCCGTTTCACGCAGCTTGGCTTTCACCAGCGAGTGGCCCGTCTTGTACATCAGCGGCACGCCGCCATGCTTGCTGATCCACGGCGCCAGGTGGCGCGTGCATTTCACGTCATACAGGATCTGCGCGCCCGGATGGCGGGTCAGCACGTCGGCGGCGAACAGCATCATCTGGCGGTCAGGGTAGATGATCTGGCCATCCTTGGTGACCACGCCCAGGCGGTCGCCGTCGCCGTCGAAGGCGATGCCGATTTCCGCATCCGTCTCGGCCAGGCAGCGGATCAGGTCTTGCAGGTTTTCCGGGTGCGCCGGGTCCGGATGGTGGTTCGGGAAATTGCCATCGACGTCGCAGAACAATTCGATGACGTCGCAACCCATGCCGCGGAACAGATCGCCCGCGAACGCGCCGGCCACGCCATTGCCGCAATCGACGGCAATCTTGATCGGGCGCGCCAGCTTGACGTCGCCCAGGATGCGCTCCAGGTAGGCGGCGCGGATATCGTGCGTGGCGTAGGCTCCCGGCGTGGCGCTGGCGCTGCCGTCGTGCGCGACGATGCTGTGGTACAGCGCCTGGATCGCTTCGCCGTGGATCGCCTCGCCGGCCAGCACCATCTTGAAGCCGTTGTAATCGGGTGGATTGTGGCTGCCCGTGACCATGATGCCGGAGCGCGTGTCGAGCACGTTCGTGCCGAAATAGACCATCGGCGTGGCCACCACGCCCAGGTCGATCACGTCGACGCCTGCGGCTTGCAAGCCCTGCGCCAGCGCCGCCGTCAATTCAGGTCCCGACAGGCGGCCATCGCGGCCGATCACGACCCGCTGCTCGCCCTTGGCCAGCGCGGCCTGGCCAAAGGCCTGACCGATCTTGTAGGCCACGCTGGCATCGAGGGTTTTAGCGATGATGCCGCGAATATCGTAGGCCTTGAAGATCGTTCTGGACAATGGAAGCATGGTGTGTGCGGTATAAGTAAGGGTATCGATAGAGTGCGTGGCAAGGTGCAGCGCGAAACTGCCAGCTTGCTACTGCGCCAAGAGTATACCGAATTATACGCGCAGCAGATCGATAGACTTGCCCGATTCCACCCATTGCTTGACCCACAGCGGCTGGCGGCCACGGCCTGTCCATTGCTCAGTCGCATTGTCCGGATGGCGGTAACGCACGGCGACCTTGCCCGCCCGCGGGTGCAGGCCGTCGAGTATCAGCTGTTTCAGCGGAATGCCCGCTTGCTGCGCGATGGCCATGATCTGTTCGCGCGCCTTGTTCAAGTCGTCACGTTCGCGGCTGTTCAATTCCTGCTTGACATTATCTTCCAGTTTGCGCAATTCCTGCATCGTCATCGTCGACAGATCCATTCCGTATATCCTTTACATTAATTGAATTAATAAAATTACGTGAAATATACTACATTGTATAAATATTTGCGCATCGCAACATAATCTATCGTTATTTGAATCGCGGCCAGCGGTTTATTTACCCGCCCAACATTAAGATTAAATGAAGAATATGCGGAAATAAGGCATGAAGAATGCATTAATATGAATAAAATAACATTCCAATTGGCCTGCGGGTAACTGTTTGCAGGACTGGCCGGTGCAGCCAGCCATTTCGGCAATCGGGCCGGGAAATTATTATCGATATACGGCAGCGGCGCATTAAGCGGAAGTAAATGCCGCTCCGGCTTAATCCGTATCCGGTTGTTTCCGGCCTGCCGCGCCCACGCGCAATCAGGCGCTTGCCGGCAATGTCTCCAGCGCCAAAGGGCAGCCGTGCTTATAATGCATGCGCGTCGTTCACTTCACTCTGGCACATATGAAAACTTACTTTATCGGCGATCTGCAAGGCTGCCATGCACAAACCGTCGAACTGATCGAGCGCATCCAGGCGGCGGCAGATGGCCCGTACCGGCTCTTGTTCGCCGGCGACCTGATCAACCGTGGTCCCGCCTCGCTGGCCACCCTGCGCCACGTGCATGCGCTGGCGCAGCAGGGCCTGGCCGACAGCGTCCTGGGCAACCATGACTTGCACTTGCTGGCCGTGGCCAACGGCATCCGCCCGGAGCATGCGTCCGATACGCTGGCCGACATCCTCGACGCGCCCGACCGCGAGGAATTGCTCGCCTGGCTGCGCCAGCGCCCGCTCGCCTTGCAGCACCAGGGCCACGTGCTCGTGCATGCGGGCTTGCTGCCGCAATGGAGCGCCTCGCAAGCCCTGTCGCTGAGCGAGGAAGTGTCCGCCATGCTGCGCAGCGACGGCTGGGTGGCGTTCCTGCGCACCATGTACGGCAATGAACCGGCCGCCTGGCGCGACGACCTGCAGGGTGCCGACCGGCTGCGCTGCATCGTCAACGCCATGACGCGGCTGCGCTTTTGCACGCCGGACGGCGTCATGGATTTCAAGATGAAGGAGAGCGGCAGCGCGCCGCCGGGCTCCGGCCTGCTGCCCTGGTTCGACGTGCCGGGACGGCGCAGCGCGGGCGACACCGTCGTCTTCGGCCACTGGTCGGCGCTGGGGCTGCAGCTGCGGCCCCACCTGATCGGCCTCGATAGCGGCTGCGTGTGGGGCGGCAAACTCTCCGCCGTGTGCCTGGAAGACCGCTCGCTGCTGCAAGTCGACTGTCCCGCCTTCCAGCAACACAGCGGCAAGCGCTAAGCTGCATGGCGCGCATATGCTTAGTCGAAAACGGTCGTTTGCCTTGCCGCGCCTGCGCCGTATGATGCAGCTTTTGCCTTTGCCATCCCATGCATCCTGATACCGACAGACTGGCGCGCTGGCTGCTCGGCAGCCTGGAACTCGACACCGCCGTGCTGCATGTGGGCCAGTACTGCGGCCGCTGGCGCGCTTCCACGGCGGGCCGGGAACTGGGCAGCTTTCACCTGGTGCTCGATGGCCACTGCTACCTGCATCTCGATGGCGCGGCGCCGATTGCGCTGGGCCCGCGCGATGGCGTCTTCCTGCTGCGCGACTTGCCGCACTTCCTCAGCCCCCATGGCGACCCGGCGCAGGCGGTGAGCGCGCAAACGATGCTGCCGCTGCAGGCGTCCACGGACGGTCCGGCAACGGCGCTGGCCTGCGGCTTCTTTCAGTTTCGCGGCGCCCTCTCCGCGCTGATCGTCGACTCGTTCCCCCCATATCTGCTGATACGCGGCGACGCACCCGCCTTCAGCGCCGCCACCGCGCTGTTCGACCTGATCCTGCTTGAAGCCGGCGGCGATCCGGAACAGCCGTCGCCCCTGATCGCGCGCCTGGTCGAACTGCTGTTCTTCTACCTGATCCGCCATGTGGCGCAGGGCGAGCAAGTGGCGGCCGGCCTGCTGTCGCTGCTGCACCAGCCCGCATTTTCGCCGCTGCTCGAACGCATGCTCGACGCTCCCGCCGCCGACTGGTCGATCGAGAACATGGCCAAGGCCGCGTGCATGTCGCGCGCCAGCTTCTGCAAGCATTTCGCCAGCGCCAGCGGCCACTCGCCGGCCCAGTTCCTGCTCCTGCTGCGCATGAAGATCGCCGCCCGGCGCCTGCACGACGGCGTCTCCGTCGAACGCGCGGCCGAACTGGTGGGCTACCGCTCGCACGCCGCGTTTACGCGCGCGTTCAAGCGGGTCACGGGCGAGCAGCCGGGCGCCTACCGGCGCGACCAGCGCCAGCGCCAACTGGCCAGCTGAAGTCCAGCGGACATCAAGGTTTGCGCAATCAAAGACGAACGAGCACAAAAGGACGACGCTGACGTCTGTTACGTGCACGGCATGGCCGATATAATGGCCGGGTGACTTACTAAACTAGCAAGGTACCCCATGTCCCGTCTGACGCTGCACACCCTCGACACCGCCCCGGCCGATAGCCGCCCCTTCGTGGAAAAAGCCATCGCCAACAACGGCTACCTGCCCAACCTGATCGGCGTGCTGGCCAATGCGCCGCTGGCGCTGGAAACGTATCTGACCGTCTCCGGCATCAATGCGCGCGCCAGCCTGAGCCTGATGGAACGCGAAGTGGTGCAAATCACGGCCGCGCGCATCCACGGCTGCGATTTCTGCATCGCTGGCCACAGCGCCATCTCGCTGAAAAAAGCAGGCCAGACACCGGACACCGTGCGCGCCCTGCAGCACGGCCAGCCGACGGGCGACGCGCAACTCGACGCCGTCGCCGCCTTCGCCACGGCCGTCATCGCCACGCGCGGCGCCGTCGCCGACGGCGACTATCAAGCCTTCCTGGCCGCCGGCTACAACGAACAGCAGGCGCTGGAAGTCGTGCTGGGCATCAGCCTGGCCACCCTGTGCAATTTCTCCAACAGCCTGGCCGGCACGCCCGTCAATCTGCAATTGACGCCCTACCTGCCTGGCGCCGTCTGACATGGTCAAGCTCCCTCACTGGCTGCACATGCATGCCGACCAGCTCGACCAATCGTCGGACCTGGCTGAAACCGTTTTGCCGGCGCTGGCCGGCGACCAGCTGCTGCGCATCGGCGTGCCGCAGGAACACGGCGGCGCGGGCGGCGACGTGCGCGACGCCATCGACGCCATCGCCACAGTGGCCGAGCAATCGGTAACGGCGGCCTTTGTCTTCTGGGGCCAGCGCTGCTTCATCGAATTCCTGCTGCAAAGCGAGAACCGCGCGCTGGCCGAACGCCGCTTGCCTGGCTTGCTGTCCGGCGCGCAGGCGGGCGCCAGCGGCCTGTCGAACGCCATGAAATTCTTGTCCGGCATCGAGCAGCTGCAAATCACGGGCGCGCGTCACGCCGATGGCTTGCTGGTCGACGGCGGCCTGGCCTGGGTGACGAACTTGCGCAAGGCGGGCTTTGTCGCGGCAGCCGCCGTGGCGCCCAACGATGGCGCGCCCCCCGTCATCGTCGCCTTCGACAGCAGCACGGCAGGCGTGCAGCGCAGCGACGACCTGGACCTGATCGCCCTGCGCGGCAGCAATACGGCCTCCGTCAAGCTGGCGCAGGTGCACATTCCCGCCGCCGATATCATCAGCGACAATGCGCCAGCCTGGCTGCCGCAGGTGCGCCCATCGTTCCTTGGCATGCAGTGCGGCCTGTCGATCGGCCTGGCACGCGCCAGCCTGGCGCAGGCGGCGCAGATCTCGGCCGGCTCGCGCAACCAGCTCACGCCCCGCATCGAAGCGCTGCAAGCGACCCTGGAGGCAGCCGTCGCTACCTTGCTGGCCGGCGTACACGATGGCCGCTTCAAGACGCAGGCGCCAGCCATGTTCCGCCTGCGCATACAGCTGGCCGAACTGCTGCAGCAGGCGCTGATGCTCGAACTGCAGGCCATGGGCGGGCGCGCCTACCTGAACGGGGAGCAGCAGGGTTTTGCCCGCCGCTGGCGCGAATCGTCGTTCATCCCCATCGTCACGCCCAGCCTGACGCAATTGCAGGCGGCCCTGCAGCTGTTCGACAGCCAGCAGGCCGCCAAGGCCGCGGGAGCGCAGGCATGACGGCAGCAGCGGAACCGCAACAATGGGCGCTGCAGGCGCAAGATCTCGGCTATGCCTATCCCGGCACGGCGCCCGTGTTCCAGCACGTCTCGCTGGGTGTGCGCAAGCGCGAAATCGTCTGCCTGCTGGGCGGCAGCGGCTGCGGCAAATCGAGTTTGCTGCGCGTGCTGGCCGGCTTGCAGCCGCCATCCACGGGCGAGATTCAATTTCTCGACGCGCCCATGCGCGAACCGGACCCGCGCAGCGCCCTCGTGTTCCAGCAGGCGAGCCTGCTGCCCTGGCTCAACGTTACGGGCAATGCCGGTTTCGGCCTGGACTTCAAGCATCAGCCGCAGCTCACGCGCGACGCGCACCAGGCGCGCGTGGCGCAAGCCATCGAGGCGGTGGGTCTGAAGGGCCGCGAGAAACTGTATCCGTCCGCCCTGTCGGGCGGCATGGCGCAGAGGGTGGCGCTGGCGCGCGCGCTCGCGCGCGAACCGGAACTGCTGTTCGCCGACGAGCCGTTTTCCGCGCTCGATGCCATCACGCGCGCCGAGATGCAATCGCTGCTGGTCGACGTGGTGCACCGCTGGCATACGGCCGTGCTGCTGGTCACGCACGATATCGATGAAGCGATCCTCGTGGCCGACCGTATCTTGCTGATGGGCGGCAAGCCTGGCAACATCGTGCGCGAGTGGCCCGTCGCCATCGCCCAGCCGCGCATCGGCCACAGCGCCGACGTTATCGCGCTCAAGATGGACATCCTCGACGCCCTGCAAGCGCTGCAAAAGCAGGATCACGCACCTGCCTTCGCCCAACTTTAATCGACCGGAACACGCCCATGACATTCCAAGATCACAACAAACCCCTGCACATCTGCGCCTCGTCCGACTGCGACTGCGGCCTGACGCGGCGCGACTTCCTGCGCATGTCCGCATTGGCCACGGCCAGCGTCGCCTCGCCGCTGCTGTTCGCCGGCGACGCCATGGCCCAGCAGGGTCCGAAAGGCGACGACCAGCCCGTGAAGATCGGCTACCTGCCCATTACCGACGCCACTCCGCTGCTGGTCGCCCACGCGCGCAAGCTGTTCGAAGCGGAAGGCTTGCAGGCCGAGACGCCGCGTTTGTTCCGCAGCTGGGCGCAGATCATCGAAGCGTTTGTCGCCGGCCAAGTCAACGTCATCCATCTGCTGTCGCCAGCCACCCTGTGGGTGCGCTACGGCGCCAAGTTCCCCGCGAAAGTCGTGGCCTGGAACCACGTCAACGGCTCCGCGCTGACGGTGGCCAACGAGATCAACAAGGTCTCCGACCTGGGCGGGCGCACGGTCGCCATCCCGTTCTGGTACTCGATCCACAACATCCTGCTGCAGCAGATCCTGTCCGCCAACGGCCTGACCCCGGTCACGCGCGCGCGCAACGCGGCCATCAAACCGAATGAAGTCAACCTGATCGTGCTGGCGCCGGCCGAAATGGTCTCCGCCCTGGCCAGCAAGTCCATCGCCGGCTACATCGTGGCAGAACCGTTCAACGCGGCGGCGGAAAACGCCGGCATCGGCAAGATCCTGCGCTTCTCGGGCGACGTGTGGAAAAACCATGCGTGCTGCGTCACTTTCCTGTCCGAGCGCGACATCAATACGCGTCCCGAATGGGCGCAGAAGGTCACCAACGCCATCGTCAAGGCGCAGCTGTGGACACGCTCGAACCAGGTCGACACGGCCAAGCTGCTGTCGAACGTGGGCGAAAACCGCTACACGCCGCATCCGCTGCAGGTGCTGACCAAGGTGCTGGCCACCACCGATTACGCCGGCTATGAAAAGCAGGGACTGATCGTGCACAAGAACTGGCAGCAGCGCCGCATCGACTTCCAGCCGTATCCGTTTGCCTCGTACACGGAAGAACTGGTGCGCGCCATCGGCCGCACCAAGGTCGAAGGCGATACGCGCTTCCTGTCCAGCCTTGATCCGAAGTTCGCCGCGCGCGACCTGGTCGATGACCGCTTCGTGCGCAAGGCCATCACCGCCGTGGGCGGCCCGGCCGCCTTCGGCCTGCCGGCCAACCTGCTGCGCAGCGAAACCGTGGCGGTCTGACGATGGCAAGCAAGTTGTTCACGAAGTTCGGCCTGCCCCTGGTGGGGCTGGCCTGTGCCTTGCTGCTGTGGTCCGTGGGCGTGACGGCGCTGGAGAAATCCACGCCGATCGCCGCCGCCTTTGCGCCGCTGCCCACGGCGCTGGCGTTCAAGGAAATGCTGGGCGGTTCGGATATCTGGCTGCACGTGGTATTGAGCCTGCAAAGGGTGGCCGTGGGCCTGGGACTGGCGATCGTCATCGGCGTGCCGCTGGGCGTGCTGGTGGCCATGTCGAAAAACTTTTCCGGCGCGGCCATGCCCCTGTTCCAGCTGCTGCGCATGATTTCGCCGCTGTCGTGGATGCCGATCGCCGTGATGGTGCTGGGCGTGGGCGACGCGCCCGTGTACTTCCTGCTGGCGTTTGCGGCCGTCTGGCCGATTTTGCTCAATACGGCGGCCGGCGTGGCGCGGCTCGATCCGAACTGGCTGCTGCTGGCGCGCAGCCTGTCGGCCACGCGCAGCGAGATCGTGTTCAAGGTGATTTTGCCGGGCATCACGGCCGATATCCTGACGGGCGTGCGCCTGGCCATCGGCATCATCTGGATCGTGCTGGTGCCGGCGGAAATGCTGGGCGTCTCGGCCGGCCTCGGCTACTTCATCCTCGACACGCGCGACCGCCTCGCGTATTCGGAGCTGATGGCCGCCATCGTGCTGATCGGCATACTCGGCTTCATCCTCGACTACCTGGCCCGCGCCGCGCATGCACGCTGGCTGCACGTGAAGGGTTAGGCCGCCTGCTCCAGCGGCAGCGCGGCGGCCACCGCCGCCTGCGTTGCCGCCGCCAGGTCGCGCCGGTGCGCGTCCAGGGTCGTCACCGGCGCCAGGCAAGTCAAGCGCGCCGTGATGGGCGGGCCGCTCAGGATCGCCACCATGCTTTGCGCAAAACTCATCTCGCCGATGAAATCGACGGCATGGTGCAGCGCTCCCTTGTCATCCACATACACGAGCGCGAACGGCTGCACCGGCACTTGCGCGTCGATGGCCGCCTCGAACAGGTTGGCGTGGAACGGCAGGATCTGTCCCTGCGCGGCGGTCGTACCTTCGGGGAAGAACGCGATGCGCTCGCCCGCCGTCAACTTGTCCACCAGGCCCTGGAAGATCAGGCGCAAATCGCGCTTGCTGCCGCGCGAAATGAAGATGGTGCCGGCGCGTCCCGCCAGCCAGCCCAGGATCGGCCAGGCGCGGATTTCCGCCTTGGCGACGAAACGGCATGGGTGGACGGCATTGATGACGAAGATGTCGAGCCACGACACGTGGTTCGCCACCACCATCGCATGGTCGAGCGCCGGCACGCTGTCTGCCGGCTGCGCCACGTGCACGCCGCAGATGTCGAGCAGCTGCGTCGACCAGCGGCGGATGCGCCGGTTGCGGCCCTCCAGGTCCAGCCAGGGAAAAAGCACGGCGCTCTTGGCCATGCCGCAGCTCAGGTGAATGGCGATGCGCGCGAGGCGGTAGGTAAGCAGAAGTTTCAAATGACACCAACAAATAAACCAGAACCGAAATCCGGGAGCAGACAAGGGATGCCGGGGCTGCATGCCCCGGTCCATGGATCTGATTTTTTAACGCTGGAACGCCACCTGTCCAGCCACGATGGTCGCCTTGACGATGCCGCTCAGCTCATAGCCGAGGAAAGGCGTGTGCTTGCCCTGGCTGGCCAGCGAGGCCGACGATACGGTCCAGCGCGCGGCCGGGTCGAAGACGCAGATGTCGGCCGCTTCGCCCACGGCCAGGCTGCCCGCCGGGATGCCCGCCACACGGGCCGCGTCGGCCGTGACCTTGGCCACGGCGCGCGCCAGCGGACGGGCGCCCGCTTGCGGCTGCGCCAGCGCATAGTCGTCGGCCCATTTGAGGGCCAGCGACAGCAGCAGTTCCAGGCCCGTGGCGCCCGGCGACGCTTCGCCGAACGGCAGCAGTTTTTCATCGTCGTCGACGGGCGTGTGGTCCGAGCACATGGCGTCCACGGTGCCGTCGAGCAGGCCCGCGCGGATCGCATCGCGGTCGCGCTGGCTGCGGAACGGCGGCGTGACCCTCGCGTTCGGGTCGAAAAAGCCGATGTCGGCGTCCGTCAGGTGCACATGGTGCACGCCCACGTCGCAGGTGACGGGCAAGCCTTCCGCCTTGGCCGCGCGGATCAGGTCCAAGCCGGCCGCCGACGAGATGCGGCACAGGTGCACGCGCGCACGGCTGGCGCGCATCAACTCGAAAATCGTGTGCAGCGCGATGGTTTCCGACATCACGGGCACGCCGGACAGGCCCAAGCGCGAAGCCAGCGGACCGCTGTGGGCGATGCCGCCGCGGCCGATGTGCGGATCCTGCGGACGCAGCCAGACGGTGTAGCCAAAGGTGTTCGCATACTGCATGGCGCGCAGCAGCACGGTGGTGTCTTCGATCGGCTCTTCCGCCTGGGCAAAGCCGATGCAGCCCGCTTCCGTCAGCTCCGCCATTTCCGTCAGCGACTGGCCCTTCAAGCCCATGGTCAGCGCGCCCAGCGGGTGCACGTGGGCCTTGTTCTGCGTCTTGGCACGGTATTTCAGCATTTCCACGAGGCCCGGCTCGTCGAGCACGGGATCGGTGTCCGGCGGGCAGACCAGGCTCGTCACGCCGCCTTGCAGCGCCGCCTGCAGTTCCGATTCCAGGGTCGCCTTGTATTCGTAGCCGGGCTCGCGCAGGCGCGCGGACAGGTCGACCAGGCCGGGGGAAACCACCAGGCCGGCCGCGTCAAACGTGGTGTCGGCCTTGAAGCCGGCCGGGGCGCTGCCCACGGCCAGCACTTTGCCGTCGGCGATAAACAGGTCTTGCAAGCCATCGATGCCGTTGGCAGGGTCGATCAGGTGGCCGTTCTTGATATGTAGTGTCGTCATGCTCGCTTACTCGTCCTTGGGCTATCAGCCCTGATTACCAGCCAAAATACTCATCACCGCCATGCGCACGGCGATACCGAACGTCACCTGCGGCAGGATCACCGCCTGCGGACCGTCGGCCACGGCCGAATCGATCTCCACGCCGCGGTTCATCGGGCCCGGATGCATGACGATGGCGTCCGGCTTGGCCAGCGCCAGGCGTTCGGGCGTCAAGCCGTAGCTCTTGAAATATTCCTGCGCCGACGGCAGCAGCGCGCCGCTCATGCGTTCATTCTGCAGGCGCAGCATGATGATCACGTCGACGCCCTTGAGGCCTTCATCCATGTTGGTGAAGGTGCGCACGCCCATCTGCTCCAGGCCGCCCGGCAGCAGGGTGTGCGGGCCGATGGCGCGCACTTCCGGCACGCCCAGCGTGGTCAGCGCGTGGATATCGGAACGGGCCACGCGGCTGTGCAGGATGTCACCCACGATGGCCACCGTCAGGTTCGTGAAATCCTTCTTGTAGTGGCGGATCGTGTACATGTCGAGCAAGCCCTGGGTCGGGTGCGCGTGGCGTCCGTCGCCCGCGTTGACCACGTGGACGTGCGGCTGCTTCGTGTCGATCAAATGCTTGGCGATCAGATAGGGCGCGCCCGACTGCGCGTGGCGCACGACGAACATGTCGGCGTGCATGGCAGACAGGTTGTCGATGGTGTCGAGCAGGGACTCGCCCTTGCTGGCCGACGAGGCCTGGATGTTCAGGTTGATGACGTCGGCAGACAAACGCTTCGAGGCGATCTCGAAGGTGGTGCGGGTGCGCGTGGAGTTTTCAAAGAACAGGTTGAAAACGCTTTTGCCGCGCATCAGCGGCACCTTCTTCACGTCGCGGTCGGAAATGCCCACGAACGAGGAAGCCGTATCGAGGATGTGGTTGACGATAGACTTCGGCAAGCCTTCAATCGTCAGCAGATGTTGCAGTTCGCCGTGTTTATTCAGTTGCGGATTAAGCATGGTGGGTATCTATGGTGAGCGTGAATTTTCCATCGTCGGCTTGCTTCAGGACCAGGGCCTGGCCCGCCGGCACGGCGGTGAAGGCGGCCACGAAATCGGCGGCCACCGGCAGCTGGCGCTCGCCGCGGTCGACCAGGGCGGCCAGCATGATCTTGGCCGGACGGCCGTAGTCGAACAATTCATTGATGGCCGCGCGCGTGGTGCGGCCCGTGTACAGCACGTCGTCGACCAGCAGGATGGTGGCGCCGGCCACGTCAAAGCTGATCTGCGTCGGCTTGACGTCCGCATGCAGCCCTTTCTGGGCGAAGTCGTCGCGGTAGAACGAGACGTCGAGCACGCCCAGGCGGTCGACCAGGTTCAGGTCGCGCGCCAGGCGTTCCGCCAGCCAGGCGCCGCCCGAATGGATGCCGACGATGGCCACGTTGGGGATGCCCGCCAGGCCGTTCTGCACTTGCTGCAGCAAGACCGCGTACAGGGCCTCGGCGTCGAGTTGGGAAGGATTCGTAGGATGCGGCATAGAGTTCTTAATCATTCAGGATTGGGGACTAGGGTCAGATTAATAGTTCGCGTCGAAATACTGTTGCAGGATGATGGCGGCGGCGCGGTCGTCGATCACTTCGCCGCGTTTGGCGGCAATGACGGCCGAGGAATAGCGCTCGTCGACCAGTTCCACGGGCAGGTTGAAGCGGCCATGCACCTGGTTGGCGAAACGGCGGCAGCGCGCGCTCATCTCGTGTTCCGTGCCATCGGGATGGCTGGGCAAGCCCACCACGATGCGGCTCGCGCCCCACTCCTTGATCAGGCTATCGATGGCGGCAAACTTCGGTTCATTCGCCGTGGCCGTGATCACGCTGAGCGGCTTGGCCTGGCAAATCATGGTATTGCCGATGGCCACGCCGATGCGTTTCAAACCGAAATCGAAGGCGAGGATGGTGTCGATGGCGTCACCGCTCATGCGTGGCCAGCCTCGCTGGCGAGCATGAGCGGATCGATGCCCAGCAATTTGATGGCCGCCACGTAGCGCTGCTCGATGGGGAAGTCGAACAGGATGTCGGCCGAGGCGCCCACCGTCAGCCAGCCGTTGCGGCCGATCTCGTCTTCCAGCTGGCCCGGGCTCCAGCCCGAATAGCCGATGGAGACCAGCATGCGCTCGGGACCATCGCCCTTGGCGACGGCTTCGAGCACGTCGATCGAGGTGGTAAACGCGATTTCATCCGTCACCGTCAGCGACGAGGAATAGCGCGCGCCCGGCGTATGCAGCACGAAGCCGCGGTCATCCTGCACGGGGCCGCCGAACATGATCGGTTCGTTGATGATGGGCGTATCGCTGCCGGCAGCCAGTTTCAGGTCGATGCGGTCGAACAGCACTTCCATGGTCATGTCGGTGGGTTTGTTGATGACGACGCCCAGCACGCCGTTTTCATTATGTTCGCAAACGTAGACGACCGTGCCGCCGAAGATCGGATCTTGCATGGCCGGCATCGCGATCAGGAAATGGTTGGCCAGATTCAGGGTGGAGGAACCGGTCGCGGCCGGCTCTCCAACACCCTGCATCAAACGATGCCCTGGTAGAGTCTGGTCGATTTTGCTCTTTTTCATACGCGATGCTCTCTCTGTGGCCTTGCTGGCAAGTCTCGCTTACCCCGCTATCGTACGCCTGGCGCACGCTGCCGCGGATGTTGGGCGGCGAGAAGCGTGATGCCAGGCGCTATTCTTGTTATATTGTAAATTTGTTATACATTCGCTTGGCCATGCGGCCACGTCATGTACGCTTTGCAACTTGCGACCTATCCAGCATCGCCGCGCTTGCGCGCGCATTGCCATGCCAATTGTAAAATTGATTGCACAATCGCTGTCGCACATAAAACACCACGAACATAGCCGCTAGTTTACACTGAATTGCCGCCGCAGCGACGCCAAAGGCACGACGCGAGCGGCCATAAAGCCCTGTTGGCGGCAAAAAATAGCCTATCTTTGACCCTGAACACGCGAAATAATGACAATCAAGACTTCCCTGGTATGGTTCCGGCGCGATTTGCGCGCATTTGACCATGCTGCGCTGCACCACGCCCTGCGCCAGAGCCAGGCCGTGCATTGCGTCTTCGTTTATGACACCGCCATCCTGGCAGCGCTGCCGCGCCGCGACCGGCGCGTCGACTTTATCCATGCCAGCGTGGCCGAGCTGGCCGACGAACTGCGCCAGCTGGGCGGCGACCTGATCGTGCTGCACGCGGACGCCGCCACGGCCATCCCCCGCCTGGCCGCCGAATTGAACGCCGACGCCGTCTTTGCCAACCACGACTACGAGCCGCAGGCGATCGCCCGCGACGCCGCGGTGGCCGCCGCGCTCACGCACGAGGCGCGCCTGTGGTTCAGCTTCAAGGACCAGGTCATCTTTGAAAAGGACGAGGTGCTGACCCTGTCGGCCAAGCCGTACACCGTCTACACGCCGTACAAGAATGCGTGGCTGAAGAAAATGCGCGCCGAACCCGCTTGCCTGGCGCCATACGACATCGAGCCGCATGCGGCCAGCCTGGCCCCGCCGCGCGCCGGCACGCCCGCCGCCCTGCCCACTTTGGGCGAGCTGGGTTTCGAACCGAGCAACCTGGCCGACCTGGCGATTCCGACCGGCATGTCGGGCGCCAGCGCACTGTTCGAGGATTTCCTGCCGCGCGTGGTCCGCTACGACGTGGCGCGCGATTTTCCCGCCTTGAAGGGACCGTCCTACCTGTCCATGCACCTGCGCTTCGGCACCGTGTCGCTGCGCTACCTGGTGCGCACCGTGGTCGACCTGATGGACCGGGGCGGCGGCGATGGCGCCCCCGTGTGGCTGGCAGAGCTGATCTGGCGCGATTTCTACGCCATGATCCTGTACCAGAACCCGCATGTGGAAGGCGGCGCCTTCAAGCCCGCCTACGACGCGATCGCCTGGGAAACGGGCCCCGAGGCCGATGCCGCGTTTGCCGCCTGGTGCGAGGGACGCACCGGCTATCCGCTGGTGGACGCGGCCATGGCGCAGCTGAACCAGACGGGCTATATGCACAACCGCCTGCGCATGGTCACGGCCTGCTTCCTGATCAAGGATCTGGGCATCGACTGGCGCCGCGGCGAAGCGTATTTCGCGCTGCACCTGAATGACTTCGACCTGGCCTCGAACAACGGCGGCTGGCAATGGGCCTCGTCGTCCGGCTGCGATGCGCAGCCCTACTTCCGCATCTTCAACCCCATCACGCAATCGGAAAAATTCGATGCGAACGGACGCTTCATCCGCCGCTACCTGCCACAGCTGAAGGCGCTGGGCGACAAGGAAATCCATGCGCCCTGGCTGGTGCCGCGCATGCTGCTCGAACAGAAAAACATCGTGCTGGGACGCGACTATCCGGAGCCCCTGGTGCAGCACGACGAAGCGCGCAAGGAGACGCTGGAACGCTATGCGGTGGTAAAAGTGGTGGCGTAGGCCGGATTAGCGGGCGCTTCGCGCTGCCCCGGCCTGCACCGGCCTATGCCACGCCGCCGCCCAGCAGGCGCGCCACTTCCGCCAGCAATTCCTCTTCCTGGAACGGCTTGCCGAAATACGCATCCACGCCCAGTTCGAACGCGTGCGCGCGGTGCTTGTCGGCGCTGCGCGAGGTGATCATGATGACGGGGATGGCGCGCGTCTTGTCATCGCTGCGCACATTGCGCGTCAAATCGAAGCCGTCCATGCGCGGCATCTCCACGTCCACCAGCAGCAGGGCCGGCATGGCGGCCGGTTCCAGCGCATGCAGCTGCTCCAGCGCATCGATGCCATCCTTGGCCAGCAATACCTGGTAGCCTTCGCGTTCGAACAGGCGCTGCATCACGCGGCGCACCGTCAGCGAATCGTCGACCACCAGCACGCGGACGGACGGCGCGGCCAGCGCGCTAGAAGCGGCATGCTGTTCGCTGCTGGCCAGCGCATATTGCGACAGCAGTTCCGGATGATGTTCCAGGTGCTGCGCCAGCGCCACCGGATTGAGGATCAGCACGATATCGCCCGTGCCCAGCACCGTGGCGCCGGCGATGCCCGGCATGCGCGCCAGCTGCGGCCCCACATGCTTGACCACGACCTCGCGGTTGCCCACCACGTCATCGACCTGCAGCGCCAGCCTGTCGTTGCCGTTCCTCAGCAGGAGCACGGGCGCATAGCGCTGCATGGCCTGCACCGCCGGCGTCTCGCCCAGCATGGCCGACAGGTGGTGCAGCGCCAGCGACTGGCCGTGCGACTCGATGCATCCGGCCGCCCGCACTTGTTCCAGCTGCTCGCCTTTCAGGTGCAGCACCTGCTCCACCAGTACCGATGGCAAGGCATAGGTCTTGCCGTTCGCCGCCAGCAGCACCACTTGCGTAACGGCCAGGGTCAGCGGCAGGTGGATGGTAAAGCGCATGCCCAGGCCGGCCTGCGTCAGCGTCTCCACGCGCCCGCCCAGGGCCAGCGCTTCGGAACGCACGATGTCCATGCCGAAACCGCGCCCGGCCAGTTCCGTCAGGCTGTCGGCGGTGGAAAAACCCGGCGTAAAAATCAGTTCGGCCGCCTGCGCGTCCGTCAATGGCGCACCGGTTGCCACCAGGCCGGCGCCGTGCGCCTTGGCGCGGATGCGTTCCAGGTCCAGTCCCGCGCCATCGTCGGAAAAGGCGATCGCCACTTCATTGCCCTGCTGGCTGACCTGCACCAGCAGCTCGCCCGTCTCGCTCTTGCCGGCCGCCAGGCGCGCGTCGCGCGGCTCGATGCCGTGCACGATGGCGTTGCGCAGCAGGTGCTCAAACGGCGCCGCCATGCGTTCCAGCACGCTGCGGTCGATTTCCACGCCGCCGCCGCGGATGTCGAGGTTGACGCGCTTGTCGACTTCCTTGGCACTTTGCCGCGCCACGCGGAACAGGCGTTCGGCGATGCTGGAAAACGGCACCATGCGGATCTGCATCAGGTCGCGCTGCAGCTCGCGCGTCAGCCGCGCCTGCAGCACCAGGTCGTCCGTCACCGCATCGACGCTGTGGCTGAGGTTTTCATGGAAGGACGCCACGTCGTTGACGCTTTCGGCCATCATGCGCGTGAGTTCCTGCAGGCGCGTGAAGCGGTCGAATTCGAGCGGATCGAAATCGCGCTCGCTGCCGACGGCCATGCGCGAGGCGATCTGCGATTCGGCCTGCATTTCCACTTCGCGCAGCTGGCGCCGCAGGCGCGCCAGATTGTCGGAAAACTCGGATAGCGAAGCGCCCAGCACGCCCACTTCATTTTCCATCTTCGAGCGCGTGATCGACACTTCGCCGGCCTGGTTCACCAGGCGGTCGAGGATGTCGGCGCGCACGCGCACCAGCGCCGCCTTCGGTTCGGCGGCCGGCGTATCCTCCATGCCGGGCAAGGGCAGCAAGGGCTGCTGCAACTGCTCGAACAAATGCAGCGCATGGTCGTAATGGGCCAGCAATTCCTCGAAGGCCTGCGGCGTGGCGGTGCCCGCGTGCAGCATGTTTTCGATATGCGTCTCGATTTCATGCGCATGCTGGCCCAGGCGCATGGCGCCGGCCATGCGCGCGCTGCCCTTCACCGTATGCAGGGTGCGCAGCAGCATCTGCGCCTGGCCGCTGTCGTGCGGCTGCTGCTGCCAGCTGCGCAGCGCTTCGCCGATCTGCGGCAGCAGGTCGGCCCCCTCCTCCAGGAAGACGGACAGCAGATCCAGGTCGAGTTCATCGCTGATGCCGGCGCTGGCCGCCAGCAGCGCAGCCGCATCGGCCGGCATGATGGCCGGCGCTGGCGCATCCGGTGCTTCCGGCGCGGCGTGTTCCAGCGGCGGCGCGTGCTCGAAGCCCGCGTCGAACAGATCGTCGCTGGCGCCGATGTCGGCCGCGGGCACGGCGGCGGCTGCAGCCGGCTGCAGGGCGTCGGCGACGATGCTCGCATACGCCGCCTCGAACAGGGTCTCGAGCTGCGCCGCGGGCACCGCGGCCAGTTCTTCACCCTGCACTGCGTCCTGCTCTGCATGCTGCTCCGCGTGCTGCTCTGCGGCCGGCGCTGCCGCAGGCTGCGCCGGCGTGCCGACGATGCTGGCGTAAGCGGCGGCAAACAGGGCGTCGAGCCGCGCTTCCCCGCTCTCGCCGGGCGGCGCCGTCAATGCGCGCCACAGGGTGTTGAGCGCTTCGATCATGTCCGGCTGCGCCGGCGCCAGGTCGCCCAGCGCGAACGCCTGCAGCATCTGCGCGATGCGCTGCGTGGCCTGCTCCAGCACGTCGTGCTGTTCGGCGCGCAGGCCGGCCAGCGGCGGCACCACCGTCTCGATCACCGTCTCGAGCGCGTGCGCCAGGTCGCGCAGGGACTGGAAACCGACCGTGCCCGACGTTCCCGCCAGCGTGTGCACGGCTTGCAGCGCATCGGCGCTGACGGCGCGCTGCTCATGGCGCCATTCGCCGAAGTCGCGCGTCAGCACGCGCAGCAATTCATCCGTCTCGGCCAGGTAGATGTTGTACAAGGGCAGGCTGATACGCAGCTCGCCCACGTGCTTGAGGTGATCGTCGGGCGCTTCGTGCGCGGCGGGCGCCGTGGCGGATGGAAAGCCGATCACGTTGCCGTTGCTGGCCACGGGCACGGGCGCCGGCGGTCGCGGCTTGCGCAGTTCGAACGGCCCGCCTTCGCGCACGCGCTCGGCCGCCGCCAGCAGCAGGCCGGCCTCGCGCTCGCGTCCTGCGCCGCCTTCCAGTTCGGCCACCCATTCGCTGAGCTGGTACCAGCCGTAATTGAGCAAGGTGAACAAGTCGTCGCTGGCGGGGCGCGCCTCGGCCAGCCAGGTATTCATGACGCGCTCGATGGCGCCGGCCGCCTCGGCAAACTGCGCCAGGCCGATCATGCGGCTGCTGCCTTTCAGGGTGTGGAACGAGCGGCGCAGCATGGCCAGGTGGTCGCCGCTGGCCGCCTGCTCGCGCGGCAGGGCCAGCGTGGTATCGATAAAGGCCAGCACTTCGCGCGCTTCGGCGATGAAGATGTCGAGCATCTCCGCGTCGACATCGGTCACGGCGGGCGCCGCATTCACGCCGGCAGGCGCGGCGGGCGCCAGGGTCTGGTCGAGCAAGGGCACCGGCACGGCACCGGCGGCGGCGACTTTTTCAAATGGCAGGGCGCGGAAGGTGCCGGCAGCGGCATCGAAATGGAAACGCCCGCTGGCCGCTTGCGCGTTGCGGCCCAGCATATCGACAAAAAATCCCAGCGCGCTGACATTTTGCGCGATCTCGTCGAGCGCCTCGGCGTGCGCCTCCGCATTGGCATCCGCCTTGGCATCGCCACCGGCCAGCTGCCGCACGGCAGCGTCGACCTGCAGCACGGCAGCGCGGGCGTCTTCCTGTCCCAGCCCGGCCAGCTGCTGCTGCAGCTGCTCCAGCACAGGCGCGACGCCGTCGAGGGTGCCCGCCCGCTCGCGCGACGCATCCGCGTAATAGGCGTTGAGCACTTTTTCCACCTGGCGCAGGCCCGTCTTCATTTCCTCGGCCAGCGCGGCGACGGTCTGACCCTGTTCGATCTGGCGCGACAATTCGCCCGCGGTGACGGACGGCGGCGCTTCGCCAGCCAGCAGCGCCTGCAGGCGCGCGGCGATGGTTTCCGCATTGCCGGCGAAATCGTCGGGCAGGCGGCGCACCTGCTCCAGCCCCGTGTCCGCAAACAGCAGCGCCATGCCGATTTCATTTTCCAGCGCCGCACTGCGCCCGCTGGCCACGGCCTGCTGCGCCACGGCCGCGCATTGACGCAGCAGGCCGGCCAGGGCTGGCTGCTTCAGGATCTCGGCCTGCGCCGCCACCTGCTGCAGCGACTGTTCGAATGCTGCGCCCAGGGCGGGATCGAGGTCCGCTTGCGCCAGGCGGCTCCAGCTGGCGCGCGCCTGCGCCAGGGCCGCGCGGGCGCCTTGCAGGGCATCCTGGTCGACCTGGCCGTAGCGCCGCGTTTCCAGGTCGGCGGGCACCTGTCCCTCGAGCGCGAAAGCGGCACGCAGCTGGCGTGCCTCCGGCGTCGGCTCGGCGGCCGCCGCGATGAAGAACAGGGCGTCGCGCAGCATCGCTTCGGGCAGGCTGGCCGTGCCCTGCGCCAGGCGGCGCAATTGCAGGTTGATCAATCCGAACAGCTGCTTGACGTTGAGCGCACCCATGCCCTCGCCGCTGGCCGCCAGTCCCGCAAACGCCTGCATGGCGAACCAGAAGGTGCGCGCTGGCGCTTCCTGCTGCGCATCGGCCACCAGGATCAGGGTGGCGTGCAGGTCGCCGGCGTGCTGGCGCCGCGCCGCATCGTCCTGCGCCTTCAGGAACGGCAGCAGCGATTTTTCAAAGCGTCCGCGCCAGGCCGGATAGTCGGCCGCCGGAGGCGCGTCCGCCAGCGCGACCGCATGCCCTTCCAGCATGGCCGAGGGCGGGAAGAACAGGTCGGCCGGGTGGATGCGCTCGGCGCCCAGCATGGTTTGCAGGTCGCGGTAGTAGGGGAACAAACGCGTCGGCTGCGGCGGCGTGCCGGCCACCAGGTCTTCCAGGTATTCGATGAGGGCCTGGTACAGCCCGGCGACAATCTGCGCATGGTCCAGCGTATATTCCAGGCTGCCGTCGCGAAAGCGCGCCAGCGCCTGTTCCGCGCCGTCCGTCAGCAGGCCGGCGCCGGCCACGTCCACCATCACCAGCGCGCCATGCGCCTGGTGCAAGTGCGAGCGCGCATGCTGCAGGGCCGTGGCGCGTTCCTCGCGCTCGCGGCCACCCGCTTCGAACAGGGCCGTTTTCGAACGGCCCAGCGCCTCGCGGATTTCCACCATCACCCACGACAAAGGTTCGCTGTCGAACGGCTTGGACTGCTGTGGACTATCAGGTGTGCTCATGCATGCCTCGGTAAGGAAATCGTAACGCAACATTCGGTACGCACAACGCGCCGCGCCCTGGAATGGCGCAGCGTTCAGGCGGCGACGCGGAAGCGCGACACCGAGTTTTTCAGTTCCTGCGCCAGCATCGACAGCTTGTGAATCGACTGCGCCGTCTGCTGCGTGCCGTCCTGCGTCTGTTCCGTCACGCTCAGGATATGCTGGATATTCAAGGCCACGCCGCTGGCCGAACCGGCCTGCGTGCCCGTGGCGAACGAGATGCCCTGGATCAGTTCGGCCAGGTGTTTCGATACCTGGCTGATGTCGTTCAGCGCCGCGCCGGCCGCATCGGACAGGTGCGCACCTTCGACCACGCCCTGCGTGGATTTTTCCATCGCGCGGGTGGCGTCCTGGGTATCGGCCTGGATGGTGCGCACCAGCGCGCCGATCTGCTTGGCGGCGGCGGCCGAGCGTTCGGCCAGGCGCTGCACTTCCTCGGCGACGACCGAGAAGCCGCGCCCCGCCTCGCCGGCCGATGCGGCCTGGATGGCGGCGTTCAGCGCCAGCACGTTGGTCTGTTCGGTGATGTCGGAAATGAGCTCCGTGATTTCGCCGATTTCCTGCGACGATTCGCCCAGGCGCTTGATGCGCTTGGACGTATCCTGGATCTGCTCGCGGATTTCATGCATGCCCTTGATGGCGTTTTCCACCGCCGTCGAACCCTGCTGCGCCGCCGCCACCGACTGGCGCGCCACGTCGGCCGAGACGCTGGCCGACTTCGACACGTCGGTAATCGCATTGGCCATCTTCACCACGGTGGCGCTGACGCCCTGGATTTCGCGCGACTGCTGCTGCGAAGCGATCAAGAGTTTGCTGGAGATGCTTTGCGCCTGCGTCGATGCGCGGTTGACCTGCTCGGCCGTCGCCGTCACGCGTCCCACCAGGCCGCGCAATTCCTCGACCGTGTAATTGACGGAATCGGCGATGGCGCCCGTGATGTCTTCCGACACGGTGGCCTGCACCGTCAGGTCGCCATCGGCGACCTTCTGCAATTCGTTCATCAGGCGCAGGATGGCCGCCTGGTTCTGGTCGTTCTTGGCCTTGGCCTGTTCTTCCTTTTCCTGCGACAGCAGGCGCTGGATTTCCGCCTCATGGCGGCGCCGCTCGGCGTCGCGCGTGCGGTTGACGGAATCCTGCAGCAGCACGCGGCCGATGCCGGCCGCCGCGATCAGGGTCAGCAACACGCCGCCGACCATCATCCAGAAGGCTAGCCCCAGCGTTTCCTGGTTCACGTGGTACATCTGCTGCAGCAGGGTCAGGCGCTGGCGCAGGTCTTCGTTCTCGTTGAAGATCAGCTGCTCGGCGCTTTTCGCCGAACTGAATTTATCCAGGCGGTCGAGGATCGACGAGACGAGCTTCTGGTAATTATCGAAACTGGCTTTCAGCGCCACCAGCCGGTCGCGCAGTTCGGCATCGCGCGTGGCCGCCAATTGCAGCGATACGCTGCCATTGAGCAGGCCTTCGACGGCGGCGCGGAAATAGGTCGTGTCGCGCCCCAGCGAAAACGCCGTTTCCGAGCTGATGCTGCCCGACGACAGGAACTCGCTGGCGCTGCGGCTCATGCGCTGGCTCAGCATCATCAGGCGGCCGATGACGGCCAGGTCGCGCGCATTGCCGCCGCGCTGCACCTTGAGCGCCGCGATTTCCTCCGTCTGCGCCAGCAGCGCCGGCGACAGCGCGTTCAATTGCTGCAAGGTCTTGTCGAATTCGCCCAGCTCCGTTTTCAGGCGCAAGATGGTGCTGGCCGCGCGGTCGCTGCTGGCCCATTTCTTGCGCGCGTCGGCCACCGCCGCCAGCAGGGCGGAACGCGATTCGCCGATATCGCGGCCGTGATACGTCCCGCCGCGCAGCATCAGGCGGAAATCCTGGTTCAGTTCATTGCGGCTTTCCTCGAGCTGGCGGAAGGCTTCCGGATTGCCCTGCACGGCGTTCGGCGCGGCCTTGCCGATGCGCTGCGAATGCATCAGCGCATCGCTGGCCAGCTGCGTCTGCGCCGAGGCGATATTGCCGCTGCGCGTATTGAGGCCGACGAACAGCAGGCTGGCGGCCAGGCTCAGGGCCATCACCGTCGACAGGATGCTCAGTTGTTTTTGCAGCGGAAAATGGCCGATCAGCGGCAGCTTCAGGTCGCGCACCGGCGCATTGGCCAGCGACTTGCGCCGTCCCAGCGCGTCGCGCAGGCGCAGCGGCAGGTCGGCTGCCGATGCCGGCTCGCCGGCGGCGTGCTCCGCTTCGGGCATGCCGGCCGCCAGGATAGGGGAATGGGCGCCCATCAGCAAATATCCTTGTGTGCGGCGAGGCCGCCAAAACCGGCATCGAGGAAGCGTTCCGATTGCGCCAGCTGCGCCAGGTCCAGGCGCAGCCACTGCTGCCCGTCGCTGTCGCGCAGCGCCTGCGCCGCCCACGGCGGCAGCGCGCCCGGCAAGGGCATGGCTTGCAGCGCGCGCAGCTGGCGCAAGCCCAGCACGCGCTCGACCAGCAGCGCACAATTGAGGCCCAGACGGGGAGAAAACGTGATGATGCGGCAGTGATGGCCTGCCGCGCAAGCCGGCTCGCCCATGTAGCGGGCCAGGTCGACGATGGCCGTCAGGCGTCCGCGCATGGCCGCCAGGCCCAGGTACCAATCTTGCGCCAGCGGCACGCCCTGGATCTGCACGCCGGAGGCAATGACGATTTCGCCGAGCTGCGTCAGGTCGAGCAGGCACGGCCGGCCACCGAGCATCACGCCCAGCTCCTTGCGGGCCGCCAGCGCGCCGCTGCGCGCGGCCTGTATCCGCTCGATCAATTGCAGCTGATACTGGCGCAAGCGCCCCTGCCGCGCGCCCGTCTCGAAAGACGGCATGGCGGCAGGCGGGAAAGCCCCGGTGGTCACGCCCTGACCTGGCATCGTCGGCATTCTCAGGACAGCGCGGCGATCTTGGCCAGCAGCTCGGCTTCCACCACCGGCTTGACCAGATAATCACGCGCGCCCTGGCGCAAGCCCCAGATGCGGTCCGTTTCCTGGCTCTTGCTGGAGCAGATAATCACCGGCACGTCCTGCAGTTCGGGATCGCGCGCGATGGCGCGCGTGATCTGGAAGCCATTCGCACCGGGCATCACCACATCCATCAGGATCAGGTCGGGCCGGGTCTGCTTCAGCTGCGCCAACGCGTCGGCGCCGTCCTGCGCCGTAACGACGGCATAACCGGCACGCACCAGCATCTCGCTCAGGTAATAGCGTTCTGTCGGCGAGTCATCGACGATCAGAATTGTGTGTATGGCCATCTGCTTCCTTGCTGCGTTGTCAATCAATAAACCACTTACTCAAAATGCCCGGCCAGGTGCAGCCGCACGGCCTCCAGCAGCGCCTCGCGCGCCAGCGGCTTGGCCAGGCAGGCGCTGGCACCTGCCATGGCGCCGCGCGCGCGGTCGAACAGGCCTTCCCTGGCCGACAGCATCAGCACCGGCGTGGCATGAAAGGCCGCGCTGGCCTTGATCAGCGCACACGTGCGGTAGCCATCCAGGCGCGGCATCACGATGTCGCACACGATCAGCGCCGGCTGGCAGTCGGCGATCTTGGCCAATGCCTCAAAGCCGTTTTCCGCCACCACCACGCGATAACCGGCCTCGCGCAGTATCCGTTCGGCCGCGCTGCGGCTGGTGGCACTGTCATCGATGACCAGTATGCAGGCGCTGTCGGACGGTGCCCGGGGCGGCGAGGAATGCGTCATTTGATTATTCGGCAATCTTTCATACCATAGCACAGGCGGCCGCGACACCTGCGTGCGGCAGCAACCTCCCATGGGTCGGCATCAATTAAATCGCTACCATCTCGAAATCATCCTTGCGCGCACCGCATTCAGGGCAGGTCCAGTTCATCGGAACATCGGCCCAACGCGTGCCCGGAGCGATGTCTTCATCAGGCAGACCAGCCGCTTCATCATAAACCCAGCCGCAAATAAGACACATCCACGTTTGGAATTGCTGCGTTGTTTCGTTGCTACTCACGTTCTGCCACCCTTCAATCAAGTAAAATGCTGAATTAGGTATCTTAATCTACCCGCCGTGCAAAACCAAACTTCTCCCCTCATATTAAGCTTCGGCGTGTCCGATCCGGTCGGCGCGATCGGCATCCAGGCCGACCTGACCACGTTTTCAGCCTTCGGCTGCCATGGCCTGTCGGTCACCACGGGCCTGTTGATCAGCGATACGGCGCGCGTGGAAGACGTGCAGGCGGTCGACCCGGACTGGGTTTCCGACCAGGCGCGCGTGCTGCTGGAAGACATGTCGGTCTCGGCCATCAAGATCGGCGCCCTGGGCAGCGTGGAAAACGTCACGGCCATCGCCGAAATCGTCTCCGACTATCCGAACGTGCCGCTGATCCTCGATCCCTTCATTTCGGCGCTGCCGGAACAGGGCATGGACGACGAGGACATCCTCACCGCCGTGCGCCAGCTCCTGATCCCGCAAACGACCTTGCTGGTGCTCTCGCCGGTGGAACTGGAGCGCCTGGCCGAAACCTGGCGCGACGCCGACCCGGACGACACCCTGCAGAACGACGTCGACTACCTGGTGGCGCTGGGCTGCGAATACGTGCTCGTCACCGGCATGCCGGCCGACGCCAGCAAGTCCGGCACGGCCGAAGGCAAATTGCGCGCCAATACCCTGTTCGGCGAGGACGGCGTGGTGCGCCACGACCAATGGCAGCACCTGCCGGGCATCTTCAACGGCGCCGGCAGCACCCTGTCGGCGGCGGCCACCGCCCTGCTGGCCCTGGCCGACAATGAAGACGATGTGCCGCAGGTGGTCGTGGCGGCGCAGGAATTTACCGCCGGCGCGCTGGCGCATGCGCAGCGCCACGGCATGGGCAAGCTGGTGCCGAACCGGCTGTTCCGGCAGCAGCGCCAGCGCGGCGGCCAATAGACACCGACAGACGACACAGACAACGATCCACTTTCAAGGCACGATTATCATGACGACGACTTCACAGAACGACATCCTGTTTGCCCGCGCACAAAAAACCACGCCAGGCGGCGTCAACTCGCCCGTGCGGGCCTTCCGCTCCGTGGGCGGCACGCCGCGCTTCATCACGCGCGCCGAAGGCCCGTACTTCTGGGACGCGGACGGCAAGCGCTATATCGACTACATCGGCTCGTGGGGCCCGGCCATCGTCGGCCACGCCCACCCCGAGGTAGTCAAGGCGGTGCAGGATGCGGCAGCACTGGGCCTGTCGTTCGGCGCGCCGACCGAAGGCGAAGTGCTGATGGCCGAGGAAATCACGCGCCTGGTGCCGTCGATCGAGCAGGTGCGCCTGGTGTCGTCGGGCACGGAAGCGACCATGAGCGCCCTGCGCCTGGCGCGCGGCGCCACGGGCCGCGACAAGATCGTCAAGTTCGAAGGCTGCTACCACGGCCACGCCGATTCGCTGCTGGTGAAGGCGGGCAGCGGCCTGCTCACCTTCGGCAACCCGACGTCGGCCGGCGTGCCGGAAGACTTCGTGAAGCACACGCTGGTGCTCGACTATAACAACGTGGAACAGCTGAAGGACGCCTTCGACAGCTTCGGCGCGGACATCGCCTGCGTGATCGTCGAACCCGTGGCCGGCAACATGAACCTCGTGAAAGCCACGCCGGAATTCCTGCAGGCGATGCGCGAGCTGTGCACGCAGCACGGCGCCCTGCTCATTTTCGATGAAGTCATGTGCGGCTTGCGCGTGGCCCTGGGCGGCGCGCAGGCGCTGTACGGCATCAAGCCGGACCTCACCGCGCTGGGCAAGGTGATCGGCGGCGGCATGCCGGTGGCGGCCTTCGGCGGCAGCGCCGCGCTGATGCACCATATGGCGCCGCTGGGCGCCGTCTACCAGGCCGGCACCCTGTCGGGCAACCCGGTCGCCGTGGCGGCCGGCATGGCGACCCTGAAACTGATCCAGCAGCCAGGCTTCTACGAGCAGCTGGGCGCCACGGCCAAGCGCCTGGCCGAAGGCTTGACGAGCGCCGCGCAAGAGGCGGGCGTGGTCTTCTGCGCCGACTACATCGGCGGCATGTTCGGCATTTATTTCAGCGCCACGCCACCGACCAGCTACGCGGAAATGATGGCGGGCGACCGCAGCAAGTTCAACGCCTTCTTCCACGCCATGCTCGACGAAGGCGTGTACTTCGCGCCAGCCGCCTTCGAGGCGGGCTTCGTCTCGGCACAGCACGACGATGCCGTCATCGACGCCACCATCGCCGCTGCGCGCAAGGTGTTCGCCAAGCTGGCGTAAGACACCTCACTGACAAGACCTGCTGCGCGCCGCGCCTTGCGGCCGGCGCGCAGCGGTATTGCCAGCTGCCGCTACACCGTGGCGCCCTGCAGCAGTTCCGCCACCAGCGCCGGCAGCTTGCCCATGTCGTTGAACACGACGTGCGCGCCAGCGGCCTTCAGGCGCGCTTCCTGGCCGGCGGCGATATGCCCGCCGCCGATGAATCCCAATACCGTCGTACCTGCCGCCACGGCCGCCGTCACGCCCGTGACGCTGTCTTCCAGCACCAGGCACTGGCCTGGCGGCACGCCGAAGGCGGCAGCCGCCGCCAGATAGACGCCCGGATGCGGCTTGGCATGCCCCACCAGGTCCGGCGTGAAGACGCGCTTGTCGAACAGGGGCGCCATGCCCGTGCGCTCCAGCGCCGACAGCACGCGTGCGCTGACGCTGTTCGAGGCCACGGCCTTGGGCAGGGGTATGGCGGCCAGCGCCTGCGCCACGCCGGGCACGGCGCGCAACTGGGCGTCGCAGGCCGCATCGACGGCGTTACCGATGGCCATGATGTCATCGGCCGGCAGCGGCGGCAGCTCCAGTTCCCGGTAAATATCCTGCATCAGCGGCACCAGGCGCTGGCCCAGGCGCGGCTCGATCAAGCCTTGCAGGGTGACGCCCTGGGGCAGGTTCGGCAGGCGCGGTCCCAGCAATTCCAGCAACGCCTGCAGGGCCACGGCTTCGCTGTCGATCAGCACGCCATCGCAGTCGCTGATCAGGTGGGTGAAACGGGGAAGGGAAGGAACGGTGTCAGGCATGTATTCTCCAATAGGGGCGAAGCGCACCGTGCGCGCCGCCAGCATAGAACAGGGGGGCGTGGCGCGCTACGCTTGGCCGGCCACATCCCGATACTTTGCGTTGCGTGCCGGCCATCGGCCGCATGAAGTAATTTCTTTTAGATAACTTCAATGGCATACTTTGCCTGCCCTGATCGCTTGAATCAGGCCCAACAGGATCGATACCATGACACGCAAAAATTTTCTGCAAGGCCGATTATCCCTGATTTCCACAATTGCCGCGCTTGCCTTCGTGGCGGCCGCGCAGCCCGCACGGGCGGCGGACGACGATGCGGCCGTCCTCAACCTCGTGCGCCAGCACGTGGCGGCGCAAGCCAGTTTTGACGCACCGGCCCTGGCAGCCCTGACGGCCGACAATTACGCGGAAGTGTCGCCGCTGGGCGACGTCGACACGCGCGAAAAGATGCTGGCGTTTTATTCGCCCGAGAAAAAATCCGCCGCTCCCGTCATCGCGGTGGAAGAGCCGTTCGTGCGCGTCGCGGGCGATACGGCCGTGCTGATCGCCCGGCTGGCGGTAACGGTACAGGCGGGCGGACAGCAGCGCAACATGGCCCTGCGCGCCAGCTATGTGGCGAAAAAGGAAGGGGCGGCGTGGAAACTGCTGTCGGCGCAATACACCGGCATCGCGCCGAAAAAAGCGGCGCCCTGAAAAAAACGGGCCTGCGGGCCCGTTTTCTTATTTCAGCCAGCCCCGGTGGCGGAAGTACAGGAAGGGCGCGATGGCGCTGGTGATCATCAGGCCCCAGGCCCACGGGTAACCGAACGACCATTCCAGTTCCGGCATCAGCTTGAAGTTCATGCCGTACACGCTGGCGATCAGGGTGGGCGGCAGGAAGGCCACGCTGGCCACCGAGAAGATCTTGATGATCTTGTTCTGGTTGATGTTGATGAAACCGACGGTGGCGTCCATCAGGAAGTTGATCTTGTCAAACAGGAACGAGGTGTGGCCATCGAGCGACTCGATGTCGCGCAAAATCTGCCGCGCTTCCTCGAACTGCTCGGAATTGAGCAGCCTGCCGCGCATCAGAAAGCTCACGGCGCGGCGCGTATCCATCATGTTGCGACGGATACGGCCATTCAGATCTTCCTCGTGGGCAATCGCGTTCAGCGCTTCGGCCGCGTGCGCATCCGTAAATTCCTTTTGCAGCACGCGCGTGCTCACTTCTTCCAGGTTCTGGTAGATGCCTTCGAGCACGTCGGCCGAATATTCGGCGTCCGTGGCGTACAGGTCGAGCAGCACGTCCATGTAGTCGGCGATCGAGCCCGGCCGCGAACGGGCGCGCATGCGCACCAGGCGGAACACGGGCAGGTCGTCCGTATGCATGGAAAACAGGATCTTGCGGGCCAGGATGAATGCCACGGTGATGACGCGCGAAGGGCCGTCGTCCTCTTCGCGCAGGAAATCCGTGCGCAGGTGCAGGTCGCCGTTTTCCGCTTCGTAATAGCGGGCCGATGCTTCAATATCCTTGACTTCGTCTTCGCCCGGCAGGGTGACGTTGTAGATGGCCTTGACCCAGGCCCGTTCATCATCGGTAGGGTCGGTCAGGTCGACCCACACCGGTTCGGCATTTTCGAGGTCTGCGCGGCTGTCGATCGGCACCTGGTTGAGCCGGCCATTCTGTAATACAAAGACATTGATCATGCGCGCTCTCAGCCGGATGTTGGGTTATCGTGATGTGCTGGCGCTTGCGCCAAAAATGAAAACAGCGCAAGTGTACCCGCAAAGGCCTTTTCACGACCACCCCCCGGCACCGCTTTTTCACGGAAAAAGTGCGGTGATGCACCAAGCTGGCCTATTAAGATGCTGCGCTGCAATAGTGCCAATCAGGCAGCTTTAATGTAATGCAAACAAAGCCGGCCATCCTCAAGGCAATTCCGCCGCCCCCATGCGGCGCAGGATGACACTGGTGCGCCGGTTCAGGTAGCCCGTATCGCGGTGGCGGTCGTAAAAGCGGGGATTCGGCAGCATCACGGCCAGTTTCGCCGCCTGTGCCGCGCTCAGGCCCGCCGCGCTCACATGGTAATAGTGACGCGCGGCCGCTTCGGCGCCGAAGATGCCCGTGCCGAATTCCACCACGTTCAGGTAGATTTCAAAGATGCGCTGCTTTTCCATCAGGCTTTCCAGCATGTACGTGATGATCAGTTCCTGGCCCTTGCGCACATAGCTGCGCGAGCCGGACAGGAACAGATTCTTCGCCAGCTGCTGCGTGATGGTGGAGCCGCCCGCCACGACCTTCTGCTTTTTGCTGTTTTTTTCATATGCCTTTTGCAAGGCATCCCAGTCCACCCCTTCGTGCTCGGAGAAATTCGCGTCTTCCGAGGCGATGATGGCCCGTTTCAGGTTGTTCGAGATGCGGTTATACGGCACCCACGTCTGCTGGATGGTGGCCTTGGGATTCTTGTCCTGCAAGACAGACAGCTGTTCGCGCATGAACGCCGTGCTGGACGGGTTGTGGTCAACCCACCACCAGATTTGCAGGAAGAAATACAGCTGCACGACGATGAAGGCCAGCACGGGCACGATGAACAGCCACTTGATCCAGCCGTAGCGGCTGCCGCTGCCGCCCTTGCGCACGCCCTTCTTGCTGGCGCTCACAGGCTGCCCCGCAATTGCGCCAGCAAATCCTGCGTCTGCGGGCGCACGCCGCGCCACACGTAAAACGCTTCGGCAGCCTGCTCCACCAGCATGCCCAGGCCGTCGCGCACCTGCGCGCCATGCTGGGCGGCAAAGTCCATGAAGACGGTGGGCTGGGCGCCATACATCATGTCCAGCGCCAGGGTGTGGCTGCCAAAGATACTTGCCGGCACGGGCGGCAAGTCGCCCGCCAGGCTGGCCGAGGTGGCATTGATGACGATATCGAACACGCCGTCGGGCTGCGTGAACGGGCCGGCGCGCAACTGGCCGGGATGGCCGAGCGCATCGGCAAACTGCGCCACCAGCGCCTCGGCCGTGGCTACGGTGCGGTTGGCAATGAAGATTTCCTGCGGCACCTGTTCCAGCAAGGGCAGCACGACGCCGCGCGCCGCGCCGCCCGCGCCCAGCAGCAGCACGCGCTTGCCGGCGATGGCCACGCCCGCGTTGCGCATGATGTCCGCCACCAGGCCCGCGCCATCGGTATTGTCGCCAAGAATGGTGTCGCCATCAAAACGCAGGGTATTGACGGCGCCGGCCGCCTGGGCGCGCGGCGTCAGTTCCGTAGCCAGGGCGCAGGCGTCGAGCTTGAAGGGCACCGTCACATTGGCGCCCTTGCCGCCCTCGGCGGCAAAGCTGCGGGCCGCCAGGGCAAAGCCATCGAGCGGCGCCAGCCGGCGTTCATAGGCCATGGCTTGTCCTGTCTGCAGGGCAAACGCGGCATGGATCAGGGGCGACTTGCTGTGGGCAATCGGGTTACCGAAGACACAATATTGATCGGGATGAATATTTTTCTTGCTCAATTGCTGCCGCCAGTCAGGTTAGCTTCCATTTTTTCTTCGCGGGTAAATTTGAAACGGGTGATGACGACCCACAGGTCATCCTTGTCACTCGACAACATATTCGGTGGAAAACGGCCGTACGGCGCCGCGCGGCGCACGATGGCCAGGGCTGCCGCGTCCAGCGCCGGGTTGCCCGAGCTTTTCTCCACGCGGGCGCCGCCCTCTTTCTGGTAAATCGTGCCATCCTGGAAGATGGGAATGTAGACGACCAGTTCGCCATACATCTTGCGGCCATTCTTTTGCGGGAAATTCAGGGTACCGATTTCCTCGATGCGCTTTTGCAGGGTCTTGTAATACATGGCATAGCCGACCTCCTGCGTGCTGGGCGTAATGAAGGTCTTGCGGGGACGCTTGTTCTGGTCTTCAACGGTCTGACTGATCTCGGCCGCCATGCGGGCGATGGCCTTGCTGCTTTCCATCAAGTCCGAGCCGCTGGCCAGGGGATTGGGCTTGTCCTTTTCCGTGACGGGAGCGGCGCTGTACGGCGTGGGCTTGGCTGCCTGCGTCAGCAATTCCTGCTGTTTTTGTTCCAGTTCGGCAATGCGCCGGGCGCTGGCCTTGACGCTGTCGCCCTCTTCCACCTTGCGCATGTCGGGCAAGGGCGACTTGGCGCGGCCCTTGTCGGCCTGGCCACCGCCGTCCAGGTTGGCTTGCGCCAGGGCGTCGGCCTGCAGCGGTTTATTGGCATGCTTGGCATTGACCAGGATCACTTCCAGGCCGGGATCCGTGGCCACGGCCCGTTGCGGAGCCGGGGCGACAAAATGCATCGCCAGCAAGGCGCCGTGCGCCAGCAGCGAGACCGCCACGGCTATCATCAGGAAACGATTCTCTCGGAAAGACTTCACGCGCAACCCAGTTCGCAACAAGCACACCACACAAGATGGCTGAATTCTACGTCAAAGGGCGGTGCCGACAACAGTTTTCGGCACCGCCCTGTGACTGGAGCGGCGCCTTACTTGACCTCGGGCTCGCTGACCACGTCTTCGCTGGCCAGTTCCGCCACTTCCGCATCGGCGTCGCTGACCTGGTTGGCCGCTTCCGGCGACGCTTCCTGCGCCACGTCGCCCTCGTCGGCGCCGTCGTCGCCCGCTTCTTCCTCGTAGTCGAGTTCGGCATCGGCCGCCGCATCGGGCACGGCGGCGATTTCCAGCAGGCGCGCTTCGATGCTCAGGTCGACCTCATCCCAGCGCAGCAAGTCCAGTTTGACCTGGGCGCCGCGCGCCACCGACGGCATGCCCGGCAGCTTGATGACCAGCGGAATGTCGACCAGGCGCAGGATTTCATCTTTCAGGACCACGGCATCGACCTGACGTGCGTTTTCCTGGTGCAGCCAGCGCAAGCACCAATAGCGTTCCATGTTCGACTGGAAATCGCCATACGCGGCATACGCGGCGTCGAAGGCCGAAACGATGGCGAACAGATTCGCATCGCGGGGCTTGAACGGGGCCACCAGCGGCGCCGTCACGCCGTGCTCGGCGCAGGCGATGATTTGCCACTGATTCACCAGATCGGTATAGCGGCGCAAGGGCGAGGTGCTCCACGCGTATTGATCCACGCCCAGGCCCTGGTGCGGCGCCGCATGGGTGACCATGCGCACCTGCATCTTTGCCGCCCAGCTATTGCCGCTGCCGCCGCCCTGGCTGCGGTAGATGCCGGGCACGCCATGGTCGTGCAGCATCTTGCCCCAGGTACTGTTGGCAAAAATCATCAGTTCAGCGACGATCTTGTCCAGCGGCGCGCCCCGCTTGCGGCGCGCCACGGTGACGATGTCGTTTTCCACATAGAAATTGAAGTCGACGCGGTTGTTCTGTTCCGGCTTCAGGCCGAACGCCTCGCGCTTTTTCATGCGGCCCTGTTCCAGCTGCTGCGCCCATTGCCACAGCACGGCAAAATCGGCCTTGTGCGGATACTCGCCTTCGCCGCTGGCCAGGGTTTCCTCGTTGACCAGGTCGTCGAGCTGGTTATGGCGCAAATTGCTGGCGATGGGCACCAGCTCGGCGCGCGTCTGCGTGCTGACCACGGCCCAGTCCGCTTTCGGGTCCAGGATCGCGTACAGCGACAGGGCCGGGCACGTCGTGCCTTCGGCCAGGGTGAACGCATTGACGATTTCGTCCGGCAACATGGTGATCTTGTCGCCCGGCATGTAAACGGTGGACATGCGCTGGCGCGCCATCTTGTCGATCACGTCTTCCGGGCGGATGCCCAGGCCCGGCGCGGCGATGTGGATACCCACTTTCACGGTGCCGTCGGGCAGCGGCTGCACGGAGAACGCATCGTCGATCTCGGTGGTGGTCACGTCGTCGATGGAGAAGGCGGCCACGTCGGCCAGCGGCAGCTTGGCCGTCACGGAGGGCACGGGCACGCTCGGGAAGCCTGCGCCTTTCGGGAAATTTTCAAAGAGGAATTTCGACAGGTGCAAATCTTTCGGCGAAGCAATGCCCCCCACGGCCAGCATGAGGCGGGCCGGCGTCGTGTGCAACTCCGTGCACGCCGCTTCCAGCGCCTTGTATTCGATCGTGTTCTTGTCCGGCTTGAACAGCAGTTGCAGCACCATGGGCTGCATCGGGACAGGCAAGCGGTTCTGTTTCAGCTCTTCCACATACGCGGCTTGCACCAGCGCCTGCTGCTTTTTCTTTTCGATGCCGGCCAGCGCGGCCTTCAGCGAGGCTTCCGGCGCCGCCTTGTAGCGGCCACGGCCCTTCTTGTAGAAGTACACGGGCGCCGAATGCAGGGCCAGGATCAGGCCGGCCGCTTCCGGCGGCAGCGGGGCGTGGCCGAAATATTCGGCGCCCAGCTCGGCAAAGCCGAACTCGTCTTCGCCCGCCACTTCCCACAGGAAATCGAGATCGATATCGGCGGCCACAGCCTTGGCTTGCTCGAGCAGCTCGGCCGGCGCCGGCTTTTCATACTGCAGCAGCACATCCTTGATCTTGACCTTGGTGCGCTTGCCGCTGGCCATTTCGACCTGGTACGCCTCACCCGCTTGCGACAGGACCGTGCCGACCTTGAAATCGCCGGATTCTTCAAAAAATAGATTCATTGTTATGCTTTGTTTATTAATGTGTCGGTTGCAACGGTGCGAGTGAGGGACGTCAGCTCGAGCACCGCCGGCAAAAATACTTCGGTTACCAGCAGCAAGCCCTGGTGACGCTGATACAGGCAGCGCCGGGCAAAAAACAGCGCCTGCGCGTCGACGCGCTGCCCTTCCAGCGCCAACGCGGCGTGTACCCGCTGCACCAGCGGGTGCCCGGCACGCAGGCGGGCAAATTCAAGCGTACCGCGCCGTACCATGCGGTCGCCAAACAGGGTCGTGCCCAGCGAGCGTTCGCCCAGCGCGGAAAACAAGGGCCAGTCCGTGGCCGTCGCCTGCATGGGCACGACGGTATGGCCAAATACGGCTGGTTTGTTATCACAGCGCAACAGCACTTCGCGTTCCCAGACCCGGCCCGCGCGGTGCAAGCCGATACTGGCGGCCTCGTCGCTCAAGCAACGTGCCGTTTCCTGATGCAAACATTGCACGCGAAACGCGCCGCTATGCGCTTTCAGCTTGGCCGTCAGCGACCCGCCGCCCGTAAGCCAGTGGCGCAAGGCCGGCGGTGCATTGACGGCGTTGACGTGCGCATGCCACTGCGCCTGCCGCAGCGAACCGGGCCTCACAGGGCCGCGTCCGCAGCGATGCCGCAAAAGGCCAGCACAGGTGCCAGGTAATCGGCAAATTCGCTGATGCCATGGTCGCTGCCCTCGATGACGAGTTGCCGCGCCCCCTGATAATGCGCCACCATGTCGCGGTAGTCGAGTACTTCATCGCCCGTGGCGGCAATCAGGAAATAGCGTTGCGGCTGCGTAATGGCCGGCACGGCAAACGCGCGCAGCTCATCGATATATACGCGCTTGAACTCGAATGGCTTGTCCGAATGAAACTCCGTCGTCACGCCCACATGCTGTTCCAGGTCGATCAGGGGAACAATCGCGGGATTGAGCAGCACGGCGCGGCAACCGAGCTGTTCTGCCAGCCAGGTGGCGTAATAGCCGCCCAGCGACGAGCCGATAATCGTCAGGTCGGCCGGCGCCACGCCCTTGACCAGTGACAAGGCCAGTTCGATGGCCAGTTTCGGCGACGCGGGCAATTGCGGGCACAGCCATTCTGCCTCGCGGCCCAGCGCCTGCATCTGCGCGGCCAGCAGGCGCGACTTCATCGACAATGGCGACGAGCGGAATCCATGCAGATACAGAATCATCGGCCCAGCGCCTCCAGCAATTTCTGGTGCACGCCGCCAAAGCCGCCGTTGCTCATGACGACGATCTGGTCGCCGGGACGGGCGCTGGCCGCCACGGCCGCCACCAGCGCATCGATGTCTTCATAGGCGCTGGCAATCTGGCCCAGCGGCGCCAGCGCGTCGCCCAGGCTCCAGCCCAGCGCGGCCTGGCTGCCGAAACCGAAGACCAGGTCGGCATCCTTGAGGCTGCCCGGCAACGCATCTTTCATGGCGCCCAGCTTCATGGTGTTCGAACGCGGTTCCAGCACGGCCAGGATGCGGCCGCTGCTGCCGATCTTCTGGCGCAAGCCGCCCACGGTGGTGGCGATGGCCGTCGGATGGTGGGCAAAATCGTCGTACACGGTCATGTTATTGACCACGCCGCGCACTTCCATGCGGCGCTTGACGCTCTCGAAGCTGGCCAGCGCGGCGCAGGCCTGGGCGATGGGCACGCCCACGTGGCGCGCGGCAGCGATGGCTGCCAGCGCATTGCTGCGGTTGTGCTTGCCCGTGAGCGCCCACGCCACATGGCCTTCCTGCTGGCCATTGAAGTACACGTCGAAGCTGCCATCGGCCTGCTCTTGCAGTTGCCAGTTGGCATCTTGACCGAAACTTTCCTTTTCACTCCAGCAACCGCGCGCCAGCACGCGCTGCAGCGACGCTTCGTCGCCGTTGAATACGAGGCGGCCGATGCCGGGCACGGTGCGCACCAGATGGTGGAATTGCGTCTCGATCGCATGCAGATCGGGGAAGATGTCGGCGTGATCATATTCCAGGTTATTCATGATGGCCGTCTTCGCGTGGTAATGCACGAACTTGCTGCGCTTGTCGAAGAAGGCCGTGTCGTATTCATCGGCTTCGATGACGAAGAAGTCCGAATCGACGCTCTTGCCATCGATCTTGCCGCTGAGGCGGGCAGAGATGCCAAAGTTCATCGGCACGCCGCCGATCAGGAAGCCCGGTGCGTAGCCCGCGTCTTCGAGTATCCAGGCCAGCATGGCCGACGTTGTCGTCTTGCCATGCGTACCGGCCACGGCCAGCACCCACCGGTTGCGCAAGATGTGTTCGCCGATCCATTGCGGACCGGACACATACGGCAGGCTGCGGTTGAGGATTTCTTCCACCAGCGGGTTGCCGCGCGAGACCACATTACCTATCACATACAAATCCGGGTTCAGCTTGGTTTGTTCCGGGTCAAAGCCCTGGATCAGTTCGATTCCCTGCGATTCCAGCTGCGTGCTCATAGGGGGATAGACGTTGGCATCGCAACCGGTGACTTTATGGCCGGCTTCCTTGGCCAGGACGGCCAGGCCACCCATGAAGGTACCGCAAATGCCGAGAATATGAATATGCATGTGATCAGTGCGACAAGTGCGCGCGTAGGTAAGATGGTGAGATTAAAAAGGTCAAGTATGGGATTTTAACCGACGCCATGACTTTTTCCGCTTCAGAGTATCATCTCGTTCATGACGAACGATGCATTTGACGATAGCGCGCAGTTGCGCCTGGAAATCGCCGCCGCTGCCGCGCGCCTGGTGGCGCAGGATGGTGCCGACTATGGCAGCGCCAAGCGCAAGGCGGCGCGGCAGGTGCTGGGCGACGCCCCCAGCCGGCCCAATATACTGCCGGACAACGAGATGATCGAGGAGCAGGTGCGGCAATACAATGCCCTGTTCCTGGCCGACAGCCAGCCGGCGCGATTGTTCCAGCTGCGCACGATCGCGCTGCAGGTCATGGAAGCGTTGCAACAATTTCATCCCCTGCTCAGCGGCCCCGTGCTGAACGGCACGGCCGGTCCCCACGACGAGATCTATCTGCAGCTGTTTGCCGAGAGCGCCAAGGAAATCCACATCTTCCTGTTGAATAAAAATGTCGTGCTCGACATGTCCGAGAGCCCGCATTTCAAGGGAGCGCGTTATGATGCGGTCGAGACAGCCAGTTTCTTGTGGAAAAACGAAGGCGTGCACGCGGCCCTGTATGAGCTCGACGATATGCGCGGCGCACTGAAAGCCAAGGCGGATGGAAAAGTGCTGCGCACCGATATCGCCGGGCTGCGCAGCCTGCTGGCTGCCAGCCTCGCCGATGGCGCGCCGGCTGCCCACTAACATTGATATAGATAAAGTTATGACAAAAAAGAATTGGATCGCCGGTGCCATCGTTGCGCTGATGTTTGGCGGCATGGGCGCCTATGTTGGCTTGAGCAAGGAAAAAGCAAAGGAAGCGGCGAAAGAAGCAGGACCGCAGACGACCGCCATCGCGCCAGGCGCGACGGGCCCCGTCAACGAACTGTATGCGCTGTCCCTGCCGGACGCGGCTGGCGCCACGCAAGCCTTGTCGCAATGGAAGGGTAAAAACCTGCTGGTCAATTTCTGGGCGCCGTGGTGCCCGCCGTGCGTGGAAGAAATGCCGGAGCTGTCCGAAGTACAAGGTCATTATGGGGCGAAAAACCTGCAGGTGATCGGCATCGGCATCGATTCGGCCAGCAATATTGCCACTTTTGCCAGCAAGGTCAAGATTGCCTATCCCGTGTATGTGTCCGGCATGAGCGGCACCGACCTGTCGCGCCATTTTGGCAATGCCACGGGCGGTTTGCCCTTTACGGTACTGATCGGCGCCGATGGCGAAGTCAAAAAGACCTATCTGGGCCGCTTGAAATTTGATCAGTTGCGCGCCGATCTGGATAAATTGTAAATTCGGAGCGTGCTTTTTTCTCTTGCCAATGCGTATCTTTGGCGGCAAAATGCGGAACTTTCGCTAAAACGGTCTTCCATACATGGCAAAAAACCTCCTTCTGCTCAACGGTCCCAACCTGAATTTGCTGGGAACGCGCGAGCCTGAGGTCTACGGCGCCAGCACCTTGGCCGATATCGAGCAGGCAGCAATGGCGCAAGCCACGGCGGCCGGTGCCGACCTGGTTTGCTTTCAAAGCAACCATGAAGGCGCGCTGATCGACCGCATCCATGCCGCGCGAGCGGAAGGGATCGATGCCATCGTCATCAATCCGGGCGGCCTGACCCATACCAGCGTTGCCTTGCGCGATGCGCTGGCCGGGGTCGCCATTCCGTTCGTGGAAGTCCATATCTCGAATATTTATCAACGCGAAACGTTTCGACATCACTCATTTCTCAGCGCGATCGCGCAGGGGACGATCTGCGGCCTGGGTATCGATGGATATCGGTTTGCCATCGACTTTGCGCTTAAAAAACGTTAATCTACGCGATCTGCACGCATTTAGCGCGGCGATAGGTTCTGGACATCACCGCATCACTCATAAAACAAACTACATTCCTAGGGGTTTTACATGGATCTACGAAAACTCAAGACCTTGATCGACCTGGTCGCCGAATCGGATATCGCAGAGCTGGAAGTTACCGAAGGCGAAAGCAAGGTTCGCATCGTCAAATCGTCGGCCATGCCGCAAAACCAGATGGTCATGATGCAGCCGCAAGGCATGCCAGCCCAATACCAGCCAGCCGCGCCAGCCGCCGCTCCTGCTGCGGCAGCCGCCGTCGTGGTCGCCGCCGAGCCAACGGGCTATGTGGTCAAGTCGCCGATGGTCGGCACCTTCTACCGCTCCTCCGCTCCTGGCAGCGCCGCCTATGTTGAAGTGGGCTCGACCGTCAAGGAAGGTGATACCCTGTGCATCATCGAAGCGATGAAGCTCCTGAATGAAATCGACTCCGACAAAGCCGGTGTCGTGACCCAGATCCTGGTCGAAAACGGCCAACCGGTCGAATTCGGTCAACCCTTGTTTGTGATCGGCTAAAACCCAGTCCACACGGCCGGCAACGGCCGTTTGCAGTTTTAGCCCCTCACACTTGTTGTTTCGCCGGCTCGCCGGCTCTCACAGACATACGCGAACCTACCATGTTTGAAAAAATCCTGATTGCCAACCGTGGTGAAATTGCCCTCCGTATTCAGCGCGCCTGCCGCGAAATGGGCATTAAAACGGTTGTAGTCCACTCCGAAGCCGACAAGGACGCGAAATACGTCAAGCTGGCCGACGAATCCGTTTGTATCGGGCCGGCACAATCCGCCCTGAGCTACCTGAACATGCCCGCCATCATCAGCGCCGCTGAAGTGACGGACGCGCAAGCGATTCACCCAGGCTATGGCTTCCTGTCGGAAAATGCCGACTTTGCCGAACGCGTCGAGAAATCGGGCTTCGTCTTCATCGGCCCCCGCTCCGAATCGATCCGTTTGATGGGCGACAAAGTGTCGGCCAAGCAAACCATGATCAAGGCTGGCGTACCGTGCGTACCGGGCTCGGAAGGCGCGTTGCCGGACGATCCGAAAGCGATCGTGCAAATTGCCCGCAAGATCGGCTACCCCGTCATCATCAAGGCGGCCGGCGGCGGCGGCGGACGCGGCATGCGCGTGGTGCACACGGAAGCGGCCCTGATCAACGCCGTGGCGATGACCAAGACGGAAGCCGGCACGGCCTTCGGCAACCCTGAAGTGTATATGGAGAAGTACCTGGAAAATCCGCGCCACGTGGAAATCCAGATCCTCGCCGACGAACACAAGAACGCCGTCTGGCTGGGCGAGCGCGACTGCTCCATGCAGCGCCGCCACCAGAAAGTGATCGAAGAAGCACCGGCGCCGGGCATCCCGCGCAAGCTGATCGAGAAAATTGGCGACCGCTGCGCGGAAGCTTGCCGCAAGATCGGCTACCGCGGCGCCGGCACGTTTGAATTCCTGTACGAAAACGGCGAGTTCTATTTCATTGAAATGAATACCCGCGTGCAAGTTGAACATCCGGTCACCGAAATGATCACCGGCATCGACATCGTGCAAGAGCAGATCCGCATCGCCGCCGGCGAAAAACTGCGTTTCCGCCAGCGCGACGTCCTGCTGTCGGGCCACGCCGTCGAGTGCCGCATCAATGCGGAAGATCCGTTCAAGTTCACGCCATCGCCCGGCAAGATCGTCTCCTGGCATGCGCCGGGCGGCCCTGGCATCCGCGTCGACTCGCACGCCTACGCCGGCTACTACGTGCCGCCGCACTACGACTCGATGATCGGCAAAGTGATCGCTTACGGCGCCACGCGCGAGCAGGCGATCCGCCGCATGCAGATCGCCCTGTCCGAAATGGTGGTCGAAGGCATCAACACGAACATCGCCCTGCACCGCGAACTGATGATCGACGCGCGCTTCATCGAAGGCGGCACCAACATTCACTATCTGGAACAGAAGCTGGCCGACATGCCGGACCTGGGCAAGAACCTGAATAGCGGCAGCCCCAGCATCGCCAAGAAATCCGAAATCAAGGCGGGCGCATGAGCTGGACGGAAATCGTCATTGAAATCGCCCGCGACAACGCCGAGGCCATGTCCGACGCGCTGATGGAAGCGGGCGCCCTGTCGGTGTCGGTGGAAGACGCCGATGAAGGCACGGACGCCGAGCAGCCCCTGTTTGGCGAACCCGGCATGGAACCGAAGGAAGCGGCGTGGGAACGCAGCCGCGTGGTGGCGCTGACGGACGTCGACGCCGACCAGGCCGCCATCGTGGCCGCCGCAGCCCAGGCTGTCGGCATGACGGAAGTTCCTGCCTTTACCATGCGCCCCGTGGAAGAGCAGGACTGGGTGCGCCTGACGCAGTCGCAATTCGCCCCGATTCACATCGGCAAGAATATCTGGGTCGTGCCCAGCTGGCACGAGGCACCGGACCCTGACGGCCTGATCCTGGAACTGGACCCGGGCCTGGCTTTCGGCACGGGCAGCCACCCCACCACGCGCCTGTGCATGGAATGGCTGGAAGCAAACCCTGCCCCCGGCAAGACCGTGCTCGACTACGGTTGCGGTTCCGGCATCCTGGCCATGGTGGCCAAGAAGCTGGGCGCGCAAACGGTAGCCGGCGTCGATATCGATCCGCAAGCGATCGAATCGGCACGCGACAATGCCGAACGCAACCAGTGCGAGATCGAATATTTCTTGCCAGACACGTTTGCCACCTCGGCACACGCCACGGCCAAGTTTGACATCGTCGTTGCCAACATCCTGTCGAGCCCATTGAAGCTGATGGCACCTATGCTGTCGGGCCGCGTTGCCGACGGCGGCGCACTGATCCTGTCCGGCGTGCTGGCACGCCAGGCGGAAGAAGTGGCTGCCGCCTACGCGCCGTTCATCCAGCTGGGTGTATGGGCCGAGCAAGATGGCTGGGTGGCCCTGCATGGCCGCCTGGGCAGCACGCAAGCGCCTGCGCCCCGCGCGGAAGGTGCATAAGCACAGCAATGGCCCTCGCCACCAAATGCCCCCATTGCAACACGATATTTCGGGTCGCTGCTGACCAGTTGAAGTTACGTGGGGGCATCGTGCGCTGTGGCACGTGCAGGGAAGTCTTTGACGGCAATGCCGCGCTGGTCGATCCAGCCGCGGCATCGCCGTTTTTAACATCGGCCCCCGGCGCCGGCGCCCCGCTGCCAAGCGCTTACCCGCTTGACGCCAGCCTGCCGTCCGCCACGGACGACGAACCCATCTATTCTCTCGACTTCGACACCTCGTTCGACCCGTTCGGCATCTTGCCGGAAACGGCGCAGCTCAAGGAGGACGAAGACGATGGCGAAGCCATCGAACTGGACCTCGACGTCAGCCTGCCTGCCGAAACGCCGGACGAGGTGCCTGTCGCTGCCCCTGTCGCCCCTCCCGCAGTGATACCGGTGGCAACGCCAGCTGCCCAGCCGGAGCCGCCGCTGCCCCAGCCGATGGCGCCATTCAAGCGCCGCCAGGTCGATGACGCACCCGCCTTCGCCACGTATTTGCGCGAGAGCCGCCGCGAACCGAACCTGGAAGCCGAGGCCGCGCCGGCACTGCCTGCCGCCGACAAGGTCAGCCTGGACAAGCCCGTCCCGCGGGCGCCCGTCGCGGTGCCCCCGGCACGCCTGGAACCGACGCTGGTCGACCACTCCTTCGTGGAGCTGCCGGCCGCCGTGCCGCCTGAAGCCGCCGTGGACGCCGAGCCAGCGCAATTGCCGCCCGCCGACGATGAACCGGCTTTCGTCACCCAGGGCCGGCGCCGCGAACAGAGCGGCAAGGCCTTGCGCGTGGCCATGGCCCTCGGCTCCGTGGCGCTGCTGCTCTTGCTATTCCTGCAAGTGATGACCACCTTCCGCAATCCGCTGGCGGCACAATTTCCGCAGTGGAAGCCGACCCTGGTGGCGCTGTGCAAGCTCAGTGGCTGCCAGGTCGACTTGCCGGCGCAGATCGAGGCGCTGTCCATCGAACAGGGCGAATTGCAAACCCTCAAGGAACAGACCTTTTCCTACGTCTCGCTGCTGCGCAACCAGAGCCGCAGCGCACAAGCCTGGCCCAGCATCGAACTGATCCTCAACGATGCCAATGACAAGCCCGTCCTGCGCCGGGTGATCGCGCCGCGCGACTACCTGCCGGCCACGATCGACGTGAGCACGGGGTTCGCGCCCCGCTCGGAACAAACCATCAAACTGTACTTTGCATTAGACCAACTCACGGCGTCTGGCTACCATATCGCCATCTTTTATCCTTAACAGACACTATCATGACCAAAACCTCGTTGATCTGCGGTTCGCTTGCCACCGACACCATCATGCAATTTCCCGGCCGCTTCGGCGAATCGCTGCTGGCCGACCAGTTGCACAAGGTAAACGTGTCCTTCCTCGTGCCGACCATGCGCACGGAGTTCGGCGGCTGCTCGGGCAATATTGCCTACAGCCTGAAAATGCTGGGCGGCGACCCGCGCATCGTCGGCGTCATGGGCCAGGATAGCGCTGCCTACCTGGAACGCCTGCAAAAGCTGGGCATTTCCACCGCCAACATCCTGATCAAGGCCGACAGCTACAACGCGCAGTGCTTCGTCACGGCCGATGCGGACAATAACCAGATCAACGCCTTCCACCCGGGCGCCATGTCGTTTGCGCATGAAAACCCGATCGCCAATGCGGGACCGGCCAAGGTAGCCATCATTTCGCCGGACGGCGACCAGGGCATGCTCAAGCACGCAGCCGACCTGGCCGAACTGGGCATCCCCTTCATGTTCGACCCGGGCCAGCAGTTGCCACGCTTCGATGGCGCCCAGTTGATCGACTTCATCAACAAGGCCACGTATGTGTCGGCCAACGACTATGAAATGGAAATGTTGATGGAGCGCACGGGCTTGACCCTGCCGGAAATCGCCAGCCGCCTGGACGCGCTGATCGTCACGCGCGGTGAAAAAGGGTCGGAAATCTATACGGACGGCAAGCGCATCGACATTCCTGTCGTGGCCGCCAAGGAAGTGCTCGATCCTACCGGCTGCGGCGACGCCTACCGGGCAGGCTTGCTGTTCGGCATTACCAACGACCTGGGCTGGGAAACCAGCGGTCGCCTGGCCAGCCTGCTGGGTGCCATCAAGATCGCCACCCAGGGCGCGCAAAACCATGTGTTTACGCCAGAAAGCATTGCCGACCAGTTTGAAGCGGCGTTCGGCTACCGCTATTGATATGCAGGCCGGGTGTAGCCTCACCCGGCAACGCTACAGCTTGTTCAAGCACGGTCGGCTCGCGCGCAAACGCCAGGCCGGCCTCCCCGCCTTACCTCACGACAATAATCATTCCCACCAGTACTTGCGCGATCTGCAACAGGATCAGCGCCACCAGCAGCGACAGGTCCAGACTGCCGACCAGCGGCACGACCTTGCGGATCGGACGCAGCAGGGGCTCGTTCAGGGCCCGTACAAACGGCGCCAGCGGCGCATGCGGATTGACCCAGCTGAAGATGGCCTCGATGATCAGCAAGGCCATGAAACCGTAGAGTATCCATTGCAGGAAGCGTTGCAGCGACTTGAGCAGCACCACTTCGACGGGATAGCCGGAAATAAACAGGACCGAGCTGGCCAGCAGCACGATCAGGAAGGCGCCGATCAGGCTGGCCCAGTCATACCCGCCCACGCCCGGCACCACGCGGCGCAGGGGGCGCACCAGCCAGTCGGACAATTGAAACGTGAATTGCGCCACCGACGACGGAGGCCGCACGCGCACCGCCTGCATCCAGAAGCGCAGCAGCAACACGCCGCCCAGCAAAGTGGCAATGGTATCAACGATCAATGTAAGGATAACGATCAGCACGACTAATTCTCCAAAAAAAAACCGCTGTGTGATTGAGTCACACAGCGGCGTGTTGCCTCATCCAGGCACCCGTATCGCAGGAATTACGATGGGCGGGTGCTGGTTGGGAATGGCCAGGCTGCAGCCGGTGCCAACACGGTTTTTGCTACAGGTGCGATAGGCGCCGATGGCTTGGCGACAGGCGCTGCCTTCTTCGGTGCGGCCTTTTTAGGCGCGGCCTTCTTGGCTGCCGGTTTGGCGGCCACGGCGGCTGGTGCCGCTGGAGCTGCTGCCGGCGCTGCGGCTGGTGCGGCTGCCACGACTGGCGCTGCGGCTGGCTTGGCGGCAGGTTTCGCGGCGGCTTTCGCTGCCGGCTTGGCCGCTGGCTTGGCGGCAACCTTGGCTGCCGGTTTTGCTGCTACCTTGGCCGCTGGCTTGGCTGCCGGTTTCGCTGCAACCTTGGCGGCAGGTTTCGCTGCTGCTTTGGCTGCTGGCTTCGCAGCAACTTTGGCCGCTGGCTTCGCTGCTGCCTTGGCTGCCGGCTTCGCTGCTACCTTGGCCGCTGGCTTGGCTGCCGCTTTTGCTGCTGGCTTCGCTGCTGCCTTGGCTGCCGGTTTGGCGGCTGGTTTCGCGACCGCTTTTTTCGCTGCCGGCTTGGCTGCTGGCTTCGCTACTGCTTTGGCGGCAGGTTTTGCTGCGGCTTTCGCGGCTGGCTTGGCTGCCGGTTTGGCAACGGCTTTTTTCGCTGCTGGCTTCGCTGCTGCCTTGGCCGCTGGCTTGGCTGCCGCTTTGGCGGCCGGCTTCGCTGCTGCCTTGGCTGCCGGCTTGGCTGCAGCTTTTGCTGCTGGCTTCGCTGCTGCTTTGGCGGCCGGCTTGGCTGCTGCCTTGGCGACGACTTTTTTCGCTGCTGGCTTGGCTGCTGCCTTGGCGACAGGTTTGGCTGCTGCCTTGGCTGCAGGTTTCGCTGCAGCTTTTTTCACGGCTGGCTTGGCTGCTGCCTTGGCGGCAGGTTTGGCTGCCGCTTTGGCTGCTGGCTTGGCAGCGGCTTTTTTCGCCACTGGTTTGGCCGCTGCCTTGGCAGCAGGTTTCGCTGCCACTTTTGCTGCTGGCTTGGCTGCCGGTTTTGCTGCTGCCTTGGCCGCTGGTTTCGCTGCGGCTTTCGCTACTGGCTTGGCAGCCACTTTTGCTGCTGGTTTTGCGGCTGGCTTGGCTGCAGGTTTCGCTGCGGCTTTGGCGGCTGGTTTTGCGGCTGGTTTGGCTGCGGCTTTGGCAGCTGGTTTAGCGGCAACCGTCTTCGCTGCGGCTGCCGGCTTCTTCGCGGCAGGAGCAGCCTTGGCGGCTGGTTTCTTTACTTCTGATTTCTTAGCGGCTGTTGCCATTTGTCTCTCCTTCATCTGAGATGAGAAATTTAAGCTACAAGATTTAAACCCGTCCGACCCACCACAGGGATAGGCCAGGCGAATTATTCATCGGCACAAACGGTCGTTTGCGCTAATGAATTCGGCACCAGCTGAACTGCTGCAACTCCTCACGTTTGCAGCACTTCAGCCATCGTCGGTGCCACCCTGCTTTATCTCGCAGCTGGTGGCAAAGTCTGAATTCGGTCTTTCGTTTTCGATGCCGTGCGTTTTTTCGCTCCTCGCATCGCGCTCGCCACAACACCCAAGCGTCAAATAAAAAACCGCCATGCCTGAAAAAATTCGGGCACGGCGGCAGACGAAAACGGTGTGGTTTTGTGCATATCCGTGTAAATCTGTATCCCTGTTTTGCGAGGTTTTTTCGTTACCGCGCTGGTTAAAAAACCCCGCATTCTAACGCTCGCATTTGCAATCTCATAAAGTACACGAAAACCTTGTCAATGCGCAACCGGCACGACACGTTTTCACCCGCTTTTTTGCACGTTACGCGTGCTATCGCACAATCGCGCGCCAAATGCCGCCGCCAGCGTCTCTGGAAACGATATTTTCGGCCCGCGATGCGGGCCCGCATGGCCGCCGAAAAATCCGCCGCAAGCCGCTTCGCGGCGCCTGATGCGCGCGCCGTTTTCCGCTGCGCCGATCGCGTGTTCCGCGGCCTCGCGGCGGCCGTATTTTTCGGCGCCAGGGACGAAAAAAAAGCGCCGTCACAGTGACGGCGCTTCTGGCTTTCGAGAGCGAACGCTTATTCCCAGTTCAGCGCACCGCCGGTCTGGTATTCCGTCACGCGCGTCTCGAAGAAGTTGCGTTCCTTCTTCATGTCGATCATCTCGCTCATCCACGGGAATGGATTTTCTTCCTGGGCGAACAGCGGCTCGATGCCGATCTGCTGCGCGCGGCGGTTGGCGATGAAGCGCAGATAGCCCTTGAACATCGGCGCATTCAGACCCAGCACGCCGCGCGGCATGGTGTCTTCCGCGTATGCGTATTCCAGTTCCACGGCTTTCATGAACAGATCCTTGATCTCTTCGCGGAAGGCGGCCGTCCACAGCTGCGGGTTTTCCATCTTGATCGTGTTGATCAAGTCGATGCCGAAGTTGCAGTGCATCGATTCGTCGCGCAGGATGTACTGGTACTGCTCGGCGGCGCCCATCATCTTGTTCTGGCGGCCCAGCGCCAGGATCTGCGTGAAGCCCACGTAGAAGAACAGGCCTTCCATCAGGCAGGCAAACACGATCAGGGACTTGAGCAGCTTCTGGTCGTTTTCCACCGTGCCGGTGACGAACGCGGGATCCGTCAGCGTGTTGATGAACGGGATCAGGAATTCATCCTTGTCGCGGATCGACTTGACTTCGTTGTAGGCGTTGAAGATCTCGCCTTCGTCCAGGCCCAGCGATTCGACGATGTACTGGTAGGCGTGCGTATGGATCGCTTCCTCGAACGCCTGGCGCAGCAGGTACTGGCGGCACTCGGGCGCCGTGATGTGGCGGTAGGTGCCCAGCACGATGTTGTTGGCGGCCAGCGAGTCGGCCGTCACGAAGAAGCCCAGGTTGCGCTTGACCAGGCGGCGCTCGTCGTCCGTCAGGCCGTTCGGGTTCTTCCACAGCTCGATATCGCGCTGCATGTTCACTTCCTGCGGCATCCAGTGGTTGGCGCAGCCGGCCAGGTATTTGTCCCACGCCCATTTGTACTTGAACGGCACCAGCTGGTTGACGTCCGTCTTGCCGTTGATGATGCGCTTGTCGTCGGCATTCACGCGGCGCGCCACTTGCTCGGCGTTCGCTTCGGACGGCTCGGCACCGGCCGGCAGGTTCAAATCGGTATTTCCCAGTGGCGCTTGCTGCGCCGGACGCGGCACAGCTGCCGACGTGGTTTCATCATCCCAAGACAACGACATATTCTTCTTCCTTTCCATGCCGGCGAGCCGGCGATCCGCAACAGGTCCGTTCAATCGGACAATGCAGACATTGACAACATTGAATCAGCCCGGCCGTGCCGGGCTGACAACTAAAATCTTACTGGCAGGCTTCGCATTCCTCGAAACCATCGTCGCCCGGACGCAGGTAGCAGGCTTCGCCATCGGCGTCGTCCGCTGCCGCTGCCACGACCGGTGCCACCGCCGGAGCGGCTGCCACTGCGGCAGCTGCCGCTGCGCTGTGCGCGCTGGCCGACATGCCGCCATCGACTGCCACGGCGTTCAGGGCGCCCGTCTTGGAGGTCGATTTCTCCATGTGGGTGGCGGCGATGGTACGCAGGTAGTAGGTGGTTTTCAGGCCACGCAGCCATGCCAGCTTGTAGGTTTCGTCCAGTTTCTTGCCCGAAGCGCCGGCCATGTAGATGTTCAGCGACTGGGCCTGGTCGATCCACTTCTGGCGACGCGAAGCCGCTTCCACCAGCCAGCTTGGCGACACTTCGAAGGCCGTGGCGTAGATATCGCGCAGGTCTTGCGGGATGCGGTCGATCTTCACCAGCGAGCCGTCGAAGTACTTCAGGTCCGAGATCATGACTTCATCCCACAGGTCGCGCGCCTTCAGGTCGCGCACCAGGTAGCCGTTGATCTCGGTGAATTCGCCCGACAGGTTCGATTTCACGTACAGGTTCTGGAACGTCGGTTCGATACAGGCCGAGACGCCGATGATGTTCGAAATCGTCGCCGTCGGGGCAATCGCCACGCAATTCGAGTTGCGCATGCCGAACTTGGCGATGCGTTCGCGCACCGGGGTCCAGTCCATGGCCGACGAGGAATCGACTTCCAGGTAGCCGCCGCGCTCTTCAGCCAGCAGTTTGACCGAGTCCTGTGGCAGGATGCCGCGGTCCCACAGCGAACCGGCGTACGATTCATAGCGGCCGCGCTCTTCGGCCAGTTCCGTCGACGCCAGGTAGGCGTAGTAGCAGACGGCTTCCATCGAGGTGTCGGCAAACGACACGGCGGCGTCCGAGGCGAACGGGATGCGCATCATGTGCAGGCAATCCTGGAAGCCCATCACGCCCATGCCGACGGGACGGTGGCGCATGTTCGAATTGCGCGCCTTGTCGACGGCGTAGTAATTGATGTCGATGACGTTGTCGAGCATGCGCATGGCGGTGCGGATGGTCTTGGCCAGCTTGATGTGATCGAGCTTGCCTTCCTTCATGTGCGCCGGCATGTTCACGGAACCGAGGTTGCAGACGGCGATTTCATCGCTGCTGGTGTTCAGCGTGATTTCCGTGCACAGGTTCGAGCTGTGGACGACGCCGACGTGCGACTGCGGGCTGCGGATGTTGCAAGGGTCCTTGAACGTGATCCATGGGTGGCCCGTTTCAAACAGCATCGACAGCATCTTGCGCCACAGGTCCAGCGCCTGGACCTTCTTGAAGACGCGGATTTCGCCGGCGGCGGCCTTGGCTTCGTAGCCCAGGTAAGCCTGTTCAAAGGCCTTGCCGACCTTGTCGTGCAGGTCTGGCGTGTCCGACGGCGAGAACAGGGTCCACTCGCCTTTTTCCATGACGCGCTTCATGAACATGTCGGGAATCCAGTTCGCCGTGTTCATGTCGTGCGTGCGGCGGCGGTCGTCGCCCGTGTTCTTGCGCAGGTCGAGGAATTCCTCGATGTCCATGTGCCAGGTTTCCAGGTAGGCGCAGACGGCGCCCTTGCGCTTGCCGCCCTGGTTGACTGCCACGGCCGTGTCGTTGACGACCTTCAGGAACGGCACCACGCCTTGCGACTTGCCGTTGGTGCCCTTGATGTGGGCGCCCAAGGCGCGCACTGGCGTCCAGTCGTTGCCCAGGCCGCCGGCGAACTTGGCCAGCAGCGCGTTGTCCTTGATGGCGTCGTAGATGCCTTCCAGGTCGTCCGACACGGTGCTCAGATAGCACGACGACAGCTGCGAGCGCAGGGTGCCCGAGTTGAACAGGGTCGGGGTCGAGCTCATGAAGTCGAACGAGGACAGCAGGCTGTAGAACTCGATGGCGCGCGCTTCGCGGTCCGCTTCGTTCAGCGCCAGGCCCATGGCCACGCGCATGTAGAACGCCTGCGGCATTTCGATGCGCACGTCCTGGATGTGCAGGAAGTAGCGGTCATACAGGGTTTGCAGGCCGATGTAGCCGAATTGCAAGTCGCGGTCGGCCACGATGGCTTTGGCCAGGCGTTCCAGGTCGAAGCTGGCCAGTACCGGGTTCAGCAGCTCGGCGGCGATGCCCTTGGCGATGTATTGCGGGAAGTACGTCAGGTATTCGGCGGCAGCGGCCGCTTGCGGCACTTCCTTGCCGAACACTTCCTTGCGCACCGTGTGCAGCAGGATGCGGGCCGTGACCTGGCTGTAGGCCGGGTCTTTTTCCATCAGCGCGCGCGCTGCCAGGATGGCCGACTTGTGCAGCTCTTCGACGGGCACGCCGTCGTACAGGTTTTTCACCGTTTCAGCCAGGATGGCGTCGGCATCGACGTGCTTTTCCAGGCCGGCGCAGGCGGCGTTGATCAGGTCGCGCACTTCCTGCATGTCCAGCAGACGGCGCACGCCGTTGTCCGTCACGTTCAATTGCGGTGCGGAAACTTGTGCGGAAGCGCCCTGCGCTTCCTTCTGCAAACGGCGCTCTTCCATGTGCTTGGCACGGTACAGCACGTAGGCACGCGCCACGTCGTGCTCGCCCGAACGCATCAGCGACAGTTCCACCTGGTCTTGCACGTCTTCGATATGGAAGGTGCCGCCGCCCGGGTGGCGGCGCACCAGCGCCGCGACGACGCCGTCGGTCAATTGTTCCACCAGTTCGCGGATGCGTGCCGAAGCGGCGCCCTGGCCGCCGTTAACGGCCAAAAACGCCTTGGTCATGGCGATGGCGATCTTCGAAGGCTCAAATGCCACCACCGCGCCGTTGCGGCGGATGATGCGATAGTCGCCCAATGCCGCGCCCGTACTCGCCACGCTGTTGGCCGCGCCTGGCGCTGGCGATACTGGCGTTGGATGGATGGAAATATCTTGTGGTGATTGCATTGAAGCTCCCGTTGTCAGCTAAAGTCAGCCTGCAGTTTTGCTGCCGCGTGTGTTGTTGAATAGAACGCCCGATGGTCTGGGTTTCTTCAGGTAATTTTATTGCCAAATAGTAAATAATGCACAGTCAGAAATCATGCGACCAACCTGTCTTGTCCGGCTGGCGCGAAATGCGATCAAGGGTGATGAACCGCCAGTTCCCGTTGTCATATCAACAAACAGGGTAGCTTTGGTAATAATTCTGAAAACGTCTGTGATGGCACTACATATAGTCACTAAGTTCAAGTTCTGCACTAATTGTAGTGCCCATCGAAAGGCGATGCAATAGTTTTCCGGCATCCGTCGGCGTAATTTTTTGTGTTTTCATATACGATTTCGGTTGACTTTTCAGGGCATGGATGGAAAGCCCAATCCCCGCGAAGTAAGCGCTAACGCAGCTTGCCTGTGAAGCGTTTCCAGCCAGCATTTTTGATAAAAATGCCAGTCAAAAAACGGCCCCGGATCCGTCTTCCGCCCCGGCGCAATATGCTCGTGGCCCCGCACCTGCGTCAGCCCGTAGCGCGTCACCAGCGCCGCCGTCAGCGCCGCCAGGACATGGTATTGCCGCGGCTGGAAAGGCACGTCGTCCGTGCCTTCCATTTCGATACCGATGGAATAGCCATTGCACTGCGGGCGTCCTTCGAACATGGACGCGCCGGCATGCCAGGCACGTTGATCAGTAGAAACATATTGCAACAGCGCACCATCGCGCCGCACAAAAAAGTGCGCCGACACCTGCAAGCCACGCAGGTCGGCGAAAGAAGGATCGGCATTATAGTCTACCCGGCCCGTAAACAAGTCCGACACATGCGGTCCGCCGAAGTGGCCGCCCGGCAAGCTGATGTTATGGATCACCAGCAAATCGACTTGCATGCCGTCCGGGCGCGCATCGTGGTGCGGCGAGTCATAGCGCAGCGCACCGTCGCACCAGCCGTCGTCATCTATCGTCCATGCGCTCATCAAGTAGCGGTTCCTGTATCGTCAGTTTCTGCATGCGGTAACGCAACTGGCGCACGCTGAGCCCCAGCTGGCGCGCCGCCCGTGCGCGGTGGTAGCGCGCCTGCACCAGCGCCCGCATGATCATGTCGCGCTCGGCCTGGCGCAAATACATCTCCAGCGGCAAGACCGGGGCCACGCCCCGCAGCGCCATGCCGGGCAGGCACGCTTGCCGTTCCGGCACGCCCGGCGGCGGCAGCGCCCGCAGCGGCATGCTGCCCGCTACGGACGGCAAGGCCAGCCCGTCGAGCGCGATCACGCCACCGTCGGCAAAGGCCAGCGCCCGCTCCAGCACGTTCTCCAGCTCGCGCACATTGCCGGGAAACGCATATGCGGCCAGCGCCGCCAGCACGGGCGGCGCCAGGCTCACGGCCTGGCCCGGGGCCAGGCGCGCGAGGATTACCTCACATAATACCTGCAGATCGCCGCGCCGCTCGCGCAGCGGCGGCAGCGCCAGCTCGATCACGTTGAGGCGGTAAAACAGATCCTGGCGAAACGTACCGGCGGCCACGCCGCGCGCCAGGCCATGCTGGCTGGCGCACAGGATGCGCACGTCGACGGCTTCGTCCGCACTCCCGCCCAGCTTGCGCACGCGGCGCTCCTGCAGCACGCGCAACAGCTTCACCTGCATGGCCAGCGGCAGATCGTCGACTTCGTCGAGCAGCAGGCTGCCGCCGTGGGCCGCCTGGAACAATCCCTGGCGCTCGTGCCGCGCGCCCGTGTAGGCGCCGGGCCGGCAGCCGAAGAATTCGGCTTCCATCAGCGCTTCGGGAATGGCGCCGCAGTTGACGGCAATAAACGGGAAGCTGGCACGCGCGCCCTGCGCATGGATGGCGCGCGCCGCCAATTCCTTGCCCGTGCCCGATTCGCCGCGGATCGCCACGGGCGCGCCGCAGCGGGCGATGCGGCCGATCTGCGCGCGCAGCGCCTGCATGGGCAGCGAGTTGCCGCTCAGTTGCGGCGCCGGCGCCATGCCGGCGGCGGTCACGGTATGCGGGCGGGGACTGGACATGGGGAAACGCGCCTTTCTGCAATGGCGGTGGCGAACCGCCTGCTGCAGATGCTACGCCGGACTGCTGCCGGGGGATCTTACGATACGGATGAGCAACGGGGCGCGGGCCGGCCCTTACAGCGTGGCGTGCGCGTGGCTGCAATAATCGTGGCCCTTGGCCTGCACGTTTTCGGAAGCCGGGTAGTACACGCCGCAATGGGCGCAGCACAGCATCAGCTCGGCATCGGGCAATTCCTGCGGCCGGCCCGGCGGCGTAAACGGGTTCGGCCGCTGCTGTTGCTGCTGCGCGCGGGCGCGCTGCTGCATGCCACGGATCTTGCTGCGGATAGCAAACAGCACCAGAAACACCAGCGCCAGCCAGAATAAAACACGTGTCATGCGAATCCTCGGTGTAAAACCACTTCCAGTACAAAACGGCTGCCGACATAGGCCAGCAACAAGGTGGCGAAACCGGCCAGGGTAAAGCTCAGGGCCGTCTTGCCGCGCCAGCCGCGAAAACGGCGGCCTGCCAGCAGGGCGGCAAACAACAGCCACGACAGCATGGTAAACACGGACTTGTGGTCCCAGTTGAGCGCCTTGCCAAATAATTGCTCGGAAAAGACGATGCCCGACAGCACGGTCAGGCTGAGCAGGATGAAACCCAGGCCGATCATGCGGAACAGCAATTTTTCCATCGTCAGCAGGGCCGGCAGCTGATCGAGCGCGCTGCCGATGAAGCCGCGGCTTTCGCTGCGCGTATGCAGACGCGATTCCTGCAGCGCCATCAGCACGGCGTGAAAGGCGGCAATCGTCAAGGTGCTGTAGGCCAGCACGGCCACGGCGATATGCCAGCCGAAGACGGCGGACTTGCCTTCCATGTTGACCTGGCTGCCAGGAAAGGCCCAGGCCAAGCCGATGGCGATGACGGCACTGGGCATGACCATGCGGCGCAGTCCGTCCAGGCTGAAATTGCGGTTCTCTATCCAGTAGGCGCCCACCGAGACCCACAGCGCGGCCGACAGCATGGCGGAAAAACCGAAACGCAGGGTGCCCGGCGCCATCAGGTCGAACCACAGGGTGGCGGCATGCGCCAGCCAGGCAACGCCGGTCAGGCCGGCAATGAGCCGGGCACGGGACGAGGGAAGCACCGCGCACGCCGCATACAACAGGGCGGCGAGGAAAAAGAAATAGATCTGCATAGTTTAAGTTTACACCATAGCCGACAAGCGCGATTCAAGCGACAGCCCGGGTGACGGGCATTCCACCGCCAGCCCATGCTGCAAGCCTGCCATGATATCGCGCCTGAGGCGCGACGGGGTGGCGCACCCTCAAGATTTCGGCAATCTTTCCGCCGGCACCGCTTTACCGCGCCGCAGCCACGTTGCCATCCTGATTAGCCAGTCCTATAATTATGTCCACATAGCAACATTTATCCACCCTTACGCCACCGCCACCATGTCTTTTCCAAAATTGTCCTGGACCTGCCTCCTGCTTGCCGCCTGCACCTTGCTGAGCGGCTGCATGAAAGATGCGCCTTCCCAGTCCACCTACGAGGAATATTTCCGTACGTCTATCCAGAACTACGACCTGTACAAGGATTACTTCGACATCGCCAAGCTGGAAAAGCTGAACGGCTGGAAAGAGAACGAACAGCAATACGACATCAAGGGCTCTGCCATCCTGCGCGCCAAGGTGGGCTACCTGGAATTGCTGGCCGACGTGGCCGACAAGCTCGAAGCGCAGGCAAAGACGGACAGTTCCGCCGGCATGACCATGGGCCTGGGCCTGATGGCGCGCGGCATGGGTGGCGAAAACAAGGCTTTCCGCGCATTCTGGGCGCAGGAGCAGGAAAAGAAGGCGATTCCCGCGCCGCTGCTGGCCCGCCAGGCGGCAATGACGGCCGAGCGCTTTGAAAACCTGCTGCAGTGGGCGGACCAGATCGTGCTGGACAATTACGGTGCCATCATCAACCGCCAGCTCAAGAAAGGCGATGAACTGACGCGCATCTACACGCTGAGCTTCCGGCAGACGGAAAAAGGCTGGATGGGCTTTAACGCCCGCTAAGGCCGCCCGGCATGAAAAAACCTCCGCGCCATCACCGGGCGGAGGTTTTTTTCATGGTATGGCCGATTTACTTCACATTCAGGCTCTTTTTCGCCTGTTCCAGCAAGTCCGTCTTGACCCAGTCCCTGGCCACGGGCGGCTTGCTCATGCGGCCCACGCCCGTTTTCACCATCACATCGGTGGTCACCTGGATATGCTCGGGCGAGATGTCATACGAATACGGCGAATTGCTGATCGCGTCGTCGAAGTCGTCCTTCGTGATCTGGCCGCGGAACACCACTTCGCGCACATACTTTTCCGCCGTCGCCTTGCTGTCAATAAAGGTTTTCGTCGCTTCCACGAAGCAGCGCATGAATTTTTCCGCCACGGGACGGCGTTCCTTGTAGAATTTTTCCGTCATCACCATGGTACGCACGGGCTCGCCGATCGGCGTGTCGTACGGCTTGATGACTTCGGTGCCGAAGCCCTTGTTGATCGCCTGCGACGATTGCGGCTCCGACTGCATCATGGCGTCGATATTCTTGCCCATCAGCGCCTGGTTCAAGTCGGCGTAGGCGAGGAACACCAGTTGCACATCCTTGCCCTTGGTTTCGGAATACGTCAGGCCCGCCTGCGCCAGCTCGGCCAGCAGCAGCACTTCCTGGATGCCGCCCCGCGTCACGCCCACGCGCTTGCCCTTGAGCTCCTTGACGCTGGCAATCTTTTGTCCCGCCCCCGCCACCAGGCGCGCGCCGCCCTTGGCAAAACCGGCCACCACGTAGATGGGCGCACCGCCGGCGCGGCCGGAAATGGCCGCCTCGGACGCCGTCGCTCCCACGTCCAGCTCGCCGGCGATAATCGCCTGCATCACGTCGAGGCCCTTGGCAAAGACATGCTCTTCGACCTTGATGCCGCACTTGGGCGCGATTTCCTTGATGTACGACACGGCGCCGTAATGGGCGAATTTCAAATTCCCCAGGCGCACGACTTCCTGCGCCTGGGCAGCGCCCATGCCGAATGCCAGCACGAGGGCGGCGGCGATAGCGGTCTTCAAGGTGGATTGTTTCTGCATCGGGTTCTCCTGTGGTGGTTGGTATGTGCCCGCCAGGGCATAAGACACGGCTTTTTTATTATGGGGAGATAGTACCGCGTGTTAGAGCCAGGGCAACTTTTTTTTGCCGGCGGCCGACCCTTGCCCGGAGGCGGCAAGGGCCGGCGCCAGCCACGCTGCCGGCGTTGCGCCGGCAGCTACTGTCCCGCCAGCGCCACCACGGGGTCGAGTCCCGACGCCTTGCGCGCCGGCATGAAGCCAAACACCAGCCCCGTCACCACGGCGCAGGCAAACGCGCCGCCCACGGCGCTCAGCGAAAAGATCACCGGCACGTCCCAGACCAGCAGCAGGGCCGCCACCGTCACGCCGACCACGATGCCGGCCACGCCGCCCACCACCGACACCAGCACGGCTTCGGTGAGGAACTGGCGCAGGATGTCGCGCCGGCGCGCGCCCGTCGCCATGCGGATGCCGATCTCGCGCGTGCGCTCGCGCACCGTCATCAGCATCACGTTCATGACGCCGATGCCGCCCACCACCAGGGAGACGGCGGCGATCAGGCTGAGCATCATGGTCATGTTGTCCTGCGTCTTCGCTTCGGCGGCAATCGACGCGGCCGCGTTGCTGATGCCGTAGTCGCGGATGCGGTGGCGCTCGAACATGGTGGCGTCGACTGCCGCCTCCACCTCCGTCACGCGCTTGACGTCGGCCACCGCCATCACCGTGTACGTCGGCTCGCGCTGGCCGAAGACGCGGATGCCGGCCGTGGAAAACGGCAGCAGCAGCACGTCATCTTCATCCTTCTCGCCCGTCAACGCGCCCTTCGCGCTCATCACGCCGATCACCTGGAACGGCACGTTGCCGATCAGGATGCTCTGTCCCACGGGATTGGGCACGTCGGGCATCAGCTTTTCCGCCAGGTGCGCGCCCAGCACGGCCACGGTGGCCATCTCGCGCTCGTCCTCCTCGGTAAAGAAGCCGCCCTTGGCCACGGGCCAGGTCTGGATCTGCGGCAGCGCCGGCCCCGTGCCCCGCACATACGTCTGCACGTCGAGGTTACCGTGGCGTATCACCTTGTTGCCGGTGACATTCGGCAGCACGTGGGAAATGCCCGGCACATCCTTGAGCGCGTCCAGGTCGACCAGGGTGATGCTGCGCCCGGGGATGCGCGAGCTTTCGCCGCGCGACGCCATGTACAGCAAATTCGAGCCGAACGCCCCCAATTGGGCCATCACCTGCTGCCGCGTGCCCAGGCCGATGGCCAGCATGACGATCACGGACGCGACGCCGATGATGATGCCCAGCAGGGTCAAGCCCGTGCGGAAGCGGTTGATCCACAGCACCCGCCAGGCGGCGCGCGCCGCGTCCAGCAATTCCGTGCCCAGCGAGGCGCCCGTGTCGTGGGCGGCGCGCGACATGTCCAGCGGCGGCAGGGCCGTCGACGTGGCGGCAATGGCGATGGCGCCCGAGTCTTCGATGATTTCGCCGTCGCGGATCTCGATCACGCGGCGCGCCTGGGCCGCCACCTTGCGGTCATGCGTGATGAGGATGATGGTGTGGCCCGCATCGGCCAGCTCGCCCAGCAGGGCCATGACTTCGGCGCCGCTGCTGCTGTCGAGCGCTCCCGTCGGTTCATCGGCGAGGATGATGCGCCCGCCGTTCATCAGGGCGCGCGCAATCGACACGCGCTGCTGCTGCCCGCCTGACAACTGGTTCGGCCGGTGGTCGAGCCGGTCGCCCAGACCCAGGCGCTTGAGCAGCGCTTCGGAGCGGGCGTGGCGGGCGCTGGCCGGCATGCCTGCGTACAGGGCCGGCACTTCCACGTTTTCGCGCGCCGATTCGGTGGCGATCAAATGGTAGCCCTGGAAGACGAAGCCGAACGCTTCGCGCCGCAGCCACGCCAGTTCATCGGGATTCAGGCTGGCCACGTCCTGGCCCGCGAAGCGGTAGGTGCCGTCGCTGGGCCGGTCCAGGCAGCCCAGCAGGTGCATCAGGGTCGATTTGCCGGAACCGGACGCGCCCACGATGGCGACGAATTCGCCGGCGCCGATGGACAGCGTCAGGCCGCGCAGCACTTCCACGGCCGGCGCGCCGTCATGGCCGCCGTAGCGCTTGCGGATGCCCTGCAACTGGATCAGGGGCGGCTGCTCCGGCTGCCCCGCCGGTCCCAGCGACACGGCCTCGCTCATGGCACTCATAACTGGAACCTGCTGCTGCCGCTGCCGGCCGGCTGTTCGCCCGTGACCAGCAATTCACCTTCGCGCAAGCCTTGCAGCACTTCCGCGCTGAGGCGGTTGCGCACGCCCACGGTGACGGCGCGCGTATCGACCTTGCCATCGGCATCCATCACGCGGGCCGTGAACTGCCCCGGCTTCGCGCCTTCCCCGGTGGACGGTTTCAGGGCCGGCAAGGGCACGGCCAGCACATTGTTTGCCGCGGCCGTGACAAACACCACTTGCGCCGTCATCTGCGGCATCAGTTCGCCATCGGCGTTATCCACGTCGAACAGCACTGTATACAGAATCACCTTGCTGGTCGACGGCGCCAGTGCCGTGCCGGCGGCAGAACCGCCGGGCACGGGCGGCGCGGGCAGCACTTGCCGCACCTTGCCGCTCCAGCGCCGCTGGTCGCCGCCCAGGGTGGTGAAGTACACGGGCATGTCCGGGCGCACGCGGCGCACGTCCGCCTCCGACACTTCCGTCCACACCGTCATGGCCGACAGGTCGGCGATGCGCAGGATGTTCGGCGTCTGGTAGGTGGCGTTCAGGGTCTGCCCTTCCTTGGCGTCCAGGCCCACCACCTTGCCGGCCATGGGCGCGTAGATGCGCGTATAGCCCAGGCGCGCCTCGTCCGCCTTCAGGCTGGCCTGGGTCTGGTCGATCTGCGCCTTCAGGTGGTCGATCTTGGCGCCGGCCGACGCCAGGGTGGCTTCGGCCGTTTCCAGGTCGGCCAGCGGCGTGGAGTCGAACTTCGCCATCTGCTTCTGGCGCCCGTGCTGCTGGCCCGCCAGGCGGTGCTGCGCCTGCTGGTCGGCCAGCTGCGCGCGCAATCCCGCCAGGGCGGCGCGGCCCGCATCGACCGTGGCTTGCTGCACGCTGGGGTCGATCTCGGCCAGCAACTGGCCTTTTTCCACGGCGCTGCCGGGCTGCACGTGCAGGCGCGTGATCTGGCCCGACACCTGCGCGCCCACGTCGACATAGGTCTGCGGCTGCAGAGTGCCGATGGCCGTGACGCTGGCCTCGATATTGCCGCGCTTGACGGGCGCCGTGTCGAACACGGTGGCCGGGCCCCGCGTGGCCCACAATGCGCCGGCGCCGAACAGCGCCAGCAAGACCGCGCCGCCCAGGATGCGGGCGCGGCGGGAAGGCAGGCGGGCCGCCATCAGGAAGCCGCCTTGCGGTTGCAGGTAAAGTAAAACGGTGTCGCCAAACGTGAAAAGTGCATCGGTCTATCCTTGAAAATGGCGGTGAACATCACCGCAGGAACATCACAAGCCCTGCCAGCGCGGCGACGGCTGCCAGCAGGGAACTACGAAACAGCAAGCGGGGGGCATACGGCAGCAGCAGGGCCACCAGCAGCGCGCCGGCCGACAGGAATCCCAGCCAGGCGACCACGCCGACGGTGGCGCTCCAGCCGGCCACGCAGGGCCAGATGGCCAGCGCCAGCAGGATGGTGCCCGTCAGTTGCAGCGCGCGCCGCACGTTCGGCGCCGCGTCGCGCCCCCATATCTGGCCGTGATGGCGGTCCATCGCCAGCGACAGGCTGGCCATGCCCGCATACGCCAGGCCCAATGCGCACAGGATGGTATTGATCATGACTGTCCTTCCGTATTGATTTGCAGGCTGGCCGATGGCGCCGGGCTTTCCTTGCCGGCGGCCTTCTTCACCGGTTTTTCCTTGCGCTTGTGGACTTTCCACGCGCCCCAGCCGGCCAGCAGGCCAAAGGCCATGCTGGCCAGTTCCACGCCCGCGCTTTCCCAGTCGCCGCGCGCGATCTGCGCCGCCAGGTTGTCGCCCGTGCTCAGCAGGTTCAGCACGGGCAGCAGCAGGCACAGGGCGGCCAGCACGCACAATTGTTCGATCCAGGCGCGCTTTTCCCCGCGCAGGCAGGCATGCACGAGCATCACGAACCACACGCCGAAGAAGGCGCGCACTTCCCAGCCGGCGCGGTGCTCGATGCCGACGGGGATCAGGCGGTTCGCCCACAGGAAGCCGGCGCAGGCAACCGCCAGGCCCGCAATGGCCGCCACGTTCAGGCATTCGATGACGCGGTACACGCGCTGCGTGCAGGCGCCGAACTCGCCGCCCGCGCGCTGGCGGCGCTTGACCATGAACAGGATCGCGCCCGTGCCCATCATGGCCGTGCCGGCCAGGCCGCAGAGGAAGTACAGCCAGCGCATGGGCGTGCCGCCAAAACCGACCATGTGCAGGTTCGACATCACGACGCGCGTCAGGCCCGCGCCGCCCGTGTTCGACTCGCCCGGCGCGCGCACGGCGATCTGCTCGCCCGTGGCCAGCGCATAGCAGGCCATGCCCGTGTTGGCGCTGATGCGCTGCAGCGTCTCCGTCTCTTCATTCCAGCCATACATGCATACGCGCATGGAGGCGTCGTTCGGATTGTCCAGCACCACGGCGCGGATTTCCTGGCCGATGGCCTGTTCGGCGCGCAGGGCGAACGGTTCCAGCGATGGAATGGCCAGCGGCTGGCCCATGCGCGCAGGTTTGCCCGAGTCGTTCCAGTCGCTCAGGAAGGCTTGCTTGCCATGGTCCGCGCCGTATTGCGCCACCACGGGCGCCGGCACATAGTCGTCGCTGTAGAACGCCAGTCCCGTGTAGGCGATCATGAACTGGAATGGCAAGGTCAGCACGGCCACCGCGTTATGCGCGTCGAGCCACGAACGCTGGCCCTTGGCCGGGCGGAAGGTGAAGAAGTCCTTGAAGATGCGCTTGTGCGTGATGACGCCGCTCACCAGCGCCACCAGCATGATCATGGTGGTGATGCCGACGATCCATACGCCGATGCGTCCCGCGTGCAGCTCGTAGTGGAAATCGACGAAATGGTGGCCGCCGATGGTTTCGCGCTCCGTCGCCTCGCGCGCATGCTCGACGACGGCGCCCGTCAGCGGATCGAGGTCCGCCGAGCCATAGCCGCCGCCGGGCTGGAACCAGTAGGCGGACAGGCCGTGGCCGGGGCGCTGCACGGGCCAGATTTCCCACATGTCCGCCTTCGGGTGCTCCTTGGCCATGAAGTCGAGCGCCAGCTCCAGGCGGTGCGCGCGGTCCGTGACCTTGGGCAGCGGCGGATCGTTCGCATGCGCCGCCTCGGCCAAAGCGTGTTCGGGCGTCATCCAGTGGCCGATCGGGTCGTCGAAGACGGCCAGAGAACCGGTCAGGAAGATGGCGAACAGCAACCAGGAAATCCACAGTCCGCTCCACGTGTGCAGCCAGGCCATGGCCTGGCGCAGTCCGCCCTGCTGCGGCGTCTTGGCCACCTTGTCTACCTTGACGGCGTTCATGCGGCACCTCGCGACAGCAGCATGCCGATGCCGCCGCAGACGATGGCCGGCAGCAGCATGCCGAGCCAGGCGCGGCGCAGGTCCTGCACGGCAAAGACCCAGATCACGGCGCAGGTATAGACGACAAATGCGCTCAGGGTGGCCGTCAGCACGGCTTCGGCGCGCGACAGCGGCAACACGGCCGACAGCAGCACGGCCACGCCGGACGTGAGCGCATAGCCGCCAAGGACGGCGGCGAGCACGCGCGAGAACAACATCATGTTGGCCGATTTCATCATCGCGGCGCTCCCGCTGCCCTGCGCTGGTTCACGCCATCGCGGGCCAGATTCAACTGCACTTCCATAAGCCATGCATCCTTCATCAAGATAGATAATGTAAATTTAATAAGTTATAGTTTGTAATTCAAGGTCAGCATCAGATTGCGCGGCGCACCGGGCAGGTTGCCGAAGACATCGGAATAGATGCTCTGGTAATAGTGCTTGTCGAGCGCGTTGTTGACGTTCAGGCGCAGCTCGGCGCGGCTGTCGACCTGCCAGGCCGCGTTCAGGCCCACGATCGCATAGCGACCCTGGCGCAGATGGTAGGTGCCGTCGCCCGACTCGGTCGCGCCCTGCCCGTACACCGAGGCGCCGACGCGCCAGCCCTGCGCGGCGCCCGACAGGCGGTAGCTGGTGGCCAGCTTGAGCTGCTGGCGCGGATAGCGGCTGTTGAAATCCTTGCCGATATTGGCCGGATCGCTGTCGCGCGTAAATTGCGCCTTCACATAGGTATAGCCGGCCGACAGTTGCCAGTCGGGCGTCAGCGCGCCCGCCACGTCCAGCTCCACGCCTTCGCTGCGCACTTCGCCCGACGCGCGCTGACAATAGCCCCAGGTGCTGCCGGGGCAGGGATTCGGGCCGGCCAGGTCGTCCACGCCGCGGTTTTGCTGGCGGATCTGGAACACGGCCGCGCTGGCATTGAGCGCGCCGCCAAAGTATTCGCCTTTCACGCCCGCTTCATAGTTGGTGCCGCTGATCGGCTTCAAGGGCTGCGCATTGGCGTCCGTGGCCGCCTGCGGCTGGAAGATTTCGGTCCAGCTGGCGTACACGGAATGCTGCTTGTCGAGGTCATACACGATGCCGGCATACGGCGTGAATTCGCGCGCCACCGAGTAGCCCGCGTCGTCCTTGTACCAGCTCAGGCGTCCGCCCAGTACCAGCGACAGTGGATCGGCCAGGCGCAGGCGCGTGCCCGCATACACGCCGCTTTGCTCGGTGATGCTGGCCGTGCGCCACTGCGCGTAATCGATGGCGGGGCGCGCCACGCTGCCCGCATCCCAGTGGTAGGGATCGATCACGGGCGCGCTCTCTTTCCAGCTGTACGGCGCCCAGCCGCCATAGCTGTTTTTCGACGCGCGGCGGTGGCTGGCGCCCACCGTCAGCTCATGCTGGCGGCCGAACAGGCTGTAGCTGCCGCCGGCATACGCGTCATAGCTGGTATTGGCCACTTCGGCGCGGTAGCTTTGCGAATTGAAGCGCAGGGTGTCGCCGCGGCGGCTGATGCCGGAAAACGTCGTGTCGATCTCGGGCGTCTTGCGCGTGGCCGCCAGCCTGGCCTTCCAGCCGTTGTCGAAGCGGTGTTCCAGTTCCGCGAAGATGGTTTGATCGGTCTGGCGCCAGCCGTCGAAGTCCGTGCCCAGGTAGGTGGAGCGGGGCAGGTTCAGGAAGCGGCCGTCGGCGGCCGTGACCACGCCCGTCGTGACGCCGTCGTTATCGGTCTTGCGGTAATGCGCGCCCACGGTCAGGGTGGTGTCGGGGCGCAGGTCCGCTTCGATGATGCCGTACAGCTGGTGATTGCGGCCATGCAGCACATCGACGTAGTCCTGCTTGTCCTGCACCGTCGCGACGATGCGCCCGCGCAGGGTTTTCGCCTCGTTGAGCGCATTGGCCGCATCGGCTTCCAGCCGGTAGTTGCTCCAGCTGCCGATACTGGCCGAGAATGACGCCTGCGGCGTGGCCGTCGGGCGCTTGCGCACCAGGTTGATGGCCGCGCTGGGCGTGCCGCTGCCCGTCGTCAAGCCCGTGGCGCCGCGCACCACCTCGATGCGGTCATAGATGGCCAGGTCGTCGTTGTCGCCATTGAAGGTGCCATTCGCGCCCAGGCTGGTGGGCAAGCCATCGAACAGGATGTTATCAATTGGAAAACCCCGTGCGCTGAAACTGCCCGAATCGCCTGTAAAGTTACCCTTCTGCATGACCAGACCCGTGATCGACTGCACGGCATCGTCCAGCGTGGTGATGCCCAGGTCGTCGATCTGCTGGCGCGTCAGTACGCTGACCGACTGCGGCGTCTCGCGCAGCGACAGGTTCAGTTTGGTTGCCGTATTGCTCACGCCCGTCGTGTAGGAGCCGCTGCCTTCCGTCGTCGCATCGCGTGCCGCCGTGACGGACACGCCCAGCATGGTTTGCTCGGCGGCGGGTGCGGCTGGCGCCTGCTGCGCCAGCGCCTGGGTGCCGGCGGCCAGGCACAAGGCCGCCACGGCCAGCGCCAGCGGATGCCGCTGAGGACGGTGCGATGCAAAATTGACAATATGCGAAACCTGTTGCATGAAAATCCTGAAAAATGGTGTCATGAGACGCTAAAAACAGGCGCCCTACTCTGTAGGTGCCGCGAGAACGAAAAACGGGCAGCCGGATGGCCGATATTTTTTGCGCAGCGTGCTACGGCGCCGGTTCGACCGTCACCCAATAGCGCGTGCGGCTGCGCACCTGCACCGGCAGCGAATGGGGCAGCATGTTCAGGATGCGCTGCGTGTCGGCCAGCGGGAACACGCCCGACAGGCGCAGCTGCGCCACTTCCGGCGCGCAGTCGATCACGCCGGGGCGGTAGCGGGCCAGGTCGGCCAGGAAATCGCCCAGGGTCACGTCGTCGACGATCAGCTGCCCGCGCGACCAGGCATCGGCATACGCATCGATGGCGTGCGGCGCGTCCGGCGCATGGCGGGAAAAGGCCACGCCGCGCCCGGCCGCCAGCAGCAGGGGCGTGCCGCCGCCGTCGCGGGGACGGATTTCGACGGCGCTTTCAAACACGTCCACGGTGCTGTAGCCCTCCTGCTGGCGCACGGCAAAGCGCGTGCCCAGCGCGCGCACCAGGCCTTCGCGCGTGGCCACTTCCAGCGGCGCGGTGCTGCCGGCGCCCCGGCCGCTGACGACGAGGATTTCGCCGGCCAGCAGTTCGATCAGGCGGCGCTCGCCGTCGAAGCGCACGTTCACGGCCGATCCCGTATTCAGATTGAGCACGCTGCCATCGTCCAGCGCCACCTCGCGCCGCTCGCCCGTGGCCGTGCGGTAGTCGGCGCGCAGGGCGCGCGCGCCCTGCCAGGCATCCGTCTGCGCGGCCAGCAGGCCGCCGCCAGCC
>NZ_WFLI01000020.1 GCF_009208555.1 Janthinobacterium violaceinigrum | reverse complement strand
GCCGCGCTGGCATCGGGCGCCCTGCCGCTGCAGGCGGCAGGCGTGCGGCTGCAGCGCCTGGCGGCCATGGCCGCGCGCTACCCGGCCGGCAGCGGCATCTATGCGCAGGAGGCGGCCGACCGCATCATCATGGCCGAGGCCAGGCGGCGCTGCCATTGAACGCCGCCTTTGTTCCCAACGTGACACCCGACTTTCAAGACGACCCGAGGAAGCATCCATGAACGACAAGCACATCAGCAGCAACAGTAGCAAGGGCGGCGTCCGCAGCCCGATTTCGTGGGTGCCCACCTTGTACTTCGCCCAGGGCCTGCCGTTTTACGCCGTGGCCCTGGTGGCCGGCCTGATGTTCAAGAGCATGGGCGTGCCGAACGACCAGATCGCCCGCTGGACGGGCCTGATCGGCTTTGCCTGGGTCTTCAAGTCGCTGTGGAGCCCCTTCCTGGAACTGGCGTCGAGCAAGAAGACCATGGTGGTGCTGTTCCAGTTCCTCGGTGGCCTGAGCCTGGGCCTGATCGCGCTGGCCCTGCAAACGCCGCTGTGGTTTGCCGCCTGCATCGCCGTGCTGTTCGTCGCCGCGCTGGCGTCGTCGACGCACGACATCGTCTGCGACGGCCTGTACATCGCCAGCCTGTCCGACAAGCAGCAGGCCGCCTACGCGGGCTGGCAGGGCGCCTTCTTCAACGCGGGCAAGTTCATCTCGCTGGGCGGCCTGGTGATCCTGGCCGGCTACCTGGAAAAGAATATCGGCGTCAAGCCTGCCTGGTCCGTGATTTTCCTGATCATCGGCGCCATGATGCTGTCGCTGGCCGCGTATCACCTGTGGGCGCTGCCGCAGGTGCGCAACGCTGCCGTGGCCGACAAGAGCGTGGCCGGCATCAGCCGCACCCTGTGGGACGTGCTGGTGGACTTCCTGAAAAAGCCCGGCATCTGGGGCATGATCGCCTTCATCATCCTGTTCCGCGCCGGCGAGGCGCAAGTGCAGACCATCGGCCCGCTGTTCCTGCGCGAAGCGCGCGAACTGGGCGGCCTGGGCCTGTCGACGACGGAAGTGGGCGCCGTGTACGGCACGGCCGGCACCGTCGCTTTCCTGCTGGGCAGCATAGGCGGCGGCTATTTCACTTCCTGGCTGGGCCTCAAGCGCGCCATGCTGTTCCTGATCCTGGCCATGAACTTGCCGAACCTGGTGTTCTACTACCTGAGCCACAGCCTGCCCACCGACCTGACCCTGATCACGGCCGCGCTCAGCGCGGAAATGTTCGGCTACGGCTTCGGCTTCGTCGGCCTGATCCTGTTCATGATGCAGGTGGTCTCCGTCGGCAAGTACCAGACGGCCCACTATGCGTTCGCCACGGGGGTGATGCAGCTCGGTTTCGTGCTGTTCAAGATGATCAGCGGCGACATCCAGACGGCGCTCGGCTACAAGACCTTTTTCCTGTGGGTGCTGGTGTCGGCCGTGCCCGTACTGATCCTGTCGCGCTTCATGCGCATCGGGCCCAAGGACACCGCCGTCCAACCCGACCTGACCAAGGCCGAGTCACCACAAGCGCCAGCCAGCGCCAGCTAGGATAGAACCACTTCATGGCACACATCGTTTTAAAGAATATCGTCAAGCTGTACGACGACAAGCATCCCGTCATCCACGGCATCGACCTCGACATCCGCGACGGCGAATTCGTCGTCTTCGTGGGCCCGTCCGGTTGCGGCAAATCCACCCTGCTGCGCATGATCGCGGGACTGGAAGACATCACGGACGGCGAGCTGCATATCGGCGGCCAGCTGGCCAACGACATCGCGCCGGCCGAGCGGGGCCTGGCCATGGTCTTCCAGAGCTACGCGCTGTACCCGCACATGACGGTGTACGAAAACATGGCCTTCGCCCTGAGCCTGGCCGGACATAAGAAAGCCGAGGTGCGCGCCGCCGTCGAGCGCGCGGCCGAGATCCTGCAGATCACGCCTCTGCTCAAGCGCAAGCCGAAGGACCTGTCGGGCGGCCAGCGCCAGCGCGTGGCCATCGGCCGCGCCATCGTGCGCAAGCCCAAGGTGTTCCTGTTTGACGAGCCGCTGTCGAATCTCGACGCGTCGCTGCGCGTGCAGATGCGCGTGGAAATCTCGCGCCTGCACCAGGAATTGAAGACCACCATGATCTACGTCACGCACGACCAGGTCGAGGCCATGACCTTGGGCGAACGCATCGTCGTGTTCAACGGCGGGCGCATCGAACAGGTGGGCAGTCCGCACGAACTGTATAACAATCCCGGCAACCTGTTCGTGGCCGGTTTCCTGGGCGCGCCGAAGATGAACTTCATCGCCTGCGAAGCCGTCGCCTGCGGCCCCGGCACGGTGACCGTGCGCCTGCCCGGCGGCGCCGTGATCGAGGTCGCGGCGCAGGGCGATGCCGTGGCGCCGGGCGGCCGGCTGACCCTGGGCGTGCGGGCCGAGCATGTGAGCCTGCAGGACGGGGGCGCAGCGGGCGACAACGCGGTCGATGTCACCGTCAGCCATGTCGAATATCTGGGCGACGTGGCCATCGTGTACGCCAGCATGCCAGCCGTGGCCGGGATGCCGGCCGAGATACTGGCCGTCAAGCTGCCGGCCGAGGATGGCTTGCGCCAGGCGGGCGACGCCATGCGCCTGCATCTGCCGCCGCAGCGCTGCCTGCTGTTCGATGCCGCAGGGCAAGCCCTGGCGCGCACGTTTGCCGCACCCGCTCAGCCGTTTATGTGACAATAGCCGCTTAGTATCATGCCGCTTCTGTTTGACTTATGCAGGCAGACTGGCAGAATGTGTGTTTTTTCGAGCTTCCTTGCCCCTCTGGCAATGCCACTGCACGATGTTGCGGCTGCCAGTGCCGGTGCGTATTTTTGTTATTGATTGAAGGATTGACCATGTCCCAATTCCGTCTTGCCCGTCTCAGCCTGCTCCTGGCCGCCATCGGCCTGAACTTCCTGCCATCCCTGTCGCACGCGCAGGATGCCAAGCCAGCTGCCGCCGCAGCTGCCGCTCCGGCAGATTCGGTGCGTCCAGAAGTGTTCAAGCTGCTCGATCCGACTGCCGTGAAGGCATCGATGGATGCCAAAAACTACGCCGACGTGCAAAGCCGCATCGACCAGGCTGCCGCCATACCGGCCCTGACGCCGTATGAAACGTTCGTGCTGAACCGCCTGCGCGTGGCGCTGGCCTCCACCACCAACAATGCGCCCATGGCCATGACGGCGCTGGAAGCGGTGATCGAATCGGGCAAGCTGGACAAGAAATCGGAAGGCGATTTCATCCAGGCACTGGCCAACTACCACTACAACGCCAAGGATTACCCGAACGCCATCAAATGGTTCACCCGCTACCAGACGGCAACGGGCGACGCGACTACCATGCGTCCCTACATCATCCGCTCCTATTACTTCAGCAACGATTTCGCGCGCGCGAAACAGGAGCTGATGGCCGACCTGACGGCCAAGCAGCAAGCGGGCAAGACGCCGACCATCGAGGAACTGCAATTGCTGGCCAATACGGGCTCGAAGAGCAAGGATCCGGCCACCTACCTGGTAGCCATGGAAAACCTGGTGCGCTACTACCCGTCGGACGACTACTGGAGCGACCTGCTGGGCCGCCTGCAGGGCAAGGCCGGCTACTCGGACCGCTTCGCGCTGGACGTGCTGCGCCTGCAATTCAAGGCCGTCGACACCATGCCGCCGCAGGACTACAGCGACATGGCTGAAATTGCCTTGCAAAACGCCTTCCCGACGGAAGCGAAAAAAGTCATCGACGCCGGCTTTGCCAAAGGCGTGCTGGGCACGGGCGCGAATGCCGCCAAGCACAAGAAACTGCGCGACCAGGCCGCCAAGGCCGCTGCCGACGATGCGAAAAACATCGCCAGCGGCGAAGCGTCGGCCATGAAGAGCAAGGATGGCACGGGTTTGATCAACCTGGGCTACGCCTTCGTGACGATGGACCAGTTCGACAAAGGTATCGACCTGATCCAGAAAGGCATCGCCAAGGGCGGCCTGAAGCGCGTTGAAGATGCCAAGCTGCGCCTCGGCTATTCCTACGCCATGGCAGGCAAGAAAGATGAAGCCATCAAGGTCCTGGAAACGGTCAAGGGCGGCGACGGCGTGGGCGACCTGGCCCGCTACTGGATCCTGTGGCTGAACCGTCCTGCCACGGCAGCGGCAGCACCGGCAGCAGCGGCACAGTAATTCCTACTCCCGGCCATATGCGCAAAGCGGTTCCCGGCTCAGGCCGGGGCTGCTTTTTTTTCGACCTTTTCCATCCTTCCATGCCGCCAGCCATCGCCCCCGCCACCGAACGCCTGATCAGCCTGGACGCCTTCCGCGGCTTCGTGATCGTCACCATGATCTGGGTCAACTACCTGGCCGGCATGCCCGGCATAGCCTGGTGGCTCGAACATGCGGGTCCCCGCGCCGACGGCATCACTCTGCCCGACCTGGTCTTTCCCGGCTTTCTGTTCATGGTGGGCATGGCCATTCCGTTGGCCTTGCAGCGCCATTGCGGCCAGGTCACGCCAGCCTTGCTGGGACGCCTGCTGTGGCGCTCCGCCAGCCTGATGCTGGCCGGCGTGGTGCTGGCGAATGCCTACCGCTACGATGCACAGGCGGCGCTGCTGCCGCACGCCGTGTATTTCCTGCTGTTTTATGGGGCCATGATACTGCTGTGGCGCCAGGGTGCGGGCAAGCTGGAGCTGGCCGCAGGCGGCGCGCTGATGCTGTTCCTGCTGGCGACGTTCCGCGGAGAACTGAACAGCGAGTTTTCCAGCACCTGGCTGCAACCGTCCTGGTGGGGCATCCTCGGCATGATAGGCTGGGCGTATCTGCTGTGCAGCCTGCTGTACCTGGCGTGCCACGGCAGCGGCACGGCGCTGATGGGTACGCTTGCCTTGCTGATCGTGCTGTACATGGGGGGCACGGCCGGCAGCCTCGATTTCCTGCCGGCAGGCGTGAACGCCTTCGTCAACGTGCCGCAGGTACTGGGTTCGACGGCGGCCAATGTGCTGGCCGGCACCCTGGTGGGCCAGCTGTTCCTGCGTGGCGCGGCCCTGAACCATGGCCAGAGGATACGTTTCATGGCGTGGTTCGCGCTGGGCCTGCTGCTGGCTGGCCTGCTGCTGCGGCCGTATCACCACATCAACAAGATTGCGGCGACGGAATCCTACACCCTGGTCTGCAGCGCCATCATCCTGGCCCTGTTCCTGGCGTTCTACGTCGTCATCGACGTGTGGCGCTGGCGCGCCTGGGCAGTGCTGCTGCTGCCCGCCGGCACCAATGCCCTGTTCGCCTACATCGTGCCCGACCTGTGGCAGCAGCTGGCGGCCGTGCTGCACCTGCCCCGCTTCTGGTGGCCTTACCTGGAAACGGGCGGCGCGGCCGGCCTGTGGAATGCCGCCGCCGTCACCGCCCTGATGATGCTGTTGACCGCCCTGGCAACCCGGTACGGCCTGAAGCTGAAGTTCTAGACTTTGATATAGATCTTGCGCTTGTCCATGCCGTAAGCGATCAGCCAGCACAGCAGCATGAAGCTGACGGCAAACAGCAGCGATCCCACCTGTGCCGGCGCCCACCCCGTGAACCCGTGCCGGTACAGCCACTGGTACAGGTTGCCGTCGCCGATGCGCACGGTAAACGCGATGATCACCAGCACTTCCGACACCAGGTAGATGAACAGGGTGTTCTTGCCGAACACTTCAAAGAAGTAGGTCCAGCCCGTCATTTGACGTACGTCAATGATGAACATCAGCAGGGCCAGCAGCAACAAGTCCAGGCCGATGCCCAGCATCACGTAAGAGCTGGTCCACAGCTTTTTGTTGATCGGAAACACCTCGTTCCAGCACAGGGCCACGGCCACGCAGATGACGCCGGCCACGGCCAGCTGAACCAGGCTGGCGCGCAGCCGCGCCGGCGCCGCCTGGCGCAGAAAACTGCCCGCCAGGTAGCCGGCGATGACGTTGACGATAGCTGGCAAGGTGCCCAGGATGCCTTCCGGGTCGAAGGCAATGCCTTCGCCGTGGTACAGGTGGCTGTCCCCCAGCAGGATCAAATCCAGCTTGGCCGGCGCATTGCCGTGCAAGCTGTAGTCGCCAAAGCATGCGAGGATGGCCCAGTAGCCGAGCAAGGCGCAGGCGCTGAAGAGCAGCGCGCCCCGTGTCTTCCAGTAATGCAGGATCAGGGCGGCGGCCAGGTAACACACGGCGATGCGCTGCAGCACGCCGGGAATGCGCGTGTGCGACAGGGACGACCAGGCAAACTGGCCCGCATCGTCGATCTTGAAGAAGGGGAACCAGTACAGCAGGAAGCCCAGCAAGAAGATCAGCGCGCTGCGCTTGCACAGCTTGGCCAGCACGGCGCCATGTCCCAGGTTTTCATACTTGCCCAGCGCAAAGGCCAGCGCATTGCCGACGACAAACAAAAAGCTGGGGAAGACCAGGTCCGTCAAGGTAAAACCATGCCATTCGGCATGCAGGAACGGCGCATACACGCTGCCCCAGTCGCCAGGCGTATTGACGACGATCATCAGGGCCACGGTCAGGCCCCGCAGGACGTCGAGGGCGAGATAGCGCTGGCTCATGGCTGCTTCTCCGTCAGGACGGGTGCCAGGGCCGTGCCCAGCACATGTTGCGCATCGCCGCTCAATTCCCAGAACATGCCACCGCGCAAGCCCTTGTCGCGGATATAGCGCACTTTTCCGGCCACCGATTGCGCATCCTCATAGCTGATGAAGACGCCGCTGTCGCGGTTGTACAGATACGGCACTTGCGACGCGCTGTTCCAGTAGCGCTGGAAGCCCCGCGCGCCTTTGCCATCGACCAGGTAGCCCTGTTCAAGCAGGTGCCGGTAAGTGAATGTCGGCGAGCCGTCATTGCCGCTGGCCGCACCCTGGCACGCCTGGTACAGGCCATCGCCGCGGGGACCGGCAGCGCACTGCTTCCAGCCATAGCCATAGAAGGGCACGCCCAGCACCAGCTTGGCGGCAGGCACGCCGGCGCGCAGGAAGCGCGTCACGGTCGCGTCCGCATGCAGGGCCTTGTCGCGCTGCGGGTCGGCAGGGTCGGCATACAGGGGCGCCAGCTGGCCATTCTCGGCATCCCACACGCCGCGGTAGTCATAGGTCATCAGGTTGATCCAGTCCAGCTGCGTGGCCAGGCGGGCCATCCAGCCGGGCGAGGCGTCGCTGTCGTCGGTCAGGCTGGCATGCGCGCCGGCGGCGATGGTGATCAGGTAATGGCGGCCGGCAGCCTGCTTGCCGGCGCGGTCGAATGCGCTGCGCAGCTCGCTGGCCAGGCGCACATAGTTTTCCTTGTCGTCGCTGCGGTGGCAAACCTTGCCTTCGATGCAGGGAATCCCTCCCGTGGCTGGATGTTCCCAGTCGATATCGACGCCATCGAGGCCATGCCGGCGCACCAGCTCCAGCGCGGAAGCGATAAACGCCTGGCGCGCAGCCGGCGTGGCGGCCACGTCCGAGAAACGGTTGGACCAGATCCAGCCCCCCACCGACAGCAGGACGCGCAGCCGTGGATTACTGTGCTTGAGCGCATTGAGCTTGCGCAAGTTCTCGGCATCGGCTTGCGGTGCCGGCAGCACGATGCTGCCATTGGCCGGCCGCGACGGCTTGCCGTCCGCATCCAGACAGGCGCTCACGCCGCCGCCATCGGGCGCGGGATTGCCGTGTTCGCCATCCCAGCAAATATCGGCAAACGCATACTGGATCAGGCTGACGTTGCCGGCGCGAATATTGTGCCCGTTAACGGGAAAATCGGCCGATTTCCAGCCGGGATAATAGGCCACCACTTCCGGCGCCAGGAGAGGCGCTGCGGGGACGGCGGTGGCTGCCAACGGCAGCGCGCAGGCGAAGCAAGCCAGCATTGCGTGTAATGTCATCGGATGTATCCCACCATATAAAGAAAACCATCTTGCAATAAAAAAATGGCGGAGCCAGCTGCGCTCCGCCATTGTCATGCCATCCCGGGTGTCCGCCGGGAGGCATTAACCAAGTAAAACGTCTTACATCTTGCCACGCAGGCCGAAGAATACCTGGCGACCGTTCTTGTAGAACGCGCGCGGCTGGTCTTTGGTCGATGCATACGACTTCAACAGCGGATCGTTCAAGTCCTTGCCTTCCAGCGACAGGGTCAGGAACTCGTTGATGTTGTAGTTGATGGAAGCGGAAACGGTGCCGACATCATCCTGGTAAATGGCGCTCTTGCGATCCAGGCCATTCAGGAAGGAGGAGCGGAAGCTGTAGTTCAGGCGTGCGCTCCATTTGGCGTTTTCAAAGAAGCCCGACAGATTGTACGAGTTCTTCGACGTGCCGACCATGTCGCAGTTGCCGTCTTCGGCGCAAGCCGATTTTGGCGCTGCTTCCGTTTCCTTGCCATCAGCATAGGTGTAGTTGGCGCTGAAGCCGAAACCATTGCTCAGATCCTGGGTGTACTGCAGTTCCACGCCACGCACGCGCGCCTTGGTATTGATGGCGGCGCTCATGTTGTAGTCGGTCACGCGACGCAGGGTCTGGTTGTAGAACTGCGCCACCGACGAACCGTAGGTCACATACGAAGCCAGTTTCATCTGATACAGGTTCACCGCGATCAGCGACTTCGGCATGAAGTACCATTCCACGCCCGCATCGACGTTGTTCGACATGATCGGCTTCAGGTTCGGATTGCCGCCGGAACCGGACATCGTCAAGTCGTTCAGGCTCAAGGCACCCAGGGCGCCGAAGTCAGGACGCGCCATGGTGCGGCTGGCCGCGCCGCGCAGCACGACATTCTTCGCCAGGTCCGTGCGCAAGTTCACGCTCGGCAGGAAGTTGTTGTAAGTGTTCGAGCTGAGGGTCGGTTTCCACACGTCGTTCGGCGAAGCATTGGCCACGTCGATCTTGGTGTTGACATAACGCACGCCGAAGTTACCTTGCACGTTAGCAAAGTTCAGATCGCCCATCACGTAGGCGGCGTTTGCCTTTTCCGTGATCTGGAATTCGCTCTGGTAAGCATGCTTGTTGAAGGTAACGTACTTGTCGCCCCATTCCTTCATCGAAGGACCGCTGAAGGTCCAGCCATTCTGCAGCACATTCGACAACGGGCTGGTCGGATAATTCGTCAAACCCTTCGGTGCATTCGCCAGCAGGCCGGCGGCCGGTGCTACCGCGCCATCGAGCCAGGTCAGCGAACGGTCATGCTTGGCAGTACGCACGCCGAAACGGATGGTCGGCACGGCCTCCCAAGTGGTGCTGTAGGCGCCATCGGCCTGGCCGTAGTTTTCCTTGTCGCGCGTGGTCGTGTCCGATGCCCAACCCGAGAAGAAATCGGCGCCCGTACGTGGATTGAACGTCGTGGCATTGTCGACGACGACAGTGGCCGGCGCATCGATGCCGTGCATGGTCAGGCTATTGCCCGCATATGCCAGCCACGCTTCATACGCGTAATCGCGGGCGTGGCCCGTACCGCGCGTGGTACCAACCTGGCCGGTAAACCGCAGGTCGGCGCTGGCGCGGTACTTGAAGTTAAAGTCGACAAATTTCGAATCGCTGTAGGAACCTGGACGGGCAATGATGTCTTGCACCGAGGCACCCATGGCCGAGCAGTCGGCGACCGGGCACTTCGACGGGAAGGCGATCGAGGTAATCGTGTTGCCCTTGACCGTGTACGACGACGGGATGGCGCCGCCTACGTTGGTCCAGTTGTTCGACAGGACTTGATACGGCGCCAGCATGAAGTTGGTGTTGACGTTGTCGGCATCGAGGCGGGTGTAGAAGCCGTTGACGTTGAAGCTCAGGTCGTTCGACACCTTGTATTCGACGTCGAGCGAGCCGCCCTTGCGCTGGCGCTTTTGCTCGAACAGCGAGGAACCCGTCAGGAAAGACAGGTACTTGCCTTCAACGGACGGGTCCGCAGCGATCCAGGCGGCAGCGGCACCTTTGTCAACTTTTTCCCACCACAGGAATTCCTGGCCCTGGCGACGCAGGGTGCGTTTCTCGTTAAACACCTGCAGCAAGATGCCCAGGTCGTTCGTTTCGTTTTTCCAGTTAATCAAGCCGCTGATCTGCGCATCGGTTTTCTTGGACGATTCCGTGTAAGCGCCTTCGATCGAACCCATCAGGGTCAGATTTTTCTTGAAGCTCAGGGGCTTGCGGGTTTCGATATTGACATTGCCGGCGGCGCCGCCTTCGATCAGGTCCGCTTGCGAGCTCTTGTGAACAGTCACGCGGCCGATCAGCTCGGATGGGAACATGGTATAGCTGACGCTGCGGCCACCGCCCGTGATATTCGAAATGTACCAGTCGCCGCTGGACACGGTGTGGCCGTTAAGCGTGGTCAAGGTCAGGTTCGATGGCGTACCTTTGAGGCTGACACGGTCATTGTCGCCAAAGCCGCCTTCGGAGCCGCCTGCCGTGGCGACGGACACGCCAGGGATGCGCTGCAGCGAATCGGCAACGCTCTTGTCCGGCATCTTGCCCACGTCTTCGGCCGTGACGACTTCGACCAGGGAGTCGGAATTACGCTTTTGATTGAGCGATTGGGCCAATGCGGCGCGCACGCCGGTTACCACCACAACACTTGAATCCGGCTGCACTGCTTCCTGCGCCTGGGCGGCAAAACTCGCACCCAGTACCATCAACCCCACGGCTGCCGCGATAGGCGTCAGGCGCGTTACACCGCTTGGTTTCAAATTGCGTTTCATGTACTCCCCCTTGATTTAGGCTCCAGGATTGGAACCTTTTCATTTTTAACGTAGGTCTTCTTTCCAGCCCGCCCACTCTTGCCGGCATGCTGCAGACCCTTCGGCACAACCACTTACAAAACCAATTCAACGCCAATATACTACTATCCAATACCAGAATACTACCAGTTAGAACTTTTTTTTTATAACGTTGTTTGCATCACACAGACCACTTCACCTGAATCAAACTGTAGCCCGTATGAGCGGCCTAAATACCAGCGAGGCCAGTCCTAAATTGCTGGCCGGATAATTCAAATTGGTTTTATAACGGTCTTTTTTGGTATTATCCAGCGACACAAAACAGATACAGAGCGCGTCTGCAACGCGCCGTAACGGAGACCCTCAGCGTATGACAACCCTGGCTCACATCATGCAAGGCCTGGGGCAGACGAGTAGCCTGCCCCTGTACCAGCAACTGCAGCGCGCGCTGCGCGAAGCGATCGACAAGCGCATCCTCGGACCCGACGAAGCCCTGCCGGCCGAGCGCCAGCTGGCCAGCGACCTGTCCGTTTCGCGCATCACCGTGCGCAAGGCCATCGATGGCCTCGTCAACGAGGGCTTGCTGGTGCGGCGCCCCGGCTCGGGCAATTTCATCAATACGCGCATCGAAAAGAATTTCGCCAAGCTGACCTCGTTTTCCGAGGACATGCGGGCGCGCGGACGCACGCCCCGCAGCGTGTGGCTCAAGCGCGCTGAAGGTACCGTCACGCCGGAGGAAGCCTTGCGCCTGCGGCTGTCGCCGGGGGCGCCCGTGTACCGCTTCCACCGCATCCGCTATGCGGACGAAGTGCCGATGTGCCTGGAATACGCGACCATCGTCGCCAGCTGCCTGCCCAACCTCGACGCCGTCGATATCTCCATGTATGACGCGCTGGAACAGGCGGGCAACCGCCCCGTGCGCGCCTTGCAGCGCCTCAGCGCACTGCTGCTGACGGGGGAGCAGGCCAGCCTGCTGCAGGCGGAGGAAGGCGACGCGGGCCTGTCGGTGGAAAGGCTGGGCTTTTTGCGCGATGGCCGCGCCGTGGAATTCTGCCGCTCCTACTTCCGCGGCGATATGTATGACTTCGTGGCCGAATTAAGTACCAATTAATACCGGATACGCGCATTTATGAATACCAGATAAAACCAATTATTGCAGTGCAATATATATGCAGGCATCGCGCCTGTATATGCACGGCAATGGTGCAATAATCGGCGCCGATTATGTAGCCGTCGTGCGGAACATATAAAAAAGACGGTGCAATGCGGCTTTGCGCGTTGCAGCAAAACGTGGTGTTTCCCGTCAGGAAGCGGGCGCGGCGCGGCGTCCCGCGCACAGCATGACGAGGCTTAGCGCCACGCACAGCCAGCCAAACAGCGGCCCCAGCCATCCCGCCCACGTGGCAACGGACGGGGGCGCCGGCAGCGGCGCCAGCAGGGTGCTGCCCGGCATGGCGCTGCTGGCCCGCTCCGCCAGTACGCGCCCATACGCATCGCTGACCGTCAGCACGCCCTCGCGCGCCGCGCGCAGCACCGCGTAGCCGTTTTCCACGCCGCGCACCACGGTCATGCGCGCCCCCATCCAGGCATCGAGCTGGAAATCCCAGGCCGGTACCAGCATCGTTTGCGCGCCGGCCCTGCCATATGCCTGCCCCAGGGGCGCGAAATGCATGTCCTTGCAGATGGCCAGGCCCATGGCGAGACCCGCCACGGGCTGCACGGCATACGCGCTGCCGGCAAGAAAATCGCGCTCGGGCGGCGCCAGATGATGTTTCTGGTAGCGGACGGGCGCGGCGCCGTCGGGCGCAAACAGCCAGGCCAGGTTGCGCCGGCCGGCCCCATCTTCCACGCCGATGCCCAGCACAATCCACACGCCCGCGCTGCGCGCCAGCGCCTGGAAACGCTGCTGCACGGCGTCCGCCTGCGCGGGCGCCAGCACGGCTATCTTTTCCGGCAACAGCACCAGAGTGGCGCCCTGCCCGGCCAGCTGCACCACGTGGCGCGCGTACTGGTCCCAGACGGCTTGCGCACGCGCGGGCGGCGTGGCCGGGCCGATGAAGTCATCGATGGCCACCAGTCCCGCCAGCGGCCTTGCCGGCGCCGGCGAACGCGGCGGCCAGCAGCAGCGCGGCGGCACCGGCCGCTGGCGCATATGGGCGCCCGCCCGCCAGCAGCAAGGCCAGCACGGATGGCAGCAGGCACAGCAAAAACAGCAGGCCAGGCACGCCTGCCAGCGCTGCCACTTGCAAAATGGCAAGGTTATCGGCCTGCGAATACGCGAGACTGCCCCAGTTACCATCGGGCAGCAGGGCCGCCATCAGGGTATCGATGGCCACCCACAGCACGGGATACGCGAGCACCGTCCAGCCGGAACGGTAGCGCAGCACGAGGCGCAGCGTGGCCAGCACCACCAGCAGCCACAGCAGAGCTTTGACGGCGATCACGACCAGCACAGCCGGCAAGGGCATGAGCAGGCGGAAATAGGCAAAGTTGGCCGACAGGCCCAGCACGGCTGCCACGAGCGTCATCCAGGCCGCATCGCCACGCGAGGAGCGCAGGGCCAGCCACAGCACGGGCAGCGGCGCGCACCAGGCCAGCCAGCCCAGCGGCTGCGGCCCCAGCACCCAGTACAGGGGCAGGCCCGCCGCCAGCGCGGCGGCGATTTGGGACAGGCGCTGGCGCAGCGCGGTACTGCCGGCAGCCGGCGCAGGCAAGGTGTCGGACATGCTCATGCTTTCAAGGGGAGCCAGATTTCCACGCCGCCGATGCCGCTGGCGGGATCGAAATGGTGGTCGTAGCGTTCGAAATCGGGAGCGTCGGCTACTTCCAGGCCGGACTGGGGCAGCCACTCGTTCCACACCGTGTGCCAGGTGGCGCGGATGGTGGAAATATGGCCACGGTGACGGAAGACGGCATAGCGTTGCGGGGCGATGCGCAGCCGCGTCCAGCCATCGGGGGCCTGGGAAAAGTCGGCCACGGGCATGGCGCACAGGTAATCGAAATTGCCCGCGTCGTCATTGTTGCAGCACACGCCATACACCAGCTGGCCGGGCGCCACATGGGGCAGGAAGCGCTGCCACAGGGCGGGGATGCCGGCAGAAGTTTCCGCGCGATAGCGCTCCACCAGACCCGCCACCAGCATGGCGGGCCCTTGCTCGAAACGGGGCGCTTCCAGGGCCACGCCCGGCGCCACATCCATCCGGATGGCCGCGACCAGCGCGAGATTGCCCACGTGGCGCTGTGCCCGCACCATTTCCGGCGTGCGCTGGAACTGTTCGCGGAACGCGCGCGTAAATGCCTCGTGAGAACTGTAGCCGGCCTGCAGCGCGACAGCGAGGATGTCTTGCGCGCCCTGTGCCAGCGCCAGGGCCGCCTCGCTGAGCCGGCGCGCCCGCACATAGCGCATCACGGAGTGGCCCGTGGCCAGGCCGAACGCGCGCGTCAGGTGGCACGGCGAGGCGCCGCCCACGTGGGCGATATCGCCGAGCGAGATATTGTCCGCGTAATGCGATTCGATATACCACAGTGCCTTGGCCAGATAGTGCATGAACGCTTCCCGTTGTACGAGCAGCAACTGTAGCATTTTCAGGCGGCGAGGATTTGACTGGAATTGCGCAATGCGGAATTCAATGCAGGCTTATTTGCGCGTGCGCTTTTCATGCACCAGCTGGCCGCTGCTGATGCGGGCCAGTTCGGCCATCTCCTGGGCCAGGAAGGCCAGCAGGTCGTCAATGCTGACGATGCCGGACAGCGCGCCCAGGCTATTGACCACGGGCAGGCGGCGGATGCCGTTGACGCGCATGCGTTCGATGATTTCGTAGACGTCTTCGTCTTCGCTGGCCGTGAGCAGCTGCGCGCTCATGATGTCGCCCACCAGCAGGCTGGCAGGGTCGAGGCCCAGGGCGATGACGGAAATGACGATGTCGCGGTCGGTGAGGATGCCGATGGGGACGCGCTCGCCGTTCGGCTGTTCGGCCACGATCAGGTCGCCCACGTGGTGCTGGCGCATCAGCAGCGCCGCGTCTTGCACGCTGGTGTCACGCTGGCAATGGATGGTGTGCAAGGTGCAGATATCGCCGATACGCATGTCGCCACTCCGTTTGAGGCAGAGTGTCCACGCTACGCCAGCCCGCCGCGGCGGGTTTGAGGCAGATCAATTGAAACGGGTCTTACTTTTCTTCGGGGGGCGGCAGGAAGCAGGCTTCGACGATCTGCAGGTCGTTATCCTTGGCGAACTCGCGCACGAAGTGAAACGCCATCGGCTCGATCTCGCGCAGCTTGGTGTTGACGACCACCGACTTGACGCCATTGACGACGGTCGGGCGCACGTAGGGCGAATACTGGAGGTGCGCATTGCGCCCGCCACCTTCGGGATTGAAACAGGACATCACTCCGCAAAGGCGCTCGGCCCAATCGCTGGGTCGGAATTGCTTGCCATTGCTGGTGAGACCAAGGATGAAGAACTCGTCTGAGAGTTCCCCTGTTTTTTGAGATAACTCGGCCATGTGGCTTGTCGGGACTGGATTGCGTGAATGGCCCCGGCGGGTAAGCCGGGCTGGTAATTCAACTACGTTTGCTGCGGTAAGCCAGTATTATATCTTATAGAAGACTTGGGTTCTACCTCGATCTGCCCTGACTATGCAAACAGGGGCCGGCACGCCTTGCGCGCCAGCCCCTATTTTAACCTTGTTCCACGCGCAAGGCGCATGGATGGCGCGTGTGCGCCCCTGTCAGCCGAGGAAAACGGCGCCCGACATCAACAGCAGCAGCAGCATCCACAGCAGCAAGGCGCGCCAGACCAGGCCCACCGTGCTCTGCAAGGCGCGCGCGCCCGGCTCTTCGCCTGGCAGGATATCGCTTTCGCTGTCGCTGTCATCGACGGCCAGGTCGGGCGTCGTCACCACGCGCGCCGCCGTTTCCGCTGGCGTGCCCAGGCGTACGCCCATGGCGCCGCCGCCTGCCGTCAGGATGATGCCGATGGCCTCGTCCTGCCAGCGCTGGGCGAAATTGCGCCAGGCGTAAATGGCATCCTCGAAATTGCCGACCACGGCAAACGCCACGGCCGTCAGGCGCACGGGAATCCAGTCGATCCAGTAAAAGGCGCGCGCGGCGAACTGGCCGAACGCTTCATTGCGCATGTGCTCGGGCTCGTTCCAGGCGCGCGCCAGGTATTCGGCCACGCGGTACATCACGGCGCAGGCGGGGCCCAGCGGCATGAGGAACCAGAAGAACACGCCAAACACGTTGCGATGCGTGGTGATCAGGGCTTTTTCCACGGCGATGCGGGCGATTTCGCTCGCTTCCATGCCCACCGTGTCGAGTTTGGTCCAGTCTGCCAGCAAGGTGCGCGCAGTCGCTTCGTCGCCGGCGCTCAGGGCCAGCTGGATGGAGGTAAAGTAATGGCTGTAATGACGAAAACCCAGGGTCAGGTAGACGATGAGCACGTTCCAGGCAAAGGCCAGCAGGGTCAGCTGATAATGCTGCAAGAGCCAGTAAATGCCCGCCGTCGGCACCATCAGCGCGCCGATCATGAGGAACCAGCCCATGCGGCCGTGGTTGGCGTGGCCGGCATTGAACCAGGTCTCCATGCGCATCGCCAGGCTCTTGATTTCGGCGTAGATCGGATTGTCCGCGCGCAAAGGTTTGAGCTGCTCGATCAGCAATGCGCAAAGTATGGAGAGAAATGTCATCAATGGTCCTTTTTGTCTTTTTCAGCAATACCGCAATGCCCGCTACGATAGCGCAGTGCAGTGCCGGAATCAAACTTATTACGTGCGCGGCGCCATTTTACGCCCGCAAGAGGTGAAACAGATTGCGCAGCATGCCGGCCGTGGCGCCCCAGATGTAGAAGCGCTCGTACGGCATGGCGTAGAACGAGCGCCGCCCGCCGGGCAATTCCACGGACAGGCGCTGATGGTTGAGGCCATCCATGAGGAAAGCCAGCGGCACTTCGAAGATTTCCGCCACCTCGGACGGGTCGGCGCGCAGCTCGAACGGCGGCGTCACCAGGCCCACGACGGGCGTGACCTGGTAGCCGGTGCCCGTCAGGTAGTCAGGCAGGCAGCCCAGCACTTCGACGTGCCCGCGCGCCAGGCCCACCTCTTCTTCCGTTTCGCGCAGGGCCGTGGCCACGGGCGAGCCGTCGAACGGTTCGCTGCGCCCGCCGGGAAAGCTGACCTGGCCCGCATGGCTGCTCAGGTGGTCCGTGCGCATGGTGAGCAAGATGGTCAAGCCTTCCGGCCGTTGCACGAGGGGAATGAGCACGGCGGCGCGCACGGGCACGGCACGGGCGGACAGGAAATCCTGGGTAATCTCGGGCTGCCATTCCGGCTGTTCGGCCAGGCGCCGGCGCAGCCAGTCCGGCGTCAGGCGCACGGCGTCCAGCGCCGCCTCGCCGGCGATCGAATCGATGGCGAGTTGTTTGGGATCAAATGCGATAGTGGCCATTACCCCTCCTTCATGATTAAAACCACCTGGCAAAACCGTCGCGAGCGGAAGGAAGCGGTGGCCGAGACGCGCAACCGTACTCCAAGTACGGTGAGCATCGCAGGCTACCCATGCCGACGCGCAGCAGCTTGGGCCAGGTGCCACCATAAAAAAAGGGGCGCCGAGAGGCACCCCTTTTCCCAACGCAGACGCTGATATTACGCGCTTGCTTTCGCCACAACGCGGCGATTTGGCAATTTTTCTTTGATACGCGCCGATTTACCCGAACGCTCACGCAGATAGTACAGCTTGGCGCGGCGAACATCACCACGGCGTTTCACTTCGATCGAAGCGATCAGCGGCGAGTACAGTTGGAACGTACGCTCAACGCCTTCGCCGGACGAGATCTTACGAACGATGAAGTTCGAGTTCAGGCCACGGTTACGACGGGAGATAACGACGCCTTCGTAAGCCTGGGCGCGCTTGCGCGTGCCTTCGACTACGTTGACGCTGACGATAACGGTATCGCCTGGTGCGAAGTCAGGAATCGATTTACCCAGACGGGCGATCTCTTCTTGCTCTAATTGTTGAATCAAGTCCATTTTTATAACTCCGAAAACCATCATGCCGGCGCACTGTGGATAGCAAGTATCCGCCCGGTAGAGGATGGGTAACACAATATGGGCAACATGCCCGGCACTACTGGCCACCCTGTCCGCCGTCCGGAGACGGCTTACAGGCTGGCCAAGAATTGTTCGTCGGCTCGGCTGAGCAAGCCGGCGGCGCGCGCACTGACCAGCAGGTCAGGCCGCTTGGTCGCGGTCGCTTCCAGCATGCGCTGGCGGCGCCACTTGACGATCTCGGCATGATTGCCACCCATCAAGACGGGCGGCACGGCCATGCCTTCATATGTTTCCGGCCGCGTATAGTGCGGCGAATCGAGCAAGCCATTGACGAAGCTGTCCTCGATGGCCGATGCCTCGGTGTTCAAGACACCCGGCAACAGGCGGATCACCGCATCCATCAGCGCCATGGCGGGCAATTCACCGCCCGACAGGACAAAGTCGCCGACGCTGATTTCCTCGTCGACACAACGGTCCAGCAAACGCTGGTCCACGGCTTCATAGCGGCCGCACAGGATCACCAAACCAGGTTCGGCTTTCAACTGCGTGACGCGCTCGTGCGTCAGCGGACGGCCTTGCGGCGACATGAACACCACGCGGGGCGCCGCCAGGCCGAGATCGGTCTGGCGTTGCTTCGCGGCGGCAATTGTCGCTTCGAGCGGACGGGCCATCATCACCATGCCGGGGCCGCCGCCATACGGACGGTCATCCACGGTACGGTGATTGTCGGTCGTGAAATCACGGGGATTCCACAGCGACAAGCCACATTTGCCCTGCTCGAAGGCGCGCCGGGTCACACCCGACTGCGTCAGCGCGGCAAACATTTCCGGGAACAGGGTCACGACATCAAATTGCATCGCTCACCATCCTGCAATGTTTGCCCGGCGCATGGTTAAGCGCAGGCGGTTTAATAATCGAGGCCCCAGTCGACTGTGATCTTGTTGGCGGCCTTGTCAACGTTAATGACAAACTGGCCGACAAACGGGATCAGGCGCTCAGGCGCCTTTTCAGCGGCGTCATCGGAATTGGCGACGGGCGTAATGCGCAAGATCGACTGCGGACCATTGCTCATCATGTCAGTCACTTCGCCGAGGCACTCGCCTTGCAAATTCTCAACTGTCAGTCCGATCAGATCGGACCAATAAAATTCATCGGCCGTCAGCGTCGGGAAATGGCTACGCGGAATTTGCACAGAGACGCCTTTCAGCGCTTCTGCGGCATCCCGCCCGACCACACCCACCAGCTGGGCCACGACGTCGCCGCCGTGTAACTTCGCTTGCCTGACTTGAACATCATGCAAGGTCGGCTTATCAAACCACCAGGTTTTGACGTTTAATAATGCATCCGCGTCGTCGGAGAAAGGAGTGATCCTGACCCCGCCAGCAATGCCATAAGCACCGGAGACATAGCCTACCTGTACCAGGTCATCGGGGACTTTCACCCCGGATGCAGTCTTGACCGTCAAACCAGTGATCTAATTAAGCTGCTGCTTTGTTGTTGCTAGCTACCAGGCGAGCAACGGTTGGCGACAATTGTGCGCCAACGCCTTGCCAGTAGGCCAGACGGTCTGCGGTGATACGCAGTGGAACTTCGCCACCTTGCGCCATCGGGTTGTAAAAACCGATACGCTCAATGAAGCGACCATCGCGGCGATTGCGCGAATCAGTAGCGACGATGTTGAAGAACGGGCGCTTCTTGGCGCCTCCACGAGCTAAACGAATAACGACCATAATATTTCCAAAAAGTGTGCTGAGGCGGAAAAAGCCGCAAATTATAGCGCGCTTTACCGCCAGGCAGCAAGCGTTATGATGACGGGCGTGTAATTTGGGCTAATCAAACATTATGACCAGTCATGGCCGAAGACGCAATAGGCGCGTGCGTCTATCGTGCCCGCCATGCCACGCCCAGGCCATGATATTGCGCGATAGCATGGCCTGAACGCTGCAGGAAAGTGCTATCGTTGCAGCAGGCAATGACCGATACTGGCAATCTTTACTGATCAGCAACTCTGGAGTCCCATGACCGCCGCCACCATTTTGCAACAGCCGCACAAGAACAAGGCCTTCACCACCTTGCTGGCCTTCCTGCTGGGCACCCTGGGTGCCCACCGCTTCTACCTGCATGGCGCCAAGGACCGCTGGGGCTGGCTACACCTGGCCGCCGTACCCGCCTCGCTGCTGCTGCGCCAGTTGTTTCCCGAGGCCGACTGGTTTTACCAGATACTGCCGCTGACCCTGTCCGCCCTGGGCGGCTTCCTGGAAGCGCTGGTACTGGGCCTGATGCCGGACGACAAGTGGGACGCGCGCTACAACGGCGCCTCAGGCCGCCAGTCGGACACGGGCTGGCCCCTGGCCGTGGTACTGGTCGCTACCTTGATGCTAGGCGCAGGCGTGCTGATCGCCACCATGGCCCGCCTGTTCGACTTGCTGTACACAGGCGGTGCCTACGGTTAATTTCCATGCAGAAATGACCTCGCCGCACGCGTCGCGCACGCACATGTAAGTGTTGGTAAGCAATCATGATTTTCCTCTATACTGCATTCACAATGCCGACATTACTGGCACATACGACACCCCACAGGAGAAGATCATGATTCGTCGCCCACTCATCCTCGCAGTCGCCGTCACGGCCCTGTTCAGCACCTCGGCCTACGCGCAAAACCTGTCGCCGAAGGCGCAATACGCATACGACACCAAGCAAGCCAACACGCGCTATGCGGACGACAAGAAATTGTGCGCCGAAGAAACCAGCTCGAAAGCCCGCATGCAGTGCCTGCGCGACGCCAAGGGCGAATACGACCAGGCCATCATCAATGCCAAGGCCGCGCAAAAGGCGGGCAATGCGTATGCGGGCCAGAACAGCAAGCCAGCCCAGCAGCAAATCTGCGCCGAGTGCGGCAAGGTGCTGGCAGTCAACGTCGCTGAAAAGGCCGGCGAAGGCGGCGCCCTGGGCATGATCGGCGGCGGCGTGGCCGGCGCCCTGCTGGGTCGCCAGGTTGGCGGCGGACGCGGCAAGGACCTGGCCACCCTGGCCGGTGCCGCCGGCGGCGCTTTTGCCGGCAAGCAAGTCGAAGGCCACATGAAGAACAGCAAGGTATGGACCGTCACCGTGCAATATGAAACGGGCGCCAAGGCCGACTTCGCGTTTGACCAGGACCCTGGCCTGGCCGCTGGCGACCTGGTACGCAATTCCGGCAACGGCATCGCCCGACGTTAAGAACGCAAAGAAAGCGCCCATGGCGGCGTTGCCCGGGTTTGGCCGACATTGCCGTACTGGCAGCGGACGCAGACAAGGCGCCTTGCCCTGAGCGCTTTCTCAGGCGTTCTTAATATAGAAAAAGCGCTGGAGAGTGATCTCCAGCGCTTTTTTTGCATTCAGCCGGCAATCACCGGCAAGCATGCTTAGAACTGCTCTTCCGACAAGGCCATCACGCCGGCGCTGCCGTCGATGATGGTGGCGCGCAAGCCCGGCGCCTGCGACAGGATGTGGTCGGCAAAGAAGCGCGCCGTGGCGATCTTCGCCTTGTAGAACGAAGCGTCGCCGCTGCCCTCGCCCAGCTTTTGCTGCGCCGCCACGGCCGCGCGCGCCATTTGCCAGCCGCCCAGCACGATGCCGGCCAGTTTCAGATAGGGCACGCTGCCCGCGAACACGGCTTTGATGTCCGACTTCATGTTCGCCACCACATACTCGACCACGGCTTCCAGCGCGGCACTGCCTTCGGCCAGGTGGCGCTGCATGGCCTGGAAGTCGGCGCCCGAGAGTTCGCCCAGCTGGGCTTCCGTGGCGCGCACCTGGGCGATGATGGCTTTCGCCACGGCGCCGCCGTCGCGCACCGTCTTGCGGCCCACGAGGTCGTTGGCCTGGATGGCCGTCGTGCCTTCGTAGATCGTCAGGATCTTGGCATCGCGGTAATGCTGGGCCGCGCCTGTTTCCTCGATGAAACCCATGCCGCCGTGCACCTGCACGCCGTCGCGCGTGACGTCCTGCGACATTTCCGTGGACCAACCCTTGATCACGGGCACCAGGTATTCATAGGTCGCCAGGCTTTCCGCGCGCACGTCCGCGTCGGGATGGTGGTGCGCCACGTCGCTGATGGCCGCGCCCACGTAGGCCAGCGCGCGCGCCGCCTCCGTCTGCGAGCGCATCGACATCAGCATGCGGCGCACGTCCGGGTGGTGGATGATGGACACGGGACCGGGAGACCCCGCCAGGTCGCGCGACTGCACGCGGTCCTTGGCGAACGCCACCGCCTGCTGGTAGGCGCGCTCGGCCAGGCCGATGCCCTGCAAGCCCACGCCGAAACGGGCCGCGTTCATCATGATGAACATGTATTCGAGGCCCCGGTTTTCCTCGCCCACCAGGGTGCCGATGGCGCCGCCGTGGTCGCCGAACTGCAATACGGCCGTCGGACTGGCCTTGATGCCCAGCTTGTGCTCGATGGAGACGCAATGGGCGTCGTTGCGCGCACCCAGGCTGCCATCGGCGTTGACGAGGAATTTCGGCACGATGAACAGCGAAATGCCTTTCACGCCGGCGGGCGCGTCCGGCGTGCGGGCCAGCACCAGGTGGACGATGTTTTCCGCCATGTCGTGTTCGCCGTAGGTGATGAAAATCTTCGTACCGAAGACTTTATATGTGCCATCGCCCTGCGGCACGGCGCGCGTGCGCACGGCTGCCAGGTCGGAGCCCGCTTGCGGCTCCGTCAGGTTCATGGTGCCCGTCCACTTGCCCGACACCAGGTTTTCCAGGTAGGTGGCCTTCTGTTCGTCGCTACCGGCCGTCAGCAGCGCTTCGATGGCGCCGTCGGACAGCAGGGCCACCAGGGCAAACGAGATGCTGGCCGAGTTGAGCATTTCGATGCAGGGCGTGGCCAGCAGCTTGGGCAAGCCCTGGCCGCCGAATTCGGTCGGATGCTGCACGCCCTGCCAGCCCGCTTCGCCATACGCCTTGAACGCTTCCTTGAAGCCTTTCGAGGTAGTGACCTGGCCGTCGTGCCAGAAGCTCGGTTCCTTGTCGCTGGGGCCGTTCAAGGGGGCCACCACGCTGCCGCAGAACTTGGCGTTTTCTTCCAGCACGGCTTCGGCCGTGTCGGGCGTGGCGTCTTCGCAACCGGGCAAGGTGTGGATTTCGGCCAGGCCGGCCAGTTCGTTCATCACGAACAACATGTCTTTCAGCGGGGCTTGATAGCTCATCTTCTTTTCTCCAAGAAAAAAGCCACGCGCGGCTCGCCGTGTGGGGCGGGCCGGCGTGGCTTTGTCAGTAACAAAACCGGAAGGGGTGTGACTTAACCCAGTTCTTTGACCAGTTGCGGCACGATCTCGAACAGATCGCCCACGATGCCGTAGTCGGCCACGGCAAAGATCGGCGCTTCCGGATCCTTGTTGATGGCGACGATGGTCTTCGAATCTTTCATGCCGGCCAGATGCTGGATCGCGCCCGAGATACCGACGGCGATGTACAGCGATGGCGCGACGATCTTGCCCGTCTGGCCCACTTGCCAGTCGTTCGGCACGAAGCCGGCGTCGACGGCGGCGCGCGAAGCACCCATGGCGGCGCCCAGCTTGTCGGCCAGCGGCTCGAGGATGTGGAAGTTCTCGGCCGAACCCATGCCACGGCCGCCCGACACGATGATTTTCGCGGCGGTCAGTTCAGGACGGTCGGACTTGGCCAGTTCGCGACCCACGAAGGCCGATTTGCCCGCGTCGGCAACGGCAGCGACGGTTTCCGTGGCAGCCGAACCGCCGGTGGCAGCCGCCGCATCGAAACCGGTCGTACGCACGGTGATGACCTTGACCTTGTCGCCAGATTGCACGGTGGCAATGGCGTTACCGGCGTAGATCGGACGCTCGAACGTGTCAGGCGAGTCGACCTTGGTGATTTCCGAGATTTGCGCCACGTCCAGCTTGGCGGCCACGCGCGGCAGGATGTTCTTGCCGTAGGCGGTGGCTGGCGCGAGGATGTGGCTGTAGTTGCCGGCGATGGCCAGCACTTGCTCGGCCACGTTTTCGGCCAGGCCGTCGGCAAAGTATGGCGCGTCGGCCACGATGACTTTCGTCACGCCGGCGATTTGCGCGGCGGCAGCGGCGGCAGCCGCAGCGTTCGAACCTGCAACCAGTACGTGCACGTCGCCGCCGCACTGGGCAGCCGCGGTCACGGTGTGGTGGGTGCTGCCCTTTAAGGTAGCGTTGTCGTGTTCAGCAATAACTAATGCGACCATGATATGTCCTGTAATTGTTCTGGATAGACGGCAAAGCCGCTTAGATGACTTTGGCTTCGGTACGCAGCTTGGCGACCAGGGTGGCCACGTCCGGCACCTTGATACCGGCCGAGCGCTTGGCTGGCTCGACGACTTTCAAGGTTTTCAGGCGTGGCGCGACATCGACGCCCAGGTCTTCCGGCTTGACGGTCTCGAGCGGCTTTTTCTTGGCCTTCATGATGTTCGGCAAAGTCACATAGCGTGGCTCGTTCAGGCGCAAATCGGTGGTGATGATCGCTGGCAAGGTCAATGCCAGGGTTTCCAGGCCACCGTCGACTTCGCGGGTGACGGTGACTTTGCCGTCTTCCAGCACGACTTTCGAAGCGAACGTGGCTTGCGGCCAACCCAGCAGGGCTGCCAGCATCTGGCCGGTCTGGTTGCTGTCGTCATCGATTGCTTGCTTGCCCAGGATGATCAGTTGCGGCTGCTCTTTCTCGGCCAGGGACTTGACCAGCTTGGCCACGGCCAGCGGTTCCAGTTCAGTCGTCGTTTCCACCAGGATGCCGCGGTCGGCGCCGATGGCCATGGCCGTGCGCAGGGTTTCCTGGCACTGCGTCACGCCGCAGGAGATGGCGACCACTTCAGTGACCTTGCCGGCTTCTTTCAGGCGCATCGCTTCTTCCAGCGCGATCTCGTCGAAAGGGTTCATCGACATTTTGACGTTGGCGGTATCGACGCCAGTGCCGTCACTCTTGACGCGGACTTTGACGTTATAGTCGACCACGCGTTTGACGGGTACCAAGACTTTCATAGCTATGCCTTTGGGAAATTATAAAAATGACGGATCAAGTGCTGATTGTGCGTTCGATTATAAGAGAAATTTGAATCTTGAACCGAATTTAAGCACGATCGTGCGATTTTTTGTTAGAGCAATCCATCTAAACTGTGCGCTTGCAGGGATTTCAGGGGAGTCTGCCGCTACGCTGCAGGGCAGCAAAAGGGCACGAAAGTGACGCAAAAGCGCGGCACGGCGAACGCTTCACCAGGCCGCGCCACGGCGGCCCCGGCTGGCAGAATTATTTACGTTGCATCAAGAAAACAAATTCGGTACCCGTCTGCACATGCGACAGCAGGGCATTGCCCGTTTGCTTGGCGAAAGCCTGGAAGTCGCGCACGGAACCAGGATCGGTTGCCATGATGCGCAGCACTTCGCCGCTTTGCAGCTCTGACAAAGCCTTCTTCGCCTTCAGAATCGGCAACGGGCAGTTCAAGCCCCGCGCATCGAGTTCTTTGTGAAATTCCATAATCTCGGTATCAAGTAGTGTGTCGCTCATCATCAATATCCCACCATTTTTGTTGTACTGATTTTCGACATACTACTCTAAATCAGGGGTATTGACGCGCTGCACCAAAATAGTTCATCGGCTGTTGTGGTGTCACAACGGGATTCAAAAAGAAATAACGGCCCGCAAACACCGTCTGCGGGCCGTTTTCAAGAGGCCGTGGGGCGAAAACCCCGCATGCCTGCTAGCTTACGCCTTATTTCGCGCGTTCGCCCACCCAGGCCGGCACACCGGCCAGGGCGTTCGCCAGACCGCTCGGATCCGTGCCGCCGGCCTGCGCCATATCGGGGCGTCCGCCGCCTTTTCCGCCCACTTGCTGTGCAACGAAGTTCACCAGCTCGCCCGCTTTGACCCTGGAAGTCGCGTCCGCCGTCACGCCGGCGATCAGGCTGACCTTGCCGTCAGCCACGCTGGCCAGCACGATGGCAGCCGTTTTCAGCTTGTCCTTCAGCTTGTCCATGGTTTCGCGCAAGCGGGCCACGTCGGCGCCGTCCAGCACGGCAGCGAGCACCTTGATGCCGTTCACGTCGACAGCCTGCGTGACCAGTTCATCGCCCTGGCCCGACGCCAGTTTCGATTTCAGCGCGGCCAGTTCCTTCTCCAGCGCCTTCACGTAGTCCTGCACCTGGACGATGCGGACCGTCAGTTCTTCCGGCTGCGCCTTCAGCGCGCTGGCTGCCTCAACCAGGCGGCGATTGATGGTCTGCACCAGCGCCAGCGCGCCCTCGCCCGTCACCGCTTCCACGCGGCGGATACCGGCGGCTACGCCGCTTTCGCCGATGATCTTGAACAGGCCGATGTCGCCCGTGCGCTGCACGTGGACGCCGCCGCACAGCTCTTTCGAGCTGCCGATATCGAGCACGCGCACTTCGTCGCCGTATTTCTCGCCGAACAGGGCCATCGCGCCATGCTTGACGGCATCGTCAAACGACATCAGGTGCGCTTGCGTGGCGCGGTTTTCCAGGATCTCTTTATTGACGATGGTTTCCACGGCGGCGATCTGTTCCGCCGTCATCGGTGCATTGTGGCTGAAGTCGAAGCGGGTCTTGTCCGGATCGACGAGCGAGCCCTTTTGCGCCACGTGGCTGCCCAGCACTTCGCGCAAGGCCTTGTGCATCAAGTGCGTGGCCGAATGGTTGCGGATGGTGCGTGCGCGCTTGGCCGTGTCCACTTCGGCCGAGACGGCGTCGCCCACCTTCAGCACGCCCGACTCGAGCACGCCGTGGTGGCCGAAGACGTCAGCCTGGATCTTCAGGGTGTCGCTGACGGCAAAGCTGCCCGCGCCCGAGGCGATCACGCCCTGGTCGCCCACCTGGCCGCCCGATTCCGCATAGAACGGCGTCGTGTCGAGCACGACGATACCCGCTTCACCGGCCTTGAGTTCCTGCACGGGCGTGCCGGCTGCGTACAGCGCGACAACCTTGCTGCTGAACGTCAATTGATCGTAGCCGACGAAGGTGTTTTTCTCGCCCGTGTACTCGACCTTGCTGTCCTTGTGCGTCTTGCCGCCCTTGCGCGACAGTTCCTGGCTTTCCTTCAGGGCCGCGTCGTAGCCGGCCTGGTCGAAGCTGATGTCGCGCTCGCGGCAGATGTCGGCCGTCAGGTCTGGCGGGAAGCCATAGGTTTCGTACAGGGTGAAGGCGGTGGCGCCGTCGATGCCCGTGGCATCCTTGGCCAGCTGCGCTTCCAGCACTTTCATGCCCGTTTCCAGGGTCTCGCCGAAACGCTCTTCCTCGGCTTTCAGCATGTTGGCGACGTTGTCCTTGGCTTCTTCCAGCTCGGGATAGGCGCCGCCCATCTCGATGGCCAGATCGGCCACCAGCTTGTAGAAGAACGGTTTCGTCTGGCCCAGCTTGTGGCCATGGCGCAGGGCGCGGCGGATGATGCGGCGCAGGACATAAGCGCGGCCCTCGCTGCCCGGAATGATGCCGTCGACGATCATGAAGGCGGCGGCGCGGATGTGGTCGGCGATCACGCGCAGCGACTTGTTTTCCAGGTCGGTGGCGCCCGTTTCGCGCGCGGCGGCCTTGATCAGGTGCTGGAACAGGTCGATTTCATAGTTCGAATGCACGTGCTGCAGCACGGCGGCCAGGCGCTCCATGCCCATGCCCGTGTCCACGCATGGCTTCGGCAACTTGTGCATGACGCCCGCTTCGTCGCGGTTGAACTGCATGAACACGAGGTTCCAGATTTCAATGAAGCGGTCGCCGTCTTCGTCAGGCGAACCCGGCGGGCCGCCAGGGATCTCGGCGCCGTGGTCGTAGAAGATTTCCGTGCACGGACCGCATGGGCCCGTGTCCGCCATCTGCCAGAAATTGTCGGATGCGTAGCGCGAACCCTTGTTGTCGCCGATGCGGATGATGCGCTCGACGGGCACGCCGATTTCCTTTGCCCAGATGTCGTACGCTTCGTCATCTTCGATGTACACGGTGACCGTCAGTTTTTCAGCCGGCAAGCCATACACCTTGGTCAGCAGTTCCCACGCGTATTGAATCGCGTCGCGCTTGAAATAGTCGCCGAAGCTGAAGTTGCCCAGCATTTCAAAGAAGGTGTGGTGGCGCGCCGTGTAGCCGACGTTTTCCAGATCGTTGTGCTTGCCGCCGGCGCGCACGCAGCGCTGCACGGACGTGGCACGCGTGTACGGACGGCTGTCCGTGCCCGTAAACACATCCTTGAATTGCACCATGCCGCTGTTCGTCAACAGCAAGGTCGGATCGTTGCCTGGCACCAGGGAGCTGGAACGGACGATGGAATGGCCCTTGGACTCGAAAAATTTCAGGAACTTGTCGCGGATTTCAGATGATTTCATGTTTTTTTGGCAAAGAGTGGCGGCAGCTTTAAAGGGAAGATTATACGTGATATGGGTACGGGAATTGGCGCCGGGCACGGGCATTGTTGCAAGCCTGCCCACAGGTGCCGCCCTGCCCGTTCAGGCCGGGTCGTGGTGGCTGGCGCAGGCGTGCGGTGCCGGCGCGCCCTTGGCCGCAGCGGAAGGCGCGCTGGCGCCGGCAGCCGCATTGCAGTCGGCGCAGCGGCCGTACAGGGTCAGTTCGTGGCGCTCGACGACAAAACCCTGCGGCGCCATGCGCTTCAAGTCGCCCGGGCAATCATGTACGTCGAACACGCGCTGGCACGTGGTGCACTGGAAATGGTGATGATGGTGATTGGCGGCCGTGTTCGACTCATAGCGCGGGTTTTCGCCCGGCAAGGTCACCACGTGCACTTTTTCTTCCAGCACCAGCGATTTCAAATTGCGGTAGACGGTGGCGATGCCCAGCTGCGTCACCTGCAAGCTGGCCTGTTCGAGGATTTCCTGCGCCGACAGAGGGCGCTGGGCCGACTCGATGGCGGCTTGAATAGCGGTTTTTTGACGTGTTGTGCGTTCCATAGCCGACAGAATACACCATCCGCCTTCTTCCCCTGCCCGGAAAAACTGTCACACAGTAATGATAATGGGTTATCATTATCATCTTCTGGCAGCCACCCCATCCGGCAATGGCCTGCCCCAGCCCCGCAAACACCGATAGCGAATAAGGAATTCTTGCCCATGTCCGTCCGTCCTCAACAACCGACTCCCCTCGCGCTGGCCATCATGCTGGCCTTTGCCGCCCCTGCCAGCGCACTGGCGCAGCAGGCGACCACCTTGCCCGCCGTCACCGTCTCGGCCAGCGCCCTGGCCTTGGGCAGCGACGACATGAGCACGCCCGTGACCGTGCTGGAAGGCGAGGAACTGGTGCGCGCCCGCGAAGCGACCCTGGGTGAAACCCTGGCTGGCCAGCCCGGCATCACGTCCAGCCATTTCGGCGCTGGCGCCAGTCGCCCCATCATCCGCGGCATGGATGGTCCGCGTGTGAAAGTGCTGTCCGATGGCGCCGAAGTGCAGGATGCCTCAACCATCAGCCCCGACCATGCTGTCGCGGCCGAACCCATGCTGTCGGAACAGATCGAAGTGTTGCGCGGCCCGTCCGCGCTGGCCTACGGCGGCGGCGCCGTGGGCGGCGTCGTCAATGTGATCGACAAGAAAATCCCCACGCGCGTGCCGGCCAAGGGTTTTGAAGGCAGCGCGGAAGTGCGCGCCAACTCGGCCGCGCGCGAAAAGGCGGGCGCCTTTGAAGTGACGGGCGGCTCCGGCAACATCGCCTTCCACGCGGAAGGCGTCAAGCGCGATGCGAAGGAATACAAGGTCGGCAGCGGCTGGGAAGGCGGCTCGACAGTGGCCGGCAGCTACAACAAGACGGACACGGGCAGCGTGGGCGTGTCGTGGGTGGGAGCGCGCGGCTTCCTGGGCCTGGCCTTCACCAGCCAGCACGCGGAATACGGCTTGCCTGGCCACAACCATGAATTTGAAAGCTGCCACCCGCACGGCACGCATCTGCACTGCGGCGGCCATGAAGGCCACGGCCACGGCGATGAAGAAGAGCACGACCATGACCACGAACACGGCGCCGTGCCGTACGTGAAACTGAAAAGCGAGCGCTGGGACGTGCGCGGCGAATTGCGCGACCCCGTGCCCGGCTTCGCCAAGCTGCGCCTGCGCGCCGCGTTCACCGACTACAAGCACGATGAAATCGAAGGCACGGAAATCGCCACCACGTTCAAGAACAAGGGCCACGATGCGCGCCTGGAAATGGAACACCATCCCCTGTTCGGCTGGCGCGGCGTGGTAGGCCTGCAAACGTCGAAGCGCGATTTCTCCGCCCTGGGCGAGGAAGCGTACGTGGCGCCGACGGTCACGAAGAAACACGCGGCTTTCCTGGTCGAGGAATACAAGCTGGACCAATGGCGTTTCGAAGCGGGCTTGCGCCACGAATGGCAAGACATCACGGTCGACAGCGCCACCTTGCAGGACCGCAGCGCCAAGGGCACATCGATCTCCTTGGGCGCCGTGTGGAAATTCGCGCCCCAGTACTCGCTGGGCTCGACCATTTCGCGCACGCACCGCCTACCCAGCGCCGAGGAACTGTATGCGCACGGCGTGCACATGGCCACGGCCACATATGAGCTGGGCAATCAAAACCTGGGCAAGGAAACGTCGAACAATATCGACTTGACCTTGCGCAAATATGCGGGCGCCACGACCTTCTCGGCCAGCGCCTACCGCAACAAGGTGGACAATTACATCTTCGGCAGCACGCTGGACAGCCACGAAGGCTTCCAGCTGATCCAGTACGCCCAGCGCGACGCCACGTTTACTGGCGTGGAAGGCCAGATCCGCCAGCAACTGAACCCCATGTTCGGCGCCAGCGTGTTCGGCGACTACGTGCGGGCCAAGCTGGCCGACGGCGGCGGCAATTTGCCACGCATCCCGGCCCAGCGCGTCGGCGTGAAGGTCGATGCCAACTGGCAGGCGTGGAGCGGCGTGGCCGAGTTCTACCGCGTGGGCAAGCAGGATAAGGTGGCAGCATTCGAAACGGCAACGCCGGGCTACAACATGCTGAACCTGTCCGCCAACTACGACACGCGCATCGGCACCACGCCAGCCCAGTTCTACATCAAGGCGAACAACCTGACGAATGAACTGGCGTACAGCCACACCTCGTTCATCAAGAATGCGGCGCCGTTGACGGGACGTAACTTGACGGTTGGGATGCGCGTCACGTTCTAAGCTGTTTCGTAGGTCGGGTTAGCGCAAAGCGCGTAACCCGACCTCGAACTGCTGGGGTCAGACCCGACGGGTCTGACCCCGGATTTACGCTTCTGTCAGGCGCTGTGAAGCTAAGAGCTTATTTGCCAGCTTTAATCAGATCGATCCTGTCCGTACAAAAACCGTCCACGCCCCAGGCCAGCAGCTCGCTGGCCCGCTCGGGCGTGTTGACGGTGTAACAGAACAGTCCCAATCCCTCCTCTTTGACTTCCAGCGCCAGCGCGCGCGTCAGCTGCTGGTGGTCGCAATGGAGCGCCACCACGCCCAGTTCGCGCGCCTGTCGTTTCCAGCCATCCGGTATCTGTTCGACCAGCCAGCCCCGCGCCAGTTCCGGCGCCGCCTCGCGCGCCGCCTGCAAGGCTTCGATGCTGAACGACGACAGCAGCGGCAATAATTCTCCTGCAGCGATTTCCTGCGCAAAATGCTCGCGCGTGGCCCGCGCCACCGTTTCGCCCGTGGCCACGTCAAAGCCGGGGGCCGGCTTGATTTCAATATTCATCCAGATGCGCTGCGCCTTGCAATAGCTGACGACGGCGTCAAACGTGGGTACGCCCTCGCCCGCGAAAGCGGGGCCGAACCAGGCGCCCGCGTCCATCGCCCCCAGCTGCGCGGCCGTGTAATCGCTGACATGGCCGCTGCCGGCCACGGTGCGTCCCAGCTCGGGGTCGTGCACGACGACGGGCACGCCATCGGCCGCCAGCATGACGTCGAACTCCACGGCGCGGTAGCCGTAGGCGAGGCCGCAGCGCAGGGCGGCCAGGGTGTTTTCAGGCGCCAGGGTGCCGCCGCCGCGGTGCGCCAGGGTGCGTGGGTAAGACCACATGATGTTCCTTTATAACTAACTCCATCGATACAAGACTGTCTTGCCATACTATTGCGTGCCCGCCCTGAAAAGTAAAGCGGCCCGTTTGGCGACGTGCCGCGGCGAATGGCGGCGCGTCCAGGCCGTTTCGTCGCAGCCCGGTTGCGCCCCGGCCTGCGCTGGCACACAATGCCTCATCGTTACCAGCAGACAACTACATGAAACCCGACGTCCCATCCGCCGATGCCCCCGCCAAGCGCCGCTCGCCCTATTACCGCATGCTGCCCGACGCGCGCTATGCGCTGGCGCTGAACGTGATCTGCGCACTGGTCATTACCTTCATCCTCAATCCAGGCAGCCATTTTGGCCAAAACCTGATCGCCTCGATGTGCATCGGCACGATTGCCTTCCTGCTCATCGACGGCATGCGCCTGACCTTGTGGGGCGAAGGCCAGCGGCCCAGATTCCTGCCCTTCATGCTCATCATCCTGATTTCCGTGCCCGTGGCGCAAATACTGGGCTTGACCCTGTTCAGCTGGCTGACGGGCGTGGACGTGGGCGGCTTCGAAAACCTGCTGCCCTCGCAGATGATGGGTACGCTCGTCTTCACCCTGCTGGCCACGGGCGGCGCCGTGCTGTTTTTCTCCAGCCGCGAAAAGATTGCCCGTCTACAAATGGCGGCAGCCCAGGAAAAGGCCCGCGCCGAATCCGTGGCGCGCCAAGCTATGCAGGCCCAGCTGCAGCTGCTGCAGGCGCAGATCGAACCGCACATGCTGTTCAATACCCTGGCCAACCTGCAGGGCCTGATCAGCTTTGATCCGGACCGCGCCCAGTTGCTGCTCGACCAGCTGATCCAGTATTTGCGCGCCACCCTGTCCTCCTCGCGCGCCGACTCCACCACCCTGGAGCAGGAGTTCTCCCTGATGCAAGCCTACCTGGGCCTGATGTCCATCCGCATGGGCGCGCGCCTCAGCTATGCGCTGGACTTGCCCGAGGCCTTGCGCCAGATCAAGGTGCCGCCCATGCTGTTGCAGCCGCTGGTGGAAAATGCCATCCAGCATGGCCTGGAACCGAAGATAGAAGGCGGCCACATCCATGTGCAGGCATCCACGGACGGCAGCGTGCTGACCCTGACCGTCAGCGACGATGGCCTGGGTCTCGACCATCCGGGCCAGACCAAGGGCACGCACCTGGGCGTGGCGAATATCCGCGAACGCCTGCACGGCATGCATGGCGATACCGCCAGCCTGTCGCTGGCCGCCAACCATCCGGCAGGCGCGACCGCCCGCCTGACACTTCCCCTTCCACCCACCACCACGAGTCCACTCGCATGAGCCAGCACACCCCACGCGCCCTGATCGCCGAAGACGAACCGATACTCGCCGCCGCCCTCGCCCACGCCTTGCAGCGGCTGTGGCCCGAGCTCGACATTGTCGCCACCTGCCCCAACGGCGTGGATGCATTGCGGCAAGGCCTGGCGCTGCAGCCCGACATACTCTTTCTCGACATCAAGATGCCAGGCAAGACGGGCCTGGAAGCGGCCGAAGAACTGGCCGAACAGTGGCCCGAAGGCGTGCCCTTCCCCCACATCGTGTTTGTCACCGCGTACGACGAATACGCGCTGGCCGCCTTCGAGCAAGCCGCCGCCGACTACGTCTTGAAACCCGTCAACGATGCGCGCCTGGGCAAGACGGTGGAACGCCTGCAGCAGCGCTTGCGCGACAGTGCCGGCACGCCGCCCGCCGCGACGGCAAGTGCCGCAATATCGGCGTCGTCGGCATCGGCATCTTCAGCATTGCCAGCATCAGCATCAGCGGCGATCCAGGCGAACGCGGCAGGCATCGCCGCTGGCGACGACAATATGGCCCGCCTGCTGGCCCAGCTGCAAGCAATGCTGCCGCCCGCCCCTCGCCTGCAAATGATACGGGCGGCCGTCGGCAACAGCGTGCGCATGATCGCCCTGGCCGACGTCGTGTATTTCGAAGCGCTGGACAAATACATCAACGTCGTGTGCCACGACAGCGAGGCACTGATACGCACGAGCCTGAAGGAATTGCTGCCCCAGCTGGACCAGCAACAGTTCTGGCAAATTCACCGGGGCACCATCGTCAATGCCAGCGCCATCGCCACGGCCGTGCGCGACGAGGCGGGCAAGCTGTCACTGACCCTGCGCCAGCATCCGGCGCAACTGCGCGTCAGCCCCTTGTATGCCCATCTGTTCCGCCAGATGTAAAACGCGCAAGCGCCAAGGCCTAGTGCAGCTGATGCTTCAGGTCCGATAATTCATCGTGGACTTTCTGCACGGCGCTTTTCATTTCCGGCGTCAGGCTGGACGCCGTGCCGCACGCCCGCTTGGCGCGGTCGCCCAGGGATTCCATCTGGTCGACGGCTTGCCGGATGCGCGCATCGTCTTGCGTGTCGATGGCTTGCCGCACGGCGCTCTTTTGCTGGTCCAGCTGGTTGATGCAATCTTTCAAGTCCATGGGCATGCCCTGCTGCTTGCCGCACAGCTGGGCCGCCTGGCCGATCGCGTGTTCGATGGCGCCAAAGCGCCGTGCTACTTCCTTTGCCTGCATCATGATGTGTCCTCCCATGCTATCTGGAGTTGGATCATCAGGCCGGCCCCGGGTTCCCCACCGTCCGCCATGGCATTGAAATTTCCATGTGGCACTTTTTTGTAAGTGCTTGTGACATTTTAGATAATTATCAAATTCCTCAGCTACATTGGCGTACCCGAACCACCACGCCATCCATGACCTCGTTGCCGCCCCTGCCCCGCCGTGCCCCCAGCCTGCTGCTGATCATCCTGCTGCACGCGGGCCTGGCATATATCTTCGTGCAGTCGCGGCCCGCCAGCACCACGGACGACAACCTGCCGCAGGGCCCCGCCATCACCTGGCTGCGCTACACGGCGCCCGCACCGCCCAAGCCCCTGCCTTTGCCCAGCCCCAAACCGCCAGCCCCACGCGTGGCCCGCCTGCCTGTGCCGGCCCCCATCAGCCGCCCCTTGCCGCTGCCCACCGTCGAGCAGGCGCCAGCACCAGCACAAACTCCAGCGCCAGCGCCGGCAGTGCCGGAAGCGGTCACGCTCGCCGTGCCGCACAGCGCGGCCGATATCCTCGCGCAAGCCAAGCGCGACGTGGGCAAGATCGACAAGGAATTGCGCAAGGAATTCCCGCAGCGGGGCGGAGAGAAATTCGAGGACACGGGTTTCAAGCGCATGCAGCAAGGCTTTGCCGAAGCCTACGCGGCCGTGCCGCCGAAATGGTACGAAGCGTCGAAAATCGAGGAGGTGGGCGCGAATGCGGCCAAGGGCAGCCGCACCTATAAGATCACCAGCGCGCTGGGCACCCTGTGCGTGACCACGCGCGCGGGCAAGAACGGCGAAACGATGATCGGCAACTGCCCCAAATAGCCGGACTCAGCCCACCGCTTCGCGCGCGCCCAGCGGCTGCAGATGGCGCAGGCGCAGGGCGATCAGCACACCGCCGCCCAGGCACAGGCCCAGCATGACGACGACACCAGTCCAGCCGTCGAAGCCCCACATCATGCCCGAGGCGGAACCGATCAGGCTGGAGCCCAGGTAATAGAACAGCAGATAAAAGGCCGAAGCCAGCGCCTGCGGCGCGCGGGCGCGGCGGCTGACCCAGCTGCTGGCGATCGAGTGCGAGGCAAAGAAGCCGAAGGTGGCCAGCGCCATGCCGATGACGATCAGCGGCAGCGAGTCGAACAGGGTCAATAAAATACCGGACAGCATCACCGACAGCATGATCCACAGCACGCCCCGGCGCCCCAGGCGGTCCACCAGGCGGCCCGCCCAGACGGAGCTGAAGATGCCGATCAGGTACAGAAAGGCCAGCAAGCCGACCGTGCTCTGGCGCAGGCCAAATGGCGCGGCCAGCAGGCGGTAGCCGATGTAGTTATACAGGCTGACAAAACAACCCATCAGCACGAAGGCCAGGCAGAACAGCCACGGCAAGCCCTGGTCGGAAAAATGCTGGCGGATGGCGTGCGGCAAGGCATTCCAGCCCTTGGTGCTGGGCACGAAATTTTTCGACGCAGGCAGGCTGCGCCAGAACTCGGCCGCCGCCAGTACGCCGGCCACGCCCAGCACGCCCAGGGCCCAGCTCCACGACAGGAAATCGCTGAGCATGGACGCCACCAGCCGTCCCGACATGCCGCCAAACGCGCTGCCGGCAATATACAGCCCCATCGACAGGCCCAGCGACGGACCCTCGATTTCCTCGCCCAGGTAAGCCATGGCCACGGCCGGCATGCCGCCCAGGGCCACGCCCAGCGCTGCGCGGATGGCCAGCAGCTGCGCATAATCCTGCGCGAACGCGGACAAAATGGTCAATAGTGCGGCGGAAAACATCGACGCCACCATCAGCGGTTTGCGGCCCACCCGGTCCGAGACAGCGCTCAGCAGCACCAGCGAAATGGCCAGCAAGCCGCTCGACACGGACAGCGACCAGCTACTTTGCGCCGGCGTCAGGTGGAACTGGTGCGACAGCAGCGGGAACAGGGGCTGGATGCAATACAGCAAGCTGAAGGTGGAAAAGCCGCCGAAGAACAGCGCGCGGTTGCTGCGCTTGAATTCGATGGACCCCTTGGCGATGGCCGTGCGGGGTGCCGGAGCGGGAGGAACCGGGATGGCGGAAGGTGCAGCGGAGGAAAAGGCAAGCGATGAATCAGACATGGCCGTGTTTCGGATAGGAAGCGAGTTTTCATCTTAGGATTGCCAACTCATATCGTCCAATATATATTTAAGGCCCAACTCATACTTTAAAACGATTACTGGACGATTATGGAACTGCGCCACCTGCGTTACTTCGTCGCCGTCGCCGAAGAGCTGCACTTCACGCGCGCGGCCGAGCGCCTGCACATCGGCCAGCCGCCGCTGAGCCAGCAAATCCAGGCGCTGGAAGCGGAGCTGGGCGCGCAGTTGTTCGAGCGCAACAAGCGTTCCGTGCGGCTGACGCAGGCGGGCACGCTGTTCCTCGACGATGCGCAGCGCATCCTGGCCCTGTCGGAACAGGCGGCCGTGACGGCGCGCCGGGCGCAGCGGGGCGAAGCGGGCGAACTGCGCATCGGCTTTACGTTTTCCACGCCGTTCACGCCGTATTTCGCTACCGTCATCAACCGCTACCGCCAGCTCTTTCCGCACGTCACATTGACCCTGCACGAGATGGCGACATTGCATCAGCTGGAAGCGATCTCGGACAGGACGATGGACCTGGGCTTCGTGCGCCCGCCGGAAACGGCCTACCCGGCCGACGTCCGCCTGACGCAATTGCGCCAGGACCCGCTGTTCCTCGTCTTGCCCGTCGCCCACGCGCTGGCGGCCAAGCGCAGCATCGCGATTGCCGACATGGCAGGCGAAGGCTTTGTCATGTATCCCAAGAATGCGGGCACGGGGATTTATCCGCAGATTTTCCGCCTGTGCAAGGCGGCCGGCTTCGTGCCCCAGGTGGCGCAGGAAGCGGGCGAAGCGTCGACCATCATCGGCCTGGTGGCGGCCGGCTGCGGCATTTCCGTGCTGCCCGCCTCGTTCGACCGCATCCGCATGGACGGCGTGTGCTACCGTCCCATCGCCGACCCGCAGGCGACCACCAGCCTGCTATTGGCGCAACGGGAAGAAGAGACGTCGCCGCAGGTGGCGGCGTTCGTGAAGCTGGCCGAGGAAGCGGCGCTGGAAGAAAAAGAATAGGCCGGCAGGCGCCGGCCCACGTACTGCATTACGAGTAGTCGGCGTCCAGCTCCGAACCCGCATAGTTTTCCAGGTCCTCGAACAGGCTTTTCATGCTGGCCCGCGTGAGGATCTTCTGCACCACGGTGCAGCTGCGGCGATACGAGGCGATGCGGTCGAGCAGCACGGGATGGTGCTGCACGGGCACCTTGGCCACCAGGGCGGCCCAGCCTTCCTCGAAGTCGGGCTTGTTCTTGCGCACGGAACGCACGAAGCGTTCAAACTCTTTCTGCCCCGTACGCGCGATGACGCGCCCGCCGCCTTCGATGGCGAAGATGATGGCCAGCGCGATGACGCCCTCGGCATTCAAGTCGCTGTCGCTGACGGGGCCGTTGTCGTGGTGACGGCGCAGCCAGCTGGCCAGGCGCACGACGGCTTGCACTTCCTTGCGCTGCTGCAACTGCACCGCATACTTTTCATAGCCGGCCCAGTTCTGGTTCGGGTCGGCCTGGCAAATATCGATGAACAGCTCGCGCAGGCGGCGCTGCAAATACACGGGGTCCTGGTCGTATTCGCCCACGAGAGCGTCTTCGGGCAGCTGCGACAGTTCCTTGATCAGGCGAAAGCCCACCTGGAACGCGTGCTCGGCGCCATGCTCGACGAGGAAATCGAGGGCGGCCTGGTCGCCATCATGCGCGACGGCCTGCTCCAGGCCCAGGGACACGCCGCCCACCGTCAGGTACAGCGCCTTCTGGATGCCGTCGGCCGTGCGTTCATTCGTGAACTTCTCGGCCACCATGGCCGTGATGCCCGTCAATTCGTCGGCCAGGTTCAGGGCCGCGTCCTCGCGCGGGTCGTTCGGCAACAGCTTGATGGCGCGCACCAGGCGCGGAAGATTCTCTACAACAATTGCTGGCAGCATCAGTCGTTCCCTGCTTTCATCACGAGAAAATGCCCGTGCCCAGGCTGCGGCGCGTGCTGGAACGTGGCGCGCTGCGCGTGCTCGGCACTTGCTTGCGCAGGCGGTACAGCAATTCCTTGGTACTACGCTGCAACATGGTCGGCTCTTCGTCTGGGTCGTCCGAGTATTCGGCATCGGCCAGGTCCGCGCTGTGGCGGAAATCGGGGAACAGCTCGAACAGCGAGCGGTCCCAGCCGTCCTCATTCGCCTGCGCCAGCTCGATGGCCAGCGGCACGACGTCGTTGTCGGACGAGGTCACGCCCGTCACATACGGACCCTTGATGACGATTTCGCCCGCCACTTCGAGGATTTCCTTCGGCGCCATCGAGAACAGGATGGCAAACGCCGTGGCGCCCCAGTCGGTGGCGGACGCTTCGAGCAGCAGCTCGCGGCGGCGCTCGGCGTCGTCGGTGGAAAACACCACGCCGTGGATGTGCGCGAACAGCGCTTCGGCGATGCGTTCCGGATCGTCCTCGATCTGGTCGTCGCTCCAGGTAGCGGCGATGAAGGCCAGGCTGTCGGCCCAGGCTTTCGGCGGCACCAGCAAGGTGGCCAGCGACATCTTGCCGCCGTCAAAGCCGGCCAGGTGCAGGGCCGTCACTTGCGGCGGGATGGCATTGAGCACTTCCACCACGGCCAGGTCGCCGTACTGGTCGGCCGCGTCGGCAAACGCCTGCTCGGCGTGGCCCAGCGAACCGGACAGCACCAATTCCGTGACCTGTTTGGTCAGCGCGGGAAGATTGCTTTTTTGCTCCGCATTTTGCTTGTCATTATCTGCCATGGTCATCTCCATCCTGGTCGAACATCTGGGCGAAATCGTCGGTGGCTTCGTCTTCGTCGTGCTCGTCGTCGCCGTCGTCATTGGCGGCCAGCTGGTCGAGCGACTGGTCGTCGTCGTCCCACAGGCGCGGATTCTTGTGCAGGAAAGCCGTGATGATGGCCTGGCGCGCCAGGTCCGGGAAGCTCTCTTCGATGGCCGCGTACATCTTGGCCGCTTCCGGCGCGGCGCAGGCGGCCATGGAAAACACGCGGGCCGGGTCGCCGAACTCGTAGTCTTCGCTTTCGGCCAGCAAGCCTTTCGGATCGCTGAACGTGATGTGGTCGACCAGCGCGAAGGCCAGCATGTTCACGTCTTCGATGCCGCCGCCGCTCGCGTACTCGCCAACCAGCGCGTCGACCATGCTTTTGTAGTTCTTGCGGTTCGGCGGGTCGCCGAGGATGCCTTCGATCTGGCCTTCCAGCTCGCGCGACTGATACGCGAATTCAGGGTGTACTCTTCTCATGCTGTGCTTTCCAATGTGATGCGCGGCGCTGGATTAACAGCGCCGTTGTTGTTGTTTTTCAAGTAATTCTGGCCGGCAGATGCGGGCCGCATCGATTTAATCGGCAGGTAATACTGTGCCGTGCAAACGGAACACGCCGCACCACAGGGCATAGGCTTCCGCTTCCGGGTCGATGATGATGCGGTGGTTCACGCTCTGGTCGTATTCGGCGCGTTTGGCCGGGTCGGCCAGGATTTCATACGCCTTGGTGACGCTCTTGAAGCGCGCCTCGGCGCCGGGGGCCTGGTTGCGGTCGGGGTGGAAGCGCATGGCCAGCGAACGGTAAACCTTCTTGATTTCATCGTCGCTGGCATTGGGTGCGACACCGAGGACGTTATATAAATTTTCCATATGAGGCTCCGGAGGCGCGAATTTCTACTAATTAAAGGCGAATTATCCTATAGAACGGCGTCCGCGTCGCTTGCATGCTGGGAAATGGGGGCAAATACGTGCTTATAAAGCGCTTGCGGTACGGTAAAATGCTTTTTACTGTCACTCTTCCGCATTGATCAATGAGCAACGATAACCCGAATACCGCCGCGCCAGCGCTGGCGCCCAATTTCTTGCGTAACATCATCGAAGCCGACCTGGCTGCCGGCGCCCACGTGCGTCCCGGCCTGCCCCAGGTGATCACGCGTTTCCCGCCGGAGCCGAACGGCTACCTGCACGTGGGCCACGCCAAGTCGATCTGCGTCAACTTCGGCCTGGCGCGCGATTACGCCGGCCAGTGCAACCTGCGCTTCGACGACACCAATCCGGCGAAGGAAGAGCAGGAATACGTCGACACCATCATGGACAGCGTGAAATGGCTGGGCTTTGACTGGGAACCGAAGAATGGCGACGGCCAGAGCCACCTGCACTACGCGAGCGACTATTTCGACCAGCTGTACGCGATGGCCGAGTACCTGATCACGGCCGGCTTTGCCTATGTGGACAGCCAGAGCGCCGAAGACATGGCCGCCAACCGGGGCAATTTCGGCCAGGCCGGCAAGAATTCGCCGTTCCGCGACCGTCCGCGCGACGAATCGCTGGCCCTGTTCCGCGCCATGAAGGCGGGCCAGTTCAAGGATGGCGAGCACATCCTGCGCGCGAAGATGAGCGAAGATGCCATGAGTTCGCCGAACATGAACTTGCGCGACCCGGCCATCTACCGCATCCGCCATGCGCACCATCACCGCACGGGCGATGCCTGGTGCATCTATCCGATGTACGACTACACGCACCCGATTTCGGACGCGCTGGAAAACATCACGCATTCGATCTGCACGCTGGAATTCCAGGACCACCGCCCGTTCTACGACTGGCTGCTGGAAACCCTGTCGGCCGGCGGCTTCTTCCAGCAACCGGTGCCGCACCAGTTCGAATTCTCGCGCCTGAACCTGACCTATATCGTCACCAGCAAGCGCAAGCTGCGCCAGCTGGTGGAAGAAAAAATCGTCGACGGCTGGGACGATCCCCGCATGCCGACCCTGGTGGGTATGCGCCGCCGCGGCTACACGCCGGAAGCGATTCAATTGATGTGCGAACGCACGGGCGTGACCAAGTCCGACGGCTGGATCGACTACAGCGTGCTCGAAGGCTGTTTGCGCGAAGACCTGGACCCGAAGGCGCCGCGCACCGTGGCCGTGCTGCGTCCGTTGAAATTGATCATCGACAATTTCCCTGAAAACGAGAGCGTGGAATGCACGGCGCCCGTGCACCCGCACTTCCCGGAGCGTGGCTTGCGCACCTTCCCCATCTCGCGCGAGCTGTGGATCGAGGAAGACGACTTCATGGAAGTGCCGAACAAGGGTTACTTCCGCCTGTATCCGCCCATCGACGACAAGCCGGGCAGCAAGGTGCGCTTGCGCTACGGCTACGTGATCGAGTGCACGGGCTTTGACAAGGATGATAACGGCAAGGTCATCGCCGTGCATTGCACCTATTTCCCGGACAGCAAGTCGGGCACGGAAGGCAGCGCCAACTACAAGGTCAAGGGCAATATGCACTGGGTAAGCGCGGCGACGGCCATTCCCGCCGAAGTGCGCCTGTACGACCGCCTGTTCACGGACCCGCAGCCTGACGCGGGCGGCAAGGACTTCAAGCTGGCCCTGAACCCGCTGGCCAAGGAAGTCGTGCAAGCGTGGCTGGAACCGGGCGCGGAACTGGCCCAGCCGGAACAGCGCTTCCAGTTCGAGCGCCACGGCTACTTCGCGGCCGACCGCGTGGACAGCCAGCCGGGCAAGCCCATCTTCAACCGCATCGTCACCCTGAAAGACAGCTGGCAGCCCGCGAAATAAGGGCTGGACGGCACACACAAAAAACCGCTGCGGCGGTTTTTTTTCGTTTCATGGAGAAATATTGCCTGTTGACTATATTCACGATAGTTTTGTATATTAGGCAGCTATTGAGCAATTTGCAATTCCGATAGTGCTTGTACAACCCAGCCTAGCCACCGCCACCCAGGCGGCACCCGATTCCTTTTCCTGATGCGGATGGCGATGTCTTCTACTGCCGGCGAACACCCTTTATCTGCGGAAAAAAGACCGCTCTGGCTGCTTGGCTTCGTGATGTCGGTGATGGCGGGCCTGCTGTTCTACGTGGCAGCCTCGCTGTCGATCGAAAGCGATGCCAGCGACCTGTTCAACAATCTGGCCCGCAATACGCAGAAAAACATCGAATCGCGCGTCAAGTCGTATGCCAACCTGCTGCGCGGCACGGCCAGCCTGTTCCACGCCAACGAACACGTGAGCCGCGAGCAATTCCACCGCTACGTGGCAAACATGGCCTTGCAACAGAACTACCCGGGCGTGATGAATCTCAATTACACCCAGGAACTCGACGGTGCGCAGCGCGCCGCCTTCGAAAAGGCCATGCAGCACGACTATCCGCCCGGGAGCGACGGCTACCCCCCGTTTGCCATCGATCCGCCCGCCCCGCGCGACCGTTATTCCGTGCTCGTGTACATCGAACCGATTGCCAGCGCCCCGGAAAAGTTTGGCTACGACATCGCCTCGCGCCCCCTGATCGCCGAAGCGCTGGCGCAGTCGCGCGATTCGGGGCAGATCAGCAATTCCGGCGTGCCCGTGCCCATGGAAGGCCGGCCGCAGCTGACGGGCATGGCCATGCGCCTGCCCGTGTACCGCTACGGCATGCCCACCGGCACGGTGGAACAAAGGCGCGCAGCTTACCGGGGTTCCGTCGGCATCGGCTACGACCTGGTGACGATGATGCGCAGCGCGCTGGCCGACATGCCGGTACGCAATGTCCGCCTGACCCTGTTCGATATCGGCCCGCAGGCGCGCGCGCCCCTGGACTTGCCGCACGACATGCGTCCCATCTTCGACAGCACGACGGCGGGCATGCATGCGCCATGGTGGCTGCCCGGCAACTCAGGGCGCTACCTGAGCAGTACGATGCTGATCGAGCACAATGGCCGCATGTGGCAAGCGCTGTTCAGCGTGCGCAAGAGCGACCTGTACACGCGCTTCGACGCCTTCCTGCCGTGGCTGGCCCTGCTGACGGGCTTTGCCAGCACCATGCTGCTGTATATGCTGTTCCATACCCTGGCGTCGTCGCGCCGGCGCGCCATCCAGATGGCCACGGGCATGACGGAAGAATTGCGCGCCAGCCAGATCCGCCTGCAACTATCTCACCAGAAACTGCGCCGCCTGGCGGCCCATGCCGACCAGATCAAGGAAGAGGAACGCAAGCGCATCGCGCGCGAAATCCACGACGACCTGGGACAGAACCTGCTCGTGCTGCGCATCGACGCCGACATGCTGGCTTCGCGCACGCAGCGCCGCCACCCGCGCCTGAACGCCCGCGCCCGCTCGACCCTGGAACAGATCGACGCCACCATCAAGAGCGTGCGGCAGATCATCAACGACTTGCGCCCGACCGTGCTGGACCTGGGCGTGAATGCGGCCGTCGAATGGCAGGTGGCGCAGTTTCGCCTGCGCACGGGCATCGCCTGCGAAGTGAGCGAAAGCCATGACGACATTTGCCTCAGCGACCAGTGCGCCACGGCCCTGTTCCGCATCCTGCAGGAATCGCTGAGCAATATTTCCCAGCATGCCAATGCCAGCCGCGTGCAAGTCAAGCTGGAAAAGTGCCGCGATACGGTGTCGATGAGCGTCAGCGACAACGGCGTGGGCGCGGCCATCGACGGACGCAACAAACTGGGCTCGTTTGGCCTGGTGGGCATCGAAGAGCGCATCAAGTTGCTGGGCGGTACTTTCCACATCGAAAGCAGCCCCGGCGCCGGCATGAGCGTGCACGTCAGCGTGCCGCTGGGCGCGGACGCCACCGCATTTCCCTACCAGGAGGAAAGCAGGGCCAGCGCCTGACGGAGACGCCCGCTTGAAACAAGCTCAGCTTGCGTATTTTGTGATTAGATGCAATATTGATGTAGAACAATTAGCCTGACAGTCACCATCCAGGCGCCCTTCCACCTGCCAGGAGTTCTCGCCACCAGCCAGCCATTTTTTCACCGTTTTTCCCCCACGCAGCGCTTTTACGATACCCACGACTAAAGGACACCCATGGATACCAACGACAGTTTCAAGGCAATTGCCGATTTGAATTTGGACGCGATCAAGGTCAAGCTGATGCACCGGGAATCCGGCGAAGGATGGAGCCTGGAGAAGGCCAATGCGGTGGAGTTCGAATACCGGCGCTTCCTGATCCTGATGAAACAGTTTCCGGAAGAAGAAACGGCGCCGCTGATGGACGTCGATACCTTCTGGCACTACCACATCCTCGACACCCTGAAATATGCGGCCGACTGCGAACAGGTCTTCGGTTACTTCCTGCATCACTTCCCGTACATCGGCTTGCGCGGCGAGGATGACGAAGCGGCGCATCACCGCGTGGGCGAGCGCATGAAGCAGCTGTACGAGCAAACGTTCGGGGAAGATTATATCCGCGCAGAAACCGCGTATTCGGGCCGCGCCGTGCAGGCAGCCTATTCGGGACGGGCCGTGCAAGCCGCGTATTCAGGACGGGCTGTACAAACAGCATTTTCCAGTGCGGCGGTACAGGCGACGGCATACTCGGGCCGGGCCGTGCAGACGGCGTTTTCCAGCGCAGCGGTACAGGCGACGGCGTATTCGGGCCGCGCGACCGGTGCTGCCAGCACCGCATTTTCCAGCGCACCCGCCACGCTGACCGCCGCAGTGGTCAAGTCGTCCACGACTGGCCTGGAGATGGGGCGTTTCTATATCGATCGTCCGGTGCTGAACCCCGACCCGCAATAGAGAAAACAAAGGTGGCTGCCGCACGCGGCAAGCTTGACTTACCCAGACGGCACCTCTCAGTTTGCCGTCTGTCAGGCGCTCTTAGGCAGCCATCAGTTCGCGCAGTTCACGAATGCTGAAATCGCTGATTTCATGCATGCGGATGAGGATCGTGGCGCCGATCGGCAAGGTATTGTGACGAATCTTGCTGATAACAGGTGGCGCCACTTCCAGAGCTCGCGACAGGGCGGCATCGTTTTTCAGTTGCAGCTTGTCGATGATCGCATCGAGGACGCGATTCGGGTTGTAGGTAGGCAAAGAGGTAATTTGTTTGAGAGACATGATCAAAAATCCGACTTGTTGTATTAGTGCAAAAAGAAACCAAATGTCTCTTCTGCAATAATTCAGGGTAAACACACTAAAAAGCGCCATCACTTATGCGGCATTTACGCCGCAAACAATATAATACACGCTATTGTTGATTTTTGCGTAACTTAAAGCAAAATTGTGATAATTGAAGAGAATTGACGCACTTGGAATGTGCTAGAGGATAACTCAAATCGGAAAAATTTGCTGCAAGTCATCAATTTTTACAATGAGGAACGCCGCTACGCATGAACCAGGCAATCGCCATGAGCGCGCTCAGGCGTGCCATTTCCGCTGACAAGTGCCAGCCCTGGACGGCCACGCCGGCCGGGGTGGCCCGCAGACTGGCGCTCGGGAAGGCGTCCACGCGGCACCAGGCCAGTTGCCGGCGAATTTCATCGGGTGGCGGCGGTGGCTGCAACGCACGCTCACGGCGGCGCATATAGGCGCGCACCTGTTCCTTGCTGGGGTGACTCATAGCTCGCATGGCTCGCTCCTGCTGACGGAAAACAACGTCGCGCTAATTGTAGAGCCCGCCACAAATAGCCAAGACGCGTGACGACATTGCTCACCATATCGCCAGCTCGCCATGACACGTTTGCGCTGCATCAAATGGCAAGGCCCCGACGTTGCGCCGAAGCCCATCCTGCCCCACGGCCTGGCGGCCGCGGCGGCCCTTCCTTATTTCTTTTGCTGGCGCACGCGCTGTTGCTGCTTTTCCTGCGTTTGCTGGCGATTCTGCTTGCGCTCGAACAGGGTGACCGCATCTTTCTTGGCTTGCTCGACGGTACGCATTTCCTCATGCGCATCGTGCGGGACAAAAAATTCGGCGTCCTGCGCTGCCACGACCAGCTTGATGGCGGCGTCGTCATCGAGGTCATACAGTTCCGTCAGGACGGTGGTGACCTCGTCCAGGTATTCTTCGTAAGTGAGGGTGGTCATGCTGTATTCCTTAAGTGAATGGCGCACCGCCGGAACGACGCGCTGCGCGCCGGCCCAGGAAAAGTGCGCAGATAACCGGCCATTTTACCCGATGCGGGCCCCGCCGGCGGCCAGCGGCCGCAAGGCATCGGCCACGCGCGCGTAGCGCAGGCGCACGCCCAGCTCGCGCTTGATGCGCGTATTGTGCAGGCGGCGCGATTCGGACATGAACGACAGCAGCATCGGCGTGACCACTTGCTGCAGCTGGGCACGCGGCAGGCGCGGCGGACGCGGCAAGCCGAAGGTATCGGCCACGGCATCGAAGTACTCTGCCATTTTGAGCTCGCTGTCATCGCTGGCGTGATACACGCGTCCCGGCTTGCCCCGCCACAAGGCCCGCTCGATGATGCGGGCCAGGTCATCGGCATGGATATGGTTGGTATACACATCGTCGCCCGCAGCCAGGGCCGGCGTGCCTTCGCGCAGGCGTTTCAATGGCAGGCGGTCATCCGCATAGATGCCGGGCACGCGCAGGATGGCCACGCTGGCGCCGCGGCGCGCGCCCCAGCCCCGCAAGACCTGTTCGGCGTCGACGCGGCGGCGCGCGCGCGCATTCGCCGGCGCCACCGGCCGCGTCTCATCGACCCAGGCGCCAGCGCAATCACCATATACGCCGCTGGTGCTCACATACACCATGCGGGCGTGCTCGGGTAAAATGGCGACCAGATTGCGCGTGCGCCGGTCCAGCACGCCCGACGACAGGGGCGGCGCCAGGTGCACGACCATGGTCGCCAGCCCCGCCAGCCGTTGCAGGCTGGCGCGGTCGTCGAGGTTGGCCACGATGGGCACGGCGCCAGCGGCCCGCAGTTGGGCGCAGCGCCCCGGCTGGCTGGTGACGGCAAAGACGCGAAAGCGCGCGCGCAGCAAGGGCAGCAACCGCATGCCCACATCGCCGCAGCCCAGGATCAGCAGGCGCGGCAAGCCCAACGGCTTGCGCAAAGAGTGCATTAACATATTTTTCATCTCAAGGATTGTATGACTTTTCAAATTACTGTTCAGCCCAGCGGCCACCAATTCAGCTGTGAAGCGGACGAAACCGTCCTGTCGGCAGCAATCCGCGCCGGCGTGGGCCTGCCGTACAGCTGCAAGAGCGGCGCCTGCAGCTCCTGCAAGGGCAAGATCGTGTCCGGCAATGTACAGCATAAGCCATACCAGGCCCGCTCCCTGACGGAAGATGAAGCGGCCGCCGGCTATTCGCTGCTGTGCTGCGCCGTCCCCCAGGGCGACCTGGTGGTGCAGGCGCGCGAAGTGGCGGGCAGCAGCGACTACCCGATCAAGAAAATGCCGTCGCGCGTGACCACCATCGAAAAAGTCGCGCCAGACGTCGTCGTGCTGACCCTGCAGCTGCCGGCCAGCGAGCGCCTGCACTACCGCGCCGGACAGTATATCGAAATCATGCTGCGCGACAACAAGCGCCGCAGCTACAGCATGGCCAGCGCGCCCGTCGAAGGCGGACCCGTAAGCCTGCATATCCGCCACATGCCAGGCGGCCTGTTCACCGACCAGGTATTCGGCACCATGAAAGAGCGCGACATCCTGCGCTTCGAAGGCCCGATGGGCACCTTCTTCCTGCGCGAAGATTCCGACAAGCCCGTCGTGCTGCTGGCCTCGGGCACGGGCTTTGCCCCGCTGAAAGCCATCGTCGAACACATGGTCAACGAAAAATCCCAGCGCCCGATCACCCTGTACTGGGGCGGCCGCCGTCCGCACGACCTGTATATGGATGCGCTGTGCCGTCAGTGGGCCGCCGACCTGCCGCAATTCACGTATGTGCCCGTCGTCTCGGAAGCCTTGCCGGAAGACGCCTGGAGCGGCCGCACGGGCTTTGTGCACCAGGCCGTGATGGCGGACTTGCCCGACCTGTCCGCGCACCAGGTCTACGCCTGCGGCGCACCGATCGTCGTCGAATCGGCAAACCGCGATTTCGTGCAATTGTGCCAGTTGCCAGCCGACGAGTTCTACGCGGACGCCTTCACCACGGAAGCCGACCTGGCCAAGTAAGCATCCAGACAGCGGGGTGCTGCTGGCGCGGCATCCGCTGCCGCCACCGCTCCACCCCGCCGTTCCCTGGAAATCTCATGTCCCTCGCATCTGCCGGCAACGGCTTCAGTATCCTGCGTCACCGCAATTTCGCCTTCTACCTTTCCGCCCGCGTGCTGGGCACGCTGGCCGTGCAGATGCAAAGCGTGGCCATCGGCTGGCAGGTGTACCAGATCACGGGCAGCCTGTTCGACCTGGGCTTGATCGGCCTGGCGCAGTTCGCCCCCTTCCTCGTGCTGATCTTGCCGGCCGGCCACGTGGCCGACCGCTACAACCGCCGCAACATCATCGCCTGGTGCCTGGCGGCCCAGCTGGCGTGCGCGCTGGCCTTGCTGGCCTTTACGCTGAGCGGGCTGTCCATCGTCTGGCCCGTGTTTGCCGTGCTGGTGCTGTTCGGCAGCGCGCGCGCCTTCATGATGCCGGCCACGCAAGCCGTGCTGGTGAACATGGTACCAACGGAACATTTCAGCCGCGCCGTGGCGCTCAGCTCGTCGAGCTCGCACGTGGCCATCATCCTGGGGCCCACCCTGGGCGGCTTGCTGTACTACTTCGGGCCCAAGGTCGTGTACCTGGTCTCGTCCGCGCTGCTGGTGGTGTCCGTCCTGCTGATGCGCGCCACCACGCCGGCACCGCAAGTGGTGAAACGCGAGCCCGTCAGCTGGCATACCTTGCTCGAAGGCTTGCGTTTCGTCTGGTCGAAACCCATCGTGCTGGGCGCCATTTCGCTCGACCTGTTTGCCGTACTGTTCGGCGGCGCCACGGCCCTGCTGCCTGCGCTCGCGCATGACGTGCTGCATATCGGTCCCAGCGGCCTGGGCCTGCTGCGCACGGCGCCAGGCGCCGGCGCCGCCCTGTGCTCGATCGCGCTGGCCATGTTCCCCATCACGCGCCGGGTGGGCGCCTGGATGTTCGGCGGCGTGGCCGTCTTCGGCCTGGGCACCCTGGTGCTGGGCAGCACCAGCTATTTCCCGCTGGCGCTGGCGGCGCTGTTCCTGATGGGCGCCGGCGACATGGTCAGCGTCTACATCCGCCACCTGCTGGTGCAGTTCGAGACGCCGGACGAAATCCGCGGCCGGGTCAGCGCCGTGAATGCCGTCTTCATCGGTGCCTCGAACGAGCTGGGCGAATTCGAATCGGGCCTGACGGCCGGCTGGTTCGGCCTCGTGCGCGCCGTGCTCTTCGGCGGCGCCGCCACCCTGGCCGTGACGGGCGTGTGGGCCGTGCTGTTTCCCGTGCTGTCGCGCATGGACCGCTTCCCCCACCACGAGAAGGAAGCAGCCGCCAGGACGGCCACCGCGACCGGCACATAAGGTCTAAGATGCGCTATTGCCACTGACGACTTCGCACCATGAAAATCACGCTTCCGTTTCACGGCTTCATCCGCAGCCGCCCCCACCTGAGCCTGGCCACGGCCATCGGCGTGGCGGCCGGCCTGCTGCTGCCCGCGTCCTGGCAACAGATGACGCGCCTGCTGACGGCGTGGAACGTGGCCGTCTGGTTCTACCTGGCGACGATGGCCTGGATGATGATGCGGGCCAACCACCACAAGGTCAAGGCCATGGCGCAGCGCCAGGATGAACGGGCCGCCACGGTGTTGTCGGCCCTGTCCGTGGCGTCCGTGATGAGCCTGGTGGCCATCGTCTCGCAGCTGTCCTCGATGAAGGACATGGCGCCGGACGAGCGCGCGCTGCACTACGGCCTGACGATCCTCACCCTGGTCGGCTCCTGGTTTCTCGTCGGCACCCTGTTCTGCTTTCACTATGCCCACCTGTATTACCAGGCCGACCCCGCCTTGCGTCCCCTGAAGTTTCCCGACGACGAGCAAAACCCCGATTACTGGGATTTCCTGTATTTCGCCTTCACCATCGCCGTGGCCGTGCAAACGTCCGACGTTTCCGTGCAGACGCGGCTGATGCGGCAAATCGTGCTGGGACAATCCGTGCTGAGCTTTTTCTTCAACCTGGTCGTGCTGGGACTGTCGATCAATATCGCGGCCGGTCTCATCAATGGATAAACGGCGGGGCTGACGGCGGCCCAAAAGATTCCGAGAGGAAACTTGACCTGGGTGTAGGGTTAAGCTCATCTTAATCGTGCGCACCCTCTTGAAATACGGGAAAGAGGAGTAAGATGGATTACGTAAGACAGGTCATGCACAGATCTGGTGCATGAGGCAAGAACCAGGCGCCGACGCGCCCTGGCAGCGGGTTTGACCACTGCCGTGCCAGGCGCCTGAGATGGGTTTTTTTTGAATTGACAGGAGTAAGCATATGCAAATCAATATTCATACCGACAGCACCATCGCCAACACCGCTGGACTGAACGAACATGTGCAATCCGTACTTGAAAACGCACTGAGCCGCTTCCGCGACAACCTGACCCGCATCGAAGTCCACCTCAGCGACACGAATGGCCCGAAAGGCGGCGCCGACGATATCCGCTGCGTCATGGAAGCACGCGTTGCTGGCTATCAACCAATCGCCGTGACCGAGCAAAACGCCACCGTGCACCAATCCGTTGCCGGCGCCACCGACAAACTGAAACGCGCCATCGATAGCGCCCTGGGCCGCCTGCAAGACAGCAAGCGCCACGCCACCGGCAAGAATGCCGTGATCGATGCGGCCGAAGCGGAAGAAACCGCCGAGTAATCCCCCCACTGCAGTATTTGCCAGAGACCAAGGCAGCCGTTCAAGGCTGCCTTTGCACATCTGGCCCCGCCTTTCGCATGCAGCAATAACAATGATCAAACTGCAAGCATTCCAGCTTATCAACACGACAAGGAAATAATTGTCGTATTTCTCACAGTAAGTAACATCAAGCAAGCTTTTGCCGTTACAGCCAAGGCCGCTTTACGCTATCATGAAGATACCGGCCCTCTGCTCGCGCGCGCCGGCTTTTTGAAAGTGTGATTGTGGAACAGATCGGCAACTTCAGCGCTTCAGGCTGCAACATCGGCGATTTACAGCTATTTCGCGATGGGGCGGATAGCCAGACGGCCGCCATGCTGGCGCCCTGCCCCGTCATGCGCCTCGAAGCGGGCGAAGCCATTGCCGACACCCAGGGCACCAGCCTGTACATCGTCCTGCGCGGCTCGCTGGCCGTGGCCGCCGACACCCACACGGGCATGGATGACGGCACCGTCAGCAAGGTCTTGCCCGGCGAAAGCGTGGGCGAACAATCGGTGCTCGACGAAGCGAGCAACCTGGCCGCCATTTCCGCCCTCGAGGAAACCGATTTGCTGGTGATCGACGCGGCCATCGTGTGGGAATTGATCGAGCAATCGAACGGCCTGGCGCGCAACCTGCTGCGGCTGCTGTCCTTCCGCATCCGCGCTGCCAATGCCCTGCTGCGCCGGCGCCAGAAACTGGGCGAGTTCTACCGCCAGCTGTCGATGGTCGACAGCCTGACGGGCCTGTATAACCGCGCCTGGCTGACCGATTTATTGCCGAACATGATAGTCACGGCCCACGGCAGCAACTCGCCCCTGTCGCTGGTGATGATAGACCTCGACCATTTCAAGCGTTTCAACGACACGCACGGCCACCAGGCGGGCGACCAGGCACTGCGCATCGCCGCGCAGGTGCTGGGCGCCGCCCTGCGGCCCACGGATTTTGCCGTGCGCTATGGTGGCGAGGAAATGATGGTGATCTTGCCCGACACCAACGAAAACGTGGCCCTGCGCGTGGCCGAGCGCCTGTGCGAGCGCATGCAGCAAGCCGTCATCTTCGCCGACATGCGCAGCCCGCTGCCGCACATCACGGGTTCCTTCGGCGTGGCCAGCCTGGCGGCCGAACAGGATGACGAGGGCCTGATCGCGGCGGCCGATGCGGCGCTGTACCGGGCCAAGGCGAACGGCCGCAACCGCGTAAGCACCTGATAAAAAGCCCATGGCGTCGTGGCATTTTCTCGCCGTACATTCGTACTGTCTTCGGCAATGCGCCTGGCCCTGGACATTTTCTCGGGCGCTTCCCGCACCTCAAGTAAGGATAATGCTCAGGCAGCCTTGCTGTCGGCCGGCTTGGCAGGCGTAGTTGGCGCCGCAGCGTCATCCTTCTTGCTGCTGTGCGCGGCGACGAAGTCCGCATAGCCCTTCTGCACCAGCGCGTACGTCTTGTCGATATTGCTGGCGATATCGCCTTGCAATACTTTCAAGCCGCCCAGAATATCGCGCGCTTCCTTGAAGCCTTTTTCCATCCCGCCGCTGATCGTGTCCATGAACTTGGTCAAGGCCGTGTCATCGTCCAGGCCGGGGTTCTGCTTTTTGAACGCGTCAAAAAACCCCGTCGACAGCGATACAATGCGGCTCGCCGTCGCTTCGGCGCTATTGTCCTGCGAGGCCGCGTTCTGGATCGTGTCGTCGCCGTACTGGCCCTTCAGCGCTTCATTGATGTTGGTGATGGCCGTCTTGTACAGCAGCGCCAGCGGTTCGTTTTCCGAACCGATCGACACATTCAGCGACGCCTGCATGATGGAAGCGTTCAACTGCAGCTTGGTGCGGTCGTTCACGCTCATTTCAGTGTTGACGCCGTCCTTTTGCTGGATTTTATCGTCCTTGCCAGCAACACCCGTACTGACGGAAGTCACGGAAGGAGCGGAATTGCCGCCTGCGGCGATGGGAATTGACACGATAGACCTCCTTGAACGGGCAATGTATGCCACCATGCGGGAAACGCGATGATGACCATCCTCTCGTGTAGTATCGGCAGGTTTTCAGAAAACTGAAGCGGCCCGGACAATTAAGATAACAATTAAGCAAGCAACGACCATCAATGACTACCCAGACCTTTCTTTGGCACGACTACGAAACCTTTGGCGCCCAACCGCGCCGCGATCGCCCGGCCCAGTTCGCCGCCATCCGCACGGATGCCGACCTCAACGAGATCGGCGACCCGATCATGCTGTATTGCCAGCCTGCCAATGATTTCCTGCCCGACCCGCAATCGTGCCTGATCACGGGCATCACGCCGCAGCAGTGTCTGCAGCTGGGCGTGCCCGAGCACCAGTTTGCCGCCACCATCGAAGCGGCGTTTTCGGAGCCGGGCACCATCGGCGTGGGCTACAACACCATCCGTTTCGACGATGAAGTCACGCGTTTCCTGTTCTGGCGCAACCTGATCGATCCGTATGCGCGCGAATGGAAGAACCATTGCGGCCGCTGGGACATCCTCGACGTGGTGCGCATGACGCACGCGCTGCGCCCGGAGGGCATCGCATGGCCGAAGCGCGACGATGGCCAGACCAGTTTCAGGCTGGAACACTTGAGCAAGGCCAATGGCCTGGTCCACGAAGCGGCGCACGATGCGCTGTCCGACGTGCGCGCCACCATCGCCCTGGCCCGCCTGATCAAGGAAAAGCAGCCAAAGCTGTTCGAATTCTGCCTGGCCTTGCACAAGAAGGACCGGGTCGCCAGCGAAATGGGCATGCACCTGGCCGCCGGCGAGCGCCAGCCTTTCCTGCACGTGTCCGGCATGTTCCCCGCCGAACGGGGCTGCCTGGGCGTCGTCTGGCCGCTGGCCACGCACCCGAGCAATAAAAACGAGATCCTCGTCTGGGATTGCGCCTACGATCCGCGCGAACTCTTTACCCTGGACGCCGACACCATCCGCACGCGGCTGTTCACGCGCAAGGACGCCATGCCGGAAGGCATGACCCGCCTGCCCGTGAAAAGCGTGCACCTGAACAAGTCGCCCATGCTGGTCGGCAATCTAAAGACGCTGTCGCCGGCCATGGCCGCGCAATGGGGCATCGATCTGGACGCGGCAAAGGTCAACGCGCAATTTGCCGCCGCGGCGCCCAACATGGATGCCATCTGGGCCGAAGTGTTCCAGCGCCCGGGCGCCAATGCCGCGCTGGACGTGGATGAAGATTTGTACAATGGTTTCGTCAGCAACGACGACCGCCGCCTGCTCGAATCCTTGCGCCGCGACACGCCGGCCAAGCTGGCCACGGCCCGGCCCTCGTTTGCCGACGAACGCCTGCAGGAGCTGCTGTTCCGCTACCGCGCCCGCAATTTCCCGCAAACCCTGAGCGAAGCGGAAAGCCTGCGCTGGGAACAGCACCGCGCCGCCCGCCTGTTCGACGGCGACGGCGGCGCCCGCACCATCGAAATGCTGTTTACGGAGATCGACGTGCTGTCGGAATCGGTCGATGAGCGGGGGGAAGAAATTCTGGGAGAGTTGTACGACTATGCGGAGATGGTCGCGCCCATGCGCGATTAGTCGCACCTGACCAAACCTGCTGCGCGTCGGTATAGGTGGCCTGCGATGCTCACCGTACTACAGTACGGTTGCGCTTCTCGGCCACCTCTCCCTTCCGCTCGCTACGGTTTTGTCAGGCGCTGTGTTGCTGACTATATATCGTTCTTAAACCGAACGGTGCGCATTGATCGCATCGCGCGTTTCAATGGCCACGCGGCGCGCCGCGTCGGCGAAATCTTCGCCCGCCTGCGGCGTGGCGTAGATGATGGCGCGCGACGAGCTGATCATCATGCCCATGCCGTTCGCCGTCTGGCCCGCGCCGACGGTGGCGGCGATGTCGCCGCCCTGGGCGCCGATGCCGGGCACCAGCAGCGGCATGTCGCCGACGATGGCGCGCACCTGCGCCAGTTCTTCAGGGAAGGTGGCGCCGACGACGAGCGCGCACTGGCCATTCTTGTTCCATTTGTCCGCCACCAAACGCGCCACGCGCTGGTACAGGGGCACGCCGTCCGTGTCGAGGAATTGCAGGTCCGAGCCGCCCGGGTTCGAGGTGCGGCACAGGATGATCACGCCGCGGTCTGCCCACGCCAGGTAGGGGTCGAGCGAATCCTCGCCCATGTAGGGGTTCACGGTGACGGCGTCGGCGCCGTAGCGCTCGAACGCTTCGCGCGCGTATTGCGTGGCCGTGGCGCCGATGTCGCCCCGTTTCGCGTCGAGGATCAGCGGGATGTGCGGATAGTTCTCGCGCACGTAGCGGCAGATGTCTTCCAGCTGCTTTTCCGCGCCCAGCGCGCCGAAATACGCGATCTGCGGCTTGAAGGCGCAGGCCAGGTCGGCCGTCGCATCGATGATGCGCGTGCAAAAGGTGGTGATTCCATCGGGCAAGTCGCGCAGTTCGGCCGGCAGTTTCGCCAGGTCGGGGTCCAGTCCCACGCACAGCAGGGAATTATTGGCCGTCCACGCGGCGGATAATTTAGTGATGAAATTCACGGCACACCTTCTCTATATTCAGTTGCAAACCCCGTATTGTAACGCGCCGCAGGCTTGCCACGGCGTCGCAGCGCGCCCAGGCGCCGCGGCCGGCGCTTATTAAACCGACATTACGGGCCGTTTCAGGTATATTTGCCTCACCTCCCTTACTCTGCACGGAACCCATCATGCAAATCACCAATCAATTCACCAAATGGCTGCGCCTGGCGCTGAGCGTCACCGTCCTGGCCGGCATCCTGACGGGCTGCGGCTACAACGACTTCCAGAGCAAGGACGAGGCAACCAAGGCCGCCTGGGGCGAAGTGGTCAACCAGTACCAGCGCCGCGCCGACCTGATTCCCAACCTGGTGAACACCGTCAAGGGCTACGCCACGCATGAGCGCGAAACCCTGGAAGCGGTGACCAAGGCGCGCGCCGCCGCCACCAGTTTCCAGATCACGCCCGAAGTGCTGAACGACCCGGCCGCCTTTGAAAAATTCCAGCAGGTGCAGGGTCAGCTGTCGTCGGCCCTGTCGCGCCTGATGGTGGTGTCCGAGAAATATCCGGACTTGAAGGCCGATACCAGCTTCCGCGACTTGCAGTCGCAGCTGGAAGGCACGGAAAACCGCATCACCGTGGCGCGCCAGCGCTACATCACCGCCGTGCAGGATTACAACGTGCATGCGCGCAGCTTCCCGAACAACCTGACGGCCATGATCTTCGGCTACAAGGTCAAGCCATCGTTCACGGTGGAAAACGAAAAAGCCATCTCGACCGCGCCAACCGTCAACTTCGGCAAATAAGATGAAAGCCTGGTCTTATCTGGCGGCGCTGGCGACGGCGCTGCTGCTGTGGACGACGCCACCGGCCGGCGCGCAGGGCTTGCAGCCCGTGCCGCCGCTGGCGGCCCGCGTGACGGATAACGCCGACATGCTCGATGCCAAGCAGAAAGCAGCGCTGGAAGGCGTGCTGGCCGATTACGAAGCCAAGACGGGCAGCCAGATCGCCGTGCTGCTGGTCAAGAGCACGGAACCGGAAGCCATCGAGCAATACAGCATCCGCGTGACGGATGCGTGGAAACTGGGCCGCAAGGGCGTCGATGACGGCGTGCTGCTGATGGTGGCGAAGGACAATCCCTCGTCCCTGCGCCGCCTGCGCATCGAGGCGGGCCGCGGCGTGCAAGGCGTGCTGACAGATGCGCAATCGAAACGCATCCTGCAGGACGTGATCGCCCCCCATTTCAAGCAAAACGATTTCTATGGCGGCCTGGTGGCTGGCGTGGGGGCGATTGCCACCCTGCTGAACCAGGAGCAATTCCCCGCCCCGGTCCAGCAGAAAGCGCCGGCCACCGTGGAAGCGGGCGGCATGACCTTCTGGCTGCCCTTGCTGTTCTTCGGTTTTCTCGTCGTGCTGACCCTGTTCCGCTCGCGCGGCGGGCCTACGCGGCTGCAGCGCGGCAGCAACTGGTCCAGCGGCGCCACCGGTGTCGTGCTGGGCAGCATCCTGAACCAGGCGCTGAACAACCGCGGCGGCGGCGGCTTCGGCGGCGGTGGTGGTTTTGGCGGTGGCGGAGGCGGCGGTGGTTTCGGTGGCGGCGGCGGCGGTTTTGACGGCGGCGGCGCCTCGGGAGATTGGTAATGACGAAACAACTGACATTCGGACAACGCTGCGGACGGGCCCTGAAGCATTTGCGGGGCACGCCCGCGACGGCGCGCCAGGCCTTTCCGGAACGCACCCTGAAAGCCATCGAGACGGCCATTGCCGACGGTGAAGCGATGCACCAGGCGGAAGTGCGCCTGATCGTCGAGGCGGCCCTGACGCCGGGCATGGCTTACCAGGGCGTGAGCAACCGCGAGCGGGCGCGCGAACTGTTCGCCCAGTATGGCGTGTGGGATACGGAAGACAACGTTGGCATACTGATCTACATCAACCTGGCCGAACATCAGGTTGATATCGTGGCCGACCGCAACGTGGGCCGGCGCGTCACGCCGGAACAGTGGCAAGCCGTGTGCCGCACCATGACGGGCGGCTTCAAGGACGGCAATTACCACGACAGCACACTCGATGCCTTGAAACAGCTCAACACCCTGCTGCAAAGCCACTTCCCCGCCAACGGTACGCGTGGCAACCAGTTGCCGAACGAACCCATCCTCCTCTGATTCCTGTCCAGGGATTAAAATCTGCCATTGCCGCGCGCAATGGCAGCGCGCCCCACCCGCCCAGGAGAGCACATGAAACTGATCAATAAAACCGCCATCGTCACGGGCGCCACGCAAGGCATCGGCCTGGCCTGCGCCACCCGCCTGATCGCCGAAGGGGCGCAAGTGATGCTGGTCGACATCAAGGAAGAAGGCGCGCAGGCAGCCGCCGCCCTCGGCCCGCAGGCGCATTTCTTTTGCGCCGACGTCAGCCAGAAGGCGGATGTGGACGCCATGCTGAAGGAAACCCTGGCCCAGTTCGGCCACATCGATATCCTCGTCAACAATGCGGGCGTCACGCACGCGGCCGATTTCCTCGACGTGTGCGAAGATGATTTCGACCGCGTCATGCGCATCAACCTGAAATCGATGTTCCTGTGCGGCCAGGCCGTGGCGCGCGAAATGGTCAAGCGCAGCAGCGGCTGCATCATCAACATGTCCAGCGTCAACGCGGAACTGGCGATCCCGAACCAGGTGCCGTATGTGGTGTCGAAAGGCGCCATCAACCAGCTGACCAAGGTCATGGCCCTGAACCTGGCGCCGCACGGCGTGCGCGTGAACGGCATCGGACCGGGCACCATCCTGACGGAACTGGCCAAGCAGGCGGTATTGTCCAGCCCGCAGGCGCGCCACACGATCTTGTCGCGCACGCCGCTGGGCCGCTGCGGCGAACCGGAGGAAGTGGCCGGCATCGCCGCCTTCCTCGCCAGCGACGACGCCACCTACATGACGGGCCAGACCATCTATGTCGATGGCGGGCGCATGGCGCTCAACTACACGGTGGCCGTGAAGGAATGAGGACAGCTCAAGGCAGTTATATCAAAAACCAATAATGGATATCTGAAAAGACCATTAGACACATATCGTGCGACGCAGCATAATGCACCTGTCTCCACTATTCTCCTCCAAGAAAATAGTTTTAAGCCCGCTTTCACCAGCGGGCTTTTTTTTTGCTGTCACGCTTGAAACATGGTCATTCTTGCCATGACGTGCAATTTCCTCGATTAAATATCTCGATCGCGAAAAAATGTTGCGGCGTGTCATAAGCCCGTCATGTTCGCCCCCTATACTTGCTTCATCTGCTGTACAGGCAACCGATATGCCTGACTACAGACAGGTGTGCCGCCATGGCACACCACTCCCCTTTCATGACCATGGCGCGCGCCGGCAAGGCGCGCGACATGGTGAGTACCAGGCAACTCTCAACTCTTGACCCATTTCATTTGGGTTTTTGGCCCGCGCCCCCGCGGGCCTTTTTTTTGCCTGTACGGCAAGCTCTTGTGCAAAAACATGGCGTCCCGCCACGCGCATGATATTGTGACTGCCTTTCCACCAGCCCTCACGCATCATGCCTGTACCATTGCCCGAACTCTGTTTTGCCGAACGTTACGAACGCCTGCGCTACCGCACGGCAGTGGTGCTGTACATACTGGTCATTGTGATCGGCGATATTCCCGGCATGCGCGCGGACGTGGCCCAATATGCGTCGGGCGGCGTGCTGCATTCCTTCGGTTATGGCGTGCTGGCCCTGATCCTGTTCAGCGGCACGAGCGGCGGCATGGCACGCCGGGCACTGCTGTCGGTGCTGATGGTGGCGGCCATGGGCGCGCTGGACGAATTCATCCAGAGTTTCCTGCCCTACCGCCATGGCGCCGTCAGCGACTGGGTGGTCGATGTCACGGCCGCGACGGCAGTCTGCCTGCCCCTGTATTTCCTCTGGCCGAAAATGGTCGCTGCCGCCCTCGGCAAGAACGCGCCGCTGCCCGAAGCCTGAACCGGGGCCTGACAAGCCGTCAGGCGCGATCCGCTTCGCTGTCCTGCCATTCCAGCCGCAACTGCCGCTGGCCGCGCGTACTGCCTGTGCCCAGGCGCCGCATCAGGGCACGCGTCTCGCGCCGGCTGCCGGCGCCCACGGCGCGCGCCGCATCGCGCTGCATGTCCAGCAACTGTTCCGAGCGCGCCAGCCGCACCAGGCCATGCAAGGCCTGGGCCAGGACATGGCGCGCGCGGGCATCGTGCGCAGTGCCGCCCACGGCCAGCACCAACTCATCGATCAGTTTTGCGGTAGGACCAGATGACATTTTTTCTCCCGATTCAGCAGTGAGGAAACGTGCTGGAGCACGAACGAATGATTGCCAGCATCTTTATACCAAGCACGGCAATTAGCCCATTGATCTAGCTCAATGGGCAATGACAGCTGCCGAACATCCCTGCCCCGCCATGCTCTTACATGCAGCAATCGCTGCCATCCGCATCACCGCGGGTGCCGATCCTGAGTGTTCGACCATGAGGAGACCAAGATGAGATCGAAAAAAACCCTGCTGCTGGCCGGCCTGAGCTGTATCTTGCTGGCAGCTTGCCACGCCAACGACAATACCAATCTGGCACGCAGCAATAGCGGCGAAACCTATGCCGCACCGGCCGGCACGACGCCGCAAAGCAGTACGGCCAGCCGCACGGCCACCGACACCGGCAACGCCATGAGCAGCAGCACGAGCAGCGACATGCGCAATGACATGAGCCCATCGAGCATGAACATCAGCTCGGCCACGGTGCAATCGATAGAAACCGTGCCGCGCAGCATGGATCAAGGCAGTGCCGACATGCAGTCAGGCACATCGGGCACGGCCGGCAGCACTTCGGGGGCGGCGGGCAATATGCTCTACCGCGTCACCTTGCGCCTGGACGACGGCACGACGCGCACCTTCATGCAGAACAGCCAACCAGCCTTCCAGATCGGCGACCGGGTCAGCGTGCAAAAAGGCGTTATGCAGCGCTATTGAGACCGGCCCAAGCGCGACTGACCAAAGCCTGACCAACGCCTGACCAAAGCCGGCCGCTGTCCCGGTTCCGGTCCCGGCCTCTGTCTCGCTGCCGCACCTGGCCCGCTCAGGCCAGCGCCAGGGTCAGCGGCCGGCGGCGTCCCTGCACCACGGCCGAGGGCCAGGCCGGGTCGTGCGTCAGGTTGTGCAATTGGTTGCCGTCGAGCAGAAACGTGTCTTCCACCGTACTGCCGGGCAAGCTGGGATGGAAGGCCAGCGCCATGCCCCGCTTGAGGAGGATTTCCGTGTGCGCGCCGGCCGCCACTTCGGGCGCCAGATAGCCGTGGATGCCGCCTTGCCGGCTGGTGCGCACCGTGTCGGGCTGGCCCGCATACGCGTAGGCGCTGTCGAGCGCGTGATACACCATGCTCAGCGCATGGCCCGTTTCGCAAGCGTCGAGCGCCACCGCTTCCAGCGCCAGCATGGCGGCATCGGCATCGTCCATGGCCACGGCCCCGCCGTCGGCGCGGCGCTGCGCGGGACCGAAGCGCCGTTGACGGCTGAGGCTGGCGCACAGGCCGAAACGCCGCGCGCACAAGGCCAGCACGGCTTGCGTGCCCAGCAGCACCTGGGCAGGCGGTGCACGCCGGTAACGGTGCTGGCGGTCCTCTCCGCTGACCAGCACGTGCACGGCCTGCAAACCCCGCAGCCACAGCGCACGCACGCAGGCGGCAGCCAGTTCCTGCTCGCTCCAGTCGGGACGGGCCTGGCGCAGCGCATCCGCCGCCGCGCCGGCAGCCAGTTGCCCCACCTGCCGGTAACGCAGTTGTTCCGATTCCAGCAGCACCAGCCGCTCTTCGCGCAGGGCCACGGGCAGGCTACGTTCATGCAAGCCGGGCCGGTCGGACAGCACGGGCGCGCCGCCGGCCGCATGCTGCACGAAATGCTCGCGCAGCTCATACAGCTGCGGCTGCATCCAGGGCGACACTTGCCATGTCCACGGTCCGCGCACCTCTTCCTCGCGCATGCGCATGGCTTCCGCTTCGTCCGTCAGGATGTAGGCTGCGCCGCGCGTCACCAGCACTTCCGCACAGCCGCACTCGGCCGTGTGGCTATGGCTGTTCGACGCGCCCGCCGTAGCCCACGCAAACCAGTCCACGCCGCGCAAACGCACGGCGCCAGCACGCTGGTCTTCCAGCCAGCCCCGCATCTGCGCCAGCTTGTGCGCCACTTCCAGTTCCAGCGGCCAGTTCATGGCCACTCCCTGCCGCGCACCGGACACGCGCATGTCTCCAGCCCGCAGGCTGCCTGCCAGGCTCCTTGCTTGCTATGCATAACTGCCCTCCCATCCATGGAGACATATGACAGGTACACACGAAAAAAGTTCGGCGCCCGGACTAGTCCCAAGCTTGCAGTCTATGACTTCCTTCTATTTTTTCAAGCGGCTATTTCGCCAGTTCGATGAGGACGGCCGTGTACATCTGCAAGTTCAGCAGCAGCTGCTTTTCCGTGATGAACTCGTGCTCCGAATGCCCCGTGTACACGGTGTGCGGCATGGCGGGGCCGAAGCTGACGGCGTTCGGGAACAGCCGCGAATTGGTGCCGCCGCCGATGGCAACGGGCTGCGGATTCGCCATGCCCGTGTAGTGTTCGAAGACGGACAACAGGGTGGGAATCTGCGGCGCCGCCGTCTGCAGCCACGGCTCGCCGATCTGCACCTGCAGCGCGGCCGGCACCTGGCGCCGCGCTTTCCAGCCATCGAAGGCGGCCGTCACCTGCTGGCGCAGCACGTCGGCTGCCTTGCCTTGCGGACGGCGCAGGTTGATGTTCAGTTCCAGCGCTGCGCCCTGTTGCCTGAGCACGGTGGGCGCCACCGTCATCGGCCCCATGAAGCCGTCGCGGTAGGCGATCTGGCCGAAACGCTCGCCGTAGATGCCCGTGCCCACCAGTTCATTCAGGAACGACAACATGTCGGCCGCCTGCGTGCCCTGCCATGGCTGCACGGCCAGCGCGTCGGCCAGCATGCTGATGGCGTTGACGCCGTCTTCCGGCTTCGACGAGTGGGCCGATACGCCCAGCGCCGTTACCGTCAAGGTATCGCCAGCGCGCGCGTAGCTGTAGCGCATGCCCTTTTGCGCCTGCGCACGGGCGCGGATGGCCGCTTCCAGCGCTGCCGGCGCGCGTTCGATGACGGCCGTCGCATCTTCCGGTATCTGGCTGCCGAAAAAGCCGCCCGTCAGTTTCGCCAGCACGGGGCCGCCTGCGGCCGGCAAGGCCGTGCGCGGCGGCAAGGTCAGCTTGATGGAGCCATAGCCCTTCTCGGCCGTCACCACCGGGTATTCCGCATCGATGGTGATGTTGACTTGCGGCGGCGTGTGGGTCTGGAGGAATTGTTTCAGCGGTTCCCAGTCCGATTCCTCGGCCATGTAGACGTACAGCTCGATGCGCTTGCTCAGCGCTACCTGTTTGTCCTGGATGGCTTTCATCGCGTACAGGGCCGTGGCAATCGGTCCCTTGTCGTCTTCCGTGCCACGCCCCAGCAACTTGCCCGGTTCGCTGCTGCGGTCCAGTTCGAACGGCGAACGGGCCCACTTGGCGGGATTGACGGGCTGCACGTCGCCGTGCGTGATCACGCCCACGCGCTCGCTGCCCTTGCCCATGCCGATGATCACCACGTGGCCATGGTCGTGGAAATCGAAACCCAGGCGCTGTGCCTCGGCCGCCAGGTAGCGCTTGAAACCCGTGTGCTGGGGATTGTCGTCAAACGGCACGGCCGGGTCGGCCACCGTGTTGTAGCTGATCATCTTCGCCAGGCTGGCGATCAGCGGTTCGGGATAGGTGGCCAGCGCGTAGCGGGCCGTGTCCTGCGCCTGCAGGCTGACGGGCGCGGCGTGAACGGAGGGTTGCAGCAGCAAGCCGATCAGGGACAGCAAAACAGGTTTCTTGAACATGGCGGGGCGCATAAAGTGGGGAGGCCCACTCTAGCACCGCCCGCACCGATTTCCAATCGATACGAGTTTTTTACCGATCAGTACGCAAATTCCCGATTCGCATTATCATGTGCGCAGCCTGTCTTCCCCGCCGCGCTGTCATGGGTGACCCTGCCAGCGTCAGGGGATAGACAAATCGTCCATTGTGATTTTCCACCACGTCCCGATATCGCTACCATGATTCCATTTTCCATACTCGACCTGGCGCCCATCGCCGAAGGCAGCAACGCCAGCCAGTCGTTCAAGAATACGCTCGACCTGGCGCAGCACGGCGAACGCTGGGGCTACAACCGCTACTGGCTGGCCGAACACCACGGCATGCCCGGCATCGCCAGCGCCGCCACGGCTGTCGTCATCGCCCATGTGGCGGCCGGCACGAAAACCATCCGCGTGGGTGCAGGCGGCGTCATGCTGCCCAACCATTCGCCGCTGGTCATCGCGGAACAGTTCGGCACCCTGGAAGCGCTGCATCCGGGCCGCATCGACCTGGGCCTGGGCCGCGCGCCCGGCTCCGACCAGACGACGGCGCGCGCGCTGCGCCGCGACCTGCAGTCGGATGCGGAACAGTTTCCGCAAGACGTGCTGGAATTGATCGATTACATGTCCGACGAACCGCGCCAGCGCGTGCTGGCCGTGCCTGGCAAAGGCGCGAAAGTGCCCGTGTGGATACTGGGGTCGAGCCTGTTCGGCGCCCAACTGGCCGCCCACCTGGGCTTGCCTTATGCGTTCGCCTCGCACTTCGCGCCGCAAATGATGATGCAGGCCGTGGCCTATTACCGCGAGCATTTCAAGCCGTCGAAGCAGCTGGCCAAGCCATACGTGATGCTTGGCTTTAACGTGTTTGCCGCCGACACGGATGCCGAAGCGCATCTGCGCGCCACATCGATGCAGCAGGCGTTCGTCAACCTGCGCACGGGCCGCCCGTCGCGCTTGCAGCCGCCCGTGCCCGGCTACCTGGAACAGCTGGGCCCGCAGGAACGCGCCATGCTCGATTCCGTCCTGTCCTGCACGGCCATCGGCGCGCCGGACACGGTGAAGGCGAAGATGGCCGCCTTCATCGCAGAAACGGGTGCCGACGAGCTGATGATCACCTCGCAGATCTTCGAACACCAGCACCGGCTGCGCTCGTATGAAATCACGGCGCAGGTGCATGCGGAGCTGGCGCAGCAACGGTAACAGACCTTTTCTTCCTCCCCCGGTATATCCCCATATACCCTTTCCCCGGCCGTCGGCAACGATCGCCGGGATTTTTTTGCCTGCCGTTTTGTCTACCCCCCGCCGCAAAATCGGCCCTGCCCGGCAGGAAATGTGCAGCCCCGCTATCATGCTCATCCAAAAGCATTATTCCAAGAAAGCTGTACCGCATGAAATCTGCAAGCTCTTCCGTCGATGCCAGCACCCTGCTGAGCTCCACCCGCATCCTGTTGTTCGCCCTGTCCGCCGGCGTGCTCGTCGCCAGCCTCTACTACGTGCAACCGCTCACCTCCATGCTGGCCGCTTCGTTCGGCGTCAGCGTGCCGCAAGCCGGCTACCTGGTCACGGCCACGCAAATTGGCTATGTGCTGGGCATCGTCTTCCTCGTGCCGCTCAGCGACGTGCTGAACCGCCGCAAGCTGCTGACGTGGATGCTGATCGCCAAGATCGCCGCCCTGCTGCTGGCTGCCACCAGCCAGAACATTGTCGTCTTTGCCATCGCCAGCGTCCTGATGGGCATCACGTCCAGCGCCCTGATGGTGGTCACCGCCATGGTGGCCTCGTATGCGCCCGACCACAGCCGGGGCCGCATGGTGGGCACCGTCATGACGGGACTGTTACTGGGCATCTTGCTGGCGCGTACCGTGTCCGGCACCGTGTCGCAGATCAGCGGCGGCTGGCGCACCGTCTACGTGCTGGCCGCCATCGTCGTCGCAGCCCTGCTCCTCATGCTGCGCCGCATCCTGCCCAATGAAGCGCCACGCGGCACGCTGCACTACGGCAAGCTGATGGCCTCGCTGGCCGACATCATCCGCCAGGAACCGCTGCTGCGCCAGCGCGCGCTGTTCTCGGGCCTGGGCCTGGGTACCTTCAGCGTGTTCTGGACGGGCCTGACCTTCCTGCTCAGCGGCGCGCCGTATCACTATTCGGAAATGCAGATCGGCCTGTTCGGCCTGGCGGGCGCCACGGGTGCCTTTGCCGCGAATACGGCAGGTCGCATGGCCGACCGCGGCTATGCGCGCCAGGCAACCTGGCTGCTGGCCGTCGCCTCGATCGCGGGCTGGGCCCTGATCGGCTTTGGCGCCCATTCGCTGGTGCTGCTGCTGATCGGTATCGTGCTGCTGGACATGGGCGTGATGGGCCTGCAAGTGACGCACCAGTCCATCATCTATAAGCTGGCGCCGCACGCGCGGGCGCGGGTCACCACGGTATTCATCGCGGGCGGCTTCATCGGCGCCTCGGCAGGCTCGGCCCTGGCCAGCGCCAGTTTTGCGGCCGGCGGCTGGCCCGCCCTGTGCATGGTCGGCGGCGCCATGCCGCTGCTGATGCTGCTGGTGTGGAGCAAGTACCGCCACACGCAGCGCCGGCTGGAACGGACATAAGAGGCAAAAAAAAACCGCTCCATCGAGCGGTTTTTTACGTCCTTACTGCGCCTGTTCGCGCGCCTTGCCGAACGCGTCGCCCGCCTTCCAGGCCGGCATTTTCGCGGCGTTGGCCACGGCCTGCCCCAGGTTCAGCGTGAATTGCGCCTGCTGCGTCATGCCGGACAAGTCCCAGCTGGCATCGTACTCGTCGGTGACCTGATGGTAGCGGGGACCGTAGGCGGCCGCCTTGGCTTTCGACGCTTCCACGTCCTTGATGTACTCGCGTCCGCCATTGATGGAAAACGCGGGCACGCCTGCCTTGGCAAAGCTGAAATGATCGCTGCGGAAGTAGCCGCCCGCCAGGTCGGGACGCGCTTGCGCGATATGCATGCCCATGGCTTTCGCCACCGTGGCCGCCATGGCGCCCAGGTCCGTGCGCTCGCTGCCTTGCGCGCCGATGTCATGCGTGGCGCCCACAAAGTTCAGGCTGTCCAGGTTCAGGGCGGCAGCCGTCTTGTTCAAGGGCCACAGCGGATCGGCCGCGTAGGCGGCGCTGCCCAATAAACCCTGTTCTTCGGCCGCCACCCACAGGAAAATCTGCGTGCGCTTGGCCGGCTTTTTCACGGCTTCCTGCGCCATGGCCAGCAAGCCGGCCGTGCCCGACGCATTGTCGACGGCGCCGTTGTAGATCGTATCTCCGCTGTCTCCCTGCTTGCCCAGGTGGTCCCAGTGGCCGCTGTAGATGACGGCTTCATCCTTGAGTGTCGGATCGGTGCCCGGCACCATGCCGGCGATATTGAACTGTTCCACCTTGCGCACGGCGGATTTCATTTCGCCGCTCAAGCTGGCATTCAATGCGACAGCCTTGAAATCCTTGCTTTCCGCCTGCGCGCGCAAGGCGTCCAGGTCCTGTCCACCGGCCGCAAACAGGCGGCGCGCCGCGTCTTCCGCGATCCAGCCTTGCAGCGGCGTGCCAGCCGTGCGGTCCGCCAGCTGGAAGCGCTCGCTGCCGCTCCAGCTGTTCTGCACCACGCTCCAGTCGTACGAGGCCGATGGTTTCGTATGGATCAGCAATACGCCAGCGGCGCCCTGGCGCTTGGCTTCCTCGAATTTATACGTCCAGCGGCCATAATAGGTCAGCGCCTTGCCGGCGAAGCGGTTCGGTTCAAGCGCGGTCGGCTGCGGGTCGTTGACCATCATGACGACGATCTTGTTTTTGACATCGGCGCCCTTGAAATCGTTCCAGCCCTCTTCCGGCGCCGTGATGCCATAGCCGACGAACACGAGGGGCGCGTCGAACGTGTGCGCGGCAACGGAGTCGCCCGTGGCCCACACCCAGTCCGGACCGAAGGCCAGCGGCACGGCCTTGCCGCCCGCCACGGCCTGCAGGCTGCTGTCTTGCGGCAAGGACTTCACGCCGGCAATTTGCACGCTCTGGCGGTAGCTGTTGCCGCGCACGGGTTTCAGTCCGGCCATCTGCGCCTGCGTTTCCAGGTAGGCCACGGTCAGGTCGGCGCCACGCTGGCCCGTGCCGCGGCCTTCCAATAAATCGTTCGACAGGAAGGCCAGGTGGGCGCGCAGCGGCGCTTCCTGCACGATGGGCAAGCCGTGCGCGGCAGGCGCGGCGGCGTGCGCAGAAAACGCCAGCGCCAGGCTGGAAGCGAGCGCCGTGAAGGCCAGGGAAGAAAACAGCTTCTGCATAAGATCCTTTTGATAAGAGGAGGAAAGCGGTCCGGCGGATAGCCGGGCCGGCGATTGTATGCCATGGCGCAAGCACGTCAAAATGCGGACGAAAAAAATCCCCGCGGCAAGGGCGGGGATGGGCGATGGACGCTGCGTCAGACCAGCAAGGCGGCCGCCAGCGATTCGATTTCCTCGGCCGATTCCTCGAGGATGGTGTGCAGGGTGCTGCCGCCGATGCCGAAGTCGATCTTCGCGGCCGCCTGGCGACGCGCGGCGCTTTCCGGCGGATGCAGGGGCGAGCCGACGGGCGACAGATCGTTGGCCAGCACCAGGGTCGCACCCAGGGTGCGGGGCGGGAACGGGCTGCCGCCGTGCCACATGCCTTCCACGGCCTGCAAGACCATGTCCGGCACTTGCAGCTGGCGCAGCACGCCGCGGCCGATCAGTTTTTCGCCGTATTCGATCCAGTCTTCCGTATTATCGTCCAGCAAGCCCGGATATTCCTCGGCGCGCGACAGCAGATAGAAGCCGCCCACTTCGTGCACGATGGCGGCAAACATGGCCGTTTCCACGTCCACATGCGTGACTTTCCTGGCAATCACCTGGCTCAGCGCGGCCACGTGGGCCGTGTGTTCCCACAGCTTGGCCGCCTTGGCGCGCAATTGCGGGTCCGTGATCTGGCTGCCCAGCTGGCGCACGATGACGGACGCCACCATCGACTTCAACGTGGCAAAGCCCAGGCGCGAAACGGCTGCGCGCACATTGGCGATTTCATTGCCGGAACGGTTGTAGGCGGCCGAGTTGGCCAATGCCACGACCCGCGCCGACAGCAGCGGCTCGGCCATGACCATGCGGGCGGCCGCTTCGATATGGCAATCGGGGTCGTCCAGCGCTTCCTGCAGCTTCAAGGTGGCCTTGACGTTGGCGGGGAACGTCAGCTCGCCCTTGCTCGCTTGCAGCGCGATAATCTTGAATACTTCCAGTCTATCCATGGGTCAATCTCCGGTACGGGCCTGTTCAGGCTCTGCTGTGTGGATGGGCCGGAATGCGCTCCCGGCCCGGCTCCCGTTTCCGGCAATATTACAGCAAGTTTATACTCAAACCTATTACTTTCCGGAAACTTTTCCTGCCACGCCTTCGACAAAATAATCCATCTTCGTCAGCGCCGCATCGTCCAGCACGCCTTTGTCCAGGCGCACTTTGCCGTCGTTATCCTTGATGGGTGCGCTGAAAGGATTGAGTTTTCCAGCAACCAAGTCTTTCTCGCGCGCCAATACAAACTGTTTCACGTCGGCGGGCACGGCAGCGTTGATGCCTTCCAGCTTGACCATGCCATCCTTGATGCCGCCCCAGGTGCTGCTGGACTTCCACGTACCGTCCAGCACGGCTTGCGCCTGCTTCGTATAGTAGTCGCCCCAATGGTGGGTGACGGCGGCCAGCTGCGCCTTCGGCCCGTACTTTTTCATGTCCGAATGGTAGGCGATCGCATACTTGCCCTTCTCTTCCGCCGCCTGCACCACGGCGGTGGAGTCCGTGTGGTGGGTGACCACGTCGGCGCCCTGGCCGATCAGGGTGATGGCCGCGTCGCGCTCCTTGCCCGGGTCGAACCAGCTATTGACCCACACCACTTTCACTTCCGCCTTGGGGTCCACGCTGCGCATGCCGCGCGTGAAGGCGTTCACTCCCTGCAATACTTCCGGGATGGGGAACGCCGCCACATAGCCGGCCACATGGGTCTTGCTCATCTTGCCGGCCAACACGCCGGCCAGGTAGCGGCCTTCGTAGAAACGGGCGTTGGTATTGGCCACGTTGGGCGCCGTCTTGTAGCCGGTCAAATGAATGAACTTCACATTAGGAAATTGCTTCGCCACTTTCAAGGTGGGATTCATGTAGCCAAACGAAGTCGTGATGACCAGCTTGCTGCCCGTTTGCGCCAGGTCGCGGATCACGCGCTCCGCATCGGCGCTCTCCGGCACGTTTTCCACATACTTGGTGGTGATCTTGCTGCCCAGCGCCTTTTCCATTTCCTTGCGGGCCTGATCATGCTGGGTAGTCCAGCCCGCATCGCCGATGGGGCTGATGTAAACAAAACCGACATTCAGCGGCGCGGTGGCGGGCGCGGCGGCCATGGCGGGCATGGCGGACATCAGCGCGGCACCGCAGGCAGCGGCACACAATAGTTTCTTGGACATGGTTTTCCTTGTGGTGAGTGATTAATTTCCCGGATTGAAATTTTTCCCCAACGAAGCGGGCATGTTGAGCTTGATGTAATTGGCATTGCTGGAAATGAGCACGAGCACGACGATGGCTGCCACATACGGCAGCATCGACAACAGCTGCGACGCGACGGGCACGCCCAGCGCCTGCGCGTGGAAAGTCAAGATCGTGATGCCGCCAAACAGGTAGGCGCCGCCCACCACGCGCGCGGGGCGCCAGGTGGCAAACGTGGTCAGCGCCAGCGCGATCCAGCCCCGTCCCGCCACCATGCCCTCGACCCACAGCGGCGTGTAGACGAGCGATAAAAAGGCGCCGGCCAGGCCGCAGCAGGCGCCGCCGAACAGCACTGCCGCCAGGCGGATGCGGCGCACGGGGTAGCCCAGCGCATGCGCGGATGCGGGCGACTCGCCCACGGCGCGCAGCACCAGTCCCGCCCGCGTGCGGTACAAAAACCAGGCGATGGCCAGGCACAGCAGCAGGGACAAATACACCATCGGATGCTGGCGGAACAGGGCCGGCCCCAGCACGGGTATGTCTTCCAGCAAGGGGATGCCGAAGCGCCCATTCTGCAAGCTGTTGCCCACATAGTTCAGACCGATATACGTGGACGCGCCCGCGCCGAACAAGGACAAGGCCAGGCCCGTCGCGTACTGGTTCGTGCCCAGCCACACGGTCAGCCAGGCAAAAAAGCCCGACAGCACCATGCTGGCGCCCGCCCCCGCAAGAAAGCCCAGGGTGGGGCTGCCCGTGTTGACGGCCACGGCAAAGCCCGTGATGGCGGAGACCAGCATCATGCCTTCCGCGCCCAGGTTGACCACGCCCGCCTTTTCATTGACGAGCAGGCCCAGCGCGGCCAGCATCAGCGGCGTGCCCGCATTGATGCTGGCGGCGACCAGCGGTGCGATCGTCAGGGCCAGGTTATCCATGTTTTCTCCAGCGCAGTTTGTATTGGATCAGCACATCGCAGGCGAGCAAGGCGAACAGCAAGATGCCCTGGAACACGCCCGTGATCGCGCTGGGCAAGCCGAGGCGCGATTGCGCCAGTTCGCCGCCGATGTAAAACAGGGCCATGACGAAACTGGAAAAAATCACGCCCACAGGATGCAGCCGCCCCACGAAGGCGACGATGATGGCGGCAAAGCCGTAGCCGGGCGAGACCGTGGGGGTCAGCTGCCCCATCGGTCCCAGCACTTCGCAGGCGCCCGCCAGGCCGGACAGGGCGCCGCAGATCAGCAAGGACGACCACAGGGTCTTGCGCGAGGAAAACCCTGCATAGCGGGCGGCGGCCGGCGCCATGCCGCCCACGCGCAGGCGGAATCCCGCAATGCTGCGCGACAGATACAGCCAGCCGCCCAAGGAGGCCAGCAAGGCAAACACGATGCCCATATGCAAGCGCGTATCGCTGACAACCATGGGCAGCAGCAAGCCGTCGGACAGCAGTTTCGACTGGGGGAAGTTGAAGCCCTCCGGATCGCGCAGCACGCCATACACGAGATAGCTGAGCAGCAACTGGGCGATGTAGACGAGCATCAGCGAGACGAGGATTTCGCTGGCGTTGTAGCGGTCGCGCAGCCATGCCACGAGGCCCGCCCACGCCATGCCGCCCGCCATGCCGGCCAGCAGGGACACGCCGATGATGGCCGCGCCGCCCACGCCATCGTCCAGATACAGGGCAGCCGCGCCGCCGCAGATGGCGCCCAGGGTCAGCTGCCCTTCCGCGCCGATGTTGTAGATGTTGGCGCGAAAACAGATGGCCAGTCCCACGGCGATCAGCAGCAGCGGCGCCACCTTGAGGCCCAGCTCGGACCAGCCATGCGCGTCGCGCAAGGGTTCCACGAAGAACACGGCCAGGCCCGCCAGCGGATCGTGGCCCAGCGCCATAAACAGCAGCGCGCCGCACAGCACGGTCAGCAGCACGGCCAGCACGGGCGACAGCCACGACATCAGCCGCGAGGGCGCAGGACGGGCTTCCAGGCGCAAGGCAAACTTAGCCATGGGCAGCCTCCTGCGGCCACAGCCCGCTCATCCATTGTCCCACCAGGCTCACGCTGGCCTCGCCCACGTCGAGCGATGGCGAAATTTTTCCCTTCGCCATTACCAGCAGGCGGTCGCTGATGTCGAACAATTCATCGAGTTCCTCCGACACGACGAGCAGCGCGCAACCGGAATCGCGCAGCGCCAGCAATTCGGCGCGGATTTGCGCGGCCGCGCCCACGTCCACGCCCCAGGTGGGCTGCGCCACCACCAGCACCGTGGGTTCGCGCATGACTTCGCGTCCGACTATGTATTTCTGCAAGTTGCCGCCCGACAGGCTGCGCGCCAGCGCCTGCGGCCCGCCCGCCTTCACCTGGAAGCGCGCGATGATGGCGGCCGCCCGCTGCGCGATGACCTTGTGCCGCACGAAGCCGTGGCGGATGGTGGCGGGTGTCTGCCAGCTGAGCAGGACGTTGTCGGCCAGCGCCATGTCGGGCACGGCGCCCCGCCCCAGCCTTTCCTCCGGCACGAAGCCGAAGCCGAGGGCCCGGCGCCGGCCCGGCGGCAGGCGCCCCGCCGGCGTGCCGTTCAGCACGATGCTGGCGGGGGCCGCGCGCAAGTCCTCGCCCGACAGGGCGGCCAGCAATTCCTGCTGGCCATTGCCGGACACGCCCGCGATGCCGACGATCTCTCCCGCGCGCACGTCGAAACTGATATCGCGCAACTCGGTGGCGAACGGGTGGCTCTTCGGCAAATGCAAATTCTTGACGCTCAGCATGGCCGCACCGGGCGTGCGCGCCACGCGCGTGACGGCGGGCGGCTCGGCGCCGATCATCATGCGCGACAGGCTGGCTGCCGATTCCTGCGAGGGGTCGCACACGCCCGCATTCTTGCCGGCGCGCACCACCGTGCACGTGTGGCACAGGGCGCGGATTTCGTCGAGCTTGTGGCTGATGTACAGGATGCTGCAGCCTTCGGCCGCCAGCTGGCGCAAGGTCGTAAACAGCTTTTCCACGGCGCCCGGCGTCAGCACGGAAGTCGGTTCATCGAGGATCAGCAGTTGCGGCTTGGCCAGCAGGGCGCGCACGATTTCCACGCGCTGGCATTCGCCCACGGAAAGCGTGTGCACGTGGCGCTGCGGTTCCAGGTCCAGGCCGTACTGGCGCGCCGTCGCCTCGATGCGCTGGGCCAGCTCCGCCATGTTGGTACCGGCGGGCAAACCGAGGGCGATGTTTTCCGTGACAGTCAAGGTATCGAACAGGGAAAAGTGCTGGAACACCATGGCGATGCCGAGCGCCCGCGCGGCCGACGGGTTGGCGATTTCCACTTCGCGGCCATTCCACACGATGCGGCCGCCATCGGGCTGCACGGCGCCGTAGATGATTTTCATCAAGGTCGATTTGCCGGCGCCGTTTTCACCGAGCACGGCATGGATCTGCCCCGGCAAGACGGTCAGATGGATGCCGTCGTTGGCCACCACGGCCGGATAGCGCTTGCTGATATCGAGTAATTCCAGGCGTGCCGTCATTGTTTTTTTCATGCCTCGCTGCGGGGTCGCCGGCGTCGGGGCCGGTAAGAAAAATCAAGCTGCTGTCTCTATCGTATCGGCATCCGCGGCGCTTGGGGGGCAGGCGCGGCGGCGTGCATTTCTATTTCCTCAAAAAAACAACACCTGTATACAATTTTGAAAAAAATTATCAGCTTTACAGCAGCCGCCTTGCCCCGCAAGGACGAGAAGGTGCGATGATTATATGCAAGAACTGATAGTAAGTATGCAGATAAGACATATCGCCCGGGGCGGCGATTCTCGCATCATGGATTGAACGGCGCGCAATATGCCCCATCGCAGCGCTTCATGCGCGCTAGTGGGCTAGTGGGCCAGCCCCCTGCGCCCTGCCATCACCAGTTCCCGTTTCTCAACACCGCCATCAGGAGCCGAAAGTGCCAAAAACCATACCGTGTCTGTTGCTCTGCCTCACCACCACCCTGGGCGTGGGCGCAACCGCCCAGGCTGCCGAATGGAGCGATACCGCGCTGAGCTGGCGCGCCGGCAATGATTACCGCGAGCCGTTCAATCCGGACGACATCAAGAAGAACATCTTTGCCATCACGCACGCCAGCGGCTACAAATACGGCAGCAACTTCGTCAACCTCGATTTCCTCATGTCCGACAGCAAGGACCCTGGCGCGCTCGGCAAGACATCCGGTGCGCAAGAGGCCTATCTCGTCTACCGCAACACCATCGACATCGGCAAGGTGCGCGGCAGCGACATCAAGTTCGGTCCCGTGCGCGGCGTCGGCGTCACCCTGGGCTTCGACGTCAACACGAAAAATGACGTCGGCTACAACTCGCGCAAGCGCATGCTGGTGGCCGGCCCCACCCTGATGTGGGACGTGCCCGGCTTCTTCAACACCAGCCTGCTGTTGCTGCGCGAAAGCAATGCCCCCAGCGGCGCCTTCCCGCCCATCTCGCAAGTGACGGGCCGCTACACCTATAAAACGCACGCCATGCTGACGGGCGCCTGGGCCATCCCCCTGTCGCCGCTGTTCGCGTTCGAAGGTTTCTTCAACCTCATCGATTCAAAAGGCAACGATGAAGTGGGACGCAAGACGGCAGTGGAAACGAATATCGACATGCAGGTGATGTTCGACGTGGGCGCAGCCCTGGGCAGCCCCAAGAACACCTTCCGCGTGGGCCTGGAATACCAGTACTGGAAGAACAAGTTCGGCAACTCGCCCGCCACCACGGGCAACGTGGGCCAGACGGCAAAGACGCCGATGATACGCGCGGAGTACCATTTCTAAAATTCATTGTTACGCATCAACACACACGGTCGCGCCTGATGCCAGCATGAAGCTTTCCTGCTGGCGCAGAGCGACCGTGGAACAACTGCCGGCAATCCCCCCGATACGGCTCGCCCCCTCGCCCGCATGTCGCCGCCACGATCCAGCCCCGCGCATCTTGCAAGACGCGATGACATGGCATGCACATGGCATCACCTGCCATTGCGCATGATTTGACAGGCCTGCCGCCCTCCCCGATACTTGTTCCACCCTGTAGCCAACCCCACGAGCGCATGCTGCCTCCGCAGCCGCTTTTGCCAGCACGAATGAACAGTTCTCCCCTCACCTCTCCCTACATCGGCCGCTTCGCCCCCTCCCCCTCCGGTCCTCTGCACATGGGTTCGCTCGTTGCCGCCATGGCCAGCTATCTCGATGCGAAGGTGCATCTGGGCACGTGGCTGTTGCGCATCGAGGATCTGGACTATGACCGCAATGTCGAGGGTGCCGATCTGGGCATCCTGGCCAGCCTGCAGCGCTGCGGCATGCACTGGGATGGCGAGGCGACGTGGCAAAGCAGGCGCCTGCCGCTGTACGAGGCGGCGTTGAAGCAGTTGCAGGACGATGGCCTCGTGTATGCGTGCGGCTGTTCGCGCAAGGAAATCCAGGATTCGGTGCTGCAGGCGGGCGGGCCCAAGGGTGGGGTCGCCGTGTATCCGGGCACTTGCCGCCATGGCCTGGCGCCGGGCAAGGCGGCACGGGCCTTGCGGCTGCGCGTGCCGCAGGGGCCGCCAGCCGTGTATGGCTTTACGGACCGCTGGGCGGGTCCCCAGCAGCAAGACCTGGCTGGCGAGGTGGGCGACTTCATCGTGCTGCGCGGCGATGGCTACTGGGCCTACCAGCTGGCCGTGGTGGTCGACGATGGGGAGCAAGGCATCACGCACGTGGTGCGCGGGGCGGACTTGCTCGATTCCACGCCGCGCCAGTTGTATCTGCAAGATGTGCTGGGCTTGCCCCATCCCGGCTTTTTGCACGTGCCTGTCGTCACCAACGGCAGCGGCGAGAAACTGTCGAAGCAGACGGGCGCGCTTGCCTTCGATACGGGGACCAGCGCCGCCGACCTGCTGGCATCGGCGCTGCTGCCCGCCGCCCGTTTCCTCGGTCTCGACGTGCGCGCCGACAAGGTGGACGACTTCTGGCGGCAAGCGATTCCCGCCTGGGCGCAGCGGCTGGCGCGCCTGCCCGAACAGGCATAAAAAAACCCGCCGCGGCGAACCGGGCGGGTAGCAATGCAGGCGCCAGCGCATGGCCGGCGCCTGAAGTCCGGCAATTAGAAGTTGCCTTTGAATTGCACGCCAAATTGACGCGGCTCATTGATGAAGCCCGTGCGGTTGTTGAAGTCGATGGCGCCCGTGATGCGCTGAATGTCGGTGATGTTGCGGCCAAAAGCGGCCACTTCATACTTGCCGGCATCCCAGGTGTAGCCCACGCGCAAGCCGCCTTCGACCATCGGCTTGCCGGTGAACTCGGTTGCCTCATACAGGAAGAAGTTGATCTTGCTGCGGTAAGCCCAGTCCGTGAAGACGAAGAATTCGCCGTTTTCCATCGGAATCGAATAGCGGCCCGTGGCGGTGATCGTCCACTTCGGCGCTTGCGGCAATGGATTGCCGTCGATGATGGCGCGGTTGCCGGTGGTGAGCGGATCGGTCACGGTGCAACGCGATTGTGCGCAGGTGGCGATCGACAGGCTCGGGTCCTTGATTTCCGTGAAGTTGTAGCTGCCGCCCAGCGACATCTTCAGGCTCGGCGTGACAAAACCTTCCAGTTCCAGTTCCGCGCCGCGGCCATTCGTCTTGGCAGCATTGATCAGGCGCGTCACGTTCGACGTACCGCCCACCACCGTCAGTTGCTGGTTTTTCACCTGGTAGTCATACACGCTGAACGCTACGCGGGCGCGGCGGTTGAACAGGTCGGCCTTGATGCCCGCTTCATACGAGGTGATCGTTTCCGCGTCGGCCACGGTCACTGGCACGTCCTTGCTGGCCGGCGCGATACTCGGCGCGCGGAAACCGGTGGCGATACGGGCGTAGAAGTTCACGTCCTTGTTGTACTTGTAGGTACCGCTCAGGTCCCAGTTGACCTTGGCTTTGCTGACATCGGCGCTGGTCGGGTTGACTTGCGCGATGTTGATTGCCTCTACCGTGTTGAAATCCTTCTTGTCCTTGGTGTAGCGCAAACCGGCGCGCAGCATGAAGTCGTCGTTGACGGCGTAGTTGACGGAACCAAACGTTGCCCAGGCCGAGTTCTTCTGGCGGCTGGCCAGGTGCGTGGTCAGCACGTGCGTGTTGGTATCGAAGTTGTCGGTGAAACCGTTGGCATCTTCGTTAAAGTAGTACACGCCTGCCTGCCAGTTGAGCGGACCGGCATTTTTCGATTCGGCGCGGAATTCTTGCGAGTATTGTTTCACGCTGGTGATGCCGCCAGCCGTTTCAACCTGGAAAGGAATGAAGCCGGGGCCCGTCGGCGTGCCGCCGTCGATGTCGCCATGCGACACGTAATTGCCGACTTGTTCAAAGCCGGTGATCGAGTACAGCTTGACGCCGTCCAGGTCCCAGCTCAGGCGGGCGCTGGCGCCGTTGGTGCGCAGGCGCTGGAAATTCGGCGCGTTCGTGAACGACTTGTTCGGGTCGAAACCGTCGACGATATCGTTCGTGCCCTGCTTGATCATGTTAGCGTAGAAGACGCGCGCGCTGCCCGTCGTATTGCGCTGGTGCACATTGAACAGGGCGTTGAACGTGGTGTTCGGTGCGTACAGCAATTGCACGCGTTCCGCGTGTTCGTTGTAGCCGTCCAGCGCGTTTTTCTGGCCCGTAAACGTATTGTCGACGTAGTCGTCGCGGTGCTGGCGCAGGGTCGAGAAGCGCAAGGCCCATTCTTTGCTCAGCGGCACGTTGACGGCGCCATCGAAATTGCTCGTGTTATGCGTGGCCGTGGAGACGTTGTAATAGCCCTCGACCTTGTCCAGGTTCGGCTTGACGGATTCGAACTTGACCACGCCGGCAGGCGTATTGCGGCCAAACAAGGTGCCTTGCGGGCCGCGCAGCACTTCCACGCCAGCCACGTCGAAAATCGGATAGCCCTTGAGGATGGGGTTTTCTTGCACGACATCGTCGTAAATCAGGGAAACAGGTTGCGATGCAAAGATGTTGAAGTCGGTATTGCCGTAGCCGCGGATGTAGAAGCGGGGGAAGGTGCGGCCATTCGACGATTCCACGTTCAGGCTCGGCACTTTGCCGGCCAGCACGCGAATGTCTTGTCCGCTGGACACCAGCACGTCGAGCTTCTCGTCGCGCAGCAACGATACGGAGACGGGCACGTCGCGGATATTTTCCTTGCGGCGCTGCGCCGTCACGGTCACGGTTTCCAGCTGGCTGGCGGCAGGGGCCGTATCAGCAGCGACTTCATCAGCGTAAGCCGAGCCGATAGGCAAGGCAGCGGACAGTGCCAGCATAGCAGCGCTTTTGGCGCACAAACGCTTGTGCATCTTGGACATCTTGATCATGTTGTTTCCCAGAAGTTTAAAAAAGAATTGCGAAACCTGTCTCCGGGTTATGTACGGCGCTGGATGATCGTCTGCACCATCTCGGTGCAGCAGCGCGAGCGGATGTTTCTCCGCTCTCGGCGTCACTGGCTCTGCCCTGGCTGTCGTCCAAGCTGACAGCGGTTCTGGCCGCATCTCTGGGATGTCTGATGAACACCGACTTTGAAGTAAGGCGCCAATTTAATTCAAGCGCCTTATGCGCTGCAAGAATATTGTTATGTAAAATATTCATTCATCAACATAAAGGGCTGACTAGTGGTTATTCAGCCACAATAGCGTGCTCGCCTTGCTATTTCCGCCGATGCCATGCCGCGCGACGCAGCTTTTTCGCGTGGCCAGCCGAAAGCGGAATTGCTGACCTGCAAGACAGCCCCGACGGTAAAAATAGTTGTAATATCGCCAGACTTGAGCTGCCGTGCCGCCCCATTCCAGTGCGGCGGCAGCACCCCGCACCATCGCCGATCGCCTCCATGCCAGAACCCAGCCAGCCCAGCCACGCCGTCCCATCCTCCATCGCCGCCGCCCAGGCGGCACATTTGCTGCTGGGCGCCCATTGCGACATCGTCTGGAGCACGAAAACCTTCGGCCAGTTCGATGCGGACCAGCCGTCCTGGCGCGCCTTCACGGGCCAGACCGAGGCCGAACTGCTGGGCCGCGGCTGGATCAACGCCCTGCATCCGGACGACCGCAACTTGCCTTACGTCATGCCGACGCACCTGACGACCGTGTTCGAAACGGAATACCGGCTGCGCCACGTCAGCGGCGCCTACCGCAATGTCATCGTGCGCATGCTGCCCGTGCGCGCGCCCGACGGCAGCGTGTATGAATGGCTGGGCTCGCATTGCGACGTGACCCAGCAACGGCAGACGGAACAGCGGCTGCGCCTGGCCATGCAAGGGGGCCGCATGGGTACGTGGGAAATCGACCTGGGCAGCGGCAGCATGTCCGGCTCCGATGCGTTCAAGGCCAATCTGGGCCTGCCGCCAGCCAGCCACATCGATTACGCCCAGCTGACGGGCGCCATGCTCGACGGCGACCTGCAGCATTGGCAGACGGTGGTGCACGCGGCCATCGCCAGCGCCGGCGATTTCGAGATCGACCTGCGCGTGCGCTGGCCCGACGGCTCGCTGCACTGGACGCACATGCGCGGCACCTGCGCCAGCGACGGCGCCGGCAACGTGATCGCCCTGTCCGGCATCTCGCTCGACCTGACGGCCAGCAAGCAAAACGAGGAAACCCTGCGCCTGACCCTGGCAGCCGGCGAAGTGGCCACCTGGAACTGGGATATCGTTGCCGACCGGGTCACGGCTGACAGCAATATGGCGCGCCTGTTTCCCGTCAATGCCGATGCGGCCACGGCGGCGCCGCTGGCGCGCTACCTGGAGATCATCCATCCCGATGACCGCGAGCAAGTCAGCGCGCAGATCGCCGAGGCGCTGCGCGCGCACACGCCGTTCGAGGCCAGCTACCGCGTCAGTGCCGGCGATGACGATGGCGAATATCGCTCGGTCATCGCGCGGGGCCGCGCGGAATACGCGCCCGATGGCACGCCCCTGCAATTGCCCGGTGTCCTGCTCGATATCACGCGCCAGAAACAGGTGGAAGATGCATTGCGCCGCAGCGAGGAACGCTACCGCACCTTGATCGAACTGATGGACCAGGCCTTTTGCGTCATCGAAATGCTGTACGACGAGCAAGGCCGCCCCATCGATTTCCGCTACCTGGAAGGCAACCCGGCCTTCGTCAAGCAATCGGGGCTGGACAATGCCATCGGCAAGACCATCCGCAGCTTCGTGCCCGATCACGACCAGCACTGGTTCGACCTGTACGACCAGGTCGTCAAGACTGGCGAACCCGTGCGCTACGAAAACGAAGCCGTGGCCATGGAGCGCTGGTTCGAAGTGTTTGCCGCGCGCCTGGGCGGCCCCGGCAGCCGTTTGCTGACGGTGCTATTCAGCGACATCAGCGAGCGCAAGCGCTCGGAGCAGCAGCTGCGCCAGCTGGCCGACAACCTGTCCGAAATGGACCGGCGCAAGACGGAATTCCTGGCCACCCTGGCGCACGAACTGCGCAATCCGCTGGCGCCCATCCGCAACGGCTTGCAAATCATGCGCCTGGCCGCCGACAAGCCCGCCACCGTGGCGCGCGTGCGCGACGTGATGGAGCGGCAAGTCAATCAGATGGTGCATCTGGTCAATGATTTGCTGGACGTGGCCCGCATCACGCGGGGCCAGATCGAACTCAAGCTCGAACGCACGGACTTGAAAACCATCATCGCCAGCGCCGTGGAAACGAGCATGCCGCTGATCGAAGCGGGCCGTCACCAGTTGCAGGTGCAACTGGACGAGCAGGCGCTTCCGCTCGAAGCCGATCCCACGCGGCTGGCGCAAGTGCTGGGCAATTTGCTCAACAATGCAGCCAAGTACACGCCCGCCGGCGGCCACATCGCCTTGCGCGCGGGGCGCGATGGCAACGAGGCATTGATCGAGGTCAAGGACAGCGGCGTCGGCATCCCCGCCGAATCGATCACCACCGTGTTCGACATGTTTACCCAGGTGGGACAGAACATGGGCCGTGCGCAAGGCGGGCTGGGCATTGGCCTGTCGCTGGTGCGGCGCCTGGCCGAGTTGCATGGCGGCAGCGCCACGGCGGCCAGTCCCGGCGCCGGCCTGGGCAGCACCTTCAGTGTACGCCTGCCGCTGCTGAAGGAGGAAACAAAAACGACGACGGCACCGGCGGCCGCCGTCAACACCGCCAGCGGCTCGCACTTCCGCGTGCTGGTGGTCGACGACAATGTCGATGCGGCCGATACCCTGGCCGCCGTGCTCGACATGATGGGCCATGCCACGCACGTGGCCCACGACGGCGCGCAGGCCCTGGCCGTGACGCCGCAATTCTTGCCAGACGTCATCTTCCTCGACATCGGCCTGCCCGGCATGAACGGCTACGACGTGGCGCGCGCGCTGCGCCAGCTGCCGGCCGGCGCCGAAGTCGTGCTCGTTGCCTTGACGGGCTGGGGCGCCGAAAACGACCGCAGCCAATCGAGCGCGGCCGGCTTCGACCACCATTTGACCAAGCCGGCCAACCTGCTCGCCATCGGCGAACTGCTGGCCACCCTTTCCACTCCAAAAACACCTACCGACCATGACTGACTCTCATAACCACGTCCGCCGCCACCTCCTGCTGGCCAGCGGCGCCGCCCTGCTGTGCCCGGCACCGCTGCTGTTTGCCGCGCCCGCCACCAGCATCGCCACCGCCCAGACGCAGCTGGCCGCGCTGGAACAGGCCGCAGGCGGACGCCTCGGCGTTGCCGCCTGGCGCCATGGCAGCGAGCTGCGCGTTGCCTACCGCGCCGACGAACGCTTTCCCCTGGCCAGCACCTTCAAGGCCATGCTGGCGGCCGCCGTGCTGGCCCGCAGCGTCAGCCAGCCGGGGTTGCTGGACCAGCAGGTGCGCTACGAGAAAAAGGAACTGGTCACCTATTCGCCCATCACGGAAAAGCATCTGGCCGACGGCATGACGGTGGCCGAACTGTGCGCCGCCACCTTGCAGTACAGCGACAATAGCGCGGCCAATTTCTTGATGAAAATATTAGGCGGACCGCAGGCGGTGACGGCGTATGCGCGCAGCATCGGCAATACGGTGTTCCAGCTGGAACGCTGGGAAACGGAACTAAATAGCGCCATCCCCGGCGAAGTGCGCGACACGGCCAGCCCCACATCGATGGCGCACAGCTTGCAGCAACTGTTATTGGGAAATAGCTTGCCTGCGCCGCAGCGCCAGCAGCTCGACGCCTGGATGCGCGGCAACACGACGGGCGACAAGCGCATCCGCGCCGGCGTGCCCGCCGGCTGGCAGGTGGCGGATAAAACGGGCTCGGGCGCGTATGGCAGCGTCAACGATATCGGTGTGGCCTACCCGGCCAGCGGCGCGCCGCTGGTGATCGCCGTGTATTACACGCGCGAACAGAAAAAGGCGGACACGAATCAGGACATTATCACGGCCGCCACGCGCATCGTGGCCGCCGCGTTGGCCTGATTAGATCCAACCCTGATAAATGCGTCGCGAGCAGAAGATCACGACGCGCAGCAGGTTTGATCAGGTCGTTGGAGGCAGTGCGGCCATGAAACCCGCGTAGGTCGACCACGTGGGGTCGGCCGCGCTGCGGATTTCAATCGGGAACTTTGGACGCGGCGCCAGCGCCGTGTTCAGGCGGTTGAAAAACTCTTCGCCCGACTGCGTGTAATAAATCCACTCGCGCAAGTTCTCGCCCGTCGACACCAGCGCCAGCGTGGCAAAGCCTTCCTCTTCCACCACTGGCGCCAGCGCCGCTTCCAGCTCTTCCATGTGCTCGCGCTCGTTCGGCGCGGGCATGCCCGTTTCGTCCTCATAACGCCAGGCAATGATGATGCGGTCCGGCTGCGACGACAGGTCCCATTCGTCATGGAAGGCGTCGACATAGCGGTAGATGATGGCCATCTCGTCGCTGTGCGTGACGATGGTGCCCCAGCTGCGGGCGGAAGTGGAATTCTGGTTCATGGTTGCAACAGTCAAAAAAATAAATCGAGGGGGCGCAGCTTACAGTACCGGCGGGCAAGTCACATTCCACGCGTCATACTGGGCGCCGCTCTTGCGCAGCCAGACGCGGGCGTAGCTGTCGCGGTCGCTCTTGAACACGAGCGCATAGCGCTCTTCGGCGCGCGGCGCAGCGGCGCCCACGTCGACGGCTGCCAGCGCAAACTTCAGCGCGCGCAATGGCGCACATGCCGTATTACCTGCCATCAATAATCGCGCCCGCTCCAGCAGCGGCTTCTGGTACAGCAACACGCCTTCCAGTTCCGCATCGGGGACGCGCTGCAGCATGCGCACGGGTTCGGCCACCGCGCGGCAGGTGCCACGGTCGAGCCAGGCGTAATACTCCATGCCCGCCTCTTGCCAGCGCGCCTGCTTGCCCTCGCCGTGCAGCACGAACTTGGTGCGCTGCGTACGGCACAGCGCGCCATGCCCGCGGTACGGCGACGTTTCCACGCTGCCCACCACTTCGCTGCCGCGGCTGCCTACCACGGGCACGCTCTCGAACACGGTGCGCGCAGCCGGCTCGCCCGGATATTGCTGCGCATAAAATTCCAGCAAGGACGCGCGCTGCTGCGCATCCACCGCCACCGCCTCGGCGGCATGGGCAGAGAGGCACGCAGCCGACACTACACACAGCGCCAAGGGGCGCACGAAATATCTTGGCATGGCATTCCTTCAATCGACGTTCCAGGGCGGGTATCGCCCAAGCGCAGATTATATAGTTACCAGGAAATACCAGGAGCATGCGGGATCAGGACGTGCGGAAGCTGGCGAAACCGATTGGATCTTTAGTCGGCAGTTGACTTGCTGGCCAGTACTTGCCGCAAGACGTGCCGCTTGGCCGCCAGCGCCGCATCTGCCAGGCTCCACTCCTCCAGCCGCCGCGCATACTCCGGCGTCATCATCCAGCCAAATACTTCCGCCTTGTCTTCCTCGGGGCCGTAGGCCGCGTACAGGCTGACGAGGCCCGGCTGCGGGTGGCCCAGGTTCTGGAAGCCCTTGCCATAGGCCGTGGCACCGCCCTGGCCGTAGGCTGCGCCGGGCGGGTTCAGCGCCAGCCAGGCGGGGTCGCGGTAATAGAAATCGTTGAACAGCCGGTATTCGATGAAGTGGTAATACTCGTGGTGCACGCGCAGCTCCATGCCGGATGGACACATCGCGGCCAGCATGTTGTCGGCGTAGACGACGCTGTCGATTTCCGGCGCCGGCATGGCCAGCCGGCGCTGGCCGTCCACGCTCAAATCTTTCACCAGCACCACGTGGCGCAAGCCTGTTTGCGCGAAGACGCGGGCCGGATAGCGTTCCATGGCCGGCAAGACTATGCTGAGCAGCAATTGCAACCCCGCGCGGTCCTGCTCCGACTCGGTAAAGGCGTGCGCCTCGCTGCCGGGCATGGACAAGGTCCAGGCCGGCACCAGCTGCAAGGCCGCCAGGCGCGCCGTGGCAATCGCCTGCAGTTGCGCCACGCTGGCGTCGTTTGCTGCGACGGGCGCATAGCGCACGCTCCAGTCGCATTCGCTGCGCATGCTGTCTTGCTGGGCAGCACGCTCGAATGCCAGTGCGTAGGCCGCCGATGGGGCGGGTGGGACGACGCTGGCGCACGCAGACAGCAATACAAGGGCAATAAAGGACAGCAGGCGGCGAGCAGGCATGAGATCTTTCACAGGCATAAAAATGGGGCGCAATTGCTGCGCCCCATTGTACAAGCCGGAAATTTCCTCACGCCATCAGCGCTGGTAATTCTTGAAGAAATTCCAGCTGATCACGGTGGCGTCCGGGCCCAGTTCATCGCTGAACGGCCAGCCGGGAGGACCGCCGCTCCACGCGTGGTTCATGCCCTCGACCGTGTACTTTTGCGCGATGACGGCGCCGTTGTGCAGATAGGTGTCGATGGAATAGCTGCGGCCATACGGCACCGTCTGGCGCACGATGCTGTCGGCACGGTAGCGCACGCTGTCATTGTCGAGGCCATCGTCGCCGTAATCGCTGGTCTGCAGGAATTGCTCGATGGTTTGCTCGCCGTTGACGGGATTGACGACGATGTCGGACGTGCCGTGGAATACCATCGTCGGCATCAGCCGGTGCGGCGAACCCGAGCAGCGCCACGCATCCTTGCCCCGCACTTTCGGGTCGAAGGAGCTGCCGTTGAACAAGGAATCGGCGGCCGTGATCATGCCCGTGGCGCCCTTGTACATGCCGCCCGAATGCACCATCACGGCGGCAAACACGTCCGAATAGCAGGCGGCCATGATGGACGCCATGGCGCCGCCGGCCGAGATACCCGTCACATACACGCGGCTGTCCTGCACCGCATATTTATTCTTGACCTTGTTCAGGATGCCCATCAGCACGGCCGGCTCGCCCGTGCCCCGCTCCTGGTTCAGCGGCAACATGAAATTCCAGCAGCGCATGGGATTGGCCGTGACGTTCTGGCGCGGGTAGACGACGATGAAGTTCTCGCTGTCGGCCAGTTCGTTATAGCGGCTGACGGCGGCCATGCTGTTGGGCTCGGAACCGCAGCCGTGCAGCATCAGCACGACGGGCAGCGGCGTGTTCGGATTGTAATTGCTCGGCAGCCAGACCTGATATTCGCGCGAACCCCACAGGCTCGCATAGAGGCCGAAGTCCCACTGCCCGGCGGCCGCCGGCAGCGCGGCCAGCAAGCCGCAGGCGGCGATGATTGCTGATAATAAATGACGCAGTTGCTGATGCAGATTTGCCATGCCAGTCTCCCATGATTGTTATTGACGACGAGAACAGTGACAACAAACCGGCTTGATGCATATCAAGCCGGCACTTCCGACCAGCGAGGCCGGACCCGGCGGGCCCAGCCCCGATAGTTGAGAACCTTAGAACTTGTAGCCGGCCTTGGCGATGATCTGGCGCGGCGGGCCATAGAAGCCGTCGAGGATGAACAGCGCAGGAATGTTGTAGCCATCCGTGCGGTAGCGTTTATTGCCCAGGTTGCTGCCATGCAGGCTGAAGGTCCAGTTCTTCGGCGCTTCCCAGACCACGCCAGCCGTCCACATGCTGTAGCCGCCCTGCGCCAGCACTTCGCTCAAGTCCGTGGTCGGATACACCTTGCTGCGGTAGCCGTAGCCGACCATGCTGCGCAAGGCGCCGCCAAACACGTCGCGGTCCGTGCGCGTCAGGTTCAGGCCCACCTGGCGCCGCGGCGTATTGCTGAACTTTTGCGTATCCGCAATGTTCTTGCCGCCGCTCATGAACTCGTCATAGCTGGCATTGAGCAAGGCGAGGAAGCCGTTGACTTCCCACTGGCGGTTCGGCCGCCACGAAAATTCGAACTCCGCGCCTTTGACTGTCGCCTTGCCTGCATTCGTGAAGTCGCCATAGAAGCCAGGCAAGCCGCCCGGTTGCACGTAGCTGGTGAAGACGGACAACTGGATATCCTTGTAGCGGTTGTAGAACAGGGCCACGTTGGCATCGAAGGTGTCGTCCGGCGCCGCGTACTTCATGCCCACTTCCAGCGCGTCGAGTTTTTCATCCTTGTACGGGCGCGCGGAATCGGGCACGACCAGGTTGTTGGCACGCACGTTGTAGCCGCCCGACTTGAAGCCGCGCGACAGGTTGCTGTAGAAATTCGTCGTCTTCGACGCTTCGTAGCGCACGGACAGCTTCGGCGAGGTATTGCTGACGGACAAGGACTTGTCGAAATCGGCCGCCGTCTGGATCGGGCGCGTAAAGCCCGCGTCGGCAAAAGCGCGGTTGAGCACGATGGCGCGCTTTTCCTCGCGCGTGTGGCGCAAGCCCGCATTGATGCTCCACGCCTTGCCCACGGGCCAGGTCCAGTCCGTGTACAGCGCCGTGCTGTCCGTCTCCACCGTGCTGACGGCGGCCTGGAACTGGCGTCCCAGGAAGTTGTTGTAGATGCCGCCGCCGGCCGTGCCTTCGAAGCGGTACAAGCCGATTACGCCGGCGCCGTAGTCGCCGCTGTAGGACGCCTGCAATTCCAGGCTTTTCTGCTCATCGCGCGAATCGCCGAACACGTCGGCAATAGGCTGCGGCAAACCGTCGAAGTCGATGGTTTGTTCGGACGTGCTGCGCCGCTTGGCGCCGATCACTTTCACGGACCAGTCGTTCGACAAGGTGTAGTTGGCCACCAGCGAGCCGCCCCGGTTGTGCGTGAAGTTGTTGCCCGGCATGCCGCTCTGGATATCGTAGGCGCTGGTGCTCGGTGGCCGCTTGAGCGGATCGAAAGCGCTCACGCCCATGCGCTGGAAGCCCCGCACGCCCGATTTGTCGTCGGTGGCGTCCAGGCTCAGCACGACAGTCAAAGGTATGTCTTGCGGAAAGTAGCCGACGGACAGGCGCGCGGCCGTGCTGTCCTGGTCGCTGACCTGTTCGCCGTTAAACGTGTTGCGGCCGAAACCGTCGCGGTCCAGCTTGGCGGCCGCCAGGCGCGCGCGCCAGGTGCCGTTTTCACTGGCCACATTGAAGGCAGCCTTGAAGTTGCGCTGGTTGTAATTGCCGATGCCCACTTCCGCCGAGGCGCCGTTTTCCTTCGCCAACGGGCGCGAAATGTACTTGATGGCGCCGCCGATGGTGTTCTTGCCGTACAGGGTGCCTTGCGGGCCGCGCAGCACTTCGATGCGCTGCACGTCGAACACGTCGAGCAGCGCGCCTTGCGGACGGGCCATGTAGACGTCGTCGAAATAAATGCCCACACCAGGGTCCACGCCCCAGACGGGGTCGGCCTGGCCCACGCCGCGGATGAAGGCCGTCAGGGTGGTATTCGTGCCGCGCGAGGCGTACACGGTCAGGTTCGGCACGCGCTCCTGCAAGTCGGCCAGGTTCTGGATATTCGCCCGTTCCAGGGCCTTGGCGGAAAACGCCGTGACGGCCAGCGGCACGTCCTGCAGGCGCTCTTCACGGCGGCGGGCGGAAACCGTCACGGTTTCCATGCGCTCCTTTGCATCGCTGGCTTCCTGGGCGCTGACGGCAGTCGCCGGGTTGGCTTCCTGCGCCTGGGCCTGGGTGGCAAACGCGCCGGCAACGGCGAGGGCGGCGGGCATCAATTTCAAAGCAAGTTTCATAGCGTCTCCAATGTCAGGCTTGCTTACCACCAGGGAAGACTGCCGGATTCCAGGATCGCAAGACGTAACGGTACCCGCGCGCATAAAGCGAGCACCTGCCCTGCGATGACTGTTTCCCGGCCCCCTGCCCGTGCGGCGAGTGGCCTGTTTATTTTGAATGTGTGGCGAGAAAGGACTGCAACAAGGTATTCACACGCTGCGCCTGGTCCAGGGGCGTGGCGTGGCGCGAGTTCGCGATGATTTCGATCTCGCACTGCTGAAACTGTGCGGCAAAGGCCCGCTTGCTGGCGACGGGCGTGTAATCCTGGTCCGCCGCCATGATGAAGACGGGCATGGCCAGGGCCTGGAAATGAATGTCGATATCCCAGTGGAAAATGGCGTCCAGCGCGGCCAGGTAGGCGCGCTTGTCCATGCCCGCCATTTGCGTGGCAAAGCGTTCGACCAGGGCCTGCTGTGCCGGATCGGGAAACAGTTTCTTGCCGATGATCTTGCCCATGGGTTTCAAGCCCAGGGTGGCGATCACGGTGCGGCGCAGCCAGTAGGCAAACAGCAGTGCGGCGGGCTTGCTGCCCTGGAACGGTTGTGAATTGATCAGGCACAGACTGGCCACCCTGCCGGGCGCGCGGTTGGCCATTTCCAGGCCCACCATGCCGCCCAGGGAAAAGCCGACGATGTGCGCACGCGGCACGTCGAGCTGGTCCATCAGATTGAAGAGGTCGTTGGCGAAATCGCCGATCTGCCAGTCGCCGTTTGGCGCGGGACTGGCGCCATGGCCGCGCATGTCGGGCACGATCAGGCGATAGGTACTGCCGAGGGCATCGATTTGCGGGCGCCAGTCTTCGGCGCAGGAACCGAGGCCGTGCAGCAAAAACACGGGATCGCCCTGCCCCGTGCCCAGGTCGAGGTAATGCAATGGAACATCGGATGTCGTGTGACGCCGCATTCTGTCTCCTTGCTGTTGAACATGCTTTGTGTTCAGGTGCAGGAATATGTTTTCCTGCTGTTGGAAAACATAATACGGAATCCGAATTCCGATTTCAAGTTAAATCGCTAAATATCTCAAGTCAGGTAATTTAAAGCAACACGTACCAGTTCATCCTCGAGCGCGGCGGCCGACAAAAAGGACAGCGAGCCCGACAAAACGTGCTGGTTCAGGATGCCCAGCAGCACGGGCGGCACCACCATCATCGCCTGCGTGGGGTTCGGGTGGCGGATGCTGGACGACTTGCTGGCCAGCACGGCGACCGTGCGTTGCGAAATCAGATGGTTGATCTGGTGCACCTTGTCGCGGAACTGCGCGTCCTGCGAGCAGCGCGTGATCAAGGCGCGCAGCACGCCGCGCCGGCCCGTGTTGACCGCCACGAACATGGCGACCATGGCGCGGATGAACGCTTCCAGGCTGCGCCCTTCCCACTGGCGCAGCTCCGTCAGGGTCTCGACCTTTTCCACCATGTCGGAAAAAAAGCGCTGCAGCAGCAAGCGGCTCAGGGTGTCCTTGTCGCCCAGCAAGCGGTAAAACGTGCCCACGGATGTCTCCGCCAGCTTGGCCAGGTCGGCCACGCCGATTTCATCGAAACGGTTTTCCGCCAGCAACTGCTCGCCCACCAGCAGCAAGCGCTCGAAGGCCAGCTTGCTGCGCGCCTGGGTGGGCTCCGGTGGAACGATCAACTGCGGGAAGGGCATCGGGAAGGAAGGCATGCGGCGTCGGCGTCTCGAAATAGTGGAACCTGGGTTCCGTTATGGGTGCGCGTATTGTAACGCGGGAGACGGCCGATGGGGAGCGCCGCGTGGCGCCCTGGCGTGCGCTAGCGGCCCTGCCACTCCATGTAGACGTCGGCGCGCTGGTAATGGACGTCGCCGGCCGGCCGCGCCACGTGCGTAAAGCCGCTGCTTTCGTACAGGCGGATGGCGGGATGCAGCTTGCTGTTCGATTCCAGGAACAGCAGTGGCGCACCGCTGGCCTCGAAGGCGTCGAAAGCCCGCTCGATCAGCCGGCGCGCGATGCCCAGGCCCTGGCATTCGGGCGTGACGGCCATCTTCGACAGCTCGATGCTGGCGTCGCCAGCGCGGATCAGGGCGCAGGTGCCGACGATCTTGCCGTCCAAACGCGCGAGGAAGATCTGCCCGCCATCGTCGAGAATCGAGCGTTGCGGATCGGACAGCACTTTGTCATCGAGCGCCTCGACATAGAAATACCGCTCCAGCCAGGCGATATTCAGCCGCTTGAAGTCGGCCGCATAGGGCGCGGCGTAATCGATGATTTCCACGGCGGCCCGCTCGCGCTGGCGCCGGCAAGCGGCGATGGTCTCGCCGAAGCCTTGTGTCTGCAGGCGCGCTTCCGCCCGGTCCAGGCTGGCCATCAATTGCGGCGTGCCATGGTCGAACACCGTATCGACGGCCGCGCGTACATCGTCCCACAGGGGCGCCATGTTGCGCAGCAGCGCCTGCCCGGACTCGGACAGCGCCAGCAGGCGGCGCCGCTCATCCTTGGCGTCCGGCAGCTCCGCCACCACGCCGGCATCCAGCAGCTTGCGTCCCAGCTGCACCACCACCGGGTGCGTCTGCCCGATTTGCGCGGCCAGGGCCGTGATGGATGTGGGGCCGTTGTCCCGCAGCAGCAATAACAGGGGGAAACAGCGCGACGTCAGCTCGACACCGGCCGCCACATAGCTGGTATCGACACCGGCATACAGTTGATCGGAAAGACGGCGCAGGCGGCTGGCCAGCATCAGGGAGCCGTAGGTTTGCAGGGAGGAGGACATGTTGGGCAGGAGATATGTAAGTAGTTACGTATACCCTAACGTAAACGAGCTTTCCAGGTCAAGGGCTGGCTGAACTATTCCTCATCTTCCGCCAGCGCCTCCTGCAGCCTGCCTCGAAACACGGCCGCGACCAGCTCTTCCAATCCCGGCCACACCTGCGTCAGCCAGCGCTTGCCCTCCTCGCCCGGCGCCACATAGGGATCGTCGCGCGTGGCGCACGCCAGGCCGATGGCGATGACTTGCCCCGCATCGTCCAGGCCGGCCGCGATCATGGCGTCGATGGGCAAGGCGATCAGCTCGGCAGTCAGATGCGGACGCAGCAGGCAGGCGGGTGCGATGATGGCGAACGACGCTTCCACGTAACTCCAGCAGTTGGTGGGCCAGTGGGCAGCTTTGACGGCGTCGACAAAGGCCGCGTCGCTGAAGGCATCCGGCTGGGCTTGCGCCTGCGCATAGAAGGCGGCAAGGGCGACGAGTTGCGGCGGGGAAGTCCAGGTGGGCATCGGTCATTGATCCAGGCAACGCCGCTCCAGGCTGGCGGCAAAGGCGGACTGTAGCATGTTCAAGCGGCACGCCGAAACACGGCTGGCCCGGGCATAATGCTGGCATCGCTCTCGACCTTGATCCCTGTATGCCAACCGCCTTTGAACGCTGGAAAACCGAACTTTTAATTGTGGGCAACATCGTCCAGGACGGCGATACCTCCACGCCGCCCGATGAAGCCCATCGGCGCTTCCAGCGCTACTGCGCCATGCTCGATGCGCTGACGGGCAAGGAAGGTGGGCAATACGCGCTGGCCATTTTCCAGTCCGTGCAGGCCGAACATGATTACGGCGCCTACCAGACGGCCAACCGCGCCGCCTGGCGCTTTGGCGAAACGGCGTATTGCACTGCCCTGCTGCACGAACTGCCGCGGCTGATCGCCAGCTTGCCCGACTGGGCGGGAGACTTTCTCGTCGGCATAGCCAACGGCGCGGGCACGCCCAACGCCTCCACCATCAGCTGCTTCAACGCCTTGCTGGCCACGGCGCCGCCAGCGGACCAGGCGCAGATCACGGCATTTATCGCACAGCAGGAAGACGACGGCTGGTTCGAGCATTGCCCTGGCGTGCTGGGACATCCATAAGGCCGCGCCGCCCCGCCTGTCTGAATAATTACATGAGGAAGTCCATGTCGGTCTACACCATCACCATCCCCTGCTTTGCCCAGATGCTGCGCACGTTGACGACGCTGTTACGCAAGGGCGAGGAGCACGCCCAGACACTGGGCTTCGATGCGCAACACCTGCTCGATGCGCGGCTGGCGCCCGACATGCACACCCTGGCGCGCCAAGTGGAATTCACGTGCGCCCAGGCACAGGAAGCCGTGTGCCGCCTGACGCAGCAGCCATTGCCCGCACTGGTCACGCCCGCGAACATGCCGCAAGCCAGGGTGCTGATCGAAGACACCCTGGCGATGCTCGCTTCGGCGGACCGCGCAGCGATCGATGCTGGCGCACAGCAGCCGATGTCGATCGCCCTGGCCGGCGGCCTGACCTTCGACATGACGGGCCAGGAATACGCGGTGAATTGGGCCACGCCCCAGTTCTATTTCCACCTGGTGACGGCGTACAACATCCTGCGCCACAACGGCGTGCCGCTGGGCAAGGCCGAGTATGTACAACATATGTTTGCCTATGCACGCCAGCCATAGGCACCACGATGCCATGGACGGCGAACGCTACGCGGGCGTCATGCCAGGCCGGGATGGCGCTGCCGGCTACCACTTGTTCTTGCTGCCCGGCGAAGCCGACGCCCTGCCCTGGCAAGCGGCGCTGGCCTGGGCCGCGGCGCGCGGCGCCTGCCTGCCCACGCGCAGCGAACTGGCCTTGCTGCACGCCAACCTGCGCGACGCCTTCCCGGACGCCTGGTACTGGTCGTCGGAAGCGGACGCCATCCTGCCCCGCCTGGCCTGGAGCCACGATTTCGATAACGGCACCCAATACAACTTTCGCAAGACCTACAGCGGCCGCGCCTGCGCCGTACGTCGGGTCGAATTGGCGCCATCGGCCGCCGCGCCCGTCCCCTTGCGGCAGGGCGAGCGCTATGCCGGCCTGATTCTCGGCAAGGATGGCGCGCCCGACTACCATCTGCTGCTGCAGCCGGACGAGTGCGAGCCGGGGTACCAGTCATGGCAAGCCGCTTCAAGCTGGGCCGCCAGCCTGGGGCACAGCCTGCCCAACCGGCGCGAGCAGACCTTGCTGTATGCGACATTGAAAGAGGCATTCCGGCCAAACTGGTACTGGTCGAGCGAGCCGGGCGACATCAAAGACGAAGCCTGGTGCAAGGACTTTGACACGGGCGTTGCCTATCAGACTTTGCGCGAGTTCGACGGCTATACGTGCTGCGTGCGCCGGGTGCTTGTATAGTGCGCGTTTGCTCAGCCGAGCTGTCCCATCAAGGAAAACCATGCTGTTATCACTCGACGATCCCCTCTGGTCCACCCTGGAAGGCGGCTACCGCGTGCCCTACGACGTGGCCGAGGCGCTCAAGGCCATGCAGGCGGGCGAAGACGTCTGGCATGAGCTGTGGGAAGAGCTGCACCACCAGGGCGACGTGGGTGTCGCCTCGTATGCGGCCGTGCCCCAGCTCGTCCACCTGCTGGGCGGCGCGCAATCGCGCGAGGAAGATTTCTATGCGCTCATCGCCTTGATCGAGCTGGAGCGCCACCGCCCCCACAATCCGCCGCTGCCGGACTGGCTGGCCGACAGCTACCAGGCGGCATGGGCGCAGCTGCCCGCCATCGCCGCGCGCGACCTGCAGGGCCAGCTGGACCCCGTCATGCTGGAATCCATATTCGCAGTGCTTGCCCTGGCCAAGGGCAACTTGCGCCTGGGCGCCCTGCTGCTGCAGATGGACTCATCCGAAGCGGATGAGTGGCTGGAAGAGCGGCTGGGCTGGTCCGAGGTCTACGGCAAGGACGCGTAAGAGTCAGAAACGCTCGTCGCGCAGCGCCGGCATCACCAGTTCGCGCACGAACGAAGCATTCGACAGGCTCAGCAGCATGCGCACGACGGCGACAACATCATGCACGGGAATCAGCTCGCCTTCGCCCCGCGCAGCGGCGGCCGCCAGCGGCACGGACAAGCCATCGTAGGTATTCAGGTAACCGAGCTGCAGCGCCGTCACGGCCAGCCCCTGTTCGCGGAAACCTTCGCGCAAGGCGTCAGCAATGCCGTTCAAGGCGAATTTCGACGCGCTGAACGTCACTTCCGGGCGGCCGCTCTGGCGCAGGCCGGACGTGGAACCCGTCAATATCAGCTGCGGCTTGCTGCTGGCCAGCAAGCGGGGCACCAGGCGCTTGAGCAGCAGGATCGTCGCCGTGATATTCGTGTTGACCATGTCGACGATGGCGTCGTCCCCATCTTCGAGGAAAGCGTAGTCGTCGCTGAACGCCTTTTCTTCCCACACGCCCAGGTTGTAGATCACGGCGTCCAGCGTGGCGGGCGCTGCACGCGCGATGCGTTCGACTGCCTCGGCGGGCGCTGCCAGGTCGGCCGCGATCCATTGCAGCTGCGCGCCCTGGCCAGCGGGCAAGTCGGCAGGCTGCTGGCGCGACACGCCGATGACGGCATGCCCGTCCGCGAGCAAACCGTCCACCAGCGCGCGCCCCAGGCCCCGGCTGGCGCCCACGATCATGATGTTCATACTGTGTCCTTTGCAATGAAGTCAACGCCGATGATAGCGGCGTTGTATTAAGCACAGCTGAGGCTACTCCCCATTCCCCCGCGTTTACTCACACGGCGGAAATGCGTATGCTAGGTCTGGCAATCTCCGATAACACACAAGAACGAGACACATGCCTACTTCCGACACCGCCGCAAGCAACGCCGCAACCCGCCCCCTCACCCAGCAAGACTACAAGACCCTGTCCTTGGCCGCCCTGGGCGGCGCGCTGGAGTTCTACGATTTCATCATCTTCGTCTTCTTTGCCAACGCCATCGGCCAGTTGTTCTTCCCGCCGGAAATGCCGGAATGGCTGCGTTTGCTGCAAACCTTCGGCATCTTCGCAGCCGGTTACGTCGTGCGTCCGCTGGGCGGCATCGTCATGGCCCACTTCGGCGACTTGCTGGGCCGCAAGCGCATGTTCACCCTGTCCATCCTCATGATGGCCGTGCCGACCCTGCTGATCGGCCTGCTGCCCACGTATGCCACCATCGGCCTGGCCGCCCCGCTGCTGTTGCTGCTGATGCGCATCTTCCAGGGCGCGGCCGTAGGCGGAGAAGTACCGGGCGCCTGGGTGTTCGTGTCCGAACACGTACCGAGCCGTTTCACGGGCTTTGCCTGCGGCGTGCTGACGGCGGGCCTGACGGTCGGCATCCTGCTGGGCTCGCTCGTGGCGACGGGCTTGAACACCGTCTACACACCGGCAGAAATCACCGATGGCGCCTGGCGCTATCCATTCTTGTTGGGCGGTATCTTCGGCTTTGGCGCCATGTATCTGCGCCGCTGGCTGCATGAAACCCCCGTCTTTGCGGAAATGCAGCAGCGCAAGGCGCTGGCCACGGAAATGCCCCTGAAATCCGTACTGCGCAGCCACCGCGGCGCCGTCGTCGTATCAATGCTGCTGACGTGGATGCTGTCGGCCGGCATCGTCGTCGTCATCCTGATGACACCGGCCCTGCTGCAAAAGATCCACCACATCGCGCCGCGCACCACCCTGGTGGCCAATACCGTGGCCACCCTGTGCCTGGCCTTCGGCTGCATCATCGCCGGCATGCTGGCCGACCGCCTGGGCGGCAAGCGCGTGATCTTCGTCGGCTCCGTGCTGCTGGCCATCAGTACCTATCTCTTCTACACCACCGTCGGCACCCGCCCCGACCTGCTGCTGCCCCTGTATGCGATGACGGGTTTATTTGTCGGCGTCGTCGGCGCCGTGCCCTACGTGCTGGTGCAGGCGTTCCCGGCCCAAGTGCGCTTCTCGGGACTGTCGTTTTCCTACAACTTGTCGTACGCGATTTTCGGCGGCCTGACGCCCGTGGTCGTGACCCTGATGTTGAAGAACAACGTGCTGGGCCCCGCCTATTACGTGATCGGCGTGTGCGTGGTGGGCATGCTGACGGCGCTGTTCATCAAGGACCAGCGGCAGACGGTGGGCCGATAAATCGGCTAGTCGCAGCCCAGGCCGCCTTCGGGCGGCTTTTTTTTCGCTCCATTTTGTCGCGCTGCACCAAAATCTGAAAAGGCGTTTCACATCGCGGAATTTCAAACGGCGGACTCATCCATTAATGCTCTCACTTTTTGAAAATTCATTTCACATCCTGAAAAATTATAATTAAGTCGTTGAAAAAGAACGATTAAATTTAAGTTATATGTCTTATATAAGACTTGAAGATCGACGCGAATCGGCCTACTATTTAGTCATGCAGTTTGCTTCGACAAGACGTTGTGGCGCACTCGGCGATTTTCTCAAACATAGCTTTTCTTTTTAGGAGATTCACATGTCCCAATATCAAGACGACATCAAGGCTGTTGCCGGTTTGAAAGACCAACAAGGTAGCGCCTGGAACGCCATCAATCCCGAGTCCGCCGCCCGCATGCGCGCCCAGAACAAGTTCAAGACGGGCCTGGACATCGCCAAGTACACGGCGAAGATCATGCGCAACGACATGGCTGCCTACGATGCGGACCCATCCAAGTACACGCAGTCGCTCGGTTGCTGGCACGGTTTCATCGGTCAACAGAAGATGATCTCGATCAAGAAGCACTTCAACAGCACCGACCGCCGCTACCTCTACCTGTCCGGCTGGATGGTTGCCGCCCTGCGCTCCGAGTTCGGCCCGCTGCCAGACCAGTCGATGCATGAAAAAACCGCCGTCTCGGCCTTGATCAAGGAGCTGTACACCTTCCTGCGCCAGGCCGATGCCCGCGAACTGGGCGGCCTGTTCCGCCAGCTGGACGCGGCCCAGGGCGATGCCAAGCAAGCGATCCAGGCGAAGATCGACGGCCACGTCACCCACGTCGTGCCCATCATCGCCGACATCGACGCCGGTTTCGGCAATGCCGAAGCGACCTATTTGCTGGCGAAACAATTCATCGAAGCGGGCGCCTGCTGCATCCAGATCGAAAACCAGGTATCCGACGAGAAACAATGCGGCCACCAGGACGGTAAAGTGACGGTGCCGCACGAAGACTTCCTGGCCAAGATCCGCGCCATCCGCTACGCCTTCCTGGAACTGGGCGTGGACGACGGCATCATCGTCGCCCGCACGGATTCGCTGGGTGCCGGCCTGACCAAGCAGATCGCCGTCACCAATGAACCAGGCGACCTGGGCGACCAATACAATTCCTTCCTCGACTGCGAAGAAGTGTCGGCCGATGCGCTGGGCAATGGCGACGTCATCATCAAGCGCGAAGGCAAGCTGCTGCGTCCGAAACGTCTGCCGAGCAACCTGTTCCAGTTCCGCGCCGGTTCCGGCGAAGAGCGTTGCGTGCTCGACTGCATCACTTCCTTGCAAAACGGCGCCGACCTGCTGTGGATCGAAACGGAAAAACCGCATATCGCGCAAATCGGCGGCATGGTCAGCGAAATCCGCAAGGTCATCCCGAACGCCAAGCTGGTGTACAACAACAGCCCGTCGTTCAACTGGACCCTGAACTTCCGCCAGCAAATCTTCGACGGCATGAAAGCGGCAGGCAAGGACGTGTCCGCCTACGACCGCGCCCAGCTGATGAGCGTGGAATACGACCAGACGGAACTGGCGATCGCCGCCGACGAGAAGATCCGCACCTTCCAGGCCGACTCGGCCCGTGAAGCCGGCATCTTCCACCACCTGATCACCCTGCCGACCTACCACACGGCAGCCTTGTCGACGGACAACCTGGCCAAGGAATACTTCGGCGACCAGGGCATGCTGGGCTACGTGGCCGGCGTGCAACGCAAGGAAATCCGCCAGGGCATCGCCTGCGTGAAACATCAAAACATGTCCGGTTCGGACATCGGCGACGACCACAAGGATTACTTCAGCGGCGAAGCGGCGCTGAAGGCAGCGGGTAAAGACAACACGATGAACCAGTTCTGAGTTGTTGATTTGGCTGTAGAGTAAGAAAGCCCGCTTCGGCGGGCTTTCTCGTTAACCGAAGGGCAATCGCTATCGATAGCGTTCTGCCCGGCCGTGCTGGCATTCCTGTCATTCAATGCGCAAAAATGAATGAATACTGTCGTTCATCCAGCTCGACAGTGTTAATGCACCGCTGCATTGCAGCCCCTTCCTGCATTTCCTCTATTTGCCAATGGCAAATCCTTAAATAATTCTTGATCATTTATTTCTCCGCAAAGTCTGGTCTGGCGCGGCCGAAGATTCGGTGGAAGGCGGAATTGCTTACCGGCCCAAAATGAATGTATTGGGCGGCTATGGCCGGCTGGCAGCGGGTGTCCGTTATCCAGCGCCCCGCCTCCCTGCTGCCGTTTTTTTGCAAGCGGCTGGCTGATCATTGGCCGCACCGGAAAGTATCCAGGATTTTTCCCGAAACTTCACATGCAATATCGGCTTGGCCGCCCTTGATTGGGTCTCATCCTTCAAGATATGATGGCAAAAAAATTAATTTTGGGAAACTTACACGATACACCCACATTCCGCTCCCGCACTTCAAAAGCTGAAGCGACATATTTTGCAACCGAGCGAGAAACGCTCAATCAGAAACACTCACTACAAAGGATTTTCAAGCATGGCAAATGATTTGGACGAAGTAACTGGCCCGATAAATGAACAGGGGCGCGACATCAACGTCATCAGCAAGCAGATTCCCGTCCAAGTCGGTACCGGGTCGCTCATATTTGAAATCGCCCTGTGGGCGGTCCTTCCGCTGATCGGCGGCTTGGCGCTGCTGACCGGCGCGTTGCCGCAAACGTACGGCTTGGCACTCCTGGTGCTGGGGGCACTGCCAGGCCTGGTCTTCCTGTTCATGAAGATCTCCGCCCTGGCGTATCTGCGCAAGCTGCAGCAGAAAATCCAGGCCGATGCGTCACAGATCGACAATTACCTGGAACAGCGCGTCGTGGTCTTGAACAACGTGGTTGGCCTGGTCGCAAAAGCAATCGACCTCGACAAGGACGTGATGAAGTCGGTAGCGGCTTACCGGAGCGGACAGAACGCCGATGCCGAACGCAATCAGGCATCGCAGAAAATCGACGGGATTTTTTCCCGCATCAGCATGGCGTGCGAAGCCTACCCGGATCTGAAGGCACAAGCCGTCATCGCCGATGCCATGCGCCAGAACAGTTATCTGCAAAAGGAAGTGACCGCCGCGCGCACGCTGTATAACGATACCGTCGGCATGTGGAACCAGGACGTCTTTGCCTGGCCGACCAAGCAGATCGTAGCGGCGCGGCAAGGTTATACCACGCGCATTCCTTTCACTGCCTCCGCCGAAACCAAGGCCGCCGCCCGGAGCGTCTTCTTTTGATCAACGACGTCCATGAACCATTGGAGCAGTATGCTCTCCATTTCAAAAATGCTCACGCCAGCAATACGTCGGACTTTTTCGAAGACCTCGTGCGCCAGTCCGGCGTGGACGAAAACGCCAACATCGCGACGGTGCAGGAACTACGCGTGCTCGAAAAGCAGGCCGCGGGCGCCGGCTCCAGCAACAAATGGTGGCGTATCCTGCGCGGCGCCAGCATCGTGGCCGCGCTACTGGCGGCACTCTATCTCTACGCCTATTACGCATGGCCATGGCTCGTGGTCCCGGCGATTGCGCTTGCCGTGGCGATTCATACGCTCAACCGCATCATCAACGATTCCGACGCGCAGTTAAAGCGGCTGCAGGAAGCCTGCGACGCGAAACGTGCCGTGGCCTGGGGTCAGATGGTGCCGCTGAACCGCCTGTACGACTGGGACATCATGGCAAAGCTGATGCAGCAGACAGTGCCCCGCATCGCATTCGACCCGTATTTCAGCAACGGCCGCATGGAAGAGCTGCGCAAGAGCTTTGGCTGGTTTGGCAATCTTGGTGACGACCACTCGATCGTGTTCTCGCATAGCGGCGTACTGAACGGCAACCCGTTCATTCTTGCACGCACCTTGTCACACTCGATGGGCAGCAAGAAATACGATGGCTCGCTGGCGATCAGCTGGACGGAACAGTACCGCAATTCGCAAGGCAAACTGGAAACCAGAACCCGCCACGAAACTCTGCGCGCATCGATCGAGCGTCCAATGCCCGAGTACGAGAACCAGACATTTATCGTCTACGGCAACGAAGCGGCGCCGGATCTCGTGTTCAGCCGCCACCCGTCAAAACTCTCCAGCCTGGAGGACGGCTTCTTCGACAAATGGCGGAAGAATCGCGCCATCAAGAAGCTGGAAGAAAAGTCGCGCGATGTCGACGAGGGGCATACTTTTACGGTGATGGCCAACCGCGAATTCGACGCCTTGTTCGATGCCACGGACCGCAACCATGAAGTACAGTTCCGGCTATTGTTCACGCCGTTGGCGCAACAGGAAATGCTCAAGCTGCTCAAGGATAGTCAGACAGGTTTTGGCGACACGTTCGTATTCGAAAAAACCCGCATGATCAACGTGCTGGAATCGGGACATATGCGCGCGACCGACATCAGCGGCGCCCCGGAGAAATTCTTTGCCTACGAACTCGCCCAGGCCCGCCTGTTTTTCAACGCCTATCACAACGATTTCTTCAAGTCGTTCTACTTTGGGATCGCCCCGCTGCTTGCCATCCCCTTGTACCAACAGCATCGCCCGCACTCGGACATCTATCAAGACACGTATTCGCACAAACCCTGTTTCTGGGAGCATGAAGCGATTGCCAATTACCACGGCGAGGCGATGTTCAAGCATCCCGAGTGCGTTACGCGAAGTATCCTGAAGACATCCATGCAACAAGAGGCCGACGGAGCGCAGAAAGTGCATGTAACGGCCAGCGGCTTCCGCAGCGTCGCGCGCACCCAGTACGTCTCGGTGAGAGGCGGAGATGGCCGCTCCCATCAGGTACCAGTGCATTGGGACGAGTACTTCGAGGTCGAAAATGGCGCCAACATGCTGGTAAAGGAAACGGCTTCGCCAGGCAACACCGCCACGGATGATGCCCCGTTGCCGCCGGCATTTTCCCAGCGTGGCATCGATGCCGAGAGGACTGTGCTTCGCCGGTCGATTGTTTCGGCGGTTTTGGCTGGTTAGGGTGCCTTTGCGGACTGCGTGCAGATCATCGTCAGCATCGCGGTAAATTCGGTGATTGCGGTGATGGTGAGGGCGATTGCGGAGTTTCTGGCCCAGCGGCCAGATTGGGCCGCGGCGCAAAAGCGGACGCAGCGGACGCAGGGTCAGGTCTGCCATTTGGACACGAACTGATGCGCTAGGCGTTGTAGAAGCATGCTCAGTCGCAAAGCTGATCAGAACCACGAACGCGCGGGGCTGCCGCGCAGCGGCGGCAGTTGGTCGATTCGTGGACGCAGGGTCAGGTCTGCCATTTGGACACGAACTGATACGCTAGGCGTTGTAGAAGCATGCTCAATCGCAAAGCTGATCAGAACCACGAACGCGCGGGGCTGCCGCGCAGCGGCGGCAGTTGGTCGATTCGGAAAGGGCCGGGGCCGTAGGCCCGCCCCTTCGAATCTCTCGCGCAGGGTGAAGCAGGGAATTCGCAAGGCACCTCCCTGAGTGCAGCCAATGGCAGAAACTAGCCAGGAATGGCATCAAGTGAATTAGCCAGGTAGCTCCGTAGAACCGCCTCTTTGTATCTGAAGAATTTTTTATGTGGATGATTTATTCCTTGCAACTGCAAATTTCTACCTTCTAAGAATTTACATACATGAAAAAATCGTTGGGAAGTAAGATTAGCTTCATTGGCTTCTGCATAGCGGGCATTGGATATCTCTCCGGCATTTACATTCACCACAACTTTGGAGCAATTCTTATCTGGTTTGCATTCTTTGTTTTTCTCGCTGGGATACTCAAAACATGGCTTGATTTTTTTACTAAATAGCAAAGTGTAGTGGTCAACCCATCCCGGACACTACGTTAAGTTTTTCTTCGGTGACGGCCGGAGCCAATCCCTCATTGAACTGATGTGGCCGTATCCAGTTATACCGGTGCATCAGGTAGTGGCTGATGTC
>NZ_WFLI01000001.1 GCF_009208555.1 Janthinobacterium violaceinigrum | reverse complement strand
CGCGTGCCTGCCGTGCCGACGCCGGGCCGCACGGGCAGGGTGGACAGGGCGGCGCGCGCCGGCGGCAATTCGCGCCAGCGCGCGGCCAGCCAGAACAGCAGCAGCGCCACCACGCCGAAGAACAGCCAGCCGTAGATCAGGTGATCGACGCCCACGGCCAGGCGCATGTTGCTCAGGTGGCCCAGCATCACGATCAGGTAGGCGCGCACGCCATTGGCCACGATGGGCACGACCAGGGCGGCGGCCATGACGGCCAGGCGCCGCCCCGTGCTGTGCACGTTCACGTGGGCGTACAGGGCGCCCAGGGCCAGCGCGGCGATCAGGTAGCGCAAGCCGCTGCACGCCTCCACCACCGACCAGTTGCCTGTGGGCAGCGAGAAATTGCTGCCATCGCGAAATACGGGCACGCCTGTCCATTGCAGCGCGGTGACCGTGAAGGCGGCCGTGAAGTCGATCAGCGGTTCCAGGAAGACTTCGCCAAATGGCACGGCGAGAAACAGGTAGGCGAGCGGGAAGGCCAGCAGGCGCACGGCCGGCCAGCCCAGGATGGCCAGCACGCAGGCGGGCAGCATGGCCGTGGCCGCATACTGTTCCACCACGGGCACGTTGGCGGCATCGGCCAGCAGCCAGCCCAGGCCCAGCGCACCCAGCAGCAGCAAGCCCTGCCACGTCGGCTGGAGCGCCAGCGCGGCCAGGCGGGCGCGCTGGCGCCAGGCCAGCCAGCAGCTGATGGGCACGATCAAGAAGCCATGCGCGAACGTTTGCGAGCGGGACCACAATTCCAGCATCGACCAGAACGTGGCGTGGTACAGCAGCACGACGGCGGCCAGGGCCAGCAGCAGCAAGGCCCGGGCGGCCTGATGCGGTCCATGGCCGTACGGCAGGAAGGCCGCGTCCGGCAAGCGGGCGATGCTGTCGAGCTGCAGGCTCATGTGGATGGCTCCCGCACGGGCAGCGGCGCTGCAGCCGCGCCGCTGCCACCCGCTTCGGCTTCGGCAGGCAGGCCCAGCATGGCGCCCAGGCCGCGCAGGTTGCGTTCCCAGTCGTACTCCTGCAACACCAGCTGGCGCGCCGCCGCGCCGATGGCTGTGCCGCTGCCTTCGGTTGCGCCGCCCTGGGCCTGGCGCAGCACGCGCGCGGCATGGTGGATGAATTCGGCGTCGTCGCGCGCCAGCAGCAGTTCCAGGCCCGGCTGCGCGGCGATGCCTTCCAGCGCCTGCGGCGTGGCCAGCACGATCTTGCCCATGGCCATCGCTTCCAGCACCTTGTTCTGCACGCCGCGGGCAATGCGCAGGGGGGCCACGGCCAGCGCCGCGCCGGCCAGGTAAGGCCGGATGTCGGACACCTTGCCCGTCACCACCACGCCCGCGACCCTGGCCAGCGCCGTCACGGCAGGCACGGGCGCATTGCCGACGATATAGAACTGCAGCTGGGGAAACTGGCGCCGCAGGGCGGGCCACACGTGGCGCACGAACCATTGCACGGCGTCGACATTGGGCCAGTAATCCATGGCCCCCGTAAATACCAGCGCCTGCACGCCGGGCGCATACACGGCGGGCTGGGCCGGCATGGGCGCGAAATACGCCGTGTCCACGCCGTTATTCACATGGCCCGTCTTGCGCCGCGCCATCGGTGCGCACTGGCGGAACAGGGCCGCTTCGGCGGGCGAGACGAAGCTCGAGGCCGTGAACTGCTGGGCGATATGGCGTTCGTACTGCAGCAGCAGCTGCGCCTCGCGCCGGTACAGCAGCGACATGGGCCACGGCTTGCTGTCGCCGTACTGGCGCCACTTGTCGGAATCGACATCGACGAAATCGATCACGCGGTGCAGGGAGCGGCCCGCGCTGCCGTCGATGTATTGCGCCATGGGCCCGGAAAAGGCCAGCGCATGGCGCACCTTGCCGCTCGACAGCAAGCCGTCGACCCATTGCAGCAGGCGCGCATCGCGGTAGTAATGCACGCTCATGGCTTGCCGCGACAGCAGCGCCTGCATGGCGCGCCAGCGGGCCGCGCCGCGCCCCAGGCCGATGAAGCGCGTGCTGGCGCACAGGGCGGCCACGGTTTTCGCGTGCTGCCAGTCGTCGTCATCGTCGATGAAGCAGCCCAGGTGGACGCGGAAATGCCGGCTCAGATATTGCAGCATGTGCCACGAACGTATCTTGTCGCCCTTGTTGGGCGGATACGGCAGGCGGTGGGCGAGGAAGAGCAGTTCGCGCATGGTGTGTCCGGATGCCTAGCCCAGTTGCCGCACGATATGCGGCCCCAGCAGGTTGGCCAGCGGCAGCGGCAGGCGGCGCCAGGCGCGGATGAACAGCGCGTACCTGGGATTGAGCGGGTTGACTTCCGGTAGTGCCCTGGCGCGCACCAACTTGTAGGCATACGGCAGCGGCTGCGGCGCGAAACCCCAGTTCTTCTTGAAGTCGCAGGCGCCCGTGCCCAGCTTGCTGCGGCCGAAATCGAACAGGCGGCAGCCGCGCGCGCAGGCGCGGCGCATCGACTCCCAGTACATGAAGTCGTTGGCGCCCGTGCTGCGCGCCAGCACGCTGCCGCCGCCGTAATAGGGCAGTACTTCATCGCGGAAATAGAACTGCAGCACGCTCGCTTGCGCCTGCTGGCCGTGGTACACGGTGAGGATCTCGCAATCGGCGCCGAACACGGCGCGCAGCAGGGCAAAATGACGGCGCGCGAAGACGGGCGTGCCCAGCCGGTGCACGCTGGCCGCGTAGATCGGGTAGAAGCGTTCGAGGTCATGGTCGATGGCGCTGTGCAGGCCGGCCGCCATGGCCTTGCGCACGACGGCGCGCTGCTTGCGGGGAATGGCCAGCAGGTTCTGTTCGGCATCGGCATGCAGGGTGTGGCGGAAGGTCGCGTACAGGGGCTTGCGCAGCCAGCGGGCCGGTGCCTTGTCCGGTGCATCTTCTCTCTCCTCGCGCCAGCGGTATTCCAGGTGTCCCACGCCCAGGCGCCGGGCCAGCGCCTGCGCCGCCTCGTCGAGGGCTTGCCGGACGTCCCCGCTGCCGCCGGCGATGCCGCCGTACACGCAGAACGGCAGCGAGACGAGCGAAGAGCCGAACAGGCGGCTGCGCACGTGGGCCAGCGGCAGTACGCCCGCGATGCGCCCGTCCTGTTCCGCGTACAGGAAATGGCTGTCGTGCCGGAAACCCTGTTCCATGATGGTTTGCCAGCCGGCGCGGTGAAAGAAGGTGGCTTCGGGGCAAGCATCGACAAAGGCATCCCAGCGCGCATGCTCATGCCCCTGCAGCGAGCGCACGGCAATGGCGCTTGCGCGCGGCATGGTGCCGGGCGCAAGCGCCGGGAGGTCGAAGGGAGGGCTGGCCTCGTGCATCATGTGCTTTCCAGAAAAATACGGTCCATGCGGTCCCAGGCGAAGTCGCGCGTCAGCCGCGCCAGCCGCGCTTCCATGCGCCCCAGGTTCAGGTAGTGGCGAAAGCGCGTCTTCGCGCTGAGGCCGGGTGGGCGGGGCTGGCCGGGATCGAGTTCCCAAGGATGAAAATAGAATATGCCAGCTTGCCCGTCGCGCGAATTGATGCGCCGCAAAAGCCAGCGCGACAGTGCATACGGCATCAGGCGAAAATAGCCGCCGCCGCCGGCCGGCACGTTGCGTCCGTGCAGGCGCACGGTGCTGACGGGCAATTCCAGCACGCCCAGCGGCCCCCGCGGATGCCAGGCGAAGCGGGGCGCGCCGGGCATGCCGTAGTGGTCGTGGCGGATCGGGTAGATGCTGGAACTGTAGCGGTAGCCCGCTTCCTGCAGCACGTCGAAGGCCCACAGGTTGGCCGCGCCGATGGAAAAACTGGGCGCCCGGTAGCCGTGCACGGGCAGCCCCGTCAGCTGTTCCAGGATGGTCTTGCTGCGGCGCACGTCATCGGCAAATTGGGCGGCTGACTGGTCGCAGGCGCGCAGGTGCGCATAGCCGTGGCTGGCCACTTCGTGGCCCGCACCGGCCACGCGGCGCAGCATGGCCGGATAGCGTTCGGCAATCCAGCCCAGCGTAAAAAAGGTGGCGTGGATGCGCCGGCGTTCGAGCAGCAGCAGGATGCGCTCGATATTTGCCTCGACCCGGCATTCGAGGCGGGGCCAGTCTGCGCGCGCGATGTGCGGCGCAAACGCGGATACCTGGAAATAGTCTTCCACGTCGATGGTCAGCGCGTTGCGCAACAGCGCGGGCGGCGCCGTCATGGCGTGCCCCCGCGTGCGGCCAGCCAGGCGGCGATGGCGGCGGCGATGCGCGTGGCCGCGTGGCCATCCCACAGCGCGGGCAGGCGGCCACGCTTGCCGCCCGTTGCCAGGGTGGCGCGCGCCAGCGCCAGGATGACGGCCGGGTCCGTGCCGGCCAGCGTATTCGTGCCGTCGCTGACGGTGACGGGCCGCTCCGTATTGGCGCGCAGGGTCAGGCAGGGCACGCCCAGGGCCGTGCTTTCTTCCTGGATGCCGCCCGAATCCGTCAGCACCAGGCGCGCCCCCTGCATCAGGCCCAGCATTTCCAAATAGCCCAGCGGCGGCAGGCAGACGATGCCCGGTTGCGCCAGCAATGCTTCCAGGCCCGCCAGGCGCAGGCCGGCTGCCGTGCGCGGGTGGATGGGAAACAGCAGCGGCAGCTGCCGCGCCAGTTGTCCCAGCGCCCGCAGCAGCGCTTCCAGTTGCACCTTGTCATCCACGTTCGACGGCCGGTGCAGGGTCACCAGGCCATGCGCGGGCGGACAGGCGTGGCCGTGGGCGCGCAAGGTGGCGGCGGGCGCGGCGGCGCGGGGCAATTGCTGCCGCAGGCTGTCGATCATGACGTTGCCCGTGAAATGGATGCGTTCGGGTGCGATGCCTTCGCGCAGCAGGTTGGCGCGCGCGCCTTCCTCGCTGGTCAGCAGCAGGCTTGACAATTGATCCGTCAGCACGCGGTTGATTTCCTCGGGCATGTGCCGGTCGCCGCTGCGCAAGCCCGCCTCGACGTGGATCACGGGGATGGTCCGCTTGGCCGCCACCAGCGCGCACGCCAGCGTGGAATTGACGTCGCCCACCACCAGGACGCCATCGGGCGCCAGCGGCGGATAGGCGTCCAGCACGGCGTCGAAGCGGCGCATGATCTCGGCCGTCTGCTGTGCGTGGTTGCCGGAGCCGACATCGAGGGCGATGTCGGGCGCGCGCAGGTCCAGGTCGGCAAACAGCTGGCCGTTCATGGCCGTGTCGTAATGTTGCCCAGTGTGCAACAAGGTCGTGCGCACGGCGGGCGCCTGGCGGTCCAGGGCGGCCAGGATGGGCGCCATCTTCATCAGGTTGGGGCGCGCGGCCACCACGCACAGCAGGTGTGCGGGCGTTGCTGGCGGCAAGATGGGCATGCTGCATCCTCCTTAGAACTGCATGTTGAGCGTGGCGCTGACGCCGTTCTCGCGGTAGCCGCCGCCCCGGGTACTGCTGTGCTGGGTGCGCCGCAGGTCGATGCTGGCCGTCATCTTCGGCTGCAAGGTGCGGCTGAGGCCAGCCGTGACGGTGACGTTGTTGTCGCGTCGCGGGGCGCTCAGCGAGCGCACGCTGGCGTAGCCCGCATTGACGTTTACGCTGGTGCGCGACGACGCTTGCCAGCTCCAGCCCACGTTGCTGCCCACCTGGCGCGTGCGGTCTTCGCTGCCGAATTCCACGCCGGGCAGCAGGCCGCTGTCGATGCCGCTGGCCGTCTGCGCCGTGCGGTCGACGGCGTTGACGGCGACGATCACCGTGCTTTTCGCCGTGGCGCGGGCCGCCGTCAGGCTCAGCTGCTTTTGCAGGAAATAGCGGTTGCTGAAGTAATTGATGGCGCCCAGTTCCGGGCCCAGCCCGTTCGCATAGCGCAGGAAGGCGTCGATGCGCAGGCGGCGCTGCATGGCGTTGGGGAAGATGCCGCGCCACAGCTGGTCCAGCAGATTGGCTGCGTCGGCATTGCCCAGGCGCAGGTACTGGGCGGGCATGGTGGTGATGTTCTCGCTGTAATTGAGCGACCAGTTCGTATGCCGCTGCAGGAAGTGGGCATCGAGGCTGTAGGTCTGGCCAAAGAAGCGCCGCCCCGTGCTGAAGGCCACGCTGGTGCGCGGCGACGGCGTCCAGACGCCGCCCACGGACCAGAAACGGCCTTGCGGCGCCTTGCCCGTGCTGCTGGCATAGCCTTCCTTTTCCGTGCCCGCGCTGGCCGTGGCCGCCCATTTGCTGCTGAACGGGTAGCGCAGGCCCACGCTGCTGCGCTCCATGCGCTCCGGCGCCAGCTTGCTGTTCTGCGTATTGCGCCTGTCGTAGCTGGCGTTCCAGCTCCAGCCGTTGCCGTGCGGTTCGCCGCTGAGCAGCATCTGCACTTCATCGCTGTGCATGGCCAGCAGGTCGCCGCCGCTGGCCACCGTGCTGCGCGTGTAGCGCAGTTCGGCCGTGCCCAGGGCGCGAAAACGGTGGCGCAGGTAGGGGCTCAGCATGGTGGTGCGCACCGTGCTCTCGTTGCCGCTACCGGGCAGTCCGTCGATGATCTGCGGCCCGAACGGCGAGACATTCTGGCGGCTCACGCCGGCGCGTGCCTCGACGTGCAGCCAGTCCTTGACCAGTTCCGCCTCGGTGGACGCCTGCAGCTGGTGGGTGTCCGTGTCGGGCCGGTGCAGGTAGTGGAACTTGCGCCAGCTGTAGTCGAGGTGCACCTGCAGCCGGGGGCCGCTGCCGATCAGGGCCAGGGCGGGCGCGATTTCCGTGATGAAGTCGGACCTGGCCTGCGCCTGCGGCGCCAGCACGGCGTTGTCCGTGTAGCTTTCGCGCAGGCGCAGCGACGGCACCACCAGCCAGTCGACGGCGCCGGCGGGCGCGGGCAGCAGCAGGGACAGCAGCAAGGGGACGGATCGCGGCGCGCGGCGGCTAATCGTAATAGCCATAACCGTAGTAGTCGGTGCCGGGGAACGATTTGGTCTTGTTGTAGATCAAATGAATGTGTTCGCACGATTCGATCTGGCGCAGCGCTTCCTTGACGGCGTGCTGGGTCGTCGTTTCCGCCTCGACCACCATCACCACTTGCCCCATCTGTCCCACCAGCGCGTGCGCCTCGCTGGTGATCAGCAGGGGCGGCGAGTCGAAGACGACGACGCGGTCCGCATAGCGGCTGGCAATCTCGGCCAGCAGCCGGCTCATGGCCCGGCTGGCCAGCAATTCCGTTGCATGCTTGTTGCTGCGCCCGGCAGGCAGGATGCTCAGGTTGGCCACGTTGGTTTTCAGGATGACGTCCGCCATGGCCAGCTGCGGGTCCAGCAGCACGTCCATCAGCCCCGGCTCCGGCGGCAGGCCCAGCACTTTCAGCACGGACGGGCGCGCCACGTCGGCGTCGACCAGCAGCACCGTGATATCCATTTCCATGGCGATGCTCATGGCCAGGTTGACGGCGCAATACGTCTTGCCTTCGCCGGGCATGGCGCTGGTGACGACGATCAGGTTGCCGTGGCGGATGGCGTCGGCACCGGTGGCGCGGGCCTGGCGCAGCAGCGGGCGCTTGATGATGCGGAAATCCTCGGCCACCGAGCTGCGCCCGCCATCCTGCGTGAGCATGCCTTGTTCCGCCAGCCGGGCCAGGTTCAAGGTCCGGTAGCGGGGGTTCAGCGCCTCGGCCTGGGCGTCCGCCTGGTCCGCGCCATACGGCACGCCGGCCTCGGCCACGCCCAGGATGGTGGGTTCCTGCCTGCCGCTGTCCTTGGTGCTCATCGTCGCTCCCGTGGTGGCGCTAGAATTTCAGCAGCGCGGCCGTCATGACCCCGCCGTACAGTACGAACAGGCTGCCCAGGCAGGCGCCAAAGCCATAGCGGGCGCGGCGGCGGCGCACCTGCTGCAGCGCCGTCCAGTTCATCGATACCGTGCCCAGCACGTTCAAGCCCGTGGCATCGCGCAGTTCGGCGGGGCTGAGGAAGGTGGGGCGCACCTGGCTGATCAGCAGGGCCGTGGCGATGCCGGCCACCAGGGCCGCACCCAGCGCCGCGCTGAACAGCAGCGGGCGGTTCGGGCCCACGGGTGCATATTGCACCGTGGGAGGATCGATGATCTTGAAGGCCATCATCTCCGTGGTGGAGCTCAGTTCGCCCGACAGCTTGGCCGCTTCGCGCCGGCCGATCAGCTTTTCATAGTTTTCCTTGTTGATGATGTAGTCGCGGTTCAGCTGCGCCAGCTGCGATTCCACCTCGGGCACGGCATTGCTTTGCGCCAGCAGGCGCTCGTTGCGCGCGTTGTATTCCTGCACGCGGGCGCGGATGGCGGCCACCTTGGCATCCGCGTCCGTCAGCGCCACCTTCAGCTGCTGCAGCATGGGGCTGTAGTTCTTGCCCGGGTCGCCGGCCGCCGTTTTCAGCTTGCTTTCCTCGATCTTGCGTTCTTCCAGCTGTGCAATGAGACGCTTCGAGGCGATGATGTCGGGATGCAATTCCGTAAATTGCATGCGCAGGCTGTCGAGGTTCTTGTTGAGCGAGGCGATGCGCTCGTCGAGTTCGGGATTCGTGATGGTCGACGCGTTCGGTTCCAGGTCGAGCACGGGTTCGTCGCCCTCGATCTGGCTCTGGATGGCCTTGCGCGCCTGCTCCGCCTCGACCAGTTCCAGCTTGGCATTGTTCAGGCTATCGGACGACATCAGCAGCTGGCTGCCATAGTCGATGCCCTGGCGCGGCAGCAGCAGGTTGTTGCGGATCTTGAATTCCTTCACCAGGTTTTCCGCCGCGCTCAGCTTGTCCTCGTAATTCTTGATCTGCTCGTCGATGAACTGCACGGCCTTCTGCGAGTCCCCCTTTTTACCCTGGAAGCTGCCTTCGACAAAGATGGTCAGCAGGCTTTGCACCACGTCGCGCACCAGCTTCGGGTCGCGGCCGCTGTAGCTGATGGTGTAGATGTCGTAGGCGTTGGTGCCCGTGATCTTGATGCGGCTCATCAGGTCGTCGAGCTGGGCCTCGTGCTCGCGCACGGTCTTCGAGTCCAGGTCCAGGTCGACCATGCGCATGACGCGCTCCACGTTCGGGCGGCTGAGCAGGGTACGGCTCATGATGGCCACCTGCTGTTCCGTATTCGGCACGCTGGTCATGCCGGCCATCAGCGGCTTGAGGATGGTTTGCGTATCGACAAACACGCGCGCCGACGTCTGGAAGTCGTCCGGCAGGGTGATCACCCGGATGAAACCGCCGATTGCCACCAGCCACGCCACCAGCACCGCATGCCAGCGGTATTTCCAGATGCCTTTCAGGCCGGAAAGCAATTGCTGTATCAATTCTTCCATGTCGCTTCCTTCAAGTGACGGTGCTGCACGGCAGAGGGCTTGGCGGCGCGGACAGGCGTCTTGTAAAAAATGCTTGCCTGTTGAGTAAGCAAAGTATAGGACCCCTGTCGAGCAAGATTTCCCAAGATGATTGCTTCTTGATACGCCTCAAGGTTGACTTGCCGGGTTTTAATAATCATAGGAAGTTCGCGGCTCAGGCTGGTTCTGCGGGGCCGCCCATGGACGCGCCATCGACCCGAAGAGGCTCCGCATGAATCCGTTTCGCCGTGCATTTGTCTGCCACGCGCTGGTCCTGGCGGGCGCCGCCAGCCTGCTGGGCGCCTGCCGCACGCCCCATCCGCCGGCGCCCGCCGACGACAGCGCGCCCATGCACGACTACCTGATCGGCCCGGGCGATTCCGTCAACATCATCGTGTGGCGCAATCCGGAAGTGTCGCTGACGGTGGCCGTGCGGCCGGACGGCAAGATCACCACGCCGCTGGTGGAAGACCTGGAAGCGAGCGGCAAGACGTCGACCCAGCTGGCGCGCGACATCGAGCAAGCGTTGGGCAAGTTCATCCAGCAGCCCGTGGTGACGGTCATCGTCACCAATTTTTCGGGACCGTACAGCGAGCAGATCCGGGTGATCGGCGAGGCCGCCAAGCCGCAGGCGCTGCCGTACCGGCTGGGCATGTCGCTGATGGACGTGCTCATCGCCGTGGGCGGCATCACCGACTTCGCCGCCGGCAACAAGGCCAGCATCATCCGCATGCGCGAAGGCAGCCAGCAGCAGCTGGGCGTGCGCCTGGACGACCTGCTCAAGCATGGCGACATTTCCGCCAACGTCATGATGCGGCCCGGCGACGTGTTGCTGATACCGGAGAGTTTTTTCTAAATCGGCAATAGTCCTGTCAAAACAGCATTTTTGTTTGTCATTTTGTACTTGCGGGCAAATTTCAGCGTGCAATTTTGCTATTAAATAGCGTATTTCTTCTGTTTTTTTTGCCTGGCGTGGGAACTTCTCCAGTTTTTATCTTGTCACAAGGCATTGGCTTCAGTCCGTCTCGACGGCGGCCGATGAACGTGAGGACAAGATGAGCTTTGACGATGAACCCATTATTTCCTTCGACACGCCGGGCAATTTCAGCGACCTGGTGGTGGGCGAGGGGCAGATCGATCCCGCCATGGAGCACGAACTCGACCTGCAGCGCTTTCATATCCGCATGGCCAATTCGCGTGGCCGGCGCGAAGCGGCGAGTTTGCTGATCCGCAAGATGTACGGCTGGCGCGGCTATGCCGTCGATCCCGGCATTGCGCATGCGCTCAATAAGATCACCCTGTTTGCGGAAACGGCCGGCAGCACCGTCGGCACCATGACCCTGTGCCTGGATAACGACGAGACGGGCTTGCCCGCCGACGAAAACTTCCGCGACAAGCTCGACGTGCTGCGCGAAGAGGGGCGGCGCCTGTGCGAACCGTCGCGCCTGGCCATCGACAAGGGCGTCAGCAAGCGCGTGTTTGCAGCGCTGATTCATATTTCTTATATCTATGCCCATAATATTCACGGCTTTACTGATTACGTGATCGAAGTCAACCCCCGTCACGTGGTGTTTTACAAGCGCATGCTGGGTTTCAAGGACTTCGGTGGCGAACGAGAGTGCACGCGCGTGGGGGCGCCGGCCGTGCTGCTGCGACTGGACCTCGATTACATGGGGGCCCAGATCCGCAAATACGGCGGCTTGATGGAACAGCATGGGGGTGAACGGTCGTTTTACCCCTTTTTTTTTCCGACATGGGATGAGCCCGGCATTACGGACCGGCTGAGGCAGGGGCGCAACTGACAACTCATTTGTTTTTCTGCAAGATCGCCTGCATGTGGCTGCCCGGTATCGCATACGTGATGCCGCTGGGCGCGCTGATGGCCGCCTCTTTCAGGCCCTTGACGTACACCATGTTGACGATGCCGTAGACGAGACCGGTCTCGGGATCGAACAGGGGGCTGCCGCTGCTGCCCGGATACGCCGTCGCGTCCAGTTGGAACACGGTGTACGGGGCCTTTTGCAGCTGCGCCAGGCGCCGCGGGTCCAGGCGCTGCGCGTTTTCACTGGGCATGACCACGGGCGTCAGCGACGACACGGTGGCGCGGTGCGTCACGTGGTGCAAGCCCAGCAAGGTGCCCAGGGGAAAACCCGTGAAGGCCATGGCCTGGCCTTCGCGCACGGCGGCCGCGTCGCCCAGCGCCAGGGCGGGCAGCGGCGCGCCTGCCAGGCGCAGCAAGGCCAGGTCGTGTTCCGTATCCAGCGCCTGGACTTTGGCGGGGCGAAATTGCGCCACCTCGCCCTGGCCCGTGAGGATGCCGATCACTTCGTCGGGATTGGCGTCGAGCAGTTTCTGGATCACATGGGCGCAGGTGAGCACGCTCAAGCCGTCGCCCGTCACGAAACCCGTGCCGATGAAATTCATGGGCGGCGTGCGCGTCTTTTGCAGGCTGCCCACGCCGACGATGGACGGTTTCACGCGCGCGATGGTTTGCGCCAGGGTGTCGTCGGCGCGGCAGGGCGGGCCGGCCAGGGCCAGTACCAGGCAGGACAGCAGGGCGGAAGACAAGGCTTTCATGGCGGCGCACTTTCAAGGGCAGGAGGAGAGCGGACGGGCTGCAGCAGCGCGCACAGCAGCATCAGGTAGCACAGCAGGGCGATGCGCGGCACGTCGAGCAGGCTGTCGAACAGGCCCACGACGAGAAAACCCAGCAGGGCGGCGGCGCAAGCCAGCGCGCCCTGGTTGCCCCGCGTGGCCCGGCGCAGCAGGCGCAGGCCCGCCAGGGTCAGCAGGCCCAGCATCGACAGTGCACCGCACCAGCCCGTTTCCACCAGCAGATGCAGCGCCAGGCTCTTGATATGCCACGGCAAGTGATGGTGGTCGCTGCTGAAAAACCAGTAATTGTTTGCCTGCGTAAAGCGTCCATTGGCGATCAGTTCTTCGCCGCCGGGCGCGCGCAGGCTCAGATTGTCGACCTCGACCACGGACGAGGTGGCCGTGCCGCTGGCCGCCAGTTCCAGCTGCACGGGCGGGCGCAGCAGCCAGGAACCTCCGCCCAGCCAGGCGCTGTCGAACGGCACCTCGTAGTGCTGCCAGTGCTGCCAGGCCCCCACGGGACTGCCAGTCGGCACAGGATGCAGGCGCAGCGGGATATTGACGCAAGCTTGTGCATACAGCAATTGCCGCTGGCACAGGCGCACCTGCAGCACGGGCATGGGGCCCGTCCGGCGCGCATCGAGTGCCAGCGTGTAGCGTGTGGCGGGCTGCACGGGCAGGCGTTGCAGCAGCCGCAGCAGTTCGCCATAGCCGGCGCTGTAGCCGGGACTGGCCAGGCGCACGTAGCGATTGCCGGGGTTGCCGGCTTCTTCGGCATACGCGATGCTGGCCGGCACTTCGCGCCCCGGATTGTGCCAGTAGTACGTGGCGGGAAAACTGCCCATGCCCATGCCGAACAGGCGGTCGCTCCAGTCCGCTGGCTGCATGGCCAGCACTTGCCGCCAATGGCGCAAGCGGCCCTGCATGTCGAAGGCGGTGGTGGCAAAGCGTTCGGTGGCGTAATAGCTGGCCGAGACGGGGATGGCCAGCAGCAGCAGGATGCCGGCCGCGCCCGCGATGCTGAGGCTGGCCCGGTCCAGCCGCCACAGCGGCGGATGCACGCGCCCGTTGCTCAGCATCAGCATGGCCAGCAGCACGACCAGGCCGGCCGGCAGCAGGGCCGGGGGGCCGGCCCAGTGCCAGCCTATCCAGACGAGATTGCATGCCAGCATGGTCCATGCCACCATCGCCAGGCCCAGCCTGCCCGGACCCTTGCCACCGGCCTTGCCCGGCCACAGCGCGCACGCCAGCAGCGCGGCGGCCAGCAGGAACAGGAAATATGGCCCTTTCAGCCAGCCCGCGCCATGCAGGCTGGTGCCGTCCGGCCACCAGCTGGCCAGCAAGCCCTGCACGCACAGCGCGCACAACAGGCTGGCCGGCGCCAGGCGCCACGGCAGGGGCCGCGCCGCCAGCACGAAACTGGCCGCGAACAGGACCACGGCGGCCAGCAAGCCCCGGTAGCCAGCCAGGGTAAACATATACACGAGCAGGCCGGTGCCCAGGCCGGCCAGCAATAGCCTCAGCAAGAGTTTGCGTACGGGCAGCCGGCCGGGCGGGTGCCGTGGCGTACCGGGGGGCGTGCGCAGGGTTTGCCAAAACGCCAGCAGCACCGCTGCGGCCAATGCCAGGTACAGGCCCCGCGAAAAGGTGGTGAAGGCCGCGTGCAGGGCCAGTGCCAGCAGCAGCAAGGCCAGCGCCGCCTGCCAGCGGCTGCGCGTGCGCGCCAGCCACAGTCCTGCAAACGGCAGGCTCAGGGCCAGGTAGCCGTCGAGCGCCGCGCCGCCCGTGTGCATGGCGGAAAACGGCGCCGTGATGCGGTAGTCGCTGGACAGGTTCAGCAGGCCGGGAAACGCGGCCCGCTCCCACAGCGCGAACAGCGACACCATGGCCAGTCCCGCCAGCATGCCCGGCAGCGCGTAGCGGCGCAAGGCGGGCGCGTCTGCGTCGCGCAGCAGCAGCGGCAGCAACAGCATGCTCCAGGCCCAGGCTTTGCCCAGCCGCAAGCTGTTGTACGGGCTCAGGTAATTGTCCCAGGCATTCGCGTCCAGCGGCGCCAGCGGCAGCACGCCGCGCAGCACGGCGATCAGCCAGGCCAGGCTGCACAGCAGCAGGCAGGCGCGGGCGGCGGTCGACAGCCGCGCCGCGGCGGGCTGGTCCACCGCGCCCAGGCGCCAGTAACCGCACGCCACCGTCAGCAACAGCAGCACGTCGATTTCTTCGAGAAAGAACCAGCCCGTCCACGGCGCCAGGTCAAGCACGGGCAGCAAGGCGGGCACACAGAACAGCCAGCAGGCGGGACGCCAGCACAGCAGCAGAAAGTAGGCGGGCAGCAGGATGGCAAACAGCAGGCCGGGCCAGCCGTGGCCCAGCGGGTAATGGCGCAAGGCCAGCGCGCAGGCGCCGCCCGCCAGCAGGGCCAGCAGCCGCGCCGCCAGGCCGGGCAGGGCCGCGTGCGCCGCCATGGCCTAGAGCTGGGTCAGCAAGGCTTGCGCTGCGGCCCGCTGCGGAAAGTCTTTGTTGGCGGCCAGCAATTGTTCCAGCTGCTTGCGCGCGCCGCCCTTGTCGCCTGACTTCGCCAGGGCCGCGCCCAGGTGGTACAGCACTTCGGGCGACGCCGGCGCCAGCACCGCCGCCTGGCGCAGCAGGGCCGTGGCGCGCTTGACGTCGCCTTGCTCCAGCACGATCCAGCCCAGGGTGTCGAGCACCGAGGGATTGTCGGGCGCCAGCTTGAGCGCCTGCTCGGCCGTGGCCTGGGCGCGCGGATCTTTTTCCTGCTGATAGGCCCAGGCCAGGTCGTTCAGCGCCACCACATTGCTGGTGTCCTTGGCAACGATGTACTGGAAATGCCCGATGGCGTCGCGGTATTGCTTGGCTGCCAGCATGGTGCCGGCCAGGTAGGTGCGCGTGCTCAAGTCTTCCGGATGCGCCTTCAGCCAGGCCGCCATGCCCGCATCGGCGTCGCGCGCCTGTCCCGCCGCCTGCAAGGCCCTGTACAGCTGCACCTGCAAGGGGCCGATGGGGCTGATCCCGAACGCGTGCTGGTACAGCTTGACGGCTTGCTGCGGCAGCTTTTGCTCCATCAGCACGTCGCCTTCGAGCTTGTAGCCTGCCGCCAGCTTCGGCTGCTGTTCCTGCACCTGGCGCGCCACGGCCAGCGCCTCGCGCTGGCGATTCAGGTTCAGCAACATGGCCACTTCGATCACGCGCGCTTCCAGCAGACCCGGATCGAGCGCCTGCGCTCGCTTGACGGCTTGCAGCGCATTATGGTGGTCGCCCAGCGCCAGGTACAGGCTGGCGATGCGCATCTGCAAAGGCGCCGAGCTGTTCTGGATGCCGGCCAGCTTGTTGTAGCTGTCGAGCGCCGCCTGTGCCTGACCCGCGCTGTATTCCACCTGGGCGCGCAGGGCCAGCGCATCGGCGTCGCCCGGATGGCCCGTCTGCAGGGTGCGCGCCAGCTCGAGCGCCTTGTCGGGCGCTCCCGTCTTCAGGTAAAAATTGCTGAGCAGCAGAGCCGGGCCCACGGCGTCAGGATTGTCGCGGTGGGCCCGCTCGAGCCAGCGCCGCGCCTCGTCCGTCTTGCCCTGCGACGCGGCCAGCTTGGCCAGCGCCGCGCACAGGTCGGCATTTTTCGGCGCTTTCGCCAGCGCTCGCTCGAAGCGCTCCCGCGCTTGCTCGGGCTTTTTCTCGGCCAGGTCTATCTGCGCCAGGTTGTTCAAGGCGGGCAAGTACACGGGGTCCATGCCCAGCGCCTGCTCGAAGCTGGCGCGCGCGGCGGGCAAGTCGCGCAAGGCCAGGTAGACGCCGCCTTTCAGGTTCAGCAGCAGGGGATTCGTGCCTTTTTGCTGCTGCTCCATCGTCTTGACGGCAGCGAGGGCCTTGTCGTTCTGCTTGTTGCGCAGCAAGGTCATCACCAGCATGGTGCCCGCCTGCGGCGTGCTCCTGTCGAGCATGCTGGCCCGTTCCAGCTCATTGATGGCGCGGCTGTTCTCGCCCTGGCCCAGGCGGCTGATGCCCAGCGCCGCATGCAGCCGGGCCGTGTCCGGCGCCAGGGTACTGGCTTTTTCGAAATACGCCGTCGCCTTGTCGTACTGGCGCGCGCGCAAGTGCGCTTCGCCCGCCAGCGACAGCAGTTCCACGTCTTCGGGAAAGGCGGCCAGCATCGGTTGCAGCAGGGCGATGGCCGCGTCGGTCTTGCCCCGCATCAGTTCGATCGAAGTCATCATCTTGACGGCGTACAGGTGCTGGGGATACACGGCGAGGAAGCGCTGCAGATACGCTTCCGCCAGTTGCGGCGAGCCCAGCGCCAGTTGCACGGCGCCGGCCAGCAGGATCGACGGCATGTGGTCGGGCGCCGCCTTGAGCACCAGCTGCAAGGCTTGCAAGGCCGCCTTGTTTTTGCCCTGGCGAAAATCGAGCAGCGCCTGCGCTTGCAGCAGGCCCAGGCTGTTGGGCGCCGTCTTGCGCGCCGTGGCCAGCTGGGCGCCCGCTTCCGCGTAGCGGTTTTCCGTGATATCGAGGTTGGCCAGGTCGATATGCGCCTGGGTATTGTCCGGTTTTATTTTGAGGATCTGCATGTAGGCGAGGCGCGCCGGCCCGTTCTTGCCTTGCAGGCGCAGCAGGTCGCCCTGCAGGCGCATGGCGTCGAGATTGGCGGGCGCGCTTTTCAACGCTTGCGCCAGCAGCAGCTGGGCCGCCGGCACCTGCTGCTCCAGCGCCGCCAGCCGCGCCAGGCCCAGCAAGGCCTCGACCTGGTCCGGATGGGCTTCGAGCAGGCGCGCAAACACGGCGCGCGCTTCGTCCCGGCGGCCCAGGGCCAGCAGGGCGTCGCCGCGCAGGGCCAGCACGACGGGGGGCTGCGCCGCATCGTCTGGCACTTCAGCCAGCACCTTGTCGAACTGGCCCAGCATCAGCCAGGACTTGCCCAGCAAGGGCATCACTTGTTGGGCCGACAGGCCCAGCGACTTTGCCTTGCGCAATTCTTTCTCGGCCGACAGCGCTTCGCCCGTATCGATATAGATGCTGCCCAGCAGCAAGCGTGCCGCCGCGTTGTCCGGTTCCTTCTGCAGCAAATTCTTCAGTTGGATGATGGCGGCCCGCGCCTCGCCTTTCTGGCGGTACTGCTGCGCGTCGGCCAGCAGCGATTCGCTGCTTTGCGTGCCGTGGCAAGCCGTCAGCAGGGGCAGCAGCAGGGTGCAGCACAGCGCGGCGGCAGGCAGGCCGGGGAAAGGGCGGGGCAGGGAACGGGCCATGGAAGTCTCCGGTAGCGGCGTGCATGGGGAATGGGCATGGCCTAGCTTAAAAAGATGGCCGCCGCTCTCCTTGATTGCGCTCAACAAGCCGCCGATTGTCGCCGCGCGCGCTGGCCGCCGCCCCGCGTTTCTTGTTCCGGCTCAAGAATGGCCGGACCTGCAACCGTAGAATTTCCTGGACGGCGCTGCTGGGGCCGCAACCATTCGGAGCACACGCATATGGACAGCAAGGTGGAGAGCAGGACGGACGTGGTGGCGGTGGTGGGACTCGGCTATGTGGGCTTGCAGCTGGCCGTGGCGTTTGGCATGCGCCAGCGCACGATCGGTTTTGACTTGTCGGCCCGCAAGGTGGAAAGCTACCGCAGCCATGTCGATCCCACGGGCGAAGTGAGTACGGAACAGCTGCGCGCCGCGCAATGGCTGAGCGTCGGCTGCGATCCCGCCGAGCTGCAGCTGGCCGATTTCATCGTCGTGGCCGTGCCCACGCCCGTCGACAGCGCGCATAATCCCGATTTCTCGGCCCTGGCCGGCGCCAGCGCGGCCGTCGGCCGCCACATGCGGCGCGGCGCCACCGTCATCTACGAATCTACCGTGTATCCGGGCGCCACCGAGGAAATCTGCATCCCCATCCTCGAGCAGCATTCGGGCCTGCGCTGGAAGGAAGACTTCCATGTGGGCTTTTCTCCCGAGCGCATCAACCCCGGCGACAAGGCGCATACCTTGCACAGCATCCGCAAGGTGGTCTCGGGCGACGACGACGCCACCCTGGACAAGGTGGCGGCCCTGTACGAAGGCGTGGTCGAGGCCGGTGTGCACCGGGCGTCCAGCATCCGCGTGGCCGAGGCGGCCAAGGTGATCGAAAACACGCAGCGCGACCTGAACATCGCGCTGATGAACGAGCTGGCCATCATCTTCGACCGCATCGGCATCGACACGCTGGAAGTGCTGCAGGCAGCGGGCACGAAATGGAATTTCCTGCCATTCCGGCCCGGCCTGGTGGGCGGCCACTGCATCGGCGTCGACCCCTATTATTTGACGCACAAGGCGGAAATGCTGGGCTACCACCCACACGTGATCCTGGCCGGGCGCCGCATCAACGACGGCATGGCCAAGTTCGTGGCGGAAAAGACGATCAAGGAAATGGTGCGCGCCGGCTTTAAACTGAAGGGCGCGCACGTGAACGTGCTGGGCCTGACCTTCAAGGAAAACTGCCCGGACTTGCGCAACTCCAAGGTGGTCGACATGATCCACGAACTGCAGTCGTACGGAGTGCAGGTGCACGTGCACGACCCCGTCGCCGATGGCCGCGAAGCGCTGGAAGAATACGGCTTGTCGCTGGAAAGCTGGGAACAGCTGCCGCGAGCCGAGGCCATCATCAGCGCCGTTTCGCACCAGGCCCTGCTGGCCCGTCCGCTGGCCGACTTCCAGAGCAAGGTGCTGGAAAATGGCTGCTTCATCGACATCAAATCGCATTTCGACCCCCGTCCGCTGGAAGACGGCGGCCTGCACGTGTGGCGGCTGTGATGGCGGCCGATGCCTGCGGTCCGGCCGCAAACCCGGCGCCCGGCGCTCCGGCTTGGGGCCCGGCTGCCGGCGCCTACGCGCAAGCGTGCGCGCAGCTGGCCAGCGAACCGCGGCGCTGGCTGGTGACGGGCGTGGCCGGCTTCATCGGTTCGCACCTGCTGGAAACCCTCTTGACGCTGGGGCAGGAAGTGCGGGGCCTCGATAATTTCATGACGGGCCACCGGCATAACCTGGAACTGGTGCGCGCCAGCGTGGGCGAACAGGCGTGGCGGCGCTTTACCTTCATCGAGGGCGATATCCGCGATCCGCAGGCGTGCGCGCGCGCGTGCGGCGGGACAGGGGGCGCAAGCGGTGTTGCCAGTGCCGCGGATACCGTCGCGGATGTGATTGCGGGCAGTGCATTCGATGCAAATCGTGGAAGTACGGGCGGCGATGCCGGCGCTGGCAAGATTGCAGGCAAAGATGCAAGTAATAGTGCGGGAAACAGCAAGGGTGCTGGTGACAGCGCCATTGCAGGCCATGGCTGCAGCGCAGGCGGCATTGACGGCTATGGGGGGAACGGCACCGCCGATGCCGGTGGCCCCGTCGACTACGTGCTGCACCAGGCGGCGCTCGGTTCCGTCTCGCGTTCGCTGGAAGACCCGCTGCTGTGCCACGCCGTCAATGTCAGCGGTTTCCTGAACATGCTGGCCGCTGCCCGCGATGCGGGCGTACAGCGCTTCGTGTATGCGGCGTCCAGCGCCACCTATGGCGACCATCCGGCCTTGCCGAAAGTGGAACAGCATATCGGCGCGCCCCTGTCGCCGTATGCCTTGAGTAAATATGTCAATGAACTGTATGCGCAAGTGTACGCGCGCTGCTACGCCATGCAGACGGTGGGGCTGCGCTATTTCAATGTCTTCGGTCCGCGGCAAGACCCGCTGGGTGCCTACGCGGCCGTCATTCCCCGCTGGATCGCCGCCATGCTGGACAATCAGGCCGTGTACATCCACGGCGATGGCGCCACCAGCCGCGACTTCTGCTTCGTGCACAATGCCGTGCAAGCCAATCTCCTGGCCGCCACGAGTCCTGACCCGGCGGCCATCAACCAGGTCTACAACGTGGCCGTCAACGCCCGCACCAGCCTGACGCAGCTGCACGCCACCATGCAGCAGATGCTGCAGGCGGCCCGTCCGCAGCACGCACCGCTGGCGCCCCGGTACGGCGAGTTTCGCGCCGGCGACGTGCGCCATTCGCAGGCCGACATCGCCAAGGCCGCCCGCTTGCTCGGCTATGCGCCCACGCACGACCTGGCGCAAGGCTTGCGCCAGACCATCGCGTGGTATGTGGCGCAGGCTGATAGGGCCTAAGGCAAGAGACATGAGGCAAGCGGCATGAGGCGAGCGGCATGGGCTTGTCCGGCGTGAAGACTCGCTGGCGAAGTGCGAAAGCAGGCAGGCCGAGCATGACGGGCAGCCGGCCGAGCGCAAGGATCTGCCGCCCATTGCAAGGGTCAGCCGGTCTGACATGACGATACGCTGATCAACCGCGGGCTACCAGCTGCTCAAGCTAAACTACAAGGACTACAAGGACTACAAGGATTACAAGGCCTACAAGCTGCTCCGGCGCGAACCACAAGCTGGCCAGGCGCGAGGTCGCGGCTAGCGGCTAGCAGCTAGCAGCTTAGCGAATAGCAGATAGCAGGAAGCAGGTAGCGGCATGCCTCGCCCGAGGTGCGCGCACAGGTGGCCCGCGCAGCAGGTGTCCATTACCGGAGCCAGGCGCGCGCGATATGCATGCGCCCGGTCATCTGCCGTTCAGTGCTGCATGGGCGACCCTGCCGGCGTCGGTGGCGGCACTGTCGGCGCGGGCGGTTCGGGTACGCCGTCGGTCTTGCTGCGCAGAACCCGGGGCGTGCCGCGGAAATCGGCCGTATGCAGAGTGACGGGGCGGCGCCAGACGCGGGCGATATACGCAAGCACCTGTTCCGCCCGCTCCAAATCCAGGCCGCGCCCATCGCGCTGGTGATCGTGGCGCAACACGAGGCTGCCGTCGTCGTTGAGCAGGGTGACGGCGATGCAGGGCGCGCCATAGTTGTATTTGGGCGCCAAGATGGCTTCGCGGATGGCCCGCAAGTCGCGGTTTGCCAGGCGCGTTTCTCCGTCGCGGCGGCTTTCATGCACGAACAGGCCAAGGCGGTCGGCCAGTTCCCCGTCCAGATAGTTGCGTATGAAACTGAAATCATCATCGTCGCGGCAGATCTGGCGCGCCCGCGCCAATCCTTCGCGCTCGATGATATGTTCCCACATGCAAAAGCCCAGATGATAGGGATTGACGGCCAGCGCCTGCTGGTGCTCGCCCGCGTAGGGGCGCACCACGTCCGAGTGCGACTTGATGGCGGACAGATACAGTGCAGGCGGCAGGAAACGGGCTTCGCGCAGCAGCCGCGCATGCCAGTACGAGGCCCAGCCTTCGTTCATGATCTGGCAGGCGTACACGGGATAGAAATAAAACGACTCTTCGCGCACGGCAAGAAAAATGTCGCGCTCCCAGTCGGCCAGTTCTGGCCCGTATCGAGCGATGAACCACAGCAAGTCGTATTCGGCTTGCGGCGGCAGGAGCGGGCGCTGCGCCAGCCGCGCCCTGGCCGCCTCGTGCGCCGCCAGCGCGGCCGCTTCGCCCGGCAGGCGCCGGTAGCGCTGCGCAAAAGGATCGTCAACGCCGGTCCTGTCTTGCTTGCCGGCCACACCGGCGGGTACGGATGATGCGGCATAGGGCGGGCGGTGCAGCTCGGCGTGGATGTCCACGTGCTGTTCCAGCGCCAGTGCTGCGTCGAGCACGGCCTCGACCGCCTCCTGTCCGTGGCGTTGCAGCGCCGCTTCGAGACGCTGCGCCCGTGCCGCGCTCTGTTCCAGGATGTGCTGGCCTGCCATGGCGCCGAAACGGAGGAACAGGGCATTGCGGCTGGCAAAGTCGGCATGGCCCAACACATGCGCTGTGACGAGGGTGTTTTCCGCCACGGAATTATGTTCGGCCATGTAGGCATGGCAAGGGTCGCCGGGGAACATGACTTCGAACATATGCGAGTTACCCATCTTTTGATGCACGAGCTGGTGGATGTAGCGCACGCCGAACGACCAGTGACGCATGCGCACGGGCAAGCCATAAATGGCGATTTCGGTCATGAAACTGTCCGGCACCAGCTCGAATTCGACGGGGGCAAATTCCAGGCCCAGTTGGCGCGCCAGCGCTTCGATGCGCGTCGCGTAGCCGTCCAGGCCCGCAGGCTCTGGCGCATCTGGCATACCTGGCGTGCCTGCGATGCCTGCAATGCCTGTTGCCGTGTCGCCTGTTGCCTCTGCCGTGCCGCCGTGGAGGGCGGGCGGTGCAGCCGGACCAGGCCCCGCATCCGGCTGTGGGGCGGATTGCGGACTGGGCCGCGTCATGGGTTTTCCTCCGCGTCGGCCGCCTCGTGCTGGAAAAAGGTGCGGATGGCGGCCCACACATCGTCGGGCTTGCTGAGCAGGCTGCTGTGCAGGGGCAAGCCGCGCCGTTCCTGTTCGGCAAACAGGCTGTGCATCTCCGTTTCCAGGCTGCGCGGTACGCCGGGCAAGGTTTCCACATAGCCCATGTAGTTGAGCAAGGTGGCCAGTTCGCCCAGGGCCACGCTGGCCGGCGCCCGGTCTTCGCTGAAATTCTCGCCGTCGGAAGCATAGAACAGGTAGGCGTTGTAGCGGCCCGGCGCGTAGTGCTCTTTCAGCAGGTCGCGGCTCAGGCAAAAGGCCGTGGAGGCCATGGTGCCGCCCATGCCGTTGACCTGGAAGAACTCGGCTTCGGAAAATTCCCAGGCCCGCGTCGTATGGGCGATAAAGCGCGTTTCCACGCGCGCATACCGGCGGCGCAAGCCTTGCAAGGCAAAGAAAAAGAAGGACTTGGCCAGCCTGCGCTCGGCCTGCGCCATGCTGGCCGACACGTCCAGCACGAAAAACACGACGGCATTCGCGCTGGGCCGGGGCTGCGGCAGCACCTGGCGGTAGCGCAAGTCTTCGTTGGTGAAGGGCACGGGCTGCGCTTGCACCGCGCGGCGCTTGATGGCTTCCTTGACGGTGCGCCGCCGGTCCAGGCGCGAACGAGCGCCATGCCGGTCCAGACCGCTACGCACGAGCCGTACCTCGTCGATCGCGCCCAGGTGGCGCGGTTTCAGGTGGGGCAACGCGAAGGCGTCCCACAGCCAGTCGAGTATATCGTCGATGGGGAACTCCAGCAGCAGGCGCACCGTCCCCTCGCCATTGCCGCCTTCGCCTTGCGTCCCGGTCTCGTCCGTGGTGGCGGGACGCGCCGGGCGCAGGATATCGCCGGGCTGGCCGTCCCCCTGGCCCGCGCCCACGCTGTTGCGCGCGGGCGCCAGGCGGAAACGCGCATGTTCGAGCAGGCGCATGGGCACGTGCACCGTGCGCTGCTGCGGCCCGCCGATCAGGTCGGGCGTGGCGATCAGCTCGGGCAAGTGGGCCTGCACGGCTTCGCGCACTTTCTGGTTGTGGCGCAGCCAGTCGCGCGCGCCGCGCGAGAACAGCGCATACCACGGCTGGGCCAGGGCCGGCGAGGCCGAAACCGGGGCTGCCCCGTCGGCGGTACTTGCCGTGCCCGCGGCGGCGTCGCGCGCCGGGCCGCCATCGTGGTTGCCGCTGCCTGGCAAGGTGGTGGCGGACATGGCTATTCCTGCGCCAGCAAGGTGGTCACGTAGTTGAGCGCTTCGCGCGCGCTATGGGCGTCATAGCCATATTCGTCGACCAGGCGCTGCTCGACGGCGGAAATCCTGGCCCGCACGTCGTCATCGGGACGTTTTGCGGAGCCCACCAGGCGCAGCACGTCGCGCCGCTGCTCGAACAGGTATTGCTGGATGGCGTCGTGCAGCTGCGCATGGCTGGCCAGGCCAAATGCTTCGCCCCGCTTGAACGCGCTCATGGCCTTGCGTACCACCTCTTGCCGGAATGACTGCTTGCCCGAGTCGCTGATATGGATTTTTTCTTCCACGGCGCGCAGGAAGCGTTCGTCGGGACGGCGCTCTTCGCTGGTGATGGGGTCGCGGATCTGACGGTTGTCCAGCATGGCTTCCACTTCATCGAGGTATTTGTTCAGCAAGTCTTGCGCTTCTTGCTCGAATGAAACGAACAAGGCCTTGTGCACGTCGGCCTTGACCCAGCGGTTATAGAAATCCTTGCGCGTAAGTACCAGGTAATCGACCCACTTGCGCTTGCGCCGCGGCTCGATGCGCGCATCGTTTTCAATGCCATCCTTCAAGGCCAGCAACACGTCCATGGTGGAGAGGCTGTTGCGCTGGGCGGAAATGATGGCGTGCGACAGGGCATTGATGACGAAACGGGGAGACACGCCCGACAGGCCCTCGTCCGGCGCCTTGTCGCGCTCGCGCATGCGGCGGATGTCGGCCGGCTGCAGGTCGTCGACGTCTTCGTCCGCGTAGATGCGCAGCTTCTTGACCAGTTCGGCTTCCTTGTCGTCCGCTTCGGGCAAGCGGCTGAGGATGGCAAACACGGCTGCCGCATGCAGCACGTGCGGGTCGAGGTGCACGTCGCGGAAGGCGGGCGCGGCCGCCAGGATCAGTTTGCGGTAGATGCGTGCTTCCTCGCGGTAATTGAGCGTGTACGGCACTTGCACGATGACCATGCGGTCGAGCAGCGCCTCGTTCTCGCTTTCTTGCAGGAATTTGCGAAATTCGGCCAGATTCGTGTGCGCGAGAATGGTTTCATCGAGGTAGATCAGGGGGAAACGCGACACCTTGACATTCTTTTCCTGCGTCAGGGTCAGCAGCAGGTAGAGAAATTCCCGTTTGACCTTGAGGATCTCGATCATTTCCAGCATGCCGCGGCTGGCCGCGTACACGGCACCGGACCACGACCAGGCGCGCGGATCGCCTTCGTCGCCGTACTGCGCCACTTTCGACAGGTCGACGGAGCCCACCAGGTCGGCCAGGTCGGCCGTGGTGGGGTCGTGCGGCGCATACGTGCCGATGCCGCAGCGGCCCGCCTCGGACAGATGGATGCGCTCGACGGGCATGCGCAAGAAATCGCCTCCGTACTGCTCCTCCAGACGGGCGCGGCAGTGGGGGCACAGGTCGCCATGCAGTTCGGCATCATAGCTGGCGCGAAAGTCGGCGCGCATGCTGTGCGGCACCAGATGCAGCGGCGATTCGTGCACGGGACAGCCGGCGATGCCGTACAGCGCCCCCTCGCTGCTGTGGCTGTATTCTTCCAGGCCCCGCTTGAGCAGGATCACCATCGTCGACTTGCCGCCCGACGGCGGGCCCAGCAATAGCAACATGCGCCGGCCCACCTCGGAACCGGCCGCGGCCGCCTTGAAGTAAGAGGCGACCCGGTCGATCGCTTCGTCGATGCCGAACAGCTCGTCGTCGAACAAACGGCAGCGGAAGCGCCCGCTGTCATCGGTGTGGCCGTTCCAGCGCATCATGTCCCACAGGTACTGGTGCGCGCTGCGCGCCAGCAGGGCAGCCCGGCCCGGCAAGATCTGCTCGAGGAAGTCGGCAAAACTGCCGCGCCAGGGGCTGATGCGGTGTTTTGCCGCCCAAGCCGCCATGCCGTGCACGAAACCCGCATGCTGGGTGGCGTGCGGCCCGCTGGCCTCTGCAGCGCCGTTGCCTGCCGGCTCGCCTGCAGGCACTGCCGCCGCAGGCGCGTTGTCGTCGGATTGGCGTGTCGTACCAGCGCTCGTCATTGTTTCCCCATCTATACCGTTGCTGCCGTTGCCGCCGTGGAGCAGGCCCAGTTCCAGCGTGTCGGCCAAGTATACGGCGCCGCCTCTGCCCGCACGCCTGATCTCGCTCAACCTTGACGAGGGAACTATTTTTGTCTTCGCCGCCCCCTGATGGCGGTGCCCAACCGTACACCAGCGTAGTTGAATCCAGATCAATACCGGCTGGCGCGGCCCGCCCACACTGGAAGCTTGCAGCGACCCACGAGGAGAACATGATGATAGGCAATGAAAATGGTTTCAGCGCCCCGCCTGGCAGCAGCGGCAGGGGACAAAGCGCCGACGATGAAGAGGCCGTCGGTCAATTTTCCGTCCCAGGCGACGACGACAATGCGGCCGAGAGCGCGTCCGTCCCGGACGTGCCCGACGCCTTGAGCGGCGTCAGCATGGAATTGCTGGAAATCAAGCGCAGCATCGAAGACGGCATGCGCCAGTCCATCTCGCAGGCGGGCGGCGTGCGCGCGGCCGATGCCTTCAGCGACGGCGGCAATATCCAGGGCGTGTCCATCGGCCTGGGCGAGGGCGCCAGCGACAGCTCGTCGGGCGAACCGGGCTTGCCGGCCCTGACCCTGTACGTGGCCGAACCCACGTCCGTCGACCGCGCCAAGGCCGCCATCGTGGGCGCCATGGGCGTGCGCGCCGTGGCCAGCGACAAGGTGCCCGTCAACATCGTCGTCACGGGCGTGATCGATGCGCAACCGCACCGCTTCCGTCTGCGCCCGGCGCCGGGCGGGGTATCGGTCGGGCATTTCCGCATCACGGCCGGCACCATCGGCTGCCTGGCTGTGGGGCGCAGCGCGCCGCGCAACAGCCGCCTGATGATCCTGAGCAATAATCACGTGCTGGCCAATTCCAACGGCGGGGTGTTCAACGATTGCATCGTGCAGCCCGGCCCCATCGACGGCGGCCGCTGTCCGCAAGACCAGGTGGCCGTGCTTGAGCGTTTCGTGCCCATCAATTTCAGCGGCGGCGTCAACTTTGTCGACTGCGCCACCGGCTGGGCCTGGCCTGACCGGGTGCGGCCCGAACTGGTTTACCTGAGCGGCGGCGTGCCTGCCTATTTCCGCATCAGCAATGCGCTGGTGGCGCCTGCGCTGGGCATGCTGGTCGGCAAATCCGGACGCACGACGCAATTGACGCAGGGCCGCATCACGGGGCTGGGCGCCACCATCAACGTCAACTACGGCGGCGGCCGGATCGCGCTGTTCCAGGACCAGATCGCTATCACGGGCGTCAGCGGGGCGTTCAGCGCGGGCGGCGATTCCGGCTCGTCCATCTGGACCTGGAACCAGCAGCGCAATCCCGTGGGCCTGCTGTTTGCCGGCGGCGGCAACATCACGTTTGCCAACCAGATGCGGCGCGTGGTGGTGGCGCTCGACATCAATTTGTACACCTGAGTACGCGTTCAGAAGCAAGCGGGCGGTGTCACGCCGCCTTGCATAACGCTGCCTTTTGCACGATGATGGTTGAGGGCCTGTGCCGGCAGCGAGCGTCGCCTGGCGCGTCTTCCTGAGCGTTTCTGCCGGGGCAGGCTGCTGGCCGGGGCAGCCGCCTGCTTGCCCGGCGAAGCGCGCGGCGGCGCCCGATGACCGGGTGTATCATGGAATGCATCAGGAGGGTGTGTCATGTCAAACAGTAAATTTGCACAATCGTCATATGCCGTCTTCGAAGATGCCGCCATGCCGTATTTGCCGGACGAGACTCTTGGCCAGGGCGCTGCCGGCGCAGGGTACGCCCATGCCGTGCCCCAAGGCCGGCTGGAAGCGGCCAAGCGGCGCAATGAGCGGGCGCTGATGGCCATCGACGGCGTGGAAGGCGTGAGCCTGGGACGCAACGCCGTCGGCAAGGAAGCGCTCGTCGTGTATTTGCGCGACTCGTCCGTCAAGCGGCGCGTGCCCTTGCAGGTCGAAGGCTATCCGGTGGAAACGAGCATCACGGGCCAGATCGACATCCAGCGCTGGTAGCGCACTGGCGCGGCGGGCTTGCCGTCACGCTAATCAGAAGCTTACCCGCAGCTTGCCCGCCGGCGAGGCAGCAGGCGGCAGGCCGTGCGCCGGACGTCGGCGCGTTTGGATCGCTTGTCGCGTGGCAGGTTTTGATGCGGCTGGTGCTCAACCCGCGGGCCGTTGCGGCGGAGGGCCCCGTTCACTGGCGGCCCTCCTGAACCTTCGCCCTCCTTGCCAAGCCGCGGGTCTTGCCGGCGCGCCTTATTTGCTCAGGCGGCCGATTGCTTCGGCCACGCCCGCGCCATAAGCGGGGTCGCACAGGGTGCAGTTGCCGATGTGGCGTTGCTTGACTTGCTCCGAAGCGCCCGAAATGGCGCGCGCCGTGTTGTCGAACAAGGCTTGCTGCTGTGCCGGACTCATCAGGCGGAACAGGGCGCGCGGCTGCGAATAGTAATCCTCATCGACGCGGTGATTCCAGTGGTCGGCCGCGCCTTCGATGCTCAATGGCGGTTCGCGGAAATCGGGCTGCTCGGCCCATTCCTGCTCGCTGTTCGGCTCGTAGCCCAAGGTTCCGCCCTGGTTGCCGTCCACGCGCATCTGGCCGTCGCGGTGATAGCTGTGGAACGGGCATTTTGGCGCATTGACGGGGATATGACTGTGGTTGACACCGAGGCGGTAGCGCTGTGCGTCGCCATACGAAAACAGCCGGCCTTGCAGCATCTTGTCCGGCGAAAAGCTGATGCCGGGCACCACGTTGGCCGGGTTGAAGGCCGCTTGTTCCACTTCGGCAAAGTGATTGTCCGCATTGCGGTTCAGTTCCAGCACGCCCACCTCGATCAGCGGATAGTCGCCGTGCGGCCACACCTTAGACAGGTCGAACGGGTTGAGGTGATAGGTGCCTGCCTCTTTTTCCGGCATGATTTGCACGTACAGGGTCCAGCGGGGGAAATCCTTGTTTTCGATGCTTTCGTACAGGTCGCGGTGCGAGCTTTCGCGGTCCTTGCCCACGAGTTCCTCGGCTTGCGCATCCGTCAGGTTTTGAATGCCTTGCTGGGTTTTAAACGTGAACTTGACCCAGAAACGCTCGTTTTGCGCATTCAGGAAGCTGAAGGTATGGCTGCCGAAGCCGTGCATGTGGCGGAAACTGCGCGGCAAGCCCCGGTCGCTCATCACCACCGTCACCTGGTGCAGCGCTTCGGGCAGCGACGTCCAGAAATCCCAGTTGCTGTTAGCGCTGCGCAAGCCCGTGCGGGGATCGCGCTTGATCGCGTGGTTCAGATCGGGAAATTTGAGGGGGTCGCGCATGAAGAAGACGGGCGTATTGTTGCCGACCAGATCCCAGTTGCCTTCTTCCGTGTAGAACTTCAGGGCGAAGCCGCGGATGTCGCGTTCCGCGTCCGCCGCGCCCCGTTCGCCAGCCACCGTGGAAAAGCGCGCGAACATGGGGGTTTGCTTGCCCACGGCGCCAAAAATCTTCGCCCGCGTGTAGCGCGTGATGTCTTGCGTGACGGTAAACGTGCCATGCGCGCCGGAACCCTTGGCATGCATGCGGCGCTCGGGAATGACTTCGCGGTCGAAGTGGGCCAGCTTTTCCAGGAACCACACATCTTGCAGCAGGGCAGGGCCGCGGGGGCCCGCCGTCTGGATGTTCTGGTTGTCGACTACAGGCGCGCCAAAGGCAGTGGTCAGCTTTTTCATTGGACTCTTTCTTTATAGGGAGGTCAACGGACGAGCCAGGGCCTACCCAAACACTGGCTGGGCTGAGCATTGCGAGGCGCTCACCGAGGCTGGTCCAGAGTAACAAATTTCTAAAAAGCAAATTCAGTGTAATCCATTTCGAGGCCGGCAACAGCCCCGCCGCGTCCGGGGAAGCAGCGTGCCCATCATAGCCCCTGGGCGAGGTCCAGGCCAACACGATAGCCGCGGCGCATACGGCTAGGCGGCTGACGCCGCGCGCAGGGCGGCCAGCGACCGCAGCTGCCTGCCAGGCGCGGGCAGGTTGTCCGGCGCCAGCCACTGCGCCAGCGCTTGCCGCACGGCGGGCCAGTCCCCATCGATGATGGCAAACCAGGCCGTGTCGCGGCTGCGGCCCTTGTAGACGGTGGCCTGGCGAAAGACGCCTTCGAACTGAAAACCCAGGCGCAGCGCCGCCTGGCGCGATGGCGCATTCAGGCTGTCGCACTTCCATTCGTAGCGGCGGTACCCCAAGGTATCGAACGCGTATTGCATCAGCAGATACTGCGCCTCGGTGGATGCGGGCGTACGCTGCAGAGCCGGCGAAAACATGACATTGCCTACTTCGATGACGCCATTGGCCGGATCGATGCGCATCAGGGCCAAGGTGCCGACGGCCAGGCCGCTCGACAGATCGATGACGGCGAAGTGCAAGGGATCGTTGCCTTGCGCGGCCTGCACCGCGTAGGCGCGGTAGTTCTCCGCGTCGTCGAAGGGGCCGGCAAGCATGTAGGTCCAGCCCCGCTGGTCCGGCGCCTGCGCATACGCGCGGGACAGGTCTGCCGCGTGCCGGCTGGCATCCAGCGGCTCCAGGCGGCAATAGCGGCCGTGCAGGGTCAGGCGTTCGGGACGGGGGCGGGCGGACCAGTGCGGGATCGGAGCGCCGATGGCTTGCTGGAAGGAATTCTGAAACGACGACATGGATGGCTTTCTGCTGAGGCGGCCCGCACGCTGCGGTCCTGAGACAGGCAGGATAAGTGGGGCTTGGCCCCATCACAAGCGCCAGTCAGTGTATATTTCATAGTGCCACGATTTCACGCCTACCCCATGAACCAGCCGCAAACGCCTCTCGAACTTCCCCTGTCCCGTGCGCCGGACGCCGCGCCCCTGCAACGGCAATTGCATGCGCGCCTGAAATACGCCATGCTCGCGGGCAGCCTGCCGGCAGGAACCCGCCTGCCCGCGTCGCGCCTGCTGGCGCAGACCCTGGGCATTGCGCGCAATACCGTCAGTGCCGTGTACGAGCAACTGGCGGTGGAAGGCTTTGTCCTTGCGGGGCGGCAAGGCACGGTGGTTGCCGTCTTGCCGCAGCCTGGCGTGGCGCCGGCCGCGCCGCCCATGCCGCCGTTAGCGCGGCGCACAGTACCGTTGTCGGCCACGCCCGTCACTGAATGTGTTCCCGCCGCGCTGCGTCCCGGCGAACCGGCCTTGCCGCAGTTTCCGCTGGCAGCGTGGCGGCGCGCGCTCGATGTTGCCTGCCGCAGCGGCAGTGCCGCGCTCGCGTATGGCGAGCCGGCTGGCAAACCGGCCCTGCGCGCGGCGATTGCCCGCTATCTGGGCGTGGCGCGCGGTGTGCGTTGCGTGCCTGGGCAAATCATCATCACGGAAGGGGCGCAAGAGGCGCTGGGGCTGTGCGTGCGGCTGCTGAGCAACCCTGGCGAGACGGCGTGGGTGGAAGACCCCGGCTACCGCGGCGCCAAGGCGGCCATGCGCGCGGGCGACCTGCGCATCGTGCCCATGCGTGTCGATGGACAGGGCATGGTGGCCAGTGCCGAGGATTGGCAGGCCCGGCCACCGCGCCTCGTCTACACGACGCCTGCCCACCAATATCCGCTGGGCCCGGTGCTGTCGGCCACGCGGCGCCTGCAGCTGATCGAGGCGGCGCAAGCGCATGGCGCGTGGCTGATCGAGGATGATTACGACAGTGAATTTCGTCATGCGGGCGAGCCGATCGCCGCCATGCAGGGCTTGGCCAGCCAGGGGCCGGTCTTGTATGTGGGCACGTTCAGCAAGACCATGTTTCCCGCCTTGCGCCTGGGCTTTCTCGTCTTGCCGCCCGCCTTGCTGGCGGCGGCTCAGGCACCGCTGGCCGCCATGCTGCGCGGCGGGCACCGGCTGGAACAGCTGGCCATGGCGCATTTCATCGACAGCGGGCAATATGCGCGCCACTTGGGGCGCATGCGCCGCCTGTACCGCGAGCGGCAACAGGCTTTGCGCGCGGCGCTGGCGCAGTCGTTCGACGTGCCGCACAGCATAGAGGGAGGCCATTGCGGCCTGCACCTGACTGTCCGTCTGCCCCCGGATTTTCCGGATGCCGCCATCGCCGGGGCCGCGCGCGCGTACGGCTTGGCGCCCACGGCCCTGTCCAGCTTTGCGCTGGCGGCGACGCCCGCGGACAATGGCCTGGTGCTCGGCTACGGCAACACGGCGCCCGGCCTGTACGCGCCGCTGCTGAGGCGCCTGGCGCAGCTGGCAAGGGCAGCGCGCCGGATGCCCGTCTGAACTAGAAACGGTTCCAGTTGTTGTGCCGGTGCTCCGTCGCTTCCTTCATCAGGTGGCCCGCGCGCAGAGCGTCGCCGGCCTGCACCGTCATCGCCAGTTCCTGGATGGCGGGCGGATATTCGTGGTGGGCCGCTTCTTCCAGCAGTTCACGCCCCTTGGCCAGGTCGCGCGGCACGCCGCGGCCTTCGCGGTAGGCGTTGTACAGCAGGAACATGGCATGCGGGTTGCCCAGCTCGCTGGACTTTTCCAGCCAATGCGCGGCCGTCACGGGGTCTTGCGGCACGCCTTCGCCATTTGCCGCCAGCAAGCCCAGCATCAGGGCCGCTTTCGCATGGCCTTGCTGGGCCGCTTGCCGGTACCACAGCCACGCCTGGTCCGGGGCTGCCGCGCGCCGCATCTGGCCCAGTTCGAATGCCGCCTCCGTGTCGCCCGCGCGGGCCGCCTGTTCGAACAGGGCCAGCGCATCGGCGCGGCGTTCGGGACGGGTCTGGTAAATCAGCGCCAGTTCCCGCTCGGCCACCGGCATGTCCTTGCTGGCCCAGCTGCGCACCTTGCGTTCGGCCAGGTGGTCGCCCGCCTGGCGCGCATGCATGGCGACGGCTTCGATCTCGGCCGACGTGGGCGGCGGCGACGCCTGGCAGGCGGCCAGGGCGGCAGCGAGGACGACGGCAGGCAGGGAGAGTGCGTGTTTCATCTTGATCACCTTTCATTGCGGGGGCCGGAACCGTTGCAGTCCCGGCCCATGGACCTTATTTGCTCAGGTCGATGCGGTACTTGGCGAAGCCGCTGGCGTCGAGGCCGCCTTCGGCCGCCACGTTGGCAATGCCGCTGCCTTGCGCCAGCGCCAGGTGGCCCGGCGCCGAGCGCAGGATCACGGGACCGGCCGTGGCCGTCTTGACGAAGCTCCAGCTGCGCGCGCTGCCATTGGCTGCCAAGGTTACCTTGCCGCCCTTGGTGCTCAGCGACGCCAGGTAGTTGCTGACCACGGCCTGGTTCGCATCGGGCGACTTGATGATGGTCTTGCTGCCATCGATGCCAGGCACGGCGCCACCACCACCGGCGCGGTAGTCGTTGGTAGCCACGATGAAGTCATCGCCATCGGCCACCGCCGCGCCCTTGTACGTGAGGTTGACGATGCGGCTGCCCGCCGGTTTCGTCACGTCGATCTGGTACGTCAGCGCATTGTTTTCCGCATAAAACACGTCGTAGTTGTAGATCGTGCCATACGACGGCACCAGGTCCTGCTCGGCGCTGCTGGCCGGATCGATCTGGGCAAACTGCTTGGCCGACGTTTCCAGCCATGCCTTCAAGTCCGAACCCTTGATCTTCACCGCTTGCAGGTTGTTATTGCTATACAAATACAGATCGCCCGGATTGCGCACTTGCAAGCCGACGGGGGCGGCCGGCGTCGCGCCAGCGGCCACGTCCGTGAAGTCCGATGGCCCGTTGCGGCCCGCCTTGAATGGCGCGCTGCACGAGATCACGGGGATGTTCTTGTAGCTCGACAAGGTGGCATCCGTGCTGGTGGCGATGAAGTTCTTCACGTAGTCGAGCTGCGCCTGGTTGACCAGCTGGATGGCGCTCACGTCACCCACCAGCGCGAAGTAGGCGGACATCTCGAAATCCGTGCTGATGCCCAGCGGCTGCTTGGCGTAGGCGATGGTGGCTGCATGCTCGGTGGCCACCAGCGGTGCGATGGCCGGGTCGGCTTTCACGAGGGTCTTGCCATCCGTGTACTTGAAGCCGCGCGATTCCACGCTCGTCTTGGCCGGCTGCACCACCCACTTGCCGCCCTGATAGGCCATGGTCAGCTTGATGATGCCCAGACGGCGGCCCCAGCTTTGCGCCATGACGGTAGGCACACCGTTGACGAAACCGTTGACGGCGTCGATCTTCGCGCTGGCGGGGAAGGCGGCAAACGAGGCGTCCAGGGCGGCTGCGCCTTCTTCCTTGCCTTTCGGGAAGATCAAGTGCGAATGGCCGATCATCAGCGCATCGATGCCCGTGCTGGTCAGGTGGTAGCTGCCGTTTTCCATCTTCGGGCTGTAGGCGCTGGTGTCCAGGCCGCCATGCGACAGGGCCACGACGAGGTCGGCGCCCTTGCTGCGCAATTCCGGCACGTATTGTTTCGCCGCTTCCTGCACGCCCGTCACGCTGACCTTGCCGGCGAGTACTTTCTGGTCCCATTCGAGGATCTGCGGCGGCACAAAGCTCAGCACGCCCACATTGATCTTCACGGTCAGCTTGCTGCCATCGGGCGCCGTGGCGGCGAAATCGCGGGGCAGCACGGTGTAGGGCTGGAAGATGGGCTTGCCGCTGGACACGCCGACGACATTGCTCAGCACGGAAGGGAAGGCGGGCGCGCCGCAGGTACCCGTCGGCTTGGCCACGCCGGGAATGCCGAAATCCGTGTTGGTGATCTGGCTCAGGTAAGCGAGGCCATAGTTGAACTCGTGGTTGCCCATGCCGCCCGCATCGTATTTCAGCGCGTTCATGGCCTTGTGCACGGCCAAGGTGCCGGAACATGGCACGGGCGCGGCCACGGCCTGCAGGTCGGCGAGCAAAGTGCCCTGGATGACGTCGCCATCGTCGAGCAGCACATTGTTCGGATTTTCCGCGCGCGCCGCCTGGATCAGGGTCGACGTGCGCTCCAGGCCCAGGCTCGTGTCTTCGGCCAGCGCATAGTAGTTATAACTGAGGACGTTCGAGTGGATGTCCGTGGTTTCCAGCAATGCGACGGTGACCGTCGTGCCTTCGGGAATGGCCGGTGTGGCCGGGGTATTCGAACTGCCGTTGCAACCGACGAGACCTGCACTTGCCAGCGCTGCCAGCATGACCCAATTTGTTTTCATTACCGCCCTCGGAGAGATTCAAAGGACGCGACTGTAACGCCGCCATATGACGGCGCGATGACAGCCGTGCAAGGCGCATGGATTCAAGGGCCGCCGCAGGCAGCCACGGCCTTGGCCAGCCACGCCGCATCGACGGGCCCCAGACGCCGCGTGCAGATCCGATGTTGAGAGTTCACAATCACTGTGTACGGCAAGCCTTTGATTTGATTGCCAAAGGTGGGCAGCAAGGCGGGGCTGGACAAGGCTTGCGGATAGCTGGCCGGGTGGCGCCGCAGGTACGCTTGCGCGGCCGGTCGCGTATCGACGGCGATGCCGATCACGCGTTGCCGTGGCTGGCTGGCGGCGTAGGCATGCAAGACGGGCAGCTCCTGGATGCAGGGCAGGCAGTTGCTGGCCCAGAAGTTCAGCACGACGGCCTGGCCGCGGAACTGGTTCAGCCTGAGCTGGCCGTCGCCATCAAGGCGGGGCAGGTCGAAGTGCAGCGGCGCGGCGTGCGCCTGGCAGGCGAACGCCAGCAACAGTGCGGGCCAGCGCGTCATTGCGGTACCACGGCCGCATCCGTCATGCGGTAATACAGGCCCATGGGGTCGCTGGCCAGCACTTTCAGCTTGCCCTGCACGATGAAGGGCGCGTAGCTGAATTTCACGGGTGTGCGGCTCTTGATTTCCACCACGCCTTCCGGACCCGCGGGCAGGCAGTAGGGACAGCTGGCCGAGGTGACGGTCAGCAGGAAGTGTTTCTGCTTCTGGCCCGCTTCCAGCGGCATCATGAAGCCTTGCACCTTCACGTCAGTATTGTCGAGCGCGCTGATTTCCGGCGTGTATTTCGGCACCATGCGGCCTTTTTTTGCCTTGACCGTGGTGGCCTGGCCCAGCAGCTTCCACGACACCACGCCGGGCAAGTCCGTCAATGGGGCGAAGAACGACGGCGGTTCATCGGCTGGCGCCGCCGCGGCGATGCCGGCCAGCAGCAGGCAGGCGCTTAAAACAAGGATTTTCAACATGGCTCTCTCCTCAGGGGCGCGCCAGGGTGGCGGCGATATCGGTGCGGTAGGCGCGCAGGGCGGGAAGGGCGGCGGCCAGCAAGCCCACGCCGGCGGCGATCACGGGCAGCCACGCTTCGCCAGCGACGACGCGCCACGCCTGCAGGTTCAGTTGCTGTTCGTCTTTCATACTCCACTGCAGCAGCGCCACGCCGCCATGGCCCAGCAGCCAGCCCAGCCCCGCGCCCGCCAGCGACAGCAGCAAGCCTTGCGCCAGCAGCAGGCGCAGCAGTGTGGCGGGCGAGGCGCCCAGGGTGCGCAGGATGGCCAGGTCGGTCTTGCGCTCTTCCAGCGCGCCGTACAGGGCTACGAACAGGGACAGGGCCGCCACCAGCAGCACGCTGGCGGCAATCGCCCGCAGCACATCGATGCCCACGCCCAGCAGATTGAACAGCCGTGCCGCCTCGAATGCGGGCTGGGCCGCCTGCAGACGCGGCTGGCCATTGACCCAGCGGGGCAGGCTGACGGCCGCCAGCGGCGATGCATATTGCACCAGCACGGCCGTCAGTTCGCGCTCGGGGGCCGCTGCCGGCTGTTCATCGGGGTCCGTTTCATGCACCTGCCACACGGAGGCGACGGGCGTGAGGATCAGCCGGTCCAGCACCGTGCCCGTGGGCGCCAAAATGCCCGTCACCGTGTACGGCGCATGCGCGTGTAGTTCGCCGCCCGCCGCCAGACCGTGCGATCCCGCGAAGCGGGCCCCCAGTGTCGCGCCCGTCTCGCGTGCGGCGCGGGCGCCGAATACGGCTTGCATCGGCTGCGCGAACAGCGCCCCTTGCGCCAGGTGTGCGCCGTAATGGCCCAGCAGGGCCGTGGTGCTGCCGACAATGCGGAAGCCGTGGAAATTGTCGCCCAGCGCGAGGGGAATCGCGTAGTTCACCAGCGGCTGCGCGGCCAGGGCCGCCAGTGCCGAGTCCGGAATATTGCCGGTCGGAATATCGGCGTGATACACGGATGACAGGATCAATTGCAGTGGGGAACCTTTCGCGCCCACCACCAGGTCGATGCCCTGCGCATCGCGTTCCGCATGCTCTTCCAGCTGGACGGAGACGGCGAGTATGAAGGTCATCATGGCGATGCCGATGGCGATCAGCAGCAGGTTCAGGCTGGAGGCCAGCGGCTTGTGGCGCAGCGCGCGCCAGGCCAGGGTGGCCGCGTTCATGCCGCCCCCCTGGCGCGCGGCAGGCGCAGCACGGCTGCGTTCGGCAAGGCGGCCAGCACCCTGGCGTCGTGGCTGGCGATTACCAGCGAGGCGCCTGCTTGCGCCGCTTGCCGGGCAAGCAGATGCACGACGGTGGCGCAGGCGTCGTCGTCGAGGTTGGCCGTCGGCTCGTCGGCCAGGATCAGTTGCGGGCGCATGACGACGGCGCGCGCGATGGCGGCACGCTGCCGCTGGCCGCCGCTCAAGGCGTACGGGTAGGCATCGAGCTTGTCGGCCAGACCCAGCTGGCCCAGCAGGCTGGCGGCGCGGGCCGGATCGGGCCGCTGGTCGCTGGCGTAGGCGGGCAACAGGACATTATCGAGCACGTTCAAGCTGGGCACCAGCGCCAGTTGCTGGGGCAGCAAGCCGATGGCGCGGCCGCGCCAGCTGTCGCGCTGGCGCGGCGTGAGGCTGGGCAGGGACGTGCCCGCCACTTCGAGGCGGCCGGCCTGGGGCGCCAGGATGCCGGCCAGCAAATGCAGCAAGGTCGATTTGCCGGAGCCGGATGGCCCCAGCAGCAGCGCGTGCTGTCCGATGGGCAAGTGAAAGGCGGCGATGTCCAGCACGGGGCGGGCGCTGTCATAGCCGTAGGTCAGTGAGTCGAGGTGGAGCATGGAGTCTTTCGGAAAGCTGGCCGGCTGGCAAAGATTGCCGCACAAATGCAAGTGAGCTGCATTATAATTCAAACGCAATCGACTTGCATTTAAAAATCCGCCGCGCATTGCCGCCGTATTTGCCAGCGCATTTGCAACCGCATCTGCCACCCTATTTGTCAACCTTCATCGTCCCCATCCGAAAGATACTCATGACCCAGCGCAAACTCCCCGTCACCGTCCTGTCCGGCTTTCTCGGCGCCGGCAAGACCACCTTGCTCAACCACATACTGCGCAACCGCGAAGGCAAGCGCGTGGCCGTCATCGTCAACGACATGAGCGAGGTCAATATCGACGCCTCGCTGGTGCAGGACAGCGCCGAGGCGGCCGGTGCGGCCCTGTCGCGCACGGAAGAAAAACTGGTGGAAATGTCCAACGGCTGCATCTGCTGCACCCTGCGCGACGATCTGTTGCAGGAAGTGCGGCGCCTGGCCGCGGAAGACCGTTTCGACTACCTGCTGATCGAATCGACGGGCGTGGGCGAACCGATGCCCGTGGCCGCCACCTTCGACTTCGAGGATGAGCATGGCGACAGCCTGAATGACGTGGCACGCATCGACTGCATGGTCACCGTGGTCGACTGCGCCAACCTGCTCGACGATTTCCACAGCGAAGACAGCCTCGAGCAGCGGGGCGAAACGGCGGGCGAGGGCGACGACCGCCAGCTGGCCAATTTACTCACGGAACAGATCGAATTTGCCAATGTCATCGTCCTCAACAAGGTGGACATGGTCGACGCGGCCCATCGCCTGCGCGTGCTGGCCGTCATCAAGGCCTTGAATCCCGGCGCGCGCATCATCGAGACGAACCAGTCCGTCGTGCCGCTGGACGCCATCCTGGGCACGAATCTGTTCAACCTGGAACAGGCGGCCAGCATGCCGGGCTGGGCCCAGGAACTGGCGGGCGTGCACACGCCGGAAACGGAAACGTATGGCATCGGCAGCTTCGTCTACCGGTCGAAAGAACCGTTCCACGCGCAGCGCCTGCACGATTACATTGCCCAGCCGATACCCGGCGTGGTGCGCAGCAAGGGATATTTCTGGCTGGCCAGCCGCCCCGAGTGGGTGGCCAGCCTGTCCGGCGCGGGCAAGCTGATGAATATCGAACCCGTGGGCCTGTGGTGGGCGTCCGTGCCGAAAGAGCGCTGGCCCACGGATGCGGCTTCGCTGGCGGAAATGAAGGCGGGCTGGAACGAGCCATATGGCGACCGCTACCAGGAAATCGTCTTCATCGGCCAGGACATGGACCAGGCCGCCATCGAGGCGGACTTGAAGAAATGCCAACTCAACACCACGGAAACGCGCCAGGGCATGGCCGCCTGGCGCAAGCTGCCCGACCCGTTTCCCCAGTGGCAACGCATGGAAGAACTGGAAGATTAACCACCGATAGGAAAGCAATATGACAGAACTGATCCCCGTTACCATCATCACGGGTTTTCTCGGCAGCGGGAAAACCACCTTGCTCAAGCGTATATTGCAGGGCGATCACGGCGTGCGCATTGCCGTGATTGAAAACGAATTCGCCGCCGAAAGCATCGACCATGGCTTGCTGGTGCAGGACAGCGACGAGCAGATCGTGGAAATGAACAATGGCTGCATCTGTTGCAGCGTGCGCGGCGACCTGATCCGCATCCTGGGCGAGCTGCACGCGAGGCGCGAAACCGGGGCAATCGCCTTCGACCACGTGATCATCGAAACGACGGGCCTGGCCGCGCCCGGCCCCGTGGCGCAAACCTTCTTTGCGGAGCCGTCCGTCAGCGAGTTCTACATGCTCGACGCCATCCTGACGGTGGTCGATGCGCGCCACGCGCAGCAGCAACTGACGGCGCACAAGGAAGCGCAGGAACAGGTGGGCTTTGCCGACCGCATCCTGCTGTCGAAGACGGACCTGGTCGACAAGGATGCGCTGGCCGCGCTGCGCCAGCGGCTGGTCGCCATCAATGGCCGCGCCAGCATACAGAAGGTGCGCTTTGGCAACGTGCCCTTGCGCGACATCCTGAACATCCGCGGTTTCAATCTGAACGCCATCGTCGAGCTGGAGCCGGATTTCCTGGGGGAACTGGGCCACCGCCATGGCGACGGCGTGCAATCGTTCGTCTACCACCAGTCCCAACCCCTAGATCTGCTGCAGGTGGAGAATTTTCTCGATGCCGTGGTGCAGCTGTTCGGTACCCAGCTGATGCGCTACAAGGGTATCCTGTACGTGGCCGACGTGCCGTGCCGGGCCGTCTTCCAGGGCGTGCACATGCTGATGGGCTCGGAACTGGGCGCGCCGTGGCGCGACGGCGAGACGCGGGCCAGCAAGATCATCTTCATCGGCCGCGACTTGCCGCAGGATATGCTGATCCGGGGCCTGGACCGCTGCGTGGCCAAGGCGGACAGCCCGGTCGAGGTGGCGGCATGAGCGTGGAAGCGGGCTTGCCCGCCCTGGCGCTGATTTTTCTGCTCGGCATGCGGCATGGGCTGGAACCGGACCACCTGGCCGCCGTCGACGGCCTGACCCTGCGCAGCCAGGCCGCCCATCCGCGCTGGACGCCGTGGATGGGCGCGCTGTTTGCGCTGGGACATGGCATCTGCGTGCTGGCCATCGTGGCCGTGGCCGCCCTGGCGTCGGCGCAATTCACGCCATCCGAGGCCGTGTTCGGCTGGCTGGAATGGCTGCCCATCGCCTTGCTGCTGCTGATTGCGGCCCTGAATGCGCGCAGCTTGCTGGCCGGCGCGCAGCTGGCCGAAGTACGCGGCCGGCTGCTGCCGCGCTGGCTGCAGGGCGCTTCCGGGCCGCTGGGCGCCATCCTCGTCGGCATGCTGTTCGCGCTGGTGTTCGACACGGCCCTGCAGGCGGCCGCCTGGGGCTACGCGGCCGTGGCGCTGGGCGGCATGGGGCCGGCCATGCTGACGGGGCTGGTGTTTGCCGTGGGCATGGGCGTGACCGATACCTTCGATGGCTGGGTCACGGCGAAAGTCATGCGCACCGGCAAAATCGAGATCGTGCGCGCATTCCGCCGCCGCCTGGGCTGGCCCATCGTCGCCATCTGCGTGGCCATGGCCGCCTGCATGGCTGCGGGCAAGCTGGACCCCGCGTGGTCGCTGCCGGAAAGCTGGATGGCGGCGCTCGGTGCGGCCATGGTGCTGCTGATGGCGGCCCTGTATGGCTGGACCTTGCTGGGCTTGCGCCGCGTGCGTGCCTGAGACGGGGGCGTGGGTATAATGGAAAAAAACTGCCGGATTCCACCATGCCCCCAGCCGATATCGTCATCCGCCTGCTGACGCCAGCAGATACCGCCGCCTTTTGCGCGCTGCGCCTGCGCGCCATTCTCGATTCGCCCAGTTCGTTTTCCTCGTCGCGCGAGGATGAGCTGGCGCGCACGCGGGAAGAACACGCGCAGCGCATCGCCGGCGGCGTCCTGCAGCGGGCGTTTGGCGCCTTCGACGGCGAGCGTCTCGTGGGGTTTGCGGGGCTGCGGCGCGAACCGCTGCGCCAGCTGTGGCACAAGGCCTTGCTGTGGGGCGTGTTCGTCGATGTGGCGCAGCGGGGCAAGGGCGTGGCGCGGCGTCTCGTCAACGCCTGCATCGAACAGGCCGAGGCGGACCCTGCCGTCATGCAGGTGCACTTGAGCGTGAATGCGGAAAACAATGCTGCCTTGCGCCTGTATGAATCGCTGGGATTTATCGCGTATGGCACGGAACCGCGTTCGATGCGCGTGGGCGAGCTGTTCTATGACGAGCATCACCTGGCCTTGCTGCTCAAGTGACGTCGTCAGGCGATGTCTATGTAAATTACTTGCAGCGGGGGCACAGGCCCTTGATCAGGTAATCGACTTCGCCGCCGCTGAAGCCTTCCGGCAAGAGCACGGGTGGCGGCAGCTTGACTTCATTGAAACAGGTGACGTTTGCGCACTTGGTGCACTGGAAGTGCGCGTGCTCGTGCGCCTGGTGGCCCGCGCCCGCGCTGAAGCGCCACACTTGGTCGGCACCCGCGATGCGGTGCACCAGTTCATTTTCCGTCAGCCATTCCAGCACCCGGTACAGGGTGACGGAATCGATATCGCTGTCCTGCGACAGCGCCTGCTGGATTTCATGGTGGGTCAGCGAACGGCTTTGCGCCATTAAAAAGTCGAGCACCTTCACACGCGTCTTGGTGACGCGGGCGTTGGTGTTGCGGATCAGCGATTCGGCTTGCGGTGTAGAAGATGATGTCAACATGATAGGCCTGCTTGCGGGGGATCGGCTGGCGGCGTCATCGCCGTGCCCGTTGCCACCCTATGGGCCGTATCTTAGCATGCGGGCCGCACCGTATGAAACGGCGTCATGGTTTGAACGTCCAATAGCGGCCGGCCACCGTATCGACGGGGTCGAGAAAGCGCTGGTCGGCGCGCGTCTGGTTGCGTATCAGGTAGAACATGTCGGACAGGGCGGAGCGCTGGTCCGCGAAGTACGAATGCTTCATGAAGCTCGTGTCCACGCCCGTGGCGTCGATGGTTTCCACACCTGCCACGATCAGCATGCCAGCGCCGCTGTCGCCCGCGCGCGGGTAGCCGTGCACGGCTTTCGACGCGGCCAGGGCCAGGTCTTGCGACGAGGCATACAGGGTCACGGGATTGCGCGCGCCGGCCAGTTTCGGTGCGATATCGTGCCGGAAGACGGCGGCGTCGATATCGGGCGCGGACAGGATGAGCTCCGTGATCTTTTGCGCCAGCTGCGGCTGCGCGGCCAGCAAGTCGGCCACGGCCCGCGTCAGCCCGCGGCTGCCCATGCTGTGGCCCACCAGGTACACTTGCGCCGCGTCCGTGCTGGCGAGAAAGTCGGCCAGGAAGGCCGTGATGTGGGGCGTGCTCCACTCGATATTGTTTTCATCGATGGTGTAGCCGGCGATGTCGCCGCGCGACGGCCAGCTGTAGAACGCGGGCGCGCCGTCGAAGCCCAGGTCGTAGGCCATCTGTCCCGTGCGCCGCGCCGCATCCTCGAAACTCACGTTGTAGCCGTGCACGAAGACAAATGCGCTCTTGCCGGCCGAGGCGCGGACCTGGGTTCTTAATGCCGCAAAGAAATTATCGTGATCCTGTACCTCGGCGTCGAGCAGCACCACGTGCTTGGCCGGATCGTCGCGAAATTCCAGGCGCCACAGCGATGGCGATTCCAGCTGGCCCATGCGGTGGTCGCGGGGGATGCTGATGTCGCAGCTGCCATAGCTGAGCGGCCCGTCGCCGTTGCCATTGCCGCCCGTGATGCTGCGTTCGCCGCTGAAGCGCTGGGCCGCAGGCTTGCCCACGTCGCGCTGGCGATCCGTGGCGAAATACACTTTCACCACGGCGTAGTTCGACACGACGGTGCCTTTATCGGCTGGCGCGGGCACGGCTTCCACGTCGGGTAGCGGGGTAACAGGCCGCTGCAGCGCATCGAGCAAGCCTTGCGCGGCAAACAGGGTTTCCATGTCGTCCGGCACGTTTGCCGCGGCCAGGGCGGCCGACAGGGCCAGTTGCCGCTGGGGATCGGCGGGCGCCGCTTCCAGCGCGGCGATGGCGGCCAGGATGGCGGCGGCGCCGTCGAACTTGGCGATGGCCAGCTTGAGCCGTTGAAAATGGCTGGCGACGGCTTGCGGCGCATGGCCGGGCGCGCCGTGTTCGATGGCTGCCACGACGGCGGAAGTGATCAAGTCCATGCGCCACCTGCCTTTCAGGTCAATCTGGATTGAATGTCAACCCATATTGCCATAAAAGCACGCGGAAAGCGACTTGTCCAGCATCCCGCGCAGCGGGCCTGTCAACGGTCAATGCTGCTTGTCGTCGCTGAACTGCTGCGCCAACGATTGCAGGGGCGCCACCGTCAAGCCGCCGCGGCTCACGTGTTCGGGGATGGCCACGCGCACGGGCTTGCTGTGCATGTTGGCGGACGACAACACGTTCATGGTCGTTTCCGGCGCCGCATTCCACACGGGATCGACGATACCTTCAAACACATGTTTCAATTGCTCGCCCCATGTGTCGCGGATCATGCGGAAGTACTGGTTTTTTTCATCGATGGTGACGAAGCGCGTGACGGCCAGGCTGCCCGTCTCGTAGACGAGCAAATCGAGCGGCAAGCCGACGGAAATATTCGAGCGCAGGGTGGAGTCCATGGAGATCAGCGCGCACTTGGCCGCTTCGTCCAGGCGCGTGAACGGGTTGATGACCCTATCGATGATCGGTTTGCCGTACTTGGCTTCGCCGATCTGGAAATACGTGTTTTCATCGTGCGATTCGATGAAATTGCCGGCCGAATACACCTGGAACAAGCGGCAGCGCTCGGCCCCTATCTGGCCCCCTAAAATGATGCTGACATTGAAATCGATGCCGCAGTCGGCCAGCGCCTTCGCTTCGCGCAAGTGCACGGTGCGCACGGCTTCGCCCACGATACGGGCCGCATCGTACATGCTGGCCACGTTCCAGATGCTGCGGCCATCGGCATCCACGTGTTCGGACACGATCTGGCGGATCGCCTGCGAGATCGACAAATTGCCTGCCGTCATCAGGACCAGCATGCGGTCGCCCGGGTTTTCGAACACGCTCATCTTGCGGAAGGTGCCCACCTGGTCCACGCCGGCGTTGGTGCGGGAGTCGGACAGGAAGACCAGGCCTTCGTTCAGGCGCATGCCTATGCAATAAGTCATCGTCGTAAATCAAGTCAAAAGGGGTAGCATTCTACACCAGCCGGACCGCGCCACCTGCTGGCAAGGCCCGGCCAGCCTCATTCCTGCCCGTTTACACGGGCACGATCTGCACGTCGACACGTAAGGTTTCCGTGCCGCCGCCCTGGCGCACGCCGCGCACGGGAGCGGCCGAATCGTAGTCGCGCCCGATGGCCAGGCGGCAATACGCATCCGTCATCAGCCGCGCGTGCGTGACGTCGATGCTGACCCAGCCCACGAAATCCGTGTCTTCCGCCCACGCGTCGACCCAGGCGTGGCTGGCCGCATGGCCCGTCGTGCCCGGATCGATATAGCCGGACACGTAGCGGGCGGGAATGCCCCAGGCGTGGCAGCAGGCCAGGAACAGATGGGCGTGGTCCTGGCACACGCCGCGTCCCAGGGCCAGCGCGTCAGCGGCCGTGGTGGTGACCATGGTGGCACCGCTTTCATACGCCACGTGGCCCACGATGTGCTCGGCCAGGCGCAGCAAATGGCCCGTGCCCGCCGTCACCCGGCGGTCCGGCAGGCTGGCGGCCGTCAGCTCGAGGATGGCGGGATTGGCCTGGGTCAGCGGTGTCGGCATGGTAAACAATAGCGGCGACAGGGTATCGACCAGGTTCAGCCGTCCCTTGTGCGGGTAGATGGTTTCCACCACGCCGTGCGCCACCAGGCTCAGGGATTGATGGCTGCCATTGATCGTCAGCATGTGCGACAGGTTGCCGTAGGCATCCGTGTAGGCGTGGCACTGGCCTGGCGTGGCGATATGCCAGGACAGGGCCCGCTGCTGCGGCTCGATACGCGGCGTCAGGTGCAGCTGCTGGATGGTGTAGGCCAGCGGCGCACTGTAGGCGTAATGGGTTTCGTGGCGGATGGTGAGCTGCATCAGGCCGCCAGGGGAACGAGGAAGTCGCGGCTGACCCGGTTGCCCAGGTCGTAGATATTTTCCAGAAATTCCGTCAAGGTATGGTGCAAGCCCGCCTTCATGATGTCGTCGATATGGCCGAATTTCAGCTCCGCATGCAGTTTGCCGGCAAACCGCTCCGTATCGGCCGACACGTCGTTGCGGATATGTTTTAAATTTTCCACCACATCATCCATGCAGGCGAGCAGGGACCGTGGCATGTCGCCGCGCAGCATCAGCAATTCCGCCACCCGTGCCGGCGTGATCACGTCGCGGTAGACCTTGCGGTAGATTTCGAAGCCGGAAACGGAGCGCAGCAGGGCCGCCCAGTAATAGAAATCGCGCTGGGCCACGTCTTTCGACGTGTCGCGCGCGCCGTGGAACTTCACGTCGAGGATGCGCGCCGTGTTGTCGGCCCGTTCCAGGAAGGTGCCCAGGCGGATGAAGTGGATGGCTTCATCCTTGAGCATGGTGCCCAACGTGACCCCGCGCGACAGATGCGAGCGGTACTTGACCCATTCGAAGAACTGGCTGGGGTCCGTTTCCAGCAGATTGCTTTTCAGGCGCTTCTGCATGTCGAGCCAGGTGGCGTTCTGGATTTCCCACACTTCCGTCGTCAACGTGCCCCGCACGGCGCGGGCGTTTTCGCGCGCGCCCGTCAGGCAGGCCAGGATGGAAGACGGGTTGTTCGGGTCGCGTACCATGAAGTCGAGCACGTCGCGCGTGTGGAAGCGGCCGTATTTGTGGTCGTACGCGCTTTGCAGCTCGGAAATACCCAGGGTGGCGCGCCAGCCCTGTTCCGCGTCCTGCTCGGACTGGGGCAGCATCGACGTTTGCATGTTGACGTCCAGCATGCGCGCCGTGTTTTCCGCCCGCTCCGTATAGCGGGCCATCCAGAACAAATGATCGGCAGTGCGGCTCAGCATGTTTTCTCTCCTGCAAAAGCGGATGTGGCTTCCAGTACCCAGGTATCCTTGGTGCCGCCCCCTTGCGAGGAATTGACCACCAGCGAGCCTTCACCGAGGGCCACGCGGGTCAGGCCGCCCGGCACCATGGAAATCGTCTTGCCGGACAGCACGAACGGACGCAGATCGATGTGGCGCGGCGCAATGCCGGCGTCCACATATGTGGGGCAGGCGGACAGGGCGAGTGTCGGCTGGGCGATGTAGCCGCCCGGATTGGCCAGCAGGCGCTGGCGGAAGTCCTCGATCTGCGCCAGGCTGGACGCGGGTCCCACCAGCATGCCGTAGCCGCCCGCGCCATGCACTTCCTTGACGACCAGTTTCGGCAGATTCGCCAGCACGTAGGACAGGTCCGCCGGTTTGCGGCATTGGTAGGTGGGCACGTTGTTCAATATCGGTTCCTGCGACAGGTAGAACTTGATCATGTCGGGCACGAACGGGTAAATGGACTTGTCGTCGGCCACGCCCGTGCCGATGGCGTTCGCCAGGGTCACCCGGCCCGCGCGATAGACGGACAGCAGGCCCGGCACGCCCAGGGAGGAATCGGAGCGGAAGGCCAGCGGGTCGAGGAAATCGTCGTCGACCCTGCGGTAGATCACGTCCACGCGCTTGGGCCCCCGCGTGGTGCGCATGTACACGGAGTTGTCGTTGACAAACAGATCCTTGCCCTCGACCAGTTCCACGCCCATCTGCTGGGCCAGGAACGCGTGTTCGAAGTAGGCGGAGTTGTACATGCCGGGCGTCATGACGACGACTGTCGGATCATCCACGCCCATGGGGGCGACGGAACGCAGGTTGTCGAGCAGCATGTCCGGATAATGGTCGACGGGCGCGATGCGGTTGCGGGCGAACAGTTCCGGGAACAACCGCATCATCATCTTGCGGTCTTCCAGCATGTAGGACACGCCGGACGGCACCCGTAGATTGTCTTCCAGCACATAGAATTCGCCCTGGCCCGCGCGCACGATGTCGACGCCCGCGATGTGGGCGTAAATGTCGGAAGCGACGGAAATACCCTGCATTTCCGGGCGGTACTGGGCATTCTTGTAGATTTGCTCGGCCGGAATGATGCCCGCCTTGATGATGTTTTGCTCATGATAAATATCATGGATGAACATGTTCAAGGCTTGCACCCTTTGCACCAGGCCTGTCTGCATCTGCGCCCATTCGGCGGCGGGGATGATGCGGGGGATGGTGTCGAACGGTATCAGGCGTTCCGTGCCGGCATCGTCGCCATACACGGCAAACGTGATGCCGACCCGGCGGAACGTCAGGTCGGCTTCGGCCCGCTTGCGGGCGATGGTCTCGGGCGATTGCTGTTCCAGCCAGTTGCTGAATTCACGATAGTGTTCACGTACCTTGCTGTCCGTACCCACGTCATTTGCAGTCATTTCATTGAAAAAATTTGCCATGTTGTGATTTCCCTTGAGCCGTGTCTGGGTATAGCTCAGCAGGAAACGTGCCAACAGGGCGGGTACGAACCGGTATAAATATGACCACTTTTGTGGCGTCGCGCCATCCGTCGCACCGATTTGGTGCGCTAGCAGTCATTGTTGGGGACGCCAGTGGGCTCGACGAAGGGACGGCAATCGACGGGCACGTCGAAGATGAAGCTGGTGCCCGTTTCGGGCGCGCTGTCGACGGCGATGCTGCCGCCATGGCTTTCCGCCACGTTCTGCACGAAGGGCAGGCCGATGCCCCAGCCGGGCGCGGGGTTGTCGTTTTCGCGGCGCAGGTAGTCGAAGATGCGTTCGGCCTGTTCCGGCGCGATGGCGTGGCCGCTATTGTGGACGGTGATGATCAGGCGTTCGTGGGTCGCTTCCACGTGCACGCCGATGGGGGCGTCGTCGCCGTACTTGAGGGCATTGCCCAGCAGGTTTTCCAGCGCGCGCCGCAGCGAGTTCTCGCACCACCAGCCGGTGACGGATTGCCCTTGGACATGGCATTTGTCGGGCCGCTGCAGATTGACCTGGCCAGCCACGGCCTGCACCAGGGGCAGCACGTCGAACTGGCTCAGCGCCAATGGCAGCCGCTGGCCCTGGTGGTAGCTGAGGCTATCGAGCAATTCCTCGATCATGCTGTCGAGCCGTTTGCTGTGCTCGGCAATCTTGTGCGCGAGCGCCACCACTCGTTCCGGCTCCGCCGGCCGCAGCAGCAGCTGGGCGCTGGTGCTGATGACGGCCAGCGGGTTGCGCATGTCGTGCGACAGGCCGGCCGCGATACGGCGCCGGAAGCCTTCGTGCATGCTGGTAAATTCGCGTATCGATTCGCGGATGCCCGAGTCGATCGATTCGTTGATCACCTGCCAATCCTTGCTGCGCAGGGTAATACCGGACTCATGCGCGACGGCGGCAAAGCAGTCGCGGAAGATCTGGTATTCCTGGATCACCTGTTCCGGCCCGTAATTGGTCATGCGCGCCCGCTCATTGCCATGCACGGCAGGCACGTTGCTGTTGCTGGCCGCGTTTTCGCGCGGGTGGCCCGGCGTGAGGGCTTCGGCCAGGTTGTCGAAAAAGGCCGGCAAGGTATTGATGAGTATGGGCGTGAGCAGCTGGTCCGCGCCCCGCACGCTGGCGCGCACGCGCTGTTCCCAGGCCGTGAGGACGGCGTCGCGCATGGCAAAGATGCGCTGTGCGCGCTGCAGCGGATGGCGTTTGCTTGCCTGGCGGCCCGTGTGCTGATCAGTGGCAATATTCACCGGAACTCCCTGACAGGAATGGCTATGCGCTTAATAGTATGCGCCAAATCAGCGGCCGGGGAAACGCCTTATTGCCCAGTATCGGCCTGCCGCAAGGCCGCATGCAGGCGGAAAAGCGCCGCTGACCACTCGCTCAGGGAAAAGTTCTGTGGGTCATCATGACCATTCGCAAAGCCCGTATCGAGCACGGCGTGGAAGGCGGGGATCAGCCACGTGCCCCTGCGCACGCTGGCGGCGATATAAAGCAGGGCCAGGCGCTCGTATTGCGCGGGCGTGAAGCCGGGATCGGGCGCCAGCCCGTCGTTGCCCTTGCCGCCGCCGGGCACGGAGTTGCGCGGCTGCACCAGTTCCACGTGCAGGAACAGCCCCGTCAGCGACGGCTTGTCCTTTTCCAGCTTGCTGGCGTAGCCTGGCGTGCCGAAGTCGCGCACTTGCAGGGAGCCGCCCAGGCGGTTCACGTAGACATGGCCTTTCGGCCCGCCACCCAGCGCAGGGTTACGTATATTGAAATCGTTGAAATCCCAGCCGGCATCGTTGATGTGGGCTGGAATGGCGTCGAGCAGGAAATTCGGGTAACTGGTGTCGTGGATGACGAAGTACCGGGCCATGGGCGCCGCCAGCCGGCCCACGGCCCGCGACAGGGGCGCATCGACGGCGCCGCCCACGTCCGCTTCGCTGACCGATTGCTGCGCCAGCCAGGCGCGCAGGCGGGCCGGGGCGATATCCGTGCGCTGGCCGATGTGGGCGGCAAGGAATTCGGGCAGCGGCGCGGTCTCGCCCAGGCGCGCATACAGCTTCACGGGGCGCAGCAGGCACGTGGCTTGCGCCCGCGCATCGCCCTTGAAGCCGCTTTTCCAGGCCACGTAGGGGCAGGCGGTTTGCTGTTGGGCAAAGGCGGTGCCGACGGTGGCGAAGAGGAACAGGGAGAGGAGGGCGGGGCGCAGTGTCATGCGCGCATTGTCGCCGATGCCGCGCCCGATGGACAGGGGCGCACGCAGCGGTGCGCCCCTGCCGGAGTGGGGACGGTTGCCTAGAAGTCGACCGAGGCGGAAACGACGACCGTGCGCGGGGCGCCCAGCACCAGGTAGCCGGAGTTGGAAGCGCCGCCGGCCGAAGCCCAGTAATTCTTGTCCGTCACGTTGTCGAGGCGGGCGCGCAAGGTCACGGCGCGGTCGGCGATGCTGGTCGTGTAGCGGGCGCCCAGGTCCAGGCGGGTCCACGACGGCAGTTTCTGCTGGTTGTCCGCGTCGAGGTACTGGGTCGAGGTGTACAGCGCGCGGCCCGTCAGCGCCAGGCCACGCACGCCCGGCACATCCCATTCCACGCCGGCATTGAGCTGGCTGCGCGGCACGCCGATGGCGTCCTTGCCGTTATTTTCCTTCTTGAGCACGTTGACCTGTTCCGCATCGAGGAAGGTCAGGCCGCCCAGCAGGCGCAAGCCGCGCACGGGGCTGCCGAAGACGGACAGTTCCAGGCCGCGGTTGCGCTGTTCGCCAAACACGCCGAAGGTACCGTTGTCCACGTAGGCCAGCGGCTGCTTGGTGGTGAACAGGGCGGCGCTCATGCCGATGCGGCCACCGTCATACTTGACGCCGATTTCCTTCTGCTTGGATTTATACGGGGCGAAGACCTGGCCGATGTTGTTCGTCACGCCAAAGCCGCCTGCCACGGCGCCTTTCTGCAAGCCCTCGATGTAGTTCGCATACACGGACACTTCCTTGCTGGGGCGGTACACGAGGCCCGCCAGCGGCGTGGTGGTGCTTTCACTGTAGCCGGGATCGGTCTGCTTGCCCGTGTCGTAGTTGTAGCTGTCATCCTTGATAGTCTGGCGGCGCAGGCCCACGGTCAGCAGTACGCTGTCGTTGGCGAAGCCCATGGTGTCGGCCACGGCAAAGCTGGACAGGATGCTGCGCGACGTGACCAGTGGATTGTCCAGCTTGCCGCCCACGTACAGGTCGGCGGCTGGCGGCACGGCGTTGAACGGCGCATAGATGCTGGCGTTGAAATTGCCGCTGATGCCATAGGCATTGCGCGATTGCGCCCAGAAGGTCGACGCCGTGGCGCTCAGGCTGTGGCTGACGCTGCCCGTGACGGCCTTGCCGCGCACGCCGATTTCGCCAGTGCGCACCGTATCGCGGCGTTCGTTGTCGAAACGGTAAGCTGTGCCGGAACCGTCCGCGCGCGCCACCGTGGGTACGGCCAGCACGTTCGATTCATTGCCGCTGCGCGCGCCCAGCGCGGCCCAGGCCACGACATCCTTGGCGATATCGTATTCGCCGCGCAGGGTGCCGAAGGTGTCGCGCTCGTTCGAACGGGTCCAGTCCTGGGCGAAATTGCGGCTGGCGTCGGGTGCTGCCGGAATCGCCACACCGGCCGCCACATTCACGCTGGGACGGGGCGCCGTCAGTTTGTGGTCCTGGTAGCCGGCGTCGGCCGACAGGCGGAAGTCGCGGCCGCGGTAGTCGGCGCCGATGGAAAATACGCTCAGTTCGCGCTTTTCATGCTTGACGGCCGTATCGCCGTCGCGGCGGGCCGCATTGATGCGGATGCCCGTGTTGTTGTCCGGGCCGAAACGGCGCGCGATATCGGTGGCTACATACACCTGGCCGCCGCTTTCCACGCCCACGGTCACTTGCGTCAGCGGCGCATTCGGCGCCCGCTTGGGCAGCAGGTTGATGGCGCCGCCGATGCCGCCGCCGCCCGGCGCCGCGCCGTTGATGAAGGTATTGGCGCCACGGAATACTTCCACGCGTTCCAGCAATTCCGATGCGACGAACTGGCGCGGCAGCAAGCCGTACAGGCCGTTATACGCGAGGTCGTCCGAATTCACGGGAAAACCGCGGATCATGTACATTTCCTGGAAATTGCCGAAACCGCGCGTGACGCGCACGCCCGGGTCGTTCTGCAGCACGTCGCCCACGCCTTGCGCCTGCTGGTCCTGGATCAGCGCCTGCGTGTAGTTGAGGCTATTGAAGGGCGTGGCCATGATGTCCACATTGCCCAGCAAACCCAGACGCCCGCCGCGCGCCACCTGGCCGCCCGCATAGGCTTTCGACAAGCCTTCCGCCGACGCATCGGCCGATGCATTCACGACCACCGTGGGCATGGTTTGCGCATCGCCGGCCGGCGCCGCGGAGGTGGTTTGTGCATGGACGGTGCTGCTGGCCAGCAGGAAGGCGGCCAGGGCGAAAGGGGTAGGGGCGAGGCGGAAGGTGCGCATGGTGTTGTTTGGATAGTAATGAGAATGATTATCATTATATTCCAGTGACGCGCAGCGCGTGGAAAAGCGTGAGAATGTGGCAAAAAAGTCGCCATTTGTACAACACCTGGCCCGGCAGGCACTGGATTCTGGCGGAAAAAGGCGCGTCACACGATACCTTGTGGATTTATTAATGCCTATGACCAAGTTTCGTTAAAATGGGCCATCGCGCCCGGCGCCCCCAGGAAACCGCATGTCATTGCACCGCCACTTACAGTCCGCCTTCCAGCGCATGCAGCGCGGCTTGAGCCTGAAAAGCGCGGCCGTCGCGCTGATCCTGGCCATGCATGCGCTGGGCCTGTATTTCCTGCTGCTGCCGGCGCGGCAGCTCAAGCAATACACGGAAGTGGCGTTCCTCACGCTGATGCCGGCCCGGCCGCTGCCGCAGACGCCGCCAATGCCCTTGCCGATGCCCATGCCTGTCCCCATGCCGCGCGCGCGGACCAGTGCGCCGCCCGCCGTTCCCGACCTGCCTGCCGTGGCGGCGCAAGCGATCGCCGTTCCCGAGGAAGTAGCCCCCGCGCCATCGGCGGCGTCGTCCGCGACGGACTTGCGCACGCGCGCCCGGCTGGCGGCGGGCGCCGCCGACAAGGCCCTGCGTGGCGAAATCAAGCAGGAGCAGCCGTGGCTGGCCGCGGCCGAGCTCAAAAGCGAAACCACGTTCCAGAAGCTGGTCGCGTCCGCCTACCGTGGCGGGCCCGTCATCCGCGTGGAAGAATACCTGTCGGCCGACGGCCGGCCGGTGACGCGCATCGTCAGCGCCGGCGGCGCCACCTGCTATGGCATGGATGCCAACCCGGGCGCGGGCGCCGACCCGTCCAGGACGGGCGGCAAGGTAAAACGCGTGCCTTGCCCGGGATAACGTTTCCGCGCAGCACACAGCGCAACACACAGTTTTCACGGCAATTACGGGGCGCTCAGCCCCGGCGGGGTCCCAAATATGCTAAGTTGCGTCTGCAAATCTTGTCGACACGACCCAGGACGCCCATGCTACCCGAACTCCTCATCCTCGCTCCCAGCCCCTCGGCTGCCGTCAACGCGCAGCTGGAACAGCACTACACCTGCCATCACGCGTGGCAGGTGCCGGCCGACGAGCGCCATGCGTGGCTGGCGGAGCGGGCGCCGGCCATCCGCGCCGTCGTCACGACGGGCGCGCTGGGCTTGAATGCGGCCGACATGGCCTTGCTGCCCGCGCTGGAAATCATCGCCGTCAATGGCGTGGGCCTCGACGGCCTGGCGCTCGACGAGGCGCGCGCGCGCGGTATCGCCGTCACCACCACGCCGAACGTGCTCACCGACGACGTGGCCGACGTGGCGCTGGGCCTGCTGCTGGCCAGCGCCCGGCACATCGTGGCGCTCGACCGTTTCGTGCGCGACGGCGGCTGGGAACGCCGCGAAGCCATCGCCCCCGCGTCCAGCCTGCGCGGCAAGACGGCCGGCATCTTTGGTTTCGGCCAGATCGGGCAAGCCATCGCGCTGCGCCTGGCCGCGTTCGGCGTCAAGGTGCGCTACTTCCAGCCCCGCGCCATTGCCGGCACCGACGTGCCGCGCGCCGAATCGCTGCTGGCCCTGGCGCAGGACAGCGATTACCTGTTCGTCTGCGCGCCGGGCACGCCCGCCACGCGCAAGATCGTCGACCGCACGGTGCTCGACGCGCTGGGCTCCCAGGGCACCTTGATCAATATCGCCCGTGGCGCGCTGATCGATGAAGACGCGCTGATCGCCGCCTTGCAGGACGGCCATCTGGGCGCGGCCGGCCTCGACGTGTTTGCGGACGAACCGCGCGTGCCGGTCGCCTTGCGGGCCTTGCCGAACGTGGTGCTGACGCCGCACGTGGGCAGCCTGACCGTGGAAACGCGTCATGCGATGGGGCAGTTGGTCGTGGATAATCTGCGCGCCCATTTTTCCGGCCTGCCTTTGCCCACGCCCGTGGTTTAAGCCCGGTTTATCGCCAATGTGCGGCCAGGCGCATGCCACCTTCACCGAATCGCCTCTCGCGCCAGCAAAATGCGTTAGCATCCTATAAATAGCATTTTTATACGATGTTGTGACGAAAGGAATGGCGATGCATACGATACTGGTGATGGGCGCGGGCTTCGCGCTGCTGGCACTGTGCCTGCTGGTGGGGTGGGGCAGGGGCGCGATGGCGCATGCGGCACTGGCTTTCATTCCCTTGTGGCTGCTGGGCGCCGGCATCAACATGGCGGTGGGCGTGCTGACGGCCGGCTATTCCGTCGCCGAGGAACTACCGATTTTTGCAGTAATTTTTGCCGTGCCAGCCTTGCTGGCCGGTTTTTTGTGGTGGCGTTTACAACGCGCCTGAGCCGCCAGCCCATGGGCAGCACCGCCAGCACGGCCAGGATTGATGATGAAAGAGTAGCTATGGAATTGACAAAATCGCTGTTGCGCAAGCGCGGCGGACAGGACAGCGGCAAGGTGGGCATGATCGAGCTGTTCTTCGACCTTGTATTCGTGTTTGCCGTGACGCAACTGTCGCACGGCTTGCTGGCGCACCTGAGCGCCATGGGCTGGCTGCAGACGGGCTTGCTGTTGATGGCCGTCTGGTGGGTATGGATCTTTACTTCGTGGATCACCAACTGGCTCGATCCCGAACGCATTCCCGTGCGCATCAGCCTGTTTGCCCTGATGCTGGGCGGCCTGATCATGTCCGCCTCGATACCGGAAGCGTTCGGCGCGCGGGGCCTGGGCTTTGCGGGCGCCTACGTGGCCATGCAGGTGGGCCGCCCCGTGTTCGCCTGGTGGGCCGTGCGCCATGAAGCACTGGCGCGCCGCCGCAATTTCCAGCGCATCACTGTGTGGGCCGTGTTGTCCGGCATCTTCTGGATTGCCGGCGGCATCGCGTCGCCCGAACAGCGCCTCTTCTGGTGGGGCGGGGCCCTGGCGATCGACCTGGCCGGCCCGTGGATGCGCTTTGGCGTGCCGGGCCTAGGCAGTTCGTCGACGGCCGACTGGGATGTCGACGGCGGCCACATGGCCGAACGCTGCGCGCTGTTCGTCATCATCGCCCTGGGCGAATCGTTGCTGGTGACGGGCGCCACGTTCGCGGGACTGGAATGGACACCCGGCAACTGGCTGGGCTTTTTGTCGGCGCTGGTCGGCAGCATCGCCATGTGGTGGATTTATTTCGACACGGGCGCCGAAGCGGGCCATCACCGCATCGCCCACTCGAAAGACCCGGGCAGCATCGCCCGCAAGGCCTATACCTACATCCACGTGCTGATCGTGGGCGGGGTGATCGTCAGCGCCGTGGCCGACGAACTGGCCCTCGTGCATCCGGATGAGGCGAGCTTCGCCGGCATCAGCGCCTTGCTGGGCGGCCCGATCCTGTATCTGCTGGGCAATGCGCTGTTCAAATGGGTCAGCAACGACCGCGCCACGCCGCCGCTGTCGCACCTGCTGGGCATCCTGATCATCCTGGCGCTGATCCCGATGGCGTACGGCCGCCTGTACGCACCGCTGACCCTGGCCTGCATCACCAGCTGCGTGCTGGTCCTCGTGGCCGTGTGGGAACACATGGCGCTGCGCCGCCCGCCGGCCGACATCGACCCTTGATGCCCGCGTAAGCCTATCTGGACGGCGCAATGCCGTCCGGATCGCTGCGCGCGTCCAGCGTCAGCTGCAGAAACGCCAGGTCCAGCCAGGCGCCGAACTTCGTGCCCACCTGGGGCAGCAATCCCACTTCCACGAACCCCAGTTTTTTATGCAGGGCGATCGAGCCGCCATTCTTTGCCTCGATGCCGGCCACCATCACGTGCTTGCCGATGCCGCGCGCGCGCGCGATCAATTCCACCATCAGGGCCAGCCCGATGCCTGCGCCGCGGCAATCCGGGTGCACATACACGGAATGCTCGACTGTATGGCGGAAGCCTTCGAAGGCGCGCCAGTCGCCGAACGAGGCGTAGCCGGCCACGCTGCCCGCCTCATCGATGGCGACGAGCACGGGGTAACCGGCCTTTTCGCGGTCGGCCAGCCAGGCGGCGCGGTTGGCGATGTCGACCGTCCGTTCATTCCAGATGGCCAAGGTGTTGCTGACGGCATCGTTGTAGATGGCTGTGATTCCTTCGAGGTCGCCCGTCCGGGCATCGCGTATCTGCATGTTGATCTCCTTGCTTGGCGTCTACTATAATGGACAAATCATAGATTGCCGCCCACGCCTTGTCCAATAAAATCCGAATGGAAGCCGGAATGAAATCCAATATATGTCCACTAAACCAGACGAATTAAACCAGCGCATCGGCGCCAGGGTGCGCCTCGAGCGCGAGGGCCTGGGCTGGTCGCTGACGGAGCTGGCGGCCCGTTCCGGCGTGTCGCGCGCGATGGTGCACAAGGTGGAGCGCGGCGATTGCAGCCCCACGGCCACCTTGCTGGCGCGGTTGTCGGGCGCCTTCGGCCTGAGCATGTCGGAACTGATCGCCCGCGCCGAAATGCGCGAAGGGCGTTTGCTGCGCAAGGCGGACCAGCCCGTGTGGACAGACCCGCAGAGCGGCTACGTGCGGCGGCACGTGTCGCCCGCCTCCGACATGCTGCTCGACCTCGTGCATATCAGCTTGCCGCCGGGCGCCGTGGTGGCGATGCCGGCCGCCGCCTATGTGGCGCGGCGCCAGCTGATCTGGTCGCTCAGCGGCAGTCTCGTCTTCATCGAAGGCGATACCCGCCACGTACTGGACGAGGGCGACTGCCTGGAGCTGGGGCCGCCGGCCGACTGCGTGTTCAGGAATGAAACCTCGGACCACTGCACCTACGCCGTGGCCGTATTGAAGAGCGCTTGAGCTTAAGCGAGCGCCGCCGCGCGCAGCTGGGCAATGAAGGCGCGCGCGGCGGGCGCCTGTTCGTGGCGGCGGAAGGCCACGGCGATTTCCGAGCTGATCTGCGGGCCTTCCAGCTCGCGGAATACCACGCCGGGCAATTGCACGCTGGCCATCACGGAGTGGGGCACGATGGCGCAACCCACGCCCAGCGACACTTCCGTCAGCACGGCCAGCAGGCTGCCCGGACGCGACACCACCTGCGCCGCAAAGCCGCCGCGCCGGCTCGCTTCCAGGGTTCCCAATTCCTGTTCCGGCACGATGAACGCCTGCTGCGCCAGCGCGGCGGGCCCGATCACGTGCAGGCGCACGAGCGGGCTGTCTGCCTGCACGGCCAGCACGAAGCGGTCGCGCAGCAAGATGACACTGTCCAGTCCGTCCGGCAGGTGCAGGGGCGGGCGCACGAACGCCAGGTCCACGCGGCCCTGGTCCAGCAAGCCGGGCAGGGTATCCATCGCATATTCGCGCGCGCCGATATGGATGCCGGGGTGGCTGGCGCGAAAGCGGGCAAACTGGTTCTGCAGCACGCCCGAATAGGCGGCCGACGCCACGTAGCCGATTTCCAGCCGTCCCAGTTCGCCCCGGCCCGCCCGCCGCGCCACTTCCTGCGCCTGCGCCAGCTGCGCCAGCGCGCGCGTGGCCTCGATGACGAACAGCTCGCCGGCCGCCGTCAGGGCCACGGCGCGCTTGCTGCGCTGGAACAGCCGCGTACCGAGCAAGCTTTCCGTTTCCTGCACCTGCTTGGTCAGCGCGGGCGGCGAAATGCCCAGCTCCGCGGCCGCCCGCGCGAAATGCAGGCTGTGCGCGACGGCCAGCACGCAGCGGAAATGCCGCAATTCCATCGCTTTGTCTGTATTCACCATGGGTAAATTATAAGGCGATCATCTTATAACAGGAAATAATACAAGCCTGCTTAAAATACAGGCATGAAAAATACCAACTGGACCTTATATACGTGCTCGGGCGTGTGCGCGCTGATCATGCTCGACACCAACGTGGTGGCCGTCTCGCTGCCGTCGATCGCCCGCTCGCTCAACGCCAGCTTCGTCGACGTGGAATGGGTGGTCAGCGCCTACATGCTGGCGTTCGCCTCGTTCCTGCTGCCGGCGGGCAGCATCGCCGACCGCCTGGGAAGGCGCAGGGTCATGCTGTGCGGCCTGGCAGTGTTCGCGCTGGCTTCCTTGCTGTGCGGCCTGGCGTGGACGCCGTTCGTGCTCAACGTGGCGCGCGCCGTCAAGGGCCTGGGCGCGGCGCTGCTGCTGACTTCCGCGCTGGCCGTCATCGGCCACACGTTTCATGCGGAAAAGGAGAGGGCGCGCGCCTGGTCCGTGTGGGGCGCGGCCATGGGCGTGGCCATGACGGTGGCGCCCCTGCTGGGCGGCCTGATCACGAGCGCCATCAACTGGCGCTGGATTTTCTACCTGAACCTGCCCGTCGTGGCCATCTTGATGTGGCTGGTGCACAAACACGTGGACGAATCGAAGGATGCGTCGAACGCCAGTTTCGATCCGCTGGGCGCGCTGCTGTTTTCCGCCGGCCTGTTCTGCATCATCTGGGGCCTGATCGACGCCAGCGTGGCGGGCTGGTCCAGCCGCGCCACCACGCTGCGCTTTCTGGCCGGCGCAGCGCTGCTGGCCGTGTTCGTGCTGGTGGAACGGCGCCAGCGGGCGCCCATGGTCGATTTGTCCCTGTTCTGCCGCCGCGTGTTTGTCGGTGCCGTGCTGGGCATGTTCGGCTACGCCATCGCCGCGCAGGTGATGATGACGTTTTTACCCCTGTACCTGCAGAACGCCTTCGGCTTTTCCGCCGTGCTGGCCGGCTGCGCCATGCTGCCGTTTGCCGTTGCCATGGTGGTGCTGTCCCGTCTGGCGCCGCGCGCCATGCGCCATCTGGACGACCGCGGCATCCTGGTGACGGGCTTGCTGATCGTTGCGGTGGGCAACGTGGCCACGGCCCTGGCCGCCGCCAGTCTGCAGTACGGCCTGGTGGCGGCCGGCATGGTCGTCACCGGCGCGGGGGCGGGATTGCTCAACGGCACCACGCAAAAGGCCATTCTCGCCTGCATCCCCCGCGAACGCACGGGCATGGGGTCCGGCATCAGCACCACCACGCGCTTTGTCGGCATCGTGCTGGCCGTGGGCGCGCTGGGCGCCGTGCTGGCCATGCGCACGGCTGCCTCGTTCGAGAAACTGGCGTGGCTGCACGGCTTGAAGGCTTCGCCCGAAATGATAGGGCGCATCGTGGCCGGCAATGCGGCCGAAGCGTTCGGCCAGCTGCCGCCCGCCATGCAGGCCGTGGCGCAGGAAGCGGCGCGCCATGCCTTCATCGACGGCTTTGCCAGCGTGCTGTACCTGGCTGGCGGCTTGGCGGCCGTGGTGGCCGCGCTGGTGTTCGTGCTGGCCAGGCCAGTGTTGTCCGCTGCGCCGGCAGCAGGAAAAGTGTAACTGTTCAGCAAGATTCACGTGCGCCGCTTGCACTTGTAATATGATGCCATCAGGAAATACATGGCATTCATATAACACGACCAATCAAGAGCGCCGAACAGAAGCGTAGCGAGCGGCAGCGAGTTGTGGCTGAGAAGCGGAGCTGTGCGAAGCACGGGGCCGCCGAGGCAGTGAGCATCGGAGGCCGCAAATCGCGACGCGCAGTAGCTTATGTTCGGTGCGGGAGGAGCGCATGCGCAGAAAACGCATCATCATCACCAGCGTGCTGGTGGCCGTCATCGGCGTGGCCGCTCCCCTGAGCCTGGCCTTTTACCTGTCGTCCGTGCGGGCCGAGCAGGGCGAGCAGGAACGCCTGCGCCTGCTGGCTGGCTACGCGCTCGAGCGCGCCCACCGTTCGATCGCCTCGGCCGGGGCCGCCCTGCGCAGCGCCGATGCGCTGGACCTGGCGCCGTGTTCGGAAGCGCATATCCAGCAGCTGCGCCGCATCACCATCACCACGCGCAGCATCGACGATATCGGCTATGTGGAAAACGGCTTTCTCAAATGCACGTCCACGGGCATCGAGGAGGCGCGCATCGCCATCACGCCGCCCGATTTCAATCTGGACAATGGCCTGGGCCTCGATTTCAACCTGCGCCCCGTCGCCAGCGGCGGCAAGCGCATGGTGGGACTGTCCTACCGCGCCTATAAGGTGCTGATCGATCCCGTGCGCTTTTCCGACGTCATCGTCGACAGCGACATCCAGATGGCCGTGGCCATCGGCAAGCGGGGCGTGCTCGATACCTTGCACCATCCGGACCCCGCGCAGGTGCAGGCCTTGCTCGCCGGCCATCCGGCGGCGGACGCCGTCACGCCCGACGGCAGCATCCATGCGATCCTTTACCGCGACGGCTTGACGGCCGTGATGATCGAGCCGCGCAGCAAGCTGAACGACAGGTTGCGGCGCGAACAGCTGCTGCTCTTGCCGCTGGGCCTGCTGATGGCCGCCTTCATCGTCGGCATCGTCATCTGGCTGTCGCGCCGCCGCCTGTCGCTGATGGGCGAGCTGCGCATCGCCATCGACCGGCGCGAATTCTTTGTCCATTATCAGCCCATCATCGCGCTCGACACGGGCGTGTGCGTGGGTGCCGAAGCGCTGATACGCTGGCGCCGTCCCGACGGCAGCATGATACGGCCCGACCTGTTCATCCCCGTGGCCGAGGAGGGCGGCCTGATCTTGCCCATCACGGACCAGGTGATCGATTGCGTCATCGCCGACATGCGCAGCGCGCTGCTGGCCGACCGCGACCTGCACATCGCCATCAACCTGTGCGCCAGCGATATCGAGACGGGCCGCGTGCTCGACGTGCTCGAACGGGCGCTCGACGGCACGGGCATCGAGGCGCAGCAGATCTGGCTGGAAGCGACGGAGCGGGGCTTCATCAACGTGGAAGCGGCGCGCGCCACCATCGAAAAGGCCCGCGCGCGGGGGCACGCGGTGGCCATCGACGATTTCGGCACGGGGTACTCAAGCCTGTCGAGCCTGCAAAACCTGCCGCTCGACGCCTTGAAAATCGACAAATCGTTCGTCGACACCATCGGCACGGACGCCGCCACCAGCAGCGTCACGCCGCACATCATCGCCATGGCCCGCACCTTGAACATGCTGATCGTGGCCGAAGGCATCGAAACGCAGCAGCAAGCTGATTATCTGCGCGAACGCAAGGTGGAATTCGGCCAGGGCTGGCTGTTTGCCAAGGCGCTGCCGGCCCTGGACTTCCTGGCCTTCTACCAGACGCGCCGCGCGCCGTCCGCATCATGAAATCATGAAACACACGCGCTTTCCTTATCCCTTGCAGCCGCTGCGCGTACCGGGCGGCTGGCACATCACCGTGAACACCCTGTTCGAGGTGGAACCCGGTCCGGACACCATGCAATGGTTCAGCAGCGCATTGCTGCTGTGGGGCCATTGCCGCGACAGCGGTTACAGCTTCAACTCGCACTTCGAGCCGGAAGACGATCCGCAGGGCGAATTCGTGCTGGAGATGGGCAAGGTGGCATATGACCGCCACGGCAAAGCCGTCAAGGACAGCGAGGTGTTCCTGGGCGAGTTCCGCACGCGCAGCAAGGCGGCGTTTGTCGCACGGGTCGAGCAATTCATGCAAGACCCGGCAGCCTGAACGCTACGGCTTGCGCGGCAAGACCGTATCCTGCCCGCTTTGCTTGAGCACGGCGCTGGCGATCTTGCCCGCCGCATCGCGCGTAAACGCCAGTTCCGCGTCGATGGCGCGGAAGAAGAATTGGTCTTTCGCGCTGGCAAACAAGGGGGCGGATCCCATGCCTGTCCCGGCCGCTTCCAGGCCCTGCTTGCCCAGGCTCACCGTCAAGGTGAAATCCTTGTCCAATGGATACTCGCCAACGTACTCGGCGAGCGCGGCGCGCGGCACTTCGATGGCCGCTTGCGGCTTTTTCAGCGGCGGCAGGGGTGTGCCGGGCAGCAAGGTGGACAAGCCCAGCGCATCGACGTCGCGCGCCGTATTCGTCAGCACCACCACGCCCCGCTTGCCGTCCGTCGTGAACGCCGCATAGCTGCTGTAGCCGCCCGTCTGGCCGCTGTGCCAGGCGTAGGCCCGGCCCTGTCGCTGTTCCAGCAGCCAGGACAGGCCGATTTTCGTGTCGTCGCCGGACGCCACCGGACGCTGCGGTTTTACCGCCAGTGCATACGGACGCAGCGGCTTGAACATGTACGCTTGCAGGTAGGCGACCATGTCGCGCGCGCTCGAATAGACGCCGCCGGCCGGCGCCACCACATTCAAATCCCAGGCGGGCGTGGGTTCGCCCGACAGCAGATGGCCGGGCGCCAGGCGCGCCAGCATGCCGTGCGTGGGCTGGTTCGAGGTGGAACGCATGCCGAGCGGCACGGCGATGCGCTTTTGCAGCAGCGCTTCATAGCTGGTGCCGGCCTGTGCGGCCAGGGCCGTGCCCAGCACGGCGTAGCCGATGTTCGAGTAGTCAAAGGCCGTGCCTGGCGCGCGCGGCAGGTGGTAGGCGGCGAGAAACTGCCGCTGCTTCGCTTCCGTGTAATCGGCATACGGGTTGGCCGGGTCCTTGGGCGCGAAGTTGTCGGGCAGGCGCGGCAGCGAGGAATAATGCGTGGCCAGGTCGAGCAGGCTGATCGTTTTTCCATCGAAGGCAGGCACGGTATAGCCCGGCAACAAGGCCGCCACGGGCTCGTCGAGCTTGACCTTGCCTTCGACGACGGCGTTGGCCAGCAGCAAGGCCGTCATGGTCTTGGTGACGGAACCGATCTGGTAGACGGTGTCGGCGCCAGGCTTGGCGCTCTTGCCTGCCTGGCTGCTGCCAAAACCATACACGGCGCTGTCCTTGCCTTCGATCACGGCGATGACGATGCTGGCGTGCAGGCCCGTGCGCGTGAGTTCTTCTGCGCGCTGGCGCACGGCGTCGTCCAGCACGGGAGAGGCCAGTGCTGCGGTACCGGCGAGGCAAAGGGGGAGGAGGGCGAAAGTGGGTGTCATGGGTAACCTTGTCCAGAGTGGATCGAAGGCACGCCGGCGCATGGAGAAAGTGGCTGGCATGCCTGGTGAAGGATACGGGCCCAACATGAAGGTTGCCTGAGTTTTATGTTTGCCGGTATGGCAAGGCTTGCGATTGCTCAATGTTCAGCCATCGGCGCTTCCAGCAGGCATGCCAGCTGCGCGCGCATGTCGCTGGTCATGCATTGCAGTAATTCGCCGCGCCGGCGCGCATCGGCGCGCTTCTTTGACGGCACCGCGGCCAGGTCGGGCGCCCGGTAGGCGGCGCAGGGCAAGTGATAATTCCCGTTGGGCATGCGCAGCGCATGCAATTCCTGCCACGCCAGGTCGTAATCGGCGGCAATATGGCGGCGCCGGCGCGCATTCAGGGCGATGCGGTTGTCATTGCTGATCAAGAACAGGTTGTTACAGGCGAAAAAATCGCCGAAATCGCGCAAGGCCGCGACCATCAGGTTTTTTGGCCGGCAACCGTGCAAGGCCCGCGTGGCCGTCTTCACGGCCTGGGCACCCGCTTCCGAGCGCAAGCCTTGCAGCGCGCCCAGCTGCAAGGACACGCCATCGGCGCGCGGCAGGAACAGGAAGCTGGCCAGGTACAGGGGCTGGCCGTCGCACGTGAGGCGCAGGCACAGCTCGCCTTCGCGGTAGCTGTCGTGAATGGCCGTCAGCTGCAGGCGGTACAGCGCCCCGTCCTTGCCTTCGAACGCGGCCAGCACCAGGGGCTGGCGCGCGGCCCGCTCGACCAGGGTCCGCGCGCCCGCCTGCCACAGGAAACGGTAGTGTCCTTCCAGCAAGGCCAAACGATCCTCGCAGCCCAGCTGGCGCGATGCGTAAGGGCGGTATATCTTGAAGCGCAGGCAGGGATGCAGCTGCGCCAGCGAGTTCAAACCTGGCATGCTGCCCAGGAACGCTTGCCAGCGCGTGCGCTGGCGGGGAAAGAAGAGGGCGCCCAGCGCCGCTTTCAGGCGGTGGCCGCTGGCAGGATGGGGCACGGCGGCGCCGTGGTGCAGGGATAAAGCGATGTCATTCATGATTCAGCCGGAAAATGGCAGGCGCTGCACAATGAGAGCCTTGCCAATTTGAATGCTACGCGGGCCAGGTGAATTTCATATTAAGAAGCCATGCACGCAGGCATTTAGAGGATGGCAACTAAACATTTGCCTTCTGGCAATCTGGACGGTTATGCTCGCGGCAACTTCACTCGACGACTGCCGCCATTCATGCATCACCGCCATTTGCTTGCCATTCCCCTGCTCGCCGCCGCACTGGGCGCCCAGGCGCAAGAGCGCACGAGCGACCCCTTGGGGCCGTTGGCGCAATGCATCAACCGCAGCGAGTTCCAGTTCAGGCAGCAGGACCGCTTGCCTGCACATGCGACGACGCGCAGCCTCAAGCTGGCGACGGGCGAGGCGCAGGTATCGACGGCCGATGGCTACCGGCTGATGTTGTTCCGCAAGAGCAGCTTGCCCTTGGTGAACCTGAAAATCGAACGCAGCGCCGCAGGCCGCTTTGCCGCCGACCGCGACGCCATCGTGGCGCAAATGGGAGAAATGGCCGCCAGGGGCAAGCCGCCGCTCCAATTGCCGCTGGAAACGGACGCGCGCGATGGCGTGGAAGTGCTAGGATTGAATAGCGCCAGTATCGCGCACACGCCGGGCATCCTCAGTCTGTACTCGCTGCTGCACGCGGCTAGCGGCACGGTGGCCACCGCCTACATACTGAACCAGCCTGCCGATCCGCTCGACTTTGCGACGGACGCGCAATACCAGGCACTGCGCACACAATTGATTGCCTCGCTTGTACGCTGCATGGCTGATCCCGCACCGTAAGGCAGGCGCACACGGACACCAGGAAAGGAGATCACCGCCATGAAAAAAGCAGAACCTGACACGCAGTCCGACGACGGCGCGGTGAGCGCCGAGTCCGCCACTGCCCTGATCGACGCGAAAATCGCCGCGCTGGCGGACTGGCGCGGCAAAACGCTGGCCACGGTGCGCGCGCTGATACGCCAGGCGGACCCGGACGTGGTGGAAGAAGTCAAATGGCGCGGCGTGCCCGTGTGGTCGCATGCGGGCATGATTTGCACGGGCGAAACCTATAAACTGGCCGTCAAGCTGACCTTTGCCAAGGGCGCCGCCTTGCCCGATCCGGACGGCCTGTTCAATTCCAGCCTGGACGGCAACACGCGCCGGGCCATCGACCTCCACGAAGGCGAGCATCTCGATACTGCCGCGTTCAAGGCGCTGATACGCGCCGCCGTGGCCCTGAACACGACGCCCAAGGCAAAGCGGACGAGCACGTGAGACATTATCTGTATCTGTGGCACGACCCGGCCGAGCGCATGCTTGTCGCTTCCGGCATCGAATTCAAGGATTTTCTTCCCGCCCTGGGCGAGGCTGGCGGCATCGTGCTGCGCAAGGGGAGCGCCGGCACGCCCATGAAACCTGCCGCTTGCCAGGCGCTGGCGCAGCAGCAATTGCCGGCCCTGGCGCAAGAAGACCTGTACGCCTGCGGCAGCCATGCCTGGGCCGACTGGCGGGGCGCGGCGGCGCCGCCCCTGGATGGGGGCGTGGCCGCCGCGCTCGCCTACCGCGCCGCGCCGTCGCAGCGCACGCAGCTGGCCGCCTTGCAAAACCGCTTCCTCGCCTTTGCCCACGACGACGGCTGGTACCTGAAACTGTTCTATGCGGCATGGGACGAGGCGGCGGCTTTCCTTGCCGGCGCCATCCCGCCAGCGCTGGGCACGCTCGATCTGGCTGCGCTGGCTCAGGGGGACGACGGCTACTGGCTACAAAACGGCGTCGTCCACGTGGAACTGAAAACCCACGATATCGACAGCGTGCTGAACCGCCGTTTGTGACCGTATAATGGCATTCCGATAACTGATACGCGCCTGCCCATGTTTCGTTCTCATTTCGCCACGGCATCGCCTCACTTGCGCGCCGCCGCATGATGCCAGCCACGGTCCGGCCATTTGCGCAGGCGGACACGCCTTGCTGCACCGCCATCCTGGCGCTGGCGGGGCGCGACACCTTCGGCCCTGTCGCCAACGCCGCGGCGTTCACGACAGCAACGCAAGGCGAAGCAATCCTCGTTGCCGAGCGTGACGGCATCGTCATCGGCTTTGCGGCCGTGCATACGGGGGACGCGCCCGACTATTTCCTGCATCATTTGTACGTGCACCCGGCGCACAGCGGGCAGGGCATCGGTGCGCAGCTGCTGGCGGCCGTGGTGGCGCGCTTCGGTCCCCACCTGAGCCTGAAGACGCAGCTGGGCAATACGGGGGCCCGGCGTTTCTATGCGCGCGCGGGCTGGGTCGAAGACGCCGGCGACGGCGGCGTGGACATCCTCGGCGCGTGGATCAGGGTGCGCTACCGTGCCGCGCCGCCTGTGCGATGAAAGACCCTGGCGCAATCGATCCCGCCCTGGCAAGGATGATGGGCTGGTTCCTGATCCTGCTCGCCCTTCCCACCGCGTATTTTTCCTTCTGGCGCGCCTATGACAAGCTCGCTTCTCCCACCTGGCCCGTGACCAGCGCCGAGATCGTGCGCAGCAGCATGTATCAGCGCACGGGCAAGTCGCAGGACTGGTGCGTCAAACTCAGTTACCGCTACAGCGTCGATGGCAAGGCCTACCGCAGTTCGCGCATCGGCGTCTCGCGGATCGGCAACGCCGGCTGCCACCGCGACCAGGCCGTCACTGCCTGGCGCCTGGCCAGCATGGCGCCAGGCGCGCACATCCGCGTGCATTACCGGCCGCGCGACCCCGGCGATACGGCCGTGTTCCTCGCCAGCCTCGATTTCCTCGATTATTTCGGCCTTGCGCTGGGGGTGCTCCTGTTCGTGCTGGGCGTATCGGAAGCGCGCAAGCAGGCGCCGCCAGCGAAGTCTGCCTTGCCGGACGTGGCATCCATGGCTGCGCGGTCGTAGTCTTGCTCAAGCGGCGCGCCGTCCGGTGTCCGCGTGAAATGCTGCGCATATTCGTCGCCGTCGGCCGTCGGCCGTCATGGGGCAAGCGAAATCATGGGGCAAGCGCTGACGGCGGGCGATACCCGTCCTGGGGCCGTCGCAGATATCCCAGACGATCACAACACGGGTCAAACACGGCGTTGCTCCTTGCTCCCGGTTAGCAGCCCCAGCCTGGCGGCCATGCCGGCATTCTCGCGCAGCAAACCGTCGCGCTCCTGCGCCAAGGCGTCCATTTTCTGCTGCGATAGTTGTCCGTTTTCCGCCAGCATGTCGAGCTGGCGGTCTTGCGCGGCCAGCGCCACCTTGGCGTCGTTCAGCGCCAGCAGGGCCGTCTCCAGCTTGGCCAGCAGGGCGTCGGCCGACGCTGCCGCCTGCAGATACTGAAATTCGAACTGGTCGCGCTCGGGGCGCACGGTAGCGAGGGCTTCGCGGTCCGCCGCGGCCTGGGCCGCCAGCGCCGTCTGCTCCGCCTGCAGCTGCGCCAGGCGCATGTCTTGCTGCACCAGCGTCGCTTGCTGGCCTTGCAAGCGCTGCTGCAGCTGCGCGTTGTCCTGTTCCAGCCGGCTGATCCGTTGCTGCGACTGGCCCCGTTCCTCGCTGCGCTGGGCGGCGGCCGCTTCCTGGTAGTGGTCGAACTGCGAGCGCACCTGCGCCAGCTGGCGGTTCAGGGCGGCGATTTCCTCGCCCCGGTCGGCCAGACGCTGCGTCAGGCCCGCATTGTCGCTGTGCAGGGTGGCCAGGGTGACGGCGCGGAAATGGTGCTCTTCCTTCAGTTGCGCCAGCGCATGCTGCGTGGCGCGCAATTCCTGGGTGAGGGCGGCGCGTGCCTCCGTCAGTTTCAACCGCTCATTTTCCGTTTTCTTCAGTTGGGCCAAAGCCGCATCGCGTTCGGCGCGGTGTTGCAGCATCCCGGTTTCCAGCTGCTGTGCCACGTCGCGCTGCTGCTTGTCGTACACGCCGCGCATCGCTTCCATCAACTCGGCCGGCAAGCCGGATTCCGTCTTCACGGCGCCCGCGCCCTGGAATTCTTCTTTCCAGCGCTTGAGCAGGGGCGCGATGGTGCTCTTGCTGCCCGTGCTGCCCAGCGCTTCGCGCACGCTGTCGACCGTGGGATTGCGCCCATCGGCAGCGACGATTTGGGCTGCTTTCATAACATCAGAGTACAGAATGCCGGTGCGGGCCATAAAATCACCTATGAGCGAAATTTAGTAACGTATTACATGATACGTAATATCGCACAATATTACGATATAAATTTTTGGAATTATTGAAAAATATAAGCTGCGATAAGATCGCTTATCGCGTGTTATGGGGGTGGTTTGCATGGTATTCTGCGACTCTCCCAGTACACAACCGCGATTTCGCTGCCGCCATGCCCGATTTACCCCTCCCGAAACGCCGTGTCGCCGTGCCGAAAACAGGCGCCATCACCGTTGCACCGTTACACGGCGCCCTGATCGATGCCGACCTGGCCGCGCGCCACCAGGCGTTTCTCGCCGCCGCCACCTCGGATAACACGCGCCGCACCTACCGTTCCGCCATCCGCCACTTCCAGGCGTGGGGCGGGGCGCTGCCCGCCGACGAGTCCACCGTCATCCGCTACCTGATGGCGTATGCAGACAGCCTGAACGCCCGCACCCTGGCCCTGCGCCTGACGGCCCTGTCGCAATGGCATGTGTATCAGGGCTTTGCGGACCCCGCGTCCACGCCCACCGTGCGCAAGACCCTGGCCGGCATCGCCCGCCTGCACGGCAAGCCGAAAAAGAAGGCCAAGGCGCTGCCTTTGGAAGATTTGGAAACGATCGTCACCAGGCTGGCCGCGGTGGGCAGCGTCAAGGCCTTGCGCGACAGCGCCCTGCTGCAGCTGGGATTTTTTGGCGGTTTCCGGCGCAGCGAACTGGCGGGATTGATGCTGGAAGACGTGAGCTGGGAGCCGCAGGGCATGGTGATCACCTTGCCCCGTTCGAAAACGGATCAACTGGGGGAGGGCATCGTCAAGGCGATTCCGTTCGGCGACGGCGTCTGCTGCCCGGCCACGGCCTTGCGCGCCTGGCTGGCCGCGGCGCACATCCGCACGGGGCCGCTATTGCGCCCCGTCAATCAGTGGGGCCATGTCAGCGCCAGGGCGCTGCACGCGAGCAGCATCAATACCATACTGGAAAGCTGCGCCCGGCTGGCGGCGCTCGATTACGTGCCGGAATTGTCCAGCCACAGCCTGCGCCGCGGCATGGCCACCAGCGCGCACCGGGCCGGCGCCGATTTCCAGGCCATCAAGCGCCAGGGCGGCTGGCGCCACGATGGCACCGTGCATGGCTATATAGAAGAAGCGGGGCGTTTTGAAGAGAATGCGGCGGGAAGTTTATTGAAGGCGAAGAAGAAGCCGGTGGGGTGACGGGGTCGACAATACCTCGCGGCATCAATACAGCAGCGAACGGGATGGCCGGCCTGATGCTCGTACCGGGGTGTTGTACGTCTGTTTTCGCCCCAAAGCGGACTTTACAATATCAAAAATGATCGCCTGAACACTATTTGAGCTTTGAGTCTCGGTCGCAAGCGTAGTTAGGGTGCTGCGCTGGAGCGAGGTAAGTATCGATGGCGGATACAATTTTGGCCTTCAATTGTTCACTGCCTGCATCTTGCATATCCCTGTGGCGCGAGCCTTCGATGTGGACCACGCATGTACCGTAGCGGCCGCGCTCTTCCTTATTCGGCAGTACACCGCGGTCGGCAGTGGTGTCACTGGCACGAATTGCCAGGACGTGGATACCAGTTGAGCGGGGCAACGCGACCCGACGGTTGTCGAGGCTGATCAAGCTGGATACGCGGTCCGGATTGTCAGCGGAAAACTGTGCCGAACTGTCGCCACCAAGGGAGTGCCCGACGAGAAGCAAGTGGCGCTCAATCATAGTTGATGAGCAGTTCAGTCGTGTCTACTTAAGTCGTGGCAATTTAAACATCCAAGAACATCATTACAGTCGATAATGCTAGCAACTGAAAAAAAGCGAGAAACAAAGTTCGTGGTACCGGCGGCATGAACTTCCATTGCAAGCTCTTTATCGGTGAAATCAAGGCAGATTTATTGCTCCCTACGCAAGAAAATAGTGCCGATAGCGCCAAGGAAAAAAACCGTACATGCGCTGGTACAACTTCAGGCGCAAAGGCGCAGCCAAAGAAAATTAACGAGAAAAAAAATAGAAACATGCGGGAAATTTTCTGTCCCAGCTGAAGTTGTATTTCATATTCCATAATTTTTATCATTGATTTTAGTTGCTCAAGTTTCGCTTCAACGACTGCTCCTGGCCAGATGCTGTCTTCGCCGGGAGCAGGAACGGTTAAGTCGAACCAATCAATCGGGAGCTCCAATTTTTTTCGGCACGGCTCGCACGTAGAGAAAAAGTGGGCCTAAGCAGAGCCAAAAGCTATTTCTATAGATGCTTTCTTGCGGAAAAGTGAAGTTCAACATCACACATAACAAAATTAAACTTGCGATCAACGACGCTCCAGCGAAGGCAAGCCGTCGTGCATTACGATCAGTCATCATCTTCCCCCGGGCACTTCGTTCAGCGCAGTATATGCGAAAGCGTGAATAGGTCTGCTTCTGGCCACTAGCAGCAGGCACTAGCGCGACGACGATTGAGGTCAGGTTTCCAAAGGCTTGCCATCGACAAGTATGCGTAATCGTTCACCTGAAAATCCAGCCCGGTGGCTTCCGTAAATAGCCTTGCCGATGGACTCGTAATATGTGGACTCGCTGGCCTCGATAGAAACGGTCACACCAGATTTTTCGGGACACATTTTTTCAAGAGCTTCCGCAACATCATTTGTTGACCGTAGTTTTACACCATTCAAGTCCACGCCATCATTATCGAAAATTTGCAAAACAATTACCTTGTCCACTATCGTTGCTCCAAAAATTCAAAGAAGCGATGCTTCAGTTCTTACGTTGGTGATCGTCTGCTTCTGGCCGCGGACGGCAAGAATGACTGAGTGTATGGCATTATTGCTCTTTTGAAAAGTCGAAGACAGGGCCTTGATTTTACTCGGCGTTCCTGGACAGCGGCTTGATGAAATGAATGCGCTCCCTTGCAGGGTCGCCAAAGTGCTCCACCAGCCGGATCTGGTAGCCATTGCGGATCAGCAAGCGCAGCATGGCCGGATAGCGGTTCATCGATTTCACGGTGACGGACGCAAAGCCGTGCTCGCGTGCCCAGCCTTCCTGGCGCTCCAATAGGCGCTGCGCCAGGCCCGTCTTGCGGTGCGCGGGCAGCACGCCGCCGAGCCAGCTGTACAAAGAGCCATCTTCGGCGGCATATCCCAGCTTGCAGCCGACGGGCTGGCCGTCCGCCTCCGCGATCAGCACCAGGGCGCCGGTGGGCAGCTGCTCCTGCAACTGCGCCAGGCTGCGCCGCTGGTCGAATTCGGGTATCGCCTGCAGCACCTGCCAGGCTTCCTCGATGTTGCCAATACGGATCATGCGGCCGCTTGTTCCCGCTGGGCCGGGCGGATGATCATGCAAGTGGCCGTCGCGTGCGCGTAGACTTTACCGGCTTCGTCGCGGATCGTGCCTTCGGAAATGACCAGGTTGCGTCCCGCATTGATGACTTTGCCTTCGGCATAAACCGTCACGTTGAAGGGCAGGGGGCGGCACATCTTGATGTTCAGGTCTGTCGTGCCGTAGCTTTCGCCGGCAGGCAAGACCGTGTGCGTGGCGCAGCCCGTGACCGTGTCCAGCACGGTGGCGGCAAAACCGCCGTGCACACCGCCCATGGGGTTGGTGTGGTTTTCATTTGCCGTCGCCGTGAAGATGACCCTGCCATGCTCGATCGTGTGAGCGTCCATGGGCATGGTCTTGGAAATACCGGGCCGGGGAAACAGGCCTTGCGCGAAAGCTTGCATCAGTTGCAAGCCGGTCATGTCGTTGGGGTGCATGCTAACTCCTGTGGGGGTGAGGGTTGGGTTAAACGTCTTGCAGATTAAATGTCTTGCTGGAAACGCAGGCGCGAGGCGTGCAGCAGGAAGCGGGCGACGACGGCCAGCTCTTCCTCGCTGAAACCTTGCTTCAGTTGTTCATTCAGGCTGTCGAGCAGGGGCAGGGCGGCGGCCAGCACCTCGCCGCCCTTGGGCGACATGTGCAGGGTGCCGGCGCGCGCGTCGAGCGCCGACTGGCCGCGCACGATCAGGCCGTTTTCTTCCATGCGCGCCACCAGGCCCGTGACCGCCGAGTTTTTCAATTGCAGCGCCCGCCCCAGATCCTTCAGTTGGCAGCCTTCCTCGCCCTTCAGGGCAAACAGGGCGACAACCTGCGTGCCTGAAAACCCCAGTTCGCTGGTGAAGACGGCATCGGCCGAACGGAACAGGTTCTGGCGCGCCAGGTTGAGCAGATTGAACAGCCGCGGCGAACGCTCGCCCAGCGGGCAGGCTGCGGCATCGGGGAGGTCGGATTGGGAGGAGGTATTGGTACGCATGCGGAGTATACTACTACGTATGCGTAATAAATCAAGCGTCTATTGTCAGCCGCGTGTCACCCGCGCTGGTGGCGCCCGATGTAGCGAGCGCGCGGGCGTATCAACGCCGCACTGGCCGCTTGCTCGGCCGCATGGGCGATCCAGCCGGCCGAGCGGGCCAGCGCAAACATGGTCATGCCCGCGCCGTCGGGCCAGCCGAACGCCAGTTCCATGGCGGCCAGCGCCAGGTCGGCGTTCGGTTTTATTTCGAGCAAGTCGCTTGCCGTGGTGCACGCGGCGAGGATGGCGCCCAGCTGCGGGTAGCCATGCGACATCGCACCTAGTACTTCCAGGAGATACGCGGCGCGCGGGTCGCCGTGCGGATACAGAGGATGGCCGAAGCCGGAGAATTCCGGCGCGGTGACCGTGTAAAAGGTGGCGATGGCGGTCCTGGCATCGGGCGCGGCCAGCGCGGCCGTCAACATGCGCCGGGCCGCCGCGCTGCCGCCGCCGTGCTTGTCACCTGACAAGGCCGCCAAGCCCGCGCTCAGCGCGGCAGGCAGGCTGGCGCCCGTCGAAGCGACGCAGCGCACGGCAAAGGTCGACGCGTTCAACTCATGGTCGGCCAGCAGCACGAGCGTGGCGCGCAGCAATTGCGCTTGCTCCGCGTCCGCTTGCCACGCCTGGGCCAGTTGCTGGTGCAGGGGCAAGGCAGATGGTGCCGTCTGCAGCAGGGCGGCGGCCAGCACGCGCATCAGCGCGGGGCCCGACTGCAGCGAGTGGAAAATGTCCGCTGTCGTCAGCATGGCCATGGCAAGCATGGCGCGCATCCATGGCGTGGCGTCCGGCGCGCTGGGCAGCCCTGGCGGCAGGGCAGGCGCGTCTTGCTGAAAATATGCGTGCGCATTGTCGTCCCACAGCAGGCCGGCGGCAACTTCCAGTGTCGCGTGCCGCGCCAGCACCGTCGCATCGCAGCCGCGGTACAGCAGCCGGCCACCGAGAATGTGGGAGATCTGCGTCTCCAGCACGGGCAAGCCCCAGTGCATGGCGGCCACGGCCGTCTGGCCGCCCCGCTTGGCGTCATTCTTGCGTGCCGCCAGGCGCAGCACGTCTTCCTGCGGATAGCGCTTGCGGCGCGACTCTCCATTGCTGACGGAAGCCAGCAGGCCCCGGCTCACATAGGAATACAGGGTGGGCAGGCTGACGCCCAGCAGGCGCGCCGCGTCGAGAGCGGACAGGTCGTTGTTCATGGCGGCCATTGTAGCGTTTGTCACTTTATATTGATTGATGGAATCAAGATTGACGGCCCGGGTGGCGCCTCACTAGACTCATGCCTTTCCAGGAGTCTGCATGAACACACACACGATACGCACCTTGCGCCCCGACGACGCCGCGCCACTGCTGGCCTTCGAGCAAGCCAACCGGGCCTGGTTCGAGCACCATATCGACCCGCGCCCGGACGCTTTTTACAGCATCGACGGCATCCACGCGCACGTCACGCAATTCCTAGACGAGCACGCACAGGGGCGCATGCACCCATGCGTCATCGTGGACGAACGCGGTGAATTGATCGGGCGCGCCAACCTCAAGGACATCGACCGGCAGCAGGGCACGGCCGAAGTCGGCTACCGCATCGGCGAACGGCAGGCGGGCAAGGGCCTGGCGACGGCCGCGCTACAGTACCTGATCGCCCTGGCGCAAGAGGAATGGCAGTTGCAAAGCCTGTGCGCCTACGCCATCGATGGCAACGGGGCTTCGATCCGCGTGCTGGAACGCTGCCGTTTCTCGCAGGGCGTTGCCGTGCCCGATATTGCCATCGTGAAAGGCAACGTCGTCGATGGTCATGCGTATGCGCTGGATTTGCGGGCGGCTGGGGTAGACTCTGTCCTATGATAAATATGCAAAGTTGCCAGATATGAATCAGGAATCCTCAAAACGTATCGTCGTCATCGGCGCCGGCATCGTCGGCGCCTCACTCGCGTATCACCTGGCCAGCAAGGGCGCGCAAGTCACCGTCGTCGAGGCGGGCGGCATCGCTTCCGGCGTGACGGGTACCTCGTTTGCCTGGATCAACGCATCCTGCGCGGGGATCGACCCCATTGCGGCCCTGCGCGGCGGCGCCGTCGCCGCCTGGCGCCAGTTGGAAACGCACGTGCCGGGATTGTCGGTGCGCTGGGATGGCGCCTTGTCGTACGGCACGCAGGACGGGCGGATGTCGCCCTCATGTATATTGATAGACCGGACCCGGATCGCCCATTTTGAACCGCGCCTGAAGCAGCCGCCGGAACAGGCGCTGTACGAGCCGGAGCAGGGCGCCCTCGATGCCGTTGCCGCGACCCACGCCTTGCTGGCAGCAGCCCGGGCGCTGGGTGCGACCGTCCGCACGCACACGCCCGTGCTGGGTTTTGCCGTCCACAACGCGAAGGTGACGGGCGTGGGAACGGCCGCTGGCCTCATCGAGGCGGACACGGTCGTGCTGGCAGCGGGGACGGGCACTGCCGCGCTGGCCGCGCAACTGGGCGCCAGCCTGCCCATCCACGCGTCACCCGCCATCTTCCTGCGCTACCAAGCGCCGCCCGGCCTCGTGCGCGGCATCATTTCCAGCCACACAATGGAAGTGCGGCAAGCTGAAGATGGGACCATGCTGGCGGCGGAAGATTATGTGGACGACGCGCCGGAAAACCAGCCCGCCGCGATGGCGCAGCGCACGGCCAGCGCGATCCGGCGTGAACTTGAAGGCGCCGGGGCCATCGCGCCGGAATTCGCCTGTGTGGGCCTGCGCCCCATGCCCTTTGATGGCGTGCCCGTCATCGGCTATTTGCCGCAGGTAGAAGGCGTGTACGTGTGCGTCATGCATCCGGGCGTCGTGCTGGCAGGTATCGTGGGACAGCTGGCCAGCGGGGAAATCGTCGACGGCCAGCCAGCGTCAGCCTTCGAGGCTTGCCGGCCCGCGCGTTTCCTGGCGTAAATGACGTAAAGGCCCGGCGCCGCGCTGATTCCTACGGCACGGGCACGACAAATACGGGCAGGATGAACGGCACTTGCTCCTGCTCATCGCCTTCCTCCGACGGGGCCTGCATGAAATCCTCGTTGCGCCAGTCCCCGTTCACCACGCGCTCGGCAATCAGCGCCAGATCCTGCGTTTCGCGCACCTCGCAGCGAAACGGCAGCCGGCCATGCGAGCGCGATACCAGGCTGAAGCGCAACTGGCGGCACTGCACATCGTGCCAGCAATAGAACAACATTTCCTCGCCAGCGAGCGCGTCGCTGCGTGCCGCGATCAATTCTCCGATGAATGCAACGATATCGGCCGCATGGATCTGCGGCGTTTCCTCATCCGTGGGCGAAAAGCTCCACATGTTCTCCATCGCCTCGCGGTTGATGTCGTCGGCATCAATGAACACCTCATCGTCTTGCGCCATTTCCAGCCATGCATTGACTGTCCTGCAATTCATCATGTCGTCATGCATCCCATGTTTTAAAAGCCGTCCATACCGAGCGCCATGCGCCATGCGGAAGTTTGGCCTGCATGGAAAGTGACAGTCCGCCGTCGCCCATACGATCGCCTGGCTTCCATTGTTTATTCTTCAGACTAAGTGCCCGTGCTCTTCCCATGTCGACAGTTTTCATGTCTTTGATGTCATAGCCGACTTCCAATACGGGATGCAGCACTTCTCCATTGGCTGTCAAATATAAAGTATCGACATGGACCTTGGGTTTGTCAAAACGTTCGTAAAGCCTTGTTGCAGCGGATTTAAAACCCTGGCCAATGGCGATGCTGATGGTTGTTGGACCATTGCAGCCCAGAAGCGCGGCAAGCGCCCAATAGTCATGATCAGCAGTGACAAGCCTGGCCAAACAGCGTTCTATCCATGCCGATTCATCAGTTCTGAATTCTTTCCAGTATGGAGAAAATGAATTTTGCAGATAGCCGACTTCGTGCAGCGCCCCGACCAGGTTAATCTGCTTGTCCACGCAGCCAATATCGTGCAACAGATGGGCTGCGGCTGCGGCGACCGCATACTCGCCTTTGGCCATGGCCTTATCTTCGAGTTTTTTCAGTTTGGTGTTAATACTCATTCTTTTCCTGGTGCGGACGATACCGCGCTCGTTGTGATTGCTGGCGTCTCTCGGAAGCGTGGACTGCGTTGATCGTCGTCGCGTGGCCCGCATTGGCGCAAGCTTGAGCGAACGCGACTAAAGATACGCCGGTCGCCAACGCTCCATGCCTTCCTCTTCATCAAGCCATTCTTTTTTATCAATAAGCCATTGCTGGTTTTTAAGACCAAATGTATATCTGTATCTATTCTTGAATCCCGAAGTCTGCTGCGTGGAAATGACAGCTTTACTTCCTGAGATGCATGAATTTAAAAATATTTCGGTGGGTGAGTATTCAGGAGGATCGCTGCAGAGCAATGACATCTGGCGACCTTGTTTTCTTTCTTTTTTGGTGCAAAAGCAATCAAAAATAGCATCAAGATCCTGCTTCATTTTTTCTTTGAGAGTAATCAGCCCTTTCTCTCGCACCTCGGGGTAGTAATGAAGTTCCCAACCATTCATGGTCAGAATAAAATCCTTCAATACATTTTCCACATCAACTATTTCAATACTCATCATTTCCCTTGGCTAGCAAATGTCGCTAGTGTCAATAAAGATGCCAGCGCCCGTCATTTCATGCTGCCATCTTTGATCATTCAAGTTCAGACCATTCAGGATTGTGCCACACCTCGACCTTGAAGCTCCGCCTCCTTGCCGTGCCGGATCAGCACTCAGGAACTGGCTTCTATTTATCATAAAAGCCTCAACATTCCTGCACTGACTTGCATGCACTCACCCCCTCGGCCCATCCGCCAACAACTCCGCCAGCCTTGTCGTCAGCCACAGACTCGTCTCGCTCAGCTTCTTCCCATGAATCGATAAGCGCCGCACCGGCAGGCGCGACAGGGCCAGCGCAGGGCAGGGCACTTCCTGCAAATACCCCTTGTAATTGTCGTAATTGGCGATGTTCAGGGGCAGGATCGCCCAGCCCAGCTCGTCCGCGACCATTTCCGCGATGCTGTAAAAACTGTCGGAAAACCAGACGGCGGGGCTGAATGCGTGTTCGCGGTTGAGCTCTGAATCCATGATCAGCTGGCGGTAGCGGGTGAGCTCGTTGCGGCTCACCTCCTGGCCGTGCGCCATGGCGTGGCCCTTGGCCACGAACACGCCTTGCGCCACGCTGCCGATGTGCTGCTGTTCCAGCACGGGAGAAATCGGGCCGCGGTCGAAGTGGAAGGCCACGTCGGCTTGCTGCTGCTCCACGTATTGCGCCACTTCCGACGCCGTGGCGTTGAGCATTACCAGTTCCAGCGCCGGGTAGCGCGCCGCCAGTTCCTTGACCAGGGTGCTGATGGCCAGGTAGGGCAGGGCTTCGTCCAGCGCCAGGGTCAGCTGCGCTTCCGGCGCCTCGCTCAAGAGCTGCGCCCGCAGCTGCAGCCGCTCGGCCTGGCGCAGCAGTTCGCATGCTTCCAGGTGCATCACCTTGCCCGCTTCCGTCAGCACGGCGCTGCGGCGCGAGCGGTCGAACAGTTCCACGCCGAACTCCGCTTCCAGCAAGCCTATCGAGGTGCTGACCACCGATTGCGCGCGGCCCAGCCGGCGCGCGGCGCCCGAGAAAGAACCGGCCGCGACGGCCGCCTCGAAGTAGCGCATTTGTTCCAAAGTCCATTGCATGGCATTCCCCTATCTGTTTTACAGATGGATTTTAACTTGAATGCCATTCAGGGGCGACATAAAATGCATTTACATTTTCAACAACACGAGATCCGCCATGAAAAACGCTCAAGCCAGTACCCCCGCCATCAGCTTCAGCTGGTGCCACGACGCCACCGCCGAAGATGCGCTGTGCAAGCTCTACCTCGACAACGTCAGCGCCGACTACATCTCCCATTCGGAACTGCAGGGCGAACGCGCCGATGCGCCCGGCAACTGGCGCGCGGACTTGCCTGAGGTCATCCGCAGCGAAATCCGCGCCGCCTTGTCGCATGACTGGGAACATGGCGATTCGACCTTGCTGGCCGTGGCTACTTCGGGCGACGCCATCATCGGCATGGCCCTCGTTTCCATCGACACGCGCCAGCGCGCCTCGAAATCGTTTGCCGCGCTGGACGACCTGGTCTTGCTGCCATCCGTACGCGGTAGCGGCATCGGCAGCTTGCTGGTGGAATGGGTAGCTGGCGAATTGCGCAGCCACGGCATCGCCCGCCTGTTCCTCGAATGCGGCGCGCACAACCTGGCGGCGCAGACCTTCTTCAAGGGGCGCGGCTTCAAGCAAGTGTCCGTCGTCATGCTGCGCGAACTCGACGTACCGGAAGTGACGGCTGCCGTGGATGACAAGGATGGCGACCGTGGCTGACGCCCGCCGCCCCCGACCAGCCCAGGCCCGCAGCAGCCTGGAACGTAAATACTTGCGCAGCACTAAATTTATCCATACCGATAGTTGTTAAAAGTTACACTAAAATCCATGAGTTGTTTATGCATCCAATGAAAAAATGGCTGACGCTGGCCATCGTCTCCAGCGCCCTGTTCCTGATCGTGGTCGACATGACCGTGCTCTACACCGCCTTGCCCGCGCTGACGCGCGACCTGCAAGCTTCCGCTTCCGAAAAATTGTGGATCATCAACGTCTACGCGCTGGTCGTCTCCGGCTTGCTGCCCGGCCTCGGCACCCTCGGTGACCGCCTGGGCCACAAACCCGTTTTCCTCGCCGGCCTGGCCGTGTTCGGCATCGCCTCGCTGTGCGCCGCGTTTTCGCCCGCCGCCGAATGGCTGATCTTTGCCCGCGTGCTGCTGGCCCTGGGCGCCGCGCTGATGATGCCGGCCACCTTGTCCATCATCCGCCTGACATTTACCGATAACCGCGAGCGTTCGTTCGCCATCGGCGTGTGGGCAGCCATCGCCTCGGGCGGTGCGGCGTTTGGCCCCGTGCTCGGTGGTTTCTTGATGGAACATTACTGGTGGGGTTCCGTCTTCCTGATCAACGTGCCCATCGTGCTGCTGACCCTGGTGCTGGCCGCCGTCGTCCTGCCGAAACGGGCCGGTAACCGCGACAAGCCGTGGGATCTGAAAGGCTCGCTGCAAATCATGATGGGCCTGCTTGGTGGCGTATATGCGATCAAGGAACTGGGCAAGCCGCAGCCATCGTATGCGATCGCCGCGTTTGCCTTTGCCGTGGGCGCCGTCTTCATGCTCGCTTTCGTGCGCCGCCAGAAGCGCCAGGCCAAGCCGCTGATCGACTTCGCCCTGTTCCGCGAACTGCCGTTTTCCAGCGCCGTGGCCGCCGCCATGGTGGCTTCCGCCGCCCTGATCGGCATGGAACTGGCGTTGAGCCAGCATATGCAGCTGGTGCGTGAACTGTCGCCGCTGGAAGCGGGCTTGCTGCTGTTGCCGCTGCCGCTGGCGTCCGTCTTTGCGGGACCGCTGACGGGTTTCATGCTGCCGCGCGCCGACAAGGCCATGGTCTTGTGGGGTTCCTTGCTGCTGTCCGGCATCGGCATGGCGTCTTACCTGCTGCTGCACAACGCCACCGTCCCGGCGCAAGTGGCCAGCCTGGTGATCCTGGGCCTGGGCCTGGGCGCCGTCATGACGGCCGCGTCCAGCGCCGTGATGCTGAACGTGGCGCCGCAACAAGCGGGCATGGCCGCCTCGATCGAGGAAGTATCGTATGAACTGGGCGCCGTGATCGGCGTGACCGTGCTGGGCACCATCTTGTCGGCCGTCTACAGCGCCACCCTGGTGATCCCGGAAAGCGCGGGCCTGTTGCCGAATGCCCATGACACGCTCGACGCGGCGCTGCTGGCCGCAGAACAGTTGCCGGCCGAACTGGGCCTGCAAGTGTCGGAACTGGCCCGCTCGGCCTTCGACAAGGCGTTCATTGTCGTGCTGGCCACGGCGTCCGCCATCCTGATGGCCGCCGCCGCCACCATCCGCCACCTGCATCTGCGGGCACGCCGCGCCGCCTGATGCATGGGCCACGCGCCCGGCAATACCGCACTGAAGACTGGCCCGCCGCGCAAACGGCGGGCCAGTCGCGTTTTCAGCCCGGAAATCAATCTCCCAAAGCAACTTTCTCGGTCGCCAGCGGCAGTACCTGCCGGATCGCGGCCACGACGACGTCCGGCGACGTCAGCGCCATCTGGTGGCTGGAGTCCGCCACCATGTTGACGGCCTGCGGATACAGCGCCTTGACGGCGTCGCGGCTTGCCTGGTCCATCCTGAACGCACCAAAATCTACGGCGATCGCCGTGCTGGAGACGGGCCGGTTCTCCAGGCGCACCATGGGTTTGCCGACGTCCGGCAGGTCCAGCACCATCTCGCCCGTCCCGTCGATGTGCTCGATTTCGCGCCAGACCGTGCGGGAAAAGGCCAGCTGGCCCGCGATGCGCGTGAGCCACGGAAACTCCTGTACCGGCCTGACCATGCGCGGATACAGGGCGTCGACCAGCACCAGCGCCTTGACTTCTTGCGGATAGGCGCGCGCGTACAGCTGCAGGTACAGGCCGCCCAGCGAATGGCCGACCAGCACGTAGGGCGGCGCCAGGCCCTTGAAGCGCAGCGCGGCACGCAACTCCTCGACGATGGTGCGCCCGTCGCGCGGCGTGGTGGCCGTCTCGCTGTTGCCATAGCCGGGCCTGTTGTAGGCAAACACGCTCGCCTGCTGCGCCAGCCGCTCCGGCACCGTGCCCCATTTATCGATGGTGGCGCGCGAGCCGTTCTCGAACACCACCACGTCGCGCGAGGTGGCGTGGCGCAGGGTCAGCGACTCCAGCTGGCGCCCGCCGACGCTGTCGATGGCGGGGGCGGGCAGGGCGGCAAAGGCGGGCAAGGCGGTGGCGGCGCAGAGGGAAAGCAGGAACTGGATGAGCATGGACGTCTTTGGCAAGGAAAACGCCAGCATCGCCGATGGCCAGGTTCGCCGCACTGGCCGCGCGACGAATCGACAGCCGGCGCGACGGCTGGCAAGCCAGCCGCTACATGGCCTTGAACAGGTGCACGAAGGCGCGGCTCACGGGCAGCTCGCCCGCGTGGCCACGCATGCGCAGGAACAATCGGCTCGCTTCGTCGCGGCGCGTGCCGTCCAGCCAGGCCAGGTTGATCAGGGTGGACCGGTGCACCTGCCAGAATTGTTCCGGATCAAGCTGGGCAGCCAGTTCGATGATGGGCGTACGGATCAGGAATTCGCCGTCCACGCTGGCCACCACAGTGTACTTGTCGTCGGCATGGAAAAAGCGCACCTGGGCCACGTCGAGGTGGTGCGTGCGCTCACCCTGGGACGCAAGGATGTAGCGCAGCCTGGGACGGGCAGGGACGGGCGCGGGCGCCAACTGCAGCAAAGCCTGCGCCATGGCTGCGCTGGCGGGCGGCTGGGGAGGCTCGGAGCGCAAACGCGCCACGGTGCGAGCCAGCCGTTCGGCCGTGACGGGCTTGAGCAGGTAATCGAGGGCCGCATGCTCGAATGCCTGCAGGGCAAATGCATCGTAGGCCGTGACGAAGACCACGCGCGTCGCGCCCTCGATGCCTTGCGCTACCTCCAGTCCCGTCAAGCCCGGCATCTGGATGTCGAGGAAGGCGATATCGGGTTCCAGTTCGGCGATCTGGGTGGCGGCATCGATGCCGTTGCGCGCCAGGTGGATGACCTGCAAGTCCGGCCACAGGGCCAGCAGCTGGTCGCGCAGATACAGCGCCAAATGCGGCTCGTCGTCCGCGATCAGGGCGCGCATCATGCCGCCGCCTGCATGACGGGGGCGCCGGCGCCGCGCTGGAAAGGCAGCTCCAGCACGGCTTCGGTGCCAGGCCCGCCTTCGCGCTCACGCAGGCTCAGGCTGGCGTTGGCGCCGAACTGGGCTTGCAGGCGCGAGCGCAGATTGGCCAGCGCCATGCCGCTGCCCGGGCGCGTCGGCTTGCCGGGCGCCGCCAGGCCCGCGCCGTCGTCCAGCACGCGCACTTCCAGGCGGCCCGCGCGCACCACTGCCTGCACGACGATGCTGCCACCGTCCACCGTCCAGCGTGGGCGCCAGTCCGTGTTCGATGGCGTTTTCCACCAGCGGCTGCAGCATCAGCGCGGGCATGCGGGCCAGGCGCGCTTCCGCGCTGGCGTCGATGCGGAAGCGCAGGCGCTCTTCCATGCGAATCTGCAGCAAAGAAAGATACTGGTGGGCCATGTCCAGTTCCGCGTCCACGGTGCTGTCGCCCTGGCGCAGCTGCGCCAGGCTGGCGCGCAGGTAGCCGGAAAACGTTTCCAGCATGCGCTTGGCGCGGGGCGGGTCGTAGTCCATCAGGCTCTGGATATTGGCCAGGGTGTTGAACAGCAGGTGCGGCTCGATCTGGCCCTGCAGCAGGCGCAGGCGCGCATCCGTCACCTCGGTTTGCAGCTGCTGCTGGCGCAGGCGCGAACGCCACCAGGCCCAGTTGGCGGCCATGATGAACAGGATGAAGACGGCAAACTTGGTCAGCGCAGCAGGCAGGGAGACGAACATGCCCCACAGTTTGAAGCCAACGAGGATGGGGACGATGGTAAAGCCGATGCTCATGCCCAGGATGATGGCAGCCAGGGCCAGCGCGCCCAGCGCCATGCCGGCGCGCAGGTCCCGCACGTCCGACATGCGCTCGACGAGCGCCGCCGGCAGCCAGCGCCCGGCCAGGCGCAGCACGCCGAACAGGGTATGCACGATGCACAGGCAGATGCCGATGTTCGGCAGCAGCGAGGCCCACCACCAGCGCGGCCGGTCGACTTGCCCGAAGATGGCGACGATGGCCATGAGGCCCAGTGCCAGGGCGACGCCGATCAGCGAAATGAGCAGCAGGCGAGTCAATAGGGGGACGGCATTTCGGGGGCGCAGCTCCCATAACGAGCGCCAGCCCTGCAGCAAGCTTGTTTTTTGCATCATGGGCATAGTGTAGCTGCCCCTTGCCTGATTGACCAGAACATGGCTTGCCATTCGTCGGCCCTACTGTCGATTCGTCGCATGGGCAGGGCAAGGGGGGTGGCCCGGCTGGCAATCTGTGCTTCCACCCACCCATGACCAGGAAGCCCATGAACTACCTGAAACACGGCCTGCTTTGCCTCGCCAGCGCACTCCTTGGCAGCGTCCAGGCCGCATCGGCGGCACCGCAGCCGCCCATCCTCCCGCCCATGGCCAGTATGCCCGCCGGCGTGTTCATCATGGGCAGCACGGAACCGCCCATCGGCGACGGCAGCCATAATCCGGCCGAGGGACCGCCGCGCTCAGTGCGCGTGGCAGCCTTTCGCCTGGCGAAATACGAGACGACAGTGGCGCAGTTCCGGCAATTCGTCGCCGCCACAGGCTACCGGGCGGCCGGAGAATGCTGGGAATTCGACCGCAACGACGGCATTGCGCTCAAGGAAACGGGCTGGGATGCGCCCGCGCATGCGCCGACGAACTACCACCCCGTCATGTGTGTCAGCTGGAACGATGCCCATGCCTACGTGCAATGGCTGTCGCAGCAGACGGGCCGGGCCTTTCGCCTGCCCAGCGAGGCGGAATGGGAATACGCGGCGCGCGCGGGCACGACCACGAAATACCCGTCCGGCGATGTGCCAGATCAATTATGTGTCTACGCCAACATGAAGGACCGGAGCTTCAAGAGTGCCGCCCGGCGCGACTTCGGCCTCGACATGCTCGTCACCGATTGCGACGACGGCGCCGAGTACACGGCCGTCGTGGGCATGTATGCGTCCAACGGCCATGGTTTACACGACATGATGGGCAATGTGGCCGAATGGGTGGCCGATTGCCAGCACCCCGATTACCGGGGCGCACCCGCCGATGGCACGGCCTGGAGCCAGGGCTGCGAGGCGGAGGGCGATTACTTCATCACGCGGGGCGGCAGTTATTCTGCCTCGCGCCAGGTGCTGCGCAGCGCCGCGCGCGGGCATGGCGGACGCGGCAACGCCAGCAGCCTGGGCGAAGGCTTCCGCATCGCCGAGGACGTGGGCAGCTGCACCGCCAGCACCTGTGCCGACGGCGACGCCGCCTTCGTCGCGGCGCTGGCAGCGGCGCAGCAAGCGGCGCGCCGCCCAAGGAACTGACGGGCGCCCCGCGCTGCGCGTGCAGGCAGGCCTAGTCCGTGACGATGATCTTCCCACTCATCTCCTCATGGCCAGTGCCGCAAAAATTGTCGCACAGGAAGGCGTATTCGCCGGCCTTGTCCGGTGTCAGCCGCACTTGCGTGATCTGGCCCGGCGTCAGGTCGGCGCGGATTTTCATGTCCGGGATGAAAAAACCATGGATGAAATCGATGGCCGTGAACGCCAGCACAACCGGCTCGCCTTTCTTCAAGCTGATCTCGTTCGGCGTGTAGACGAACTTTTTCGCCTCGATGGCGATGACCTTTTCCTTTGCGATAATTTTCTTCAGGCCCTGGGCGTTGATGGCGGCCACCGTCAGCAGCGCGCCGATCCCGCAGGCCAGCCTTGCACATAGCTGTCTTCTTGCACGGTCCATGGTTCAGCTCCTTGTCACGGGAAATTCCGTGAGCTGGTAGTCCTTGTTTGCTTCTGCTTCCACCTCGCGGAAGCCCAGTCCCTTGTTCGGCGCAGCCGGGTCCCACGGCAAGGGCGTGCGCTTTTCCTGCGATCCCGGTGCCGGCAAGGGAAAAATCAGCGACTTGGCGGCGTGGTGCGCGATCTGGCCCGTTATGTGGTGGTGTTCCTGGTGGATATGGCCATAGAACACCGTCACATTGCTGTAGGGCGCCAGCAGCGCAAGCGCCTTGTCGCCGTCGCGCGTGGCCCAGTCCCATTTGGGCACGAGGTCGAACAGGGGCCGGTGGGTGAATACGACGATGCGCGCATCGTTTGCCTGCTGGTCCAGGTCGTTTTTGAGCCATGCCAGCTGGGTGTCGCCGATGCGCGCGCCGGGGTCTGACACGTTATCGAGGGCAATGAAATGCACGCCCTTGTGTTCGAATGCGTAGTTGGACGGGCCGAAGTTTTCCTTGTAGGCGGCGCCGTTGTCGAGCGAAGCGTCGTGCTCGCCGGGGATGAAGCGCACGTTTTTCACTGTTAAACCCGCCGCAATGTCCTTGAACTGTGCCATGCGCTGGCGGCGCTCCTTCGGGTCGTCCGTCGTATGCGTGAGGTCGCCCGTAAAGATGATGAAATCGGGCTGCACCTCAAGCGCATTCACGGTGGCGACGGCTTTCCTGAAAGTGTTGAGGGCATCGGGATTGGCGGCGCCGCTGAATCCCCAGTGCACATCCGACAACTGGACGAAATAGAAATCCTCGTAGGCGGCGGTCTTGCTGCCGGCCGCTGCCGCCGGCGCATGCCCATACAGTCCGGACATGAACACGGCGCCGCCGCCGATGGCGGTCAGTTTCATGAAACTTCTGCGGTCCATCATGATCTTTCTCCTTATTTCTTGAATGCCTGGCTTGGCCAGCAGGCGTTGGCAGCACGGCAGCTATTTGGCGGCGGCTGGCGGCGGGCCAGCCCGTCCGGTTTCCTTCTGCAAGTACGCGATCAGGTCGGCGCGGTCCTGCGCGGACGGCACCATGTAGCCCATTTTCTGGCCGGGGATCAGCTTCTCCGGATTCGACAGCCACTGGTCCAGCGTTTTCCCGTTCCACACGATGGCGGACGATTTCACGGCGGGCGAGTAGTTGTAGTCGGCAGCGGTGCCGGCTTTCCTGCCGAACACGCCCTTGTGCGCGGGTCCCACGCCGTTGTAGTCGATCGAGTGGCAGGACATGCACATGGTTTTGTAGAGCACCTGGCCGCGCATGGCATCGCCGCCGGCCGTGGCGGCGCCGCTGGAAACCATCAGCATGGCCGCGGCCAGGCCAGGGATGAAGTACGGGTATGGCATGTCGAGCTCCTTTCGCTGGACAGTTGCTTGGAGTCGGCCCGCTGCAATCGGGGCCTGCACATGCTATAACTCCGAAGGCGGGGCAAATATTCCCGCCTGTGCCGGTTTATTTTCCGGCGCTAAAAAAACCGTCATGTCGGGAATAAACGGCAGGCAAAGCGAGTCTCAGGAGTTAAGACGCCAGACAGGCGGATAGGTGTTGATTTGAATGACATCGATAAAACCAGGTTCTTTGAAAAAATGGCCTTGCCTCATCTGGACTCTGCCTACAAGCTGGCACGATGGCTCACGCGCAATGATCAGGATGCCCAGGACCTGGTGCAGACAGCCTTCCTGCGCGCCTACCGCTTCATGGATGGCTACCATGGCGATGGCGCGCGCGCCTGGCTGCTGACGATCGTGCGCAACACCTATTACACGTCCCTGCGCGATGGTCGCGCGGAACACGATGACATCGGCTTTGACGAGGAAGTCCATGGATACGATGAGGAAAGATGCGGCAACCCTGAAGAGATCCTGGCCCGGGCCGACGCGAAGGACGCGGTCGACCATGCCCTGCAGGCATTGCCGCGGCCTTTCAGGGAAGTGCTGGTCTTGAAGGAGATCGACGATCTGTCCTATAAAGAGATTGCGGACATCGTCGGCATCCCGATCGGCACGGTGATGTCGCGCCTGGCGCGCGGACGCAAGCTGCTGCTGGCGTGCCTGAAACAAGCTACCGGTGAGAACTGAAATGGAGTGCACGGAATCCCACAGCAAGCTGTCAGCCTATGCCGATGGTGAACTCGATGCCCCGGCCATGGCGCAACTGGCGCAGCATCTGGCCCTGTGCCCGGAGTGCGCCAGGGCCAGCGAACAGCTGTTTGCCCTGCGCGCAGCGGTGAAACAGCACGCCGTCGGCCAGGCCGCACCCGCTTTCCTGCTGCAGCGCCTGCGCCAGGCGCTGCAGGACGAAATGAAGGAAACAAAGCAGGCAAAGAAAACTGCGCGCGGCCGCAAATGGGGAAAATTACCGTGGGCATGGATCAATTTTGGCGTGGCCAGCGCCAGTACGGCGGCCCTGGCCGTCACTTTGGCGCTGTACCTGTCCGTGCCATCGGATGCAGAACGGCTCGACCAGGAGATCGTTGCCAGTCATTTCCGTTCGCTGATGCCCAATCACCTGGCCGACGTGGCGTCATCGGACCAGCACACGGTCAAGCCATGGTTCAGCGGCAAGCTCGATTTTTCTCCGCCCGTGGTTGACCTGGCGCAAGAAGGTTTTCCCTTGATCGGCGGGCGCCTCGACTATATCAAGCAGCGTCCCGTCGCCGCTCTTGCTTATCGCCGGCATCAGCATGTGCTGAACCTGTATGTCTGGCCCGACGGGGCACAGCGCGATGCGGCGCCACGCCTGACTGTCAGGCAAGGCTATCATTTGCTGCGCTGGAGCCGGTCCGGCATGCATTATCAGCTCATCTCGGACCTGAATGTGGCGGAACTGATGGATTTCCAGCGCCAGCTCACGGTGCAGATCGACAAGGAAAGTTTGCCGTGAATGGGCCGCGCCGCCCGCTTTATTTCAGCAGCGGCGCCACCTGGTCGCGCAAGACCGTCCATTGGGCGTCGAGCACGGCCTGGTTGGGGTCGTGTCCGGCCCGTTTCACCACGGTAAAACCTTTGCCCGGCGCCGTGATGCGGTCGAAGTAGCTGCGCGCGATGGCGGGCGAGGTCAGCAAGTCCGCTTCGCCCATGAGGAAAAACACGGGCAATGCAAAGCGCGTGCCCAGCGCGGGCAGGTCGACCTTGGCGAACATGCCGTCGCCCTGCATGCCGATGAACTGGAGGTACGAATAGTCGTCGGCCGCCTCGGCATCGGCCAGCGCCTGCGGCGTGGCATAGAACGGTGCCGGCTGCCACCAGTGTTTGGGCGGCGCATCCGTTGCCAATCCCTCATATTTGCGGTCGAAGCGGCGCAGGATGCCGAAGTTGCGGGGATCGCGCCAGGGCGGCGCACCGAGCGCCGTCAGCTTGTCCACCGTGGCGGTATCGCCGGCCGCCTGCGCCAGCGCCATCACTTCCCGGTACATGCCGGCTTCGTTCGCCCGCGCATTGACCACCTGCGCCGTACCGATATACGCGTGAAACAGTTTCGGCTGTGCCTTGGCCATGTGCACACCCAGGATGGAGCCCCAGGAACTGCCCATCAAAATGACTTTCTGCTGGCCCAGATGCTGGCCGATGTAGCGGGCGACGGCGATGCCGTCGTCGCGCATCTGTTCCAGGGACAATGGCACATCGTCCGCCGGCCGCTGCTTCGCATACGTCATGCCCGCGCCGCGCTGGTCCCACTGCACCAGGGTGTAGTGGCGTTCCCAGCCGGCGTAGACAGCATCCGCGTAGGGACTGAGCGCATTGCCGGGGCCGCCGTGGATGAACAGGATCACGGGATTGCCGCAGGCGGCGCCCGTGACCGTGATCCATTGCTCGATGCCATTGATGGGCACATAGCCTTGCTCGCGGACGGATTGTGCGGGTGAGGCGCAGATCGACTGCATGGCGGGCGCCGCCGCTTGTGCCACGCCGAAACACGATAACAGCAGCAATGCCGGGCCTGTGATGCGCATATGGTCCTTTTTAGATAGCTGGGGGGAACTGCAGCGTGCAATCCTGCGCCGACTTGCCGGCAATAAAGCGGGTGCTGGCCTGTTCAAAACAGGCGGGCGCCGTCCACAGGATGAAATGCGGGGCGTTGTGCACGGTGGCCAGCGCCACCTTGCCAGCCTTGTTCTGCGTCAGAGCCTGCACTTGTGCCTGGGCGCCTGCATACGGCGTCTTCGGGTCCAGCGTGCCTTGCAATACCAGGGCAGGGGGCACTTTCGCGGGCAAGGCGCCAAAATAGTCATCGCGCGCGTAGGTGGGCAAGCCGCCGCCCAGCAGGATGCGGGGCAGGGGACTGGTAAACAGCAAACCGGCCTCGTCGCGGTCGATGTCGGCGGCCGTCCAGCCGGGACGCAGCGAAGGCTGCAGATTGTTTTCCGAATTGCTGATGATATTGACCAGCGGAATCGACAGCGGGGACTGGGGATAGCTGCCCAGGCTGGCTGCCGCGTCCGTCAGAGTGGCGCGCACGGCCGTCAATTCGCCATCCTTGCCCTGGTCCAGCTCGTGCAGCAGGTAGGGGATGCGGTCGCGCGCGGCCGGCACGTCGAGCATGCCGCCCATAAAGTGTTTCAGGTTCTTGCCGGGGATTTTCGCCAGCAAGGCAGGGTCCGCTTGCGCCTTGTCCAGCACGCGGCGGTACACGCTGGCGGCCGGCTCGCCGAGTGCCGCGTGGCAAGCCGCATCCGCATCGCAGCGGGCCAGCACCTGCATGCCGACCGCGTTCACCACGTGCGAGCGCTGGCTCAAGTCCCAGCGCGCATCCGTCTGCGGCGGCACCAGCGAGTCGAGAATCACGCCCTTGACGGGCAGCGGCCCCAGCTGCAAGGTGCGCAAGACCAGCTGCGTGCCGTACGACACACTGTATACATACACCGGTGGTTTGTTCTTGCCCTGCTCACCGTCTATCAAGGCTTTCAAGTCGCGCGCGGCCGCAGTGATGGAAAACTGCGCCACGTAATCGGGCATCAGGTTGATGCCGGCAAAGCAGCTGCCCCATTCGGCACCCGCCAGGGCGCGGCCGCCGGGGCTTTGTTCGGACTCTTCCACCTTGCACAGGCGCGACGAGTGGCCCGTGCCGCGGTGGTCGGGGATCAGGAATTCAAAACCGGGAAAGCTGCGGCGCAGGGTGGGCAGCAGGTTGTAGAACGAGGCCCCCGATTCGCCGGGGCCGCCCGCCACCAGCCACAAGGTGCCTTTGGCGGCTTTGCCGGCAGGCACATCGGCGGCGATCTTGCGCACGAAAACGTGCATGGCATCGCTGTCGCCCACGGCGCGGCCCTGCGCATCGTAGCTGCCCGGCACGTTCAAGCCCGAGCACAGGCTGCCGGGAACGGCCGTATCGGAGCAGGGGGTAAACAACAGGGGTTCGGCATGCAGGCCGGCGCTGGCAAGAAGGGGGGCAAGCGAGGCGGCCAGCAGGGTCAAGCGGGGCAGAAAGGTCATCGGCTACTTTGGCGGCAGTAGGGAACAGCCGCCAAAGTAGCGTTTTTTACACCAATTATCCAGATTGAAATATTTCTATAGGAACTTATTTGGGCTTGCTGCCGCGCAGCAGCCTGAGGCCGTTCGCCACCACCAGCAGGCTGGCGCCCACGTCCGCAAACACGGCCATCCACAGGGTGGCCATGCCGGCCAGCGCCAGGCCGAAGAACACGGCCTTGATGCCGATGGCAAAGCTGATGTTTTGCACGAGGATGCTGCGCGTGCGCTGGCTCAGGCTGATGAACTCGGGCAATTTTCCCAGCTCATCGTCCATCAGGGCCACATCCGCCGTTTCGATGGCCGTGTCGCTGCCGGCCGCACCCATGGCAAAGCCGATGTCCGCCTGGGCCAGGGCCGGCGCGTCGTTGACGCCGTCGCCCAGCATGGCGACCACGCCGAACTGCTGCTGCAGGGCCTTGATTTCGTCCAGTTTGTTTTCCGGCAGCAATTCCGCCTTGACCATGCCCACGCCCACCTCGGCGGCGATGCGCTGCGCCGTCAGCAAGTTATCTCCCGTCAGCATCACGGTCGTCACGCCCAGCGCATTCAGGCGGTCAATGGCAGACGCCGCCGTCGGGCGCAACACGTCGGCCACGGCGATCACGCCCAGCGCGCCGGCCGAGGTGGCCAGCACCATGGCCGTGTAGGCTTGTTGCTCCAGCCGCGCCAGGATGGCTTGCAGTTCCGGCGTCAGGGCATTCAATTCCGCCATCAGGCGGGCATTGCCCAGGTAATACGTCTGTCCATCGATGCTGCCGCGCACGCCGCGCCCATGCAGGGCGGCAAACTGGGTCACCGGCAAGTGGCTGCTGGCAGGCGGGCCCGCCTTGACGATGGCGGCGGCCAGCGGATGGGCCGAATTGGCGTCCAGGCTGGCGGCCAGCAGCAGGATGGTATCGCGGTCGCTGCCTTCCAGGGCCACCACGTCCGTGACGGCCGGTTTGCCCATGGTCAAGGTGCCCGTCTTGTCGACAGCGATGGCCTTGATGCGGTAGCCCGTTTCCAGGAATTGCCCGCCTTTCACCAGGATGCCGCGCCGCGCGGCCGCCGTCAGGCCGCTGACCACCGTGACGGGTGTGGAAATGACGAGCGCGCACGGGCAGGCGATCACCAGCATCACCAGCGCCTTATATACCCAGGCCATGATCGGGGCGCCGAAAAGCAGGGGCGGCAGCACGGCCACGAGGATGGCGAACACGACGACGGCCGGCGTGTAGTAGCGGGCGAAGTTGTCGACAAAGCGCTGCGTGGGCGCCTGCTTGCCCTGGGTTTCCTCGATCACCTTGACGATTTTCGCCAGGGTGCTGTTGCCGCTGTTGGCTGTCACGGTGACGTCGAGCAAGCCCCGTTCATTGATGGTGCCCGCATACACGACGTCGCCCACAGCCTTGTCCACCGGCATGCTTTCACCCGTGATCGGCGCCTGGTTGACGGACGACTCGCCGCTTTGCACGATACCGTCGAGAGCGATGCGCTCGCCCGGCTTGACGCGCATCACCGTGCCGATGGCTACCGTGGAAACGTTCACCGGGCCCCAGGCGCCGCTGGCGTCGGCAACGGTCGCCGTGTCGGGCGCCAGCTGCATCAGGCTTTGCACGGCATTGCGCGCGCGGTTCAAGGACAAGCCTTCGATCAGCTCGGCAATGGCGAACAGGAAGATGACCATGGCCGCTTCCGGCCACTGGCCGATGGCGATGGCGCCGAACACCGCCAGGCTCATCAGGAAATTGATGTTCAAGGTGAACGTTTTCAGGGCAATCCAGCCTTTTTTCAGGGTCGGCCAGCCGCCCGTGGCGATCGACAGCAGGGCCAGGGCAATGACGAGGGGCGAGCTGTCTTCATGCGTGGTCCACGCCAGCGCCTCGGCGCCCGCCGCCGCCAGGCCGGACACGGCCAGCAAAGCCTTTTGCAGGCCGCTCAGGCCGCCTTCGGCAGGATCGCGCGCGACGACCGCGTCCGCTTCCATGGGAATAGCCTGCATGCCGATGCCGTGCAGGGCCGCTTCCACCGTGGCCAGCGAGGGCAGGGTGTGGTGCACGTCCAGCACGCGGTTCATCAGGTTGAAATCGAGGCCCACGACGCCGGCCATATTGGCCAGCTTGTTGCGGATCAGCCGTTCTTCCGTGGGGCAATCCATGTTGGCGATACGGTATTTGGCCGTGCTGGCGCCGTAGATGGGGGCGCTGGGCAGGGCGGGCGCGGACGGCGCGGCAGGCGTGGACGAGCACGCATGCTGGCTGGCACAGCAGCTGGCCGCCTTGGGCGCCGGGCTGGGCTCGTGCGCGTGCTCGTGGTCATGCTTGTGGTCCTGCGCGTGGTTATGGCTATCGTGCGGCATCGCATCATCCTTCAGGATTCGTGTATGCTTCCATTAGAAACCCTGTAGCCGCTACAGGGTCAAGCGGAATTTGCAAGTTGGAATGAAAAAGGAGATGCCATGCGTATCGGAGAACTGGCCAAACGGACAGATTGTGACGTGGAAACCGTGCGTTACTATGAAAAGGCGGGCTTGCTGCAGGAACCGGGCCGCAACAGCGCCGGCTACCGCGAATACCGGGAAGAGCACCAGGAACGGCTGCAATTCATCCGCCATTGCCGCTCGCTGCAGATCGGCTTGACGGATATCCGCGCCTTGCTGGAATTTAAGAACAACCCGGCCGAGGGCTGCCAGAGCGTCAATGAATTGCTCGACCACCATATACTGCGCATCGCCGAGCAGATGGCGAATCTGCAAACCTTGCAGCAGCAGCTAGTGACCTTGCGCCACCAGTGCGACCAGCCCAAGCCGTCGCAAGACTGCGCCATCCTGCAAAACCTGTCCGAGGCGGCCAGCGGCCACGACTGCGCTTGCCATACCGAACTGCATTGACTTATCGCGGCTGTCGCCGTTGAGCCAGGCCGCCGATGCGCCTGCCGCTGCCGGTCACCACTGATTTTGTACACCGCGCCCCGCGTGTCGCAGGACGATGACCCGCACAGCTGGAGCGCGGCCGGCGGCAAGCAGCTGGCGCAAGCATGGGTGTAGAGGGCGACGAAAACTATGTGCTGAAAACTGTCAGCATGCGCTGGTCACTGAAGGTAACGGCCCGGTGCAGGCGGCGCGGCGCGGCCTGGTGCGGCGTGCGGATGTTTTACCAGGTGGCCGGGTCTTCCGCCGCCGCGCGGGCCAGGTCGTCGCACCACTCCTGCTGCACCAGCCGGTAAATGTCGGCAAAGAAGGCGCGCGGGTCGGCCATTTCATCCCATCGACAGGGCAGGGCATACGTGCTTTCGGGGTCATGTTCGAGGATGGCCTGGAAATCGTAGGCGGGGTCTTGCAGCGCCTGCGCCAGGACGGCCACCAGCGCATGGCGGTGGCGGTAGCCGAGTTCCTTGTATTGCGACGTGATGTCGCGCCGTATCAGCGCCGCGCGCTGGGCAGGGTCGTTCATGTCCCAGCCATCGAGCTCCACGCCCAGAGTTTCTTCACGGTCATACACGTCGAAAGGACCGAGGAAATGGTGCAAGGTGGGAACGTAGAGGGCATCGCTCCAGGGGCCGCGCAGTCCTTTTTGCTGTTGCATGGTGACGTCCCTTTCACGCGCACTCGGGCAAGGTCCAGCCTTCGTAGCCCAGGTCGGTGGGATAGATGGCACGGTTCTGGCCCCAGCGCGCATAGTCGAGGATGCCGTCTTCGTGCATGTCCAGCACCCATTCTGTGCTTTCCAGCAAGGTTCCATCCTTGTGGTAGACGCGGAAGAAGGTCGTCGTGCTCAGCGCGCGCACGATGTTCTGCGGTACGCCATCGCCGTAGTGGGGCACATAGGTCTTGATCACGCACGTGCCCTGGTCGTTCCACTTCTGGGCATACACGGTGGCATTGCGCGCCGCGCTCACCTTGATGAACAGCCAGCCTGCCAGCAGGATGGCGAACAGGATGGCGGCGGCGATCAGGCCGGTTTTCTTGAGTAGCTGCATGAGGTCATGGCAAGGCCGAAAACGAAGTTGCCGCATTGTATGTCAAGAGCAGAAATACTTGCCGTACAGCACGTACGGCAAGTATTTCCCTGCGTACTGCCGTCTTACTGCAGTCTATTTCGCCAGCGCCGCGTGCAAGGCGTTCGCCATTTCCAGATGGTGTTGCAACGCCGGCAAGGTCTTGGCGGCAAAGGCCTTGATGTCAGGGTCGCTGGCCTTCTGGCTGGCATCCGTAAACAGTTTCACGGCGTCCTTGTGCGCGGCCACGCCGATGCTGGCCGCATATTCCTTGTCGAATTGCGGGCCTTCCAGGCGGCCCAGCTTGTCGATTTGCGCCTTGTGCTTCGCGGCCGGCTGGTCGCTGACCTCGATCTGCTTGCTGCTGGCCAGCTGTTTCAGTTCCTCCGCCACTGTCGTGTGGCCGCTCACCATGGCGTCGGCGAACTTCTTCACCTCCTCATTGCTGCTCTTGCTTTGCGCCACTTTGCTGGCAGCAATTTCCGTGCTGCCAGCGTCGGCAGCCTTGCTGAGGAATTGCCTGTCGTAAGCGGCGGGTACGGCGGCGGCAATGCTGCTGATGGCGATGCCGCTCAGCAGCGCCACGGCGGCGCCGATGGCCACGCTTTTCAGGAAAGGCGTGCGGGAACTGGTGGTGGAGATGGGCATGGAAAATCCTTTCAAGTGTGGTTTTTTCTATAAGCTGATGACAATGTTAAGCCACCAGCCTGCGCACACGAATAGGACCGTCGCGGCCATGCCCGTAGGACTAGTCCTGTTCGCTAGCGCACAATTCGACTTGTTTCAGAGCAAACAAGGCAGCGATGCCCGCGTCGCGTCGCCAGGCGGGCATGCCGATATCGAGCCACTGCGCCATCGCTTCCAAGTGGGAGGGTTCAGAGACGCTGTGCTCGAGTTCGTCGAGCACCGTTTCCCTGTCGATGTACAGGCTGTCCAGCCAGGCGTCGAACGAGGGCGCCAGCTCGATGAAACCGTGGGCGCGCTTGCCCGTCCATTCCGGCAACTCCTGCACATAGGCCAGCACGCGGCCGCCGCCGTCTTCCGTCAAGTCCAGGTAGACCATGGAATTGCCGCCATCGCGGGCGAAGGGCAGGATTTTCGGGGGCATGGCCGTGTGCTGGCGCGCCGCGCGGATTTCGCCCACCAGGGTTTCATCGCAGAAATCTCCTTCGTCGGCGCTGAAAAAGGTATTGAAGCCCATCTTTTCCACGCCGCCATTACCGTCCGGCACATCGCAGGTGTAATCGAACCAGGCGCCGTTGGCCGCCTGCAGGAAGGCAAGGAAAGCGGGCGGCAGCGGGGCTTCCAGCAGGGTTTCGATGGCGGCGATCTGCTGCGCCGTAGGCGGCGGCTTGGCGCCCTCGATGGCCAGGTGGCGGTATTGCGTGTAGTAGTTAGCGATTGAATGGTTCATTGATTATCCTTGTGTATGCACTGGCGCCGCGTCGTCGCAGCCTGTCTCCACCTTGGCCAGCGCATCGACGAGGCCGGCGCGCAGCACGGCCATCGAGCGGGCTTTGTCATCGATCTGGGCAATTTTAATTTCCAGCATGCTCCGCTTGGTGGCCGCATCGAGGGTATTTTCCTGCCAGACGGCAATCACTTCGGCGATTTCCTTCAAGGTAAACCCCAGGGCCTTGGCGTGGCCGATCAGCTCGATGCGCCGCACGGCTTGCGCCGAATATTCCTTGTAGTTATTCGTCATACCCGGCTGCGGCGCTTCGTCCAATAAGCCCTGGCGCTCGTAGAAGCGCACCGTGTCCTTGCTGACGCCCGTCAGGCGGGTGATTTCACCGATGCGCATGGTTTTTTGACTTTCTCTTCATTTGTGGACCGCGAAAATGTGCAGGGCAAGGCATGTGCAACGCAGGCATGCGCACTTTTTTACGATTCACGCTTGACCGTGGACTAAAGACCACAGTTTACAGTGAAATCCTCTTCACTACGATTCAATTGCCATGACCGCCTTCAACTATACCAATCAAACCGTGCTGATCACGGGCGCCTCGTCCGGCATCGGCCGCGTCTTTGCGCAAACCCTGGCCGCGCGCGGCGCCCACGTGCTGCTGCTGGCCCGCTCCGGCGCCGTGCTCGACAGCCTCGCGGCCGACCTTTCCCGGCGCCACGGCATCCGCGCCCATGCGCTGGTGGCCGACCTGGGCCAGCCTGGCGCCGCCAGCGAGGCGTACGCGCGGGCCTGCGCGCTGGGCATGCCGCCCGATGTGCTGATCAATAACGCGGGTTTTGCCACGCATGGCAGGTTCGAGAGCATCGGCCTGGCGCGCCAGACGCTTGAGGTCGCCGTCAATTGCTCGGCCCTCATGGAACTCACGCACCGCGCCTTGCCGCACATGCTGGCCCAGGGACGGGGCGCCATCATCAACGTGGCGTCCACGGCGGCCCTGCAACCCGATCCCTACATGGCCGTGTATGGCGCCTGCAAGGCCTTCGTGCTGTCGTTTTCGGAAGCGCTGTGGGCGGAAAACCGCCGCCGCGGCGTGCGCGTGCTGGCCCTGTGCCCCGGCGCGACGGATACGCCCTTCTTTGACGTGGTGGCCGCGCCTGAAGCGGCCGTGGGCCGGCGCATGGCGCCGCAAGCCGTGGTCGATGAAGCGCTGCGCGCGCTGGACCGGGGCCGCAGCAGCCACGTGGCGGGGCGGCCCAACCGGCTGCTGGCCTGGCTGCCGCGCCTGTTGCCCCGCCAGACCGTGCTGGGCATCGTGGAAGGCATGCTCAAGCCGAAGACGGCGTAGCGCTCAGAAGGCCATGGTGGCAAACATGGCCAGCACGGCCGTCGCCATGACGACGGTGGACAGCCAGCCCAGCGCCCGCAGGCGGCGCGAAATGGTGAGCGAGCCCATGATGGCGGGGCGCGAGGCCATCACCATCATCAGGGCCATGATGGGCACGGAAATGACGCCGTTGATGACGGCGCTCCAGTACAGGGCCTTGATGGGGTCGAGCGGCGTGAAGCACAGGGCCGCGCCGATCACGGTGGACGTAACGATGATGCCGTAGAACTTCTTGGCGGCCCGGGGCGCCAGTTCCAGGCTGCTTTTCCAGTGAAAGGCGCCGGCCATGGCATAGGCGGCAGAGCCTGCCAACACGGGTATGGCCAGCAAGCCCGTGCCGATGATGCCCAGGCTGAACAGGGCAAACGCGAACTCGCCCGCAATGGGACGCAGGGCGGAAGCGGCCTGGGCCGATGTGTCGATATGCGTGATGCCTTGCGCGCCCAGGGTCACGGCCGTCGTCAGCATGATGAAGAACGCCACCAGGTTGGAAAAGCCCATGCCGATGGCCGTGTCCATCTTGATGCGCTGGAACTGCCGAGGCGCCTGCTCGGGCGTGCGGCGCAAGGCTTGCGCGCTGGAATCGGCCTGCAAGTCTTCCACTTCCTGCGATGCCTGCCAGAAAAACAGATAGGGGCTGATCGTGGTGCCGAACACGGCCACGATCATGGTCACCGACGCGGCCGACCAGGCCAGCTGGGGCCAGACGGTGCGCAGCGCCACTTCGCCCCACGGAATATGCACGGTCAGCACGGTGGCCACATAGGCCAGCAAGCCCAGGGTCAGCCATTTCAGGATGCGCACGTACTTCTGATAGGGAATGAACACTTGCAGCAGCAGGGACAGCAGGCCGAAGCCCACGGCGTACAGGTGGGGCGGGCCGCCGATGATCAGGGTCAAGGCATCGCCCATGGCGGCCACGTCGGCGGCGATGTTGATGACATTGGCCAGCAGCAGCAAGCCGACGATGGCATACAGCAAGGAGCGGGGATAGTGGCGGCGGATATTCGTCGCCAGGCCATGGCCGCTGACCCGGCCTATCTTGGCGCTGATGACCTGGATGCCCAGCATCAAAGGAAAAGTCAGGCACACGGTCCACAGCATGCCGAAGCCGAACTGGGCGCCCGCCTGCGAATACGTGGCGATGCCGCTGGGATCGTCGTCGGCCGCGCCCGTGATCAAGCCAGGGCCCAGCTTGCCCAGCCAGGTGTCGGACGTGGCTGCGGGCTGTTCGCCATTTTTCCCGGTTGGCATCTATGCCGCCTGTTTTTGCGCCACGAAGGCGGCCGTCAGGTAGGGCACGCTGATGCTGTCCCGGTCCCGCAAGGCCGGTTCCGAGGCGACCAGCTTGCGGATCTCGTCGTCGATGCGCTGGCGCTCCTGCGGCGGCAGGGCGGCGATAAAACTGGTCGAGCGCACCCGGTTGAACAGCACGTCTTCGACCGAGCCCGTATGCTCCTGGGAAAATTGTGTTTCCTGCAAGGGCGCAAAGCCCGCGTGGGGGAAGGCCTGGCGCCAGGCGCCCGTGTAGTAACGGGGCGTGTCGCCTTCGGCCCGGTTGACGATGGCGTCGAGCCTGGCCACCCAAGGCACGCTGGCGTCGCGCAGATTCCACACCAGGCCCAGCCTGCCGCCCGGCTTGAGCACGCGCAGGATTTCATCGAGCGCGGCCGGGGTGGCGAACCAGTGAAAGGCTTGCGCGCAGACAACGGCGTCGACGGACGCATCGGGCAAGGGAATGGCCGTTGCCGTGCCGGACAGGGCCTGTACTTGCGGCAAGGCTGCGGACAGGGTGGCCAGCATGGCAGGCACGGGTTCCACGGCGATGACGGTGGAGCCCGTGTCCAGCAGGCGCGGCGTGAACTTGCCCGTGCCGGCGCCCAGGTCCAATACGGTGGCGCCCGGCGCCAGGCCCAGGCTATCGTGCAGCCAGGCCGACACGGCGGGTGGATAATCGGGCCGGCCCTTGACGTAGGTGGCGGCCGCCGTGGCGTAGCCGTCGGCTGCCGCGTGATGGATGTTGCTGCTCATGCATGACTCCCAGGCGTGGTCGTGGCATGAGCGTAGCAGATTACGCGGGGAACAGGGTGTCAGTAGCGCGCATCGGTGGGTTTGCCGCCCTTCGGCCAATCCTTGACCTTGTCGGGGAAGTCGGGGCGCGGCATGTGGGTGAAATACTCGGCCACGTCGACGGCATCCTGGTCGGACAGGTTGCCCTGGCCCAGCGGGAATTTCTGGCCGTGGCCCATCACCATATTGGCCTTGACGAAGCCGGCCGCCGTGTAGGTGCGGGCCATGCCGGCGCCGATGTTGAACGAACGGTCGCCCCACAGCGGCGGGAAGGCCACTTCGCCGTTGGCGCCCCGGATGCCGTCGCCATTCGCGCCATGGCAGACGGCGCATTGCTCCGCATACACCTTCTTGCCGTGCACGGGGTCGGGCAGCAGTGCGCGGTCGATCTTGGCCACGCCCCGTCCCGGCACCTTGTCGTTCGCTTGCGTGGCGCCCTTCATCCAGTCGATGTAGGCGACCATGGCTTGCAGGTCGGGACCGTCCACGGGCAGCGGCTTGCCGTGCATGGAGCGGCGGAAGCAGCCGTTGATGCGCTCGCCCAGGCTGATGACCTTGCCGGCACGGGGCGCTTCCGACGGGAAGAAGGCGGAAATGCCGAGGAAGGGCGAACCGTTGGCCACGGTGCCGCCGTTCAGGTGACAGCTGCTGCAATTGAGGTCGTTGCCCACGTTGTTCGGCAGGCGCGCGCGCGTTTCCGTCATCAGCTGCATGCCGTGGATCAACTGGCTGGCATTCGGTTCGGCCGACAGGGCGGCGAAGCGGGGCGTGACGAAACCGCCCGCATCCGGCGCCTTGAGCTTGAGTTCCTTGCGCACCTTGGCGATCTGCGCTGGCGTGACGGGCGCGCCGTGGTTGCCCCACTTGCCGCGCACGAAGGTGAGGATTTCCGCCAGTTCCGTGTCCGACAGGCGGTCATACGACGGCATGCCGAACGAGCGGGGCGAATGCTGCGTGACGGCCGACTGCCAGCCCGTCAGCGCGATATGGATGACGGTAGTGGCGTCCTTCGACTGCACGGAATCGTTCTGCGCCAGCGGCGGGAAGATGTTTTCCACGCCGCGGCCGTCGCGGCGGTGGCAGGTGGCGCAAAACTGCAGGTAGCCCAGGCCGCCACGCGTGTTGTACAGCGCATCGTTGCTGGCCGCGACAGCAGGCGCCGGTTTGATCTGCGACACTGGCGCGCCCGGCTTGGCCGGCAAGCTGTGCAGGTAGTGCGCCAGCGCGTCGAGGTCGCCGTCCGTGAAGTACTGCGTGCTGTGCGTGATGACTTCCGTCATGCTGCCGGCCGCCGTGCCGAAGCTGTTGCGGCCCGTCTTGAGCAATTGCACGATGTCGGCCGGCGTCCACAGTTTGCGCAGGTTGACCGCATGCCAGCCGTCGAAAGTGAAGCCGGACAGGTAATGCTTGCCGCTGCTGCCATCCTGGCCCATGGTTTTCTCCTGGAAAGCCACGCCGCGCGGCGTGTGGCAGGAGCCGCAATGGCCGAGGCCCTGGGCCAGATAGCTGCCCCGGTTCCAGACGGCCGACTTGGCGCTGTCGGGCTTGAACGGCGCGTCGTCGAGGAAGACGGCGTTCCACAGAGACAAGCCCCAGCGCATGCTGAACGGCCATTTCATGTCCGTTTCGCGGTTTTGCTGCGCCACGGGCGCCACGCCCCGCTGCAGGTAGGCGTACAGGGCCTGCATGTCGTCGGGTGTGATCTTCGCGTAGGAAGGGTAGGGCATGGCCGGATACAGGTTGTGGCCGTCGGCCGCCACGCCCTTGCGCATGGCGCGGTCGAATTGCGCGAACGAGTAGCTGCCCAGGCCCGTCTTCGCGTCGGGCGTGATATTCGTGCTGTAAATGGTGCCGAAAGGCGTTTTCAGCTCCAGGCCGCCCGCCATGGGGGCGCCGTTCGGACTCGTGTGGCAAGCCACGCAATCGCCCAGGCGGGCGACATATTCGCCACGCTTGATCAGTTCGGCCGAGGCGGCAGGCGCGGCCCGGGCGCTGGCGCAGCAGGCCAGCAAGCCCAGGAGCAGCAAGATGAGCGCGAACCAGGTAGTTGTCGGAAAGAAAGTGACGCGATGGCGGTGCGAACCGCGAGGGGGGATGGAAATGGCGTTCATGGTGACCCTTTATTATTGGGGCCAAGCTTACGCATTCGCTGCCATGGCGAAAATTGGGAGTTTCTTTCGATCGACTAGGTAATTTTGCCTAGTGCATCACGGCAAAAATTCGTGTATGCCTGCGCGCGGCGCACCGGCAGGCGCGCATGGCAGACACCGTGCACGCCTGCCCGTCACCGCCGGCCTGCTTCACGCCATGTGCGCATACTCGGGCAGCGCGATGGCATCGGCCTTGGGCGTCAGGAACTTCGCCAGGATGGACTTCACAACCGGCACATTGCTCATGCGCAGCAAGGCATGGCCAACGGCGATCCCGGCGCGCGAGTGCGGCGAAGCGAGGCGGGGCGCGAACTTGGGCACGTTCTGCGCCTGGTCCACATACGGGCGCATGATCGCTTCATACGCGGCAAATGCCTGCGCGTGATCGTCGTGGCGTCCCAGTTCCCCCGCCAGCACGTAGGCGCCGCACATGCCCAGGCTCGTCCCCATCCCGCTGATGGGCGAAGCGCAATAGGCGGCGTCGCCCACGAGCGCAATGCGGCCTTTCGACCAGCGCGCCATTTTTACCTGGGAAATCTGGTCGAAATACAGGTCGGGAGCGTCGTCCAGGGCTGCCAGGATGCGCGGCGTCTCCCATTTGAGGCCGCCAAATTTCTCCTTCAGCAGGGTCTTCTGCTCGGCAGGCGACAGCTTTTCGTAGGCGCTGGGTGCTTCCTGGAACGACAGCAAGGCGCGCGTGGTGCCCAGGTTATCGGGACGCAAACATACGCTCAGGCCGCCAGGGGCATTGAACCAGCGCATCTGGCGCGCATCGCCGGGGGCGCGGGGGATGGTGAAATAGGCCGTGTAGAGATCGAACGAGCGGCGCGTGACTTCGTTGCCGAACACCAGCTTGCGCGTGTGCGAACCTACGCCTTCGGCGCCGATGACGAGATCGAAGACCTGTTCGCCACCCTGCTCGAAGCGCACCTTGACGCCATGGGGCAATTCTTCGAGCGCGGCGATGCTGTCGCCAAAGCGGTAGTTCACCGTGCTGCGGCCATGCTCGATCAGCAACTTGGCCAGTTCCCCCCGCAAAATTTCCAGCTCGGCCACGGGACCGTTGCCGCCGAACGCCCCGATGCCGATTTCCGCCTGGGTGCGGTCCTGTTCGTCGACAAACTTGATGCCGTCCTCATGCGTGCTTTTGGAACGGATGGCGCTTTCGAGCCCCATGCGCTGGGCCACGATCTTGCCTGCGCCCCTCACGTCGATCGTTTGTCCCCCATCGCGAAATTCGGGCGCCCGCTCGACCACGGTGACGTCCATGCCCTGGCGCGCCAGCCAGAAAGCCAGGGTGGGGCCGGCGACACTGGCGCCCGTTACGAGGATTTTTCGTTTGTTTTTCATTTTGTTTTCTTTTCTGATGGGGTTGGCAACGTGGTCCGGTAAACCGTGATCACTTGCTGGAGAAAATGTTCGATCGTCGTGCGTTCGTTGGCCGACAGGGCGCCCAGCACCGCATCCAGCCCATCGAGCATGGGTGCGATATGCCGGTACGTCTGAGCCACGGATGCCGGCACGGGATGGACGAGCACGCGGCGCTTGTCGTCCTGCTGGCGTACGCGCGTCACGTGGCCGGCCCGTTCCAGGCGGTCGATGACGAGCGTCACGCCCGCCGTCGTCACGGCAAGGCGCGCGGCCAGCTCATTGGGCGACAGGGGACCATGCGTGATCAACTGCTCCATCAGGGCCAGGTCCGTCTGGTTGATGCCCATCGCGGTGCCCAGTTGCTGGGCCGTTTCGCGCGTCAGGATCGCGATATCCTGCAGCTGGCGGCCGATGGCGTCGCCGGCGATGTGCATGCCGCGCGGATCTTCCGCGGCGAACGATTCAGTGTGTGCGGGCTGGTCATGCATGGTTTACCTCGAGTTCAGATTTTGCAGCAGTGGGAAAAAAGAAGGTCACGCCCATGAAGGCGATGAGTATGAAGGCCTGGATCGTCAATGCGGCGCCCAAGGCCAGGTCCGGCGTCATGGCGGGATGGGCGGCAAAAAATGCGCCGCTGAACAGGGCCACGCCTATTGACGCGGCAATCGATTGCACGGCAGACAGCACGCCCGAACCGGAACCGATCTGCCTGTCGTCCAGCGACGCCAGAATGATACTGAACAGGGCAGCAATCACGAGGCCGGCGCCGATACCGCAGACCAGCATGCCTGGAACTATCTGCCAGGCAGAAAATGCCGCCGTCTTGCCCAGTTCAAATTGCAGCAGTGCCACGCCGGCCAGCTGGACGCCGGCCCCCAGTTGCAGCACCTTGCGGCCAAAGCGGGCCGCCAGGAACGCGCCGCTCAAGGTGGCGCCGCACGCCGTACCCACAGCGAACGGCAGGTTGGCAATACTGGCTTCGCCCGCCGTCAATCCATGGCCGATCTGCAAGAACAGCGTCAGCACCAGTTGCATGCCGACCAGCGAGCAAAAGAACAGGGCGATGCCGGCCAGTCCCGCCGTGTAGGCGGGGCGCCGGAAGATCGACGTCATGATGAGCGGCGTCTGCCCCGCGCGCACTACCGCCGACTGGCGCAGGCCGAACAGGCCGAAGCCCAGCACGGCCATCGCGATGGCGGGCCATCCCCAGGCGGGCCACGCCTGCGCCTCGCCCAGCGGCAAGACCAGGAGGATGGAAGACAGTACCAGCAGGCTGGCGCCGATGGTGTCGATTTTCACAGACGGGTCGCCCGCTCGCCGGGGCAGGTAGCGCCACGCCACGAGGAAACATGCGATGCCGATCGGAATATTAATCAGGAACATGGTACGCCAGCCGAGGCCAAACAAATTCGATTCGAGCAGCATGCCGCCCAGCACGGGGCCCAGTATGCCCGCCAAGCCCAGGATGGGGCCGAAGATGCCGAACACCTTGGCCAGATCGGGACCGCTGTAGTTTTCACGCAGCAATCCCAAACCTTGCGGCAACAGCATGGCACCGGCCAGCCCCTGCAGCAGGCGAAAGGCAATCAGGAATGCAATGGTCGGCGCCACGGCGCACAGCAGCGAGGCGATGGAAAACGCGGCCAGGCCCAGCAGGAACATGGCGCGCCGGCCGAAGCGGTCGCCCAGCCGGCCGCCGAGCACCAGGCCGGCGCCCAGCGCAAGCGCATAGCCGCCGATCACCCATTGCATCTGGGCGGCGCTGGCGCCCAGCGTCTCGATCAAGGCCGGACCACCGACGTTGACGATGGTGGAGGCGGCAAGGTCCATGATTTCGGAAACGATCATGACAAGTAAAATGGGCCAGCGAGGCAGTGCAGCAGTATTCATCCGAATTAATAGCTAACTTAGTTAGTGATAAAACGAGACAGTATACGGATTTTTGATCGCTGTCAATGCGGCGGGGCAGAGGCCCCGCGCGTCAAACGGGCTTGTCGTTCCACTCCATGATGCGCTCGCGCAGCCAGCGGTGCGCCGGGTCCAGGTGCATGCGCTCGTGCCAGACCATGGCCATGTCGTAATCGGGCAGGGCGACGGGCGGCTCCCAGGTGCGCAGCGCGCCCAGCGCGTTTTTCAGCAGGCGCGACGGCAGCAAGGCCACCATGTCGGACTCTGCCAGCAGGGGCGGCACGATGAGGAAATGGGGTACGGACAGCACCACCTTGCGCTTCCGCCCCAGCTGTTCCAGCGTCGTATCGACGCTGCTGCGGAAACCGCCGCCATTGGGCGAGACGACGATAAATTCCAATGCGCAAAATTGATCGAGATCGGGCGCTGTCTGCAGCAGCGGGTGGCCGTGGCGGCCCGCCAGCACGTAATGCTCGGTGAACAGGGTGCGGTGGCGCAAGCCGGCCGGCGCTTCTTCCTGGGCCAGGAAGCCGAGGTCGACCTGGCCGCTTTCCAGCTCTTGCGCCATGCGCGCCGGCACGGCTTCAAACACGGCCATGCGCGACAGCGGCGCCTGCGCGCGCAACGATGGCAGCATGGGCCGCAGGATCGCATATTCGGCGGCGTCTGCCGCGGCCAGGTTCCAGCGCACGTCGGATGTGGCCGGATCGAACGCCTGTTCCGGCTGCAAGACTTGCTCGAGCTGGGCCAGCGCGGCTTGCAACGGTGCGAACAGGGACAGCGCGCGCGCCGTGGGCAGCATGCCGCGCGGACCGGGCAGCAGCAGCGGATCGTCGAAGGCGGCACGCAGCTTGCCCAGCTGCACGCTGACGGAAGGCTGGCTCAGGTGCAGCCGCGCGGCCGCCCGCGTGACGTTGCGCTCGATCAGCAAGGCATTCAGGGTCAGCAGCAGGTTCAAGTCCAGCTTGTGCAAATTGTTCATGGCTATACCTTGTATATCAACTATTCATTTCCACTATGATAGCGCAAGCCCTACAGTGGTTCCTGTGCTTTTCCACTCTTCACCTTTTACAGGAACTAACTGATGCAACTCCATGAATATACAAGCTTTGATGGCCTGGGACTGGCCCAACTGCTGCGCGATGGCGCTGTCTCGGCGGCCGAATTGCAGGACGCGGCCGTGCGCGCCTGCGCCGCCATCAACCCGCAGATCAATGCCGTGGTCGAGCTGTGGCCGGCGGATTTGACTGCCATCGACCGTACGGCGCAGTTCGCCGGTGTGCCATTCCTGATCAAGGATGTGGCCGTCACGATGGCGGGCCAGCGCAGCGAAGCGGGCAGCCGCCTGGGCGCCGGCCATGTGGCCACGTTTGACTCCCATCTGATGACGCAGTTCCGCCAGGCGGGACTGGCGACCTTGGGCCGGACGAGCACGCCGGAAATGGCGTTCGCCACCACGACGGAACCCGTGCTGTACGGCGCCACGCGCAATCCGTGGAACCTCGCTGTGAGCGCGGGCGGCTCCAGCGGCGGCGCGGCAGCGGCCGTGGCGGCCGGCATCGTGCCGCTGGCCCATGCGACGGATGCGGCCGGCTCCATCCGCGTGCCGGCCGCGTCGACGGGCTTGTTCGGCTTCAAACCGAGCCGGGGACGGGTGTCGAACGGTCCCGCCATGGACGAGATCTTCAGCGGCCTGGGCGTGCAACTGGGCGTGAGCCGCACGGTGCGCGACAGCGCCGCCTTGCTCGATGCCGTGCAAGGCATCTTGCCGGGCGAGCCGTATGTGACCGGTGCGCCCGGCCACAGCTGGCTGTCGCAGGTGGGCGTGGCGCCCGGCAAGCTGCGCATCGCCGTGCAACGGGCCGCCTGCAATGGCGCCCGGCCTGTGCCCGCCATCGATGCGGCGCTGAACGACACCGTGCGCCTGCTGGAAAGCCTGGGCCACCACGTGGAAGAAGTGCCCGCCGCGCTGGGCGTGTCGTGGGCAGCGTTCGTGCAGGCCAATGCCAGCATCTGGTGTGCCAACCTGGTGCCGTGGATCGATGGCCTGGCGCGCGAAAGCGGACGCGCCGTGTCGCTCGCGACCCTGGAGCCGGCAACCCTGGCTTGCTACCGCCATGGACAGACGGTGTCGGCCGTCGAGTTCGTCGGCGCCCTCGACGTGCGCAACACGGTCACGCGCCACGCCGGCGCCATGTTTGGCCAGTACGACGTGCTGCTGACGCCCACCTTGCCGGACTTGCCGTGGCAACTGAGGCGCTATGGCGAAAAGGAGGAACAGCTTGACGGTGTTGGCTGGACGGCGCGCCTGTTCGAACACTCGCCGTACACGCCGCTGGCCAACGTGGCGGGATTGCCGGCCATGTCCGTGCCGCTGGCGCAGTCGCCCGATGGCATGCCGATCGGCATGCAATTTATGGCGGGCTATGGAAACGATGGCGCCTTGCTGCGCCTGGCGGGACAACTGGAGCGGGCGGCGCCGTGGGGGCAGCGGTGCCCGCCCGTGTGGGCGGGAAATTAAGAACGGCGCTTACAGGGAGGCGAGGCGGGCCGCGCCGCGGCTTGCCAGGCGAAAGCGGGCTTTTTCCCACAGCCGGTCGTGGAAGGGCAGGACGATCACGTTGCAGATCGGCTCGACCACGGCCAGCAAGCCGCCGAAGGCCATGGAGCCCGTGGCCCAGTACATGACGCCGAAAGCCACGCCCATGTGCAGGGCCGTCTGGCTGAGCTTTTCGCCGGCCACGGCGGCAAAGCCCAGGCGGCTGGCGGCATAGCGGCGGCGGATCGCGTGCCAGGCTTTTTCATGCCCGGGCAGCAGTGCAACGTTGATGATCGGTTCGATGATTGCGGCCAAGCCACCGAGCGCCAGGGACCCCGTCAGCAAATAGGCGAGGCCAAAGGCAATCGACATGTGCGTGCAGACCTGGCTGAATGTTTTGATCGCTGTAAACAAGGGATGCTCCTTTCTGTTGAAATCGCTTATCCTTGAAGTAGATAGTAACGATTCTCATTTACAAAAGGAAGTAAAATATTTCAACTGAACCCATAGATTGAGGCTATGGTTTGAGAAATATCAATTGCCCCCTGCTGCGGGCACCTCTTGCCGCCGCCATCGCCGTCAGCGTATCGCCGTCGCCTGCGACCAGACGGTTTGCCAGCATCCACCGCGCCGCTCATAGCTATCGATATGCCAGTAGCGTGCCCGTGGTACAGCCTGGCCGGCGAAATGGATTTCAAGCTGGGCCTGATAGCGCAGGACGGCTGCATCGCCATACAGGCGCACGGCGATCTCGCCCGGCTCCCAGCTCAGATAGCGCATGTGGCCTGCCGCGATGGCGCCCAGGTATTCCTCCCGGGACAGCATGCTGCCGATCGGCGTGACCAGCTGGAAATCTTCGGCATGCAGGGCGCGCGCCAGCGCCAGGTCGCCGTCGACCAGCGCCCGCAGGCGGCGCCGTTCGATCTCGCGCAAATGCTCCGTCTGCTGCAAGGCCGTCTGGCGGCAAGAGTCTTGCTCTATCATCATCCATCCTTTCTGAGGGAAATTGACACTTCGACGTAATTTGTCTAAAAGCTATGTTGACACTATATGCTCAAAGTGTCAACATGCCCACATGTCACTCCACACCCTGAAAACCCAGCGGATACTCGATGCGGCACTGGCCGTGTTTTGCCGCTACGGCTACCGCAAGACTTCGATGCTCGACATCGCGCAGGCGGCCGGCATGTCGCGCGCGGCGCTGTACCTGCATTTCAAGAACAAGGAAGACGTGTTCCGCGCCGGCTCAGAACGGGCCCATGCCACCGTCATGGCGCAGGTGGCAGCGGCGCTGGCCGAAGCCGGTCCCGTCTTCACGCGCATCGAAACGGCGCTGCTGGCATTCCAGCAAGGCTTGATGGCGGAAATTTCCGCCAGCGCCCACGGGCAGGAATTGTTTGACGCCAACATGACCCTGGCCGCCGACATCACCTTGCACGCGCGGGCAACGCTGGCGGCATCGCTGGCCGGTGCACTGGAACAAGCGGAAGCGGCGGGCGATATCGCGCTGCGCCGGGTGGACGCGACTGCCGCGCAGGTGGCCGCCTTGCTGGTCGCCGCCATGGAGGGTATCAAGCACACGCAAGGGGGAGGGGAGGCGTTGCGCCAGGGCATGGCACTGCACACGCGCCTGCTGGGCGCGGCGCTGCTGCGCATGTGAACCGCGTGGCTCCCATGCGCAGCGGGGCCAAGGTTGTTACGGCAGGGTTTTCAGCACATTCTTCGTCGGCACGGAGAAGTTATAGCCATCGTGGCGGTCCCAGTTGATCGACCACGTCATCACGCCGCGGAAGTCCGGATACGCCTGCAGCGGCTTGATGGTGCCGCAATTGAGCAGGCGCGTCAGGCAATTGAGGGCATTGCTGACGTCGGCATTCGTCGTGAAACCCGAGCCGGCCGAGCTGCGGCCCGACGGTACGCCAAAGCCCACCTGGTCCGGACGCAGGCCTGCAAAGGTATTGCCGCCATAGTTGAACCCTTCGATCAGCATGCGCGCCGTGGCCACCAGCTGGTCGGCCGAGCCCGCCTTGATGGCGCCCGTGGCGTACGGCGTGTAGATGTCGCCATTGTTGTAGTACTGCGGGTGCAGCACCGTCAACTCGCTGCGCAAGGCGTTGATGATGGGAATGTAGGCGCCCCAGATGCTGCCATAGCTCGTATATCCCCCCTCCACGTACACCCATTCCGGCGCCATCGACAGGTAAAAACTGTTGCCGACCTTGGCTTTCAGGTTTTTCACGGCGATCGGCAGATAGGTCTGGATGGCCGCGCCTTGCGCCACGCCGTTTTCCAGGTCCAGGTCGATGCCGTCGAAGCCATACTTGGTGATGATGGCGTATAGGCTGTTCGTGAAATTCGTCGCTTCGGCCGTGTTGCCGACGGAAACGGAACCGTTCTGTCCGCCTAGCGACAGGATCACTTTCTTGCCCTTGGCCCGCTTGGCCGCCACGTCGGCGATGAATTGTGCTTCCGTACCCGCACCCGGATCGATGGTCAGGCTGACATTGCCGCCGCCCGCGTTGTCGCCGAACGAGACGACGATCACATCCCAGTCATCGCTGACCTGGCTGATCGGATAGGTGGCGCCGCTGGGGTTGGTGAAGTTGTGCCAGTAGCCGATCAGCGCGTGCTTGGCCAGGCCCGTGGGGGTAGGCGTCGGCGTTGGTGTAGGAGTTGGTGTCGGTGTCGGTGTCGGTGTCGGAGTTGGCGTAGGTGTCGGAGTTGGAGTTGGGGTTGGCGTAGGTGTTGGGGTCGGAGTTGGCGTAGGTGTCGGCGTGCCGCAGTCTCCCACCGCCGTCCAGGGCTGGCCGCTGCCGGCGCCGCCGCTGCTGGTCGATGGATTATTTCCTTGTGTCCACCAGTTGGCCGTGTAATTGACGTTGTTGTAGCTGGCCTGGCCGCCGCCGTTGTAGGCAGTGGCGCTATTCCATGGCGTGTAGCAAGCCACCGCTGCGGTGGCGCCCGCCAGCAGCTGGCTTGCACCTGCGCTGGATCCATCGCTGCCGCCGCCGCAGGCCGCCAACGTTCCGCCGAAAAGGGTAATGATCATGGTATTCATGACTGTCCGGTTCATTGCATCTCCTTGTGTGTTTTTATATGGCCAGACGGCTGGACACCGTCCGCTGTTTCAGAGTGCAAGCATTGCAGGTGGTAGTCAACTGGTTTTATTCTTTGCGCGAAATCACAATACCAGTTGCCATCTGGTCCCATCAGAAGGGCGGCGCGGGCCATACCAGTGGCTGTTTTCTGGCGCGCTGGTATGGTGTCCGGAATAGCGCCAGGGGCAGGGCGGGGAAGGGAGGAGGAGGCCGTGCGGCGGCGCACGGCCGCTACGGCGCGGTTTCCTTGCGCAAATCGGCATGGGGCACGCGCGACAGGTCCAGCAGCAGTTGCGTCAAGGCCACGGTCTGGCGCTGCATGAGGCGGTAGTCGAGCTGGGTCACGGTGTCGATGCCATGGTCGAGCAAATAATACGGTTGCGCCATGTAATGAAGCGTGGGAATGGACTGCGCGGCCTGGAAATACCGGCCTTCGTCAGGCCAGCCGGCGTGCTGCGGGCCGGATTTGCTCGACGGTAGCACGAACGCGGGTGCTGCGTTGGCCTGTTTCAGCATGGCGTAGGACGCATCCATCAGGGCGGGCGTGCGCGGCGAAAACAGAGCGACCGGCTCGAACCTGCCCGTGGGATGCAAATAACCATGCCTGTCGGGCAGCACTTCCAGCGCGCCCAGGTGCCCGACGGCCAGCATCGCGGCCATGCGCTGCGTCACGCCATCGTCCTGGTGGCGCTTGAAAAACTGCGCGATGCCCACGCCACCCGCGAAATGGCCGCTCGTCAACAACAGCATGACGCTGCGCGGCAGGCTGTCCTGCGGCAGGCGCGCCAGGTACTGGGCCATGTCGACGATGGCGTTCGCCCCATTGTCGTCCAGCCCGTTCGGGCCATCCGTGTGGCTAGCCAGCACCATCAATTCCTCGGACTTGCCGGGGATGATGCCGATCAAATTGCGCGTCTGCACCTGCCGCACGGTGGCAGCCATGGTCAACCGCAGGACGGGCGCCTTGCCCGCCAGCACCCGGTCGCGCAGGCGCTGGCCCCGCTCGCGGTCGATAAACACACCGGGCAACTGGCGCACTACGCCGTCGTGGGGCGCATACAAGCCATCCGCCGCCATGGACGGCGTATCGAGAATGACGATTACACCGGCCGCACCGGCCGCCTGCAGGCTGTCCAGCAAGGCGATGAACGGCTCCAGCCTCTGGAACGGGCGCGCATACGGCGTGTCCGGCCCCATGGCGTGGTCCGGATCGTGGATGTGAACGGCGGATTGGTGGAAAACCTGGCCTGTCCACGCCACTTTGGGCATCTCGACAAGCACCAGCTGGCCCGCCAGGCTGGCATCGGGCGGGACATTTGGCGCCAGATAGACGATGCGTCCTGTAATGCCGGACGGCGGCGTCACGCCCGAATACGGAATGTAGCCAGCCGTGGGTAGTACGCCGGATCTGTCGTCATCGACCACGTCCAAACCCCAGTTTTCAGCTTCCACCGACCATTGCCGGAAGCTGAAAGGCTCGAAGCGCAGCTGTTTGACACCGGCGCGCGCCAGGCGTTCCTGCAGGACGTCGATATACGCTTCATGCCGCGGCGATCCGGTGGCGCGCAGGCGGCGCTCGTCGAGATCGACTTGCCAGTCCACCAGCTGTTTTCTGGACAGAAATTGCGTAGCATCGACCGTCACGGCAGCCGACGGCGGCAGGGCGCGTGCAGGCCAGGGACCGGGCTTGCTGGCGCAGGCGGACAAGGCGGCCGCGATGGCCAGCGCGCCGGCTAGGGACAGGCAGCGGCGGTGCGGCGGCAAAAACGCGGTGCGTGGAGGTGCCGCGATCATCGGGACTCAATGTTGAGGTTTTTCATTCGAAATAGCCGATAAAGGATTGATTGCATGGTGAATTTGATAGACGTTGCAGGCCATGACAAGCTTGTCACGGGCGGCAATTTACCACGAGACCAGGCGATCGGCCGGCACGCATCACCGGGCGATATCCTGTTTTCAAGCGCACCGTATTCCTTTCGCCAAAGAAAGCCTGTAACTTCCTGCATGGCGCCGTGCCATGATGAAAGCGGAAATGATGAAAAAGATATTGATACTGGGCGCAGGCGGACAAGTGGCGCAGTGGGTCATCCGCGCCTTGGCGGGCCGTGACGACATCGCCTTGACGCTGTTGCTGCGCAATCCCGCCAAGCTGCCCACGCCAGTCCCGCCCAACGGCACCGTGCTGGCCGGCGACGTGCTGGACCACGCCTTGCTGCGGCAAACGATGCCAGGCCACGACCTGGTCTACGCCAATCTCGTGGGCGACGACATGGACAAGCAGGCCAACAGCATCATCGCCGCCATGCGGGCCTCTGGTGTCGAGCGCCTGGTTTTCGTGCTGTCGATGGGCATCTACGACGAAGTTCCTGGCAAATTCGGCGCATGGAATAACGCCATGCTGGCCGAAGACCTGAAACCATTCCGCCGCGCCGCCGACGCCATCGAAGCGTCCGGCCTGGCATACACGATCGTGCGTCCAGCCTGGATGACGAACGAAGACGAAGTCGACTACGAACTGACCACGCGCCACGCGCCGTTCAAAGGCACCGTAGTGTCGCGCAAGAGCGTGGCCGACCTGATCGCCAGCATCATCGCAGCGCCAGACCTGCACCTGCACGCCAACCTGGGCGTGAACAAACCGAACACGGACGGGGACAAGCCGTATTTCATGTAGCTTGTTCACGTGAAGGCTCGCAGCGGCGGCGACAGCTGCGCGCAGATGGGGGAAACGCAGATGGTGGAAATCGCATTTGCGATTGAGGAGTTGGCAAAATGGAGGATTTCTCAAATCCACCCATAACTTCGCATAATTTATATTATGTCAAATGAGAAGTGGAAGTGGAGACTACTTCTAGCAGCCCCGACGACTCATAAGTGGTTTCATAATGGAGGCGATGCCGAGACTACCACTTCAACTGTCCCGCTCCGATAATTGCACAATGTCATTGACAGGCACCGCCGAAATTAGCTATCAATCTTTCCGTATGGCTCGAAGTTGCAGCATCACATTGTCCCCGTATGGCGTAAGAGTCCAATATGTAGAAGTATCCTTTACGCTTCTACTGCGTGTGCTTTTAGTGATTAAACCCAGTGCCCTGAGCTGAATCTTAATGGTCTGAAAGTCATCCTTAGCTTTTCCTTCCTCACTTGATTCAGTTAAGCCGACAGCTATTTTTTCAGGCTCCTTATGAATAAAACCAATAATTGGCTTACCTGATTCCTTTGCATAACGAAATTCCATTTCTGTATAACTTATTTTATCTGGCCCAATAGATCCGTATCGACCGGCGACAACAATAAGGTAATAATCACAGTCATCAATCACCTTTTTAATGAGCGTCCATTGATCCTCATCTGCCGCCGGAAATAATTCCATGCCAGCCGGAATGGCATCTAACTCCAAAAGGGCTTGCATTATTTCTTTTCGCTCTTCCGTCAAATCAGAATAAGTTGAGCTAATAAAAACTTGATATCTTTTATCCATGCCATTATATTTCCGCATCAATTATAAATTATGTTCTCATCCGATTTATTTTTCTTGGAAATGCAAATCGAAAGCTCCCTCTAGCATACATTTAAACATAATTCCTCTTTCCTCGATAGATATTATTTATCAAAATCACCGCGTTTGGCTCGTTGGCAGATACCATAGCAACGAATTTCATCCTTAAAACATCTTTCACAAACCCGTAGTCGCAGGCAGTACCCGGCCTGTTGAACCGCCCATTTCGGGACGCCAAGCATATACATGAAATCGCCAAGCATCCTAGTCCGGTTGACGGACCGCCAGTTGGTTCGCCTGGAGTTGCGAATAATCCAGTACTGATTGCGGAACTCATCCTCGATTTGCTCAAGTATTCGCAGTGAATTATCGTCAAAATTTGCCATGTCACTCCCCTCCTTCCCGTCAATCAAGGTGGAGTAACTGTCAGAACGGACAATCGTCCACCGCTTGTGGCAATCCCGGTGCCGTCGCCAGGTACACGACGCTGAGATTGTTGTTGCACCAGGTCTGCAAGCCGTCCATGCAATGGCCGGAAAGCGCCTGAAATGCGACCTGCGCAGCGCGCAGCATGTTTGTACAAAATGGCACCCGCCATACATCGACTTCCGGCACCACGATGCCCCTGGAGCGGAAGTAGCGCTTCTGGTCAAGCGCCCTGCACTGCATTTCTTTGCCGCAATATTTCGCTATATAACTGGCAATCTTGTGAGCCCCGGCCACGCCGAAGCCGAAACGGTGCCGGTCGCGGACGTGGACTTGGCCCATCTGTTCGCCGTTCGGGCCACGCCCCAGGATGCCTTGCCAGATGGAGCGCAGCAGTGCGTACATCTGACGCCCGGCGACGGCCACATGAAAATGCAAGGCGCCACGGGCCTGTTCCTCAATGACCGCTACATAATGAAATTGTTTATGCTTACCAATTTTTCGACAAAACGCCTTCCAGTGCTTTAATGCAAGTTCGCGGTCCAGCATGTTTTCTCGATAGGTCAACGTCACCATGCGGTCGGCGCCGATTTGCTTGCAGCAAAGGCGCACATTCTTCTTTGCGCGCCTACCCGCATCGTCGTCATTCGCTTCGCGCTGGCTCGATTCGCCACGTTTCGCCCGTGGTTTGCGCCGCAACGCTGGACCGATAAAGAAACGTTCTTTAACGACAGTGACTTCGCACTGTCCGTCTGGAAATACACGGCGTCGCGCCGTGTAGGTATCGTTCCAGGTATTCTTAATACCATCATGACAATTCAATCGAGACCCGGTTCATGAACGGGATAGAAGAGAAATGGAAAAAAAACCGTTAAGAACCAATGATTTGCAGGTTCGGTGAACAATAGACTTGGGACGTAAGTCAAATTGATGATGGAAGTAGAAGCAACCGTTTCAAGAATAGTACGCCGACAGCATTTTGAGTACTCCAGCGACAGCATTGTAGGTACTCTGGGGTTTGGTCTGAAAAAGATCAACTTGCTGTCGCACAGTATCTCGAACAATCACCTATATCAGTAGGTCCTCGACTTACTGAGACATTGCCGAATCTCACCTGTCCAAGAATGCATGGCTAACAGGCCGCGCTAACAGTACCGTGCCTACTGCTTGTGCCCCAGATGGTCAAGAACTTCGTGGCGGAACAGAGGTGGCGTGCGAATAGCAGCGGGGATGGCTGCTGAAGTGCTGGTTTGATCACGCAAGATAATCTATCCTCCATATTAATAATTAATAAATTGAATTACCGGGGATGCCGAGAGGTTAAGATCAATCAGCTAAGCGAACCGATTGATCGCCAATCTTTGTACGTAGGTTTTTACGTTTAATCAGTGTTTTTAACTGCTTCCTACTTATTTTTATTTTCTGAGGTGGCGGGAGGTGATGCTTCTGTGCGCGCCAATACAATACTCAAGTCGAATTTTTCATTTTCTTCCAAAGGCACTGCGCATATATTTTTACAGGGATGAGAGCTATAATTATCTTCAATCTGGACAATTCCGCATTGATTCCTGGATTGACATATCCACGCGCTCCCTGAGTTAGCGCGAATATCTATAGAAAAAGTTTTATCTTTAGGGAAATAAGATGGAATAGTTTTATTTGATTTGTCGAATGGATTATTATACATCGCATGTATGTTTCCAGTTAGCACGAGCAGGCGATAGCCTGGATGTTCAGCCAATTTTCTGATTAAGTTATTCGCCATTTTCTCTTCGGTAGCATCACTGAAGCAAAGAATTTTGATATCTACATCCGCAAGAAGGCTGAGCGATCTGAGTGAATCAATTAGATCGAGCATTGCTATGCTTGAACGTCCATCATATATCCCACTAGCAGGTTTCCAAAATTCCCGCTCTAACATTGATTCTCTGATATTTCCCGCTTCTTTTTCGTTGGCATGAATGAAATTATTTAAAATAACATCCTCGGATTTTGGAATTTCCAACGCGACCGCAATATTTCTTTTCTGTATGGATAAACTTTCTACAAGATAATAAAAAATTCTTGGGGAATGCACAGTTCCATGAACCTCCCCGACAAAAATATATTCATACTGATCTTTTATTTGGAAACTCCATGTGGGAGGTGAGATAAGTACGCCAAAAATAATTATGGCTTTTAATAAATTTGTAGCCATCATCGAAGATTATCCTTGTTAATTTCATCAGCTTCCATAATTGATATCGTATTTTGTGTTGGCATATAGACATCTTCAAACGATTCATAATAATCAATATTTTCCATGTAATATTTATCAAATTCCCGAATGGTTAGTCTAGGTTTTTCATTTGAGTATTTAAAAGACGAGGAGTCTTCTAACAAGAAATTACAAAATGCATCAAATTTCTATAGTTCTGGAATCGAAAAATCCAACCAAAGAAATGTTAGCTGCCACTCTTTTCATCTGATTAGTCGGCAGCTCTGACCAAGGCGTCGCCAATCGGAATAACTCGCAGGATTCCTGCCATCCGCTGCCACATGTTCCCGCAGCATCCCAACTGCTACCGCGACCGAATGGGAATCCGTCCAGCAATGCCCATCAATATTTTAAAGTGAATAACACACTAGTTTGACCACTACGTGTCCTGCCGGTTAAGAGATCGGCTCCGACTGAACGTTTGATATCAAAGCTAGGAACATACCCAGGGTCTACGCCCGCAATCGTGAATGGGAAGCTCATTACGGCCGAATATAAAGTGTACCCTGCCTTTTCCCTTTCTCCAGAGGCGGAAAGGTCGCGCTGGCGCTGTGCTTTGAGCGTAAATAGCGGTGCCACAACCCATGGTCCAAGCTTGTTCTCTGCCGCACTCATACCGAACGGGTACACGGAAAACTGAACTGAGGCCAACAGGCCAGACTCCCGTCCATTGACACCTTTCTTCGCCGATGCTGATGCGTGGTCCATATACGCGCCACCTGCAAATCTGAAATACATACTAGAGTCTTGCGGCTGGTAATACATTGATCCAATAGCGGTTAATCGCTTAGTATCCACGTCGAATTTTGACTGGCCACTGGCATCGGTAACAAATTTCAGCGTTTTGCCCATGCTGCCGTTTACGCCGATGTCATAGCTGACAACTCCGCCTGCGGCAGAACCGCCTGGGATCACATGCCAATCCGCACCGAGGGACACACCTCGGTCATTTGATGGAGTGTCTCCGCCGGACATTTTGTGCAGAAATACCCCGCCGCTCAAATTGTGTTTGATGCTCGGTACTTCAATCAGATCGGACTGTTTTAAGCTGCTCGCAATAATCTTCAACACCGCATCGGTTTGCCAAGTCTCCTTGCCGTCGACAGAGTTGAACGCGATTCCAGCACCCTGCTCCCATTGTTTTTTCGCAGCATTGGGTTCATCTGCCGACCGCAAGGTCAAAGTGGTCTTGTCCATAGTATCGGCTGCAACTGCAACAATCGGCGCAAAGGTAAATAGCGCGAACGCGAGAACACGAAAGTTTGTATTCATCTTCACTCTCCCATTTACAGCACGTTATCTGGTTCAGGAACCGGTGCTACTTTTGATGCTTTGCACTGCGCTTCCCACATCTCCATTGGAGTGGCGCATTGGGATTGAATTGCACTGGGCAGGATTTCGCCCCCGGCATAACCGCGAACGGAGGTATCAACGATTTGCCACATGTCAGACTTCCCTTGCGGCGTAATTTTTAGATCTGTCAAAAGCTTGTCAGCGATTTTACCCAGCGTGTTAGAACTGTTGTCTAGCGCTAGGTTGCAAGGCGACGCTTTGTCGATCGCATAGAAGAGCAGTTCATGCAGTTTGCGCAGATTGAGTCCCATACGGTTTCTCCCTAAGTCATAGACATTTTCATTTGATTATTATCTAAACAACCACAAACACTCTATACGGTTATTCAATGCCCAAGTCTCACACATCTTCACAATGACGTGAAAGCAACAAATTATGTGAAGATACTGCCAGAACAGAATCCCGTCGGCGATGGAGCCAGTGTGGTGAACTCGGAGATACCCAGTTGGTGCTTGACCATGTGAACCTGTTCTTGGCACTGGGTGACGGATGGGGTGGAGCAAAGAATAAGCATGCTGCCTGCCAATGCCATGATCAAATGTGAGGTAATCGTGCAAAGGTAAATAAATCGCAGCATGGCGATTCATTTCTCCCTGATGCAAACCTGCTGTAAAACCAGTCCCGTATTTAGTCTTTACCGACTATACCCAAGCTTTCCATGACCCTGGCAGCATTATCCTTGCAGTCCACATCCTCCGGTTTTGCATCGATCAGTTGAATCAGCGACAAAAGATGGGCCTTGTTTTGTGCCAGGCGCACTTCCAGGGATTCGATATCGGCTATCTTCTTTTTGAGCGCGGCCATCAGCTCGTCGTGCCGCCATGACGATATATCCTCGGGCAAGACTTGCTTGATTTCGTCGAGGGAAAAGCCCGCCTGCTGCGCGTCGCTGATAATGGACAGGACTGCCACCGCTTCCAGCGGATACTCGCGGTAGCCGTTCGATTGCCGGCTCACGGCTTTCAGCAAGCCCTTGGATTCGTAGAAGCGTATCGTGGAGGCGGCCAAGCCGCTGCGCTTGGCCAATTCGCCAATTTTCATGGTGTTTCCCCCTAAGTTATTGTGGTTTGTTATCCCGGAGGGCTTTCAGTAGCGCTTGTGCCACTTCCTTGCTGGACCCGGGGTTCTGACCAGTGACGAGGCGGCCGTCCGTCATGACGAAGCTGCCAAACGGGATCAAGCCTTTTTCATACAGCGCCCCTCTCTTCTCTACCTCGCTTTGCAAAAGGTAGGGAACCTGGTCCCTGATGCCGGCAAGCGATTCTTCCAGGTTTGAAAAACCCGTCACCCGGCGCCCTTTGATCAGCGGCTCGCCCTTGTCGTCCTCGAGGTCGAGCAAGCCAGCGGCGCCATGGCACACGGAGGAAACGATGCCGCCGTTGCGGTAGATCGCCTCGGCGACGCGCTTGAGGTCCTTGTTGCCCTTGAAATCCCACATCGTTCCATGGCCGCCCGTGTAGAAAACAGCCGCATAGGCAGCGGGATCGATGTCGGCCGCGGCCTTTGTCGATTGTAATGATGCCATGAAAACAGGATTTTTCAGGTGCTCTCTTGCCGCCTCATCCATATACAGCCATCCCTGGCTGCGCTCATCGAGCGGCACGGCCCCGCCGCCTGGGCTGACGAAGTCCACGCCATAGCCGGCTTCCTGCAGCGCGTCGTACACGTGCGTCAATTCCGTGAGCCAGAGTCCCGTATGGTCGTTTCTGCTTGGATATTGGGAATGATTGGTCATGACGACCAGCACTTTTTCCATGCCCGGACCGCGCATTGGGGATGCCGGTTCAGCAGCAACCATCTGCATGAACAGCAAGGGCATGACAGCCAGAAGCAGCTTCTTGAAAACAGACATGGGATCGTCCTCCGGATAGTTGAGTGGTCTGAGCCATGTTGCGAACACAGCGTGATCGACTATAAGCTTAAAGCCAACTTGAATGTCAAGCGGCCGATGGACAACCGCGAGATTTTTGTGGCCCAAAGGAAGCGGCCTCGCTTCAAACCAGTGTCCCGAACGCGACAGTGCGATTTTTTTTCGTTTTAGGGCTTGACCTTCAAGTTAGCTTAAAGCTTATCGTGAGGCTATCGCAACCTTGGAGATAAGCATGAAACCCTTTACCCCCCTGACATTGCCCAATGGGGCAGTCATTCCCAACCGCCTCGCCAAAGCCGCCATGGAAGAGAACATGGCTGACCAGGACCACGCCCCGTCGGAGGAGCTGATCCGTTTGTACCAGTCGTGGGCTGACGGCGGCGTTGGCCTGATGATCACTGGCAACGTGATGATCGACCGCCGCGCCATGACGGGCCCCGGCGGTGTGGTGCTTGAGTCCGAGCAATTTGGCGCCCGCTTCGAGAACTGGTCCCGTACGGCCCGTTCACGGGGGGCGCACATATGGATGCAGATCAACCATCCGGGACGCCAGATGCCTGCCGCCATGGGACAGGAAACCCTGGCGCCGTCAGCCGTGTCCATGGACCTGGGCAATTTCTCGAAGCAGTTTGCGGCGCCGCGCGCAATGACGGAGGCCGATATTGCCGACGTGAAGCAGCGCTTTGTCCGGGCCGCGCAGCTGGCGGAGCAGTTTGGCTTTACGGGCGTGCAGATCCATGCGGCGCACGGTTACCTGATCAGCCAGTTCCTGTCCCCGATTACCAACAAACGCAGCGACCGCTGGGGCGGATCGATAGCGAACCGCGCGCGGCTGCTGGTCGACGTCGTCAACGAGGTGCGGCAGGCTGTCGGCAAAGGCTTTGCCGTCGCGGTGAAACTCAACTCGGCAGATTTCCAGAAAGGCGGATTCAGCTCGGAAGATGCCAGGCAGGTCGTATCCATGCTCAACACGCTGGGCGTGGACTTGATTGAATTGTCTGGCGGCAGTTATGAAGCGCCGGCCATGCACGGCCAGACCCGCGATGGCCGCACGCTGGCCCGCGAAGCCTATTTCCTCGAATTTGCCAAGGACATCGCCACGGTGGCCCGCATGCCGCTCATGGTAACGGGCGGCATACGCCGCTATCAGGTGGTCGAGCAAGTGCTGGACAGCGGCATCGCCATGGCCGGCATGGGTACGGCGCTGGCGCTCGATCCCCAGCTGCCCGAGGCATGGCGTTCCAATCGATCGGCCAGCCCGTCGCTCCGGGCCATCACCTGGAAAAACAAGGTGCTGTCGTCCATCGCCTATATGGCAATGGTGAAGTATCAGCTGCGGCGCCTGAGCCAGGGCAAGCATACCAAGCCGAATGTGGCCCCTGCCCTGGCCTTATTGATTCAGCAATTGGAAACCATCGTCAGGAATCGCCAGTATCGCCGCAGGATGAACAGGCATGCGCTTGCCGCGTAATGGCTGTAGTGATTTTTAAATTAACTTTTCCAAATCAACCATTAGAGGTACGAGAAATGAAGATGAAAATTGCCGTTGCAGTCACTGGATTGATCTTGAGTACGGCAGCAACCGTGTCCTGGGCTGACAATGCCGTGGAAAACACGCAGGTCCTCATGAATATCGCGGGCCATGACGTTCCCGTGAAGGCTGGCGGCCTGTATGACCGGTTTCGCTCGAATCCCCCTTTATCGGTCATTGCGTCGGAAGCGCCAGACGTCGACCTGAGCTGGTTCAAGGGAATCAAGAAAGAAAAGGTGGCCATCGGCTTTGAATCGTATTCGCCGAACTTCTATTACAAGAACCGCAAGATCACGGCCGTCTTTACGGCGGACCTGGAAAGGCTGAAGGAACTGATGCCGGAAGACATACGCAAGCAGGTGCAGCCGCTGCAGGTATGGCCAGGCCGGGGCGCCGTGGCATTGACGGCCTACGCCTATGATTATTGCGACAACGACAGCTACAATGAAATCTCATTGGCGATTGTGACCAATCAACCCGGTACAAGCAGCTTTGGCCCTTTTACCTTGCTGGGCCAATCGCTATCCAAGGACTTCTGGGGCTATGTGCTCAAGCTGCCCGTGAATACCGAACTGGCCAGGGTCCGCGGCGTCGTCGGATACAACCTGCCCAAGTGGCTGACGGGTATCGAGTTGAAGGAAACCGAATCAAGCATTTCCTTCGAAGTCACGGATAGCGAAACGGGAAAGCTTGATTTTGTTTTTGAGGGAAAAAAACTGGGCGACTTGTCGCACAAGGCCGATTTGGTGACCAACAGCTTCACCAACAAGGACCTGGGCGGGAAGCTGACATACGGCTATGCCGTTTCCCGCCAGCTGAGCTACGCATCGAGTACGAGCGCGGACGCCGTCGGCCTGAAACTGGGCGACGGCAGCTTCTCCCGCTATATCAAGTCATTGAAGCTGGGGAAGATGATGAAATATGAATACGTGCCCGAGTTCCAAAGCGCGCTGTATGCGCCGAAGCCGCTCGCAGCCCTCGGCGCCGAAAAATGATGGATGAAGAAGAAGCGCCAGATCGCGCCGCGAGAAGTTAAAAGCACCCGCTCGGGTGCTTTTTTTATATTGGATGCGCTTGCCACTGCTGCCGCAATACGTTGATGTAGGTCATTCAAATTTCACGCTCCCTGCAGCAGAATATGACCATGCGCAAACGCCTGTACTGCAAACCACGGCAGAACGTTTCGCGCCCTGCACGATGCCCTACCCACTTCACAAGGAATAACATGACACCCACTACCATGAAAGCCGCCGTTGTCGAGCAACTGGGCCAGCCGCTGGTGCTGCGCGACGTACCCGTGCCGGTTCCCGGCCCTGGCCAGATCCTGGTCAAGACGGAAGCGTGCGGCGTCTGTCACACTGACTTGCATGCGGCGCGCGGCGACTGGCCCGTCAAGCCCACGCCGCCGTTCATTCCCGGCCACGAAGGCATCGGCCTGGTGGTGGCCATGGGCACGGGCGTGACGGAAGTGCAGCTGGGCGACCGGGTCGGCGTGCCCTGGCTCTACTCGGCTTGCGGCCATTGCGAACATTGCCTGGCAGCCTGGGAAACCGTGTGCGCCGAAGCGCAGTTCGGCGGCTACACCAGGAATGGCGGCTTTGCCGAATACATCCTGGCCGACCCGCGCTATGTCGCGCACATTCCGGCGGGCTTGTCCGCCGTGCAGGCGGCGCCCATCATCTGCGCGGGCGTCACCAGTTACAAGGGCATCAAGGAAACGGGCGCGCGGCCGGGCGAATGGCTGGCCGTGTCCGGCATCGGCGGACTGGGCCACCTGGCCATCGAGTATGCGCTGGCCATGGGCTTGCGCGTGGCGGCCGTCGACATCGATGAAGGCAAGCTGGAACACGCGCGCGCCCTGGGCGCCGAAGTGACCATCAATGCCCGCCAGGGCGATCCCGTTGCGGCCTTGCGCGAAGCGACGGGCGGCGGCGCGCATGGCGTGCTGATCACGGCGCCGTCGATCGACGCCTTCCAGCAGGGCGTGGCGATGACGCGCAAGCGCGGCACCTGCGTGCTGGTGGGCTTGCCGCCAGGCGACTTCCCGACGCCCCTGTTCGACGTGGTCGCCAACTGCGTGACGATACGCGGCTCTTTTGTGGGCACGCGCCAGGACATGGCCGAGGCGCTCGCCTTTGCCGCCACTGGCAAGGTCACGGCCGACGTGGAATTGCAGCCGCTGTCGGCCATCAACGAGATCTTCGGCCGCCTGGAACATGGCAAGGTTGCCGCGCGCGTGGTGCTCGATTTCAGCGGCAGCTGAGCGGCACGCCGCCGGCAGGCTGCGCGGTGTGCCGTGCGACGGCAATGAGATTGATGTTGCTATGATGGCATTTCATAAAAGACACACCGAGGATACACCGATGAAGAAATCCCTCTCCCGCCTGCTGGCCTGCGCCGCCCTCGCCTGGTCGTTTTCGGCCAGCGCGGCAGACTCGGCTGCGGCTACGCTGCCCGGACACTATTACCTGCAAGGCGTCATGGAAACGGGCTCCGAACTGCTGCTGAAAAAGGACGGCACCTTCGAATGGATGCTCAGTTATGGCAATACCGACGAACAAGCCAGCGGCGAGTGGCGCGTTGCCGGCGACCTCGTGACCCTGGTGGCGGGCAACGGCGGCAAGGAACCGCTGTTTCGCGTATTCGAGGAAACGGAAATGAACATCCAGAAACCCGCCGAAGCGGGTGTGTGGGTGGCCATCGTCGGCTTTCCCCGGCTGGGGCCGATGGCTGGCGTGGAAGTGAAATTCGAGGCGCAAAGCGGCAAGACGGCCACGGCCGTCAGCGCGGCGAACGGCGACGCCATCGTCTCCATGCCGGCATCGGAACGCTGGGTGCGCGCCGGCTTGCGCCGCCAGGGCTCGAAGGCCGACTATCAATGGCTGGCCGTGCCACCCGAGCGCGCGCAGGAGCGCATCGCCGCGTTCGCCGTCACCGATCCCCAATGGTTGCGGGGCCAGGCCTTCCAGAAGCTGGCCTTGCGCGTCGTCAAGGGCGGCCTGAAGGTCGACGATGCGGACAACGGACTGGCCAGGGGCCTGTACGCGAAACCGGCATCGAAGCAATAACCTTTCCGCCTTGTTCCATTCTCCAGGCAGTTTGTCCGGGTCAAGAACATTGACCTGGACGACGCTGTTTGCGCCCGCGCACGCCCGTGCGCCGTTGACACCCCGCACTGTCTGTCCTATAGTCGCCGGGTTAACGACAAATGAGAATGAGAATCATGTTCAGCTCTATCAAGAAATGGCTCGTATGCTATCCGCTCGTGGCCGCCAGCTTGCTGCTGGCCGGCGGCGCGCAGGCGCAAGCGACGGATCCTGGCGCCGGCGCCAAACAGTTGTGGCAATTGATTGACTATGTTGCCGTCGATTACAGCGGCGCCGTCGAGCATGGCAAGGTGGTCAGCGAGGCCGAATATGCGGAAATGCTCGACTTCACGGACAATGCGACGACGCAGATCGCCGCCCTGCCCGCCCACGCTTCCAAGACAACCATTGCCGCCGCCATCGCCGACTTGCGCGCGGCCGTCGTGGCCAAGGCGGACGGCTTGGAAGTCAAGCGCCTGGCGCACCATGCGAATGGCTTGCTGATTGCCGCCTACCCGATCCCCGTGGCGCCCAAGGTGCTGCCCAACCTGGCGCGCGGCGCGGCCCTGTATGCGGCCCAGTGCGCTTCTTGCCACGGCGTGGCCGGCGGCGGCGACGGTCCGCTGGCGGCCAGTCTGGAGCCGAAACCGATCGCCTTCACGGATGGCGAACGGGCGCAGTCGCGCAGCCTGATGGCGCTGTACCAGGTCATCTCGCAAGGCGTGGCCGGCACCTCGATGGCCAGTTTCGGCCAGCTGTCCGAAAACGAGCGCTGGGACCTGGCGTTCTATATCGGCGGCATGTCGCACGACGCGGCGGCGCGCGCGCACGGTGAAAAGCTGTGGCAGGACGATCCGCGCAGCAAAAAACTGTACGCGGACCTGGCTGCCGTGACGACCCTCACGCAGGAAGCGGCGGCGGCCAAGCTGGGCGCGGATGAAGCCCAGGCACTGACGGCCTACCTGCGCAGTCATCCGGACAAGGCCGAGGCGCACAAGCCGGCCGGCCTGGCCCTGTCGCGCCTGCGCCTGGCGGAAAGCCTGGCCGCCATGCACGCAGGCGACCGCGCGGGCGCCACGCGCCTGGGCCTGTCCGCTTACCTCGACGGTTTCGAGCCCATCGAGCCGATGGTCGGCGCGCGAAACAAATCCCTGCTGCTGGCCGTGGAAAACGCCATGCTGGCCTACCGTTCCGCCGTGGCCAAGGGCACGGTGGCCGACGCCGAGGCGGCGGGCGAAAAGCTGCAGCAACTGTTTACCCACGTGGAAGCGGAGCTGGGCGATGCCAAGGCGGATCCGATGACCACCTTTATCGGCGCCTTGACGATCTTGCTGCGCGAAGGCGTGGAAGCGCTGCTGATCGTGATCGGCATCATCGCCTTCCTGCGCAAGGCCAAGCGCAACGATGTGCTGCCCTATGTGCATGCAGGATGGGCCAGCGCGCTGGTGGCGGGCGGCCTGACGTGGGTGGCGGCAACGTATCTGGTGACCATCAGCGGCGCCAGCCGCGAAGTGAGCGAAGGGCTCGGTTCCGTGTTCGCGGCCCTGGTCTTGCTCAGCGTGGGCCTGTGGATGCACCAGAAGAGCAGCGCCGGGCGCTGGCAGGAATACCTGCACGAGAAACTCACGGCAGCGATGAGCCGGCGCTCGGCCTGGGGCCTGTTCGCCCTCGCCTTCATCGCCGTCTACCGCGAAGTGTTTGAAACCGTGCTGTTCTACTCCGCCCTGGCGGCGGACGGCAACGGCGGCGCCCTGCTGGGCGGCTTCGCGGTGGCCATCGTGCTGCTGGTCGTCATTGCCTGGGCCTTGCTGCGCACCAGCGCTCGCATGCCAATCGGCAAGTTCTTCTCGTGGACGTCCGCCTTCGTGGCCGTGCTGGCCGTGATACTGATGGGTAAAGGCGTGGCCGCGCTGCAGGAAGCGGGCTGGGTCGGCGTCACCCCCGTCGACTTCATGCGCATCGACTTGCTGGGCATCTTGCCTACGGCGGAAACCTTGCTGGCGCAAGCGGCCATCCTGGCCATTATCGTTGCCGGCTATGGCTGGAACCGCGTTTCCGCAGGCAAGCGCAAGCCCGCCTGACCGTCAAACGCCCAGGAAACGCGCCGGCACGGGCGTTTCTGCCTGAAATGGCTGACCGTCCCCCGATCGCTGCCTGTAGCGGTCGGGGGCGGTGACGTTGACAGCCGCTTAGCGCGCAATTTCCCCTGGCGACTTGGCTGCGCTGTGCACTTGCACCCCTGCCAGCCAGGTTTCCTCCACCACGATGTCGCGCAGCTTGCGCACGGTCTCGTCCAGCGGGTCTTGCGCAAGAATCACCAGGTCAGCCCGCTTGCCGGTTTCCAGCGAGCCCACCAGATGATCCATGTGGCAATGCCAGGCGGCATCCAGCGTGACGGCACGCAATCCCGCCATGCGACTGATCCGCTCGCCCGGATTCAGCGCCTCTTTCCCTGGCGCACCTTCCATGGTGCGGAACACGGCCTGCTCCATCATGCGCAAAGGACCCAGCGGCGAGACGAAATGGTCCGAATGCAAGCTGATGGGCATGCCCGCATTCAATGCCGAGTAGCAGCGGTCCAGCAACTGGGCCCGCTCCTGGCCAAAAATGGTCTGCTGGAACGTGTGTCCCCAATAGCCGACGTGGCCGATGAGGAAACTGGGGTTCAGCTGCAGTGTCGCCATTTTCGTAATGGCCTCATCATTCAGCAACGATGCGTGCTCCACCCGCAGGCGCAGCTGGCGCCGCTTTTTCGCCTCTTCTTCGCTGATGCCGCCTGGCCGTGGCGTCAGTACCTGATCGTAGCTGTGCAGCACATATTCCACTGCCTTGTCGCCGTTGGCGTGGACCAGCACGGGCCAGCCGCGCCCCACCGCCTTGTCCAGCATGCGGGAAAACACGGACGTGTCGGGGTAGTTGCTCAAGCCGGTGGGCGGCACCTCCGGTATCGAATGGTCATGCGAGCACGCATAGGGCTGGCTCTGGTAACCCGTCAGGCCCTGGTTTGAGCCATCCGCGATCAGCTTGATCGCCTTGATGCTGAAACGCTGGTCGCCGTGGTTGTCCAGGTCCGGCTTGTAATGATCGAGCCAATTGTCCAGCGCCTTTTCTTCCGGTTTGGTAAACAGCGCGGCGCCGATGCGCACGGGACCGAGGTGCGCTGCCAGCTTGAGCAGGCCGATTTCCACCAGCGGCGCATCGGTGGCGCCCACGCCGGCGTCGAATACGCTGGTAAAGCCCATGGCCGAAGCGTTGTCCAGCACCTGCTTCAGGCAAGCGATAAATTCCGGCAGCTTGGGCAGCGGCGCAACCAGCAGCGCCTTGGCGATCCTGATTTCGGTCAGCACGCCGGAAGGGCTGTCCTCGATGTTCGCCGCCTTCAGCGCTGCGGTATTGAGGTAGGCAAGGTGGCCGGACGAGTTCATCAGCAGGATAGGCACCGTGCTGCTCAGCTCATCCAGTTGGCTGGCGCCGATGTCTTCCCACGACATCATCAGCGAAGGATCGACGCCGAAGCCCAGCACCCAAGGGTTGCCTTTTTTATCTTTCGGCAGCTTGTCCGGCTGTCCCAGCGCCGCGCTGATCCGCCCGCTGATGCTCTGGAAACTGTATTCCGTATCCAGCTCCTGCTGCCGGGGTATTGCCAGGAACGGCGTGAGCGACAGCCAGCTCTTGTACAGCGCGCTGGGCAGGATGTGCATATGGGGTTCGACAAAGCCTGGCAGCAAGGTGCGGCCGTCCAGGTCCACCTCGCTTGGCTGGTGCTGCTGCATGGCCTGGCGCACGGCGTGCAGCGTGCCGGTGGCAATGATGGTGCCGCCGGCGATGCCCAGCGCCTCTACCTGGTCGCTGCCGTCCGCGGCCATGGTGTGGATGTGGCCGTTATGGAAAATCGTTGCTTGCGGGGTCAGTTTCTGGGCTTGCTGGGAATATGCGTGCTGGAACGCGGCGTCCAGTTCACCGCTGAGTGCGGTTTCCGTCAACAGGCCGCTAGTCAGCGTAGGCAGGTGAGGCAGGTTGCAGCAGGCGCAACCGAGGTGGTCATGGCTCATGCAGATTCCTATCAGAAGTTGATGATTTAGATTGATGAATTCATCCCTTGTTCTGGCTCGAATATACCCAACAACAGAATATCGGGAGAACGGCACGTTTGCACTGGCTTGCTTGTTGCCAGTAACTGCCTCGAAGCATAACGAATTAGCGATCAAAAAAACTCAAACATTGTCACGTCAATCAAAATGACGGCGCGATTTATTCAAAAATCCGCCTTGCATTTATTTTCCGGAATATTTCGTCTGACAGTTTCTGACGAAAACATATGACCACCCATAGTTGCGTGACAATTGGAGAGTAAACCTTTTAAATATTTAATTATATTCAGTACTGCAGAGATTGCGCCGGCCGACCAATACTGGCCGTATCCAAGAAAATATTCCATTAACCGCAACATCAACGAAAGATTAGCAATGAAAGCTCAACGCACAACAAGCTGGTCGCTGGGTCTGATTGTGGCAGGCGCCCTTTTCTCCTCCCATGCCTATGCGGCGAAAATCCCCGATTGCGGCAAAAGAGAGCCGAGCAAGACCCTGCCCAGCCCGCAAAATAGCGAATATGACGCATACCGCAACGCGAAAACAAGCGCGGTGGCCGGTGGTGCTGGCAATACCGTATTCAACAATAATGAAAAGCGCCTCCCTGCCGCCGGCAAGGACGAGGTTTATTATGAATACTATCTGGGTATTGGCGGCGATGGCGGTGCGGGATCGCATCGCGCGGTATTGCTCGTGCAGACTCCGGCAGGGAAACGCAAATTAGTGGAACGCTATTACACGCAAGACCACTATGCATCTTTCTGCAGCCTCAAGAACTAGACGTTCTTTATTACATTCAAACGGCGCCGGGGAAACTCTAGGTGCCGATTGAAATATCCGTGCATAATATTGAATATGGCTTGAATATGGATTAATATGGCTTGAATATTTACATTCGTCTAATAACGGATCTTAGCGCATGCCTGCGAAACAGACTTTGATCTGCGACAAATTCTCGCTGCATTGATCCGCCCAATGCGCAATCCCGCGCGCTTGGCACTATAGCCGTTACGGGCCATGCTGAAAGCAGCGCGCCGCCCTCACCGCAGCGCATCGCGCGCATCCACGTAGGCCCAGGCTTGCATGCCCGACGCCAGGGTGACGCGCTCGCGCCGGTAATCGGCCACCTCGTAGCCATCCGCCTGGCGCAATTCCTCCGCCGAAACGGCCAGCACGGCGCCCGGCACGCAATCTGCCGGCTCGCCGCTGCGCGAGGCGATCGGGTGATGCGTCTTGCCGCTGGTCGCCACCACTTGCGCATCGGCTATCGCCAGCAGCGCCAGACGGTAGCCCGGCAACTGGTCGGGCCGGCTGTCGAGCAATCGCCCGAAGGTGGCCAGCTGCACGTCGACCTGTTGCAAGGTGCCGTAGGAAAACAGGTGTTCTGCCGCTTCCGCTGGAAGAGTTGCCATTGCCGCCCCTTGTCGTTCTGCCTTGTTTGCCTGCCTCGAATACATCATTGCTCATTATTCACCAGTGCCGTGGCACGGGTCAATCGTGCACCTGCCCGTGCCTCTGGCTCCGCGTGACGGCATTGACATAGGTCAGGTCGATGCTGACGGCACGCCGGCCCTGCACCTGGGCATGGCTGATCGGCCCGCAGCGGTTATCATGCCGCATATCGTGAAAGGAAGACTGGACAATGACATCGATCTCTCGACGCTTGCAGGAACTGGGCTTGACGGACAGCCAGGCGCAGAGCTTGGCGGACGCGGCGCAACGCAATGACCTGGCCCCCGCGCTGCAGCACTTGCTGTTGCGGGGCCTGTGGTCCGATGTGGTCGATGAAAGCATGCCGCAGCCGCAATGGCTGGAACGCTGGCGCACCTTGGGCGAGTCGGACTTCCCGTTCATCAACTCCCCTGCCCTGCAGCGCCTGCTGGATGCGGGCGTCGACGTGCACGACCTGACGGACGTGGTGCGTTCCGCGCAGGTATTGACCATCTATAACATCGCCCAGCTGATCGATGAACCTTGCGGCGACCTCGGTTACGACGTCGCGGATGCTCCCGACGTGCAACTGGCGTATGTGGATGAAACCGGCGCGCCGCACCGGCCCGGCAGCCTGCATGCGGCGCTGGAAGAACTGGACCCGGCCGGCCGCCATGGCCAGCCCCGTACACTGGAGCTGCGCCAGTTCGGCGGCTTGCCGGACGAATTGCAGAGAGAAATCGAGGACTTGCTGGCGCAACAGGCATGGTCGCAGGCGGCCGTCCTGTGGAAACGCGCCACCGGCGGCGACCTCAAGCAGTGCCTGGCCACGGTGCAGAGCCTGGCGCGCCAGTTGTAGCGGCGGTGATAGCCTGCGTTACCAGTAGCCAAGCACCTTCCACCAGGTCGTGCCCACGATGGCAAAGATCAGCAGTTCCACCACGCACATGATGAAGCCGACCCGCCACCAGTTGCCCATCGTCACGAAGCCGCTGCCGAAGATGATGGGCGAGGTGCCCGTCGCATAGTGGGTCAGGGTCATCATGATGGCCGAGCCGGCCGTCATCATCAGCATGAACGGCACGTGGTATGCGGCCGGGATCAGGTGCAGGCCCACCGTCAGGAAGGCCAGCAACATGGCGCTGATGTGGGCCGTCGTGCTGGCAAAGAAGTAATGCGAGAACACGAACACCAGCACAAGGACGGCGGCGATGGGCAGCCAGTCCATGCCGCTGGCGACGATGGCCGCCTTCATGCCGGCCGAGAACCAGGCGATCACGCCCGTCTTATTTAACTGCTCGGCCATCATGACCAGCGCGCCGAACCACACGAGGGTGTCCCAGGCGCTCTTTTCCGACAGCACGTCGTCCCAGTCGATGGTGCCGGTAATGATCAGCACGAACAAGCCGACAAAGGCCACCACCGTCGCATCGAGCGAAAACGCGGGGCCGAACAGCATGGCGGGCACGTTCGCCCACAGCAACAGCAGCAAGGCGAAGGTGCCCAGCATGACTTTTTCCGACGGCGACAGCGGCCCCATGCCTTTCAGCTCGGCTTTCGCGTAGGTGACGGCGTCCGGCGTGGCCTTCAGTTCCGGCGGCGACAGCCAGTAGATAATCAAGGGCATCACCAGCAGGCAGACGAGGCCCGGCAGCAGCATGCACAGGGCCCAGGTGGTCCACGTCAGGTGGAAACTCTGGCCGCTGGCCTTGGCCACGAAATCGACCACCAGCGGGTTCGGCGCCGTGGCCGTCAGGAACATGGCCGACGTGATGGGATTGGCATGGTAATTGACGAGGGCCAGATAGGTGCCGACTTTCTTTTCCGTGCCCTTGGCCGGGTCCGAATCGAAGGCATTGGCGATCGATTTCATGACGGGGTGGACGATGCCGCCACCCCTTGCCGTGTTACTTGGCGTAAATGGCGCCAGCACCAGTTCGCAGATGGCCAGGCCATAGCCGATGCCCATGGTGCGCTTGCCCAGCAGCGAGATGAACAGCAGGCCGATGCGGCTGCCCAGCCCCGTCTTCTTCAAGCCCCGCGAAATCAGGATGGCCACGACGATCAGCCAGATCAGGGGATTCGAGAAACTGCTGAGCGCATCCGTGATGGCGCCCTTGGACGAGGTCGACGTCACTTGCGACAAGGACACGATGACGATGGCCATCATCGCCATCACGCCGATGGGCATGACTTTCAGGATGATCGCCAAAATCGTAGTGAGGAAAATCGCCACCAGGCCCCAGGCCTTGGGCGTCAAACCGTCCGGCGCCGGCAGCAATAGCATGCTTACAAGCAAGGCGGTGCAGATCAGGGCCGGGACGAGGCGGAATGGGACGGCTTCCTTGAAATGCAGGAACAGGTCGCGCACTGTTTTATACATCATGATTTCCTTTACTGGGACAGGCATCCAGGCGGGCAGTCGCGCCCGCGCAGGCTGGTGATAATTCTTTTTAGCAACATCATACAAGTTCAGGCGCAAGTACCCTGCTCCATTACGCCTGCACGTGCGGGCAAATTGCCGAATCGTTGACTTGAGCGCTATCACAGGGGCGAAAAATATTGACGGCAAGTGACAATAGGTGACTTTTTTGGCAATTTTTCTCTGTATCGTCCCCCGTAGCTGCCGCCAGATACGCCACCAGGGATGACAACCTTTTAAGGGAAAACTTGATGACTAGCACAGAACAGTATTCGATCCACCCATCGATCGGCATTGCCCGCGTTGGCAACAGCCATGATTCGTTTTACCTGGCGCCGGAAACGATAGGCGGGCTGCCGCTGGAAGTGGACAGTAACAACGATCCGCAGCTGGCCAATGGCAAGCCCGTCCACGTTGCCCAGTTCAAGGATGCGGCCGGCCGCGTGCGGCGCCAGGCAGCCAGCTTCAAGATTTACAAGTCCGACCCGGCTCGCCCGGGCGAAAAGACCGTGGTCGACATGCAAGACCCCAGCATCGCCCGCATCGAATGGAAAGTGCACGTGGCAAACAAGAAGGCGGCCTGGTGGAACTTCATTCCCCTGCTGGGCGACCTGATGTTTGGCCCGTACAACAGCTATGAAACGTGGGAAAATACGCCGCCCGCCTGGAAGCTGACGCCCAACTCCTGGACCAATCTGCGCAACGGCGACGTCACCGGTGCGGCGGCACGGCAGGCACTGATCGTCGATCCGGGACCGCGCACGCTCGACGCGCCGCTGCGCAAGGCCCATTTCGACAAGGATGGCGCCGGCGCCTATAAATATGTGTCCTTCCCCGATCCGCAAGCCATCACGCAAGGCTATCCGGTGCGCACCCTGGGCGAAATGCGCACGGATTCGCGCGGCAACCTGCTGGTGATCGGCGCCTTTGGCCGCGCCGGCGGCTCCGAAAGCATCACGGGCTTTGGCGGCGGCGATACGTGGAATGACGATGTGGGCGACGGCCCCGTCACCGCAACCATCCATTTCAAGGATGGCAGCCCCTGCGTCGAATTGAAAGCGTGGGTGGTCATCGGCTCGCCGAAGTTCGCGCCCGAGCTGGTGAATATCTCCACCTGGGACGATGTCGTGGCCGACATGGCCATCAAATACAAGAATGCGCTGCCCGAAGCCTACGACGCGGCCCGCTGGAGCAGCAGCGACGGCTGGAACCCCGAGTATGTCGTCAATTACGAGCAGGATATCCGCCCCTTCCTCGCCAGGATAGGCGACTACCAGTGGGTGGCGACGGTGCCGTCGATGACGGCCTTCATCCGCCCTGCCTTCGACGTGGCCGATGCCTCGGAAGCGAACCGGCCGCAGCGTGAAAAATTCCTCAGCTACTTCCGCAAGCCGTCGGCCATCCGGCCCGGCACGGCAGAACAGGTGCCGGGATTCACGGGCGGCCAGGGCGGACAATTGTTCAGCGCCGCCACCACGGAGAACCCCGGCGCGGGCGTTCCCCTCGTGCCCTTGAATTCGGGCAGCAATTCCGTGCGCAACAACGTCATCAGCAAGTTTTCGGTCCTGACGGATACGCAGTACTTTGCCTTGCAACAATGGGCGGCGGGCAAATTCTCGCCCACCGCGCCGGGCCTGGCACTGCCGGGCATCGACCCGCTCGACCACGCGACCATCGGCAATTGCGTCGGCGAACCCATGTGCCCCGGCATCGAAGTGACGTGGAGCGTGCGCAATCCCGTCATCTATGCGAAACCGTACGCCATCCTGCACCGCGTGGATGCCGACTACGAGAAGAACGGCCTGTCGGCTGGCCGCGACGAGTGCGAACCGCTGGACTGGAACGACCCGACCGTCGGCACCGGCTGCGAACCGGGCGACCTGACCAAGCGCATGGCCATCCCGTGGCAGGCGGACTTCTATGACTGCTCCGTGCAGATGATCAACTTCGACAATCCGGACCTGGTCAAGAATCCAGATTCGCTGATCCCCGTGCCGCCCACCTACTACGCCTACTGGTGGCCGCCGCAAAGCCCGTGGAACGTGATCAACGGCGCCACCACCAAGGAAGAACAGGCGCTCGCCGGCGTGCCGGCCGGCATGCAAGTGATGTACAGCCGCGGCATGAACAGTTTTTCGCAAATGATCAGCTCCTGGCATTACCTGGGTTTCATCGTGAACCAGAACCAGGATGCCGAGTCGGGCCGCCAGTACCCGTACTTTGTCGAGAAGGAGCGCAACCACGCCAAGTTCGTGGCCGCCAGCGTCGGGGTCGGCAATGCCAGCAGCTTCGTCACGGGCGACGATGCCAACTACCTGCCCGCGTGGTTCCTCAAGGATGAGGATCCGCAGACGGCGCGCGAGAAAGCATCGCAGCTGTTTGCCAGCGGCGGCGCGCAAGTGGCCCTGCAAGACACGCCGAAGAAAATCATGCCCGCCAACCGGCGCCGGTTTTCCCATTGAGCGTGCCAACGGGTTTGCCAACGAGCGTAGCCGCAGCGCGCGGCTACGACGTCGTCATTGTCGGCGGCGGTGCCGCCGGCACTGCCGCCGCCCTGACCCTGGCCCGGTACACGGGCTTGCGCATCGCCTTGCTGGAAAAGCAGCTGTTCGACGATTACCGGGCCGGTGAAACGGTATCGTCGTCCATCTTTTCCATGCTGGACTTCCTGGGCGTGGGACGCGACTTGCTGGACGGCGCCCAGCTGCCCGCGTTTTCCCACGCGGCCGCCTGGGGCAGCGCCGAACTGATGTCGCGCGACGCCGTGTTCAGCAGCCACGGCCACGGCTTGCACCTGGACCGCAGGCAGTATGACGCCATCCTGCTCGAACAGGCGCGCCAGGCGGGCGTGGCGTTGTTGCGCCCGGCGCAACTCGTGCAGCTCGAACACGGCGAGCCATGGCGGCTGCGCGTCCTGGCCGATGGCCAGGAAACGGCGCTGACGGCCCGCTACCTGATCGATTGCAGCGGCAAGCAGGCGGCCATCGTGCGCCAGCGCAAGCGCCCCATCCACACGGAAGACTCGCTGGTGGCGCTGTACGCCTATTATCAGCTGGCAGAACCGCAATTCCTGCCGCACCGCACCCTGGTAGAAACGACCTCGCACGGCTGGTATTACGCCGCGCCCCTGCCCGGCGACCGCGTGGCGCTGGCCTTCATCACGGATGCCGACATCCTCAAGCGCCTACGGCTAAAGGAATCGGCGCCGTGGCGCGAGGCCGGCATGGACACCCGCCACGTGCGCGATATCCTGGCGCGCTTGCCCGCGCCGGACGCCCTGCGCCACTACGCCATCCACAGCCGGGTGGCGTCGCTGCCCGCGGACGAGAACTGGACGGCGGCTGGCGATGCGGCCGCCTGCTTCGACCCGATCTCTTCGCTGGGCATCGGCCAGGCCATGGCGTCGGGCATCCATGCGGCGCGGGTGGCGGAAGCCTACCTGGCGGGCGACCCTGGCATGGCGTCGGGCTACCGGCGCAGCGTGTTCGCTTCGTTTGAAACCTATCTGCAGATGCGGCGCGGCTTTTACGGCGCCGAGCAGCGCTGGCCCGATGCGCCGTTCTGGCAGCGCCGGGCCGGCCGGCATGGCGCCGCCGCAGGCCTCCAGGCCTAGCCTTGCCGCTGCGGCAAGCCCGGGACGCCTGCGCCCCGGGCCCCATCGTGGTCCATCCTGGCCCCCCCGGCGAAAAAGTGAGCCAGGTCAAGAGTCCGCATGCCCGGCGCCCGTTTCCGGGCGAATTTCAGCCCCGCCTTGCCATTCGCACTATAATGTCGGCACCGCGTGCGGCAGCAATGGCGGCGATAGACGGTAACAATTTCGTGTGGAGGCCAGTACAATAGCGTCTGGGCCTACACAGGGTTTCACTTTTGCCAGCAGTTGCCAGCAACTAACCATTTTTTTGACCAGCCAACAAACACTATGAGTTCGATGAATGAAGAGCGCGTATTAAGCGTGCACCACTGGACGGATACCCTGTTCTCCTTTACCACCACGCGCGACCCGTCGCTGCGTTTCTCGAATGGCCATTTCACCATGATCGGCCTGCGCGTCGATGGCAAGCCCCTGCTGCGCGCCTACAGTATCGCCAGCGCCAATTACGAAGACCACCTGGAATTTTTCAGCATCAAGGTGCCGGGCGGTCCATTGACGTCGCGCCTGCAGCACTTGCAAGTGGGCGACACCGTCATCGTGGGCCGCAAGCCGACGGGCACCCTGGTATCCGACTACCTGCTGCCAGGCAAGCGCCTGTACATGCTGTCGACGGGCACGGGCCTGGCGCCTTTCCTCAGCATCGTGCGCGATCCAGACATCTACGAGCGCTTCGACCAATTGATCCTCGTGCACGGCGTGCGCCAGGTCGACGAGCTGGCTTACCGCGAGCTGCTGGAAGAGCATCTGCCGCAGCATGAATTCCTGGGCGAAATGGTCAGCGACAAGCTGCGCTACTACCCGACCGTGACGCGCGAAGACTTCCGCAACATGGGCCGCATCACGGCACTGATCGAAAACGGCAAGCTGGCCGAAGACCTGGGCTTGCCAGAACTGAATCCGGCCGAAGACCGCGTGATGATCTGCGGCAGCTCGGACATGCTGCGCGACCTGAAGGAAATGCTGGAAGCGCGTGGCTTCAAGGAAGGCAATACCTCGACGCCTGGCGACTTCGTCGTCGAGCGCGCGTTCGCCGAGAAGTAAGCGGCATCGCTCCCGGGGCCCGGCCCCGCCGCCATGTGCGGCGGCGCCGGGCCTTTTGCATGTCAGCTGGCGCCAGGTCCGCGGGCCGCTGCCGGGGTGCCCCGCTGGTACTGCAAGCCGTTCATGAAGCGCTGCACGGGCTGAAACGCGCTGCTGAGGATATCGTCGTGCGCCGCGTAATAGCGCGTCTCGATCTTCAGCAAGCCCAGCACGGTCGCATCGAGCTTGTCCGTTTGATACGGCCGGCTTTCCAGCGCGGCGCGCGCAGCCGTCGATTGCGGCGCTTGCTGGTTATTCCAGATCAGCATGGGGATTTCATAGCCGCTCTTGTCCGAAGCGGAATGGCCCGCATGGTTGCGGCTGTAACCGACTTCCTGCCCATGGTCGGAGACAAACAGCAGCGAGGCGGCGCGGCCGGACTTGGCCTTTTCCGCCATGCCGATCAGGGTGCCCAGCACGTAGTCGCCATAGCGGATGGCGTTATCGTACTCGTCGCGCTGGTTGCGTATCCAGCTGGACCTGCCCTGGCTGGCCATTTGCGCGCTGACGGCATCATGCGCCTGGTCGAAATGCGAAAAACGGCTGGGATAGCGCATGTCGTAGCTGGGATGCGCGCCCAGCAAGTGCACGACGATCAGCTTTTTGGGCGCCGCATCGGCCAGCGCGTGGGAAAACGGCTGGAACAGGTTGCCGTCAAAATTGTTTTCGCCGCGGCCAGTGCCATAGTTGATGAAGTCGCTTTCATCCGCCTCGCCCGCCAGCAGCCCGATCCAGCCGTCGTTGCGCGTCTGGTTCGACACCCAGAACGTCTTGTAGCCGGCCGCCTCGGCCAGCATCAGCAAATTCGGCTTGGCCATCCATGCGTCGGGGTTGCCGATGTCGGCCGGCGTGAGCATCGTCATCATCGATTCCACCGTGCTGGACGCGGGCGAAATCACGTCATTGAATACCAGCAGCTTCGAACGCATGGCGTCGAGCTGGGGCGTGGTGGCGCGCGGATAGCCATACAGCGACATCGAGGCGCGGTTGGTGCTTTCGCCGATCACGAGGATGACGGTGCGCGCATCCTCGCCCGCGTACTGCACATTCCAGTCGCGCGGCGCAGCCATGGCGGCCGTCAGCGCATGCTGCATGGACTTCATCGCCTCGAGCTGCGCACTGTACTGCTGGTAGCGCAGCGGCCAGAACAGGGCAGGATTTTCGCGCCGCATGGTGGTATTGACGTGCAGTGACACGAGAAACGCGGCCATGAAGACGGCAAAGCCTTTTTGCAGCAAGCCCGGCGCCGCACTGTCGCGCCCCGCCTGCCAGCGCTGCAACCGGCGGTCGGCCAGCAGCAGCACCGCCGTCACGAGCACGAACCAGGCGGCCGCTTGCGCCAGCGCGACGCTGTTGTGCAGGAAAAACTCTCCCGTTTCGGCTTGATCTGTCGCAAACATGGCTTGCAAAACTGCATTGGGATTCGGCCGCATGCCAAAATAGCCACGCAAGAAGCCCTTGACGGCGGCGTCGAGGTAAAACACAGGCACCACGACGCGCAGCAGCACGGTGAATGCGCCGGCACGGCAGCGCCACGCATGCAGCACGCTGCCCGCGCCCAGCAGGAACGCGGCCAGCAAGACGCTCAGTTTCAGGTATTCGTTCGCGCTTAATTGATCGAAAAGGAAGAAAATCAGCAGGCCGGCAATGCTCAACAGGACACGGCAAAACAGAATCAGCATGGAGGCGGCAAAGAGTAGGTATTGATCAGGGGCAGGCCCGCGCGGACGGGCCAGCGATTGTAGCGCAGTCGCCGGCAATATGTGCCCCATTTCTGCGCTGCCCACCGTGCCGGCACGGCAGGACTTTCGCGCTCGCTCCTGACAGAAATTGTCAGTACTTTTTATTATGATTTCGGCACCAACGGGCTAGCCAGCCTGTACTATTGATATCACCACCTGCGACAGGACTTTTCATGACACGTGCCATCACCATTCTGACCGAGAACTTTGCCGATTGGGAAACCGCCCTGATCAACTCCACGGCGCGCCTGTATTACGGCTTCTACACGCAGTTCGCCACGCCGGGCGGCTTGCCCGTCACCTCGTCCGGCGGCATGCTGGTCACGCCGCAACTGGCACTGGAAGCCATTTCGCTCGATGAGCTCGACTTGCTGATGGTGTGCGGCGGCAGCCACTGGCAAAGCGGCAAGGCGCCCGACCTGGGTCCCTTGCTGCGCGCCGCCCGCGACAAGGGCGTGGTGCTGGCCGGCATCTGCGACGGCACGCGCGTGCTGGCGCAGGCTGGCGTGCTCGACACCGTGCGCCACACCTCCAACAGCGCCGACAACCTGATCGATGCCGGCTATGGGGGCGCCGCCCTGTACCAGGACGTGCCCTGGGCCGTGGCTGACCAGCGCGTCATCACGGCGCCCGGCACGGCACCCGTCACCTTCACGGCCGAAGTCTTGCGCGCCCTGGGCATCGATGACGAGAACCTGGCCGCTTACCTGGCCCTGCATGGGGCCGAACACGGCCAGGCTGCCAGGTAAGGCGTCCGCCAGGCTGGCCGCTAATCGGCGGCCAGCACGCGCAGGCGCTCGGTGGCGTGCGTATTGCCGGGGTCCAGTTCCAGCGACCGCCGGTAATGCGTGACGGCCAGCGCCTTCGCGCCGCCCGCTTCGTACGCTTCGGCCAGGCTGTCGTGGCCGTTCGCCCCTTGCGGATACAGTTGCACGCCCAGCGCGAAGACGGCAACCGCCTGTGTCGGCTGCTGCCGGCCCAGCAGGCGGTAACCCCAGGCGTTCAAGTCGTCTTCGCTGGGGGCTGACAGTCCGTGCTGGCGCCGGATGGCCGCCAGTTTCTTGTCCAGCCCGTCGAAGCCCGCGCTGGCCGCTTGCTGGCGCAGCAAGTGCGCGGCATACGCGCCGCCGCGCAGCTGGCGCAGGGCGGGAACGTAAAAGCCGGCGACAGTATCGATCAGCTGTTCCGGCTGGCCGCCGGCCAGGTTGCTCAGGATAATGACGGCCAGGTCATCGTCGGGATACACATAAAAGGCCGAGCGGGCGCCGCCGATGCCGGCCACCGCCCGGTGGCCATCGCGGCCGATGGTGGGCCAGCCCAGCGCCCAGGCCCCAGGCTTGCCGTCATTCAAGCTGGTCGGCTGCCACAGCCGTTCCAGGCTGGCGGGCGCCAGCAAGCGGCCCGACTGCAGCGCGATCAGCCAGTTGGCCAGCTCGCCCGCATTGCTGTTGATGCCGGCCCCCGCCCGCATGAATACGGGAAAATCCTCGATCACGTTGCGGTAGCCCTTGCCGCCCCGGTTCAGCACGTAGGAACTGGCCTTGTTGGCGACCACGTCCTTCGCGTCGCCGAAGCCGCTGTGCCGCATGCCCGCCGCATCGAACTGCTGGCGCTGGACGAATTCGGTAAACGGCTGGCCGCCTTGCCGCTCGATCAATTGCGCCAGCAACACATAATTGGTCTGGTTGTAGCGGTAGCGCTCGCCTGGCCTGGCTTCCACGGGCAGCGCCTGCACGGCTTTCCACGCTGCATCGGCGTCGTCCGGCTGCGGCCCCACCAGCTTGCCGCTGCGCTGGTCCAGCACATCGGGCAAGCCCGATGTATGGTTGAGCAGCTGGGTCACTGTCACGGCTTGCCAGGCTGGCGGCAAGCCCGTCAGGTATTGGCTCACGGGCGCAGCCAGGTCGACCTTGCCCTGCTGCACCAGTTGCATCACGGCCACACCCGCAAACGCTTTCGTGGCCGAATTGATGGAAAACAGGCTGGCATCCGTCACGGGCACCTGGTATTGCAGGCTGGCCAGGCCGAAATTGCGCGACAGCACAACCTTGCCGCGATGAATTACTGCCAGCTGCAAGCCAGGAATCTGGCGCTCCTGCATTTCGCTGCGCACAAAGGCGGCAATGTCGCGCTGGGCCTGGCCTTGCTGCTGCACGGCCGGCAAGGCGCCGGCGCCGATGGCGGCTACCGGAAACGCCGCGGCGAGCGCCACAGCCAGGGCGGCGGATGAAAAATGAACACGCATCGTACGGCTCTCTCTCGTAATCTGGATCATGCTGGGCAAGCGGGCCTGCCGCGCTGGCGGCGCCCGGACGACAAAGCGCCGCATATCCAGCCAAGCCGGACATGCGGCGCATGGCGGCCCTGACGGGCCACTATTGCAAAATAGCACTATTGCAAATAAATGTATATACGCGCAGCAAGCTGCCGGCCTAGGTCAGGGCCCCCTCCCCCTGCCGCCTGGGCGCCGGTTCAGGGTCCAGCGCGCCCAGCAGCGGCGGCAGCACGCAGCGCTGCAGCATGGCGCGGTGCGCCAGCGCACGTTCCAGCAAGGCATGCGTTTCCTGGCGCAAGCGGTCGACCAGGGGATCGCGCCCCACGTCGTCCGCCTGGCGGCCGGCACGCGCCGCCAGGGTGGCGCGCAAGCGGGCGCGCGCCGTATCGGCACTGAGCTGGCCTGCCTGCAGCATGGCGGCGACAGGCGGACTGAACTGGTTGCCTTGCCCACTGCTGGCCAGGCTGGCCTGGCTGGACAGATAGGCGGCCAGGCGGCCCGAGGTCCAGATCAGGCTCAGCGTTTCCGACATGGCCGTTTCGGCCAGGCCCGCCAGCGCCATGAACTGGATCAGGCGCGCCACGCTGCCGTCGAGGGCCGCCAGTTCCGCCTTCGCATCGGCCCCGATGCGGCCGTTGTACTGCGCGATCCAGCGCTGCTGCACGGGCTGCATGGCGCGCTGGATCTGCACCAGCAGGCTATTGCCGATGATCAACAACTGGCTGTCGACCACCTGCCCCGCCACCAGGCGCAGCTGCGCCACCGGCTGGCGCGCGCCGCGGAAAGCCACCCACAGCGTGACTTGCCCCTCGTCGCTGACGAGCGACAGGTCGGCCACGCGCAAGACGTGGGCCACGGCCAGCACGCGCTGCAGCTTGACGGCGCGCCAGCCCAGGCTGGGGCTGGTCAGGAAGCGCGACAGGCTGCCCAGGTGGCTGGCGCGCTCGGCCAATTGCGTTGCGGCCACGCTTTCCATTTCCAGCTCGGCCAGGTCCAGCACGGGCACGGCGTCGAACATCAAGCCATGCAGCAAGGCCGCGTCGCCCAGCCGGCCCGGCGGCAGCCGCCAATCCTGGCTGCCCTGCACGGGAATGATGGCGCGGCAGCGCGCTGCCAGGCTGGCCAGCGCCTGCACGTAGTCATCGATCAAGCCGTCGAGGAACGGTTGATTGTCGGCAAAGTCGCTGAGAAAACCCTGCAGCGTTTCCGACGGTGCCACGATCAGTTCGTCCAGGTCGGCAATCATGCCCTGCGGATGGTCCGAGAACTGCATCAGGTGTTCGGACACCCACAGCAGCCGGCTGGCCACCGTCTTGCCATAGGCGGCAGAAAAATACACGCGCTGGCTCGCTTCCTCCGCCCCCGTACTGCGGCGCACATAGAAATCATGGCAGTCGCCGATGCGGTTGATGCTCACCTGCCCCGCCTGTCGCGTCGCCGCGCCGGCCGGCAGCGGCCAGGTCTGCAGCCAGCTGCTGTCGAGCGTGTCCTCGAGCCGGCGGCGCGGCAGGCCCAGCAGCTTGTTGCGCACGCCGTTCACCAGCCGGTTGCGGTAATCGGCCAGGCGCGCGGGGTCGTCGGCCAGGCGGGGGCCGTCGGCCGCCGCTGCCGTCGCCGCGTGCAGGTTTTCCGTCTCGGCATTGGCTATGGCGATGTCCATCGTCGCATAGTCGTCCATCAGGCTCACGGTCATCATTTCTTGCAGGTAATGCAAGTCGCTGCCCAGCCTGTCCTCGATCAGGTCGAAACGGCGCTCGACGCTGTCGAAGCCCCGCTGCATGGCCAGCAGCACCTGGCCCGTGGCTTGCCGCGTCTCGGCGCGGCCGGCGGCGAAGCCTTCGTCCATCTGCGCCGACAGTTCCGCCATCTGGCGTCCCAGTTCGCGGCCCAGGCCGTCGATCTTGTCCTCGATGCCGTCCAGGCGGTTGTAGATGCCGGCCTGCATCGACGCCAGCTGCTGCGACATGGCCGCCAGGCTTTCCTGCAAGGCCTTGCCCACCGCTTCGATCTGCTTGCTCAAGGCCTTGTACATTTCCTCCATCGGGTCGGGCGGCGGGCCGAAAATGGCGCACTGCACGATATTGAAGGCGGCCATGCCGATGGAAAACATCATGGAAATGCTGTCGCCGCCCTTGCCGATCGAGCCCAGCCCCTGCATGGCGCGCATCTGTTTCCAGCCGTAGGCGATGGTGGCCACGGCGATGCCGATCTGCACGATGCGGTTTGCCCACGTCAGTATGGTCTTGGCCACTTCCGCAAACTTGCCCGAAATCACGCCCTTGTCGTGCAGCCAGTCGAGCGCCGAGGCGCCGTAATGGGCGATACTGTCGGCCAGCAGCGCATAATCCTGCATCTTGCTGATCTTGCGCTGGGCCGCCTCCAGCTGCCCCTTGAGCTTGGCCTGCTGCTCCAGCTGGCGCAGGCGCTGCGGGTCCATGTCGCGCTTGCGGCGCAGGCTGTCGACTTCGCCGATCGCCTTGCTGCGCGCAGCCACCGCGTCCTTTTCCACGCCATCGAGCCGCACATGCTCGTGCTCGAGCGCATCGTCGTACAGGTCGTCGGGCAAGCGCTGGTCTTCGCTCATGCCCGCCGGCAGCTTGACGTCGATGCCCGCCTTGCGCAGCTCGGCCGCCGACAAGCTGAACGGCTTGTTTTCCAGGTCCCTGACCAGCTCGCGGCGCGCCCGCGTATTGTTCAGGGTCGCATCGGCCTGGGCCGCGTTGCGGGTCAGCTCGTCGATGCGCGCCGTGTACGGGCTCTTCAGCAGGCGCTCGTCTTCCTGCGCCTGCAGCTTGCTGTCGACTAGCATATTGTTTTGCCACGTCTGCACCATGAATTTCATCTGCGTGGCGCGCACGCTCTGTTCCAGGCGCCGCCGGCGGCTGGCTTCCTCGTCGATGCCGGGCACGGGAGACGTGTCGGCCGGGTCGAGCACGCGGCGCACGGGGGCATTGCTGCTGCGCGCGGGCAGCGGCGTGACGGCGTCCGTCTGTTCCGGCAGCGCCACCGGGTCCTGCGCCAGATACGGCGGATCTTCCGCCCAGCTGAACCACTGTTGCGCATAGGCATTCACATCGCCCTGCGGTATCCACGGAGCGGGCGCGCGCAGGGCCAGGAAGGCGGCCGCGGCGGGCAAGGCCAGGACGGCGCCTTGCGGCGTCGTGCAAGACCACAGCAGCAATTGCTGCATGGCCAGGCCGGCCATGGCCGGACCGCCGGAAAATTCGCCCAGGGCCGTGTACGGGTCCTGCACGGCCGCCAGGTCGGACACGACCAGGCGGCCGGCGTCCAGTTCCTGCTGGTGATAGGCGCGCACGGCCGTCCCCATGCCGCCGATCAGGGCATCGGCAGCCGCCCCCATGGGCGCGGCCATCCACGGCGCCATCACCAGCAAGGCCGTCACTTCGTTCGGCAAGGCCCGCTTGGCAAGGTCGGTGCGCAGCACGGGATCGTCCCAGCCGTTCGGCGTCAGGGCGTCGCGGCCTGCCTGCATCAGCATCCGATAGTGGGCCGGCGCGCGCTGGGCCAGGCTTGCCTGCGGTTCACCGGCAGGCGCCGGCCAGCCCAGCTCCACCAGCGCAGCGTAGTGCAGCAGCGCCTGCTCGTAGACGGCCGGTTCGCTGACGACGCGGTAGGCGTCGGGGCGCTTGGGCCGCGCGGCGGCGGCCACCAGCTGGCGGCATTCCTGGCGGCGCCACGGCCGCACCTTGTCCGCCGCCGTCCAGATGGCATCGATGGCGGCGATGAAGGCGTCAGGGTCGGCATGGCGCTGGCCCAGCAGCTGCACCAGCACCTGCCGCAAATCCTCGCCCACGCCCTCGGCCTGCTTGCAATCGTCGGCCCGGGCACCGTCGGGCACCAGCACATGCATCAGGCAGGTATCGCCCTCGCCGCGCGCGGCCGCCAGCAAGGCGTCATCGATGGCGTAATCCTGCACCAGGTGCTGCACTTGCCGCGCCGTTTCCGGCAGCACGGGCGCCAGCGCCGTTGCGATCAGGGTGGCGATGCGCGGATTGTCGCTGAGGAAGGCTACCGTCGCGGGCGCGATCGGCGCGCCCGCCAGCGGCAGGTCGGGCAACAGATACGGCGTGCTGGCCAGCAGTTCCGGCGGCAGCAAGGCGGCCAGCACGGGTTCGTTCAGCAAGGCGCTCGTGCGTTCAGCGTTGCCGCCGCTCCACAAGGGCGCGCCGGCGGCCGTCAGCTGGGGCACGATGGCGCAGTGCTGCGCGCGCAAGGCCGTTTCGGCCAGGCTTTCCTGGGCGCCGCTGGCCGCATCGGTGGCCTGCAATTCGGGCGGCGCGCCTTGCGCCAGCGCCTGCGCCATGCCGGTCTGGTTGCCGGCGGCAGCCAGATGATGCAGCCAGGAACGGCCGTCGTCGCCGTCGCGCCAATTCCAGCTGGGCTGCAGGCCCGCCTGCGCGCGGGGCCAGCCGCGCGCCGCCAGGTAGCGCAGTGCGCGGCCCTTGGCGATCACCACGTCGCCGTTATCCAGCACGGCGGCCGCATCGGCCGAACGGCTGGAACTGAGGCGCTGCAGCATCACATAGCCACTGCCGCGCCGGCCCCAGAACATGTAGGCGCCGTCGCTGATGCTGACAAAGCCGCCCTGCGGCAGCGGCAGCAGCGCGCGTCCCACCTGTTCGCCGTCGCTGAGCGCGGCCCAGGTGGCCGCCTGCGGGCGTTCCGGCTGCAACGCCGCCGGGCCGTAGGCCTGGTAGTTGCCATTTGCCGTCAGGGCCGCCACGGAACCGTCGGACAAGGCGCTCAAGAAGGCGATGGCGCCCCAGTCTTCCCTGCCGGAACGGGGCACGGCCGCCTGCAAGGCCAGCTTGCCCCCATCGATCTTCCACAAGGCTACCGATGGCAGCTCAGCGCTGCGCGCCGCACCGCTCAGCAGCAAACCTCCCGGCAGCGCGACGAGCGCCGTTGCCGCCAGCGGCATGGGCGGCGACACTTGCCAAGCCTGCTCGCGCCGGGCCGGCGCCGTCACGGTACGCAGCGCCGTGCCGTCAAAGTACAGCGCCTGTTCGCCCCAGCCGGCCACCAGGCTGCCCGCCTGCGGCGCCAGCCCCGTGGCGATACGCTGCACGGGCGTCGTGCCGTCTTGCGCATCGATGCGCGCCAGCTCGCCATTTTGCTGCAATGCGAGCAGGCGGCCCGAAGGCAAGGCCAGCAGCGCGACCACGGGAGCGGCCAGGTGCCAGACGGCGCGCGCTTCCCACTCCCACGGCGTGACGGCGCGGTTGGGTGCCATGATCTGCACGGCGCCGTCCGCCAGGGCCAGCGCCAGGCGTCCGCCCGGCAGGGCCGCCATCGCCAGCACCTCGGCGCTCACCGCCATGTCGCGGCTGGCCAGCGGCGCGCCATAGTCGCGGCCCACGCTCCACAAGGGCCGGGCCGGCAGCGCCGTGCCTTCCCTGGCCGCGCGCCGGTACAGGCTGGAATCGGGCAAGGCCAGCAGTTCAGGCTGCGCGGCCGGGCGTTCCTGGCGCAGTTCGTCGCCGATGGCGCGCAGCAGCGAGCGCGGGTCGCTGGCCGGCAAGTCGCCGGACAGGTCCCAGGCCATGACGCCGCCCAGCGATTCCGTCTTGGCATAGCGGATCTTCTCGCGTATCGACGCGGGATCGTCATACGTCACGGAAATGGCCGGCTGGCCATCGCGCGCCGGCACGTACAGATACGGTGCGCGCGCCTTCGGGTGCAGGCCGGGCGCCACGAAATTGGGAAACTTGTCGGAGCGGCTGCCCAGCTTCATCTGCCCGGCGATATGGCTGTACAGATAGGTGCCGGGCTGGTCGGAAAACTGCCCTTCGGCAGGGCCGTCCGTGCGGCAATTGATGCCCAGGCGCGCGTCCGGATCGCGCTGGCCGCCCGCTTCCGGCACCACTTTCACGCCGCGCCCGTAGATGGGCAAGCCCAGCGACAGCTGCTGGCGCGTGAAGCACAGGCGGTCGGCGTAGTCGAGCATGGTGGCGAGCGTCTCGCGCACGCCGCTCGGCTGTTCGCCCGCGCCCGCGTCCGAAGCTGGCAGCATGGGCGCGTTGAAGTCCGAATAGGTAAGCCAGGGCCCGCCGTAGTCATACGTCATCATGTGGATGGTGTCGACCAGGCGTCCGATGGGGCGCCAGTAGGTGTCGCTGCCGGACGGCACATCTCCGCTGTCGATCAAACGGATCTTGGCCGCCGCGGCCGGCGAAGCGATGCCCAGGTAAATCCTGCGTTTCTCGGGATTGAAACTGGCGTTGGCTTCCGCGGCGCGCAGCGCCTCGAGGATGCGCACGTAGGCGGGACCGTCGTCCTTGCCCGGATACTCCCAGTCGATCTCGATGCCGTCAAAGCCCATCAGCACCACCGTTTGCACCATGGCCTCGGCAAAGCGCTGCGCCTTGACGGGGTCGTTGCCGACCATGCTGAACAGCTCGGCGGCAGGCTGGATCTTCTGCTGCAGCGCGGCCGCCAGCGCAAACTGGATGCGTACGCTGTCGTCCGGCCGATAGGCGCTGCGCGCGCCCGAACCGAAGGTCTCGCTGCCGATGGCGCCCCCCACATTGGCCCAGAGGTTATTCAAGTAGGTGGGCACGAGGACCGTGGACCAGGCAAAGCGGGTGGGCGCCGCGCTGGGCTGCACCACGCTGCCGTTCATCGTCAGCGGCGCCCACAGGCGATAGTACATTTCAACCACGGCCTGCCCTTGCCGGATGCGGTACACGCTGATCGTGGCATCCTTGTTCAGCGGCTCGGCCCGCGACGCCGATTCCTGCATTTCACGCACGCTGAAGCAGTCGCACACCTCGAACTCCAGCACCTTGGGCCAGCCGCCGACGATCAGGTGCACTTTCAGGTCGGGATTGAGCTGCTTCATGAATTGCAGCGAGGACAGCTGCCAATCGTCGCCCCAGTGGTCGGAACTGGCGGGCGTGCCATCCTGATTGATCGTGAACATGCCGTACGACAATTCATTGATATTCTGGAACGGCACGTCGCGGATGAAGACGTCGCGCTGGTAGCCGAAATAGTTCGCGTAATAGCCGAGCGAGCGGCGCGAGAACGCGGCGGCCGTCACGAGGTCGCGGCAGGACTGGTCGATCACGCGGCTGCGCTTGTCGCCCATGCTGGCCTGCAGCAGGTCGAGCGGCACGTCCAGCCAGTCGTTGCTGCCGTCGAACTGCACGCGGATCGCGGGCAATCGGGTCAGGCCATCGATCGAGGAGCGGCACACCAGGTATTTGAAACTGCTGACATACGACAGGTCGCGGCCCAGGTTGGCTGGAATCACGGCCGGCTTGCGCAGGTAGCGCACCTGGTAGACAAATTCCGGCATGCCGCTCATTGCCAGGCGGCCCGTCTGTTCCGTGCCGACGCTGACCACGGCCGCATAGCCGCCTGCCTTGCTGATCGCCATGCGCGTATATTCCGCCGGATGCTCTTCCGACGAGGCCAGCGCGCCCCATGGCGCAAAGAACTCGTCCGTGGCGAACAGCGCCTGTTCGTCCAGCATGCCTTCGTGCTTGTTCATCTCGGCCAGGAAATACTCTTCCTTCTTCTGCGGCCAATCCCTCTCGTCGATCTTTTTCGCCGTCATGATGGCGTCGAGGCTGTTTTTGCCCGTGACCGTGCCGACGGCGATATTCATGGTGATTTCCAGCTTGGCAATAGCGAGCTCCTGCTGGCTGGTGTTCAGCAACACGATCGTGTCGACACCGTTACGCTTGTGGAACTGCCATTTCAATCCGTATTCTGCGGTAGACGTTTTCATCTCGGCTCCGTTTCCAGGGAGATTAAGGAAATGAAAGTCTATGCCACGGGCAATATTTAAAACTGAGCAAAACTTACATCGCCGGCCTACTCTTGCCCTTCCAGCCACACGTCCTCATACCCTTCCCGGTCGAGGATGAACTTGGCGCCGCTGGGCAAGGCCAGGTAGTCGAGCACCTGCGGCAGCATCTCCTGCAGGTGCTCCGCGTGCAGGGGCTGGTAAAAGCCGCTGGCGTCGTCGTGCTGGCCGCAGTGGATGAACCAGCTGATGGTGCCGTTTTCCGGCAGCTCGATGCGCGTGCCGTAGATGGGCGATTGATCGAGGCTGCCGATGGCCAGGGCCACCATGGGCTCGGGCGCCTGTGCCGGCAAGCCGAACTTGTCGCAGATGCGTTGCTGTGTTGCGCTGATCGATGCAGTCATATCGCTTTCAGGATCCGATGTAGTGGTAGTGGAGGCGCAGTGCGCCATCGTGATTGGACATTTCCAGGTGCAAGGTCGCTTCGCCCCGCTTGCCATCGGCCAGCAGCAGGCATTCCAGGCCCAGCGGTCCGGCATCGGTGGCGTACACATCGACGGCGGGACGACCGCCCTTGCCCGGCACGAAGGCCTGCTCCAGCGGCGCCAGGGACAGCGCTTCGTTGGCCGCAAAATAGCTGTCGAGCATGTCGACGATCTCGTCGGCCACGCCCGGCGACAGGCCCCAGTCGCGTTGCAGCGCAACAGGATCGCGCCGGTCCAGCGTCCGCACGAAGGCGGCGGCCTGCGCATATGCCAGCTGCCGCAGGCTGTCCGTCAAGGCCATTTCCATAGCTCACTCCTGCCTTATCCATTCAACAGGCGCCATTATAGTGCGTGCCGGCGGGCATTGGCGCTGCGTTTGCCATGATAATCGCCCACATGCACCGCGATAGTGCAGCGCAATAATCAATCGGCCTTCCGCTCATTTAAAATAGCACCATGATTATTTATCGCACCGCAATAACTTTTTATTCCACGTGACATTTGGTGAGTATCTGCGGAAGATAATCGTAAATACGCTTCATTTTCAAGTTGACGCCTATTTATTCCGGCGCTAATATCGAATGGCCATATACCATGGCATACAACGCAAGCAGTACTTAACCATCACAAGAGGATAGTACAATGCAAAACCAACCAAAATTGTTCGCATTCAAACTGGCTGAGAAACAGGAACAAAAACCGGCAGTGCCCGCCACCGCCTGGAAAGTGCGCGACGGCGTCGCCGTGGCCGGCTGCACCGCAGTCGGTACCAATGACCAGTACCGCGATTCTTCGCGCTTCCAGCCAAACGACCGCGGCCAGTATTGCTGATACTCGCGGCGCATTGACCCCGCCTGGCGCGGGGTTGCATACCATCCCATCCATTAAAACTGGCGCGAATTGCGGCGCGGCTATTGCGTGCGTGCCGGATTCATATGCGGGATATCGTATTTTTAAAATAGCCGGCCATTCGCCGATGCAGCATTGACCTGAAATAGGCATTTGAAATGCACGCCATTTTTCGGCAGCGGCTGTTAACCATCACAAGAGGATAAAAACATGCAGAAGCAAAATCAAACAAAATTGTTCGCATTCAAGCTGGCAGAAAAGAAAGAACAGGAAAAACCGGCCCTTCCTGCGCCCTGGAAGGTGCGCGACGGTGTCGCCGTGGCCGGCTGCACGGCAGTCGACAGCGAAGAGCAATACCGCTATTCGCGCATCGGTTCGAGCGACGGCGGAGAGTTTTGCTGATCTTTGCTGACCTTTGCGCCAGCTGAAAGCCTTGCCACGGCAAGGCTTTTTCATCTTCCCTTACGCAGGCTCCCTACATGCACAAAAAGGTTTTGATTATCAGCCATAGCGGCGACCTGCACGCCGACCTGGTCGAAGCCATCCTCGCCGAGCGCGGCCATGCCCCTTTCCGTATCGATCTCGACGCCTTTCCCCGCGATTATCAGCTGTGCCAGCGCCTGCTGGAGGGCCAGGCCCGCTCCCGGCTGCGCCGCCTGCCCGACGGCGACTGGCTGGACCTGCGCGCAGTAGGCGCCGTCTGGCTGCGCAAGGCCGCCGACTATGCCTATGCCAGCGCCGACCTGACGCCGCAGGAACGCGCCTATGCGCAGCTGGAAACGGAGCAAGCCATCTTCAGCGTGCTGTACACGCTCGATTGCTACTGGCTCAGCCATCCTCTGGCCCTGCGCGGCGCGCAATGGAAGGGCGAACAGCTGGAACGGGCTGCGCGCATGGGCTTTCGCGTACCCGCCACCCTGATCAGCAACGTGGCCGACGACGTGCGCGCCTTCCGCAGCGCCGTTGGCGGCTCCATCATTTTCAAGAGCATGTCCACGCCCAGCCTGGCCGCCGAGACCGTCGATGCGGCAGAGCGCATCAGCGGCGGCATCGGCACCACCATCGTCGACGACGCCATGCTGGAAAACCTCGATGCCGTCGGCGAACTGAGCTGCCAGTTCCAGGAATATATCGCCAAGCAATACGAGCTGCGGATCACCGTCATCGGCAAGCAGCTGTTTGCCGCGTGCCTGTATTCCCAGGACGATGCCCGCACGGCCGTCGATTCGCGCGACATGTCGGCCCCCATCCGCTATGAAGCGGCCGCCTTGCCCGAGGAAATACGGCAGCGCTGCCTCGATTTCGTGCACAGCTATGGCCTCGAATACGGCGCGCTGGACCTGATCGTCACGCCCCAGGGCGAATATGTTTTCCTGGAAAACAATCCTGTCGGTCAATTTTTGTACGTACAACAACTGGTGCCCGCCTTGCGCATGCTGGAATGCGTGGCCGATACCCTGATCGAAGGAGCGCTATGCCACAGCCAGACCTGAGCCTGCTCCCCCTGCGGCTGCGCGAACTGGAACAGCAACGCGACAGCCGGGCCATCGTCCTGGCCGCCTCGCACCTGGACATGGAGCTGCTGCCCGCCCTGTATGAACTGTGCCAGGGAATCGGTCCCGTGGCACGGCTCGATGTGGTATTGCACGGACGGGGCGGCATCGTCAACGCGGCGCGGCGCATCGCCATTCTGCTGCGCCAGCATGCGCGCCACCTGAGCTTTATCGTGCCCTTCCACTGCCAGTCGGCGGCCACCCTGCTGGCCCTGGGCGCGGATGACATTATCGCCGGCGACCTGGCCCTGTTCTCGCCCATCGACCCGCAGCTCGAAGGCGCGGACGGCGGCGCCTTTTCCAGCCTCGACATCAAGGTCTTCGGTGACATGGCGCAGCAATGGTTCGGCGTGGACGCAGCCGACGCGCGCCAGCAATCGCTGTCCCTACTGTGCGGCAGCATCTTCCCCCCTTCCCTGACGGCCTTTTACCGCACCACACTGGAGCTGGCGCAGATCGGCGAGGAATTGCTGGCCTGGCAATTGCCCGATGCCACACCCGAGGCGCGGCGCGCCATCGTCGCGCAGCTGGTGACGGGCTACCACTCGCATAACTATGCGCTGACGCGCGAGGAACTGGCCCGGCTGGGCCTGAACATGGCGCGCGATGCCCACGCCGAACGGCTGGGCTGGGCCATCTCGACGCAATTGCAGGCAAGCATAGGCGGCGCCCTGCGCAGCGCGCCCGAGGAACCATGGACGGATGCCCTGCTGGCCTCGCGCGACGGCGTGCAGCTGCGGCGCCAGCGTCCGGGCGGCTTCGCCCCCGTATGGAGCACGCCAGCGGAGTGCGCATGCTGACGCCGCTTTTAGCCCCCTCCTTGGCCCCCTCTTTGGCGGCCCTGCTGCCCCAGGTGGCGCGCTGCTGCATCGCCTGGCTGCTGCTGGCGGCGGGCGTGGGCAAGCTGCGCAGCTATGGCGCCTTCCGCGACAACCTGGCCACCTCGTTCGGCGTGCCGCCTGCCGCCGCGACGGTGGCGGCGCCGGCCCTGGTGGTAGCCGAGCTGCTGCTTGCCGGCTGGCTGCTGGCCGGCGGCGCGGATCTGCCCATGCTGCTGTCGCTCTTGCTGCTTAGTACGCTCACTGCCGTGCTCGCCTACCGTTACTTCACGCACAGCGTGGTGCGCTGCAGCTGCTTCGGCGAAGCGGCGCGGCCCGTCTCGCACTACGACCTGCTGCGCAACGTGCTGGTGGTCGGCATCAACGGCGCCTACTTTGCCTTTGCGCCAGGGGCGGCGCTGCCCATGGCCACCGGCGTGCTGGCCGCCGGCCTGGCGGCCATCGTGTGCGTGGCCACCATTTCCCTGCACGACATCGCCACCCTGGCAAAGGCCGACTGATGGATTCCACCACATTGCAATGGGTGCTGGCGGCGCTGGCATTTACCCTTGCCGGCAATATCTGGCTGACCCTGGCCGTGCTGCGCGCCAGCCGCCGCGAACGCATCGCGCCCGCGGCGCTGGTGCCGGGTGAACCCCTGCCTGCCGTGCAAGCCCGTCCGCTGGACGGCGGCCCCCCATTTCAACCGGGCGCGGCCGGCCAGGCCACCGTGCTGCTGTTCCTGGCCAGCCGCTGCCCGAAATGCCGGGAAAAGCTGGCCGGCGTCGAACAGCTGATGCCGCTGGCGCGCGAAGCGGGCCTGGCCCTGTGGCTGCTCAGCGAAGAGCCGCCCCGCCGCTTGCGCGCCTTCTTGCCCAGCGACAACCTGCGGGCGGCCACGGCGCGCCTTGCGCTGCGCGACTACCGGCGCGTCAATCCCCTGATGAGCTCGCCCTCGTATGTCTTTGTCAATTACCAGGGGCAGGTGGAAGCGGCCGGCCTGATCGGCGACGAAGACTGGCTGGCCCTCGTCGGGCAATTGAACGCCGAACCGGCGCAGGAGCGCGCCGCATGAGCCATCTGAACATCGCCCCCCACCTGGAACGCCTGCGCCTGCTGTATCCCGTGCGCTGGCGCATCGCCGCCGGCCTGCTGTGCATGGCCCTCACCGTGGGCGCGCAGTTGGCCTTCCCGCAAGCCATCGCCTATTTCATCGACAACGTGGCCGCCCTCACCCGGCGCGGCGTCACGCCGGGCATGGTGGCCGCCATGCTGGCCTTCAGCGTGCTGTATGCGCTGGCCTCGGCCGCGCGCTTCTACCTGCTGCAATCGGGCGGCCACATGATCGTCATGGGGGTGCGCCGGCGCCTGTTCGACGTGGTGATCAACCAGCCCATCGCCTTCTTCGACAAGCACCATGGCGGCGAGCTGAACAGCCGGCTCACGTCCGACGTGTCGGCCCTGCATGAAAGCCTGACCATCGGCGCGGCCAATGCCCTGCGCTCGCTGTGCGTGTTTGTGGGCGGCATCGCCATGCTGCTGCAGCTGTCGCCCATGCTGAGCCTGCCGCTGGCCCTCTTCATTCCCATCAGCCTGTATCTGGGCAAGCTGTCTGGCAGCAATTACCGGCTGCGCGCGCGGGCCATTTCCGCCAGCCTGGCCGCCAGCGGCAAGGTGGCGCAGGAGTATTTTGCCCATGCACGCCTGGTGCAGGCGTTCAACCAGCAGGGCGGCGCCATGGCCCGCTACGCGCAAGCCATGCGGCAATTGCTGGACGTATCCCTGGCCGGCACGCGGCTGCTGGCCGTGTTCCAGGGCGCGCAGGGACTGCTCGCCTTCGTTGCCCTGCTGACCACCCTGTGCTTCGGCGCGCACCTGATCGGCCAGGGGCGCCTGAGCGTGGGCGAGCTGACGGCCTTCGTCATCTATGCCAGCATGGTGACGGATACGGCCGGCTCCATCAGCGAATTCTGGAACACCTGGATGCGCACCATGGGATCGACCGACCGCATCTTCGACATCCTGCGCAGCCACCGCCCCGTGCCCGAGTCGGCGCCGCAGCCGCCACTGGCGGGCCATATCGCGCTGCGCGAAGTGCGTTTCGCCTACCCCGAGCGCACGCAGGTCACGGCGCTCGACGGCGTCAGCCTCACCATCCGCGCGGGCGAAAAAATCGCCCTGGTGGGCGCCTCGGGCGCGGGCAAGTCCACCATCGCCAGCCTGGTGCTGGGCCACTACCAGCCCGACGCGGGCAGCCTGCAGTTCGACGGCATCGATGCGCGCGTGCTGGGCGTGGCGCAGCTGCGCCGCCAGATGGCCGTGGTGGAGCAGGAACCGGCGCTGTTTTCCGGCAGTATCGCCGACAATATCGCGTTTGCCGTGCCGGACCGCCAGGTGACGCGCGAAGAGATGCTGGCGGCGGCGCGCCTGGCGCATGCGCACGATTTCATCACGGCCTTCCCGGACGGCTACGAGACCCTGGTGGGCGAACGGGGCGTGCAATTGTCGGGCGGACAGAAGCAGCGCATCGCCATTGCCCGCGCCATCCTGCGCGCGCCGAAAATCCTGATCCTCGACGAAGCCACCAGCGCGCTCGATGCGGCCAGCGAACAGCTGGTGCAGCGCGCCCTCGATACCCTGATGCAAGGGCGCACCACCATCATCATCGCCCACCGCTTTTCCACCATCGTGAAAGCGGACCGCATCATCGTGCTGGACAATGGCAGGATCTGCCAGCAAGGCACGCACGCCCAGCTGCTGCGCGCGGGCGGCCAGTATGCGCGGCTGATGCAGCAGCAGCTGTCGCAATTCCAGCAGTTGCATGACAGTACGGCAACGCTGTAAGCTAGGCCACGATGAAAAGAACCTGCCATGGCAGTTGCCACTGCGGCGCCGTACGCTTCGCGGCCGAGATCGACCTGGCGGCGCCCAGCCTGCGCTGCAACTGTTCCTATTGCCTGAAAATCCGCTGCTGGGCCAGCCAGGTGCCGGCCACGGCCTTCCGCCTGCTGGCCGGCGAGGCGGCCTTGAGCGAATACCGCTTCGGCGCCGGCCGCGAACGCCACTATTTTTGCCGCCACTGCGGCGTGCGCCTGTTCAGCCGCGGCGATTCCGCCCGCAGCGGTGCATTTGTCGGCATCGGCGTCAACTGCCTCGACGACATGTCGGCGGCCGCACTGGCCCGGGTACCCGTCACCTTTGTCGATGGCTTGCATGACGAGTGGAACACGCCGCCGCAGGAAACACGGCATCTGTAGGGGCGGAACGACGGCGGATATAGGAAATGCGGGGCGCCGCGCCGCGGGCCGCCAGATAAGCATGCGCACCCCGTTGTCTGGATCGGCATTCTGGGCGATAATTACGCCCATGAACGATACCACCACCTTACCCCCATTGCCCGATCGCCTGTCGATCGACCCCAGCAGCCCTTACCACGTTGCAGCCGTGTTCGAGAACGACGTCGGCATCCGCTTCAACGACAAGGAGCGTCTTGACGTGGAAGAATATTGCATCAGCGAACGCTGGATCAAGGTCGCTTCCACCAAGTCGCTGGACCGCCGCGGCCGTCCGCTGCAGATCAAGCTGAAGGGCAAAGTCGAAGCGTTTTACCGCTAAGCAACACATTCAGCCGTCATCGAGGCCGATTTTCATCGGCCTTTTTTGCGTCCGCCGCTTTTCGCTCAGGCGTGGCTGCTGACGAGCCCTGCCGCGGCCGCCATGGGCAGCCACAGCATGGCGTCCGCCTGCACCTCGTCCGGCGTCCTGCCGCCCGCGTGCGCCGCCTGCCGCGCGCACTGCGCCAGCGGCGCGCCGCCATCCAGCGCCTGCAGCCAGTCAAACTGCCATGGCTGCAGCTCCTGCATGACGATCCGGTAATGCATGCGTGAAATGGCGACAAAAGCGGGAGTCGCCTGCGGCTGGGCCGGCACGGCGTCGCCGGGCGCGGCCTGCGCCTGCTGCCAGTAGTCGCACAGGGGGAACGACAGGGCCAGCAGCCGCGCGCACGGCGCCAGACGCCATTGCTGCATCGGTCCCAGCAGCAACTCCAGGCCGGAAGGCAGCATGGGCGGCGCCAGCTTTTCCAGGCCGGGCGCCCTGCCCGCCTCGCTGCGCGCCCGTTCCAGCCGCGCCAGTTCCACGGGGAAGCGCAAGGCCTGCTGCCGTTCGCCGGCGTCACGCTGGCTGGCGGCGAGAAAATCGGCAAAGCCGCCGCCCAGGTCATACAAGGTCGCCGAGGCGGACGGGTGGCGCCAGACATAGGCGCGGGCAAAGAAGGCGAACAGTTCGTCGCCCATGACCTTGCGCAAGACGGGATAATCGGCTTGCAGGCATTCGAGCAGGCGCTGCACATAGCCATCCGCATGGATGTGCAGCGGCGCCGGCCCGCCCCTGGCCCGTTTCAGCACTTGCTCCTGCGTCAAGCCATGGCGTTCTCCGGCCAGCTGGGCGCCCCGCGCCGCGCCGCCCGGCGCCGTCATCGCCGTCAGGAACCACGCCTGCAGTTGCGCCAGCGGCACGGGGGCGTCGCCAGCTCCGTCCTCAGCTACGTCAACCTCGCCGCCGGCAGCGCTACGGTGCATGGGCCGCCTCCAGGTGAAAGCCCAGCGGCGCCGACACGGCGCCCGCAGCGCCGGCCATGGCGGACGCCGCATCGGCGATTTCTCCCCGTTCGGCCGCGCGCGCCTTGCCCAGTTCGGCCAGCAGCTGCGGGTATGGCGGGATGTCGGCATCCCATTCCAGCAGGGCCGACACGCCGCCCGTCAACTGCTGCGCCAGCGCGTACAGGCGCCACACGGCGGCCGGCACGGGCGCATCGTGGGTGTCGATCAGCACGGCGCCGCAGACGGTGGGGCCGGCCAGGTGGATCTGCACGATGTGCGCGTGCGGCAGCTGGCGGATGTAGTGGGCCGCATCATAGCCGTGGTTATGCGCGCAAACGTGGACATTGTTGACGTCCAGCAAGAGTCCGCAGCCCGTGTCTTCGGCCAGGCGGCCCAGGAATTCCCACTCCGGCATGCTGGACTGGGCAAATTCCACATAGCTGCTGGGGTTTTCCAGGACCAGGGGACGCCCCAGGAACTCCTGCACCTGGCGCACCCTGCCCGCCACGTGGCGCAGGCTGGCCTCGTCCAGCGGCAGCGGCAGCAAGTCGTGGCTGTTGAGCGAGGCGGCGCCCGTCCAGCACAGGTGGTCGGAAATCCACGCGGGCCGGATCTCCCCGGCCAGCTGGCGCAACTGGCGCAGGTAGGCAAGATTGAGCGGATCGCTGCTGCCGATCGACAGCGAGACGCCATGCATGACGATGGGCACCTGCGCCGCCACCTGCTCCAGCACATGGCGCGCATAGCCGTGGTTGTCGATGAAGTTCTCGCTGATGATCTCGAACCAGTCCACCTGCGGCCCGTGGCGCAGGATGTCCGCATAGTGCGGCGGACGCAGCCCCACGCCCAGGCCCAGGTTCGGCAGGCCCAGGCGTGGCGGCACGTCATGCATGGCGCGCGGCATCAGGTCGATGGCGGCAAGGCCAGGCGCAGGTCGGTGGGCGGCGGCGGCGCCCCCACCGGCGTGCCGCGCGCCGCCATCACCTTGCCGTAGGCTTCCCAGGCCTTGTCGTAGACATTGTCGCCCAGCGCAAAGCTCATGGTCTGTCCCAGCGCAATGCTGCGGTGGTCGGGCGCGGGACCGAAATCGTACAGAGTCATGGTGGCAGGCTCGGGCGGTTCCTTGCCCGTCGTGTTCGGATACAGCTGCGAGGCCGAAATCGGCACGGCGCAGCCGCCGAAGCCGCCGCATTTGTTGTCGCTGGGCGCGCTGTAGACCTTGTCGGGCTGCGGCGGCGGTGGCGGCACGTAGCACGGCGTGCCGGGCGACGCGGCAAGCTTGACCGAGTGGCCGCAGGACGAGCCGCCCGTGTCGGCCTGGGCAAAACCGCAGCCGCCCTGGGCATGGCAGCCGTTCGAGCCGCGGCAGGTATGGTAGACGGCCAGCGCGGCGCAGGTGGACGAGGCCTCGCCCTCCAGGTGCATGCCCTGGCAGGCGTGGTAGAGCACGCTTTTCTCGGCCAGCGGCACGCCCGTCGCCAGGTTCGGCGCCTGGCCCAGCACGGCCCAGCAGATGGCCATGCGGTCGCCCGCGCCCACCATCGACGGATACGGGAAGTCCAGGTCCTGGTTCAGCCAGTACTTGTCCAGCACGGAAGTGATGCCGTAGATGGCGCCCGTGGCGACCGTGCTCAGCATCTGCAGGGTGCCGCTGGCATCCTTCAGGCGGTTCAGGGCGCCTGCCACGGCGGCGGGCGCAGGGATATTCCTGGGCGCAGTGGCCGGGTTGTAGCGCTCGTTGGTCAGCATGGCCTCGGTCCAGCGCTGGCCCTCGCCGTGCCAGCTGGCCCAGGTTTTAACCGGCAGCATGGCCTTGACCTGGCCGAAACGCTCGTAATGGTCGAACGGCGCGCTGTCGTGGCGCGCTTGCGCGTCGCGCGATTCCGCATCCTTGCCATTGTTCGCATACGACGGATAATCGCATTTCAAGGCGGCCAGGTCTTCGCGGTAGTCGGGCTGCACGGCCATCAGGCGCCGCGCCGCGTCGCGCCGGTAGCGCCGGATGGCCGCTTCGCTGCCCTCGCCCTGGTCCGTAATGGCCGCCATCATGTCGATGGCCTTGTTGAACGAACCCGTCTGGCCGCCATCCTGGTCTTGCGGGCCGAAGCAGGTGTCGAACTTGGGAAATTCCGCCCGCGCATGGCCCTGCACCTGGCTGTTGAACATGTCCTGCTGCACCGAGCCGTTGACGAACAGCTTTTGCCACAGGGTCTGGCCATCCGCGTATTCGATGCTGATGTAGCGCGCATAGCATTCGTACATGTAGCCGATGGTGCCGAACAGGGGCAAATCCTGCACGTGCTTGCCCGGCGTCCAGCCCACGAACGGTACTTCGGGGAAATATTTCGTGTGGTTGTGCTTGTCGAACTCGGCCAGCTGGGCCCGTGCCTGCTCCTCGGGTTGCTCGATGGCGAGGAACAGGTCGCACTGGTTCGCGTTCAGCTCTTCCAGGTTGACGCGCACGTGGCGGTAGCCCGAGGTGTCCTGCAAGTCGACGATGTGCGGGATCACCGTGCACTGCGTGCCATAGCAGGTCCAGCCGTGGTCCTGCGACTGCAGCTCCGAGCCCGTGAAGCACGGCGCCGTGCCGATGGCCGTGGCCAGGTTGGCCGCCATCTGCAGATGCAGCATTTCCTGGATGAAGACGCTGAAGATGATGTTGAACGCCTTTTGCTCCTTCAGCTCGGGGCGGGCCGTGGTACCCATGCCCGGCCACTGGCGGCCCTCATAATAGGTGATGCCTTTCGAGTTGACCTGGTGCGTGCCATGGATCGAGTACATGGTGGCCATGTACAGGGGAATGGTGAACAGTTCGACGCTGACGGCCGCCTGGGCGATGGCGCGCACGGCGGCCTTGTCCGTGTCCAGCATGTCGAGGGGGCGCCTGGTGATGGCTGGCTGGGTGCTGCCTAAAACGGGCATTTTCATTCTATCTCTCCACAGGAAGGATGCGTTTCGGATATCGGGCCGGGACGCGCCATCTGCGTGCGCTGCTCACGGCACAGAAATCATACGCTTGAGAAAGATATTTTTGCGGCAAGATTTATGCGCTGGCCCAGGCATGGCGCTGCGTCAGTCCAGCCTGCCTTTCGCCATGAAAATAGCCGTCGTACGCGGCCATTCGATGACAATTGAATAGAATCGGCAAAACGCGCGCGTGTATAAGCGCGGCGCCGGCAAGCGCCGGCCCGTGGCTTGCATGATGCAAGTCAGGTGCCGGGCGGCGGCTGGAACGCGCAGAAACCGGGCCACTGGTCGCGGCTGTCGCACACTTTCAGGCAGCCTTTGTTATCCTTGAACGTGGCGACCACCTTGATGGCAAAGCCATAGATAGGCGTGGTGGCCAGGAAGGCGGACGGGCAGCTTTGCTCGTTGCTGAAGCGGAAAGTGATTTCTTCGCGGCGGCCCTTGCGCTCAAAGCCCAGCATGAAGGTTTCATTGCTGTTCCACTGCGCCTTGCCCGGCACGCGGAAGCGGTAGCGGGGGCTGCCCTGCTGCTGCCCGTCAAGTTTCTGGCCAAACACGCGGCTGCTGGCCGTGGCCGTTTCGACCTTGGCGATCGGATAGGGCACGGCAAACATATAGGTGCCGGCAAAACCCTGGTCGAAGCCGAGTCCCTTCTGGTAAAACGGCACGACGATATGCGGCGCGCCCGTGTATTCCACGGTATTGCGGGCCGTTATGCGCGACGTCAGCTTGTCATCGGGCGCTTGCCCGAAGACCACGTCCAGTTCCAGCAAGGCTTGCTGCTTGTCGATGTCTTGCGCCAGATAATCCTGGGCGAATATTTCCCCGTGCACGCAGCCGGCCAGCACAGAGGCGGCGAGGCAGCCGGCGATCAGTCTCGGTATGCTCATGGCTGTTCCCCCTCGGGCGGCACGGAACTGAGGCCCAGGCCCGTCACTTGCCAGTCGTTCTTGCCCAGTGTCCATTGAAATTGCTGGCCGAACCAGGCCAGTTCCAGTTCGCGCTGGATGCGGTTCGAATCCGTGCGGCCCTGGCGCGCCTTGATGGCGGCGCCCGCCTGTTCGCCAGCGACCTGCGACAAGGGCTTCAGCCACCGTTGATAGGTGTCGGGCGGCAAGGCCAGCACGCCTGCCACGCCATCGTCGCGCGTGGCGACGACGACCTCCACGCTGGTCGCCCTGCGGACCAGATAGGCGCCGCGCCGGCTGTCGGGCGAGACGGAGACCAGCATGGCGGGCGCGTAATCGCCCGTGACGATGCCCGGCATGTCAAACCACAGCAGTTCGCCCGAGTCCGTGTCGAGCGCGCGACCGTCGCGGGCAAACAGCAGTATTTCGCTGCGGCCCGGCTGCGGCACGCCCCATTCGGGGTCGCGCTCCGTGCGCACCATGTCGTCGCGCCGCAAAGGACTGACGGGACGCATCAGCGGTACGCCGTTCTGCACGCCGATCAGGATGGTCCCCTGTCCCGTATAGCCCTTGGTAAACGCCAGCAGCATGGGCTGGCCATCGCGCGTGGCCTTGAGGGGCCGCACTTCCACCACTTCGCGTGCGCCGCCGGGCCAATAGCCGTGCTTGCGGAAAGACAAGTTGACGAGCGGGTCGTGGCGGTCGCGCGTGACGACAAAGTCGCCATATTGCTTCATCACGGGCACGTATGGTGTTTGCGCCTGGGCGGCGGGCAAGACGGCGGCAAGCAAGCCGGCAGCGGCCGCCAGGCGGCGTAAAGGTAGCAACAGAGGTAGAAACGGCATGGCATCCTGCAAGGGTCGCGCAAGGCGAAGGAAACGCATCATAGACGATTCCTCGTCAGCAACACTGTCCGATAGGAAACATCAGCGGCGCTGAATTTCGATCAGTTCGATCTCGAACAGCTTGGGCCACAGTTTGCCCGTGACAAACAAACGCTTGCCGCGCGCATCCCAGGCGATGCCGTTGAGCACGGCGTCGGGATTGGCCGTGCCCCGCTGCTCGGGCGGCAGCAAGCCCGTCAGGTCTATCCAGCCCACGACCTTGCCGCTGGCCGGGTCGATGCGGGCGATCACGTCCGCGCCCCATACGTTGGCAAACAGTTCGCCGTCGACCATTTCCAGCTCATTCAGGCGGTCGATGGGACGGCCCTCGGCCTTCACCTCGATGCGGCGCACCTCGGCCATGGTTTTCGGATTGAGCACGCGGATGGCGGACGTGCCATCGCTCATGTAGACGAAATGACCATCGCTGGCCAGGCCCCAGCCTTCGCCCTGGTAGCTGAATTTGCGCTTGAGCTTGAACGTCTTCAGGTCGAACACATAACCGGTCTGCGAAATCCACGTCAGGCCCAGGATCTCGTCGCCCACGTCCGTGATGCCTTCGCCGAACACATTCTTGTCCAGCATGCTTTTCTGCAGCACCTTGCCCGTCGTCAATTCCACCTTGCGCAAGGAAGACTGGCCGTTCTGGCCCGTGCTTTCATACAGATGGCCATCCTTGAACAGCAAGCCCTGCGTGAAGGCCTGGGGATCGTGCGGATAGGTATTCTTGACGAAATAGCCATACACGGGAAGCGCGGCCTGGGCGTAGCCCATTTCGCTCATCAGGCCCACGGTGCATAACAATCCCAGCAGCAGCGAGCCGGCGGTGCGTTTGATTTTGGCGGTAACCTTGGCGTTGACGTTGATGTTCATCTGGTGGGGCGGAAGTTGGCGAGCGCCTATTGTAAACGTGCCGCGTCCGCCATGCGCGCCCTGACGAGGTCCAGCCAGGCGCGCCCCGCGAACGACAGCCGCCCGCCGCGGCGCCAGGCCAGCATCAGATTCCATTCCACGGGCGGCCCGGCCAGGGGAATGACGGCAAACTGCGATTGTTCCAGGGTGTCGCAATACATCTTCGGCAGCAGGCAGATGCCCACGCCCAAGCGCACCAGCGAGGCAATGAAATCCCACTGGCCGCTGCGGCCCGTGATGCGCGGCACGAAGCCGGCCCGCTGGCAGGCATCCTGCACGATGTCGTTCAGGGCAAACGCGGCGCCATAGAAAATGAAGGGGCTGTCGGCCAGCTCGGCCAGGGCCACGGAGGAACGGCCCTGCCACGGCGAGCCGGGCGCGGCCAGCAGGCACAGGGGCGAGCGCACGAGGGGCAAGGCTTCGAAATCCTGCCAGGTGGCCGCATTGCCCGGATAGTCGAGCATGGTGCCCAGTTCCACCGTGCCCGTGCGCAAGTCGCGCTCGATGGCCTGCGTGCCGCTCTCGTACATTTTCAGCTCGATGCCCGGATAGCGCTGGTGGTATTCGGCCAGCCATGGCGCCAGGGTGGAATGCGTCTGCGGCGACACGCCCACGCGCAGCTCGCCCCGCTCCAGCTGCTGCAGGTCGCGCAATTCCACCTTCAGTTCCGCATGCAAGGCCAGCAATTCATGCGCACGCGACAGCACCACCTTGCCCGCGTCCGTCAGGGTAAAGCGCTTGCCCGCGCGGTCCAGCAAGGCCAGGTCCAGCGACTGTTCCAGCTGGGCGATCATCTTGCTCACGGTCGGCTGCGTCACGTGCAGCCTGGCGGCCGCGCGCGTAAAACTGTTTTGCTCGACCACTTCGACGAAGTAGCGCAAGGAGCGGATATCCATGATGCATTCCAATATCGAATGATGATCATGAGTTTAAGTCATTTTATCTTTTGATGTCGGGTCCCTACAATGAAGCCTTCCCCCTGCCGTTTGAGAGTCCGCCGTGAAAGCCCCCGTCCTGCACCACTCCGCCGCCGTCTCCCGGATGCCTGCCCCCGCCTGGCGCCAGCCCGTGCAGACCTTGTGGCAGGTGGGCGTGCTGATCGCTGCCTGGTGGCTGGCCGACGCAGCCGCCGCCGCCCTGCACCTGCCGTTTTCCGGCGGCGTGGTGGGCCTGTTCGTGCTGGTGGCCCTGCTGCTGGCGGGCTGGGTGCGGCCCGCCGCCATCGAACTGGGCGCGAACTGGCTGCTGGCCAATATGCTGCTGTTCTTCATTCCGCTGGTGGTGTCCGTGGTGCAATTTACGCAGCTGCTGAAGGCGCAGGGGCTGATGCTGTTCTTCAATATCGGCCTGGGCTTTGCCAGCGTGATGCTGGCCACGGCCTTGACCGTGGAATGGGTGTGCCGCTATGAACGCAAGCTGCGCCTGCAAACACTGCTGCGCCAGCGCGCGGCGCGGACGGCTGCATGAATACCCTGATGTTGTCGCTGCTGTTCCTGCTGCTGACCCTGGTGCTGTTCTATGCCAACCAGGCGCTGCACAAGCGCCACCCGCATTTCCTGCTCACGCCCGCCATCTGCACCTCGGCCATCCTGATCGTCATCGTGCAGGCCACCTCGACGCCGTTCGCCACGTATTTCGGCGAGACGCGCTGGCTGCCGTGGCTGCTGGGCCCGGCGACGGTCGCGTTTGCGCTGCCCATCTTCCAGGAGCGCAAGCTGATCCGCAAGCACTGGCTGGCCCTGAGCCTGGGCAGCTGCGCCGGCATCGTGGCCTCGGTCGCCGCCACCCTGCTGCTGGACCGGCTGCTGGGCGTGCACGGCGACATGGCGCGCAGCCTGCTGGCCCGCTCCGTGTCCACGCCGTTCGCGCTCGAAGCGTCGCGCCACATGGGCGGCTCGGCCCAGCTGACGGGCATCTTTGTCGTGATGACGGGTTTGTTTGGCTTGATGCTGGGCAAGCCGCTGCTGAAACTGCTGCCCCTGCGCATGCGCATCGCCCGCGGCGCCCCGTATGGCGCGGCCGCGCACGGTTTCGGCCTGTCCGTGGCGCGCCGGGTGGGCACGGAAGAAGGCGCCGTGGCCAGCCTGACGATGATCTTTTCCGGCGTCGTGACGGTGCTGCTGGCGCCGCTGCTGGGGCACCTGCTGGGCTAGCGTCCCTCTTGCAGCGCCTGCATGCCATGCACGATCAGGTCGATGCCCGCGAGGAAATCCTCGCGGTCGTCGTGCGCGCGCAGCTGCCCTGCCACCTTGCGGGCAAATGGAAACGCCTGCGCGTCGAGGCGCGACCATACGCCCGCCATGGTGTCGAGGACATGCGCGCGCTCCAGCCCCTTTTCCCGCGCGATGACGGCATTGGCCGCATTCTGTCCGCTCACGCCCAGCAAATAATTTAACAGGGTGCATGCCGCCAGCCATTGCCCGTTCGGCGGCACGCCCAGCGCGTCCACCTGCCGGCCCAGGCGCTCCAGGATGCGCACAGTGGGCAGCTGGCCCGGCGCGCGCGACAGCGCCGAGCCCAGCCACGGATGCGCATCCATGGCCTCGAACATGGCCAGCGCCACGGCGCGGATGCCCGCCTGCGGCGTATCGCCGTGCGGCGCCCCATCCATGGCGCGGGCCACGATGGCGTCGCTGGCGGCTGTAAATAAATCGTCCTTGTCGGCCACGTGCCAGTAGATGGCACCCGCCCCCGTGGCCAGGCGCGCGGCCAGGGCGCGGAAGGTCAGGCCGCCCTCGCCGGCCGTGTCGAGCAGGGCAATGGCGGCGTCGATGATGGTGTCGCGCGTCAGCGAGTCGGCGCGTCGTGGTGGGGTCGCTACGGTATCGGGCATCGCTTATCTTGACACAGATGCCGGTGTGCCGCAAAATTCTCGTGGAACGTCGTTCCAGTTCCATTTTAAAACCACCTTCAAGGATCACCATGCATATCGCGATCATCGGCGCAGGCCTGGGCGGGCTGATGCTCGCCCGCGTGCTGCACGTCCACGGCATCGCCGCCACCGTGTATGAAGCGGATGCGTCGCCGCAGGCCCGCAGCCAGGGCGGCATGCTCGACATTCATGCGGACAGCGGCCAGCGCGCGCTCAAGGCGGCGGGCCTGCATGACGCCTTCCGCGCCCTCATCCATGCGGGCGGCGAAGCGAGCCGCGTGCTCGACCGGCACGGCACGGTGCTGCTCGACGAAGGGGACGATGGCACGGGCGGCCGTCCCGAAGTGCCGCGCGGCGAACTGCGCCGCCTGCTGCTGGACGCGCTGCCGGCCGGCACCGTGCACTGGGGCCATAAGCTGGCAAGCGTCGCGACGCTGGACGGCGGCCGGCACATGCTGGGCTTTGCAAATGGCGCCACGGTGACGAGCGAGCTACTGGTGGGCGCGGACGGCGCCTGGTCCAGGGTGCGGCCCCTGCTCTCCGGCGCGCAGCCCGCGTACAGCGGCATCACCTTCATCGAAACGTATCTGCTCGACAGCGACCGCCGCCACGGGGCCGGCGCGCAAGCCGTGGGTGCCGGCGCCCTGTTCGCGCTGGCGCCTGGCAAGGGCATCCAGGCCCACCGCGAAGCCGATGGCGTGCTGCATGCGTATGTGGCCTTGCGCAAGCCCGAAAGCTGGCTGGCCGGCATCGACTTTGCCGATCCCGCCGCCGCCCGGGCCTGCATCGCCGCGGAATTTTCCGGCTGGGCGCCCGCGCTCACGGCCCTGATCACGGACGCCGACACGCCGCCCGTACCCCGTCCCGTGCACATGCTGCCCGTTGACCACCGCTGGCAGCGCGTGGCGGGCGCGACCTTGCTGGGCGATGCGGCCCACCTGATGGCGCCGGCTGGCGAAGGCGCCAACCTGGCCATGCTGGACGGCGCCGAGCTGGCGCAGGCGCTGGCCGCGCACCGGGGCGACGCGGACGCGGCCCTGCTGGCGTATGAAACAGCGCTGTTTGCGCGCAGCAGCGCCGCCGCGGCGGAATCGGAACGCGTGTTGCGCCTGTGCCTGGACGACGACGCGCCGCACAGCCTGGTCCGGTTCTTCACGGCCATGCAGGACGGCGGCCAGGCGGGGGAAGCGTAAGGGGCGGCGTTTGCCCCCACGCCGGCGGCCTTTATCGGGGATAATACGTCTTTCCCCATTCCAAGCAGCCGCGCCACGATGAAATACCCTGCAGTCCTGCCTTTCAGCGACATCCTGCCCCGCCTGAGCGAGTTCGATGCCATCATCGATGTGCGCAGCCCGTCCGAGTTCGCGGAAGACCACTTGCCGGGCGCCATCAACCTGCCCGTGCTGGACGATGAAGAACGCGTGCGCGTGGGCACCCTGTACAAGCAGACGAGCGCCTTCGAGGCAAAGAAGCTGGGCGCGACGCTGATCGCGAAAAATATCGCGCGGCATATCGAGGAAGGCTTTCTCGGCCACCCGCAGCACTGGAAACCGCTCGTCTACTGCTGGCGCGGCGGCAACCGCAGCGGCGCCATGGCGCACATCCTGGCGCGCATCGGCTGGCCCGTCACGCAGCTCGACGGCGGCTACAAGGAATACCGGCGCCACGTGAACGCGGAGCTGGCCACCCTGCCCGCCCGATTCGATTTCATTAACGTGCTGTGCGGCCCCACGGGCAGCGGCAAGAGCCGTTTGCTGCAGGTGCTGGACAGGCAAGGCGCGCAAGTGATCGACCTGGAGCAACTGGCGGCCCACCGCGGCTCCGTGCTGGGCGGCTTGCCCGAGGCCGAGCAGCCGGCGCAAAAGGCGTTTGAAAGCGCGCTGTGGCAGCAGCTGCGCCATTTCGACCCCGCGTTGCCCGTGTTCATCGAGTCCGAAAGCAAGAAAGTGGGCCGCTTGCGCGTGCCCGACGCGCTGATGGACAAGATGCGCGCGGCCGCCTGCACGGACGTGCAGCTGGCCACGGAGCAGCGCGTGCAGCTGCTGATGCAGGATTACGAACATTATGTAGCCGATGCGGCGCGCCTGAACGTGCAGCTGGCCCTGTTGACGCAGCTGCATGGCAAGGAGAAAATTGCCCATTGGCAGCAATTGGCGACGGCAGGCCGCATGGCCGAGCTGGTGGAAGAATTGCTGGTGCAGCATTACGACCCCGTCTACCGGCAGTCGATCGCCCGCAACTTCAGCCGCTACGCCCAGGCGACGCCGCTGCACTTGCCCGACATTTCAGAACATGCCTTTGAGCAAGCCGCGCGCGCATTATGTGCTATCGTCGGCGAACACCGTACCGCCAGCGCCGCGTAAGCCGGCGCAGCTTTCATGACCTTTTTGAGCAGGATGACGACCATGTCCGATAGCGCAGCAACACCAAATACTCCCATCCGGTTGACCGAATTTGCCCATGGCGGCGGCTGCGGCTGCAAAATTGCGCCGGGCGTGCTGGCCGACATTTTAAAAGGCAGCGGCGGCTTTCCCCTGCCGAAGGAATTGCTGGTCGGCATAGAAACCTCGGATGACGCGGCCGTCTACCAGCTCAACGACGAGCAGGCGCTGATCGCCACCACGGATTTCTTCATGCCCATCGTCGACGACCCGTTCGACTTTGGCCGCATCGCCGCCACCAACGCCATTTCCGACGTGTACGCCATGGGCGGCACGCCCATCATGGCGCTGGCCCTGGTCGGCATGCCGATCAACAAGCTGCCCGTGGAAACCATCGGCCTCATCTTGAAAGGCGGCGAAACCATCTGCGCCCAGGCCGGCATCCCCATCGCGGGCGGCCACACCATCGATTCCGTCGAACCGATCTACGGCCTGGTCGTGCTGGGCCTGGTCCACCCCTCGCAAGTGAAACGCAACGCGGGCGCGCGCGCCGGCGACAAGCTGGTATTGGGCAAGCCGATCGGCGTGGGCATCCTGTCGGCCGCGCTGAAGAAAAATGCGCTGGATGCGGAAGGCTACGCTTCCCTGATCGCCAACACCACCAAATTGAATACCCCGGGCAAGAAACTGGCCCTGCTGGACGGCGTGCATGCGCTGACGGACGTGACGGGCTTCGGCTTGCTGGGCCACACCCTGGAACTGGCGCGCGGCGCCAAGTTGCAGGCGCGTATCGCCATGCAAGACGTGCCCCTGCTGCCGCAAGTGCAGCAACTGGCGCAGAACGGCAACATCACGGGTGCCTCGGGCCGCAACTGGCAGGGCTATGGCGCGCAAGTGCAGCTCGATGACGGCTTGAGCGCCATCGACAAGGCGATCTTGACGGATCCGCAGACGGCCGGCCCCCTGCTGGTGGCGTGCGCGCCGGAAGCCGTCGAGCAAGTGCTGGCGATTTTCCGCGCCGAAGGCTTTGGCGACGCCGTCGTCATCGGCGAGATGCAGGAAGGCAGTACCGGGGTTTCCGTAATCTAATGAATATTTTTTGCAAAGGCAGTCCCATGACCACATTCTCCAACTCATTTTCCAAGTTCCCCGCCATCCTGGCCACCGTCGCCGCCACCCTGGCCATTCACAGCGGCCTGGCGCAGGCACAGCAAGTGCTGCGCGTCTCCGCCATCCCCGACGAGGCGCCGACGGAATTGCAGCGCAAGTTCAAGCCGCTGGGCAGCTACCTGGAAAAAAAGCTGGGCATGAAGGTGGAATTTACGCCCGTGACCGACTACGCGGCATCCGTGGAAGGCTTGATCAATAACAAGCTCGACATGGTCTGGTTCGGCGGCTTTACCTTCGTGCAAGCGAACGTGCGCAGCGGTGGCAAGATCGTGCCCCTGGTGCAGCGCGAGGAAGACACGAAGTTCCGCTCCGTATTTGTGACCACCAGCAAGGACATCAATCAGTTGTCCGACCTGAAAGGCAAGAACTTCACGTTCGGTTCGGAATCGTCGACGTCGGGCCACTTGATGCCGCGCTACTACTTGCTGGCCGCCAAGATCAACCCGGACACGGACATGAAGCGCATCGCGTTTTCCGGCGCGCATGACGCCACCGTGGCGGCCGTCGCCGGCGGCAAGGTCGATGCGGGCACCTTGAATATCTCCGTGTGGGAAAAGCTGGTGGAAGCGAAGAAGGTCGATCCCGCCAAGGTGCGCGTGTTCTACACGACGCCCGGCTACTACGATTACAACTGGAGCGTGCGCGCCGACATGAACCCCGCCGTGCGCAAGAAGCTGACGGACGCCTTCCTGGCGCTCGATCCATCCACGCCTGAAGGCAAGGAAATCCTCGAACTGCAGCGCGCCACGAAGTTCATCCCCACCAAGGCGGAGAACTACAAGGATATCGAAGCGGCTGCGCGCAATGCGGGTTTGTTGAAGTAATTTCCGACACGCGGCAGAAATCTGGGGTCAGACCCGTCGGGTCTGACCCCGGCTCTTTGCCCCGGACTTCAATAGATGTAACAACTTTCCAGCAATCGTAGCCAACAAACGCATGACATTCCAACTTCACAAGGTCAGCGTCCACCACGCGGGCGCCGCCGGCAATGCGCTGGCCCTGCGCGAACTCAGCCTGGACGTGGCCCAAGGTGAACAGATCGCCCTGATCGGCCCTTCCGGCGCCGGCAAGACCAGCCTGCTGCATACCCTGGCCTGCGCGCTGCGCCCCGAGTCCGGCACCTTGACCATCCTTGGCACCTCTCCGTGGCAAATCGGCAGCGGCGAACGCCACGCCTTGCGCGCGCGCCTGTTCCTGGCGCCGCAGACGCCGCCCTTGCCGCCGCGCCAGCGGGTCGTCAACGCCGTGCTGGCGGGCCGCTTGCCCCAATGGAGCTTGTGGACGGCCATCCGTTCGCTGCTGGCGCCCGTCGAGCCGCGCGCCGCTTGGGACGCCTTAGCTAAATTCAACCTGCAGGATAAGCTGTATGCGCGGGTCGACCGCCTGTCCGGCGGCGAACGCCAGCGCTGCGGCATGGCCCGCGCGCTCGTGTCGGATGCGCAAGTGTTCCTCGTCGACGAACCGCTGTCCGCGCTCGACCCCACGCTGGCCTTGCAGACCATCCATGTGCTGCAGGCGGAAGCGACGGCGCGCCACGCCACCCTGATCTGCAGCCTGCACCAGGTGGATATCGCGCGCGCCTGTTTTCCCCGCATCGTCGCCCTGCGCGACGGCAAGATCGTCTTCGACTTGCCTGGCGCCGAGGTCAGCGACGCCATGATCGAAGCGCTGTACCGCAACAAGGCCGATCCGGCCCCGCAGTTCGAAGCCGTGGAAACGCAGCTGGACGCCGCGAGGCCCCTTTGCTGACGAGCACCGCCATCCCCCGCGACCCCGCCTGGCGCGGCCGCCTGACCGGCGCTGCCGTCGTGCTGCTCGTGCTGTGGCCGATGCTGGTGCAAGCGGAATTCAAGCCGTGGATTCTATGGGATGCGCAAAGCCTGGCCGCCACCTGGCAATTCCTTGCCAGTTTCGTGCCGCCCGCCCACTCGCTGGAATTCCTGCAACTGGTAGCCATTTCCAGCTGGGAAACCATTGCCATGGCCACGGCCGGCATGGCGCTGGCCATGCTGGGCGCCATCCCCCTGACCTTGCTGGTGACGGAGCGCCTGTCCATTTCGCGCATCGGCTCCGGCCGGGTGTCGCCGCTGGCCGCCGCCCTGCGCCACGCAATCCGCGCCCTGCTGGTGCTGCTGCGCAGCGTGCCGGAACTGGTGTGGGCCTTGTTATTGGTGCGCATCGTGGGACTGGGGCCGACGGCGGGCGTGATCGCCATCGCCCTCACCTATTGCGGCATGCTGGGCAAGGTCTATGCGGAAATCCTCGAATCGTCGGACGCGGCCGCCTGCAACGCGTTATTGCACAACGGCAGCGGCAGGCTGAAAGCCCTGCTGTATGGCGCCCTGCCCGAATCGGCCGCCGAACTGGTGTCCTACACGATCTACCGCTGGGAATGCGCGATCCGCGGCTCCGTCGTCATGGGTTTTGTCGGTGCGGGCGGCCTGGGCCAGCGCATGGATGAATCGATGAAGATGATGGCGGGCAGCGAGCTGGCCACCATGCTGATGGTCTTCGTGCTGCTGGTGGCGGGCGCCGATGCCGTCTCGGCCATGCTGCGCCGGAGGCTGGCATGAAGAGCGATACGTCCATGCTGCCTGTTGCCGAGCCCGTGCGCTGGTCCACCTGGGCCTTGCTGGCCTGCTTGCTGCTGCTGGTCATCGCCAGCTTTGCCACCCTGCCCCTGAAATGGGGCGAGTTCTTCAGCGCCGACGCCGTGCACACGAGCGCAGACTTCCTGCACGGCTTCGCGCCGCCCGAGCTGGCGCCGAACTTCCTCATGAAAGTGGGCGTGGCCACCTTCGAGACCCTGGCCATGTCCGCCATCGGCACGGTGATTGCCGCCGTGCTGGGCGCGCTGCTGGCCCTGCCCGCCAGCGGCCGTTTTGGCAATGTGGCGCGCAACGCGACACGGGGCGTGCTGAATGTTCTGCGCTCGATTCCCGAACTGGTGTGGGCCTCCATCCTGCTGATCGCCGCCGGCCTGGGCCCTTTCGCGGGCACCCTGGCGCTGGCCCTGCACACGGTAGGCGTGCTGGGACGTTTGTTTGCCGACGCCTTCGAGAATTGCCCGCCCTTGCCGGCGGCGACCCTGCGCATCAACGGCGCGCGCCCCGCCGTGGCCTTCCTGTACGCCACCTTGCCGCAGTGCAGCCCGCAAATGATGTCGTATACCCTGTACCGCTGGGAAAACAATATCCGCGCCGCCGCCATCCTCGGCGTCGTCGGCGCGGGCGGCCTGGGGCAGATGCTCAAGTATCACCTGTCGCTGTTCCAGATGCCGAGCGCCGCCACCGTCATCGTCGCCATGCTGCTGATGGTGGCCGCCGTCGATGGCCTCAGCTACCTGCTGCGGCGCGCCATGACCCGCTGATCCGTTTAATTTTTCACAAGGAAACCCCATGTCCGGCTGGTGGACCATTATCTCGACAGAAACGCCCGAACAGATGGCAGATATGACGAAAGTCGGCAAGCAGGCGTTTCTCGCCACCTGGGAAGCGGGCTTGTCCGGCGCGGACTGGATCGCGCAACTGTGTACGCAAGGCAAGGCCACCCAGCTGGCCTTCAACGGCTTCCCCAACCGCTACACGGCCACGGCGGACGTCATCGCGCCCCTGCTGCAGGCAGGCATTGCCGAAACGCACGATGACGAATTTCCCCAGGACCGGCCCACGGGCTGGCCCGGCACCATCACCGTGCACGGCGAACGCATCGCCGCCTGCACGCCCGGGCAATTGCTGACCATCGAAGTGTGGGACCAGTCATGACGCAAGCGCTGATCCTTCGCAAGGAAACCGCGGCCGACATCACCGCCATCGACCAGCTCACGCGCGCGGCCTTCCTGCATGCCGAACACACGGACCACACGGAACAGTTCATCGTGCACGCGCTGCGTGCCGCGGGCGCCTTGAGCGTGTCGCTGGTGGCCGAACGGGAAGGCGCCATCATCGGCCACGTGGCCGCTTCCCCCGTCAGCATCAGCGACGGCACGCCGCGCTGGTATGGACTGGGTCCCGTTTCCGTTGCCCCTGGTCATCAGCAACAGGGCGTGGGCAGCCAGCTCATCGGACAATTGCTGGACGACTTGCGCCAGCTGGGCGCGGCCGGCTGCGTGGTACTGGGCGATCCACGGTATTACGGGCGTTTCGGCTTCCGCGCGGACGCTGCCTTGGTCCTGCCGGGCGTGCCGGCCGAGTATTTCCAGGCGCTGCATCTGGCGGGGCCCTTACCAACAGGTAACGTGACCTACCACCGCGCGTTTGAGGCCAATAGCTAGGCAAAGTCTTACGCGCATACAACACTGTCGCATGCACGGGCACCGGCAAGGCGGTGATGCTGTTAATATTGCCAAATACTTAAATGACTGGCGCCATCCATGGACGCACGCCACGCCATTCAAGCATGACGGACGTCTTTCCCGCCTATGCGGGCCACCCTTGCATGGAATTGCCGGCACCATGAAAAAATTGTTTTTTGGTATTACCACCGCCTGCTGCGGGCTGTTCACCAACGCCAGCGCCGCCCCTGTCGAAGACTTTATCGGCACCTGGAAACTGGCACGCACCACCGTGCCGAACTATGTCGTCATCAAGCACGATGGCGACCGGCTCGTGGCGCTGCGCTACTCGCGCAATGTCGCGAGCAACAGGATCGTCGAGCGGCGCTTTCCCGCCAGCTATGCGGACGGTGACGTAACCATCGCCGCGGGCGAAACGGTCATCGAAGCGCGCAGCGTGAACGACGTGGCGACCGTCACGATGCTGGCGGAAGCGTACAAAAAGATTTCCTCGTCCACGGACGCGCCCACCAGTTAAGGAATGTCGCAGACTTGAATCACATCCTCATCCGCCCCACCAGCGCCGCCGACTGGCCGGCGCTGAAATCCACGCGCCTGGCCGCCCTGCTCGACGCCCCCACGGCCTTCGGCGCCAGCCACGCCAGCGCCGCCCGTTTTTCCGATGCGGACTGGCAGCAGCGCGCCGTCAGCACGCCGCAGCGCACGTTCTTCCTCGCCTTTGATGGAGGGCAAGCCATCGGCCTCGCCGCGCAAGTGGTGGGTGCCAATGGCGAGTGCCATCTGATCGCCATGTGGGTGCATCCCGAATATCGGGGCCTGGACGTGGCGCGCAAGCTGGTCGATGCCGTAAAACAATGCGCCGTCGACAATGGCCATCCTCGGCTGGTGCTCGACGTGGCGCCGGAAAACACCCGCGCGGCCGCGTTCTACCAGAAACAGGGCTTTGTCTTTTTACCGGAATGGGAGCCGCTGGAAAGCCATCCCCATATCCAGGTGCAAAAGATGGAGTGGCTGGCGGCGGCATGAAGGCTTGTCTGAAAGTGCTTGCACGTGATAGATCTTCCAGGGAACGGTGGCTGTTTGAAAGCTGCACCGGATTGGCCTTGAGCGGACGTTTCGTTTGCCACGCACACTTGCAGTAATCCACCAGGAATGCCCCCGCTGGGGATTTTACTATTATTAAAAATTGATCGATTATGCCGAAACATAAAGCACTTGCCGAAGGACTCGCACTGATCTTTCAAGGTATCGCACATCTCAATTCGACATTTCCAAACCGGAAATTCACTGTTGATGGCCGCCTTGTGGGGGATATTGGGGAGATCATTGCCTCGCTCGAATACGACATGATACTCGACGAAGTATCGCAGCCCGTCTACGACGGGGTTAGCAGCGATGGAAAACGTGTGCAAGTCAAGGCAACGTTCAAGGATAGCCTGACCTTTAAGGGAACCCCCGACTACTTTCTCGGCTTTAAACTCTTTCCCGATGGGCGCTACGAGGAAATATATAACGGTCCGGGCAGTGTGATTTATGACAGATACGCGCATCGACGTGGCATCGGCAGCACTTTGCTTTCTTTTCCCAATGCAGTTTTAAAGGAACTTTCAAGTGCAGTAGCACCCGATTCAAGAGTTCAGAAACGAGGCATGTAAGTGCTGCAATTCCATCCAACGAAACTCGCCATCGCTGGCGGGGGATTCCTTTTCGGCCAATCAGTAACTACCCCTGCCATTTAACGAAAACGCGTTCAGTCGCAGGATCCCGAAAAGAGTGCTCTCCATTTTTGAAGCGCAATGCAAAAAAAACAGCTGATTCAAGCACTCCACTCCTCCAGATTGACACTCTGTCCTAAAAGTCCCCATTCACCGCCATTCTTTTCTACACTCACGTTTCCATGAATGCGCAGGAAAACCAGATGTTTCCTGGCTTGATAAACAGTTACTTGAGATTCTAATGAACAAACTGAATATGCGTGCAATAGCTGGTCTTCTGCTGTGTGTATGCGGCGCTGCCGTCCAGGCCAGGACGGATGTGGAGCCGGCCGTGGAACAAGCCGGGCCGGATGCGGCGGCATCCGTCAATGTCAAAGGCATCCGGGATCCGGACTGGAAACCCTACAGCGCCATGCTCAAGGGCGTCAAACGCTTCGAGGAAAAGCATGCGCTGGCGCCTGGCGCCGAGTTGAAATTCATCCTGGAGCCGCGCCGTGCCGAAGTCGACATGCACGCCATCGCGCTGCGGCTGGAAAGCGACGACGCGGGCATGGCGATACCGCTGGGGGAACGCAATATCTTCAGCTTGCCCGTCGGGCAGGGTCCCCTGTATGACAAGGCGGAGCTGACCTTGAACCGCAAGGCGGGGTCCGTCAGGTGGATACCCTACGTCAGGAGTGCGGCCACCAGCGACACGATCCGCCGCCTGGGCGACCTGCGGCTGGCGTGCGAAGTCCATTGGGCCATCGACAAGGAAACCTTGCCGTTTGCGATGCGCACGGCGATGGGCGCGCTGGGCGGGCCCTGCAATTTCGTGTCGCAAAAGGGCACCTACAGTTTTGCCGAACCGCGGCGCATCGCGGCGGCGACGATCAGTTTCAACGGCAAGAGCGCGCCCGTGCCCTTCAGCGGAACGTCGTTTACGCCACCGCTGCGGGAACAGGACTGGAGCGATGACAGCGTGCTCGAGCTGACGTTCGCCGACGACTAGCCGGCGCGGTGCCGGCACACTGCGGATCACGAAAAAATAGGGGCAGCATATTGAAAACGAGAAGCGTCATATTCTTTGCCATCGTGATCGGTATCATGTCGCCCTCATTTGCCCGCACGTGCAAGACGGCCAATTGCGGCAGCGATAATATCGAACACTTCATGGCATCGGACGGCGCATCGCTTGTTCGCACCATCCAAAGAAAGTTGCCTGGCGTATTGCACATGCCATCCGACGGCAAGGTTCCTGCATACACGACAGTGGAAATCAATTCACCAGCATCCGACACAGCGCTGTCCATGGCATTGGCGCGCGCCTGGAAACGAAGCTGGATAGAAAAAGGGGTGGATAACGCAAAGGGCGCGCTGCTGGCCTGCCAGCGCGAGACTTCGCTGCTGTTGACCGTGCCATTTATGCGCAGCGAAGGCCAGCAGGCACACTGCTACAGATTTTAAGACCGCGCACTTGGAATCCATTGCCCTGACAGCGGACGGTGCTTCCCCATTCCTTTGCCGCCAGCCAGGTCCACAATTTCAGCGGCTATTTCACCCGCTGCTTTTCCAATTTGCGCGCCAGGGTGCGCCGGTGCATGCCCAGTCGTCTCGCCGTTTCCGAGATATTGAAATCCGTCTCGGCCAGCATTTCATGGATGCGTTCCCATTCCAGGGTCTTGATGTTGGTAGCGCGGTTCGTCAGTTCGATATCGGCGTTGCCGGCCACGTGGCCGAAGGCCGCTTCGATATCGTCCGTGTTCGACGGTTTCGCCAGGTACTGGCAGGCGCCCAGCTTGATGGCTTCGACTGCCGTGCCGATGCTGGCGTAGCCCGTCAGCACGACGATCAGCATCTCCGGGTCGTGCTGGTGCAGCATCTGCACGCAGGCCAGGCCCGAGGTATTGCCGTTAAGTTTTAAGTCGACGACGGCGTAGTCGGGGCAATGCTGCTCGAGCAAGGCGCTCGCTTCGTCGAAATTCGTGGCCAGGATGACCTGGTAGCCACGCCGCTCGAACGAGCGGCCCAGGGTGCGGGCAAACGCGGCGTCGTCTTCCACGATCAGTAACAGACGGTCATCCTGCATGGTGGTCGCTTTCTCTTTCCAGTTTGATGGCCGCCAGCGGCAGGGCCAGGTGCACCACCGCCCCGCCCTGCACCCGGTTGCGCGCCGTCACCGTGCCGCCCAGGGTGCGCGCAACGTTGACCACCAGGAACAGACCAAGGCCGCCGCCGGGCTTGCCCTTGCTGCTTTGATACGGTTTGCCCAGGTGCGTCAGCATCGACGGCTCGAAGCCGGGACCCGCATCGGTAATGACCAGGTGCAAGGCGTCCGCTTCGCGCGTGGCTTCGAAGCGCAGCCAGTCGGGCGACGCTTCCAGTGCATTGTCGAGCACATTGCAGATGGTTTGCTTCAGGGTCGAATCGAAGACGACGGGTACGTCGTGCTCGATGCGGTTATCGTACTCGAAATCATGGATGGGCCGGCTGCTGCGCCACTCGTCGACCAGGTCGTTGAGGAAGGTGTTGATCGTCGTCTTCACGGACGACTCGCCGCGCGCCTCGCCTGCCGACAGCAAGATGCCGCTGACGATGCTCTTACAGCGCTGCAATTGCGCCTGCATTTCCGTGATTTCCTCCAGCAATTCGCCATTCTTGCTCAATTCCGGCATGCGGCGCCAGTCGCCGAGGATGACGGACAGGGTCGCCAGCGGCGTGCCCAGCTCGTGCGCAGCGCCCGAAGCGAGCAAACCCATGCGGATGATGTGCTCTTCTTCCGCCGCGCGCTGGCGCAGGTCGGCCACCTTGGCGTCGCCGGCGCGCTGGTTGCGGTTGATGCGCGTAATAAACACCACCAGCAAGGCCGCGTTAAGGATGAAACAGATCAGCAAGCCCTGCACGTACAGGCTGGAAAAGCCCCGCTCCGGGTCGATGGGCAGGATCAGGGGGCCGGGCAGCAAGGCCAGGCCGGCCAGGCACAGGCTGGTGATGGCCACCATGATCCAGGTCGACCACACTTCCAGCAGCACGGCGCTGAGGATAACTTGCAACAAGTACAGGAAGGCAAACGGGTTGCTGATGCCGCCGCTCAGGTAGAGCTGGGCCGTCAGCACGGTAACGTCGACCAGCAGGGCGAGGAACAATGCCGTGTTGGACACGGGCTGGCGTTCGTGCCAGCGCAGCAGGCTGGCCAAATTAAAAGCGATGAGGCAGGACAGCACTTCCAGCATGTAGGGCACGGGCAAGGCGATGCCCAGCCCCACGCCCACGCCGAAGATCGTGCTGATCTGGCCGATCACGGCCAGCCAGCGCAGCTGGATCAGCAGCTTCATGTTCTGGTGGCCGGCCGGATGTTCCATCTCGGCCGCCACCGCACCGCGTTCCAGCACTTCGCGGTTGGGCAGGATCTCAATCCTGCCCGGCATGATCACTTTCTTGGGTACTGTTGCCGCCGGCACGGCGCGCGCGGCGGCGCTTGTCTTCGCGCACGATCCACCACGTGATGCCGGCCACCATCAAGGCCAGCGCGAACCACGTCAGCGCGTACACGAGGTGACTGTTATGGAAGGAAATCACGGTCAGGCCGCCGACGGGGGCGTCGGCAGCCGTTTCCGACTTTGCCTTTGCGTCGACAAAATATGGCGCCACATTGCTCAGCATGTGCGAGGCGCCGATGGCGGCCACGTCGCGCGAATACCAGTGCTGCGTGGCAGGACTGTTTTCACGCAAGAAACCGCCGCCCGTCTCGCTGATGCGCAGCAAGCCATCGATTTCGACAATGCCGGCCGGCGTGCTGGCGCCGATGCTTTCGCGCCTGGGCACGAAGCCGCGGTTGATCAGCACGGTGCTGCCATCGGCCAGGCGCAAGGGCGTCACCAGCCAATAGCCGCTGCCCAGTGCCGTCGTTGCTTGCACCAGGGTATTGAAAATGGGGAGATACGTACCGGAGAGTCGCACATGGCGGTATTCATCCGTTTGCTGCGTGACACTGGCCCAAGCTGCGGGTCCAGGTGCGTCCGTTGCGGGCGCATGTACGCGTTGTTCGACGCGCTCGATCAGGTCAAGCTTCCAGAACAGGCGCTTGACTTGCCAGGTACCCAGGGCACAGAAACCGGCAAACAAGATCCCCGCCAGCAAGGCCAGTGCATACCGCACAGCCATGCCGCGTGGGCCTGGCGCGGCATCTTGCGATGCGGCGCCAGGGGCGCGCCCGGTGTTGCTTGGGCGCGTTTGACTCATCATGGAGCCGTTTTCGTATGCATGTACTCAGGCATCAGATCCGGCATCATGTTGTGGTTCATGTGGTACATGACCCACAGGGAACCAGCCATGGCAATACCCACGATCATGATCGTGAAGATCAGCGCCATCATGTTCCAGCCGCCTTCGGACTTGGTGTTCATGTGCAGGAAGTACACCATGTGTACCACCACTTGAACAGCCGCGAACGCCAGCAGGACCAGGCCCATGGTGCCCGAGTTGGTGATGGCTTTCGTCATCACCAGCCAGAACGGAATGGCCGTCAGGATCACCGACAGGATGAAGCCGATGGTATAGCTTTTCAGGCTGCCATGATCGTGATCGTCATGGTGGTGGCTATCGCCGTGTGTGTGGTGGTCGCTCATGGCAGCACTCCCATCAGGTAGACAAAGGTGAAGACGCCGATCCAGATGACGTCCAGGAAATGCCAGAACAGCGACAGGCACATCATGCGACGGCCGTTTTCCGGGGTCAGGCCATGCTTGTTCAACTGGAACATCAGGGTCACGAGCCAGATCACGCCGAACGTCACGTGCAAGCCGTGGGTACCGACCAGGGCGAAGAACGACGACAGGAACGCACTGCGCTGCGGACCGGCGCCTTCGTGGATCAGATGAATGAATTCATACATTTCCAGCGACAGGAAGGCCAGGCCGAACAGGCCCGTGATGCCCAGCCAGACCAGGGTGCTGCGCAATTGCTTGCGCTGCATGGTCAGCATGGCGAAGCCGTAGGTGATCGACGACAGCAGCAGCATGGCCGTGTTGACGGCCACCAGCGGCAGGTCGAACAGCGCGGCGCCCGTCGGGCCGTCCGCGTAGCTGCGGCCGACCACGGCGTACGTGGCGAACAGACAGGCGAAGATCAGGCAATCGCTCATCAGGTAGAGCCAGAAACCCAGCAGGCTGCCGTTTTCCGGGTGGTGCTCGCGCACAAAGTAGCTGCGCGTGCTTGGTGCGGCGCCAGCGGCGCCGGTGTTATGGGCGATGGTATCAGACATGGCTGCTCAGCAATTTAGTATAAGCGTCTTCGGTACGGACCACTTCTTCCGCAGGAATGTAGTAATCGCGCTTGTAGTTAAAGGTATGGACGATGATGGTGACCATCATGATCACGAAGCCAACGCTGGCGACGAGCCACATTTGCCAGATCAGGCCAAAACCGACCAGTGCGGACAGTGCGGCGATCACGAAACCAGCCCAGGTGTTCTTCGGCATGTGGATCTTCGTGAAACCGGACGTCGGACGCTGGTAACCGTGTTTCTTCATATCAGTCCATGCATCGAGTTCGTGCACTTGTGGCGTGAAGGCGAAATTATAGTCTGGCGGTGGCGACGACGTCGACCATTCCAGCGTACGGCCGCCCCATGGGTCGCCGGTCACGTCGCGCAGGGCGTGACGGTTGCGGTAGCTGACGAAGAACTGGATCAGCATGGAAGCGATGCCCAGTGCGATCGAGACGGCGCCAAACCAGGCGATGATGGTCCAGATTTGCAGCGATGGATCTTCAAAGTGGTTGACACGACGGGTCACGCCCATCAGGCCCAGCACGTACAGCGGCATGAAGGCCAGGTAGAAGCCGACGAACCAGAACCAGAACGAGCACTTGCCCCAGAACGCGTCGAGCTTGTAGCCGAAGGCTTTCGGGTACCAGTAGTTGATCGCAGCGAAGACACCGAAGACCACGCCGCCGATAATCACGTTATGGAAGTGGGCGATCAGGAACAGGCTGTTGTGCAGCACGAAGTCCGCTGGAGGTACGGCCAGCAATACGCCGGTCATGCCGCCGATGGTGAAGGTGACCATGAAACCGATCGTCCACAGCATGGGCAACTCAAAACGGATACGGCCGCGGTACATGGTAAACAGCCAGTTGAAGATCTTCGCGCCCGTCGGGATCGAGATGATCATCGTCGTGATGCCGAAGAAGGAGTTGACGCTGGCGCCCGAACCCATGGTGAAGAAGTGATGCAGCCATACCAGGTACGACAGGATCATGATGACGCAGGTGGCGTACACCATCGAGGCGTAGCCGAACAGGCGCTTGCTGCTGAACGTGGCAACCACTTCCGAGAACACGCCGAACAGCGGCAGGATCAGAATGTAGACTTCCGGGTGACCCCAGATCCAGATCAGGTTGACGTACATCATGGCGTTGCCGCCCAGTTCCGTCGTGAAGAAGTTAAAGCCGGCAACGCGGTCCAGCGACAGCATGGCCAATACAGCCGTCAGCACCGGGAAGGCGGCGACGATCAGGATGTTGGTGCACAGTGCGGTCCAGGTGAAGACTGGCATTTTCATCCAGGTCATGCCTGGCGCGCGCATCTTGACGATGGTGGCGATCAGGTTGACACCGGACAATAGCGTCCCGACCCCGGCAATCTGCAGGGACCATATGTAATAGTCTACCCCCACGTCCGGACTGCCGACGATGCCCGACAGCGGCGGATACGCCAGCCAGCCCGTGCGGGCGAATTCGCCGACGAACAGCGAAGCCATCACCAAGACGGCGCCCATGGTGGTCATCCAGAAGCTGAAGTTGTTAAGGAAAGGGAAAGCCACGTCGCGCGCGCCGATTTGCAGCGGCACCACGTAGTTCATCAGACCCGTCACGAAAGGCATCGCGACGAAGAAGATCATGATCACGCCGTGGGCGGTGAAGATCTGGTCGTAGTGATGCGGTGGCAGGAAGCCGGCATTGTCGCCAAAGGCGATTGCCTGCTGGGTGCGCATCATGAGCGCGTCGGCAAAGCCGCGCAACAGCATGACGAGGCCCAGGATCATGTACATGATACCGATTTTTTTATGGTCGATACTGGTGATCCAGTCGCGCCACAGGGTACCCCAGACGCGGAAATACGTCAGTGCCGCAACGAGTGCGATACCGCCCAGGGCGACCATTGCAAAGGTCGCCAGCAGGATAGGTTCGTGAAATGGAATTGCATCCCAAGTCAGACGGCCGAATATAAGCTTCGTCAGATCAATATGGTCTAGCATTGTTACTCTCAGAGAAAAAAGGGAGGCGCCAGGCAAGCGGCGCCAGTATCTGCAGCGCATTGCGCTGCGGGATTCATGCAGTCGTTACTTGGCTTGAACGCCCTTTTCAACTACTGCATCGCTAGCGACTACTGCCGTTACGGCCGCTACCGGGCTATTTGCCATCGTCAATTTGTATGGCTCGACCGGCGTCACGCACAGGGCGTCGGAAACGATGGTGCGGTTCAGGATTGCCTTGTACAGATCGCTAGGGACGGCGCTGTAGCGGCGGACCGGGTCGCGTTCGCTAGGCTTGGCCAGCTCCAGGTAGTCGTCGCGGTTCAGCGCGCCGCCACCGGCACGTGCCGATGCCACCCATTTGTCGAAGTCCGCATCGTTCACGCCGTGGAACTTGAAGCGCATGCCCGAGAAACCGGCACCGCTGTAGTTGGCGGAAAAGCCCTTGTATTCGCCAGGCTTGTTGATGACGGCATTCAACTGGGTTTCCATGCCCGGCATGGCGTAGATCTGACCTGCCAGTGCGGGGATGAAGAACGAGTTCATGACGGACGAAGCGGTGATCTTGAAGCGGATCGGACGGTCGACGGGCGCGTACAGTTCATTCACGGAAGCGATGCCTTGCTCCGGATAGATGAACAGCCATTTCCAGTCCAGGGCCACGACTTCGACGATCATCGGTTTGTGGCTGGCAGGAATCGGACGGTTGGCGTCGATACGGCTCAGCGGACGATAAGGATCGAGGGTGTGGGTGCTGATCCAGGTCAGCAGGCCCAGCACGATGATGATCAGCAGGGGCGCGCCCCAGATGATCAGCTCGAGGCGAGTCGAGTGGTCCCAGTCCGGCTCGTATTTGGCCGCGGTGTTGTTTTTTCTATAGCGCCATGCGAAAAGCAGGGTCAGGGCGATTACCGGAACGATAATCAACAGCATCAGCAATGTCGAGATGACAATCAGATTGCCTTGCTGAACTGCGATGTCTCCGGACGGATTCAGTACCACCGTATTGCAACCAGCCAACAATGCGAGAGGTAAAAGAAGCAGTCCGCGACGAACTTTTAATGAAAACATACAGGAAAGTCCAGTACAGGGGATGAAGATATGGTACTGTATTCTCACTGGAGCGCGTTGGCAATTGGACGTTTTGTCCTACCCCTTGCTCGGATTTTCACTCGGTGGTTGCGGAGTTTTCCTACAACTATCTATTGAATAGTCCTACTCCGGGCGTGAGACACCCGGGGTATGTTACGCGTTGGCCGAACTCGAAACTATATTGGAGACGATCATCATGTCCAGCACGCGCATACACAGCGGGGATGTACCCGCTGACTTTTCCCCCCATTCCCTGCGCGACGCAAGCGGGGCCGGTACGGTCGAATCGCATATCGACCCCGGTGAGATCGCCGTCGGCGTGATCATCGGCCGCGCTTCCGAATACTTTGACTTCTTTGTCTACGCCATCGCTTCGGTGCTGGTGTTTCCGCGCGTCTTCTTCCCATTCGAAGAACGCCTGGAAGGGACTTTATATGCCTTCCTGATTTTCTCGTTCGCCTTCATAGCCCGTCCGTTCGGCACCGTGATCTTCATGGAGATCCAGCGCCGCATGGGACGCAGCGCCAAGCTGACGTTCGCCCTCTTCCTGCTGGGCGTATCCACGGCCGGCATCGCTTTCCTGCCGACCTATTCCCACCTGGGCTTTGCCGCCATCATCTGGCTGTCCGTGCTGCGCATCGGCCAGGGCGTGGCGCTGGGCGGCTCATGGGATGGCCTGCCATCGCTGCTGGCCCTGAACGCGCCGGAAAACAAGCGGGGCTGGTACGCCATGCTGGGCCAGCTGGGCGCACCCGCCGGCTTCCTGATCGCCGCCGGCCTGTTCTGGTTCATGCTGACCACCCTGACGGATGAAGACTTCCTCGACTGGGGCTGGCGCTATCCGTTCTATGTGGCGTTCGCCATCAACGTGGTCGCCCTGTTTGCCCGTCTGCGCCTGGTATCGACGAATGAATATGCGCGCCTGCTCGACGAACGCGAACTGCAGCCCGTGAGCGTGTTTGAAATGAGCCGCGGCCAGGGCCGCAACGTGCTGATCGGCGCCCTGGCCGCGCTGGCCAGCTATGCGCTGTTCCACCTGGTGACCGTGTTCCCGCTGTCGTGGATTTCCGTCTACCAGACGCGCTCCGCGCCGGACTTCCTGCAGATCCAGATGCTCGGTGCCGTGCTGGCCGCCATCGGCGTGGTGATTTCCGGCTTGCTGGCCGATAAAGTGGGCCGCCGCACCACCCTGGGCGTGCTGGCCGTGCTGATCGCCATCTTCAGCGCCTTCGTGCCGACCCTGATGGGTGGCGGCAATACGGGCCAGGACGTGTTCATCCTCGTGGGCTTCAGCCTGCTGGGCTTGTCCTACGGCCAGGCAGCCGGCGCCGTGACGGCCAACTTCCCTGCCCGCTTCCGCTACACGGGCGCGGCCCTGACGTCCGACCTGGCCTGGCTGGTCGGTGCCGGCTTTGCCCCGCTGGTGGCGCTGGGCCTGTCGGCCAACTTCGGCCTCGCCTACGTCAGCTTCTACCTGCTGTCGGGCGCCGTCGCCTCGCTGGCCGCGCTGAGCCTGAACCGGGCGCTGGAAATCCGCGACTGACATATATATAGTGCGCAGCGCGCGCAGTACTGAAAAACGCCGGCATCGTCCGGCGTTTTTTCATGGGCCGGTGCAACCTGACGCCACGCTCACTGTATCGCCAGCTGCCGCCCGCCCGTGCCCTCTTTCTTCGGCAAGTCCAGCAGCAGGACGCCATCCTGGTAGCGCGCCTGGGCGCCCGCATCGTCCACCTCCTGGGGCAGCACGAAACTGCGGTACTGTTGCCCGTACTCGCGCTCGCTGCGCACGATCTTGCCGCCCGCGTCACGCGTCTCTCGCTCATTCTTGCGTTCCGCACTGATGGAGACCCGGTTGCCGTCGATCGACACCTTGATGTCGTCTTTGCTGACACCGGGAAGGTCCGCCTGGACCAGATAGGTTTGCTCGGTCTCGGAAATATCGACACGCATGCGTCCATTGCCTACATCGCGCACGTGCAATACGGGCGCAAAAAAGTCGTGCATGAATTCTTCCATGTCGCTGAAAGGGTCGAAACGCCCCAGCGGGTGCTGCGGATCGCGGCGGATCAGATGGTTGGCCATGATGTGTCCTCCTGCATGGGCTGGCTTGCACACGGTAGCCTCCATGCCCCAGCATCTTGCGCTTGGCGCACGGACGCCACCACCTCCTGCATCTTAGGGCGCGAACGGCCAATCTCTTTGATCTGCCTCAATCGTGACCCGCTTGATTTTCCTGGATGAGCATCCGTGCGCTGTCACGCATTGCATCGGCGTGCGGGTCCGCAATTCCCCCCAAGGCTGTTATGCTAGCGCACGCTATGCTTGACCACCAGAAATCTTGCATTTCAATTAAAATTGACTTTTTCGCGACAGCCTTACACGGACATGATGAATACCAAGACCCCGATCGACTCCTTCAGCTTTCGCCGCATCCTGGCCCGCAACGTTACCTTGCCACTGGTCATCGGGGTCGTCACGGCCCTCGTCTTCGTCGGCCTGATCGCCTACCTGCTCTCGGCCCTGCGCTCGGTCGAGCATTCCGAACGGGTGATCGGCAATGCGAATGAAGTCATGAAATTGTCCGTCGACCTGGAGACGGGCATGCGCGGCTACTTGCTGACGGGCGATGAAACGTTCTTGGCGCCATATAAATCGGGCAAGGCAAAGATCGCCGTGGAAATGAATACCCTGCTGGACCTGGTATCCGACAGCCCCATCCAGGTCGACCGCCTGCGCCGCATCCGCGCGCTGCAAGGCCAGTGGATGGAGTACGCCGAAGCCGTGATCGCCCAGCGCCGCAGCAACCAGGAATTCCTCGCGCGCGTGCGCCAGGGCGAAGGCAAGCTGGAGTTTGACGAAATCCGCCGCGAATTCCTCACCTTCCTGTCCATGGAACAGCGGCTGCGCCAGGAGCGGGCCGATACGGCCGAGAGCCGCACCATGCTGGCCGTGCTGGTATTCCTCGTCCTCAGCCTGGGATTGTCGGGCCTGCTGGCCTACCTGGGCCGGCGCGAGCTGCTGCGCCTGTCCGACATCTACAACGATGCGCTCGAGCAGCGCGGCAAGGACAACGACGTGCTGCAGGAGCAGGCGTGGCTGCGCACGGGCCAGACGGAACTGGCGGCCCACACGAGCGGCCAGCTGGGCTTGCCGCAACTGGGACGGCATGTGCTGGACTTCCTGGCCCACCGCCTGGAAGTGGCCGTGGCCACCCTGTACGTCGTCGACGACGATGGCAGCCTGCGCCGCACGGCCGTGTACGGCTTCAACGAACAGGGCGTGAAGGACAAGCAGGTCTTCAAGCTGGGCGAAGGCCTGGTGGGCGAGACGGCGCGCGAGAAGCGCCTCAAGCACATCAAGCAGTTGCCGCAGGACTATCTGACCGTGACGTCCGGCCTGGGCCATGGCGCGCCGCTGGAACTGGTCCTGGCGCCCGTCAACAATGAAGGCGTCGTCAACGGCGTCATCGAACTGGGCTTCACGCATCCCGTCAGCGAACGCGCGAAGGAATGGCTGAATCTGATTGCAGCAAATGTCGGCACCTCGCTGGAAGCGGCCCTGTACCGCCAGCGCCTGCAAAACGTGCTGGAAGAAACCCAGCAACTGAACGAGGAACTGGAAGTGCAGCAGGAAGAGCTGCGGACGGCCAATGAAGAACTGGGCGAACAGTCGCGCGTGCTGGAACAGTCGCAAGCCCACCTGGAAGAGCAAAAGGCGGCGCTGGAGCAATCGAACGAGCAGCTGGCCGTGCAGGCGCTGTCGCTGGACCAGAAAAACATGGCCATCGGCCAGGCCCACGCCCAGCTGGAAGCGCGCGCCGAAGAGCTGCAGCGGGCCAGCCGCTACAAGTCCGAATTCCTGGCAAATATGTCGCACGAGCTGCGCACGCCGCTGAACAGCTCGCTTATCCTGTCCAAGCTGCTGTCGGACAACACCAGCGGCAACCTGACGCCGGAACAAGTGACGTTTGCGCAAACCATTTATTCGGCCGGCAACGATCTACTGACCCTGATCAACGATATCCTCGACATTTCCAAGGTCGAGGCGGGCAAGCTGGAACTGAACCCGGAAGCCGTGCCTTTCGACGAGCTGCTCAGCAGCATGAAGATGCTGTTCGGCGCCCAGGCGCAGCAAAAGAAACTGGGCTTTGACGTCAAGGTGGCGCCCGACGCCCCGCCGTCCTTCGTCAGCGACCGCCAGCGCCTCGAGCAGATCCTGAAGAACCTGCTGTCCAACGCCATCAAGTTTACGGATGCGGGCACGGTATCGCTGCACGTGAGTACCGATGCGGCCGGCCAGGTGCGTTTCCAGGTGCAGGATTCCGGCATCGGCATCGCCGACGACCAGCAGCAGAAGATTTTCGACGCCTTCCACCAGGCCGACGGCACCACCAGCCGCCGCTATGGCGGCACGGGCCTGGGCTTGTCGATCTCGCGCGACCTGGCCGCCTTGCTGGGCGGCAGCATCGAACTGGCCAGCACGGCCGGCCAGGGCAGCACGTTCACCCTGGTGCTGCCGCACAGCATGCCCGAGCGCGCGCCGGAAGCCGCGCCGGCAGCCGTGTCGGCGCCATCCGCGCCGCAGCCGACCGCGAAGCCGGCCGCCGCCGCCGCAACCAAGGCGGCGCCCGCCGTCAAGCCCGTGCCCCTGCCCACCTTCCAGGACGACCGCGACAGCACGCCAGCGGGCAAGACGGGCCAGCGTTCCGTGCTGGTGATCGAGGATGAGCCGTCGTTTGCGGGCATCCTGTTCGACCTCGCGCATGAAATGCAATACCGCTGCCTGGTGGCGCATGGCGCCGACGAAGGCTTGCGCCTGGCGGAAGAGTTCCTGCCCGACGCCATCCTGCTCGACATGGGCTTGCCGGACCGCCCGGGCTTGCTGGTCTTGCAGCAACTCAAGGAAAACCCGCTGACGCGCCACATTCCCGTGCACATCGTGTCCGGCAACGACCAGATGCAGGAAGCCATGCAGCTGGGCGCCATCGGCTACGCCACCAAGCCGCGCACGCGCGAGCAGCTGAAGGAAGTGTTCCGCAAGCTCGAATCGAAGTTCACGCAAAAGATGAAGCGCATCCTGCTGGTCGAGGATGACGAACGCCAGCGCGAAAGCGTGGTGCACCTGATCAGCGACGACGACGTGGAAATCACGGCCGTGGCGCTGGGCGAACAGGCGCTGGAATTGCTCAAGACGCAGATTTTCGACTGCATGATCATCGACCTCAAGCTGCCCGACATCGAGGGCAACGAATTGCTCGAGCGCATGGAGCATGAAGAGCTGTGCTCGTTCCCGCCCGTCATCGTCTACACGGGCCGCAACCTGAGCCGCGAGGAAGAAGCGGACCTGATGAAGTATTCGCGCTCCATCATCATCAAGGGCGCCCGCTCGCCCGAGCGCCTGCTGGACGAAGTCACCCTCTTCCTGCACAAGGTGGAATCGGAACTGTCGAGCGAGCGCCAGGGCATGCTGCAGCAGGTGCGCAGCCGCGAGCGCGTGTTCGAAGGCCGCAAGATCCTGCTGGTGGACGACGACGTGCGCAATATCTTTGCCCTGACGAATGCGCTGGAACAAAAAGGCGTGGTGGTGGAAATCGGCCGCAACGGCTTCGAAGCCATCAGCAAGCTCAACAGCGTGGACGATATCGACCTCGTATTGATGGATGTCATGATGCCGGGCATGGATGGCCTGGAAGCGACGCGCCTGATCCGCGCAGACGGCCGCTACAACAAGCTGCCCATCATCGCCATCACGGCCAAGGCCATGAAGAATGACCAGGAAGAATGCCTGCAGGCGGGCGCGTCCGACTACCTGGCCAAGCCGATCGACCTGGACCGCCTGTATTCGCTGCTGCGCGTGTGGATGCCGAAGATGGAACGCATGTGATGGCACGCCATGTCAGGGAGCGGCGCTGATGTCCCAGCGCTATACGGACGCGCAACTGCACGCGCTGATGGAAGCGCTGTATCAGCGCTACAGCTATGATTTTCGCGACTATTCGCTGCCCTCGCAGCGGCGCCGCCTCAATCACGCGCTCGATCGCTTCCACTGCGCAGACCTGGCAGCGCTGCAGCAACTGGTGCTGGCCGATGCCGCCGCCTTTGGCGGGCTGCTGCAGATTTTGACCGTGCCCGTCACGCAAATGTTCCGCGACCCCGCTTTTTTTCTCGCCCTGCGCGACCACGTGGTGCCCGTGCTGAAGACCTACCCATCGCCGACGATCTGGGTGGCCGGCTGCTGCACGGGCGAGGAAGCGTTGTCGCTGGCCATCGTGCTGCACGAGGAAGGCGTGCTCGAACGCAGCACGATTTATGCCACCGACATCAATCCGCAAGCGCTGGCCACGGCCGCGCGCGGCGTGTATCCGCTGCACCGCATGGCCGATTACAGCGACAGCTACCTGGCCGCGGGCGGCCTGGGCCAGCTGGCCGACTACTACACGGTCGAGCATGCGACGGCGCGTTTCCAGCAGCGCCTGCTCGACAGGATCAACTTTGCCGACCACAGCCTGTCCACGGACAGCGTTTTTATTGAAACGCAATTGATTTGCTGTCGCAATGTCCTGATTTACTTCAATAAAACCTTGCAGGAGCGGGCCCTGGGCCTGTTCCACGACTCGCTGTGCCACCGGGGTTTCCTGGGTTTGGGCAGCAAGGAAAGCACGCACTTTACCCGCTTTGCCGCCGACTTCGAGCCATTGCCGGGTCCCGAAAAGCTCTACCGCAAGCGTGCGCCGTCGCACGCCGCTTCCCACTACGCTGGACGGCAAAGCCATGCCAGGAATGAAACATGATGAATGAAACAAGCACCAAACTGCTGATCGTCGACGATTTGCCGGAAAACCTGCGCGCGCTCAATGCGCTGATACGCGAAAGCGACCGCAGCGTCTACCAGGCGTCGTCGGGCGAAGAAGCGCTGGCCCTGCTGCTGGAACACGATTTCGCGCTGGCCATCCTCGACGTGCAAATGCCGGAGATGGATGGTTTTGAATTGGCACAATTGATGCGCGGCACGGAAAAAACGCGCCACATCCCCATCGTCTTCGTCACGGCGGCCGGCAAGGAAATGAATTTTGCCTTCCAGGGCTATGAAAGCGGCGCCGTTGACTTCCTGCACAAGCCGCTCGACATCAATGCCGTGCAAAGCAAGGTCAACGTCTTCGTTGCCCTGTACCAGCAACGCAGCGAGACGCGGCGCCAGGTGCAGGCGCTGGAACACAGCCGCCAGCAGCAGGAAGCGCTGTTGAAAGAGTTGCGCGCCACCCAGGCGGAACTGCAGCGCTCGCTGCGCCTGCGCGACGAATTCATGTCCATGGTGGCGCACGAGCTGCGCACGCCCCTGAACACGCTGTTCCTGGAAACGCAGATGCGCACCGTCAACCTCGAACGGGGCAACCTGGCCGCTTTCGAGCCGGATAAGCTGAACAAGATGGTGGCGCGCGACGGGCGGCAAATCCGCAGTATGGTGCGCCTGATCGACGACATGCTCGACGTCTCGCGCATCACCAGCGGCAAGCTGTCGATCCGCCGCGAAGCCGTCGACCTGACGTGCCTGGTGCGCCGCGTGGCCGACGACCTGGGGCCGTACGCGGCCGCCACGGGCAGCGTGCTGGAAGTGCTGGCTTTCGAGCCCATCCAGGGTTTCTGGGATGCCTTCCGCGTCGAGCAGATCGTCGTCAACCTGATCAGCAATGCCGTGCGCTACGGCCAGGGCCAGCCCGTGGAAATCAGCCTGGCGCACACGCAGAACAGCGCCGTCATCGAAGTGCGCGACCATGGCATCGGCATCAACGCGCGCGACCAGGAACGCATCTTCGACGCCTTCGAGCGCGTCATGCACCAGGACCGCACGGGCGGCCTGGGCCTGGGCCTGTTCATCACCAAGCAGCTGGTCGATGCGCACGGCGGCGCCATCACCCTGCAAAGCCAGCCCGGCAATGGCGCCCTGTTCAGCGTCACCCTGCCGCTGGCCGGCAGCTGAGGCCGCCATGACCAGCACTCCTGTCTCCCGCAGCCATGCCGGCACCAGCGGCGTGGCCTTTCTGCTGCAACTGGAACGCCGGCTGCGCCTGCTGCAAGACACGGGCGAGATCCTGTCCCTGTCGGCGCAGCTGCTGGGGCAGCGCCTGGGCGCCCAGCAAGTGGCCTGCTTCGACATTGCCCAGGCCCTGCAATGCCCCACCCTCCAGCATGCATGGAGCGACGGCCTGGCGCCGGGCGCCGCCGGCGAATATTTCCTCGGCGATTATGCCGCCCGCCTGGCCGATACGCTGTCTGCGGGCCAGGCACTGGCCGTCAGCGACGTGATGAACGACCCACGCACGGCCATGCCGGCCGCGCTGGCCACGTTTGCGCGCCTGGACATCCGCGCCTTCCTGAACATTCCCATCGCCAAGGATGGCCAGCTGGCGGCCCTGTTCGTCGTGCACAGCCGCGCCGCGCGCCTGTGGCATGCGGACGAGATCGAACTGGCCGTGCAAGTGTCGGAACGGGTCTGGTCCACCATTTTGCGGGCCCAGGCGGAATCGCGCCTGCGCGCCCTCAGTGCCAGCATGGAAACGCAAGTGGCCGAACGCACGCGCGAATTCGGCCGCACCTGGAACGTCAGCCCCGATTTGCTGGGCGTGCTCAACCTCGACGGCTATTTCGAACACTCGAACCCCGCCTGGCAAGCCACCCTGGGCTGGTCGGCGGAGGAAATCCGCACGACGAAATTCCTCGAACTGGTCCACCCGGAAGACTTGCCGCGCACCTATGCGGCCTGGGATGCGGCCAACCAGGGCCAGCCCGCGCTGCGCTTTGAAAACCGCTACCGCCACAAGCTGGGCGGATGGCACTGGCTGTCGTGGGTGGCCGTGCCCGAGGGCGACAAGGTGTATTGCAGCGCGCGCGACATCACCGTGGAAAAGAAACTGGAAGCGGACCTGGCCGCGCGCAACAGCGAGCGCGAGCGCCTGTGGCGCAGCGCGCAAGACTTGATGGTGGCCATCGATGCCGACGGCTGCTTTGCCGCCGTCAACCCGGCCGCCAGCGCCATCCTGGGCTGGCTGCCCGAGGAAATGCTGGGCCGCAGCATCTTCGACTTCGTGCTGCCCGAAGATGCCGCCGCCACGCGCCAGGCGCTGGCGCAAGTGACGCACGAAGCCATGCCCAGCTTTGAAAACCGCTACCGCCACCGCGAGGGCGGCCACCGCTGGCTGTCGTGGTCGGCAGCGCCCGAAGGCGACCTGGTGTTCGCCACGGGGCGCCACATCACCCTGGAAAAAGAAGCGGAAAGCACCTTGCGCCGCATGCAAGAATCGCTGCGCCACAGCGAGATGGCTCTGCTGCAATCGCAAAAGCTCGAAGCGCTGGGCAAGCTGACGGGCGGCGTGGCCCATGATTTCAATAACGTCCTGCAAATTATCTCGGGCAATCTGCAACTGCTGCAGCTGAACCTGAACGACGACCCGCTGGCCGCCAAGCGCATCGCCAGCGCCTCGGCCGCCGTGGAACGGGGCGCCAAGCTGTCGGCCCAGCTGCTGGCGTTTGCCCGGCGCCAGCCGTTGAAACCGCTGGTGACGGATCTGGCGCACCTGCTGCGCTCGACGGAAGAACTGCTGCGGCGCGCCACGGGGGAAACCATCGAGACGCGCTTGCTGCTGGCCGACGACTGCTGGCGCGCCCTGGTCGACCCGCACCAGCTGGAAAACGTCATCCTCAACCTGGCCATCAATGCGCGCGACGCCATGGATGGCCAGGGCCAGCTGACCATCGAGCTCAGTAACAGCGTGCTGGGCAGCGACTACGCGGCGCGCCATGCGGACGTGGCGCCCGGCGACTACGTGCAGCTGGCCGTGTCGGATACGGGCACGGGCATTCCCGCCGACCTGCTGGACAAGATTTTCGAACCATTCTTCACGACAAAGAAGGAAGGCGAAGGCACGGGCCTCGGCCTGAGCATGGCGTACGGTTTCCTGCGCCAGAGCGGCGGCCACCTGACGGTGGACAGCGTGCCAGGCCATGGCAGCACCTTCCGCATCTACCTGCCGCGCTCGCTAGAAGCGGAAACGGAACTGCCGCTGCAGCTGGGCGGCCCCGTACTGGGCGGCAAGGAAACCATCCTCGTCGTGGAAGACGACGTGCAGGTGCAGACGACGGTGGTGGACATGCTGCGCGGCCTCGGCTACGCCGTGCTGCGCGCCAGCGATGGCGAAAGCGCGCTGGCCATCGTGGGCAGCGGCGTGGCCATCGACCTGCTGTTCACGGATGTGGTGATGCCGGGCAAGGTGGCCAGCACGGCGCTGGCGCGCCAGGCCCGCATGCTGCTGCCGCAGCTGGCCGTCTTGTTTACGTCGGGCTACACGCAGGACGCCATCATGCAGGGCGGGCGACTGGAACCGGGCGTGGAATTGTTGAGCAAACCGTACCGGCGCGAAGACCTGGCGCGGCGCATCCGCCACCTGCTGGCCAATGGCCGCCACGTGACGGCCCTGCACCAGTACCGCGCGCAGCTGGCGCCGCAGCCGCCCGCGCCGGGGCTGCAACCCGGCATGCGCCACATCCTGCTGGTGGAAGACAATGCGGACGCGCGCGCCATGACCAGCGAACTGCTGGCCATGCTGGGACACACGGTGCAAGCCGTCGGCACGGCCGAGGAAGCCTTGCCCCTGCTGGGCACGCCGGGACTGGAACTGCTGCTCACCGATATCAGCCTGCCGCACATGTCCGGCGTCGAGCTGGCCGAACTGGCGGCCCGCGAGCGGCCGCAGCTGGAAGTGGTGTTTTCCACCGGCCATGCGCCCGCCAATTCCGGCGTGCTGGACCCGGCCGCGCGCTTCCTCGTCAAGCCATTTACCGTCGAGCAACTGCAGCAAGCACTGCTGGCGCCCGCCGGCCCGCCGGCGTAACCGGCCTAAGCTGCCCAAGCTGCCTAATAGACTTCCAGCCGGCGCGCCTTCAGTGCGCCGGCCAGCTCCTCCAGTCCAAACGGCTTGCGCAGGAAGCGCGCGCTGGGGTCCTGCATCAGGCTGGCGCCCCAGTCATGCCCGGAAGCAAACACCACGTCCAGCTGGGGCCAGTGGGCACGCGCGTGGCGCGCCAGTTCCAGGCCCGACATGGTGGGCAGGCTGATGTCCGTCACCAGCACGTCCAGGCCCGGCATGGCCAGCAATGGCAACGCTTCCTCGGCGCTGGCCACGCCGTGCACGGTGTGGCCCAGCATATTGAGCATCTCGGTCGTCATTTCGCGCGCGTCGTCATTGTCTTCCACCAGCAGGATGCGCCGCCCGGACGGGTCGGGCGCGCCCACCAGGCGGCGATCGGCCAGCAAATGGCGCACGCGCCGCGCCAGGTCTTCGCGCCGGTAAGGTTTGCTCAGCAGTTCCACGCCCGGGTCCAGGCGTCCGCCCTGCATGATGGCGTTGTGCGTATACCCCGAAGTAAACAAGACGGCCAGCTCCGGCAGCAGCAGCCTGGCCTGCTGCGCCAGCTCCTTGCTGCTGACGGGACCGGGCATCACCACGTCCGTAAACAGCAGGTCAATGGCCACGCCCGTGCCCAGCAGGGCCAGCGCCGAGGCGCCGTCGTCCGCATGCAGCACGTCGTAGCCGAGGCCGCGCAGCATGTCGACCACCGTGTGCTGCACGGGCGCATCGTCTTCCACCACGAGGATGGTCTCGCTGCCGCCCAGCACGGGGCCGGACAGGCCCGGTGGCGGCTCGGCCAGTTTTTCCAGCGAACGGGGCAGATAGATCTTGAAGGTCGTGCCCGCGCCCGGTGCGCTGTGCACCTTGATGTGGCCCGCGCTCTGGCGGATGAAGCCGTAGGCCATGGACAGGCCCAGGCCCGTGCCCTCGCCTTCGCGCTTGGTGGTGAAGAACGGTTCGAAAATCTGGTCGATCACGTCGCGCTCCATGCCGTGGCCCGTGTCGGTGATGGTCAGCAGCACGTATTGCCCCTCCAGCACGTCGGCATGCAGGCTGGCGTAGGCGGCATCGAGCGTGACATTGCTCAAGGTAAAAGTCAGGCGCCCGCCTCCTTCCATCGCGTCGCGCGCATTGATGGCCATGTTGAGCAGCACGTTTTCCATCTGGTTCGGGTCGACCAGGGTATGCCACAAGCCTTCGCTGATGAAGGTTTCCTCGGAAACCGCCTCGCCCAGGGCGCGGCGGATCAGCTCATGCATGCGGCGCAGCAGACGGCCCAGGTCCGTCACCAGCGGCTTCAACGGTTGGCGCCGCGCAAAGGCCAGCAGTTGCGACGACAGCTTGGCGCCCCGCTCCACGGCCGAGGCTGCCGAATCGAGGCGCTTGGCCGCCTGCGGATTGTCGGCCACCGTCAGTTTCAGCAACTGCAAATTGCCGGAAATGATTTGCAGCACGTTATTGAAATCGTGGGCCACGCCGCCCGTCAGCTTGCCGATCGATTCCAGCTTCTGCGCCTGCAGCAGCGCCTGTTCGCTGCGCACCAGCGCCAGCCGCGCCTCTTTTTCATCGGTGACGTCGCGGCCGATGGCGTGGATCAGCTTTTGCGCCGGCACGGCCGTCCAGGAAATCCAGCGGTAGCCCCCGTCGCGGCGCCGGTAGCGGTTTTCCATGCGCAAGGTGGGCGCGCCATGGGCCAGCCGCGACAAGTCCTTCAAGGCGGCCATGCGGTCATCGGGATGCACGAGACTGATGAAATCCATGCCCAGCGATTCGATTTCCGGCCGGTCCAGGATCTGGCTCCAGGCGGGATTGACGGCGATGATCATGCCGGCCAGGTCCGCCACCAGCATGATATCGGTCGACAGCCGCCACATGCGGTCGCGGTCGGCCGTGCGGTTGGCCATTTCCACTTCCAGCGAGGAATTCAGGTAGGCCATCTTTTCCAGCACGTTCTTCTGTTCCTGCACGTCCGTGTTCGTGCCCACCCAGCGCAGCACCTTGCCCGCCTCATCGAACAGGGGCAAGGCGCGGGCCAGGAACCAGCGGTAGGCGCCGTCGCTGGCGCGGCGCATGCGGAATTCGTATTCGTAGGCGCTGGCCGTGGCGACGGCCCGTTCCCAGCTTTTCTGCGTGGCCTGCACGTCGTCCGGATGCACGCAGTTGCGAAAACCGCTCGACACGAGGGACTTCATCGATTGCCCCGTGTACTCGCACACCTGTTCGTTGACCCAGTAGGTGGCGCCGCTGCCATGCGCGAGCCAGGCCTGGTTGGGCATGGTCGAAGCGAGCGAACGGAACTGCGCCTCGCTGTCGAGCAAGGCATTGCGCGCCTGCCAGTGCTCGTCGATATCCTCGCACGAGCCATACCATTTCACGGCCTGGCCCCGCTCGTCGAGCCGGCAGTAGGCGCGCGAATGCACCCAGCGGTACAAGCCGTTCTGCCAGCGCACCCGCATTTCCGCATCGAAAGGCTGGCCGCTGCCCACCGCCTCGCTCCAGGCCGCCAGGGAATGGCGCACGTCGTCGGGGTGGATGGCGTCCAGCCAGTTGGTGCCCAGGCCGCTGCAACCGGTCCATTCGCGCCAGCGCTGGGCCACGTAATCGAGCTTGCCGTCGATATCGGCCGTCCACAGCACTTGCGTGTTGAGTTCGATGGCGTAATGAAAATGTTCGCGGCTGTCGTGCAGGGCTCTTTCCAGCTGGCCCCGCTCGATGACATGCGCGGACACGCGCGCGGCCAGCGCCAGCAGTTCGATTTCAGGCTGGGTGGGATGGCATGGCGCCTGGAAAAACAGGCCCAGCACGCCCAGTATATGTCCCTTGGCGCCAAACACGGGGGCGACCCAGCAGGCGCGGTAGCCGTGCAGCATGGCTTCCTTGCGTCCCGCACTCCAGTTCACGTCGCGCGTGATGTCGCCGCAATATACGGGCGCGCCGGAAAAGGCCGCCGTGCCGAACGGCGAAGGCTGTTCGCCGCCGTGGCGCAAGGCCAGGCACAGGTCTTGCGGCAGGCTGGGCGCGGACAAACCGCAAAAGCGGTCGGCCTCGTCGATGAGCACGAGGCAGGCATGCGCGCCGCCCTCGGCCAGGTCTTGCAGCGCCAGCAACAAATGCTCCAATGCATGGGCCAGGTCCGCGCCTGCCGCGATACTGCCCAGCGCACCATGCTCGGCGTCCAGCAATGAAAGAATGTTGTTTGCGTGCACCGTGTCGATAAGGGGAAAACTGATGCCCGGAATATACCATGGGGCACCCCTGTTGAAGGAGGAAAACAGCTCAGTGTTTTATGCCCGGGCCGGACGCAGGCAGGCAGGCAGGCAGGCGGACGGCCCTATGCTACAGTGTTGTTCTCTTCTCAAGCGTAACCTATGATGCCCACGTCCCTGCCCTCCTCCCTGATCGCCACCGCCCTGCTTGCCGCTACCCACGGCGCCGTCGCCGCTCCCATGAGCCTGGACGACTACCTGGCCCTGAACGGCCCCGCCCCCACGGCGCAGCTCGCCTATGGTCCCGCGCCGTCGCAATACGCGCAGCTGTTCCGCCCCGAAGGCAGCGGACCGTTCCCCGTCGTCGTGCTCGTGCATGGCGGCTGCTGGACGGTAGCCTTCGGCGGCATCAGGCAGATGCGCAACGTGGCCGGCGCCCTGGTGGCGCAAGGCATCGCCGTGTGGAATGTGGAATACCGGCGCGTGGACGAGCCGGGCGGTGGCTACCCGGGCACGTACGAAGACATGCACGCGGCGCTGGACAGCCTGCAACAGCACGCGCCCCAGTACCAGCTGGACGTGGACCGCATCGTGGCCATGGGCCATTCGGCCGGGGGCCAGCTGGTGCAATGGATTGCAGGGCGGGAAAAACTGCCGAAGACGAGCCCCCTGTACCGCGACAAGTTCCTGCCCGTGAAAAATATTATCAGCCTGGGCGGCCTGGCCGACCTGCGCCATGAAAAAGAGTTGATCAGGACCAGCTGCGAGCGCGACATCGCGCAATTGGCAGGCAGCGCCAGCACAGAGCGCCCCGACATCTACAGCGACACCAATGCGGCCGAGCTGATCCCCAACGGCAGCCGCACCGTACTGATCACAGGCGAGCTCGACACCATCTCCCCGCCCCGCGTCGCGCACGATTACGCGACCAAGGCAATCAAGGCCGGCGACCATGCGGAAGTGCTGATCTTGCCGGGCGCCAGCCATTACGACGAGATTGCGGCCACGTCGAATGCGTGGATGATGATTTTGCCGGTGCTTCGGCAGATGCTGGGGATGACGGACGGCAAGAGCCGATAAGGCAGGCGATCGATGGATGCGAAGACGCAGTTTTCGAACCGGGCAATGAAGGTGAACCATGCGGGAGAGCAAGGTGCCATCGGCATTTATACGGGCCAGATCTTCATGGCACGTTGGACGGCAAGTCATCTCGTACAGGAACTGCGCGCCATCAGGGTGCATGAACGGGAACACAGGACGATATTTCACGACGTTCTCGAGCGCCGTGGCTTGCCGCGCTGCCGCAGCTATTACCTGTGTGCAACTGGAGGCTACGTGCTGGGCATCGTTACGGGGCTGTGCGGCGCGCGCGCGATCTCGCTGACGACCGTGGCCGTCGAACGCGTGGTCCTGCGGCATCTGCGCCACCAGCTCGCCATGCTGAGCGACGACGATGACGCAAGCGGCGCCATTACAGCGATACTCAGGGACGAACAGGAACATCACGACCAGGCATCCATCCGCACGCAAGACAGTGGCATGTTCGGACGCATGCTGAGCGCCGTAGTGTCCGGCGCCACGGAATCGGTGATCTGGCTGGGAATGCGCCTGTAAGCCAAAAGATGTCGAGTACCTGGTGTTTGCATGTCGTCGTGGCGACGGGGCAGAGGCATATTCATCGCTGGAGCGACTCAAAGTTATGATTTCGATATTTTTATAGGCATATACAATGGCGTATGACAGGATTGATTGGCATTCTGGCGAAAACTATCCCGATGACTTGCCGGAAGAGAATGGCGGCATCCCTATCGGCATGTTCCTGGCCTGGTTGCTGAACCAGGACATGGCGAGCGCTTTTCACCGCACGGATTCCCCCGAGGAGCTCAAGCGCCTGGCACGCCGGGAAATGACCGGACTTCAATTTCTGATCGATGCTTGCGATGGCAAGCTATGGGAAGAGGATCTCAACGATCAGGGCAATGCTTTCACCGTTGACTATTACGATAAAAAGTCGGCATTCGCCCAACAGCATGGCAGCTTTCTGCAAGACTATTGTGATGTATTCAACCGTCACGCCGCCGAACATGGCTTCGAGTATCCCAGCGTCTATCACGTCCAGAATACCTGGGAGAAATTCGATCTGCTGAAACCCACCCTCGACCAGCGCTACGGCCAATGGCAAGCGTGGTCGGCCGATCCCGCCAACCGTCAGCGCGATCCCAAAGCCCAGTTTCTCCAGGCATGCCAGGAAGTCGGGAAGTTTCTCGTGCCGCATGGCTTTAAACCGAACAAGGCAGGAACCGTCTGGAAGAAGACGGCGGCCGACAAGGACACCGTTTTCGAGGTGTCCTTCGAGCCCGAACGCTATAATTCCCGCAGCGATGTTCGCATGACGGTCGACCTCTCCATCGCCAGCAAAGCGCTCAAGAGGTGGCTTGCGGAGAGAGGAACCGGTGCAGGCTACGCTGGCGGCATCCTGTTCGGCGGCTTGCGTCGGCCCGACAAGGATGCCAGCGCCATAGTCTGGCAGGTGGCGGGCTTGTCCGCGCGCTCCTCGATTGAGGAGATGGGCCAGTTGCTCACCGAACGCAGCCTGCCGCTTTTCTCCCTGTTCGCCGATCGTCCGCGGGCGCTGGAACATCTTGCGTCGCATGGGGGCGGTTTTTCCGCCATTTGCGAGCCAACGGCTACCCCTTTGTCATTCATGTTGTGCTTCGGGACCCAGGAACAGGCGCAGCTTTTTTTCACTGGCTATGTTGCTTCCAGACCATCCCCGTGGCGGCGCAATATCATTGGGACATTCAACAAGCTGCAAGCAGGGGAAGTTTGGGAATATTCCGCCTACTCGCATGAAACGGATATCAAGCTGGCGTTCCAAAGCGGCCTGAGTCTGCCGCAAAATGCCTGACTTTCCGGGCGGACGCGCGCCAGATTGAAGATGGGAGCAGATTGATCCCTGGCCGCTTGTAGCAGTCGTTCGACTGATACAGCATGTGCCTGTACGCGGCGCCTTGTGCCTTGTCCCTGCCGCGCCGCGCTTCTAGACTGGAGGCCTTTCCACGCTGCGACTGCCGACCATGACCGAACTCCTGCCCCTGATGAGCTATTGCTTTGTCATGTCCGCCACGCCCGGACCGAACAACGTCATGCTGGCCACCACCGGCGCCAATTTCGGCTATCGCGGTGCGCTGCCGGTGATCCTCGGCATCCAGGCCGGCATCTTTGTGCAGACCGTGCTCATGTGCGTGGGGCTGGGCAGCGTGTTCGTCGCGTATCCGATGGCGCAGCAGCTACTGCGGATAGCGGGCGCGCTGTACCTGATATTTTTGGCTTGGAAGCTTGCCGGCGCCTCGGTGGCGGGAGCCAGCGCACCGAAGGCCGTGTCGTTTGCGCAGGCCGCGCTGTTTCAGGCGCTGAACCCCAAGAGCTGGCTCAAGGCGGTCACCATGGCGTCGGTCTTCATGCCTTCGCAGGGCAATATGCTCGCCAGCGCGCTGCTGGTGTCCGTGATCGGCACCGTGGTGGGCACGCCGTGCAACGCCATGTGGGCGCTGTTCGGCGTCTCGATCCGCAGCGTGCTGAAAGCGCCCCGCAACCAGCGCATATTCAACCTGGCGATGGGGGGCATCCTGCTGGTCCTCGCCGTGATGTTTTTACGTTAGACTGCCATCCATGTTCTCCATCGACCGCTCTTCCCCCACCGCCCTGTTCAAACAGATCGAGGCAGCGTTGCGCCAGCAGATCGCGCAACGCGTCTTGCCGGGCGGGACCAGGCTGCCGTCGATCCGCCAGCTCGCCGCCCAGCTTGCGGTCAGCACCAACACCGTGGTGGTGGCCTATGACAGGCTGGTGGCCGCAGGCGTCATCGATACGCACGGCACGACGGGCTTCTTCGTCTGCGCGCCAGTCGACGCCAGCCGCGCCATTCCCGACGAGGTGGCGCTGGAGGCGGGCCAGGAGCAGGAACCGGTTTGGCTGAGCCAGCAAGTGAACGACCAGCGGCCGGGCGTGCTGTTGGCCAGCAGCGGCGCCTTGCCGCCCACCTGGCTGCAGGATGCGCTGCCGGCCGCCGCCGTGCAACGCGGCCTGGCGCGCAGCGCGGCCGGCATGGCTTCGCGCTGTCCGCCGCAAGGGCTGGCCGAACTGCGCGAACAGATCGCGCTGCTGTTGCGCGGCATCGGCATCGCTGCGGACGCCAGCCACATCCTCACCACTTTCGGCGGCACCCATGCAATCGACCTGATCTGCCGCACGTTTCTGCAGCCCGGCGATACGGTGCTGGTGGAAGACCCCGGATACTTCCTGATGTTCGGCAGGCTGCGCCAGGACGGGGTGCGCCTGATGCCCATCAAGCGCCGCCCCGATGGCCTCGACCTGGACGAACTGGAAGCCGCCTGCCGCGCGCACCGTCCGCGCCTGCTGTTCATGCAGACGGCCTTGCACAATCCCACCGGATGGAGCAGCAGCGCCGCCAACCTGCACAAGGTGCTGATCATGGCGCAGCAGTATGGCTTCCTGATCGCCGAAGACGATGTGCACGGCCATTTCCAGCCGGGGCACAGCACGCGGCTGGCATCGCTGTCCGGACTGGACGGCGTGATCTACTACTCCAGCCTGTGCAAGGCGCTGAGCCCGGCCCTGCGCATGGGCTACCTGGCCGCGGCGCCCGCCCTGCTCAAGCTGCTGATGCGGACCAAGATCCACGCCATCATGACCTTGCCCGCGCTGAACGAATACGTTCTGCTGGAAGTACTCAAGGCTGGCAACCTGCGCAAGCACCTGGAGCGGCTGCAACGCAAGATCATGGTGGCGCGCAACGCCAGCACGCGGCAACTGAGCGCGGCCGGCGTGCTGTTCGAGCAGCCCGGCGACGCAGGGATTTTCCTGTGGGGCAGCATGCCCGAAGGGCTGGACGTGGACTTGCTGGTGCAGGACGCCTACCGCAACAAGATCCTGATGATGCGCGGCGCCGCATTCTCGGCCAACGACACGTCCGACCAGCACATCCGCTTCAACGTCGCCTTCAGCCAGCATCCCCGCGTGAGCGCCTACCTTGAAGAACGCCTGCGCGCGGTGGCCGGCGCGCGCTCGACCTTGGCCCGCGCCAGCGGCGCCGCCAGCATCGCGGGCAAGTCCTGAGTATCGGCTGCACCACAGCAGACGTCCTCAAGCGCGAACTGTCACGACAGCAAGAACCCGCCCCCGCCCCCAACCCAGGCTCCCCGGGCCCAGCGGGCCTGAAAAATGGCCAGTGCAAGGCGCGCGGGCGAAGACAGTACGGTTAGTACGGCGAGCCCAAGCAACGCAGCCATGGGCATTTTCTCAGGCCCGCGGCTCTGGCCCGCTCTTCAATAAACAATAAAAACCTACTGCACGCGCGCCAGGTACTGGGCCAGCTGGGAAAAGGTCGCCTTGAACCCCTGCGTCATCGACTCATGCCCTTCCAGGAAAGTCCGATGCTGCTCATCGGTGGCCTTGTGCGGCGTGGAGCGCAAGGTCATCGTCGTCTTGCCGTTCTCTTCCGTCAGGGTCATGACATTGAACGATTCCAAAGGCCAGGTGGCGCTGACGGGGTGCTGCACGGCGTTGCCCTGCTTGTCGGCGAACGACAGGATAGAGACGATCTTTTCCGGCGCTTCGATGGCCTGGTAGGTGAACTTGCCCCACATCTCGTAGCCATTGTCGGCGCGCATGCCGTAGTGGAAGACACCGCCCGGCTTGAGGTCGAGCGCCAGCACGCTCAGTTCGAAGCCGACGGGGCCCCACCATTGGGCCAGGCGTTCCGGCTCCACCCACGACTGGAACACCAGTTCGCGGGGCGCGTCGAAGGTTTGCGTGATGACAAAGTCGCTGCTGTCGCGGTGCTGTCCGTCCTGCTTCTGTTTTTCCGTCGTCATGCTGTCTCCTGATGGTGGTGGGCTCCCTGTTAATGTACCAGCGGCGCCGATAAACGGGAAGGCCTGTACGCCTGTCAAACGGCCATGCTAGAATATTAGTTCGATACCTAACTATTAGACGACTCACCTTATGACTTCTATCGAAGAGCGCTTTTCCGCCGCGCTCCACAAGACGGCACGCGGCTGGCGCCATGCGATCGACCGGCGCCTGAAGGACCTGGACCTGGGGCAAGCAAGCTGGATGTGCATCGCCATGATCGCCAAGTCGCCGCAGCCGCCCTCGCAAAGCGAACTGGCGCACCAGCTGGGCGTGGAAAACCCCACCATGGTGTCGATGCTGGACCGGCTCGTGAAATCGGGCTTCGTGCAGCGCCAGCCATCGGAAACGGACCGCCGCGTCAAGCTGGTGGTGCTCACCGAGGCGGGCATGCAGGTGTACGACACGGTGCGCAAGGAAGCGGACGGTTTCCGCAAGGAACTGCTGCAAGGCATTGATCCCGATCAGCTGCGGGCCGCCACCGAACTGCTGGAAGCGTTGCAGGCGGCCACGGAGAAATCCGCATGAGTTCGGCCACAGCCAGCGCCGCACCGGCGCTGCCCGCCTCACAGGATCCCACCCTGAACCGGCGCATGATCACGATTTCCATCATGCTCGCCACCATCATCCAGGCGCTCGACGGCACCATCGCCAACGTCGCCCTGCCCCACATGCAGGGCAGCCTGTCCGCCTCGCAAGACCAGATCACCTGGGTGCTGACTTCGTTCATCGTCGCCGCCGCCATCGCCACGCCCCTGACGGGCTGGCTGTGCGACCGCTTCGGCCAGAAAAACACCTTCCTCGTTTCCGTGGCCGGCTTTACGCTCGCCTCCGTGCTGTGCGGCCTGTCCGGCACCCTGTCCGAGATCGTTGCCGCGCGCCTGCTGCAAGGCGTGTTCGGCGCGGCGCTGGTGCCCCTGTCGCAGGCCGTCTTGCTCGACATCAATCCACGCGAAAAGCACGGCTCGGCCATGGCCATCTGGGGCATGGGCGTGATGATCGGCCCCATCCTCGGTCCCACCCTGGGCGGCTGGCTAACGGACAGCTACAGCTGGCGCTGGGTCTTCTTCATCAACATCCCCATCGGCGCCATGGCCTTCTACGGCATCTGGCGCTATATCCGCAAGGACCCGCCGAACCGGCGCATGAACTTTGACATGTTCGGTTTTGCCACCCTGAGCCTGTCCATTGGCGCCTTGCAGATGCTGCTGGACCGGGGCGAGCAGAACGACTGGTTTTCATCGACGGAAACGTGGATCGAAGCCATCGTGCTGGCCATGAGCTTGTGCTACTTCATCGCCCACACGGCCTTGCGTCCGGCCGGCAAGTCCTTCCTCGACTACCGCTTGCTGAAAAACTCGAACTATGTGAGCGGCCTGCTGTTCATCTTCATCGTCGGCATGGTACTGTTCGCCACCCGCGCGCTGACGCCGTCGATGCTGCAAGGCTTGATGAATTACCCGGCGGCCATCGCTGGCCTGGTGACGGCCCCCAGCGGCCTGGGCACGATGCTGGCCATGCTGATCGTCGGCCGGCTGACGGGCAAGATCGATACGCGTATCCTGTTGGGCATGGGCTTTTCCATCACCGCGTTCTCGCTGTGGCAGATGGCCAATTTCACCCTGGACCTGGTGCCGAAAACCGTCGTGTGGAACGGCATCATCCAGGGCATCGGCCTGGGCCTGGTGTTCGTGCCCCTGAGCGCGGCCACGTTTGCCACCCTGTCGCCGCAGATGCGGGCGGAAGGCACGGCCATCTACAGCCTGGTGCGCAACATCGGCAGCAGCATCGGCATCGCCCTCGTGCAGACCTTGTTGGTGCGCAATACGCAGATCGCCCATGCTTCCCTGACGGAACACATCACCATCGCCAACCCGGCCCTGCATGACCCCGGCATTGCCAGCGTCTACAACCTGGGCACGGGCACGGGCATGGCGGCCCTGAATGGCGAAATCACGCGGCAGGCATCGATGATCGCCTACCTCGACGACTTCTGGCTGATGATGTGGCTGACCATCCTCGTGCTGCCGCTCTTGCTCCTGATCAAACCACCGAAGAAGAATGCGCCTGTCGTGGTCGACCACGCGGCCATGGAATAACCCTCATGCACACACCTATGAAACTCTCCCTGAGCGTCCTGGCACTGAGCTTGGCCCTGGCCGGCTGCGCCAGCATCCCGCCCGACACGCAACCGTTGCCGCAGCAAGACCTGGCCACGATACAGCTGGCGGCCGACATCCACCTGGCCAGCGAAGGCTGGCCCGCCGCCCAGTGGTGGCGCCAGTTCCAGGACAGCCAGCTGGACCAGCTGATCGAGCACGCCCTGTCCAGCAGCCCGAACCTGGAGGTGGCAAATGCCCGCATCGGCTCGGCCCTGTCTGCGTTCGATGCCCGGCATGCGGACCGCGGCCCCAGGGTAGACCTGGGCGCCAACGCCAACCGCCAGCGCTATTCGGGCAACGGCCTGATGCCCGCCCCCATCGGCGGCAATTACTACAATGAAGTCACCGTGGGCGTGCAAGCCCATTACGACCTGGACTGGTGGGGCAAGCACAAGGCGCAGATCGCCGCCAGCCTGGGCGAAGTCAACGCGCGCCGCGCCGAGTACGCGATGGCGGAACAGATGCTGGCCGCCGAGATCGCCCGCCACTACTTCAGCATGCAAAGTGGCTGGGCCCGCATGGACAACCTGCATGCGCTGGTCAAGCTGCAGCAGCAGCTGGTGACGGACAAGGAAAAGCGCATCGCCAACGGCCTGGGCGTCAGCGACGACCATCTGTCCGCGCAAACGCGCTTGAGCTTGCTGCAACAGCAGATCGCCCTGCTGGAAACGCAGATCGTCACGGAGCGGGAAGCCTTGCGCGCGCTGCTCGGTGCGGATTCCTCGGCCCTGGCCAGTCTGCAGCCCAAAGAAGCCCAGGCATTGCCGCACGCCCTGCCCGGCAAGCTGGGCATGGAATTGCTGGCGCGCCGGCCCGACTTGCAGGCGGCGCGCTGGCGGGTGCAGGCAGCCATGAGCACGATCGAGGCGGCGCAGGCGGCGTTCTACCCCGATATCGACCTGGGCGCGTCGTTCGGCCTCGATGCGATCAAGCTGGGCAAGCTGCTGCAGTCCGGCAGCCGCACCCTGTTCATCGGTCCCGCCTTGTCGCTGCCCCTGTTCGACAGCGGCCGCCTGCAGGCGCAGCTGGCCGGCGCGCGCAGCGAACGCAATGAACTGATCGCCGACTACAACCAGAATGTCTTCAATGTCGTGCGCGACGTGGCGCAGGCGGGGGCCAAGGTGCAGGGCGTGGAAAACCAGCTGCGCCTGCAGGAAGAAAACCTGCGCGCCAGCGAAGCGCAGTTGCGCAACGCCAACGCCCGCCTGAAACAAGGGCTGGCCGACCGCGCCACCCAGCTCAATGCGGAAATGACCGTGCGGGGCCAGGTAGACCTGGGCATGCAGCTGCAAAACCAGCGCCAGAACGCGGAAATCAACCTGAACGTGGCACTGGGCGGCGGCTACCGGGGCAGCAGCGACTTTGCCGATACCGCAAGCACCAGCAAACGCAGCACCCAACAATAACACTGACTACGGAACACATCATGAGCAGCGATACCACAGCAAGCACCACCCCAACCGAACAGCCGGGCAAGCGCAAGGCCGTCCTCCTCGCCATCACGGCCGCCTTCGTCGTGGCCGGCGTGGCCTGGGCCGCCTATTACCAGCTGGTGCTGGCCAAGGAAGAAGTCACGGACAACGCCTATGTGGGCGGCAACCTGGTCACCCTGTCCGCGCAAGTGACGGGCAATGTTGATGAAATCCGCGCCGACGAGACGCAGATGGTGAAAGCGGGCGCGCCCCTGATCACCCTGAACGGCATCGATGCGGACCTGGCCCTGAGCCAGGCGCAGGCGCGGCTGGGCAACGTCGTGCGCCAGGAGCGCGAGCGCTATGCCAGCGTGGCGCAGTACGACGCCGTCATCGAGCAGCGCCGCCTGGCGCTGGCCACGGCGCAGGGCAACCTGGCCCGCCGCGCGCCGCTGGCCGCGGACCAGACGATTTCCGGTGAAGACCTGGCCCATGCGAAACAGGCCGTCGATGACGCGAAAGCGGCGCTGGCCGTGGCGCAGCGCCAGGCCGAGTCCGCCAAATCGGGCGTGGCTGGCGTGAACCTGGCCAGCCATCCGGCCGTGCTGTCCGCCAGGGGCGACGTGGTGCAGGCGTGGCTGGCCGTGCGCCGCAACGCCGTGGTCGCGCCCGTCTCCGGCTATGTGGCCAAGCGCAGCGTGCAGCTGGGCACGCACGTGACGCCGGGCACGCCCTTGATGTCCATCGTGCCGCTCGACCAATTATGGGTCGATGCCAACTTCAAGGAATCCGAATTGCGCAATATCCGCGTGGGCCAGGCGGCCACCATCGAAACGGATTTGTATGGCAGCAAGGTGGTCTACCACGGCAAGGTGCTGGGCATGTCGGCCGGCACGGGCAGCGCGTTTTCCCTGCTGCCGGCGCAAAACGCCACGGGCAACTGGATCAAGGTGGTGCAGCGCGTGCCCGTGCGCATCACCCTGGACCCGAAGGAGCTGGCCGCCCACCCGCTGCGCATCGGCCTGTCGACCACGGTGACGGTCGACACCAGCCATGGCGAAGGCGCGACCCTGGACCAGCCGATGGTGGCGTCCACCGTCTACACGACCAAGGCGCTGGGCCAGCCCGTGGATGAGGCCGAGAAGATGGCGGATACCATCATTGCGCAAAATTTGCTGAAGTGATGCGTAGGTCGGATCAGGCCGCAGGCCGTCATCCGACAACATCGTTGGCGTTGCCGGTGGTGGCGTCGGATGACGCGCTTGCGCGCTAATCCGACCTACCCGCCTCTATTTGGTCTTGCCCGCCGCCGCCACCTGATCGAGGATATGCTTGGGCACGGCCGCATAGTGCTTGAATTCCATCGTGTAGGTGGCGCGGCCCTGGGTCAGCGAACGCAGGGTGGTGGAATAGCCGAACATCTCGGCCAGCGGCACCAGGGCCTTGACGATGCGGCCCGAACCGCCGGGAATGTCGTCGACGCCCTGCACCATGCCGCGCCGCGCCGTCAGGTCGCCCATGACGTTGCCCATGAACTCTTCCGGCGTTTCCGCCTCCACCTGCATCATCGGTTCCAGCAGCACAGGATGAGCCTTGCGCATGCCATCCTTGAAGGCGATGGAACCGGCCATGCGGAATGCATTCTCATTCGAATCGACGTCGTGGTAGGAGCCGAAGGTCAAGGTCGCCTTCACGTCCACCACGGGATAGCCGGCCAGCACGCCCGATTTCAGGGTTTCGACGATGCCCTTGTCGACGGCAGGGATGAATTCGCGCGGCACCACGCCGCCCTTGATGGCGTCGACGAACTGGTAGCCGGTGCCGGGCGGCAAGGGTTCCAGCTTGAGCACCACGTGGCCGTACTGGCCCCGTCCGCCCGATTGCTTGACGAACTTGCCCTCGATATCTTCCACCGCACGGGTGATGGTTTCGCGGTAAGCCACCTGCGGCTTGCCCACGTTCGCTTCCACGCCGAATTCGCGCCGCATGCGGTCCACCAGGATTTCCAGGTGCAGCTCGCCCATGCCCGACATGATGGTCTGGCCCGATTCCTCGTCCGTATGGACCTTGAACGACGGGTCTTCCTGCGCCAGGCGGTTCAGGGCGATGCCCATCTTTTCCTGGTCCGGCTTGGTCTTCGGCTCCACGGCTTGAGAAATCACGGGTTCCGGGAAGATCATTTTTTCCAGCACGATGATGTGGTCGAGCGCGCAGAGGGTGTCGCCCGTGGTGACGGCTTTCAGGCCCACGGCGGCGGCAATGTCGCCCGCATACACTTCCTTGATTTCCTTGCGCTCGTTCGCATGCATCTGCAGGATGCGTCCCAGCCGCTCGCGCGCGCTCTTGGTGGGGTTGTAGACCATGTCGCCCGAGTTCACCACGCCCGAATACACGCGGAAGAAGGTCAGCTGCCCCACGAACGGGTCCGTCATGATCTTGAAAGCGAGGGCCGAGAAATGCTCGTCGTCCGTCGGGTGGCGTTCCACCTCGTTGTCGTGCTCGTCATGGCCCATGATGGGCGGCACTTCCATCGGCGACGGCAGGTATTCGATGACGGCGTCCAGCATCGCCTGCACGCCCTTGTTTTTAAACGCGCTGCCGCACAGCATGGGCACGATCTCGTTACGGATGGTGCGCGCGCGCAAGGCTTGTTTCAGTTCCGCTTCCGTAAACGTGTCGCCATTCAGGTAGCGCTCCGTCATTTCCAGCGTGGCCTCGGCCGCCTGTTCGACCAGGTGCTCGTGCCATTCCTGCGCCTGGGCCTGCAGTTCGGCGGGAATCTCGCCATAGCTGAACTGCACGCCCTGGCTGGCGTCGTCCCACGTGATGGCGCGCATTTTCAGCAAGTCGATCACGCCCGTGAAATGCTCTTCCGCGCCGATGGGCAGCTGGATGGGCACGGCCACGCCCTTCAGGCGGTCGGCGATCTGCTTGCGCACGCGTAAAAAGTCTGCACCGACCCGGTCCATCTTGTTGATGAAGGCAATGCGCGGCACATGGTATTTGTTCGCCTGGCGCCAGACGGTTTCCGATTGCGGCTGCACGCCGCCCACGGCGTCGTAGACCATCACGGCGCCGTCGAGCACGCGCATCGAGCGCTCCACCTCGATCGTGAAATCCACATGGCCCGGCGTATCGATGATGTTGATGCGGTGCTCGGGGAAGTTGCCGGCCATGCCTTTCCAGAAGGCCGTGGTGGCGGCCGAGGTGATGGTGATGCCCCGCTCCTGTTCCTGTTCCATCCAGTCCATGGTGGCGGCGCCATTGTGCACTTCGCCGATCTTGTGGTTGACCCCCGTGTAAAACAGGATGCGCTCGGTGGTGGTGGTCTTGCCGGCGTCGATATGGGCGCTGATGCCGATGTTGCGGTAGCGCTCGATAGGTGTTTTGCGGGTCATCACAATCTCCATGGCTAGCCCCGGTACCCGGTTTTCCAGTGTAGCAGACATCGATTTGCAGAGCTGCCGGTAACCAGTTTTTACCGTGCGCACAACACTAACATTAACGCGCACGTGCGTTGCGCAGGATAAACAAGAGATTCAGCTATACTTTCATATCTATTAATTCAACAAAGATTAATCAGAATCAAGACGCACGGTGAGATATCGTGCAAGGCGACGCCGCCGGCATGCCAGCCCAGGTGCGCACCGAATGACATGCCCCACTCAGCCTATGACTATCCAACTAAGAAAAATAATCCTCTCTTCCCTGCTGGCGTCCCCGGCGCTGGCCATGGCCGGCGAACTGGAACAGCAAATGCAGCGTTGCGCCGTGCTTGGCGATGCCAGCGCCCGCCTGGGCTGCTTCGATACCCTGGCCAAGGCGGCGGAAAAAGCCACCATCGCCGCCGGCGGCGATGCGGCCACGGCCGCCGTGACCCTGGCAGCCGCTGCCGAAGTCGCTCCCTTCACGCCCGTCAGCCCGCCTGGCGTGGCCACGCCGGAAGCGGTGAACGCGGCCATTCCCGCCGTCGCGCAGGCTGGCGCGGCGCCGCCGGAAGCGCCGATTTCGCGTACGCAACAATCTTGGGAACTCAACGATGCGTCGAAGCGGGGCCTGTTCAACTTCCGCCCCCACCGCGACACCTATCTGTTGCTGGCCAATTACAGCGATGCGTCGAACGACGAGCCGTTCCAGGATTTCACGCCGGGCGGCATCAAGAGCCAGCACGTGGAATTGACGTTCCAGCTCAGCTTTAAAATGAAGATGCTGGAAGACATCGCCGGCACGCCCATCGACATGTGGTTCGGCTATACGCAGCAAAGTTTCTGGCAAGCGTATAACCGCAAGGCGTCGAGCCCGTTCCGCGAGACCAATTACCAGCCGGAACTGATGCTGGTCATGCCGATCAACAAGAATCTGGCCGGTTTGGAATTCAATTACCTGAACTTCGGCCTCGTGCACCAGTCGAATGGCCAGACCTCGACCCTGTCGCGCAGCTGGAACCGCGTGTATGCCGAGCTAGGCATGGAAAAAGACAACCTGGCCATCACGGCCCGCGTCTGGCACCGTCTCGACAATAGCGCCAAGGACAATGACAATATCGACATCATCGATTACATGGGCCATGGCGACTTGCGCCTGAGCTACCGCAACAAGGGCCATGAATACGCGGTGACGGCCCGCCGCAATTTCAGCAAGAAGCATGGTTCCATGCAGGCCAGCTGGGCTTTCCCCTTGAAAGCCAACCTGAAAGGCTATCTGCAGCTGTTCTCCGGCTACGGCCAGAGCCTGATCGACTACAACTACTCGCAGAAATCGATCGGCGCCGGTTTCATGGTCGACCTGTAAGCATCACAAGGCTAGAAATGAAAATGGCGCCATGGGCGCCATTTTTTTATTGTGGGAAAGTAAATCTCAGCGCCGGCCGCCGCCCAGCACGCGGGCCGGCAGCATGACGATGGCGCGCAGCAGTTCGAACACGCCTTCCACGCCGATGCCGATCAAACGGAATGGCAGCAACAGCAGCCAGGCCAGCGGATACAGCACGAGGGCCAGCAAGGCCAGGGGCCAGCACACCAGCAAGAGCAGCAGCCACAGCACAAATCCCAGCATCGCGTTCCCCCAGAATGAAATGTGCGGAGCAAGCCGTGCTTGCCCCGCTACCGTGACAGCACTATATAAAAGCGCCGGCGCGGCGGCAACGGCCATGCGATGAACTGCAGGATGGGGGGATGGACTGGATAAAAACGGGGATGAACGGTAGTTGGCGGCTCGCTTACTGGCCGACGCAAATCACTTTCGTGACGTACTCATGCGCGTTAGGCTTCTTGCTGGTGGCCCATTTGATGGCCTGGTTGGCATCTTCGATGGTCATGACGGTGGCCTTGTCCTTCGACTTGATGAAGGACACGCCTTCAAACACGCCTTCCTTGCTGCGCATTACCTTGGCAAACACGGGCGGCCTGGTCTCGCCATCGCTGATTTTGTTCTGTTGCACGAGGTAACGCTGATCGATCTGTTCCATGATAGTAAAGCTGTCCAGTGGGTAAAAGACGAAATATACCCTGAATGGACGAACGCCGCAGGATGAAATCGCTGCGGCGTTGCCTTTACATCCATGCCACTTAGGCGTAGACGGCGTTCTGTATCACCGGCTGCAGGTTCACGTCATAGATTACCTGCGCGCGGATCGACGCTTCCAGCGAAGGGATAGAGCCGCCCGCGCGGTACTGGAAGCTCACCTGCAGCACGTCGCCCGCCTTCACGGCGACGGGCGCGGCCAGCGGCAAGCACATGTAATGGTTCAGCCAGTCGATGGTGGTCGAGCGTTCGGGCACCACGGCCAGGATGTTCTTGGTGACGAAGCGCAAGGCGTTCAGGGTGCCGCTGCGCTCGACGACAAACTTGCCGTCGAAGCCGAACACGCTGTCGGTCGGCTGGCTGAAGTCGATGATGCTGTAGACGGACGGCGGCGCCAGTTCCTGCACGCCCGGGTGGATGGCCGTGGTTTCCTGGAATTGCACGATGGGCGCATAGAAGCCCTCGAAATCGTATTCCTGCTGCATCGGCTGCACGGCCATGATCACGGCTTCGGGCAGGAAGATGGGCAGCGGTCCGCCGAAGCGGGCCAGGTAGCGGCGCTTGAACGATTCGATCACTTCCACCTGCTTTTCGCGCAGCATGCCCACATGGATCATTTCGCAGATGACCACGTCGACGGGCTCGGGCGGCAGGTATTCGAAGGCGTCCGCGTGGACCACTTCGACTTTTTCACCGTTGGGATTGAGCGCCAGCATCTTGCGCGCTTCCTTGACCATGTCCGGATTGAACTCCACGCACCACACCTTGTCGGCGCGCGCGGCCGCAAACCACGACAGCACGCCCGTGCCGCCGCCCAGCTCCAGCACCTTCATGCCGGGTTTCACCGCGTAATCGATTGCCGACTTGAACCCGTGCATGCGGTTCTGGTCCATCAACATATTGTGGTGGTAATGGACGGGGATAAATTGCCCCAGGTAACAACTCTCGATTTCTCGTTCATTCAGCATGTCTGTCCTCTTGGAGTCTGGCTCCGATGGCCGATCGGTTTTGTCATTCCAGAAAGCAGTGATATCGCACGGGCTGCGCGAGGGGCGGCGACAATACAGCCGGCGCCTGACGTTGATGTGATGATTGCCCATGCGAGGTATCTCCTGATTAATGCGACACGATCATTATCGTGAATCGGGAGCGGGAACAAAGGGCTGAGGTGAGAGGCAATTCCATGCCAGTTTGAGCGCTGGCATGGAAAGTATTACTAAAGAGGCATTTACTTGCGCGCCGCGCGCGCCTGCTGGGCAGCCGTGATGATGGCCACCACGCCAGGCTTGTCGCCCGCCTGGGCGAACTGCACGGCCGTCCAGCCATGGTCGCTTTTCAGGCCGGCGTCCGCGCCCCAGGACAGCAGCAGCTTGACGGCGCCCTCCTGCCCTTCGCGGGCGGCAAACATCAGCGGCGTGATGTTGGCGGGTGCGCGCGCATCGACCACGGCGTCGCGGTCCAGCAAGATCTTCATGATGGGCAAGTCGCCGGCCGAGGCCGCATAGTGGAGCGCCGTCCAGCCGCTCTGGTTGACCTTGGCGCCCTTGGCCAGCAAGGCTTGCACGGCATCCTGCTTGTGCTTGTAGGCGGCCATCATCAATGCCGTGTTGCCGTTGGCCGAACGCGCTTCGAGGTCGATGCCGGGAGCGTCGAGCAGCACCTTGAAGACCCGGTCCGCATCGTCGCGCAGGGCCAGCACGAGGGGAATGTCGCCCCGCTGCGCGTCAGGCTGGTTCGGATTCATGCCTTCGTCCAGCATGCCGCGCACGCCGCTGGCGTTGTTGACGGAGACGGCGCGGAAGAAAGCGTCCGGTTCCGGCGCCGCGTGGCTGGCGCCGGCCCAGCACAGCAGCATCGCCAGCGCGAGTTTTTTCATCATGTCTGACCTTAAGAAGTTATGGCAACTGATTGAATAACTTGAAGAAATTGTCCGTCGTCTGGCGTGCCACCTGGTCCAGCGGTATGCCTTTCAGGGTGGACAGGTATTCTGCCACATGGGCCACATAACCCGGCTCGTTCATGCGGCCGCGGAACGGCACGGGCGCCAGGTACGGCGAATCCGTCTCGATCAGGATGCGCTCGAGCGGCACTTCCAGGGCCACGGCTTGCAAGTCTTTCGCGCTCTTGAACGTGACGATGCCGGAAAACGAAATATAGAAACCCATGTCGATGGCGGCGCGCGCCACTTCCAGGGATTCCGTAAAGCAATGCATGACGCCGGCCACGCCGCCGTCGGACACGCCCGCGCCCTCTTCGCGCATGATGCGTATCGTGTCTTCGCTGGCCGCTCTTGTGTGAATAATCAAGGGCTTGCGCGTGATTCTTGAAGCTTTGATGTGGGTACGGAAGCGCTCGCGCTGCCATTCGAGGTCGCCCGTCAGGCGGAAATAGTCGAGGCCCGTCTCGCCGATGGCGATGATCTTCGGATGGTCGGCCAGGCGCACCAGGTCTTCCACGGACGGTTCCGGCGTGTCTTCATAGTCGGGATGCACGCCGACGGATGCAAAAATATGCGGATACTGCTCGGCCAGGGCCAGCACCTGCGGGAAGTCCGGCAAGTCGACGGACACGCACAGCGCGTGCGTCACCTTGTTCTCGGCCATCTTGGCGAGGATTTCAGGCATGCGAGCAGCCAGCTCGGGGAAATTGATATGGCAATGGGAATCGATATACATAAGGCGGGATTGTACCGGAGCGGGGGAAAACCGGCAGGGGAACGGCTGCGCCGCGCAGCCCCTGCCGAGGCGGTTCAACTGCTGGCAGCCGATTAGACCTGGGAGGCCGGATGGTCGGCGAGCGGCACGAAGTGGCCGGTCGACTCGTCGAGCGCATCGAGGGAGCCGTTCTCGATGTCGTAGACCCAGCCGTGCAGGGTCAGGCGGTCTTGCGCCATGGCCAGGGCCACCGAAGGATGGGTGCGCAAGTTATTGAGTTGCGCCACCACGTTGGCGCGCACCATGCCGTCGATGCGCGACTGTTCCGTCGGATGGTCGATCGACTCGTTGATCATGCGCGCCGCATCGGCGTGGTGCAGCCAGCTGCGCACGGCCGGCATGTGGTCGAGGCAGGCGCAGGTGGCAATCGCCTTCATCGCGCCGCAATCGGAATGGCCGCAAATGACGATGTCGGTCACGTTCAAGGCGGATACGGCAAATTCGACCGTGGCGCTCACGCCGCCCGGCTCGGGGCCGTACGACGGCACGATGTTGCCCGCGTTGCGGATCACGAACAGCTCGCCCGGCTCGCGCTGCGTCACCAGTTCCGGCACCATGCGGCTGTCGGAACATGAAATGAACAGGGCTTTGGGGGTCTGTCCCGTGGCCAGCGTCTTGAACAACTCGCGGCGCGTGGGAAAAACCTCTTTTTGGAAGCGTAGGAAGCCAGCAATAATGTCGCGCATAAATAAATAAGATGGTTATCTGAACCCGTATTATCGCTGATCTGGCGCCTGCCCTGCCTATTGTCCTTCTGGCGGCTGCCACAGCTCCACCTTGTTGCCCTCCGGATCAATGACCCAGCCGAACTGGCCGTATTCCGAATCGGGCGCCTTGTCCAGCACGTTGCAGCCTTCGTCGCGCAGGGCTTGCAGCAGCGCATCGAGGTCATCGACCCGGTAATTGATCATGAAGGCAGCCTTGCCGGGCGCGAATTGCTCGCTGTCCTGTGCCGCCACGGACCAGATGGTGGTGCCGGCCGTGGGCTGGCCGTCGGCATCCGTCCAGGTAAACGCGGCGCCGCCCCAGGGCTGCACGTCCAGGCCCAAGTGGCGCTGGTACCAGGCGCGCAGCGCGGCCGGATCCTGCGCGTGGAAGAAGATGCCGCCGATGCCAGTGACCCGTTTCATGCACGCCTCCGTAGCGGGACGCTGCCCGCGTGTTTATCCAGTGCGCTGACTGTAACACCAGGCTCCGGGCATGGCAATCGGCCATGGCGCGGTAGGCAAAAACGTTATCAAGATGTATAGTTGGCGGCCGGTGCGCAGCCATGGGGCTGCGCGCGGAACCATGGAGAGTGTACATGCTGAAAATTGCCAGCCCTTTGATCCTGCTGGCCTGCCTGGCCCACAGCGCGCACGCACAAGACAGGCGCGACGCACCCAGGGCCATTCCCGACAGCGGCTTGTGCGCGCCCGTGTGCGCGTCGGCGCGCCAGGATTGCCGCGCGCGCGTGGAGCGCGCCACGGAAGACGACAGCAGCCCCATGCTGCTGATGAAGCCCAGCAGCAACCCCTACGCTGCTGCCAGCCGGGAAACGGGGCCCCAGTCGCAGCAGCTGCAGCCGACGCAAGCCCAGGCCTTGCGCGCCCGGCGCGCCGAACGCCAGCAAGCGTGCGAAGTGCAGTACCGCAGCTGCACGCGCGCCTGCGGCTAGATCATTCGCCCGCGCCAAGAATCATACAATCAACATCAACTTGATGATGCAAGTGCTTGATTCTATTGACAGCTGGATGCGTAGTCGAGCAGCATGTCCTCAAGGAACAGCTTGGGCGACAAGGGGTGCTCGGCAATGGCCCGGCGCTCATTTGCCGCCTTGATGGCCGCCATCAGACGGCTGACGTTGATGCGTCCGGCCAGCGCTTCCAGCTCGCGCCGGTGGCGCGGGTAGTAGCGTATGGTGCCCGACAGCTTGACGGAGAACACATCGTACAGCCAGCGCTGCAGGGACGCCACCAGCGGCGCCAGCGGAGACTTCTGCAATTTGTCGGCCGCCTTCAGGGCCGCTTCCACGCCCGGATTGGCCAGCACCTGCAGCAATTGTTCCGTTTCTTCGCGCCCGCCCGACTCGGACTGGGCCAGCGCGGCCAGCGGCGCGCCGCCCTGCTCGCGCAGCCAGCTGTCCGCATCGTTCAAGCCCTGGGCCTTGAGCCAGGCCAGGGCCTGCTCGTGGCTGGGCATGGGCAAGGCGAACTTGCGGCAGCGCGACAGGATGGTCGGCAGCAACCGGTCCAGGCTGTTCGAAGCCAGCAGGAACAAGGTGCCCGGCGGCGGCTCTTCCAGGGTCTTCAGCAAGGCGTTCGAGGCCGGCGTGTTCAGCGCCTCGGCCGGATACAGCACCACCACGCGCAAGCCTTGCCGGTGCGTGGAAATGTTCATGAAGTCGGCCAGGTTGCGGATCTGCTCGATCTTGATGTCTTTCGACGGCGTCTTGGTCTTGGCACTTTTCTTCGCGCCTTCGCCCTCTTCGCCGTCATCGGCCACCTCGTCTTCCAGCGCTTCCGGACGGACCCGGCGGTAATCGGGATGGTTGCCCTGGCTAAACCAGCCGCACGAGGCGCATGCGCCGCAGGCGTGGCCATCGGGACGCACGTCTTCGCACAGCAGCGCCTGCGCAAAGTGCTCGATGAAGTCGGCCTTGCCGATGCCTTGCGCGCCATGGAACAGGATGGCGTGCGGCATGCGCGGACGCAAGGCTTGCAATTGCTGCCAGGCGTCCTGCTGCCAAGGATAGAGAGAACTGGTCATTTTATCCTTTGTAAATCAGCGAGTTGCAACGCTTTGCTCAAGTAACACATCAAGCAGTTGCGCGAGTTGCACTTGAATGTCAGCAATGCTTTGCGTGGAATCGATGATGCGGAAACGCCCGGGGAACTGGGCGGCGCGGCGCAGATACTCGTTGCGCGTGTCGGCAAAGAAGTCAGCCTGCTCCTGCTCGAACTTGTCGAGCGCGCGCGTGGCGTCCAGGCGGGCGCGGGCCACTTCCAGCGGCACGTCGAACAGGAACGTGAGGTCCGGCTGCAGATGCGGGTGCACCCACGCTTCCAGCGCTTCCATCTTGCCCAGGTCCATGCCCCGGCCGCCGCCCTGGTAGGCGAAGCTGGCATCGGTGAAGCGGTCGGAAATGACCCACTCGCCCCGCTCCAGCGCGGGCGCGATGACTTGCGCGATGTGTTCGCGGCGGCTGGCAAACATCAGCAGGGCTTCCGTTTCCAGGTGCATTTTTTCGTGCAGCAGCAGTTCGCGCAGCTTTTCGCCCAGGCTGGTGCCGCCCGGTTCGCGTGACGAGACGAGGGTCACGCCCCGCTGCTGCAGGTAGTCGGCGACAAAGCCGATATGCGTCGACTTGCCCGCGCCATCGATGCCTTCGAAGGTGATGAAGCGCGGTTGATAGTGTTGTGTCATGAAACTCTTAATCTGGTGATGATGAATGCCGGCAATTAGCGCTGATACTGGTTCACGGCGCGGTTATGGTCGGGCAAGTTGGCCGAGAACTGGCTGGTGCCGTCGCCCCGCGCCACGAAATACAGGGCCTGCGTGCGGGCCGGCGCCAGCGCCGCCGTCAGCGATTGCGCGCCGGCCAGGGCGATCGGCGTGGGCGGCAAGCCGCCGCGCGTGTAGGTATTGTACGGCGTGTCCGCTTCCAGGTCGCGTTTGCGGATCTTGCCCTGGTAGCTGTCGCCCATGCCATAGATCACGGTCGGGTCCGTCTGCAGCAGCATGCCCGTCTTCAGGCGGTTGACGAACACGCCCGCGATCATGGCCCGCTCGGACTTTTGCCCCGTTTCCTTTTCCACGATGGAGGCCATGATCAGCGCCTCGTACGGATTTTTATACGGCAGGGCCGGATCGCGCTTGAACCACGCTTCGGACAAGCGGCCTATCATGGCCGTGTGCGCCTGCTTGAAGATCTGCATTTCGCTGGCGCCCTTGGCGAACAGATACGTGTCCGGGAAGAACAGCCCTTCCGGCAGCACGAACTCGGGGCTGATCTTCGCCATCAGTTCCCTGTCGGACAGGCCCGCGGTATCGTGCTTGAGGCCGGGATGATTGGCCATCGCCAAGCGCATCTGCTTGAACGTCCAGCCTTCGATGATGGTCAGCGACTCCTGTGCGAACTCGCCGCGCGCCAGCTGCGTGATCAGGCGCTGCGGCGTCGTGCCGGGCTTCAATTCGTAGGAGCCGGCCTTGATCTTCGACGTCTTGCCTTCGATGCGCGCCAGCAGGTTGAACAGGATGGGCACGATGGGCACGCCCGCATCGGCGATCTGCTGGCCGGCCGCATGCGCGCCGCTGCCCGGGCTGATCGTAAACGGGATCGCGTCGCCTTCCGTGGTGATGGGCTGCTGCGCCCAGTACACAAAAGTACCACCGGCGCCGATGGCGGCGATGACTGAACTGACTACAAGTTTTTTAAAGAAAGCCATTGTTCCGATTCTTGTGATGCGGTCGCTGATGGGCAGCGCCCGCTTGTTATGATCGTTCATTTGTGAAGAAAGTGCGCGCAAAGCGGCGCCAACACTGGCAATCTTGCCGCTGCCGACGCAAACTGCGCGACATCACTATAATGAACCCGTAATGATAATGCTTAATCGCTGATCTAATGGAAATTATGAATAACTGGAATCAATTTTTAACCGCCCAAGGCGCCCGCCCCGTTGCCACCGATGGCGCGCCTGACAGCGGCGCTCCCATCGCCGCCGCCCCCATCCATGATTTTGGCCAGTCCCTGACAGTGCCCCAGCTGCAAGACGGTTTTGTCGCGGCCATCACGGACCAGGGCTTGATCGACCTCCATGGCGACGATGCAGCCAGTTTCCTGCACGGCCAGCTGACCAACGATGTGGAGCACCTGAGCCAGGAGCAAGTGCGCCTGGCCGGCTACTGCACGCCGAAGGGCCGGTTGCTGGCCAGTTTCCTGATGTGGCGCAATGCCACCACCATTTATCTGCAATTGCCGCGCGCCATACAGCCCGCCATCCAGAAGCGCTTGCAGATGTTCGTGCTGCGCGCCAAGGCCAAGCTGCACGATGCGTCCGGCGATGAAGCCAATCAAGTCATCCTGGGCCTGGGCGGCAAGCAAGCCACCGCCGCCCTGTCCGCCTGGTTCCCCGTGCTGCCCGCCACGCCGTTCAGCAAGGTCGAGCATGCATCCGGCACCCTGCTGCGCGTGGCCGACGCGTTCGGCAGCGCCCGCTATGAATGGCTGACGTCGGCCGCCACGGCGCGCGACGCGTGGCCGCAATTGACGGCCCAGCTGGCCAAGGGCGGCTCCGACGCCTGGCACTTGTCGGACATCCATGCGGGCATCCCGCAAATCACGGCCGCCACGCAAGAGCAATTCGTGCCGCAGATGGTCAACTTCGAACTGCTGGGCGGCGTCAATTTCAAGAAAGGCTGCTATCCGGGCCAGGAAATCGTCGCGCGCAGCCAGTACCTGGGCAAGCTCAAGCGCCGCACCACGCTCGTCAGCATCGCTGATGCGGCGGCCGTGGCGGGCGGCGAACTGTTTGCCGTCAGCGACCCGGACCAACCTTGCGGCATGGTCGTCAACGCCGCGCCGAACGGCGCCGGCGGCATCGACGCCCTCGTCGAAATGAAGCTGGGGGCGATAGCGGAAGGTTCAAGCGCCGCCGGCGCCGTGCGCTACGGCTCGGCCCAAGGGGCCAGCGTGCATTTCCTGCCCATGCCTTACGTGCTCGACGCACTCGACTTGTGAGAATGCCATGAAAGATTTGTACATCTATTATCAAGTCAAAGAAGAGCACGCCCAGGCGCTGGAAGCCAGGGTCCGCGCCATGCAGGCGAAGCTGGCAGCCGCTTCCGGCGTGGCGCCGCAACTGAAGCGCCGTCCTGACAGCAAGGATGGCTTGCAGACGTGGATGGAAATCTATCCCGTCGTGGGCGAAGGTTTTGCGGACTTGCTGGCCGCTGCCGCCGACGAGGCAGGCTTGCTGGCCCTGACGGCCGGCGCGCGCCATACGGAAGTGTTCATGGATTTGCCTCCATGTGCCTGATCGTTTTTGCCTGGAAAGTCAATCCGCACGTCCCGCTGATTGCCGCCGCCAACCGCGACGAATTCTATGAACGCGCCAGCGCCCCCGCCGGCGCCTGGCCCGAGCACCCGCAGGTGTATGCGGGCCGCGACCTGCAGGCGGGCGGCAGCTGGATGGGCATCACGCAGGCCGGCAGCGGCAGTTCGCGCTTTGCCGCCATCACCAACATCCGCAGCCCGCAAGACCGCAATCCGGACGCCCCCTCGCGTGGCGCCCTGGTGGCCGACTATCTGGCGGGCAACATGTCGCCGCAAGACTACATCGCGCAAATCCGTCCCGGCAGCGGGGCCTACAACGGCTTCAACCTGGTGCTGGGCGATGCCGATACCCTGATCTGGTTTTCCAACCGGGGCGATGGCGATGCGCGCAATGGCCAGCCTTTGGAGCCCGGCATCTACGGCTTGTCGAACGCCCTGCTGGACGCGCCGTGGCCGAAAGTGCTGAAAACCAAGGCCCAGTTCGCCAGCCTGCTGTGCCAGGGTGCGCCCGACGAAGCGTATTTCGACATGCTGGCCGACACCACGCGCGCACCCGACTTCCGCTTGCCGGACACGGGCGTGCCGCTCGACCTCGAGCGCGTGCTGTCCGCCGTCTGCATCGAAACGCCAGGCTACGGCACGCGCACGTCCACCGTCGTGAAACTGTTCCCCGATTCGCCCGGCGAATTGCATGAACTGGTGATTCAGTAGCTCGGGTTAGCGCGCAGCGCGTAAGCCGACACCACCCACCACACTCCAGCGGCATCACCGCCGTCCCGATGCCGGATCAGCGCGCCCTTGGCGCGCCGATCCGGCCTGCGCAAGCCTCCCTGCCCCCTAAAACAATCACCGATCATCCATGCGCACAAAAAAAGAAAGCGCTTGCGCAAGCGCTTTCTTTTGTTTACGATGGATTCCAACGCGGCGACACAGCCGCATCCAATCGCAGCACATAAAAATAAAAAATACCATCAGGAGACACCATGGCCACCATGGAAGATGTAGCGCGGGCGGCAGACGTATCGCTGTCGACCGTTTCGCACGTGCTCAACGGCACCCGCAAGGTCAGCCCGAAAACCGTCGCCGCCGTCAACGCGGCCATGCAGCAGATCGGCTATGTGCCCAATATGCTGGCGCGCGCGCTGGCAGGTTCATCGTCGGGCACCATCGGCGTGGCCATATCCGCCTTTACCAATCATTACTTCAGCGAAACCGTGCGCGCCATCGAGGCAGCCTGCACGCGCCACGGCTTGATGATGCTGTTTTCCGATACGCATGACGATCCCGAGCAGGAATTGAAAGTGGTGCAGAACTTGCACCAGCGCAGGGTCGACGGCATCGTGCTGGCGCCGTCGGGCGACGCGTACAACCGCACGCTCGACTATTTGACCAGCAACAAGATCGCTTCCGTGCTGGTCGACCGCATGTCGCCCCAGCCGTTCGACCAGGTGGGCGTGGAAAACATCGAGGCGACGGCGCAGCTGGTCAGCCATCTGATCGCCGCCCACGGCCACCGCCGCATCGGCTTCATCGCGGGCGCACCGGGCCTGTCCACGACGGACGAGCGCATCGACGGCTACCGCCTGGCCTTGCAGCGCGCCGGCATCGTCTTTGATCCCGCGCTGCTGCGCTCGGGCGACTCCAACCTGGAACGCAGCGGCGCGGCCACGCGCGAACTGCTGGCCTTGCCATCGGACAAGCGCCCGACGGCCATCGTTGCCGGCAATAACCTGATGACCATCGGCACCATGCATGCCTTGCGCGACGCGCACATTGCGGTACCTCAAGACGTGGCGCTGGCCGGCTTCGATGATTTCGACTGGGCCGATTATTTCAGTCCCCGCCTGACGGTGATGGCCCAGCCGCTGGAAGAGCTGGGCGCCATGGCCGTCGACCTGTTGATCGAACGTATCGCCAACCCGGGCCGCGCCCAGCATGTGCAGCGCCTGTCGCCGGCCTTGCGCGTGCGCAATTCCTGCGGCTGCCCCTGACCTTTTACCGTAAATACACATGCATCCAGCAATTTCCCTTGGTATCGACCTCGGTACCTCCGAACTGAAAACCGTGCTGATGGACAGCGCAGGCAGCGTGCGCGGCCAGGCTTCCGTGCGCATCGCCACCAGCCGTCCGCAAGCAGGCTGGTCCGAGCAGTCGCCGCAGGACTGGTGGGACGCCTGCATCCAGGCGCTGGCCCAGCTGCGCGCCGGCTGGCCGCATGAGTATGCGCAGATCGCCTGCATCGGCCTGTCGGGCCAGATGCATGGCGCCGTGCTGCTCGACCTGGACGAGGCCGTGATCCGTCCCGCCATCCTGTGGAACGATGCGCGCGCCGAGGCCGAAGCGGCCGCCCTGGCGCGCGACTATCCGGCGTATGCTGACGTGACGGGCAGCCTGCCCATGGCGGGATTGACGGCGCCAAAACTGCTGTGGCTGCAAGCGCACGAGCCGGCCGCCTTTGCCGCCATCGCCTGCGTGCTGTCGCCGAAAGACTATCTGCGCCTGCGCTTGACGGGCAACAAAGTGACCGAGATGTCCGACGCGGCCGGCACCCTGTGGCTGGACGAGGCCAAGCGTTCCTGGTTCGCCCCCATGCTGGCCGCCTGCGGTATGACCTTGGCACAGATGCCGGCCCTGGCCGAAGGCGATGCGGCCACGGGCACCGTGCTGGCCGCCATCGCCGACCAGCTGGGCTTGCCCGCTGGCGTGGTGGTGGCGGGCGGCGGCGGCGACAATCCCGTCTCGGCCGTGGGCATCGGCGCCGTCAACGGCGGCGACAGTTTCATTTCGCTGGGCACCAGCGCCGCCATCGTCAGCGTGACGGAAGCGCCGCTGGGCAACCCGGCCGGCGGCGTGCACAGCTTTTGCCATGCCCTGCCCGGCCGCTGGTACGCGATGGGCGCGATCTTGTCGGGCGCCAGCTGCTTGCGCTGGGCGACTGGCGTGCTGGGCCAGCCCGACGAAGCAGCCCTGCTGGCGCTGGTGGAAGCGGGCTTGCCGTTTGACGTCCCCGTCGCGCCATCGGCGCCCCTGTTCCTGCCCTACCTGTCGGGCGAGCGCACGCCGCACAACGACCCGCAAGTGCGCGGCGCCTTTTTGCAACTGGGCCACGACAGCACGCCCGCGCAGCTGGGCTACGCCGTGCTCGAAGGCGTGGCCTTTGCCTTGCGCGACGCCATGGCGGCCGTCACGTCGACGGGCGCCGTCGTGCCCCACTGCATGCTGGTGGGGGGCGGCGCGCGCAGCCAGTACTGGGCGCAACTGCTGGCCAATGTGCTGGGCTGCGAAATGCGCACCTTGCACAACAGCGAACTGTCAGCCAGCCTGGGCGCGGCCAAGCTGGGCTTTGCCGCCATCGGCCAGCGCCAGCTGCTGTCCACCGGCTTGCCCATCAAAAACACTTTCCTGCCCGATGCCGCGCACAGCGCAGCCTTGAGCCTCCGCTACGGCCGATACCGTAGCCTGTTTCCTGCCGTGCAAGCCTTGCACCAACTTAGCGAAGGATAAGCAGCAATGAATCAACTGCAACAATTGAAGCAACACAGCACCGTCGTCGCCGACACGGGCGACTTTCTGCAACTGGCCCGTTTCGCGCCGCAAGACGCCACCACCAATCCGTCGCTGATTTTAAAGGCCGTGCTGCAGCCCGATTACGCGCCCTTGCTGGAAAGCACGGTCGCCGCCCATCCGGGCGCCTCGCTCGACGATATCGTCGACCAGGTGCTGGTGCGCTTCGGCCTGGAAATCCTGAAGGTCGTGCCGGGCCGCGTGTCGACGGAAGTCGATGCCCGCCTGAGCTTTGACCGCGCCGCCACCGTGGCCCGCGGACGCCGTCTGATCGCCCTGTACGAAGCGGCAGGTATCGACCGCGAGCGCGTGCTGATCAAGGTCGCCGCCACCTGGGAAGGCATCCAGGCCGCGCGCGAACTGGAAGCGGACGGCATCTTTTGCAACCTGACCCTGCTGTTCGCGTTTTGCCAGGCCGTCGCCTGCGCCGACGCGAAAGTGCGCCTGATTTCGCCGTTCGTGGGCCGCATCTACGACTGGCACAAGAAGTCGCAAGGTTCGGCATGGGACGAAGCGGCGCGCAGCCTGTCCAACGATCCGGGCGTGCAATCGGTCACGCGCATCTTCAATTACTACAAACAACATGGCATCGCCACGCAAGTGATGGGTGCCAGTTTCCGCAACGTGGGGCAGATCACGGCCCTGTCCGGTTGCGACTTGCTGACCATCAGCCCCGACCTGCTGGCCAAGCTCGAAGCCCTTGACGCGCCATTCGAGCGCGCGCTGGGCGGCGACCTGAGCGCGGCGCAGCCAGCCGTCACGTACGACGAAGCGGCTTTCCGCTACGCCTTGAACGACGATGCGATGGCCACCGAAAAGCTGGCCGAAGGCATCCGCGGCTTTGCCGTCGATGCGGGCAAGCTGGACGCCATGATCGAGAAATTGCGCAGTCACTAAGTTAAACCCGGTTTTCACCCGCAGCACCGTTTGTTTTTACAATAAAAACCCTTGGAGATCCTCATGAAAAAAGTCATTACCGCCACCCTGCTGCTGTCCGCCGCCTGCGGCGCCTTCGCCGCCGACAAACCGCTGAAATCGATCGGCGTCAGCGTGGGCGACCTGGCCAACCCGTTTTTTGTCGCCATCGGCCGCGGCGCGGAAGAAAGCGCGAAAAAGCTGGGCGGCCCTGGCGTGAAAGTCACGACTGTTTCCAGCAAGTATGACCTGAACACCCAGGTGGACCAGATCGAGAACTTCATCGCCAACAAAACCGACATCATCATCCTGAACGCCGTCGATTCCAAGGGCATCGCGCCCGCCATCAAGAAAGCGCGCAATGCAGGCGTGGTCGTGATCGCCGTCGACGTGGGCGCCGTGGGCGCGTCGGCCACCGTGATGTCCGACAACACCATGGCGGGCGACGTGTCGTGCGCCTACCTGGCCAAGCAGATCGGCGGCAAGGGCAATGTGGTGATCCTGAACGGTCCGCCCGTCACGTCCGTGATCGACCGCGTCAACGGCTGCAAGAAAACCCTGGCCGCGTTCAAGGATATCAAGATCCTGTCCGACAACCAGAACGCGGGCGGCAGCCGCGACGGCGGCATGACCGTGATGTCGAACCTGCTGACGGCCCATCCGAAGATCGACGGCGTGTTCGCCATCAACGATCCGACGGGCATCGGCGCCGAACTGGCGATCAAGCAATCGAAACGCACGGACGTGAAACTGATCACGGCCGTCGATGGCGCGCCCGATGGCCAGAACGCCCTGAAAAACAAGGCCGGCCTGTTTGCCGCCACCTCGGCGCAAAACCCGTACCGCATGGCCACGGACGCCGTGCAGATGGGCTACGACATCATGAACGGCCGCACGCCGAAGCAAACGATGGTGCTGTTGCCGACACCGGCCATCACCAAGGAAAACGTCGCCACCTACACGGGCTGGGTAAAGAACTGATCTGCCTGACCTGAACCACGTGGCGCCGCCTGCGATCAGGCGGCGCCAGTTTCACCAGCAAGGAAGGACAGTCATGAGCGACGATATTATTTTTGAAATGCGCGGCATCGAGAAGCGCTTTGGCGCCACGCGCGCGTTGCGCGGCGTGCACCTGACGGTGCGCAGCGGCGAAATCCATGCCGTGATGGGCGAGAATGGCGCCGGCAAGAGTACCCTGATGAAGATTCTGTCGGGCGTGTACACGCCGGACGCGGGCGAGATCATCCTCGACGGCAAGCCGATTCGGATCCGCAACCCGGGCGAGGCACGCGCGCTGGGCATCAACCTGATCTACCAGGAATTGAGCGTGGCCAAGAACATGACGGTGGCGCAGAACGTCTTCATGGGCAGCGAGCCGCAGGGACCGTTCTGGACCGTCAAGGGCGGCGAGATGCGCGCGCGCACGAACGCCATCCTGGCCGACCTCGGTTCCCGCTTCGACGCGGACACCATGGTGTCCACCCTGTCGATTGCCGAGCAGCAGCAGGTGGAAATCGCCCGCGCCCTCGTGCACGAAAGCCGCATCCTGATCATGGACGAGCCCACTGCCGCCCTGTCCGACCGGGAAACAGAACAATTGTTCCGCATCATCGAAGAGCAGCGCGACAAGGGCCTGGCCGTGCTCTACATCAGCCACCGCATGGCCGAGGTGGAGCGCCTGGCGCGCCGCATCACGGTGCTGCGCGACGGCGCCTATGTGGGCGAGCTGGGCAAGGATGAACTGGATCAAAAGAAAGTCGTGCAAATGATGGTGGGCCGCCCCGCCGACGACTTTTATTCGCACCAGCGGCGCACCACGCGGGGCGCCGAGCGCTTGCGCGTGGAAAGCGTGGGCGGCGGCAAGGTCAAGCCCGCCTCGTTCTCCCTGCATGCGGGCGAAGTGACGGGCCTGGCGGGCCTGGTGGGCGCGGGCCGCACGGAACTGGCGCGCCTGATCTTTGGCGCCGACAAGAAGCAATCGGGGCAAGTATGGCTCGATGGCCAGGAAGTGCATATCCAGCGGCCGCTGGCGGCGATACGCCACGGCATCGGCTACCTGCCCGAGGACCGCAAGAGCCTGGGCCTGTTCATGCAATTGTCGGCCATGGAAAACATGTCGATGAATATCCTTTCCAAGCATTCCACGGCGGGCGTGGTCAACCGCGGCGCCCTGACGCAGCTCACGCGCGAGGCCATTGCCAACCTGAACGTCAAGGTATCGGGGCCCGAAGGCATCGTGGGCGGATTGTCGGGCGGTAACCAGCAGAAAGTCTTACTGGCCCGCTGGCTGGCCATCGCGCCCAAGGTCCTCATCCTCGACGAACCGACGCGGGGCGTGGACGTGGGCGCAAAGAGCGAAATCTACAAGATCATCCACCAGCTGGCGGACGCGGGCACGGCCGTGCTGTGCATTTCCAGCGAACTGGCCGAGCTGGTCGGCATCTGCGACCGCGTGATGGTGATGTGCGAGGGACGCCTGACGGGCGAAGTGACGGGCGACGACATCACGCAGGAAAACATCCTCGCCTATGCCACCCAGCAGGAAGCGGCATAAAAACACCTGTCAAAACCTGCCGCGCCCCACAGCCGCTCGCTACGGTTTTGTCAGGCGTTTCAAGAATACGTCTTAAATAATCATTCAGGAGACTCATGATGACAACTAGCACCACCCGCGGCGCCGCGCGCGCCGGCGAACCCTTCAATGCCTCGAACATGATGCGCCGCCTGGGCATGCTGCCCGTGCTGGTGGTGCTGTACCTGGCCATGTACGGCCTGACCGTGTATTTCTCGGCCGATGGCACGTCCACCTTCATGACCAGCAACAACACCATGAACATCTTCCGCCAGGTGTCGATCAACATCGTGCTGGCGTCCGGCATGACCTTCGTCATCCTGACCAGCGGCATCGATTTGTCCGTCGGCTCCGTGCTGGCCGTCTCGGCCGTGGCGGGCATGCTGATGTCGCTGTCGGCCCAGTTTGCCGGCTTCTCGATCCCCGCCTTCCTCATCGTGGGCCTGCTGCTGGGCGCGCTCAATGGCGTGCTGGTGGCCCTCGTCGGCCTGAACCCGTTCGTCGTGACCCTGGGCACCATGACGGCCCTGCGCGGCGCCGCCTATCTGCTGGCCGACGGCACCAGCGTGCTGAACACGGAAATCCCCAGCTTCGAATGGATGGGCAACGGCAGCTTCCTGGCCGTGCCCTGGCTGATCTGGCTGGCCGCGGCCGTCGTCGTGCTGACGTGGTTCATCCTGCGCAAGACCACCTTGGGCCTGCATATCTACGCCGTCGGCGGCAACATCCAGGCAGCCCGCTTGACGGGCATCAAGGTCGGCCTCGTGCTGATGTTTGTCTACACCATCAGCGGCCTGTTCGCAGGCCTGGGTGGCGCCATGTCGGCCAGCCGCCTGTATGCGGCCAACGGCAACTGGGGCACGGGCTATGAGCTCGACGCGATTGCGGCCGTCGTGCTCGGCGGCACGAGCCTGATGGGCGGCGTGGGTTCCGTCTGGGGCACCGTCATCGGCGCCTTGATCATCGGCGTGATGAACAATGGCTTGACGATCCTGGGCTTGTCGTCGTTCTGGCAGTATGTGGCCAAGGGTGTCGTGATCGTGCTGGCCGTCATTCTGGATAAATGGCGCCAGTCGCACGCACAGAATTAAAATCCGGGGTCAGACCCTCAACACCGCTAACGCAAAGCTCTGCGCCAACGTTATCGGGGGTCTGACCCCAGCAGTTAAAACCGCAAGCGCATCTCCACATGCGCAATCCCCGCCTCTTCGAATTGCTCCCCCTGCTGCACGAAACCGTGGCGCGCATAGAATGGCGCGGCCACGGTTTGCGCGTTCAGGACCACGGCGGCATCGCCCCGTTCGCGCGCTTTTTCCATCAGCAGTTGCAGGATGGCGCCGCCCACGCCCGTGCCGCGGCCCGGCTGGCGCACGGCCATGCGGCCGATGTGGCCGTCCGGCAGTAAACGGCCCGTGCCGATGGCGTTGCCGGCATCGTCATAGGCGACGGCGTGCAGGCAGACGGCGTCCATGTCGTCGAGTTCGATCTCGGCCGGCACTTTCTGTTCATCGACGAAGACTTCAAAACGGATGGCGGTGGCGTCAGGGCCCAGGGTGGCCCAGTCGCCGAGGCGGATGGTGTGCTTGGTCATGGTAGGCAGTAGTAAAAGACAGGCCGTTATTGTCGCACGGCCTGCCCAGCTTTAGCAGGACACTCTGCCCAGCCGCTTCAAGCCAGCTTCACCAGCTGCTTGCCGAAGTTACGGCCTTTCAACAGGCCGATGAAAGCCTCGGGCGCGCTGGCCAGGCCGTCGGCCACGGATTCGCGGAATTTCAGCTTGCCCGTCGCCACCAGGCTGCCCAGCTCCGCCAATCCCTGCGGCCAGAATTCGGGCTGCTCGGAAACGATGAAACCGCGCACGGTGAGGCGGTTGGTAAGGATCAGGCGCGCATTGTCGAGCGGCGTCGGCTCGCCGTTGTAGCCGGCAATCCAGCCGCACACGGCCACGCGGCCAAACGCATTGGTGCGCGCCAGCGCCGCATCGAAGATGGCGCCGCCCACGTTTTCAAAGATGGCGTCGATGCCGTCCGGCGTGGCTGCCGCCAGGTCGGCCACCAGATTGCCCGCCTTGTAGTCGATGCAGGCATCGAAACCCAGCTCATCGACCACGTACGCGCATTTTTCCGCGCCGCCCGCGATGCCGACCACCCGGCAGCCTTTCAATTTCGCCAGCTGGCCCACCACGCTGCCCACGGCGCCGCTGGCGGCCGACACGACCACCGTTTCGCCCGCTTTCGGCGCCATGATCTGGTTCAAGCCATACCACGCCGTCATGCCGGGCATGCCCACGGAACCCAGGTAGGCGGAGGCAGGGATGTGCGTCGTGTCGACCTTGCGCAGCATGGTGCCGTCCGATACGGCCACTTCCGTCCAGCCCAGGGTGCCCACCACCATGTCGCCCACGGCAAACTTCGGATGCTTCGATTCGAGCACCACGCCCACCGTGCCGCCGATCATGGTTTCATCGAGCGCCTGCGGCGCCGCATAGCTCTTGTTGGCGCTCATGCGCCCCCGCATATACGGATCGAGCGACAGATACTGGTTACGCACCAGCAACTGTCCCTCCGCGATGGCGGGAATGTCTTTGGTTTCCAGACGAAAATGTGCCGGCTGCACTTCCTCATTGGAGGCGGGGCGCGAGGCGAGGACGATGCGTTGGTAGGTGGTCATGAATGCTCCTTATCAATAGATAGGATCAGCGGAAGGCTGGGGTCAGACCCGCCGGGTCTGACCCCGGGTGTCTGATGCGTAACGACTAAATCTCATAATCCATACATTGTCTGGCTTCCCGCACGGCCCCAAAGAACGGCTTGATCTTCACGTGCTCGGGATGGTTCTGGTAGGCATCGAGCGCTTCGCGGCTGGCAAACTCGCTGTACAGCACGATGTCGTAGGTGGCTTCCAGGCCGGGCTGGGCCACGGCCGCCTCGAATTTCAGGATGCCGGGCACCAGGTCGGAACAGGAATCGAGCAGGGCTTTCAGTTTCAAGGCATTCGTGGCGCGGTCGGCGCCTTCGGCGTGGTCTAACAGTTTCCAGAAAACGATGTGCTTGATCATGGTGGCAGGCTGGTTGTTTATCAATGAAGCATTACTGTAACCGCTATCGGCGCGCCTTGCAGGAAGCGGGCCGGAAAGTAAAACGGGCGGCCCTGGAAGCCGCCCGCAGACTGGGTTCACGCAAACATCACAGCACTTCGAACAGGCCGGCCGCGCCCTGCCCGCCGCCGATGCACATGGTCACCACCACGTATTTGACGCCGCGGCGCTTGCCTTCGATCAAGGCGTGGCCCGTCAGGCGCGCGCCCGACACGCCGTACGGGTGGCCGACGGCAATCGCGCCGCCGTTCACATTCAGGCGGTCCATGGGGATGCCCAGGGTGTCGGCGCAATACAGCACTTGCACGGCAAACGCTTCGTTAAGTTCCCACAGGCCAATGTCGGCCACCGTCAGCCCCGCTTTTTTCAGCAGTTTCGGGATGGCAAACACGGGGCCGATACCCATTTCATCGGGTTCGCAGCCGGCCACGGCAAAGCCGCGGAAGATGCCCAGCGGCTGCAGACCTTTCGCTTCGGCCACTTTCGCATTCATCACGATGGCCATCGAGGCGCCATCGGAAAACTGGCTGGCGTTGCCGGCGCTGATGACGCCGCCCGGGATGGCCGGGCGGATCTTGGCCACGCCGTCGTACGTCGTGTCGGCACGGATGCCTTCATCGCTTGAGATCGTCACTTCGCGCGAGACCAGCATGCCGCTGGCCTTGTCGGCCACGCCCATGATGGTGGTCATCGGCACGATTTCCGCGTCGAACAGGCCGGCCGCCTGGGCCGCGGCGGCACGCTGCTGGCTTTGCGCGCCATACACGTCCTGGCGCTCGCGCGAAATCTGGTAGCGCTTGGCCACCGTTTCGGCCGTCTGCAGCATGGGCCAATAGACTTCCGGCTTGTGCTGCTGCAGCCAGACCTCGCGGTACATATGCGTGTTCATCTCATTTTGCACGCAGGAAATCGATTCCACGCCGCCCGCCGCATAGATATCGCCTTCGCCGGCGATGATGCGCTGCGCCGCCAGGGCGATGGCCTGCAAGCCCGACGAGCAGAAACGGTTGACGGTCATGCCGGCCGTGGTGACGGGGCAGCCGCCCCGCAGCGCCACCTGGCGCGCGATATTGCCGCCCGTGGCGCCTTCGGGAAAGGCGCAACCGACCAGCACGTCTTCCACTTCGTCCGCCTCGATGCGCGCGCGCTCGACGGCGGCCGCCAGCACATGGCCGCCCAGGGTGGCGCCATGCGTCATGTTGAACGCGCCCTTCCAGGACTTGGCCAGGCCCGTGCGGGCGCTCGATACGATGACGGCTTCATTCATGCTGTGTCTCCTTGTGGGAATGTTATATGGTCAGTAGTGGTCAGTGGTCGGTCTGCGGAATCAGAATAGCACATTTAAGTACGGTCGTTCGCAAAGTTGCTCCGTCTTTTTACCTGGCGCAAATGGCGCGCACTGTAAGCTTGGTGTAAGTTTCAAGCAAGCATGACGTAAGGTTCGGAGAACACACTCGCCTCCAAGCTGTTGCAAGAATGGTCAAAAAAGACCTCGGCACCAGTTCACTATAAAACATAGGGAGACAAACCATGGCATCATCATCCGGCCCGGCCGACGTACGGAAAGTATCCACCAAGGGAACGCCGATCACGCCCGAGGAACGCAAGGTCATCTTTGCGTCATCGTTGGGCACCGTCTTTGAATGGTACGATTTTTACCTGTACGGCTCGCTTGCTTCCATCATCGCCAAGCAATTCTTCATCGGCGACCCCACCACCACCTTCATCTTCGCGCTGCTGGCCTTTGCCGCCGGCTTCATCGTGCGTCCGTTCGGCGCGCTGGTCTTCGGCCGCCTGGGCGACATGATCGGCCGCAAGTACACCTTCCTGATCACCATCCTGATCATGGGCGGCTCCACCTTCATCGTCGGTTTGCTGCCGGGCCATGCGTCCATCGGCATCGCCGCACCGATCATCCTCGTCATCCTGCGCATCCTGCAAGGCCTGGCGCTGGGCGGCGAATACGGCGGCGCAGCCACGTACGTGGCCGAGCATGCGCCTGAAGGCAAGCGCGGCGCATTCACGGCGTGGATACAGACGACGGCAACCCTGGGCTTCTTCCTGTCGCTGATGGTCATCCTGGGCACCCGCCTGGCGACCGGCGAGAAGGATTTCGAAGCGTGGGGCTGGCGCATTCCCTTCCTCGTCTCCGTCATCCTGCTGGGTATTTCCGTGTGGATCCGCCTGGCCATGAATGAATCGCCGGCATTTGCAAAAATGAAGGCCGAGGGCAAGACCTCGAAAGCGCCGCTGACGGAAGCGTTCGGCAAGTGGAAAAACCTGAAGATCGTCATCCTGGCCCTGATCGGCCTGACCGCCGGCCAGGCCGTCGTCTGGTACACGGGCCAGTTCTACGCCCTGTTCTTCATGATCCAGACCCTGAAAGTGGACCTGGCAACGGCCAACGTGCTCGTCGCCATCGCCCTGCTGCTGGCCACGCCGTTCTTCCTGTTCTTCGGCAGCCTGTCCGACCGCATCGGCCGCAAGTACATCATCCTCGGCGGCTGCCTGATCGCCGCGGCTACCTACTTCCCCATCTTCAACGGCCTGACCCACTTCGCCAATCCGCAGCTGGAAGCGGCACTGAAGAACTCGCCAGTGGTGGTGGTGGCCGATCCTGCATCCTGCCACTTCCAGTTCAACATGACCGGCACCAAGAAGTTCCCGTCGTCGTGCGACATCGCCACGGGCTTCCTGTCGAACAGCTCGGTGAACTACACGAAGGAAGACGCGCCGGCCGGCAGCATCGCCAAGGTACGCATCGGCACGAAGGAGTTTTCCTCGTTTAACGCCGTCATGACGGCCGATGGCCTGAACTTCGATGCGGACAGCAAGGCCCACGAAGCCGCTCTGAAGAAAGAACTGGGCGCCGGCATCAAGGAAGCGGGCTACCCTGCGAAAGCCGATCCGGATCAGATCAACAAGCCGATGGTCGTCCTGCTGCTGTTCATCCTGGTGCTGTACGTGACCATGGTGTATGGCCCGATCGCCGCCATGCTGGTGGAAATGTTCCCGACCCGTATCCGTTACACATCGATGTCCCTGCCTTACCATATCGGCAACGGCTGGTTCGGCGGCTTGCTGCCCACCACGGCTTTCGCGCTGGTGGCCTTCAAGGGCGACATCTACTACGGCCTGTGGTATCCGATCGTCGTGGCCCTGGCGACCGTCGTGATCGGTACCCTGTTCGTCAAGGAAACCAAGGATAACAATATCTACGCCGACGATTGATCTGGCGCATGCCCCGGCAGCCATGCCGGGGCCTTCAACGCAAAACGCCGCTGACTGGTCAGCGGCGTTTTTTTTATAAGCGTATACAGTGGCGAGCCGAGCTTATTTGTCGCTCTTGCTCTTTTTCAACTGGTCGCGCTGCTGCACGTATTCCTGGTAGCTGGTCTGGTTGCGCTTGCGGCAGGCGTTGCGGTCATCGAAATTATTGAGGCTGTTGCAATACTCGCCGATCTTGTCCCGGTTCGCGTCATACAAAACTTCACAGCCGGTAATGGCCAGCAAAAAGGGAACGATCAGATATTTCATTGCTACTCTCATGGATAGGGACGGAATTGCGCGAAAAAACACCAGATTGCCCGCTCGATAAGCAGGCGGCTTTATCTTAACGCGATCTTGCCGGAAAGTACAAGCGCTCGGTATTACTTAATGGAAAGGATGACCGTGCACGGCCCGCTGGCGCATGCTATGGTGCACGTTTCTCCCACCGGATTCATGCCAGGCATGCCCGCGACCGCTCCCGCCACCCTGCCCGCCGCACCGCACGGCCCTTTGCAGCCCATCTTTGGCGCCTTGCTGCAGGACGTGTGCGCCAGCCTGTCCACGCATGCCGGCAACGTGCTGGACGGCATTTACCTGTACGGCAGCATCGCCCGCGGCGACGCCACGCCGGGCGTGTCCGACCTGGACCTGACCCTGGTGCTGCACCAGCCAGCCGTGCCGCAGCAACGGGCAGCACTGGAGGTCTTGCGCCTGGCCCTGCAGGCACGCCACCGGGAAGTACTGAAAATCGATTTCGATATCGGCCACCGCGCCCACGTGCTGGCGCCGGAAAACCTGTACAGCTGGGGCTACTGGATCAAACATCAGTGCCGCTGCGTGTGGGGCGAGGACCTGGCCCCGCACTTTGCGCCCTTCGCGCCCTCGCGCGCCATCGCCCTGGCCGTGAATGGCGACTTCGTTCCCGTGCTGGAAGACTATGCGCGGCGCCTCGATGAGGAGCGCGCGCCTGACGCCATCGTCCGCCTGCAAAGGGAAGCGGCGCGCAAGCTGATCCGTTCCACCAATATCCTGCGCCACGATGGCGAGCCGTGCTGGCCCGCCAGCCTGGACGAGCATGTGACGCTGTTGCTGCGCCGCCATCCCGCCATGCAGGCGCAGGCCGCCTATTTTCTTGCCCAGGCCAGGCCCGGCGCCACGCCGGCCAGCGGCTTTGCGCCGGCGCTGCGCCGGTTCACGCAGTGGCTGGCGCAGCAGCAGGCGAGCTAAACGTCCAGTTCCTCGTTCAACAGTGGATTGTCCGCCGCAAACGCCGCCAGATGCTCGAGCAGCACGCGCACGCGGGCCGGCAGGTAGCGCCGCTGCGTCCACACGGCATACACGTGGCGCGGCTGCGGCATCCAGTCGGGCAAGACGCGCACCAGCGAACCGCGGGCCACCTCCTCGCGGCACTGCAATAGCGGGCACAGCAGGATGCCGATGCCCGCATCGGCCATCTCCACGGCCAGGCGCATTTCATTGACGCGCAGGCGCGCCTGCGGCTCGATCGCCATGTCGGCGCCGTCGCCGGGCCGCCGCAAACGCCAGCTGCGCAGCGGCTCGGCCACGATCAGTTCATGCTGCGCCAGGTCCTGCAAGTCGCGCGGCACGCCGGCGCGCGCCAGGTAGGCGGGTGCCGCCACCATCACCAGCGACGCGCTGCCCAGGCGGCGCTGCATCAGCGAGGAATCGTCGAGCGCCCCCACGCGGATGGCCAGGTCGGCGCCGCTGCCCACCAGGTCTTGCAGCTGGTTCGACAGTTCCAGCTCCAGGCGGATATCGGGATAGCGCTGCATGAAGCTGATCCAGGCGGGCGTCAGCAAGCCGCTGGCGAAGTTGACGGGCGCCAGCACGCGGATGCTGCCCGAGACGGCCGACAGGCTGGCGTCGAGCTGCTGCGTCGCCTGGCGCAGCGCATGCACGAGGGGGCGGCACTGCTCGTAGTATTGCCAGCCTTCTGCCGTCGGCTGCAAGCGGCGCGCGCTGCGGTTGAGCAAGCGGTAGCCCAGCTGGCTTTCCAGCTTTTGCAGCCGGCGCGTGACGGTGGCGGCCGGCAATTCCTCCTTGACGGCTGCCGCATGCAGGCTGCCCGCCTCCACGATGGCAACAAACAGGGCCAGGTCATCGAGCATGAGTCGTCGCGTATGATTGCATATATGGAATTTGAAATTAAAAATATGGCGCTAGTATAGATTGCTGCAAGTCGTTACGCTGCCATCTTCTCAACTTTCCTGAAAGTGCACCATGTCCGAAGCCCTGCGCCTGCGCTGCGTATTTGCCTTCCTGATGTCGCTGGTCATGACCCTGCTGATGAGCGCCTGGGTCACGTGGCTCAATATCGGCCTGCAGGCGGACTTCCTGCCCCGCTGGCGCCATGCGTTCTTCGCCGCCTGGCCCGTGGCCTTTTGCGCCGTGATGCTGTTCGCGCCCCGCGTGCAGCAGATCAGCCGTACCATCGTTGCCAGGACGACGCGCCCGGCGCCTGCCTGTCCCGTCTGCTCGCCCGGCGCACCGGCCGGTACGGGGGCGGCCGCCTGTTCGTGCCCCCGCTGAGCAGCGCCCGCCCCTCTCCAGCGCCCCCGCGCCGGCCGTCCTTAACCGGCAGTTGGCCATCGGCAGTGTCACTCGGTCACTCGCGCCCACAGCCGCCCTGATCCGGGCTATGCTATGGCCGTCCTTGTTTTTACAGCGGAGTGCCGATGCTCGATCACGTTTCTCTCACCGTTACCGACCTGGAACGCGCCGAGCGTTTCTACGACGCCATCTTTGCCGCGCTGGCAGTGCCCAAGGTGGGCAGCGACCATGCCAACGCCTGGATAGGCTACGGCGAGCGCAGCGACGCCGACCACCCCGAACGCAGCTACTTTTCCGTACGCCTGGGCCCCGCGCCCGGCGATGCGCCGCGCCGCCATTGCTGCTTCAAGGCCCCCTCGCGCGCGGCCGTGGAAGCGTTCTGGCACGCGGGGCTGGCGCACGGCGGCATCGACCTGGGCGCGCCCGGCCTGCGCCACTATCACGCCAGCTACTACGCGGCTTTTCTGTTCGATCCGGACGGCAACCGCATCGAAGCCGTCTGCCATCGCGCCTAGGCCAGCGGGCAAGACGGGAAATCCGTCTCTGTTCGGCATTTTCACTTCAGCGTGAAATGCCTATAATGGCTGGCACGCCATACCGGTCCCCGGTCCCTGCACCAAGAAGGAGTTTCATGCATCATCTATTCGTCGGCCGCCCCGCGCGCACCATGCTCCTCTCCAGCGCCGGCTTGCTGCTGGCAGGCTGTTCCCTCCTGCCATCCACCCCGGCGATGCCGGGCGTACCGGCCACCGCGGCCCTGCCCGACGCCAGCATCGCCTACACCGTGAGCGGCCAGGGCGGCTTGCCCGTCGTGTTCCAGTCGGCCATGGGCGACGGCAAGGATGTGTGGGCCAAGGTGGTGCCGGAAGTGTCGAAACAGCACCGCGTGCTCGTGTACGACCGTCCTGGCTACGGCGACAGCCAGAAAACCACCACGCCGCGCGATCCCTGCACCATTGCCGCCCAGCAGCGCGCCCTGCTGGCGCAAGCGGGCCTGAAACCGCCGTATGTGCTGGTCGGCCATGGCCTGGGCGGACTGTACCAGTATGTGTATGCCAGGCTGTACCCGCAGGACGTGGCCGGGCTGGTGCTGCTCGACCCCACGCATCCGCAGCAATGGAGCCGCCTGCAGACGGACGCCTCCACCTACGCCATGCTCGTCAAGACGCGGCGCAAGCTGATGTTCAACAGTGCGGAATCGGCCGAATTCGATGCCCAGGCACAGTGCCTGCAGCATGTCGACATGGCCAGCCCCCTGCGCGTGCCCGCCATGCTGCTGGTGCGCGACAAGTTCGGCATCGAGGAAATGGGTTCGTTCGAGAACGTGGTGCGGGCGCAGGAAAAGGACTGGCAGCGCCTGTCCGGCGCGCCGGCCATCGAGCGCATCACGGGCGCCGGCTATTACATCCAGAAAGACAACCCCGTCATCGTCAACGAGGCGGTCAAGATGGTGGCGAAGAAGAAATAATAAATATCGCTGGCATTTAACCCCTGCAGCAAAATCCGGGGTCGGACCCTGATGGTCCGACCCCGGTCTCTGCCGTTGGGTTTCTTAGCTGTTGAAACCCTTGCCCTCGCCCGCCAGCTTCACCAGCAGGGGCGCCGGAGTCCACGCTTCGCCGTGGCGGCCTTTCGCGTAGCCGGCGATCGTATCGAGCACGTTCGGCAAGCCGACCGTGTCCGCGTAGAACATGGGGCCGCCGCGGAACAGGGGGAAGCCGTAGCCCGTCAGGTACACCATGTCGATGTCCGAGGCGCGCAGGGCGATGCCCTCTTCCAGGATGCGCGCGCCTTCGTTGACCAGCGCATACACGAGGCGTTCGACGATTTCCTGGTCGCCGATCTTGCGCCGCGCCACGCCGATGTCGGCCGAGTGCTGCACAATCATGGCGTTCACCTGTTCCGATGGATAGGCCTTGCGGTCGCCCGGCTTGTAGTCATACCAGCCGGCGCCCGTCTTCTGGCCATAACGACCCAGTTCGCACAGCAAGTCGGCCGTCTTCGAATACGTGACGTCCGGCTTTTCCACGTAGCGGCGCTTGCGGATGGCCCAGCCGATATCGTTGCCGGCCAGGTCGCCCATGCGGAACGGGCCCATGGCAAAGCCGAATTTCTCTACCGCCTTGTCCACCTGCTCGGGCAGGCAGCCTTCTTCCAGCAGGAAACCGGCTTGCCGGCTGTACTGCTCGATCATGCGGTTGCCGATGAAGCCGTCGCACACGCCGGACACGACGCCCGTCTTTTTCAGTTTTTTCGACAGGGCCAGCGCCGTGGCCAGCACGTCCTTGCCCGTCTCCTTGCCGCGGACGATTTCCAGCAGCTTCATCACATTGGCAGGACTGAAGAAATGCGTGCCGATCACGTCCTGCGGGCGTGTGGTGAACGCGGCGATCTTGTCCAGGTCCAAGGTGGACGTGTTCGACGCGAGGATGGCGCCCGGCTTCATGACGGCATCGAGTTGCTTGAACACGGTTTCCTTGACGCCCAGTTCCTCGAAGACGGCTTCGATGACGATGTCCGCCTGCGCGATATCCGCATAGGCCAACGTGCCGGAAACGAGCGCGATGCGCTGCTCGGCCTTGTCCTGCGTCAGCTTGCCCTTCTTGACCGTGTTCTCGTAATTCTTGCGGATGGTGGCCAGGCCCTTGTCCAGCGCTTCCTGCTTCGTCTCCAGCAGCATCACGGGAATGCCCGCGTTGGCGAAATTCATGGCGATGCCGCCGCCCATGGTGCCGGCGCCCACGATCGCCGCCGTCGCGATGGCGCGCACGGGCGTGTCGGCCGGCACGTCGGGCACCTTGCTGGCAACGCGTTCGGCAAAGAAGGCATGGCGCAGGGCTTTCGACTCGGGCGACTGCACCAGCTGCATGAACAGTTCGCGCTCGTATTTCAAGCCGTCGTCGAACTTCATCGTCACGGCGGCAGCCACGGCATCGACGCATTTCAGCGGCGCAGGGAACGGGCCGGACATGGCCTTGACCGTATTGCGCGAAAACTGCAGGAACGCTTCATGGTTCGGGTAGTCGACCTTGCGCTCGCGCACTTTCGGCAGCGGACGTACGTCGGCAACCTTGGTGGCAAAGGCCACGGCGGCAGCCAGCAAGTCGGCGCCGGGGGCGATCACTTCGTCGAACAGGGCCGTGCCGGCCAGCTTTTCCGACGCCACGGGCGTGCCCGAGACGATCATGTTGAGCGCCGTTTCCAGGCCCAGGACCCGCGGCAGGCGCTGCGTGCCGCCCGCGCCCGGCAAGATACCCAATTTGACTTCCGGCAAGGCCATTTGCGCGCCAGGCGCGGCCACGCGGTAGTTGCAGCCCAGCGCCAGTTCCAGGCCGCCGCCCATGCACACGCTGTGGATGGCGGCCACGACGGGCTTGGTCGCGTTTTCCACCACGCTGATCAGGGTATGCAGGGTCGGTTCCGTGAGCGCCTTGGGCGAATTGAATTCCTTGATATCGGCGCCGCCCGAGAACGCCTTGCCGGCGCCCGTGATGACGATGGCCTTGATGGCCTCGTCGGCCAGCGCCTGGCGGATGCCGGCCACGGCGGCCGTGCGCGTGGCCAGGCCCAGGCCGTTGACGGGGGGATTGGCCAGGGTAATGACGGCAACGGCGCCGTTTACTTGATATTCAGCACTCATGTCTCTTCCTTATTGATTTACCGGTTTTTGCTTGGCGATGAGGTGGTTGCAAGGGATGAAGCTTCACTATACCGCATAAAAGAACGCTCGTATTATTTTTGTCGCGGCGCGCGGGGCGCCGGTACCGGCCACCATGGTACAACATCGTCCGCTGCGGCTGGCGGCACCGCTGGCAGAAAGCGCCAGCAGCTATCGAATGCATATCCATTTTAAATAATTAAAACATAACAAGAAAAACACCGTTTTATTATGTGCGAAATGCGCTGCGCTATCGGTCCGCGGGCCAATAACGACACTTTTTACATTATTTATTCATGCCCCTTGTTTTTCGCCAGGGGCTGGGGAATAATAAAATTATTGATTCAAATCAATACACTGCAATTGATTTATTATTAGGGATCAGTGCCGCCGGCTATCGCCCGTTTATATCGCGCAGATTCTCACCGATTATCACGCGGATCATGTGCGGGGCATTATGGAATCATTTTATATCGTCATTACCTGTCAGTATTAGCGCCACCCATTCCTCTTCCCACACTGAAGGAAATACTATGGACGCAGCCAGCCATGTCAGCCACTCCCAGGATCTGGACTTACAAGCGATAAATACTGCATTGAACCGTGTCCAGGCCGTGATCGAGTTCGAACTCGACGGCACCATCCTGCATGCGAATGACAATTTCCTGCGCGTCGTCGGCTATTCCCTGGCCGAAGTGCAAGGCAAGCACCATGCCATCTTCTGCGACCCCGAGTATGTGAAAACGGCCGAATACCGCGACTTCTGGGCCAAGCTGGGACGCGGCGAGTTCGACCAGGGCGAATACAAGCGCCGCGCCAAGGATGGGCGCGAAGTGTGGATCAACGCGTCCTACAACCCCATCCTCGACGCCGACGGCAAGCCGTATAAAGTGATCAAGTTTGCCACCGACATCACGGCCAGCAAGCGCCGCAATGCCGATTACGAAGGCAAGATCGACGCCATCAGCAAGGCCCAGGCCGTGATCGAATTCCGGCTCGACGGCACCGTCATCCGCGCCAACGACAACTTCCTCAAGTCCGTCGGCTACACGCTGGCCGAGATCGAAGGCAAGCACCACCGCATTTTTTGCGAAGCGGAATACGCGAAGAGCGAGGAATACGCGCAATTCTGGCAAAAACTGGCCAAGGGCGAGTTCGACGCGGGCGAATACAAGCGCGTCACCAAGGATGGCCGCGAAATCTGGCTCAACGCCACCTACAATCCCATCTTCGACACGGAAGGCCGGCCATTCAAGGTGGTCAAGTTCGCCAGCGACGTCACGGCGCTGAAAAAGCGCAACGCCGAGTACGAAGGCAAGGTCAGCGCCATCGGCAAGGCACAGGCCGTGATCGAGTTCGACATGCAGGGCAATGTGCTCGACGCGAACGAGAATTTCCTCGCCGTCATGGATTACGACTTGAGCGATATCAAGGGCGAACACCACCGCATGTTTTGCGAGCCCGAGTACGCCAGCAGCGCCGAATACAAGAAATTCTGGCAAAAGCTCAACCGGGGCGAATTCGACGCGGGCCGCTACAAGCGCCTGGGCAACCATGGCAAGGTGGTGTGGATACAAGCCACCTACAACCCCATCCTGGACCTGAACGGCAAGCCCTATAAGGTGGTCAAGTTCGCCATCGACATCAGCGAACAGGTGAACCTGGAAAACAGCATCCAGGCCAAGGCCAGCAACGACAGCCGCAAGGTCAATGCCCTGCTCGAGTCGGTGGCGCGCGCGGCGCAAGGCGACCTGACCTGCAATATCGTGCCCGAGGGCGACGAGCCCATCGACCTGCTGGCGGGCGGCATCAGCAAGATGATCGTCGACTTGCGCGGCGTGATCGGCAACGTGGTGTCGGCGGCCAACGGCTTTGCCGACGCCTCGCATACGATCGCCGAGCGGGCCACGGGCGTGGCCGTGGGCACGCAGGCGCTGGGCGCCACGGTGGAGGAAATGAACGCTTCCATCGACGGCCTGACGTTTTCCATCAATTCCATCGCGGAAAACACCTCGAACGCCGACTACCTGGCGAAAGCCACGCAGCAGGAAGCGGAAGCGGGCGCGCGCGCCGTCGCCAAGTCGATCGAGGCGATGGACCTGATCAACCGCTCGTCGGAAGACATCGGCGAAATCGTCAAGGTCATCAGCGAGATCGCCAACCAGACGAACATGTTGGCGTTCAACGCGGCCATCGAGGCGGCGCGCGCGGGCGAGCACGGTCTGGGCTTTTCCGTCGTCGCCGACGAGGTGCGCAAGCTGGCCGAACGCTCGTCGCAAGCCACCAAGGAAATCTCCAAGCTGATCAACGAATCCGTCAAGCGCGTCTCCACGGGCAGCGAAATCTCGCGCCAGGCCAGCGACGCCTTCGACAAGATCGTCTCGGGCGTGGCGAAGACCACCCTGGCCATCTCGGATATCTCGAAGGCGGCCAACGAGCAGCTGCTGACGGCGCGCGAAGTGTCGACGGCGATCCAGTACATCGCCGAGGAAACGGAAAAGTCGGCCGCCAACTGCGACAGCATCGCCCGCTCGACGGACGGCCTGAACGAGCGCGCGGGCAGCCTAAACCAGACTGTCTCCGGCTTCGTGGTGTAGGCCATGAGCCACGCGGCCACCTTGACGCCCGAGGTGCTGACGACCCTGATCGCGCTGGTGCGCCAGCACACGGGCATCGCCATGACGGCGCGCAAGAGCGTCTTGCTGGAACGGCGTTTGCAGCCACGGCTGCAGGCGCTGTCCCTGCACAGCTACCAGGCTTACCTGGACCGGGTGGCCAGCGACCGCGACGAGGTGGCACATTTCATCGACCTGGTGACCACCAACGACACCCTGTTCTTCCGCACACCGTCCATCTGGGATTACTTCCGCGACCGCTACCTGCCCGCCTGGGCGCGCGCGCATCCGGGCGGCTGCCTGAGCATCTGGTCGGCCGCCGCCGCCAGCGGCGAGGAGCTGTATTCGATCGCCATGCTGTGCGAGCAATTCAAGCTGCAGGCGCCGACCTTCCGCTACCAGATCCTGGCCAGCGACATTTCGCAGCAGATTCTGGGCGCCGCCAGGGCCGGCCAGTACAGCGGCCGCTCCGTCGAACGCATCCGCCTGTCGCACCCGGACTTGCTGCGCAAGTACTTCACGCCCTCCCCGTATGGCGTCAAGGTCAACGAGGAACTGCGCCAGCACGTCAGCTTTGCGCAGCACAATCTGCTCGAGGCGCTGCGCCCGGCCCAGCGCTTCGACCTGGTCTTCCTGCGCAATGTGCTCATCTATTTCGATGCCGAACACCAGGAAACCGTGCTGCGCCAGGCGCGCCTGAGCCTCAAGGACGAGGGCCGGCTGATCCTGGGCGAGTCCGAAACCATCGCCCGCCTGGGCACCGGCTACCAATTCGAGTTTCCCATGATTTATAAGGCGGGCACGGCATGAGCATCAGCCTCCTCAACGAACACGGCGCGCCCTTGCAACACGTTGGCATGGGGCAACTTAGCGTGGGCATGCAGGGCGAACAGCTGCAGGCGCTGCTGGGCTCCTGCATCGGCATCGGCTTCATCTGGAAGAACGGCCCCTGCTGCGGCCTGGCCCACTGCCTGCTGCCGGAAGCGCCCGGTGCCGAGCCGGGCCTGGGCGCGCCTAGTGCACGTTATGTGAGCCAGGCCGTGCCCTCGCTGCTGCGCCTGATGGGCGTGCGCCAGGCCGACTACGCCGATATCGAGGTGGTGCTGGCGGGCGGCGCCAGCATGTTTGGCCCCCGCAATGGCCGCCTGCAGGTGGGCCGGCAAAATGCGGAAGCGGCGCAGAAATACCTGGACCAGTGCGGCCTGCACGTGAGTTTTTGCGCGCTGGGCGGACGCCACGGGCGCCAGCTGCTGATCGATTGCGCCCACCACAGCTACGCCGTCACCGATGTGGTGGCGCAACCCGGATTGAATCCACGCAAGGAAGGCGCATATGGATATGCATGAAGCGACGGGCTTGCACAGCCAGGCCCAGGGCGACGCGGCCGCCGACCTGTTCGGCTCCTTCCAGCTGGGCGGCGATGAATTCGCCCTGCCCGCCGGCTGCATCCGCGAGGTGGTGAACTACCCCGCAAAAGTCACGGCCCTGCCCCTGTCGCCCGCCTACCTGGAAGGCATGTTCACCTTGCGCGGCAGCGTCATTCCGGTGGTCAACCTGGGCCGCTTGTTCCGCGCCGATGCGCCGCGCGCCGTGGCCACGGACAAGATCGCCATCCTGGATTTTCAGCAAGTGCTGATCGGCATCGTCTTCCAGGACACGGGCGAAATCCTGCGCGTGCCCGCCAGCGCCCGCAGCGCGCTGCAGTATGGGGCCGGCGACGCGCACGCCGTCATCGCCGGCACGATCCTGCTCGACGGCGGTGCGCGCCTGCTGCAAATCCTCGACCCGCATGCGCTGCTGCGCATCGAGAACGTGCCGCACGTGCTGGCCCTGCAGGCGACGGGCGCCAAGCTGAGCACGGCCCGCTACCATGCGCAGAGCGAGCGGCGCCAGTGCGTCAGCTTTCATGCGGCCGGCGCCACGTTTGCCTTCGAAATGCTGGCCATCCAGGAAATCATCAAGGTGCCGGAACTGCACAGCTCCCTGCTGAACAGCGAACTGTGCCTGGGGCGCATGCATTTCCGCGGCAGCCAGGTGGCCGTCGTCGACTTCGGCGCCCTGCTGCAGGCCGCCGGCGCCGGCAAGGCGGCCACGCCCGAGCAGCGCATCATCGTCGTACGCCTGGAAGAGACGACGATCGGCTTTCTCGTCGATTCCGTCGACAGCATCGTGCATTTCTTTGGCGACGAAGTGCTGCCGATTCCCCTGCTGAGCAAGGCACGCGCGGCCATGTTCGCCGGCTGCATCACCAAGGAAGGCCTGGGCGACATCATTTTTCTGGACCACAAGGAAATCCTGTCGCAGGCCGAGATCGTCGAAATGCGCGACGGCCACGCGCGCCTGTACCCGGCCGACACGGAAACGGCCACCGCCGCCACGCGCAAGGCGCAGCGCCGCGTCTACATCACGTTTACGGTGGAAACCCAGTTCGCCGTGGAAATCGGGCAAGTGCGGGAAATCATCGACTTCAGCGGTGCCATCACCACGCCGCCGGGCATGCCGGCCTGCATGCGCGGCATGCTGAACCTGCGCCAGCAAATGATCAGCATCATCGATCTGCGCCAGCTGTATGCGATGCCGCCGCTGGCGGACACGGGCGCCGGCAAGATCCTCATCGTGGAACGGGGCGCCGAGCGCTACGGCTTCCTCGTCGACCACGTCGACAACATCATGACCATTTCCGACAGCCAGCGCTTTGCCGCGCCGCAAATCATCCGCACGGGCACGCATGACGACTTGCGCAGCGAAATGGATGAAATGATCGATATCGGCACGCAGGAGCAACGCCAGACCCTGTCCGTCTTCCAGTGCGATCACTTGCTGGAGAAACTGGGGTCGGCGTTGCCGCAGGCGGCGTGACAAACAAGCACTAACCCAACGGCGTCAAAATACCGGGGTCGGACCCTCAGGGTCCGACCCCAGCCCTTGCTGCAGGGTTAGCTGATGGGCCGCCCCCTGCCCTTGCTGCCGGCTGGATCAGGCCCGCTGATGCATCACAGCCCCGGCAGCTTGTGCCCCTTGAACTGGTCGCGCAGCTTGTTCTTCTGGATCTTGCCCGTCGCGCCCATGGGCAAGGCATCGATGAACAGCACGTCGTCGGGCGTCCACCACTTGGCGATCTTGCCTTCAAAGAACTGCAACAGCGCTTCGCGCGTGACTTCCATGCCGGGGCGCAGCACCACGACCAGCACGGGGCGCTCGTCCCATTTCGGATGGAATACGCCGATGCAGGCCGCCTGCAGCACGGCCGGGTGGGCCATGGCCAGGTTTTCCAGGTCGATGGTGCCGATCCACTCGCCGCCCGACTTGATCACGTCCTTGCTGCGGTCCGTGATCTGCATGTAGCCATCCGCATCGATGGTGGCCACGTCGCCCGTGGGGAACCAGCCATCCTGCAGCACCTCGCCGCCCTCGTTCTTGTAGTACGAGGAAATGATCCACGGCCCCTTGACCAGCAGATGGCCGTAGGCCACGCCATCCCACGGCAATTCCTTGCCGTCGTCATCGACGATCTTCATGTCCACGCCATAGATCGCATGGCCCTGCTTGTGCAGGATATCGCGCTGCGCCGCCTTGTCCATGGCCAGGTGCTTGGTCTGCAAGCCGCCCGTGGTGCCCAGCGGCGACATTTCCGTCATGCCCCAGCCATGGATGACTTCCACGTCGAACTTGTCGATCAGGGTATCCATCATGGCCGGCGGGCACGCGGCGCCGCCGATCACCGTGCGGCGGAAGGTGGAGAATTTCAAGCCGTTCTGCAAGGCGTAATTCAGCAGGCCCAGCCAGACGGTGGGCACGCCGGCCGAGAACGTCACCTTTTCCGATTCGAACAGCTCGTACAGCGACTTGCCGTCCAGCGCCGCGCCGGGAAACACCATGCGCGCGCCCGACAGCAGCACGGAATACGGCAAACCCCAGGCATTCACGTGGAACATGGGCACGACGGGCAGGACCGTATCGGTGGCGCGCACGTTGAGGGCGCTGGGCATGGCCGACGCATACGCGTGCAGCACGGTCGAGCGGTGCGAATACAGGGCGCCCTTGGGGTTGCCCGTCGTGCCCGAGGTGTAGCACAGGGCAGCGGCCGAGTTTTCATCGAACACGGGCCACGTGTAGTCGTCCGAATGCGTGTCGATCAAGTCTTCATAGCACAGCAGGTCGGCGATGCTGCTGTTGGCGGGCATGCGGTCGCGGTCGCACATCAGCACGAAATGGCGGACAAAGGTGCAGTCGGCGGCGATCTTTTCCACCACGGGCAGGAAGGTCAGGTCGAACAGCAGCACCTGATCTTCCGCATGGTTCGAGATGTAGGCGATCTGTTCGGGAAACAGGCGCGGATTGATGGTATGCAGCACGGCGCCCGAGCCGGACACGGCATAGTACGCTTCCAGGTGGCGGTAGCCGTTCCAGGCCAGGGTGGCGACCCGGTCGCCCATGCCCACACCGAGCCCGTGCAAGGCATTTGCCAGGCGCCGCGTGCGCTGGTGGCAATCGCGGTAGGTATAGCGGTGCAAATCGCCTTCCACGCGCCGCGAGACAATTTCCCCGCTGCCATAATGACGCGCTGCAAACTCGATAATGCTGGAAATCAGCAGGGGCTGGTTCATCATCTGGCCCATCACTGGGCTCATGGGAAATGCCATCGTGTCTCCTGGTAGTGGATGCTGGATTTTATTGCTGGAATTCAAAGATTTTTCCTAGTTTCGTACGGTCGTGCGGAAATCGTCAACGCATTTCGATATTGCAATGCAGCATGGAATTTTCGATTCCGTTTTTCCTCGTGTTCACGCCCGCCGCGGCAGGCCCGAAGACGCCCGGCGCACGCCCTGGCGCTGTGCGGTAAAATCGTATTTTGGCTGGCGCTTGTCTTCCCTTTCCTGCCGGCACCTCTTATTGAATGGAATTGCCATCACCGCCCTTACCTTACCACTGGATAATGCCTTTGCGGCCCTGCCGCCTGCGTTCTATACGCGTTTGATGCCCACGCCCCTGCCCGCCCCGTATTTCGTGGCTGCCAGCGGGCCGGCCGCACGCCTGGTCGGCCTCGATGCCGCGCGCTTGGCCGCGCCGGATTACGTCGAGCTGCTGAGTGGCAATACGGTTGCCGAACGCTCGATACCGCTGTCGGCCGTGTATTCGGGCCACCAGTTCGGCGTCTGGGCCGGCCAGCTGGGCGACGGCCGCGCCATCTTGCTGGGCGACATCGCCACCGACGATGGCCCGATGGAACTGCAGCTCAAAGGCGCGGGCGCCACGCCGTATTCGCGCATGGGCGACGGACGCGCCGTGCTGCGCTCGTCCATCCGCGAATTCCTGTGCTCGGAAGCCATGGCGGCGCTGGGCATTCCCACGTCGCGCGCGCTGGCCATCATGGGTTCGCAGCAAGGCATCATGCGCGAAACGGTGGAGACGGCCGCCGTCGTGACGCGCATGGCGCCCTCGTTCGTGCGCTTCGGCTCGTTCGAGCACTGGTTTTACCGCAAGAAGCCGGACGAGCTGAAAATCCTTGCCGATTACGTCATCGACGGCTTTTATCCCCATTTGCGCGCTGCGGCAAATCCATATCAGGCATTGCTGGCCGAAGTGTGCGTGCGCACGGCGCACATGATTGCGCACTGGCAAGCCGTGGGTTTCATGCATGGCGTGATGAACACGGACAATATGTCCATCCTGGGCCTGACCATCGATTACGGTCCCTTCGGCTTCATGGAAGCGTTTGACGCCGAGCACATCTGCAACCACACGGACCAGCAGGGCCGCTATTCCTACGCCAACCAGCCGCAGGTGGGCCACTGGAACTGCTATGCGCTGGGCCAGGCGCTGCTGCCGCTGATCGGCGAAGTGGAGCAGGCGCAGGCAGCGCTGGACACCTACCAGGGCGCCTTTGCGGACAAGATGAATGCCTTGCTGCGCGCCAAGCTGGGCTTGCGCACGGCGCAAGACGACGATACGGCCCTGTTCGACAGCATGTTTGCGCTGATGCAAGCCAATCACGTGGATTTCACCAACTTTTTCCGCGCGCTGGCGACCTTGCAGGTGGCCGCCCCCGAGCACGACACGGTGCTGCGCGACATGTTCATCGACCGCCCCGCATTCGATGCGTGGGCCGCCGCCTACCGCGCGCGCCTGCTGCAGGAACACAGCATCGATGCCGAGCGCCGCGCCGCCATGAACCTGGTCAACCCGAAATACGTGCTGCGCAACTACCTGGCGCAAGTGGCCATCGAGAAAGCCCAGCAGCAGGACTACACGGAAGTGGCGAAACTGCTGGAAATATTGCAAAAGCCATTTGACGAACAGCCCGAACACCAGCACTATGCGGCCCTGCCGCCCGACTGGGCCAGCCACCTTGAAGTCAGCTGCTCATCCTAAGGAGTCATTATGACCACGAATAAAGTCAAGAAAACGGACGCCGAATGGCGCGCCATGCTCGATTCCATGCAATACGAAGTGACACGCCACGCGGCCACGGAACGGGCCTTCACGGGCAAGTTCTGGGACCACCATGAACACGGCATCTACACCTGCGTCTGCTGCAACACGCCCTTGTTCGCGTCGGACACGAAGTTCGATTCCGGCTGCGGCTGGCCCAGCTATTTCCAGGCGCTCGACCCGGCCAACGTGACGGAAATCGTCGACCGCAGCCACGGCATGGTGCGCACGGAAATCGTCTGCGCCGTCTGCGACGCCCACCTGGGCCACGTGTTCCCGGACGGCCCGCCGCCCACCGGCTTGCGCTATTGCATCAATTCAGCCTCCCTGCGCTTCGATCCGCAGCCTTGATGGCACGGGAATGATGCTCAGGAGCAGCGATGTTGCTCCTAAGTCATTCCTAAGATGTTTACACCACGCTCATAGTAAAGTCTCGCCATGAAATTTCTATTCGACCTATTCCCCCTGATCGCCTTCTTTGCCGCCTTCAAGCTGGGCGGCATGTATGAAGCGGCCACGCACGATTTCGTGCAGCAATACCTGTCCGGCTTCGTGTCCGGCGGCCTGATCAAGGCCGACCAGGCCCCGTGGATACTCGCCACCCTGGTCGGCATCGTCGCCACCGCTTGCCAGGTCAGCTATCTGCTGCTGCGCGGCCGCAAGGTCGACGGCATGCTGTGGCTGTCGCTGTTCATCTTTGTCGTCTTCGGCGGCGCCAGCATTTACCTGCATGACGATTTCTTCCTGAAATGGAAACCGACCCTGATCTACTGGCTGTCCGGCCTGGCCCTCTTGATTGCCCACGTGGGCTTCAAGAAAAACCTGATCCGCAAGACCATGGAAGCGCAAGTGCAATTGCCCGATGCCGTATGGAACCAGTTGCTGGCCGCATGGATCATCTTCTTCGGCGCCATCGGTGCCCTGAACCTGTTCGTGGCCTTCGTGCTGTACAAGGGCGACATGGCTGCCTGGGTCAGCTTCAAGGCGTTTGGCGCGACGGGCATTTTCTTTGCCTTCATCGTGGCGCAAACCCTGTTCCTGGCCAAACACATCAAGGAAGACGCATGATGAATACCCTCACCGAAAATACTTCGCCGGAAACGCGCATGCAGCGCATCCGTACCCGCCTGGAAACGGCACTTTCTCCTCTGGAATGCGTGCTGGAAGACGACTCGGCGCGCCACCGGGGCCATGCGGGCGCCGCCTCGGGCGGTGGCCATTACAATCTACGCATTATTTCTAGTCAATTTGAGGGGCTCAGGCTCGTCATGCGCCATCGACTGGTGTATGATTCCGTGCACGATATGATGCATAATGAGATACATGCATTGGCGATTGTGGCCTTGGCGCCGTCCGAAGCAGGTTAAGGATGGCGTTTTTGGCGTACCGGGGCGACCTGGTATGCCGCTGGCCGCAAACGCCATGCACGCGTTTTCTGTCCATGCGTTTTTTACGAAACTTTCCCTAACAGGATTTAATAATGACTTTTAAGCCAGCCCGCTTGCTGATCGCACTACTCGCCGTTGTCGCGGTACCTGTTTTTGCGCAAAATGTTGCCGTTGTTAATGGCAAGCCTATCCCATCGTCGCGCGTTGATGCAGTCGTCAAGCAAGTCGTCGCCCAAGGCCAGCAACCGGATTCGCCGCAATTGCGCGAAGCCATCAAGAAGGACTTGATCGGCCGTGAAGTGCTGATGCAAGAAGCGGAAAACAAAGGTTTCGGTAAAGATGCAGCTGTCAAACAGCAAATCGAGAACGCACGCCAAGCCATCGTCATCAACGCCCTGGTCGGCGACTACCTGAAAAAGAATCCCGTCAACGACGCTGAAATCAAGGCTGAATACGACCGCTTCGTGGCCCAGACGGGCGACAAGGAATACCACGTACGCCACATCCTGGTGGGCACCGAAGCCGAAGCGAAAGACATCATCGCCAAGCTGAAAGGCGGCGCCAAGTTCGAAGACCTGGCCAAGCAATCGAAAGATGCCGGTTCGGCCGACAACGGCGGCGACCTGGACTGGGCAGCCCCATCGTCGTTCCCGAAAGTCTTCTCCGACGCCTTCGTGAAACTGCAAAAAGGCCAGGTCACCGAGACCCCGGTGCAAACGCCTAACGGTTTCCACGTGATCAAGCTGGACGACACCCGCGCGGCAAAACTGCCGACCCTGGAAGAAGTCAAGCCACAGATCGCCGAAGCGCTGCAGCAAAAGAAACTGCAAGCGTATCAGGAAGAAATGATCAAAAAAGCGAAAGTTCAATAAGAACTGACCTCCCCGGCGCCCTTTTCGGCGCCGGTCGTGTATTCTGCGCCTGAATGCGAACTGCACGGCAGTCGCGTTCTCCGTATCGGTTTTTGTATATTTATTAGGAATGAACATGATTTTGAAGCCAGCCCGCCTGATCTTAGCCCTGGTCGCCGTTGTCGCGATCCCTGCGTTCGCGCAAAACGTCGCCACCGTGAATGGCAAGGCCATCCCATCGTCGCGCGTTGACCAGGTCGTCAAGCAAGTCGTCGCCCAAGGCAAGCAAGCTGATTCGCCGCAATTGCGCGAAGCCATCAAGAAAGACCTGATCGGCCGCGAAGTGCTGATCCAGGAAGCCGACAAGCAAGGCTACGGCACCCGTCCGGAAGTCAAATCGCAGATCGACAATGCCCGTCAAAGCATCATCATCAACGCCCTGCTGGCCGACTACGTGAAGAAGAACCCCGTCAAGGACGCTGAAATCAAGGCCGAATACGACAAGTTCAAGGCACAGGCGGGCGACAAGGAATACCATGCTCGCCACATCCTGGTGGCCACCGAAGCGGAAGCGAAAGACATCATCGCCAAGCTGAAAGGCGGCGCCAAGTTCGAAGAACTGGCGAAAGTATCGAAAGACGGTTCCGCTGCCAATGGCGGCGACCTGGACTGGGCTAGCCCAGCTTCGTACGTGAAGCCATTCTCCGACGCCATGGTGGCCCTGAAACCAGGCCAGGTCACGCAAACGCCCGTGCAATCGCAATTCGGCTTCCACGTGATCAAACTGGAAGAAACCCGTCCGACGAAGCTGCCGGCACTGGAAGAAGTCAAGGGCCAAGTGGCCGAGTCGCTGCAGCAGAAGAAACTCGCCGCCTACCGCGACGAACTGATGAAAAAAGCCAAAATCCAGTAAAAACGCCTGATATAAGCTACTGCGCGTCGCGCTTTGCGGCCTGCGATGCTCACCGCCTCGGCGGCCCCGTACTTTCGTACGGTTGCGCGTCTCGGCCACAAATCGCTGCCGCTCGCTACGCTTCTATCAGCCGTTTGGATGGCTGGACAAGAGCGCTCTTCGGGGCGCTTTTTTTACGCCTGAAACTTAACGGGATGCGATGGACCAATCGATGGATTTACATGCAGAATTGAAGGCCGCGCTGGAAGCGGTTGCCGAACCGGGCCGTGCGGGGCCCATGCAGGCCTATATGCGCGACCAGTTCGTTTTCCTGGGCGTGGCAGCGCCGCAGCGGCGGACGGCCGCCAGGACCCTGCTGGCAGGCCTGAAGGGTATCGATGGGGGAACGCTGCTGGAACATGCGCAGCTGCTGTGGCAACAGCCGGAACGCGAATACCAGCACGTGGCGCTGGACATGCTGGCCCTGCACCGGCGGCAACTGGGCATAGAACATATCCCCACCCTGCTCGGGCTGGTGCGCCAGCGCGCGTGGTGGGACAGCGTCGACGGCATGGCGGGCATCGTCGGCGACGTGCTGCAGGCGGAATTGCGGCGCGGCGGCGACGGCCATGCGCACATGGATACAGCCCTGCGCCACGACGACTACTGGCTGCGCCGCATCGCCATGCTGCACCAGCTGGGCTGGCGCGCCAACACGGATGCGGCCTGGCTATTCGGCGCGGCGCTGGCGCTGGCCCATGAAGACGAGTTTTTCATCCGCAAGGCCATCGGCTGGGCCTTGCGCGACTACGCGCGCCACGCGCCCGAGGCCGTGACGGCGTTTGCCGACGCGCACCGCCAGCAACTGTCTCCCCTCACCCGCCGCGAAGCGCTGAAGCACCAGCCGCGCTGAAGGACGAGCCGCCCAGCAGGCGCAGCGCCGCGTCGATGCGGGGTCCGGCATCCCAGGCGGGCACGGGTGCCAGCAAGCCCAGCGCCATCTGCCGCAGCGGTTCGGCTATCACCATGGCCAGCAGCAAGCCGGCCAGTTCAGGCGCATTGCCGACTGACACGTGGCCGCGCGCGGCCTGGCGTCCCAGCCACTCGGCCAGCAAGGCCGTGCCCCGCTCGATGCCGTTGCGCTGGTACATGGCCAGCAAGTCCGCGCGCGCGGGAAACTCCGTGCACAGCAGGCGGAACAGTCCCACGGCATCGGCCGTCAGCACGCGCGCCGCCATCGCCTGCAAGATCTCCTTCAGCAAGGGCAGCACCTCGCCGGGCGCGGCCGCGTCATGCGCCATGGCCGGCAGGAAGCCATCCGTCCAGCCCCGCACCACGAGGGCGACGAGTTCCTCGCGGTTGGCCGCATATTGATACAGCGACTTCTTTGCCATGCCCGCGTGGCGCGCCACCGCTTCCATGGTGGTGGCCGCATAGCCTTCGTGCAGCAGCAGCCACGTGGCCGCCTGCACGGCCGCCTCGCGCGCTTCCTCGGGCGGCCGCGCCGGGCGGCCCCGTCCACGCACGGCCTTGCTCTCTTCTTGCTGCATGCCAGCTCCAATATTGATCGATGGGCAATTTTACACTGAAACATATTTTGGAAACGATATACGTTTCTTTAATATATAATTGTCTCACCCTAACAAAGGAGAAGGACATGACGAGCTACACGCATATTCAATTTCCATGGAGCATCACCGGCACGGGCGACTTGCTCGATCCGTTTCCCCTGCACCTGGAAACGGGCATCACGCGCCTGGCCGACGGCTGCCTGCTGGTGGCGGCCCGCACGGAACTGCACGGCTGCAGCGGGCGCATGCTGGACTGGTGGTTTACGTTTTTCGAGACGACGCAGCACATCAAATGGTGGCATCCGCACGACCACGTGGCGCACCATGGCTGGAACAGTGCATGGAAAAAGGGAGAGAGTTACTACGGCGCCTCGATCGAGGCCGTGGAATCGCTGGGCGACATCGCGCCCGTGAAAGCCAAGCTGAAGTTCCACGATCCGAAACACGTGTTCGATCCCGCGCAACTGCAGCTGGCCAGGGACAGCGGCGCCCTGTCGGCGGCCGTCTGCGCGCGCATCGGCTTTGGCGACCATGTGGTGCTCGACCCGCATGGCGACCCGCTCGATGGCGAAATGCTGCACCTAGCGCGCGACACGCCCACGGGCTGCGTGCTGCGCAGCCGCTTCCTGCTGGGACGCAACAGCTTGAACCCCGTGCGCGACGTGCCCGACGTGCTGGGCCTGAACTTGCTGCGCCATTGCTACAGCGAATTTACCTATCTGTCGCGCTTTTTGCCGTCGCTGTACTACGGCGAACATGGCAACGGCGAAAAGGCCCCGTTGCCCTGGTAAGGCAGGTCCTTACAGCCGCTTGTGCATGCGCGCCAGCGGCAGTTTGATGTCATCGGGCAAGTCCAGATGAAACTCTTCGGTCACGGCAAAACCGCTGGCCAGGTATAGCGGCACGCCGGGCATGGTGGCGGCCAGTTCCAGCGCACCGAAACCGGCCGCTTGCGCCTGGCCTTCGCAATGGCGCATCAGCATGCTGCCCAATCCCTGGCGGACGGCCGTCGGCTCGACAAAGAAGGCGCGGATGCGTCCCGGCTGGCTGGCCGGATCGAGCAGCGGGTCCGGCCCGCTCTTGGCCCGGTCGGCGCCATACAGAGTGGCACGCCGGCTCCAGCCGCCGCAAGCCAGCATGGCGCCATCGCGCTCGATCACGAAATACGTCTGGTCGGCCACGAGCTGCGTATCGACGCCGAACACGTGGCGCGTGACGGCCTGGGCTTGCTCCTGCGTATAGAATCCCGCGCTCAGTTCCACGCCGGAACGGGCGATCAGCGCATTCAGGCCGGCACATCGGCCGGCAGCGCTACGCGCAAGCGCGTCAGTGGGCCAAAACTGAACCAGGCGCGCGCGATGCGCCCTTGCACCACTTCATATGTCGCCACCAGTTCTTGCGCGGAAACACCGTCCGGCGTGTCGCCATGGACGATTTCATGGTCGATCACCAGCTTGCCGCAGGCGATGCGGTTAAGCAACTGCGCCCGTGGCCGGCTGGCGGCAAAGCGGGCCGTGAAACGGGGACCGATTTGCGCGCCGCCCGTGGCCAGCAAGGTATCGGGATGCTCGAATTGCTGCGCGTCATCGGCATAGATGGCCAGCAAGGCGGCAACATCGTGGGCGTTGTAGGCGTCCAGTTGGGCCTGGACCACCGCCGTGGGCGAAATGCGTGTATCGTTGCCAAGTGCCATGCGTGTACCTGTTGTGGAGTGGGTGGAAAGTTGCAAAGGGTAACATTGTCGCCCCTGTCGCGGTGCGGTTTGCTGCGATAATAACAAGATTCGTCGCAAGAGGCATCTTGAGGCGTCAACAATCAATCGCACAATCGCAGCAGGAGTAAATATCATGAAATGGGAAGGCAATCGCGAAAGCGACAATGTGGAAGATCGCCGCGGCGAAGATGGCGGCGGAGGCGGCGGTGGGGGCGGCTTCGGCTTTGGCGGGCGCTCGATCGGCATCGGCACCATCGTCATCGCCCTCGTCGGCTCGTATGTGCTGGGCGTCAATCCCTTGACCTTGCTCAACATGCTCAGCGGCGGTGGCGGCCAGATCAGCACACAGCAAAGCCAGTCGCCCGCGCGCCAGCCGCCCGAATCGGACGAGATGGCCCGTTTCGTGAAAACGGTGCTGGCCGATACGGAAGACACGTGGGGTGCCCTGTTCAAGGCGGAAGGCGGCAACTATGTGAAACCCAAGCTGGTCCTGTACTCGGGCAGCACGCCGACGGCTTGCGGCACGGGCCAGAGCGCAAGCGGTCCCTTCTATTGCCCCGGCGACCAGAAAGTCTACCTGGACCTCGATTTCTTCAACCTGATGCAGCAGCGCTTCAAGGTCTCGGGCGAATTTGCCGAAGCGTATGTGATCGCCCATGAAGTGGGCCACCACGTGCAAAACCTGATGGGCTTGTCCGAAAAGGTCGACAATGCACGCCGCTCGCAATCGGAGCGCCAGGCCAACGCCATGTCCGTGCGCCTGGAATTGCAAGCGGACTGCTTTGCCGGCGTGTGGGCGTATCACGCCAATGCCGACCGCAAGATCCTGGAACAGGGCGACGTGGAAACAGCGCTCAAGGCGGCCACGGCCATCGGCGACGATGCGCTGCAGCGCCAGTCGCAAGGCCATGTCGTGCCGGATTCGTTTACGCACGGCACTTCGGAGCAACGCGTGCGCTGGTTCAGCAAGGGCATCGAGAGCGGCCAGATTTCCCAGTGCAACACGTTTGAGGCGCGCCAGCTGTAACGGCGGTGCGCGGTTCCCTGCGGCAGGCCTGCCTGCCGCAGGGCCACCTGGCTGGCGGCAAGCGCTGCCACCTACTTCAGGTCGATGCGCCCATATTGCCCATGCGCCTCGTCATTCGGTCCCGCCGCATAGAACAGGGTATTGACGGGCTGGCTGTTGATCCCATTGCCGAAGGCGATGCCCCACAAGCCGTCGATCACCAGCGGCGTGCCGTCCATTTTGCGCAACGCGCCCCCCGCCTCGCCCGTGGCGGGATCATAGGCATTGATCTTGCCATCGCCAAAATTCCCTATCAATAACATATTGCTGGCAGTGCCGAAGTCGGCTGGCGCCAGCGCCATGCCCCACGGCGCATTCAAGGCCCCGCCGCTCACCAGCCGCTTGATCAGTTTGCCGCCGGTGTCGTACACGTTGACGATGCCCAGGCCCGCGCCTGCCTGCTCATCGTCGCCGCTGGCTTCGCGCAGGGCATACGCGACATAGATGCGCTCGCCGATGGCCTGGATGCCGAACGGTGCATAGCCAGCCGGCAAGCTGGGGTCGCTGAACGCACCAGACCAGCTGACCCTGGCGAAACTGGCATCGAAGACGTCGACGCGCTGGTTATGGAAATCGGCCGCATACAGGTAGTTGGCGCCCGCATAGGCGGAAATGGCCAGGCCCTTGTAGACGCTGCCGCCCCCGCTGCCATCGTACACGACCACGGCGGTCGTCGGGCTGACCGTGGGCGACCACGCCGCAATGCTGCCGCTCTCGCTGGCGAAAATGAAGGGACTGGCCGCCGTCACACCGTTCTGGCTCAGCTTGAAGTCTTGCGTGCCGTTGAATACGATGCCCGTCGGCCCCGCCGGCGTGCTGACCACCAGCGCCTGGGGCACGCCGTTGCCGTCGTACAAGGTGGACTTCGCCGTGCCATTTGCGACCACCCAGACGAAGCCGCGGGGATTGAAGGCCACGCCCCAGGCGTTGACGAGGTTGGGATCAATATGCGCGGCGGGTATCGCCGCCGTATCGGACACGAGACTGGTCGCCGCATACGTGCTCAGCGCGGGTGGCTTGTGGTGATGATGGCCGCCGCCGCAGGCAAGCAGCACGGCGGCCAGCGCCGCGGCGAAACAGGCGTACACTATCTGCCTGGTGGTGTGCGTTTTCATGGCCTTCCCCTTCTGCGTGGTGGGCAGCGTTGCACTGCCTGTCATCAGGGTATAACCGGGCCTGGCCGGACGCTTGAGGCGCGTCAAACGGGGTGAAGATAAGCCGAGGTCAGGGCACGGCCACGTCGTAGCGCTTGCCCAGTCTTTTCAGTTCGCCTGTCTCGATCAGGGTATTGAGTTCCTGGTCGAACTGCAGGCGCAGCTTGTCGAAGGCGGGCGAACGGGGAAAGGCAAAATAGCCGTTCTGCACTTCGATGACCCTGGGCAGGGGTTTCACCTGGCGCCCATAGCCGAGGCGGGCGATCACGGGGTCGGTATTGCGGCGATTGCTGACGAACAAGTCGACATGGTTATGCACGAGCATCTTCAAGCCGTTTTCCACATTGTTGGCCACGCTGACCTGCAAGCCGGGCCGCATGCGCTCCCAGTCCGCACCATAGGCCCAGCCATTGAGCAGCACCACCCGGCGGCTCTTCAGCGCCGCGTAGTCGCCATCCCAGGCGAAACTGGCGTCCTGGCGCGTATAAAAGACCATCTGGTCCTGATAGAACGGCTTGTCGGAAAAGCCCATGCTGGCGATGCGCTCGGGCGTCTTGTAGGGGCCGATGAGGATATCGGCCTGCCCCTGCACCAGCATGGCTTGCGCGCGCGCCCACGGCACCATGCGAAAACGCACGGTATTGCCCGTGCGCGCCGCCATCAGGCGCAGCAGTTCCGCGCCCAGGCCCCCATACTCGCCGCTGTCCTGGTATTCGAACACGCGCTCGAACTGCGCGCCCACGGCCAGCAACTCGCGCGCCTGCGCCAGCAGAGGCGCGGCAAGCGCGGGCCACAGCAGCGCCAAGGCCAGCAGGCGCCGCCCTGCTCCGCTCATCAGCCGACGATGCGCAAGGAGTAATCGGTGGCCCGCACGTCCTTGGTCAGGCTGCCGATCGAGATGCGGTCCACGCCCGTTTCGGCAATCGCGCGCACGGTGTCGAAATTGATGCCGCCCGATGCTTCCAGCAAGGCGCGGCCATGCGTCAAGGCCACGGCTTCGCGCATCATGTCGTTGCTGAAATTATCGAGCAGCACGGAGACAGCGCCCGCATCAAGCGCTTCCTGCAATTGCGCCAGGGTTTCCACCTCGATCTGCACGGGCACGCCCGCGTCGAGGTTGCGCGCGTTTTCCAGGGCCTGGCTGACGCCGCCCGCGGCCGCGATATGGTTTTCCTTGATCAGGATGCCGTCGTACAGGGCCAGGCGCTGGTTCTTGCCGCCGCCCACGCGCACCGCATACTTTTGCGCCAGGCGCAGGCCCGGCAAGGTCTTGCGCGTATCTAAGATGGATGCCTTGGTGCCGGCGATCACGTCGACATACTGGCGGGTGGCCGTGGCGACTGCCGACAGCAGTTGCAGGAAATTGAGGGCGCTGCGCTCGGCCGTGAGCAAGGCGCGCGCCGGCGCTTCGATCGTGCACACGACGCTGTCGGCCGTCATCATGTCGCCTTCGGCGTAATGCCAAACGATGTCGATGCTGCGGTCCAGGCTTTTCATGATGCCTTCGAACCACGGCGCGCCGCACAGCACGGCTGCTTCGCGCACGATGACGCGGGCCGTGACGATGTGGTCGGGCGGCACCAGCTCGCCCGTCAGGTCGCACTGGCCCACGTCTTCCAGCAAGGCGGCCAGCAAATTGCCTTCGAATGCGCGCGCCAGGGCGGGATCGAAAGGAGCGAAAGAATTAACGAGGGTACTCATGCTGGACCGATTCCTTGGAACAATGTAGTTTCTTTTGCCAGGTCCGCGCCCGGCTTGAGGCCCGCCTTCTTGGCGGCGGCGAAGTCGAGCATGCGGTTGATCGAGCGCACGGCCAGCTGGCCGACGGCAGGATCGACGTGGATTTCGTTGTGCATGTTTTCCAGCGTCTGCGCCAGGTTCAGCAAGCCGTTCATGGCCATCCACGGGCAGTGCGCGCAGCTCTTGCACGTGGCGCTGTTGCCGGCCGTGGGCGCTTCGATGAAGCGTTTTCCAGGCGCGGCCGCGCGCATCTTGTGCAGGATGCCGTTGTCGGTGGCGACAATGAAAGTGTCCGTGTCCATGGTTTGCGCTGCCGCAATCATTTGCGACGTCGAACCCACCATGTCGGCCAGCGCCACCACGTTGGCGGGCGATTCCGGATGCACGAGCACCTTGGCTTGCGGATACTCTTCCTTGAGCAAATCGAGTTCGATGCCCTTGAATTCGTCGTGCACGAGGCAGCTGCCCTGCCACAGCAGCATGTCGGCGCCCGTTTCCTTCTGGATATACGAACCCAGGTGTTTATCGGGTGCCCACAGGATTTTCTTGCCCTGCGCATGCAGGTGGGCCACGATATCGAGGCCGATGGACGACGTCACCATCCAGTCCGCGCGCGCCTTCACGGCCGCGCTGGTGTTGGCGTAGACGACGACGGTACGGTCGGGATGGGCGTCGCAGAAAGCCGTGAATTCGTCCACGGGGCAGCCGAGGTCGAGCGAACAGGTCGCGTCGAGGTCGGGCATCAAGACCGTTTTTTCGGGACTGAGGATCTTGGCCGTTTCACCCATGAAGCGCACGCCGGCCACGACCAGGGTCTTGGCCGGATGGTCGCGCCCGAAACGGGCCATTTCCAGGGAGTCGGAGACGCAGCCGCCCGTGGCTTCCGCCAGGTCTTGCAGGTCAGCATCAACGTAGTAGTGGGCAACGAGCACGGCTTCGCGCTCGATCAGCAGGCGCTTGATGCGCGTGATCAGTTCGGCTTTTTCAGCCGGGGATGGCGTCGCTGGCGTGCGTGCCCAGGCGTGGGCAGTGCAGCTGGCTCCGTCTTGTGGATGTTCATACTCGACGGATTTGATGGCTAAAGTTTGCATGGCTGTGTCAAACAAAAACGGGATAGACCGGCACGAACGCAATAAAGCAGGTGCGCCGGAACGAAAGGACCGCGGCGCGTCGGTGTGGTGATACCAGAGTACACCACCAGCTTTCCAAACGCCTGATAAAACCGTAGCGCGAGGCAGCGAGGCTCGGCGCCCCCTTGCGGCCGAGAAGCGCAACCGTGCTGAAGCACGGTGAGCATCACAGGCCGCAAAGCGCGACGCGCAGCAGGTTTGATCAGGTGTTTAATCGATACCTTGGCTCTTCAGGTAGTCCTCGTAGTTGCCGCGGTAATCGACCACTTCATCTTCCTTGATCTCGATGATGCGGTTGGCCAGCGACGAGACGAATTCGCGGTCATGCGACACGAAGATCAGGGTGCCCGCGTATTTTTCCAGCGCGATGTTCAAGGATTCGATCGATTCCATGTCCATGTGGTTGGTCGGCTCATCGAGCATCAGCACGTTGTGGCGGCCCAGCATCAGCTTGCCGTACATCATGCGGCCCTTTTCGCCGCCGGACAGTACCTTGACGGCCTTTTTCACATCGTCGCCGCCGAACAGCAAACGGCCCAGGATGGAGCGCACGGCCTGGTCGTCGTCGCCTTCTTTCGTCCACTGGCCGATCCAGTCGGTCAGGTTCGTATCCTTGGCGAAATCTTCCGTCGGATCTTGCGGCATGTAGCCCACGTTGGCGTTTTCCGCCCACTTCACGCGGCCCTGGTCCGGCTGCAGGCCGGCGATGTCGCCCGCGATGCAACGCAGCATGGTGGTCTTGCCGGCACCGTTGGCGCCGATGATGGCGATGCGTTCACCCGCCTCGACCATGATGCTGAAATTCTTGAACAGCTGGCGATCGAAGCCTTTCGAGATATTCTCGACTTCCACGGCCAGGCGGTGCAATTTCTTTTCGCCGTCGAAACGCACGAATGGATAGGCGCGCGACGATGGCTTGATGTCGTCGACCTTGATCTTTTCAATCTGCTTGGCGCGCGACGTGGCCTGGCGGGCCTTGGATTTGTTCGCGGCAAAGCGGCGCACGAATTCCTGCAGCTCGGCAACCTTGTCTTTCGCTTTCGCGTTGTTGGCCAGCTGCTGGTTGCGCGCCTGGGTCGAGGCGAACATGTATTCGTCGTAGTTGCCTGGATAAATCTTCAAGGTACCGTAGTCCATGTCGGCCACGTGGGTGCAGACCTGGTTCAGGAAGTGGCGATCATGGGAAATGATGATCATGGTGGAGTTGCGCTCGTTGAGCACGTCTTCCAGCCAGCGAATCGTGTTGATGTCCAGGTTATTCGTCGGCTCGTCGAGCAGCAGGATGTCCGGGTTCGAGAACAGCGCCTGCGCCAGCAGCACGCGCAGCTTCCAGCCTGGCGAGACATTGCTCATCGGGCCTTGATGCAGGTCGATGGCGACACCGGCGCCCAGCAGCAGTTCGCCCGCGCGCGATTCGGCCGTGTAGCCGTCGTATTCGGACACTTTGCCTTCCAGCTCGGCTGCCTGCATGTAATCGTCGTCCGTCGCTTCCGGGTTCGCGTAGATCGCGTCGCGCTGCTGGATGGCCGCCCACATTTCCGTGTGACCCATCATGACGACGTCGAGGACGCGCATGTCTTCAAACGCGAACTGGTCCTGGCGCAACTTGCCCAGGCGCTCGTTGGTATCGAGCATGACATTGCCGCCCGACGGGTCCAGGTCGCCGCCCAGGATCTTCATGAACGTCGATTTGCCGCAGCCGTTCGCGCCGATCAAACCATAGCGGTTGCCGTCGCCGAACTTGACGGAGATATTCTCAAACAATGGCTTGGCGCCAAACTGCATCGTAATATTTGCTGTAGATAGCATGTGATATTGGGTCTTTATTCAGTTAAAACAGCTAGTTAAGTACTTTTCTCCCATTATACAGCACCGACCATCATCCACTCCATAGTGGCCGGGGCAAGGGCCATGGCGACAGCCTGGATGAGGCCCGCCAGGCCCATGCACCGGCTGAAAATATATTTTCGCCAACTACCCGGCTAGCGCTACAATGTTGCACCATTAACAATTTCCCCAGAGGAATAATGAAACGATACAAATCCATCGCCACCTTGCTGCTGGCCACCTTGCTGTGCGGCTGCGCGGCCAGCCAGCGCCTGAGCACCGAAGACAGGGCGCGGTCAAAAACCGTGACGCTCAGCGAGCATGTCATGAAAGACAACCTGACCATCCAGGCGCCAGGCTGGATGAATCCGGGCATGATGTTCGGCGCCATCGGCGGCGGGGTTGGCGCCGCTGTGGCAGGAAGCCTGGAGGGATCGACGGCGGGCCAGTCGATCACCGAGGTGCAAGCGGCGTTCGACGCCTACCTGAAGGAGAACGGGGTGTCCATCGAGGCCATCGTGCGCGAGGAATTTGAAAGCGTGCTGCGCGAGTCCGGAAAAGTCGTGCTGGCGCCACCAACGGCGGAGAATGCCGCCTTGCCCGTCATCACGGTTTCTGTGCCCATGTATGGATTTGGCGTCACGCACGCGCTCGGCGAAAATGCCGTCCCCATCTTCAAGATCAGCGCCGCCATGACGGACGGCACAGGCAAGCTGATGTGGACCGAAAGCGAAATGATGCTGCCCTCCGTCCTGAGTCCCATGGAGGCGACGCCATGGGTCAAATTGCGCACCGACCCCAAGGTCGTCGAACAGGATTGGCGCAAGGCGTCACGCTACATTGCGCGGAAGATCATCGGCACGCTCTGAAGCCGCGCGGGCGCCGGCACCCCTCCCGCCGCCGCTCGTCGGCACAAGCGCAGCGGCGGCCATGGAATCGTGCACGCTTGCGCGGACGGGTGGCCGCCGCCCGCGCAAGCCGCCGGCACCAGCGGCTTCTGCGGCGCAGTGCTCCGGCAATCAGCGCCAGGTCCGCGGCCAGCATGCCGGCATGCGCCGGTTCTGGCACCGTGGAGACAATAATCGTGATCGATGCATTGATGCGCATGGAAATATTAACAACTATCTGACATCATGCGCCGGCGTGGCGGCGAGCAAGCCATGCCAGGAAAATATTATTGCTGTATTTCTATTTTGAAGGTAGGCTGCGACGGCATTGCCTGGACCGCCGCCATGCCCGGCAGCCGGTCACTGGCCGTCTTCTCTTTTCCATACATCAACAGGTATCACTTGAAAAAAATCACCCTCGCCGCCGCCGTGGCCGCCGTTGCCATCGCCGCCACCGCCTATGCTTCGCCGTACTACGCCTTGCACCAGATCAAGACCGCGCTGGCCGAGCGCAATGCCGACGCCCTGGCCAGCCACGTGGACTTCCCTGCCCTGCGCGCCAGCGTCAAGACGCAGCTGGAAGCGGGCATGGCCCGCAGCATCGAGGCGACGGCCGGCAGCGACAACCCGCTGGCGGCCCTGGGCCAGTCGATTGCCGGCGCCATGCTGGGCAAGATGGTCGACGCCATGGTCTCGCCAGCCGGCGTCGTCGCGCTGGTCAACAAGAGCGCCGTCAGCCCGCAAGCGGGAGCCGATGCCAGTGCGGATGCCCCGGCCGACGGCGCGCAGAACAAGGCCAGCTATACGGCAGGCTATACGGGCGTCAACACCTTCGTCGTGCGGGCGAAAGATGGCAACGCGCAAGATGGCGCGCTGGTCCTGCAGCGCCATGGCGTATGGGGCTGGAAACTCAGTTCGATCGAAATTGCGTCGGCGATGGCCGCGCGTTAATCGTGCTCATCGCATGAACATGCGACGCAGCGGCACCGCGTGCGCGCATATGCAGGCAATCCGGTACACAATGCGTGCCTTCTTTACCGGATTGCAGGACATTTCATGCTGACACACTTATCGCTGGCCATGGCGCTCGGCCTGGCCAGCGCCGCGCCATTCGCCCATGCCCAGGCGCTCGACGGGGCCACTGCCGCCGAACGCAGCCACTCCATTACCGCGCGCATGCGGGCGGAAACGTCCAAGGCCGCCGATCCCGACGCTCCCGCGCCCTTGCCCGTGCCCAGCGATATTTCGCTCGCCGAGCTCGAGCGCCGCTGGGCGCTGGGCCAGGCGCAGGCCGAAGCAAGGCACTTTTCCAGCGCACTCGATCCGGCCGCGTTGACGGCCCTGGCGCGGCAGATGGAGTGCCTCGATATCGTCGGCGTGCAACCGTTCGGCTTCCCGCTGGAACAAAAGCAGCCTACCGTCCTGAGCGGCGCCCACCTGCTGGCCCGCTGTCCGGACCGGGCCTACGTAACGATCACGGCCATGTCGATGGCGGGCAAGACGGGCAAGCGCGTCACCATTTCTCCCCAGTCGTTCAATCAGACGGTGGCTGGCAAGCCCGCGCGGCGTCTGTATTACAAGGCGCCCAGCGGCCGCCAGAAGGAAACGCTGACCTTTGTCGACGGCGATTATGTGTATGCGCTCGAATACTGGTCGCTAGATGACAGCCAGCAAGCGGGCATGGTCGGCACTCGCCGGATGGAAACATTGACGTTGCCGCAATAAAATGGACGCAATTAGCTGAAATACTGTATATTCATACAGTTATTTACCATTTTCTTGCCCGCCATGCCTGCCACGCCGCCCAACGACTTACCCTACACCATCTGCGTCAGCGACACGATCGATGCGGAGGTCGAGCAAACCATCCTCGAGGGCTTGAATGCCTACAACGATGCCATCACGGGATACCAGGACAGGCAGGTATTGAGCGTGGTCGTGCGCGACCGCGACAGCCAGCGGGTGCTGGGCGGCGCCATGGGTCGGACCTCGCTGGGCCTGCTGTTTCTCGATTTGTTTTATTTGCCCGCGTCCTTGCGGGGGCTGGGCATGGGCAGCCGGATACTGGAACAGTTCGAGGAAGAAGGACGCCGGCGCGGCTGCGCTTCGGCGGTGCTGTACACCATCAGTTTCCAGGCGCCCGAATTTTACGAGCGCCGGGGCTGGCGCCGTTTCGGCGAGATCGCCTGCAGTCCCGAAGGAACGAGCCGCGTATTCATGAGCAAGACCTTGCAGGCCGCATCGTAAGCTGTAAACGACAGCGGCCGGCAGCACACATGCCGCCGGCCGCTTCAGCAACAGTTGCTTACATGCCCAGGGACTTGAGCAGGTCGGCGTTGTCGTCGTCTTCCGGTTCCGCGGCAGGCGCCGGGGCGGCATCGCGTTCGCGGTTCGCGAATTCGCCATCCATCAGCGAATCGGCATCGACTTCGCGCGAATCGAAATCGTGCAGCTTGATGAACTCGGTACGGTCGATCGCCAGTTCCAGGTAGAAAATATTGTTCTTTTCCGTGTAGAAGGTAACGCGGCGCATTTCCGGGCGATCCAGCGGCGTGTCGACGCTGAGCATCACCTGCTTGTTCAGCACCAGCATCTTCGGCTGGCTCTGGGTAATATTCGTTTGCAGTTCGCGCCGTACCTTGCCCGTGAAATCGCCCACGATCTGGTTCATCAGCTCGCCCATGATGTTCGACACTTCGTCCGACGTGTAGAAGCTGGCCAGCTCCGACTTCGGCATGCCCATGTGCAGCATGTAGCGCTCGTAGATTTCCATCGCCGTATCGGCGGCAAAATTGAGCACGACCAGGCCCGTGAAACCGCCATCGAACATGACGAAACAGCCGATGTCCGGCTTCAGGCCCGTCTTGGTGATGCGCTGCACCATGCCTGAATAATTGACTTTACTTTGCGTTGCAACGTTGAGCACCCGAACCACCGAGTTGCACAAACTCATCAACAAATCTTCTGTACCGTACACAACATCCTTTTCTGCATCCATGAGCAACCTCTCCAACTATTTTAAAGATGACAGCACTGTTCCCTGCCCGCTGCGAGCCCCGACACGATAAATCGCTGAGCAAGCGGACGACTTCACCTTTGCATGCCTGACCTTGCCTGGCGGCGCGCGCCCCGTTGCCGCAGCCGCTCGCCCCCCTCTTACCTTTTTCTGTATAGAAATAAGTATCAGATGCGCAGAATACCGAGATGTAACATTTCCGTCCAGCCATACCTGCATTTACTTGACGATCTGTGCGGAAATACAAAAACGGCGCCGCCATGCGCCGCACAGCGGCCAGGCATGCAACATTGCGCGAAAGATCACGCTCTTCGTCCGCCCCGCACACCGTTGTGCGCGGCGCGCCGTGGCCGCATGTTTTATACTGCCGCGCACTAATAGCGCAAACGCAACATGAATGGAGAGGCAACAGACGATGAGTACACTGCAAGAGCAGGTAACAGCCGAAATCACCGCGGCCATCCATGCCTGGTTCGATGAGCGCCTGCAGCGCACGGACCTGGAGCAGGCCGTCAAGCGCACGACCTTGCAGACAGGCATCTTCAATGAGCTCCTGCTCGATTACAAACCGGGCCGCACCACCGCCGACGAGTTCGACCTGGGCCTCGACGACGACGCGCATCCCAGGACGCCGGCGCGTCTTGACGATGCGCAAGTGCGCGAGCTGATCGCACCGCAGCTGACGGCGCTGGTGCAAGCCCGCCTGGCGCCGCTGGTGGACACGCCGATGATCGACTACCGCTTCACCGTCCGCGGCAAGTTCCAGACGGCGCAGGGCAAGTTGCACCTGCCCTTGCTGGAATACGTCAACGAAAACAAGCGCCTGGCCTTGCTGGAAAACATACATGCGTACATCGGGAAAAAGCTCACGAACGGCAAGCATCCGACGAAGCCGCTGGAAACGTTCTTCCTGACGCGCCACCTGCTCGATCCCCACCTGTTCCCGCTGCCCGATATCGCGTGGACGATCGCCCAGTTCGAACGCATCGAACAGTTGAACAAGTCGCGGCCACAAGCGCTGGCCGAACACCGCGGCGATATCATCCAGGCTGTGTCGGCCTGGGCGGAAAAGCAGTTCCTGCCGCAATTCTACGACGTACAGCGATCGAGCTACCGCGGTACCGAATACGCCTTGAAGGCGGGCGCGGCGCACGATGCGCAAGCGCTGGCGCCCATCGACCTGCTGCTGTATGGCGCCGTCATGATATTGCGCCACGAACCGAGCTACGCCAAGTCGACCGGCCTCAAATTCCTGGAAATCGCGCGCGAACTGGGCAGCGAACGGGCCGTGCGCATGCTCAAGGAAGGCAGCGGCGCCTTCCCCGATACCGACATCCATGTAAAAAATGCGCTGCTGGAATGCCGTGCCAACGATGTGTTTGCCACGATCACCATCACCGTTGCCCAGGAAGAAGCAGACGCGTATGCGCAGGCGCTGGCATTCATCACGCACCTGCTCAACAATGGTTTCCCGAAAAGCTACCAGATCAAGCTCAAATCCAAGGTCAAGGCCTACCTGCCCATCAAGGGGCTGGCGAAATCCGATACGCACCGCTTCTTTGCCAACGCCCTCGCCCATGCCAGCCTGCAGCCGCAGCTGGAAGCGTATGCGCGCGCCGCCATCGAGCAATTCGAATTCTATGCCGACACGGAAGGCGAAAAGAATTGCATGCCGGGCAGCTATGCCGTGTTTGGCCTGGGCCTGCTCGACGCCCGCCATTTCCCCCTGGTGCAGCACTACATGGCAAACGTCGACGAGGAACACCAGTCCGTGCAAGACCAGTTCACGACGGCCTTCGCCGCCACCTTCGGCGTCACGACGGCCACCATTCCCGTACTGACGGCGTGCTTGCGCGCCTGCACGGATAACGTGAAACTGAAAATCCAGGCGGACTTCGAGGACGTGGAAAAACTCGACTGCCTGTACCGTCAGTTGCAGGGGCTGAAAGGCTACATGGTGGAACACATGCTGTATCCCATCTGGGGCAAACTGGAAAAACTGGCGGCCCTGGCGCGCAAGGTGCAAGGCCCCCGCAAGGAGCTGCTGCTGGCCTTGCTTGAAGCGGCGAGCAAGAATGATGCCTAATGTGCGCAACGTTATGACTTTCACCATATATAATGCGCGCGCCAGAATTGCCGCAAAGCATCTTTTGGCGCCTGACATCGAATCGTGGAGAAAATACATGCATCAAGCACAACAAACATCGCGCGCCTCCCTGCTGGCAGCAGCCTTGACGGCTGCCGTGGCGCTGGCCCAGCCCGCCATCGCCGCCGAGGCGCCAGCCGTCGAGCTGGCGCCCATCGACGTGGCCGACCTGTACATCAAGACCATCATCAACCAGGATGAAGCGAGCGTCGCCAAGCTCAACGCCTACCTGCGCCCTACCCGCCTGGCCGGCCACCAGAGCGCCGAATATGCGTCGTACACGGACTTGAAGGCAGCGGACGCCCAGTTCCCAACGGAAACCGGCAAGCTGATCGCCGACCTGTTCCCGGCCGCCATGCGCGCCGCCGTGACGCCGGCCGCCGAGCTGCTGGCCGCCAATGTCATCGCCGCCAAGAATGGCGCCGTCTGCAAGGCCACCAAGGCGGACCCCGTGACGGTGGAAAACGGCATGCAGACGGCCGCCGTCAGCTTCGAATGCCAGGTCGTCAAGGTGCCCGTGACATGGGCGACGGCCTCCCAGCAACTGGCCAAGAGCGGCTGCAAGGTCGAACAATGCAAGGCCGGCCTGCAAAAGATCGCCGCAACCTACACCAGTGCGCCAAAGCAGACGTGGCGCGCCGTGTTTGCCGTCAGCCGCGAAAAGAACACGGAAGCCTGGCGCAACGATTTCGCGCGCGAAACCTTCGATGAAATCTGGGATTACCTGTAATCCACGCCTCGTTTAGAATGGCTGGATGAACACAGTGACCCCGGTACCGCAGCCCGCAGGTCTGGCCTTGCTGCGCCTGCTCGACCCCGACCATGCAGAAGGCGCGGTGGTCCAGCAAGCGCTGTCGCAAGACTTGCCTGCCCTGCACGGCAGGCAATTGCTGGCGCTGCTGCGCCGGCTGCGTGCCGCCCAGTCCAACCAGCTGCATTATGCGGGCGCCAGCGTCGAGCAAGCCGAACAGCTGTTCGGCGCCGCCATCGCCGCCGTCAAGGCGGAGCTGGCCACGCGCCCGCACCTGCCCAACAAGCAGGAAGCCAAGGCCTTGCGCCAGGCGGCCGCAAAAAAACGTTAATCGGGGCGCAAGCCTGCCAGCCGTGCGCGCAGGTGCGCGGACGCCCTCCTATAATCGGAGGCTCTCCGTTTCCGCTCTTGAAAGGCGTCATCCATGTCCACACGATTTTCCCGCCGCTTGTTCGGCTGCGCCGTATTGGCTCTTTCCGGTTTGGCTGCCATGCAGGCCGCCCATGCCGAAGAGACGGGGCCCATCGATGCGCGTGCCGTCTGGCAGGAACGCTCGCTGTCGGCCTGCCGCAGCGGACAATCGCACTCTGCGCCCGACGTCTGCCTGCTGCGCACCATGAAGCGTACCGGTGCGCCCCCGCAAGCCATCGCCGCCGCCAGGATGCTGGTCGGGGCAAACATGCCAGGCTACATCTCTGCCTGGCGCCCGCTGGGCAAGGTGGCGCTGGCCACCGTCACCTATCCGTTTCGCGCCAACACGAATGAAAGCACCTTGCTGATCGGCAGCGATGGCGCGGCCATCGATGTCGACGAGCACTCCGTGCGCGAGGAAGACCGCGCCACGCCTGCCTGGCAAGCGTTTACCGCCGCCCACCCGGACGCCATGCCGTTTGCGCCCGCCGAGTTCGTCGGCAGCACGGCCACCAGCGATGGCGGCCAGAGCGTGCTGTTTTCCACGCCCATGATCACCTGCCACGCCTGCGCGGAGGATGGCGCGCTGCTGGTCGCCTACACGATCGACAAGGATGGTATCGTGCTCGAGCGAAAACTCTTGACGATCAAGTAAGGCTGCATCAAAGATACGATAAAATTGCTGGACGGCATGTCTATACAAATCGCACGCCGTCCATCCCTTTATTTTTGACAGGACACCATGCACCGTTTCAGCCCTACCCGCCTTAGCCTGCACCTCGCCACCGCCTTGCTGCTGTCCGGCAGCGCCGCCTTCCAGCTTGCCAGCGCCGCAGCGCCAGCGACAGCCGCCAGCGCAGCCACGCCGCTGGTCATCGGCGAAAGCTTTGTCATCGATTCGAAGGCGCTGAAGGAAAAGCGCCACATCAATGTGTATATGGCGCGCGCCTGGGATACCCCGCCCGACGCGCCGCTGCCCGTGCTGTACATGCCGGACGGGGGCGTGGCGGAAGATTTCCTGCACGTGGCCGGCTTGCTGCAGGTATCGGTAGCCAATGGCACGATGCGTCCCTTCATGCTGGTCGGCATGCAAAACACGCAGCGCCGGCGCGATCTGACGGGGCCGACGGAGAATGCGGAAGACCGCAAGATCGCCCCCGTGGTGGGCGGCGCGTCCGCCTACCGCGATTTCATCCGCGATGAACTGATGCCGGAAGTCAAACGGCGCTACCGCACGACGGGCGAGACGGCCATCGTCGGCGAATCGCTGGCGGGTCTGTTCGTGGTGGAAACGTATCTGCTGGAACCGCAGATGTTCGACCATTACCTGGCGTTCGACCCCAGCCTGTGGTGGAACCATGGCGCCCTGCCGCGCCAGGCGGCAGCCCTGCTGGCCAAGGGCAAGCCGGGCAAGCGCAGCCTGTACCTGGCCTCCAGCAGCGAAACGGGCATTGCCGTCGAAGTGCAGCGCCTGTCCGAGGTGCTGGAAAAACAGGCGCCGCCCGGCCTCCAGTGGCACCAGGAAAAGATGCCGGCCGAAACCCATGGCACCATCTATCACCCGGCCGCCCTGAAAGCGTTCCGCGACGTCTTCAAGCCAGCCACGCCGGCCCAGTAAGCGGGACGGCTACGGCGCTGGCAGCGCCTGCGCCATCTGCTCACGCAGCCAGTGCAGCAGTGCGGTCCGGCGCGCGTCGCCATCGAATGGCAGCGGCGACAGCAGAAAGTAGCCGGTGCCATCGCGCCGGAATCCCAGCGGCGCCGCCAGGCGCCCGCTGTCGATGTCTTCCGCCGTCATGAACACGGAACCGATGGCCACACCCAGGCCGGCGCAGGCCGCTTGCAGGCTCAGGTAAAAATGCTCGTAGGTCTGGCTGTCGCCGTGGCCCTGCCCATCCTCGCCGTCGTCCGCGCCGGCGGCGCGCCACTGCGCCCAGGCGGCCGGGCGCGACGCCGTGTGCAGCAGCGTTTGCGCAGACAGGTCCAGCCGACCATGCCGCAGCAAGGCCGGTGCGCACACGGGCGCGATCCATTCGTCGCACACCTTTTCCGCATGCAAGCCCGCATCCCATAGAAAATCATTGCGGCGCAGTGCGACGTCCACGGCGTCGCGCTGGAACGCCACCGGTCCGCCCGATGCAAACAGGTGCAGCGGCACGTCGGGATGCCGCTGGTAAAAGTCGCCCAGGCGCGGTATCAGCCACTTCATGGCGATCGTCGGCTCGCACGACACCACCAAAGGCGCCTGCGGCGCCGGCTGGCGCACGGCCTCGATGGCGGCATCGAGCCGTTCGAACGCCTGCTGGACGGCATCGCGCAGCTGCACGCCGGCGGCCAGGAGGAACACGCCGCGGTTGCGCCGTTCGAACAGGGCCGTGCCCAGCGACGTTTCCAGCAGCCGGATTTGCCGGCTCACCGCCCCGTGCGTGACATGCAATTCATCGGCCGCCTGGACAAAGCTGCCCAGCCTGGCCGCCGCCTCGAAGAAACGCAAGCTTCCGAGCGCCACCTGTCTAGTCATGATCTGTCATTTTTTGTCACACATAATCGCAAGATATCATCGTTTTTCACCGTTCGCCATTATAGGGATAATTACGTTTCCGGTCGCCGCCGTGGGCACACAACGCCAGTCATACAGGCGATGAATACTCACTGATTGCCATGCGGCGCCACCATTACCCAAGGAAAACGCATGATCGAATTGCTTGCCGTTGCACTCATTACCCTGCTGGCCTCCATCGTCCCCGGCCCCGATTTCGCGATGGTCACGCGCAACAGCTATCTGCATGGGCGCCGGGCTGGTCTGCTGGCCGCGCTCGGCATCGCCATGGGCGTGCAAGTCCACGTGTTCTATACCATGTTCGGTATCGGGCTGATCATCGCAAATTCACCGCTCCTATTTACTGCAATCAAGTTTGCAGGCGCCGTGTACCTGGTCGTGATCGGCTGGAAAACCTTTGCCAACCGCAACACTGTCGTTCTCGACCTGCAAGGTGGCGCAGCCGTGCCCCGCCATACGGTGTTCCTCAGCGGCTTCCTGACCAATGCCCTGAACCCGAAGACGACCTTGTTTGTCATCAGCACCTTTACCCAGGTGGTGCAGCCCGGCACGCCATTGACAGTCCAGTTTGGCTATGGGCTGTGCATGTCCGCCATCCATCTGCTGTGGTTTGCCCTGGTCGCCCTCCTGTTTTCAAAAGCCGCGTTCCGTTCCCGCATGATCCGTCGCCAGCGCACGATCGACCGGCTGATCGGCGCGATGCTGATCGCCCTGGGCGTACTGCTGGCCTGCGCCAACATGGACAAACTGTAATGGTATGCGGGGCTGCCCGCCAGGAGCTCGCCTGTAAAATTGCGCTGCCGGATAGTTTTGTTTCCGACGTGACAATTTTCCCGCCTGCCTACCATCCCGACCATATCGCCCATGAATTTCCTACAACTTTTCATCCTCTCCGTCGTCCAGGGCTTTGCCGAACTGCTGCCCGTGTCCAGCTCCGCCCACGTCATCGTGGCGGAAAAACTGATGGGCCTGGACCCCACGTCGCCCGAGCTGACCATGCTGCTCGTGATGCTGCACACGGGCACCATGTTTGCCGTCATCGTGTATTTCTGGAAATCCTGGCGCGCCACGTATTTCAGCTCGGCTACGGCCTTCCGCAGCAATGTGCTGCTGCTCGTGGCAGCCACGGCCCTGACGGGCATCGTCGGCTTCGGCTTGCTGAAGGGCATTACGCACATCATGAGCAAGGACGCGCCCGGCTTTGAAATCGAACACCTGTTCGGCAACGCAAAGCTGATGGCCGCCGCGCTGGCCGCCGCCGGCGTGCTGATCATCGTCTCGTCGCGCCTGCAGGCGCGGGAAAGCGGCACCTTGTCCATCGGCAAGGCGATGGTGATCGGCGCCGTGCAGGGACTGTGCCTGCCCTTCCGGGGCTTTTCCCGCTCGGGCGCCACCATTTCAGCCGGCATCGCCATGGGCGTGCCGCAGCGCCGCGCCGAGGAATTCAGCTTTGCCCTGGCCGTGGTGCTGACGCCAGCCGTGCTGGTCAAGGAAGGCTGGCGCTTTTACCAGGCCGTCGCGAATGGCAGCCTGGACCACCTGGAACACGGCAACAGCCTGCTGCAGCTGATCGGCCCCAGCCTGCTGGGCATGCTGCTATCGTTCCTGGCCGGCTTGCTGGCCCTGCGCTGGCTGTCGCGCTGGCTGGAACAGGGCCGCTGGCATTTCTTTGGCGCATATTGCCTGCTGGCCTCCTTGGTGGTGCTGTACGTAGGGTAAAATCGCCGGGTTTGCGTTAAACGCCGATAAAACCTGCTGCGCGTCGTGATTGACGGCCTGCGATGCTCACTGCCTCGGCGGCCCCGTACTCCGTACAGTTGCGCTTCCCGGGCCAACGGGGGCGCCGGCCCCCCCTTCCGCTCGCTACGGTTTTCTTCGGCGTTGTTGCTTTATTATCCAGCCAGGTTTTACAGGAAGCCAACGATGAATTTCGCCGCCACCGCCGCCCTTTCCCTTGCCATGTCCACCGATGCCTTCGCCGCCGCCGTGGGCAAGGGCGCCGCCCTGCACAAGCCGCAATGGCGCGAGGCGCTGCGCACGGGGCTGATCTTTGGCGTCATCGAGGCGATCACGCCCGTCATCGGCTGGGCCCTGGGCAGCGTGGCCGCGCCCTATGTGGAAGCGTGGGACCACTGGATCGCCTTCAGCCTGCTGGGCATCATCGGCTTGCTGATGATACGCAATGCCTTGTCCGACGCGGACGAGGAAGAAGCACCGGCCCAGTCGCATTCGTTCTGGGTGCTGGCCGTCACGGGCCTGGCCACCAGCATCGACGCCATGGTGGTGGGCGCGGGCCTGGCCTTGCTGGGCGCCAACATCGTCGTCACGGCTGCCGCCATCGGCTTTTCCACCTTCGTCATGGTCACCCTGGGCGTGATGCTGGGCCGCGTGCTGGGCACGATAGCGGGCCGGCGCGCCGAACTGGTGGGCGGCCTGGTGCTGATCATCATCGGCTGCGTGATCCTGTACGAGCATATCGGCCATCCGGCCTGAGGACGGGACCGCAGGAGGCGCGCACGGCACGCCAGGCGCCATGGCGGCGGGCAGCTTTGTGCTACATTCGATACTCTGCATTCATGTCTCGCAAGGTGACCATCATGGAAACTCTGGAGCTGCTTTTTGCCTCGCTGGTGCGCGAAACGGCCGAGTCGATACGCGACCACCACGTCCCTTTCGCCATCAAACACGACGAGCGCGCCTATTTCGAGTGGATGGACGGGCACCCGATCGATGGCTATATCCAGGAAGCGTATCGCGAGATCGAGGAAACGGCCCAGCAGCTGCGCGCCATTCGCGCTGGATGATGACGGCTGCCGCAAGCTACTGCGCGGGGGGCTTTGCGGCTGGCGATGCTCACCGTACTAAAGTACGGTTGCGCTTCTCAGCCACACATCCCTCCGCTCGCTACGCTTGTGCCAGCCGTCGTGACGTTTGATGGATAGTGGTCAAGAATTTGGGTATTGATCCAGATCAAACACTCTGCCGTTCCTATCGAGTTGATGGCCCAATACCGTGACAATGGAATTGGAGGCGGGAGACATGGATCAGCAACAAAAACACCAGATCAGGGGTTATGAATTTCATGTGGCGGGGGCGCTGGAGAAGGATGGGCGCTACCGGGGCATGATCTTGCTCAGCAAGCGCGGCGACACGCAGCAGGTGTACGCCAAGCCCGTGCTGATTGAAACGCCGAGCAGTTTCAAGTCCGTGCATGCGGCCTTGATCGAAGCGTCGGCGTATGCCCAGGAACTTATCTATAACGGCGCCATCAAGGCGCTGCTGCCGGCCGATGCGCCGCTGGCGGGTGCACAGACGAATACACAGGCGCCGCGGCCGCCCGATTTCGTTGGCAATTGAGGACCGCAAGCGGGGCCGCCTACCCCGGGTGGCGCGTATAATGACGCGCTTTCCCGGATGAAAACTCAGAACCATGGAATATGTGAATTTGCCGCTGGTCTTCCTCGTCGGCTGCGCCCTGATCGCCCTGCTGGCCAAGAAGAATGGCTACTCGTGGTACCTGTTCTTCTTCGCCATTGCCGTACCGGCGCCCCTGTTGCTGCTGGCCTTGCCCCATGTGGTGGGCGTAGAGGCAGCTTCGCTGACCTCCGTACGGCTGGGCACCGCCCTGTTCTTCCCCGTGGCCGGCCTGCTGCTGGCCCTGCGGCGGAAAAGCTGAGCAGCGGACAGCTTCAGCGCGCCGGCACGCCGTCCGCCAGGCGCCAGCCCACGGACAAGGCCACTTGCTGCGCTTCTTTTTCATTGCTGCAGTCGTCGTAATCGCAGGTGTCCGCGTACGCGCCGCACGTTTGGTTCTGGCTGATGTACGAGCCTACCCAGCGGCCATCGCGGCGCTGGCTGGCCGTGGCGCTGATGGTAAAGCCTTTGTGGATGGTGGGATTTTCAAAAGGCATAATTCCTCCGATGCAAGAAGCGTCAGGGACCTGACTGGCTTCCACTATGCGCTTGGCGCAGCGCAACGTCTGTACGCTGGCCCACACCCGCGCCATGGCGTTCGGGTATGATTTCGCCATGTGTGGACGATTCGATCAAAATGACACGGCGCGCATGCTGGCGTCATCCTTCGGCTGGACCGACGCGGTGTTCGACAGCGAGGCCGAGCCGCACCTGAACGTGTCGCCCGGCACCTACCGGCCCGTGCTGCACATACAGGACGGCGTGCGGCGGGTCGACGATGTGTTCTGGGGCTACCGCCCCGCCTGGGCCGCGCAGGCCACGCCCGCGCCCGGCAAGAAGAAAATTCCCATCGCCATCAACGCACGGCTGGAAAAGCTGGCCGGCGCCTACTGGAAACCGCTGCTGCGGGCGGGCCGCGGCATCGTCTGCGTCGATGGCTGGTATGAATGGACGGGAGAAAAAGGCAGCAAGCAGCCGTGGCACATCCACCGCAAGGACCGCGCGCGCCTGTTCCTGCTGGTGCTGGCCCAGTTCGGTCCCTGGAAGCACAGCCGCGAGGAAGCGGGCTTCGTGCTGGTGACGGCCGACAGCATGGGCGGCATGGTCGACATCCACGACCGCCGCCCCGTGGCCGTCAGCCTGGAAGACGCACACCGCTGGCTGGACCCCGCATTGACGCCGGAGCAGGCACTGCATCTGGCGCGCACCTGCATGCTCGACGTGGACTTGTTCGAATGGCATGCCATCGACAATCCGCTGGTGCCGTCCGCCAAGGCGAAGGCGCCGCCACCCACTGCGGCGCAAGGCACGTTTGACTGGGGCGTGGATTAGCGCCCAGACATGGTCACCGTGACCTGCTGCTTACTCGACAGAACCTGCTTGCACGACATGCTCGCCATCCTTGAGGACATAACCCGAATACTGGACCACATTCTTAATACGTGGCAATGCGGCCAAGCCAGGGTTTTTTTGCAGTAATAAGCTCATGTCGCGCTGTTCATTATCACGCATATCGCTCCTATCCCTTGTTTTCAAGCTCATCGTGTAAAAAAACTCGCCAAGATAGGTAACCTGCCCGGCCACGACCTGGAATCGTGCATTTGGCACGCTGATCGCGTAGCGCCGCAAATCCAGATTGGCTTGATAATATTGATACGCGCCTGCTTTTAATTTCACGGCATGCAGCAAGCCAAAATGATCAGAAAAATCGCTTTTCAAAACCTGCGAACCCACCGCCAGGAGCGCCAGTTCATCCTGCATGTATTTTGCCGTCGCGGGAGCAATCGTCAAAAACACGCCAGCCCCGAATTGATCAACATAATTCGTGCCGGTCGAGATAACGACATAACCCTCGTCTTTTTTCATCTTGGCCGGCTCGGCAAATTTGGCATCGGCGCGGTTCGACATACTTCCGCATCCAGTTGCCAGCATGGATATGAGCAAGAGCGCCGCCATCGTGCCTGGCCATGACTGAATTTTTTTCATTTCTTAACTATTCGAATGATCATGAAGGAAACGAAATTATCACCAACATGCATTTTAGTCAATTCATGACAGGGCCCAGGCCAGATAACTTGCGCAACAAAAAACAGCTTACGCGCCGGCCCATTAGGGAACAACATATGCACGACAGGGTCAGTCCAGCCGCGCCAGCCGGCGCCACAGCGCTTCCATGGGCCCCTGGCGAAAATGCCGCAGCCAGTAACGGCTCAGCAGCACCTGCCCCGCCATGATCAACACCGCCAGGCCCAGCATCTCGGCCGGACGCAGTGTTGCCCCCCAGCCCAGGCCCGGCCCTTGCAGCAGCCAGGTGCCGATCAAGGATTGCAGCAGATAGTTGCTCAGCGCCATGCGTCCCACGGGTGCCAGCCATGAGCCGAGCCAGCGCAGCATGAAGGGACCGGCCAGCATCAGCGCAGCCACATAGCCGGCCGCCAGCACGGGGCCGCCCGCGAACAGGCCCACTTCGAACAGGGCCGCGTCAAACACGGTCTGATACGGATCCGCCACCTGCCAGGCGATGGCGCCCGCCGCCAGCAAGTTGAACGGCAAGCCCACGCCCAGTCCCACGGCACGCACGCGGCGCCACAGGCGCTGGTGGCGCTGGGGCTGCGTCAGCCAGCCGAAACGCACGGACAAGATACCCAGCAGGAACAGCACGATGATATGCGGCAGCATGACGGCAGCGTACAGCAGCGAGACGAGAAAATCGTTGGCGCGCAGCCTGGCCACGGCCCAGGCGCCGCCTTGCGTGTAGATGGCGTAGCGGTCCGCAAAGCTGTGCAGGTCGCGCGCCGTGTCCGGCGCGCCGCCCTGCTGGCCCACGGGGATCAGCAGGCACATGAATAATAGAAAGCCTGCCGCCACCAGCCAGGCGCGGTTGCGCACGCGGCTGAGCCTGGCGGCTGCCAGCGGCAGCACCAGCATGCCGGCGACGGCATACGAGGTCAGCACGTCGCCGCTCCAGATCAGGAAACCGTGCAGCAGGCCGAATGCCAGCAGCCAGCGCAAGCGGCGCCGGTACGCGGTTTGCGCCTGTTCCCAGCTGCCCAGCTGGCGTCGCAGGGAACGTGTCTGCAGGGCAAAGCCGGCGCCAAACAGGAACGCGAAGACGGGATAGAACTTGAACTGCGCCAGCGCCGCCACGCCGAAAATGACGAGCTGGTCCAGCACGGGCGGCTGCGCGGGCAAGGTGCCGTAGCGCAGGGACAGCGTACCCCAGGCAAAGCCCCAGATATTCACCAGCAGGATGCCAAACACGGCGATGCCGCGCAGCACATCGAGCTGCAGCAACCTGCCGGGCTTGGCGTGCATGGCGTCCAGGGCGGCGTTCAGGGGCGCGCCAGGGTCGGGTAATCGCCCACCTGCAGGCTGAAGCCGGAAGCGTCCGAGCGCAGCTGCGCGTGGCCGCCGAACGGCAAGGTGACCCGGCGGCGGATGTGGCCGAATTCCAGCCCCGTCAGCACGGGTACGGGCAGGTGCTCGCGCACATAGGCCAGCATGGCGTCGAAATCGTAGCCGTTATCCATGGGGCTCAGTTTATACGCGGAAAAATCGCCGAGCACCACGGCTTGCTGGTGCTGAAGCACGCCCGCGTGCAGCAGTTGCAGCAGCATGCGCTCGACCCGGTACGGGTGTTCGTTGACGTCTTCCAGAAACAGGATGCCGTCATCGATTACCGGAAAATATGGCGTCCCCAGCAAATGCACGAGCATGGCCAGGTTGCCGCCCCACAGCTTGCCTTGCAGCTCGACATGCGGATTGCCAACGGACGCGCCCGTGACCGTGTGCGTGGGGCCTGCCAGGCACGACCACAGCTGGTCGAGCGTAAATTGCTCGGGCTCGTCGCGGATGAAGTCGTCGCAGATCATGGGGCCGGCAAAGCTGGCGCGTCCCGTCTTTGCCATCAAGCCCATGTGGAAAGCCGTGAAGTCGCTGTAGCCGACAAACAGTTTGCCGCTATCGGCCATGGCGGAAAAATCGATGTCGGGCAGGATGCGGCTGATGCCGTAGCTGCCGCGCAAGGCGATCACCACCTGCACGGCAGGGTCGGCCGCGGCCGCATGGAGCTGCGCCAGCCGGCCCGCATCCGTGCCGCCGAAGCGCTGAAACTTGTGTGCGTGGTCGTAGTAATTGTGGACGGTGGCGCCTTGCGCCTGCAAGCGGGCGATGCCGCGCGCCAGGGCCGCCTCGTCGGGCGCATAACCGCCCGGCGCGACGATGGCGATGCCAATCTCAGGTGTCTTCAAAATATGCCCAAGCCTTCAAAAAATGGTGGGCGCGCCTAGGCTGGCTGGGAGCGCATCTGGGGCGCCATCTTACCTTGCAGATGCACATCGATCAAGGCGAGCAGGCGCTCGATCAGCTGGGGCGGCATGTCATGCCCCATGCCCTCGATCACCTCGATGCGGGCGCCCGGAATCAGCGCCGCCGTATCGATGCCACAGGCGACGGGGATCAGGGGATCGGCCGCGCCGTGGATCACCAGTGCCGGACAACTGATGCTCGGCAGCAAGGCCGTGCGCTCGCCCGAGGCCGCGATGGCCACCATTTGCCGCGCCACGCCTTCGGGGCAACTGCCCCGCTGCAGCGCCGCTTCGATGCGCTGGTACAGCAGTTTTTCCGACACGGGATAGGCGGGACTGCCGATGACGCGCACGGTGGCGGCCATGTGCGCCATCAGTTCGGCGCGGCTGGCATTGCGTTTCGGACGTTGCAATAGCGCATTGCGCGCGGCCCGCGTGGGGCCGGGCAAGCCGCGCCGGCCGCTGCTCGACATGATGGATGTCAGGCTGAGCACCTGCTGCGGCGCGCGCGCCGCCATCACTTGCGCAATCATGCCGCCCATCGACACGCCGATCACGTGCGCCTGCGCAATGCGCAAGGCCGCCAGCAAGCCCAGCGCATCGGCTGCCATGTCATCGAGGGTGTAGGAAGTTTTCAGGGGCCAGCCGACGAGGTTTTTCAGGTAGGCCAGCGGCAGATACGGCTTGCCCGCCAGCGCCATCTTGCTTGACAGGCCGCTGTCGCGGTTGTCGAAACGCACTACCCGAAAGCCTTGCTCGACGATGCCTTCGACAAAGTCCGCCGGCCAGGCGATCAGTTGCATGCCCAGGCCCATGACCAGCAGCACGCACGGATCGTCGGGGTCGCCGTGGCTTTCATATGCTATATTGAGGCCGTTCGCCATGATGGTTGCCATGATTGCCTCTCTTCCAGGAACCAGCACGCAGGCACGATCGCTGCGGCCTTGGAGTCAGCATACCACTATTGCGATCTTGCCATCATGACTCATGCAGAAGTCGAACTGAAGTGTTGCCGCGCCGGTACGCCGGGCGGCAACGGTACGGCTATTTACTTGGCTTTTGGCAAGGAATCAGCCAGGTCCACCCACGCTTGCGGCTGCGGCTTGCCCCGCTCGCGCACGCCGAAGAAGGAGACCACTTGCGTGCCTTCGTTATCGAAGAACTCGACCGAGGTGACGCCGCCGCGCTTGACTACCCAGCCGCTGCGCAGGGCCGTATCGCGGATGTGCAGGTTGAAGTCCGGGTCCAGCACATTGAAGAAGCCGCCGGCGGCCATGGTTTTCTCGATCTTGCCGCTGTAGATCTGCGTCAAGCCTTCGTTGCCCAGGAACACCATGATGGCGACCTTGTCCTTCGCCGCATTTTCCAGCAGGGTGCGCAGGGCCGCTGGCGTCACGCGCTCGACCACGCCGGCCGGCGCCAGGCGCAGCGCCTGTTCGCGCGACAAATGGAATTCGCGCATGATTTGCGCAAACTGGTGTACGTCCGTCATGTCCTTCCAGGCCAGCTGGAATTCCTTGACGTCGATCTCGGCATCGGGCTTTTCCGCCGCTTTCGGCGCCACGGCCAGCACGTTCAATTCCGCGCTTTGCTGGGGCAGGCGGAAGGTCGCCACCAATTTATCGTAGACGGCCACGCCCGGCTCGTTGCGCAGGTAGATCTTGTGCACGGCCGTGCCGTTGGCATCGAAAAATTGCAGGCTGCGCGTGGGCTTGCCATCGCGGCCTGCTTGTTCCACGGCAAATGCGTATTTCCAGTTTTCAAAATGGAAACGCAGGTCGATCTGGCCGCCCAGGTAACCGCCCGCGATATTGCGCTGGCGCGCTTCCGTTTCCGGATCCTTGGCGTCGGCCTGCTCGGACTTGTCGCCCGCCTGCTTGAACTTGCTGGCGACGCCCGTCGTTTCGATCACGCCGTTTTCATTGCGCGTGATCGCTTGCACCATGCCCAGGTCCAGCGCGGCGCGCATGATTTCGCGCGGCTGGTTGCCATCTGCCTGCAGGCGCGTGACGCCCTTGCCGATGTTGGTTGCCAGCAATTGCGCTTCGGATACACCCAGCGCGCGCGCCGCGTCGCGGATCTGCAGCTTCGGCTGCTCCGTGCGCAAGGTGGACCAGCGTTCCGCCAAAGTGGCTGGGGCCGCGTATGCGTTTGCGATCAGCAGGCTGCCTAGCAGGGATAGAACGAGTTTGGATAACTTCATAGAGAGACCATTCAATCAAACATGGAAAAAAAGAGGGGCAGGCACCCCTCCCCGGTAAAAATCAGTAGTTGATGCTGAGGCTGGCGGCGACGTTGCGGCCCGGCTTGGCATAGCGCTCGATCTCGGCGCGGTTGGCCGCCGTGGTGCCGGCGGCCAGGCTGCGCGCAGCGGCGTAATCCCAGTACTTGCGATCCGTCAAGTTGTACACGCCGACGATGATTTTGGCGTTCTTGTGCACGTTCCAGTAGGTCGACAGGTCGAAGATGGTGTACGACGGCACCTTGTAGCGCGGCGCCGTCGTGCCCATCAACAGATCGTTCGGCGCCTGTTTCTCGCCTGCATGCAGGGCCGTCAGTTCCAGGCCGAACAGCTGGTTCGCATGGTCGTAGCCGAAGGTCAGCGCCGTCTTGGGCGGCGCCACCGAAGCCAGGCCGCCGCTCTGGCCCGTCTGGGTATTGAAGGAGCGGCCCTTGGCCACACCCGTGGCCAGGTCGACCCGGTAGCCCTGCATGGCGGGCGACCAGGCGCCCAGCTCCGCGCGCAGGCTCAGCTCGCCGCCCCAGGTGCGGGCATCGCCGATGTTTTCCGGGCGGAACAGGCCCTGCACGATGGTGGGATAGTTGACCGGATCGTCTTCCTGCGCCACATACTCGATCATGTTCCTGTATTCCGTCTGGTAGACGGAGGCGTGCATGCTCAAGCCCTTGACGATGTCGCCCTTCAAGCCCAGCTCGTAGGCTTGGCTGGTTTCCTTGCGCAGATTCGCATTGCCCAGCACGGCATAACCCGTGCCCGTGCCCGTGTAGCTGAAGGAATCATAGGTGCCCGTGCGCTCGGCCGCCGTCGGCAGGCGCGTGCCGCGCGTGACGGTGGCATAGGCATTCATTTGCGGCAGCACTTCCACGGACAGGCTCAGGCTTGGCGTGAAATAGGTATCGCTTTCCTTGCGCACTTCCTTGGCGGCATTGGGCACGGCGATGACATAGTTTTGCAGGTTTTTCGGTTCCAGCTTGCGGTAGTCGGCACGCAGGCCCGGCGTCAGCACGGCTTTCTTGCCGGCCACATTAAAACTGTAGTCATCGCGCACGTACACGGCCACCTTGGTGCTGTCCATGTCGGCCATGCGGTTCTTGCGCGTGATCTGGTGCACGCCCGTGGCGATGATGGTGCGGTCTTCCATCCATGGCCGGCGCGATTTGCTCTGCTCCAGCTGCACGCCGTACAGCAGCGCGTTGTCCGCGTTGAGCTGCTTGGTCGCTTCCGACGTCAGGCCGATGCTGTCATTCTTGAAGCTGGTGTCGATGGTGCGCTGCGACGGGCTGCCGAAGGTATAGCGGCCTTGCGTCTTGTCATCGATTTTCGCATTCTGCAGATACACCTTCGACGTCAGGCGGTCGAACAGGGCGAAGTCCTTCAGCGCCACGTCGTGGCCCAGGCTGACGCGCGTGCGCCTGGTGGTGGAATCTTGCTGCACGCCGGTCGGATAATATGTGCTGACCTTGTTGCGCAGATCGCGCTTGTTTTTGCGCTCGAACATGTCGACCGTCAAGTCCAGCTTTTGCTCGCCCGGCAAGGCCCACACCAGCTTGGACAGCAAGGCGTTCGAATGCCAGTCGTCCGGATTGACGGGGGCGCTGCCGCGGCTGTCCGTCTGCTCGCCATCGCGGTGCACGTACACGGCCAGGCCTTGCAGATTGGCGCCGATCTTGGCGGCGCCCGTCAGGGTGTGGGCATTGCTGCGGTCCGCCGTGGCGCGGCCGTATTTATACGCCACATAATGGTCCACGCCTTCGCCCAGGTAATCCTCGGGCGACTTGGTGATGAAGGCCACGCTGCCGCCCAGGCCGGGATTGGCGCCGCTGGCGGCCGTCGTGCCCGAATCGATGCGCACTTCGCGGAAGGTTTCAGGATCAAAATAGTCGCGGCCCGTGCCGAAGGCGTTCAAGGTGGTGCCATCCGGTTTCGGCGCCGCATCTGGCAGGGAAATGCCATCCACGTCCAGGCTGACCCGGTTGCCTTCCATGCCGCGGATGTTGTAGCCCGTGTTGCCCGAACCATCCCACACGCTGCCGGCGCCCGAGGCCGCCATTGGCGTGCTGATCAGTGGCTGATAGCGCACGATGCCGCCCATGTCCGTCACGCCGCGGCGTTCCAGGTCTTCGCTCGTGATGACCGTCTTGGTGCCCGCGCGACGCTCGTAATCCTGCTTGGCGTTCACGACGATTTCCGGGAAGACGGGCAGCTTGGCCGGTTCCTGCGCTGCCGTGCCCGCATTGATGGCGGCGTTTTGCGCGGCCACGGGCAGCATGGGGGCCGCAAACAGGCCCAGCAAGGCGGCGCGCAGCACCAGATTATGGCGGCGGACAGGCAGGTGGGCTGGGGATACGACGGGTGCAGCGGTGCGCTGCAAAAGCACAGTAGTCATGATGATCCGGTGGAAGAGTGAAGGCTGGCTCTTGAACCCGGATCGATGACGATGCGTAAGGGGAAAGTTTGCTGGCGAAAACAATACTGTAACACGAATCATTCTCATTTGAGAATGGCAAAGTGGTCTAGACAGATGTTATTTCGCAACAGTTATAAAAAATACCAGCCTGAATGGCTGGCAAGGGTGGCAAGGGGGGCAAGGCCATGGCGGCCCTGCCCTGTCCGGGCTGGCGTCAGCCCTGGGGAGCGGCCAGCTTGCGCGCTTCCGCCTGCGCGCGGCGGCGCTCGGCAAAGAAACGCCGGAGGAAGGCGCCGCACTCATCGGCCAGCACGCCGCCCTCGATGGCCGTCTGGTGGTTCAGCGCCGGCTGCTCGAACAGGTTCAACACGGAACCGCAGGCGCCCGTCTTCGGGTCGCCCGCGCCATACACGACGCGCGCCAGGCGCGCATGCAGCATGGCGCCCGAGCACATCACGCACGGTTCCAAGGTCACATACAGTTCGCAGCCGGGCAAGCGGTAGTTGCCCAGCTTTTCGGCGGCCACGCGCAAGGCCATCACTTCCGCGTGCGCCGTGGGGTCGTGGCGGCCGATGGGCTGGTTGTAGCCCACGGCGATGACTTCCCCATCCTTGACGACGACGGCGCCCACGGGCACTTCACCCAGGTCCCATGCGTGCTGGGCTTGCTCCAGGGCCAGCTGCATGTAGCGCGCGTCCTGCGCGCTAGCGTGCGTTTCAGTCATCGGTCACTTCTGCCCAGCAATTCGGCGTTTCATGCAGCACCAGTTTATGCAGGTGCAAGCCCGTGCCGAAATGGTCGGTAAACGCCGCTTTCAGGATGTCGAAGGCGATGCGCGCCAGGTTTTCCACGGTCGGGATGCGGTCGATGACGACGGTTTTATGGTCGGGCAGGCTGGCCAGGAAGTCGCGCACGGCCGCGTCCTTTTCATAGACGAGGAAGGCGTGGTCCCACACGTCGACCAGGTGCTGCTTGGCCAGGGTTTTCACGTCGGAAAAGTCCATGATCATGCCATTGTCGGAATTGCCTTCCGCTTCGATGACCTTGCCGACCAGGGTGATTTCCACCGTGTAGCGGTGGCCGTGCAGGTTGCGGCACTGGCTCTTGTGGTCGGGAATGCGGTGGCCCGCGTCGAATTCGAGCTTGCGTGTGATAGTCAGCATATTATTTGTTTTAAGGTATTTGCAGGAGTTTATGGGTTTGCAGGCTCAGCTTCCATTTCGGATTGCTTTTGCACGTTTCGATCGCCAGCTTCATATTGTGCGCAGCCAGGGGGCCATCCATCGCCTGCACGAAGAAGTTCTCGAAATCGAGGCCTTCGTAGGCGGCCAGGTCTTGCTGGAACTGGGGGATGACGACCTTGATCTCGTTACCCTTGTGCACGACCAGGGTAGAACCCATCTTCGGGCTGACGCAGATCCAGTCCACGCCGGACGGCACGGGCAAGGTGCCGTTGGTTTCGATGGCGATGGTAAAGCCCACGGCGTGCATGGCGTCGATCAGGGCCGTGTCCAGCTGCAGCAGCGGCTCGCCGCCCGTAAACACCACGTATTTGCTGGCGGCATAGCTGGCCGGCCACAGGCTGTCGATCAGCGCGGCCAGTTCGGCCGGCGTCTTGAACTTGCCGCCCAGTTCGCCGTCCGTGCCGACGAAATCCGTGTCGCAGAACTGGCACACGGCCGTGGCGCGGTCGCTTTCGCGGCCCGTCCACAGGTTGCAGCCGGAAAAGCGGCAGAACACGGCCGGACGGCCCGCGTGCGCACCTTCGCCCTGCAGGGTGTAAAAAATCTCTTTGATGCTATAAGTCACTGTATTTCCTAAGAGCTGGCTGGCGTCCTCGCGCAGGGCGTACGCAGCGATGCCGGCGCATGCCGCCGGAACCGCAAAAGCCGATTGACAACCCTCTATTATATGCCGCCACGACACTTCCCGTGCAAATGCCGTGGCCGCCGCCTGATGCCGGCGCGTCAGCGGGCAAGAAAGCCACAGCGGCGGGCTTAACTGCGCAGCTTTTGCGTTTAGACAATATAAATAACCCCAAGTTAATATATTTTCTGTAAGAACATTGCCTGATGGAAAACATTTAGGGAGCAAGCACATGCTGCACCGCTGGCTACGCCTGCCGTACCGCCTCAGCATTCTGGCCTGCCTGGCGGCCGGCGCGCTCGCGTCCCTGCATGCGGGCCACGCCGCCGGGCCGCTGGTGCAAGCCGACCCGTCCTGGTCGCTGATGACGGCTTGCGCCCTCCTGCTGGGCGCGCTGGCGCTGCTGCTGTGGCGCCAGCACCGGCTGGCGCTGCGCCTGCAGGCGCTGGAACAGCAGCGCGCCGATGCCGGGCAGGCCCGCCTGGCCTGCGAACAGCGCAAGGCGCGCGAGCAGGAACGCCTGCGCATCGGGCGCGATATCCACGACGACCTGGGCCAGCATTTGCTGACCCTGAAAATCGACCTGGCCATGCTGCAGGCCAGCACGCATGGCGCCACGCCCTTGCTGGCGCGGCAGCTGGCCATGATGGCGCACAATGTCGACCTCAGCATCGCCGCGCTGCGCCGCGTCATCCACGACCTGCGCCCGCCCGCCCTCGATGCGGGCTTGCAAGCGGCGTGCGACGGCTTGCTGGCGGACTTCCAGCGCAGCACCGGCATCGATTGCAGCTGCGAATACCTGCTCGACGCCGCCGCCGGCAGCGCACACGGTCCCCTGCTGTACCACGCGCTGCAGGAGGGGCTGGCCAATATTGCCCGCCATGCGCGCGCCACGCATGTCCAGCTATGCTTGCAACAAGTGGGCGACACCCTGGCATGCCGCATCAGCGACGACGGTGTCGGCCTGTCGGGCTCGCCGCCACGCCTCGGTTGCGGCCTGTCCGGCATGCATGAACGCGTGGCTGCAGCCGGCGGCAGCCTGCACATCGAAAGTCTCAGCGGCGCCGGCACCACCTTGCGCCTGTCGCTGCCGCTGGCCGCCTGCCCGGACGGGTCCCCGGTCCAGGGCTGATAGTCGTGCACAATAAATATTGCTCAAGATCAACACCTTCCACCCCGCCACGCTGCATCATGGCCAACGAGCCCGCCCCATTCACCCATGAAGGATGCTTACATGCCGGATAGCCATGCCTACGCCAGCGCATCGCCCCACGATGAAGCCCAGGGTTTCGCCGTCAAGATGATGGAATTGCTGGTGGTGCCCACCTTTGTCCTCGATGTGCATGGCCGGGTGATGATCTGGAACCGCGCCTGCGAGCAGCTGACGGGCGTGCCGGCCAGCGAAGTGCTGGGCATGACCGAGCCGGGCCGCTGCTTTTACAACGACGAGCGCCCCACCCTGGCCGACCTGCTGCTGGCCGGGCGGGGCGGCGACATGCGCGCGCTGCATGCACAGCAGCAGTACCGCAGCAGCACGGGCACCAATCTGTGCGCGGAAAACTGGTGCGACATGCCGCGCACGGGGCGGCGCCGCTACCTGGCCGTCGATGCCAGCCCCATCCACGGCAATGTCGGCGAACTGGTGGCCGTGGTGGAAACCCTGCGCGACATGACGGACGAGAAGCGCGCGCAGGTGGAACTGGAACGCCTGGCCACGCGCGATGGCTTGACGGGCCTGGCGAACCGGCGCTGCTTCGACGACACCGTCCTCGCCGAATGGCAGCGCGCCCAGCGGCAAAGCCAGCCCCTGTCGCTGCTGATGGTCGACGTCGACAATTTCAAGGAGTACAACGACAGCCACGGCCACCAGGGCGGCGACCTGTGCCTGCGCAAGGTGGCCGGCGCCGTGGCCAGCGAAATGCGCACGAACGACCTGGTGGCCCGCTATGGCGGCGAAGAATTTGCCGTCATCCTGCCGAACCAGTCGCTGAAAGGCGCGGCCATCGTGGCCGAGCGCATCCGCCAGCGCGTGGAGCGGCTGCAACTGCCGCGCAAGCGCGCAGACGGCGCCTGCGTCACCGTCAGCATCGGCGCCGCCACGGCCCTGCCCGGCCCCGGCACGGAACTGGGCCAGCTGATCCACACGGCCGACTGCGCGCTGTACCGCGCCAAGCACCTGGGCCGCAACCGCATCAGCCTGCCGGAGACGACACTCACCTAGGCCCCGGGGCCAGCGCATCCCGCTGCCGCCCCTCCCTGAGTTTTTCCGCGCAGCAGTTCCCTCCCCTATGCATGACGGCGTGAATATTCTATGCTGCGGTGTTGCACTTTCATAACATCCCAAATAGAAGGAGCCCCCGTGTCAAGAGCCATGCCCCTGTTTATCCCCGCTTTCGCCCTGGCCCTGTCGGCCATGGCCTCGTCGAACCTGGCCGCCGCGCCCGTCAAGCCGGCCGCCGCCAACAGCGCCACCGCCAGCAAGGCCGACCTGCTGCCATTCAAGGCGACGGAAAAAACCTTGCCCAACGGTTTGAAAATCATCATCGTGCCGACCGGCTTCCCCAACCTGGTCTCGCTGCAGATTCCCGTGCAGACGGGTTCGCGCAATGAAGTCGAGCCGGGCAAGTCCGGCTTTGCCCACTTCTTCGAGCACATGATGTTTCGCGGCACCAAGGCCTATCCGCCCGAAAAATACCAGGAAGTGATCACCCGGGCCGGCGCGCGCCAGAACGCCTACACGAGCGACGATCTGACCAATTACCACACGACGTTTGCCAAGCAGGACCTGGAAACCGTGCTGAAGGTGGAAGCGGACCGCTTCCAGCACCTCGATTACGCGGAAGACGCGTTCAAGACGGAATCGCGGGCCGTGCTGGGCGAGTACAACAAGAACAGCGCCAATCCCGTGTCGAAACTGTTCGAAGTGATGCGCGACAGCGCCTACACCACGCATACCTACAAGCACACGACGATGGGCTTCATCCAGGACATCGAAGACATGCCGAACCAGTACGCGTATTCGAAGATCTTCTTCGACCGCTGGTACCGTCCCGAGCGCACCACCATCATCATCGCGGGCGACGTGGAACCGCAGCAAGCGATCGCGCTGGTGGAAAAATACTGGAGCAACTGGCAGCGCGGCAAGCAGCAGGCGGCCGTGCCCGTGGAACCAAAACCGCACGGCCCCGTCTACAAGCACGTGGCCTGGCCCACGCCGACCCTGCCGTGGGTGGCCGTGGGCTTCCACGCGCCTGCGTTTTCCGTGAAGGACAAGGACCAGGCGGCGCTGGCCACCCTGCTGTCGCTGTCGTTCGGCCGCACCTCGCCTTTATATAAACGCCTGGTGCAGAACGAACAGAAGGTCGACCAATTGTTCGACATGACGCCGGACCGGGTCGATCCCACCCTGGCCGTGATCGGCGCGCGCGTGAAAAACATCGACGACGCCGTCTACGTGCGCAACGCTATCCTGGCCACCGTGGCCCAGCTGCGCGACACGCCAGTGAGCGACAAGGACCTGGCGGACGCCAAGTCGGCGGAAAAATACGGCTTGATCCGCTCGCTCGACAACACGGAACAGATCGCCGGCACCCTGGCGTCCTTCGTGCATTTCGACCGTTCGTACGCCACCATCAACCAGTACTACCGCCTGATCGACACGCTCACGCCGGCCGACCTGCAAGCGGCCGCGCGCAAATACCTGACGGACGAGGGCCTGGTGGTGACCACCCTGTCGAACCAGCCGATGGCAGCGGCCATCGCCGCCACGCCGACACTGGCCAGCCTGCTGCCGGCCGCCTCGACCGCGAAGTTCGACGTGCTGGTGCAAAAATCCGCGCTGCCGCAAATCCGCTACAAGCTGCTGTTCATGGCTGGTTCCGCGCAAGACCCGCAGGGCAAGGAAGGCCTGGCCGCGCTGACGGCCGCCATGGTGGCGTCGGGCGGTTCGTCCGAGCGCAAGATCGACGAGGTCAACCAGGCCCTGTTCCCGCTGGCCGGCAGTTTTTCCCAGCAGACGGACAAGGAAATGACGACGTTTACGGGCTCCATCCACAAGGATAACTGGACCCAGTTCAACGCCATCGCCCTGCCCCTGCTGCTCTCGCCCGGCTTCCGCGAGGACGACTTCCGCCGCCTGAAGGATGCGCAGCGCAACGCGCTGCTGCTGGACCTGAAGGACAATAACGAAGAGGAGTTTGCCAAGGAGCGCCTGCAGACGAACGTCTACGCGGGCACGCCGTACGGCCATCCCGTGCTGGGCACGGTGGCCGGCATCGACACCATCACCCTGGACGACGTGAAGCAGTTCTGGAAGAGCGCGTATGCGCAAGGCGCCGTCAAGGTGGGTATTTCCGGCGACGTGTCGGACGCCATGACGGCTTCGCTGACGCAGGCGCTGGCAAGCTTGCCGGCCGGTCCCGGCTTGCCTGCCACGGTGAAACCCGCGGGCCGCAAGGCCCAGGGCCTGGAAGTGGAAATCATCGAGAAGAACACGCGCGCCACGGCGATTTCCTTCGGCCTGCCGCTGGACGTGACACGCACGCACCCGGACTTCCCCGCCCTGTGGCTGGCGAAAACGTGGCTGGGCGAGCACCGCGCCTCGAATTCCTATCTGTACCAGCGCATCCGTGAAATCCGCGGCATGAACTACGGCGATTACGCGTACATCGAAGCCTTCCCGCGCGGCATGTACCAGTTCTTCCCGAATCCGAACCTGGGCCGCAAGGCGCAGCTGTTCGAGGTATGGATCCGTCCCGTGGCGCCGGACAACGCCCACTTCGCCCTGCGCGTGGCCCTGACGGAATTGGGCAAGCTGATCGACAACGGCCTGACGCAGGACGATTTCGCCACTACGCGCGACTACCTGATGAAGAACGTGTTTGTCATGACCTCGACGCAAGACCAGCAACTGGGCTATGCGCTCGACTCGCAATGGTATGGCACGCCCGAGTTCACCAAGCTGATGCGTGACGGCTTGTCGAAACTGACGCTGGCCGACGTCAACCGCGCCATTAAACAGCACCTGTCGGCGAAGAACCTGTCCGTGGTCATCGTCGCCAAGGATGCGGCAGGCTTGAAGGATAAGCTCGTCAGCGACGCGTTTTCGCCCATCAAGTACGACGGCAACAAGCCGCAGGCCCTGCTCGATGAAGACAAGGTCATCGGCGCGATGAAGCTGGACATCAAGCCAGCCGCCGTCACCGTCACGCCGGCGGCGCAAGCGTTCGCCAAATAGCGCGGCAACGCACCAGATAAAGGCAGCCATGGCCGCCAGCATAATGCTGGCGGCTTTTTTTATGCACGAAAATGATGCATCGCAGCACCAGGCTCTAATTATGTTCCGACATTATCTGATTATCTCCCGGCATTATCTCGCCCTCCCCAGCAAGGCCAGCGATAATCGCCGACGCACCAAAATTGTGCATCTGCAAAATATTACAAATGTAAAAATTTGCAACATTCATGGACATTTGAAAAAATGACAATTTATTAAAGCGCGGATGAAATTTAAAATAAACGCATATAAAACAAATACTTACACAATGCACGGCGAATATTTTCATTGCACATAATGCAATTATCCGGGATTTATTAGCACAGTTTCTTTTTCCCACCATCAATTTTTTACCAAATATGTAAGCACAAAAATATTCTAGATTAACTGTTGTGTCAACGTGACAATATTAAAAAAAAACATAGCGCGACGTTTCCGAAGATGTTTTGATAAAGGTCTAGGCAAAACTGTTTATACGGTTCTGCAACAAAAATCGCTCAAGCGATCCACTAGACCGGGAAAGCTGGCCATCGCATAACGATGGTCGGCCATGTGTTCAGCAGTTGAAAATTGATGGAGAATATTTTGTTCAAAAGAATAGTCTTAAAACAAAGCGTCATCGCTGTCGCCCTCACCTTATCTTCCTCGCAACTGGTATATGCACAGCTGGCTCCGCAAGAGCCGGCGCTGCAAAAAATCCTGATCACCGGCTCCAACCTGAAACGGGCCGACAAGGAAGGCACCTCGCCTGTCGATGTGATTACCGCCAAGGACATCAAGGACAGCGGCGTGTCGACCGTTGCCGAACTGATGAAGCTGGTACCATCGATGGGTACCGACACCAATCAGGACCAGGCCAGCGGCAGCGGTTTTGCCAAGGGCGTCGCCACCGCCTCGCTGCGCGGGCTGGGCTCGAGCTCCACCCTGATCCTGCTGAACGGACGGCGCATGACGCCATCGGCCTACGCCGACCCGAACAACGGCAACTCCACCCTGTATGACTTGAACAGCATTCCCCTGTCCGCGCTGGACCGTGTCGAAATCCTGAAAGACGGCGCATCGGCCGTCTACGGCTCGGACGCCATCGGCGGCGTCATCAACTTCATCACCAAATCGAACTACCGCGGTGCGCAAATCGCCGGCAATGCGGGCGCGAATGACGACGGTCTGTTCCGCCGCAAGAACGTCAATGGCTTCTTCGGCACGGGCGACCTTGAGACCGATGGCTACAACGTCTTTGCCGCCGTCGACTTCTCGCAACGCGACCGCGTTGCCCGCCGCGACGTCAAGGACATTGCCTACTCGACCTACCAGGACTTGAACGGCCGCTTCCGCTCCAACTACTCGAGCTCCATCTCGAAGTATGCGGCGGTGTACCGCGAATCGGCGCCAGGTTCGCGCAACTTCGGCGTCACCCAGGCAAACGCGCCGCAGCGCCTGACGTTCAACCTCGGCTGCGATGCGTCGCAACAGATCACGGGCGGCGTCAAGGATGGCCTGCTGCCGACGAGCGTGCTGATCGGCCGCACCTTCTGTAACTATGACGCCGATCAATTTCTCGAAGGCCAGGGCGACGGCCGCGATGCGAGCGTACTGAGCCGTGGCACCTTGAAGCTCAGCAACTCCATCACGGGCTACGCCGAAGCGGCATACACGCGCTCCTCGCGTTCGTACACGGGCGCGCCGATCACGCTCGGCACGACCTCCGTCACCAACTACATGGCGACGGGCCTGGCCGATCCATTCCAGGTCATCCTGCCGATTGGCCATCCGGACAACCCGCTGACGAATGCCCGTGCTTCGGTCGCCTACCGCTTTGAAAACCTGCGTGGCGGCTCGGAAACGGTCAACCAGAACATGCGCCTGCTGACGGGCCTGCAAGGCGACCACTTCGGCTGGAGCTGGGACACGGGCCTGCTGTGGAACCGCTCGGAACGCGATGAAACGCAATATGGCCGCCTGTACCTGCCGACCTTGCGCAAGCTCAACACCGGTACGTCGCTGGCACAACTGGCGGCCGATCCGACCATCAGCTACGATCCGAAAAGCGAAGGCGTGGCGGAAATCGTCCAGCTGGACGGCAAGGCCAGCACGGAATTCGGCAAGCTGGGCGGCGGTGCCATGGGCCTGGCCGTCGGCTTCGAACTGCGCCAGGAGAAAATCCGCATCGATCCGGACAGCAAGGTTGCCAACGGCGAGATCTACGGCCAGTCCAATACCATTATCGACGGCCAGCGCAACGTCAAGTCGGCCTTCGTCGAGCTGCGTACGCCATTCACCAAGAGCTTCGAGATGGACTTTGCCGGCCGGGTAGACAAATATCCTGGCATCAAAACCAACTTCGTGCCGAAAGTGGGCGCCAAGTGGACCGCCACCGATACGCTGGCCTTCCGCGGCACGTATGCCGAAGGTTTCCGCGCTCCGGCGCTGTCGCAAGTGACGCCAGGCGGCGCGCAATTCTTCCTGTCCGGCGTGTGGGATCCGAAACGCTGCCAGGAAGATGAAAGCACACCGCGTCCCGGCGGCGTGACGGCCGACTGCAGCAAATCGATTTCCGGCGTCGGTGGCGCCAATCCGGACCTGAAGCCGGAAACGTCGAAAAGCTACTCGCTGGGCCTGATCTACTCGCCGACCTCCAACATCGACGTGGTCGTCGACGTGTACCGCGTACGCAAGGAAAAAGAAGTGGCGCTGGGTACGGCCAGCGAAGCGCTGAAAAACGAAGACCGCTCGCCGGAAAACGTCTTGCGCGACCAGAACCCGGCCAACTTCATTACCGATGCGAACGGCAATCCGATTCCCGGCACGGGCACCCTGCTGTCGGTCAAGACGCCTTGGTCCAACCAGGGTTCGACCGAACTGCGCGGTGTCGACTTCGAAGGCCGTCTGCGTAACAAGCTCGGTGAATGGGGTTCGCTCAGCACCGCCTTGCGTGGCACCTACGTCTACAGCTACAAGCTGGAGCAGCATGAAGGCGACACGGTCAGCAATGTGACCGGCACGCGTCCAGGTCTGTACGACTGGCAATTGTCTACCGGCACCGACATGCCGAAAGTCAAGGCTTCGCTGACCACCAACTGGACGCTTGGCGACCATAGCGTCAACGCCTCGCTGAACTTCGTTGGCAGCGTATCGCTCAAGCGTAACCGCGACGGCGCCCAGATCTACGACCAGCCTTTCTGCTACTACGGCACGAAGAAGCCTACCGATGCGGCGCCGGATCGCAATACCACGATCCCTGGCTACGAAGCGGCCTTCCCGGACTGCAAAGTGGCCAGCTGGACCACGGTGGGCCTGGGCTATACGTACACCGGCTTCAAGAACCTGAGCCTGGGCATCAACATCCAGAATCTGTTCGACCGCGCCGCACCGTATGATCCAGGCTACCCAGCCGTCGGCTACAACGAAGGCTTGCATAACGCCTATGGCCGTTACTTCACCTTCAATGCGCGCTACACGTTTTAATTAACGGTACGCACAAGCAAACGCCTCCTTCGGGAGGCGTTTTTTTTTGACCGCTACTCGAAGGGATTGGCCACCGACGTCACCTCGGGCGGCGGCAGCTGGTCAGGCAGTTCCTGCTTTTCCAGCTGGGCCACCACGTCGCCCAGCAGTTTTTGCAGCTGTTTCGCCAGCGCCAGGCCCGGCTTGTCCAGGGTCAGGTCGATGTCGCCGCTGATGCTGATGCGGTCGACACGGTTTTCGACGGTCAGGCCGCCGATTTCCAGCACATCGCTTTCATTGGCGTAGGGGACGAATTTCTTTGCGCACATATGACTTCCTCTTAAGCGGATTATTTTTTGGACTTGCTATTGACCTTGGGCAAACTCAGCATGCGCAGCTTTTGCTGCCGCGACAGCGACGGTAACAGATCGATGCCGATCCTGTCTTCCAGTTGCGCAATGCTCAGCACTTCATACGCCTTGGTATCGACGTTTTCGATGAAATAGGCGGCACCGGCGCGCTGACGCGGGCTGTACACGGCCTTGTACAGATGGCTGGGCACAATGACTCTTCCCACCTTGCGCAGGTTACCGCCGATAAAGGCCGGCCCCGTGATCACGTACAGGTCGCCCTCTTTCTTCGCCATCTTGCGCACGGCGCCTTCGATGCCGGCCCACACATAGCGGTTGTTGCGCGCGTCTTGCGGCACCATGTTGGCCAAGGTAAAGCTGTCGCGCTGGCTCTTGCGGTCCGGCATGTCGCCGTTCGGTGCCATGTGGCCACGGTCGAAGCCGCTGCGCGCATAGTCGGCCAGTTCCGCGCGCTGGGCGGCGGGCAGCTGGCGTTCGGCGTGGAAGGAGTTTTCGCGCGACAAGTCCTGCGCCGCTTCGAGGTTGTTCGCCGTCAAGTGCTCGGCCGACCACAGGGGCGTGCGCGTGATACCCGAGTGCATCACGCCAAACACCGTGTAGCACAGTTCTTTAGTCGCCACGTCCAGCTTGGGGTTGGTGATTTCCGGCTTGCGGCCATCGACATAATGGGCGGGACAGGCGTCGGCATGCGCCAGGTTCGCGGCAAAGGCGGAAGCCAGCACGCCGCACGCCAGGGTCAGCCTGGCGATCGATCGATGAATCATATTTCCCTTTGAAATCTTTGCAGGCCAGCATTCTAGCGGACGGCGGCCCCCGCCACAAACCTGTACAGCCTGGCGTGTGCGGCGGAGAATGGGCGTGCAGGCGGCCCTGCACAGAACTGGCGCAAATAAAGCCCAACAAGCAGCGCACAGCCATTCATATCTGCTAAGATTGCCTTGATTCGTTCGCATCGACCATTCAAGATTTGGAGAGCATATGATCAAAAAAACCCTGCTGTTGATCGTCGTCGTCGTCGCCGCCATCCTCGGCTATGCCACCACCAAACCCGACACCTTCAGTGTCCAGCGTGAAATCACCATCAAAGCCCCGCCCGAGAAAATCGCCGGCCTGATCACGGATTTCCACTACTGGGCCGCCTGGTCGCCGTGGGAAAAGCTCGATCCGGCCATGCGCCGCACGTTTACGGGACCGGCCAACGGCCTGGGCGCGCAATATGCGTGGCAAGGCAATGACAAGGTGGGCGCCGGACGCATGGAAATCATGGAAGCGGCCCAGCCCGAACGCACCGTCATCAAGCTGGACTTCCTCAAGCCGTTCGAAAGCCACAACACCACCACCTTCAGCATGACGCCCGAGGGCGACGGCACCAAGGTGAACTGGACCATGACGGGCCCCAGCCCTTACGTCAGCAAGGTCATGACGGTCTTCGTCAGCATGGACAGGATGATCGGCAAGGATTTCGAGAAGGGCCTGGCCAACCTGAAAGCGGCGGCGGAGCGCTAAGCCCCCGCTATGCAAGCTAAAACAGGGCCCGCGCGGCCCTGTTTTTCATCGTGCGCGCACTTTTGCAGCGCGCTCTGCGGCAAGGGCACGCGCCGTCAGAACTGCTCGATCCAGGCCGCCAGATGGTCTGGCGTGAGCGCCGGTTCAGCCTGCACCACCTTGCCCTGCAAGCCTTGCTCCGTCTTGCTCAGCTGCAAAGACCAGCCGCGCCGCGCCAGCCACAGCAGGCTGGCCAGCCAGAACGCGTGGGTGGGCGAAACGGGCGTGGTGGTGGGCGTTTCCAGGAATTCCGTCAGCAGCCGGCCATCGAGGAACAGCGCCGTGCCGCCCTGGTTTTGCAGCGATGCGCCAAACGCGGGCAGCAGCATGTCGACCGCCTGTTCCACGCCCCGCCCCGGATGCTCGCGCTCGAGCGCGTCGAGCTGCTGGCGCACGGCGGCGGCAAACGCCGTGCCGCGGAACGCTTCCGAACTGACCAGGTCGGCATAATCCATCAGCAGCCAGTCCGGCTCGGGCGGCGTGACGCCGGCCGTCAGGGCCGCCGACAGATACGCTTCCACAGGCAGCTGCTGTTCCGGACCGGCCAGGCTGGCGCACAGCGCGTACAGGGTGCCGATGCGGTTGGCGACGGCTTGCCGCTGGCGCACCATCAACTTTTCGCGCAGCAGCTGGGCATGCTCATTGCGCAGCCGTGCCAGTTCCAGCGCCTGCTTCAATTCCATGCGCAGGGCCGCGATATCCCATGGTTTCTGGATGTAGCGGTGGATCTGCCCCTGGTTGACGGCTTCCACCGTGTGCTCCAGCTCGGAATACGCGGTGGTCAGGATGCGAACGATATGCGGATGGCGGTCCCAGGCATAGGACAGCAGCTCGTTGCCGTAGGCGCCCGGCATGCGCTGGTCCGACACCAGCACGGCGATGCGGTCGGCCTGCTCGTCGAGGATGCGCTTGCCCTCCTCGACCGAGGTGGCCGTCAGCACGTTGGCCAGCGGCGCGATAGCGCGCTGGAAATATTTGAGGGCGTTGGCCTCGTCATCGACATAGAGTATCGTCGGCAAGCCTTGCGCCGGCTCAAGCTGAGCCGGTAAACGCAGATTGGCGTCAATCATGCTCGTTCCTTATATGTACTGGAAAATTCAGGGTTACCGTGGTGGAATTGCCAAACTCGGTGGCGATATCGAGGTTGCCGCCAAACGACTGCATCATGCGGTGACAGAACACCATGCCCCAGCCCTTGCGCTCGTCGCCGCTGGCACTGACGGGGTCGATCAACAGCTGCTCGACAATGTCGGGCGCGATGCCGGCGCCATTGTCGCGCACCTGGATGCGGCCGGCATCGATGCGGATGCCGATGGCCGGGTGGGCTTGCTCGCCGGCCGAGCGCAAGGCATTGGCCAGCACCGACGAGAGTATCAGCGCGACGCAATTGGGCGACTCGGCAATGGCGAAATCCTCGCCCTGCTCGACCGTGATGGCGGCGCGCTGGGCCGTGCTCAAGGGATAGCTGTCGAGCAAGGCGGCCAGCAGCTGGCGCGCGCTGCCGGCGCTGCGTCCGCCCTGCATGCCCGGTCCCGCGCTGGCCAGGCGCACCGTGTCGACAAAGCTGCCCAGCACGGACAGGCAATAGCGCGCATTGTCGTGCATCAAGGCAGCGGCCTCGCCGATCTCGGCCTGCGGCGCGGCATCCGCCTGCGCGCGCCGCGCGATGCCGCGGGCAAAATTGGCGATGGCCGCCAGCGGCGTGTTCAATTCATGCGCGAGGAAGGCCAGCGATTCCTCCATCGCCACCAGGCCCTGCCGGCGCGCGGCCCGCTCGCGGCCCGTCTGCACGGCCAGCTGCAGTGCCGTCTGCATGACGTTCAGGTCGAGCGGCTTTTCCAGCAGGCGGAACAGCGAGCCGCCATTGATCAGCTCCAGCAGCACGTCCTTGTCCGCGTACGCCGTCACCAGCATGCAGACGATGTGCGGATAGCGCTGCGCCACTTCCTGCAGCAGCTCGCTGCCCAGGCGGTCCGGCATGCGGTAATCGGTCACGAGCACATCGACTTGGGCGGCCTCGTCTTCCAGCAAGGCCAGCGCCGCATCGACGCTCTGCGCCGTCAGCACGCGGTAGCGCGAGGCCGCGGCGCGCTCGAAATACTTGCAGGCGAGCGCCTCGTCGTCCACATACAGCACGCTGGCGCGGCTATCGTTGTCCATGCTAACGGCCCTCCCAATCGGAGCGCTGCAAGTCGAAATTCATGCTGGCCCATTCGCCCAGCTCGCTTTCGGCGCTCAAGGTGCCGCCGTGGCGTTCGATCACGCCATAGCTGATGCTCAGGCCCAATCCCAGGCCCTGCCCCACTTCGCGCGTGGTAAAGAACGGTTCGAACACGCGCGCCAGGTTTTCCGGGGCGATGCCGGGACCGTTGTCGCGCACGCTGATGCGCAGGCGGTTCTCTTCCCAGTGGGCCGTGATGCGGATCTCGAACGGCGGCGCATTGCCCTTGCGCATGGACAGCACGGCATTGCCCAGCAAGTTGATCAGCACGCCCACGATGGCGGCCTCGTCGCCGCGCACCAGGGTGTCGACGGGCAAGTCGTGGCTGATGCTGACATTTTTCGTTTCATGGCCCACCAGGCGGATGGCCGCGTCGAGCGCGCTGCGGAACTGGAAGTGTCCCGTTTCCAGCTGGTTGCCGCTCTTGCGGTAGGCAAAGGTCTTCAAGTCGGAAACGATGTGCTGCACGCGCAGCATGCCCTGCTTGGCGTCGGCCAGGCATTCGCTGACGAGCGCGCTTTGCTTGGCGGCCGGATCTTCGATGGCCACCTCGATGGCCATCATGCAGAAATTCACGGGATTGTTCACTTCATGCAGCATGCCCGCCGCCAGGGTGCCGATGGCGGCCATTTTCTCCTGCTGCAGCATCTGTCCCTTGATATCGGCCAGGCTTTTATTCGTTTCTTCCAGCTGCGTGTTCTTTTGCGCCACTTCCGCCTTCAGCTGGAACAGCATGAAACGGGCGCGCTCATTGAAATAGGTAAACACGGCACTGATGCTGGCCGACATAATGAGGAACAAGCAATTGACGACGAACGTGCCCGCCAGGTCGAAACCGCCCGCATGCCAGGCACAGGCAGCCACGTACAGCAGGCAGGAGATGGCGCCGAAAACCATATTCTGCCACAAGCCGAAGGCCAGCACGATGCCCGACGAATAGATGGCCAGGGTCATGCCCACGTAATAGATCGAGGTGGCGCCTTCCGTGACGGCAATCATCCAGGCGATCATGATTTGCGGCAGGATCAGCCAGACAAAGGTGAGGCCCTGGATGCGGTCCTGCGCCCAGCGCGTGCGCATGGCCAGCACGACGCAGAAGATCAGCACCGACACGAGGATGCGCGCACCGGTGAAGGCCGACTGCTTGTCCGGATACAGGGCCGAATCGAGGCCCATGCCCAGCAGGATCAGCACGATGCCCGTGTAGGCCCCGCCGCGGCTGAATTCCAGGCGAAAGTCGCGCAGAACGGCCGTGTAGCCGGCGTGCAGGCCTGGAGTGTCCATCAAGGAATGCTCACTTCCGCGAACACATTCACGCCCGTCGCGTCGACATAGATTTTCGGCTCGATCGCATGTTCGGGCAGCAAGGCCGACAAGCTCGCTTCATTGCGATAGATCAAATGCCACTCGAGCAAATGCTCCATGCCGAACTTGCCCGGATTGTCGGCGTGCACATTGGTCACCAGCAGGCGGCCGCCCGGCCCCACGCGCGAGGCAAAGTGCAGCAGCAGGCGCGCGCAGACCTTGTCCGACAGATAGTCGAACAGGCCGGCGCAATACACGGCGTCAAAAACGCCGGGCAAGCCCGTGGCGCCCGAACCATGGCGGCGCTTGAGCAGGTTGTGCACGGAGTCGTGCACATAGTCGATTTCCACCACGCGTCCCGTGCGCTGCATGATGGTGGTCAGGCGCGCGCGCGTCCAGTCCAGGGTCTCGCTGCTGAAATCGACCAGCTCGAAAGCCAGCCACTGCGCATCGGGGCACGTTTCCAGGAAACGCTGCACCTCGATGGCGGGGCCGCAGCCCACGTTGAGCACTTTGTAGACGCGTCCGGCCGCGCGGGCCGCGGCGGCCTTCTGCGACAGGAACTCCGTCAGGATATCGATGCGGTTGCGGTGCGCCGTGGCGACGGCCGCCTGCAGGAAGGCGGCATTAACGATCTGAAAGTAGGTGCTCGGTCCCTGGCGCGGATCGTCCAGCAGCTGGTTGACCATCTGGTAGTCGCCCGCATAGCCGAGCGGCTTGGTAAACGTGCGGAAGACGAACGGCGCGCGCAGGATCAGCGGATGCAGGGCCGCCTGGGCAAACGCGCGGTGGGCCGGCGCCCGCTCTTCCTCGACGAGCGACGCTTCCACCTCGAGCTGGCGCAGATACAGCTGGGTTTGCTCCATCAGCGGCAAGGCCAGCTCGTCGAAGATATCGGGGCGCAGCCTGCCATTTTCCTTGGGCAGCGAGTCCGACAAGTCGACCTGCTCGACCCAGCGCGCCACTTCCGACAGGAAGGCGCGCATTTCGTTGACGACGATCTGGTAGTCGCGCCGGATGCGGAAGCGCTCGCCCCAGCCCGCGACAAAGGCGCTGGACTCTTTCAGCACGGCGCCCTTGACGACCACCACGTCGCTCAGTTCGCGCCACTCGTCGATCAGGGTCACGGAAACGATGGCGGTCAGGCCCGTGTTGACGCTGCTGATGACGACGGCCTTGCCCACGTAGGCGTTCTTCGCCCCCATGCGTACCGTCACGTCATTGAGCACCTCGCTGACCTGCACAATCGAGTATGGATTGTAGATTTCCATGACCAGCGAATTGCGCTGCAAGTTGAAAATCGTGCCGCGCACCGCCTCACCCTGGGTGTTGCGGAAACTGACGACTGGATCGATCTGCGATTGTGAATACACGATTGAGCATTATCAAGTTGCCCGGTTTCCGGCGCGCCACACTGGGGACGCCATTTTCCAGGCTGGGTTAAGGCACGGCACACCGGTCATCGCCGCCGGCCCGCCATCGGTATGGCGGCGTTACGGCGTCGTTTGACGCCTTGCCGGATCGCCTCAAAGCGCGTCTGTTCGCTCTCTGATCGAGTGTACTATGGATGTAGCAGAACGGGCAATTGTTCCCTCCGGAACGACTACCTGTGGCGCTGGCGCGCAACGCCCCCGTTCATCCGGCCACGAACAGGGCCAGCGCGTGACGCAGCAGCTGCGGCGTTTGCCCCGTCCAGCGCTTGAACGAGCGGCGGAAGTTGGTGGCATCATGAAAGCCGAGGTAGGCAGCCACGGCATCGTTGTCGTAGCCATGCGCCTGGAACAGATAGATGGCCTTGTGCGCGCGCACCTGGTCCAGCTCGGCCTGGAAATGCGTGCCATGGCGCGCCAGGTGGCGCTTGAAGGTGGCGGGACTGACGCCAAACTCCTGCGCCGTGCGCTCCAGGGTGGGCGCGCAGCGGATGTTGGCCAGCAGATAGTCGTACAGCGCGCCCAGCAGGCTGGCGGCAGGCACGGGCGCCAGGGCCGCCGCCCGCAAGGCCAGCGCGGCCGCTGTCGCATTGCCGCGCGGCCAGGGCTTGTCGAGCCAGCTGGAATCGATGAGCATGGCATCGACCTGGCAATCGAAACGCAGCGCCTGGCCCAGGTGCACCTCATGCTGCTCCACGTGACGGGGCCGCGCCCGGTTGAAGCAAAAGCGCCAGGGCAAGGATTCCCCCGCCAGCCAGCGGCACATGGCCGCCAGCGCCGTCATGTGCATTTCCACCAGAAACGGCAACTGGCTCGGTGCACCGAACGCATCGACCCAGTACAGCACATGCATGTCGCCCGCCTCGCGCAAGCGCGGCTGCAGCAGCGGACACAGCAAGGTATGGAATCCGCACAGGATGCCCAGCGCCTGGCGCAAATTCTGCGCCTGCAGCAAGGCGTGGCTGGCCGCACCGTAATGGCCGGGCAGCATTTGCTGGCCCAGCATGAAGCTGGTGTCGGCACTGTCCAGGCCGCGCGCCACATTGGCCAGCAATTGCAGGTATTGCGCGGCGCTGACCTGGCTTTCCGCGGACGGCAGCGCGCCCCCATCGAGACCAGTCCCCTTGAGCAGGGGCGCCGTGGCCAGCTCGCGGCTGCGCGCATAATCGAGTACCAGCGCGGGCTGGTGGTGGGCCGCGATGCTGGGGTCGCCTTGCTGGTTCAGGAGCATCAGGCAGGCGCGGTGGCATTGACGGCGGAACCGGGCCGCGGCGTTTCCACTGCACGGCTCAGTTCCGCGAGCACCACTTCCGGCACGCCATCGGTCAGCGCGCAGGCATGGCGCAGGCTCAGGCGGATTTCGCGGTTGTCGTTCGTGTGGTGGCGCATCTGCCCTACCATCGCGCACAGGTGGCGCGCCTTCGCGGCCGCATCTTCGCGCGACACGCCTGGCATCAGCACGGCAAAGCGGTCGCCCGCATAGCGGCACAGCAAATCGTCATTGCGCAAGTTCAACAGCAGCATATGGCCCACGGCTTGCAGCACGCGGTCGCCTTCGCGGTGGCCGTATTCGCGGTTAATCAGGTGAAAGCTGTCGATGTCGAGCAAGACCAAGGCGCAGTCGAGGCCGGGCCGGCGCTCCTGCTCCAGGCGCATCTGCGTGCGCAGGTAGCTGGCGTCGGCCAGTTGCGTGATGCGGTCGAAGGCGCGGTGGTCGCGGAACAGGCGTTCGCGCTTTTGCAGGTGTTCGTTCAGGCGAAACTGTTCCTGGCGCCAGTAATACATGCCGATCGTCAGCACCAGCATGCCGAACGGAATCAAGGCTTCCAGCCAGTTATCCCACACGGCACTCTTATCGACGGCAAAGAATTCATCGAGGCAATCAGCCCAGGAGCCCAGCATGATGGCGCACAGGCCGCCTGCGATCAGGCTCGTCACGCGGCCGCGGGGACGGCTGCTGAGAGTGAACAAGAACCAGATGCCCGCCATGACGGCCGTGCCGCCTTCGCAGACGATATCCATCCACTTCCAGATGGCAAACGGTTTAACGTGCCCAAGTGTGGCGTACAGGAAAAAGAACAGGGGCAACGCCAGCGCGGCGGCAATCAGGCTGTTACGGTGCAACGGCAGCATGTGGGGAACCTTTAAAAGTGGTGCTGTCGCCACGATAGCGCCCGCCCATGACGGCACGATGACATGCCCCACGCCCGTGCGGCAGGTGCAAACGGCTCATCATTCGTAGCCCAGCCGATGCAAATCCGGCAAGCCATTGCCCATGCGCCCTGCGCTGGCAGGTCATTTCAGCTCACCATGGTTTATTTCCGTTCGGAAAGCGGCCCCATGCCGTGGTTTTCACGGCGGCCCACCGTTGCCTGTCACGCAACCGTCATATTTGCTGCCTAGAATCCGCCCGGTTCCTTCCCCCTAACCGAGCCCACCATGAAAACCATGCACACTTCGACTCCCTCCCCGCTGCGCCTGACGGCCCTGACCCTGGCCATCATGGCGGTGTTCAGCGGCACCAGCCAGGCCCAGGCGCAAGCCCAGGACGATGGCCAGCCAGCCGCCACCGTGGTCGTCAGCGGCCAGCGTGCCAGCCTGCGCAACGCCATTGCCGCGCAAGAGAAAGCCGACAACATCATCAGCGTCATCAGCAGCGACGATATCGGCGGCTTGCCCGATAAAAATGCGGCCGAGGCGCTGGCCCGCTTGCCGGGCGTGTCCGTGCAGCGCGACCAGGGCGAAGGCCGCTACATCACGGTACGCGGCCTGGGGCCGGACCTCAATGCCGTCACCATCAACGGCGCGCTGGTGCCGTCGCCGGAGGCGGGCCGCCGCGCCGTGGCGCTGGACATCCTGCCCGCCGGCCTGATCCGCACGCTGGAAGTCTCGAAGACCTTGCTGCCGGAAATGGACGCCAACTCGCTGGGCGCCACCATCGAAGTCAAATCGCTGTCCGCTTTCGATTTGCCGGGCAAGCTGCTGTCGGCCAACGTGGGCGCCAGCCATGATGAAAAGACGGGCAAGACCAGCCCCAGCGGCGGCGCCCTGTGGGCCCAGCGCTTCCTCGATGGCAAGCTGGGCGTGGCCGCCGGCCTGAGCGCGGAAAAGCGCTCGTTCGGCTCGGATGACGTGGAAACGGGCGGCGCCTGGAGCAAGGGTAAATTGTCGGGCCTGGAATTGCGCGACTACCTGCCCGTGCGCAAGCGCGGCGCCCTGGCCGTCAATCTCGATTACCGCCCGGAAGCGGGCAACAGCTGGTTCTTGCGCTCGTTCGTCAGCGAATTTTCCGACAATGAAGTGCGCGACCGTTTGACCATCAGCAATATCGCGGGCGGCAGCCTGGCCGAAGACCAGACGGCCAGCGCGCGCGCCGAGCGCCGCATCCGCCAGCGCAAGTACACGCAGCAAGTGCGCTCCCTGGTGCTGGGCACGCAGCAGAAGTCGGGCGACTGGACCCTGGACGTAAAAGGCGGCCTGAGCCGCGCCACGGAAGACACGCCGGAATCCTTGAACGATGGCCGTTTCCGCGGCATCAGCAATTTCGCCGGCATCAGTTTCGATGGCACCGAGCAACCATTGCTGAGCGGCCCCGCCTCGCTGTACGACCCGGCCAGCTACGCGCTCAACGCCATCACCCTGCAAAAGCGCTACTCGAAAGATAACGAACACCACGCCCGCATCGACCTGACCCGCAAGTTCGACATCGCCACCCTGAAATTCGGCGCGAAAGTCAGCCGCCGCGAAAAAACCAATGACACGGATCAATGGGCGTATAACAGCAGCAAGGCCACGAGCGGCAATTACTGGGGCGCCGGCTCCACCTCGATGAGCAATTTCGTGCAAGGCCACAAGCTTGACTACGACCTGGGCAACATCGGCGTGGCCCTGGACCCGGCCCTGATCCGCGCCCGCGTGGCGGGCCTGGACCGCGACAAGGCGCGCCTGGCCACGGAATCTGTCATCAACGATTACCGCATGCATGAAGACATCAACGCCATGTATGTGCAGAACAGCTACGACTTCGACGCCTGGCACATCCTGGGCGGCGTGCGCGCCGAACGCACCAGTTTCGAGGCGGCAGGTTCGCAAGTGGACAGCGCCGGCGTGGCCACGCCCTTGACGCGCGAACGTTCGTACACCAACTGGCTGCCGAACCTGCAAGCCCGTTATGACGTGGATCAACATACCAGCGTGCGGGCCGCCTGGACGCAAGCCGTGGTACGCGCCAACTTCAGCCAGCTGGCGCCCGGCATCAGCCTGGCCAGCAATACGGAAGCCGTGATCGGCAACCCGGACTTGAAACCCTTGAAGGCAAACAACCTGGACCTGGGTATCGAAAGAGTGCTGGGCAACGACGGCGTGATGTCAGCCTACGGTTTCTACAAGGACATCAAGAACTTCACCTACACGACGAACCTGGCCGGCACGGGCCAGTGGGCAGGCTACACGACGGCGACCTCGTATGCGAATGGCGACGCGGCCAAGGTCAAAGGCATCGAACTGGCCTACATGCAGCCGCTGCGCATGCTGCCGGCGCCGTTCAACAAAATGCTCGTCGGCGTCAACGGCACCCTGAGCACCTCGAGCGCGCAAATCGGCCGCTTCGACAAGGCCAGCAACAAGCAGATGAACCGCGACATCCGCCTGCCAGGCCAGTCGAACCAGGTGATGAACTTGATGCTGGGCTATGAAACGGGACCCGTGAGCGCCCGCCTGGCCCTCAACTACAAGTCGCCGTATCTGCTGGAAATGGGCGGCGACATCCTCGACCAAAGCCAGGACCGCATCGTCGACAGCCAGAAGCAGCTTGATTTCTCGCTGTCCTACCAGATCAGCAAGCAATTCCAGGTCGTGTTCGAGGCGGCCAACCTGAACAACGAAAAATACTATGTCTACCAGGGCACGAAGCAATACAACGTGCAGAACGAACAATATGGCCGCACCTTTAAAGTGAGCCTGAAAGCCAGCGCCTTCTGATGATGATTGCCAATACCATGAAAAAAACCGTACTCTGCAGCGCCTTGCTGGCTGCCTTCTGCCTCGGCGGCACGGCGCAAGTGGCCTCTGCCCAAGCCGTCCCTTCGTTCACGCAGGAAGCGGAAGAACTGGCGCGCCTGCCCGGCGGCGGCTGGCTGCTGCTCGACAAGCACGGCTTGCGCCTGTTCGACGCTGCGGGCCAGGAACAGGACCGCATCGCCGTGCGCGCCAAGCAACTCGACACGCGCAGCGATGGCGGCAAGGTGCTGGCCGTCTTCCTGGAAGCGGACACGCAGCGCCCCCTGCCCGTCTCCGTGGACGTGCAGGCTGGCAAACTGGTCAGGCTGGCGCCGTTTCCCGTGCCCACGTTCTCCGTGGAAGCATCGTGCCTGTACCGCGACGCCCAGCAGCTAGCCCATCTGTTCTTGATCGGCAAGGATGGGCAAGCGGAACAGTGGGTGATGCAGGGCGAGCAGCGGCTGCTGGTGCGCAGACTCGCTTTGCCGCCGCACGCCAAGCATTGCCGGGCCGACGATGGCGCCCAGCGCCTGCTGGTGAGCGAGTCGAATATGGGCGTGTGGGCGTATGACGCCGAATCCGAAGGCATGGGCAAGCGCGAAGTGGTGGCCCTGCGCAAGCCGTATGGCCAGCTGGACGGCGGCGCCGGCGCGCTGGCCGTGCTGCCCGGCGGCGTGGCTGTGCTCGACGGCAAGGCGGACAAGCTGCATCTGCTCTCTCGCCAGGGAAGTCAATGGACGGCGCAGCCAGCCCAAGCCGTGGCCTTGAACGTGCGCAAGGGTGAAAGCCAGCTGGCGCTGGACAAGGACTCCTTGCTACTGCGCGGCAAGAACGGTTGGCAAGCGCGGCCCTTGAAATGGGCTGGCAAGGCGGAAACGCAGCCTGCGGTCGCCATCATCGCCCCGCAAGCGCAGACCGAACCGATGGCGCGCCAGGGCGACGCGGCCGACGACCCGGCCATCTGGCTGTCCAGCAATCCGGCCGACGCACGCATCCTCGGCACCAACAAGAAACAGGGGCTGCTCGTCTACGACTTGCAAGGCAAGCAGACGCAGCTGCTGGAAGTGGGCCGTCTGAACAACGTCGACGTGCGCCAGAACATCCAGTTGGGCAGCAGCAAGGTCGACCTGGCCGTGGCCACCCAGCGCGACGACAACAGCATGATGCTGTTCACCATCAATGCCGATGGCGTGGTGGCGGAAGCGGGCCGCTTCCCTACGGGATTGAAAAGCATCTACGGCATGTGCTTGTACCAGCCGGCCAGCGGCGGCGTGGAAGCGTTTATCAACGACAAGGACGGCACCTTCCAGCAATACAGCATCGGCCTGGAAGGCAACAAGTTCAGCGCCACCCTCTTGCGCAGCTTCAAGGTGGCCACGCAACCGGAAGGCTGCGTGGCCGACGACGCCAACGCCCGCTTGTTCCTGGGCGAGGAAACGCGCGGCGTGTGGACCACCTCGGCCGACGCCGCCAAGCCGGATGCGCTCGCCATGGTCTTACCCGTGGGCGCGCACCTGACGGCCGACGTGGAAGGCATGGCCATCTACCGCCAGTCTGGCGCCAAGGCCAACACGGGCTACCTGATCGTTTCCAGCCAGGGCGACAGCAGCTACGTGGTGCTTGACGCGCAAGCGCCGTACAAGGTGCGCGGCCGCTTCAAGGTGGGGTTCAACTTACCCGCAGGCATCGACGGCACCTCGGAAACGGACGGCCTCGACGTCACCTCCGCCAACCTGGGCGGCGCGTACGCGCAAGGCATGCTGGTGATCCAGGACGGCTACAAGCGCTTGCCCGATGGGCCGCAGAACTTCAAGTATGTGGCGTGGGGGGATGTGGCGAAGGCCCTGAAGCTGGACTAGTGACACGGGGGCGGCCTGCCCAGGCCGCCCTTGCCGCCGCGTGACAGACAGGCGCTACGCCGCGCGCGGCAGATCGATGGCGAAGGGCAGGCTTTCGCCAAAAAAATCCACCTTGCCCGTCAGCGTCAGCCGTTGCGCCGACAGTTCCACCAGGCACAGGTCCGCCACATCGCGGTATTCCATCATGTAGAGACTGCACTCGACGGCGTCGGCGTCGACGGCCAGCATGTGCACGGGCGCGGCATCCATTCCCGCAACGAGCAAACCGTGCAAAGAGAATGACGGCGGATACAGCGCCCACGACCACGGTGCGTCGTCGTCTTCCGTCAGCCGCATGAACTCCTCGTCGTCGGCCTCGACCGTGATATTAATTTCCCGCATGCCATTGGCAAGTGCCGCCACGCTGATCCGCGATTTCGCGGCATCCACGGCAAAATTGGTGTCGCCGATACTAAATACATACATTCAACACTACTCCATCGTAATAAGTCAGGGTACAGCGGCACGCACGGAAAGCGTTCCCGTCGCGCCCGGCTGGGTCAAGGACATGCGCAGCACCCAACTGTACTTGAGCCTCCCCTCGCGCAAAATGGCGTAAGACGAGGTCGCCATATCGCCCTGCCTGTCCTCGGCTTTCTGCACACCGTGTAGCCGGTGCTCGCCGGAGGAAGCCACCGTTCAAACTCGCGCTTCAAATCGGCTGGAGCTATCTGTTTCACCACAACGGCGCAGGTTTGCGGCTGCGTGGCAACTACCGTAAAGCGGCCACCTGTTTCGCTCGTGGACCAGGACTTGCCAGGCACATCATCCGGCAGTGCCCGCGCCTCTTTTGACGTCACCTCGACCAGCTTCACGCGCCTGACTGCCGTTTCGATCTGCTGCACATCCCCTTGGGAAGGCACGCAAACGCCGAGGAATAACTGCATCGCCAATGTTTCAACGGTTTCAGGCTCTGCCGCGCGAACGCCGCAACTGGCACCCAAGGCGAGCGCCAGCATCGTGCATCCGACGAGTTTCTTCCCGTATTGCCCCTTAACTGCTTCTCTCATTTGTTCCCTCATCAACATCATCATGCCGCACCGGCAAGCAGGCAGGCAAAGCGCTGTGCCAGCATGGTCCATCGTTCCCGGAGACCGGCCTCGGCGTTGAATGCCGAGGCCTTGCAGTAGGCCAGCAGCTCTTCGCAACGTGTCTTGCTTAGCGAAATGTTTCCCGATTCCATATAGGCATCCATGCCGCAGCATGCGCCCGCAAGGTACACGTCGAGATAAGCGACGCCACCGCGCTGCAGCAGTTCCTGCGCCAATTCAGCCACCACGCTCCTGACGCACCAGGCTTCCTTCGCCCACTGCGTCTCCGCGCGATACAGGGCGGCAATCAGCGGCAAGGAGCATGCCTGCGCATGCTCTTCGAAATAATCGCCTATGACGGTGCGAAACGCCATGTTGGCATCGTCGAAATCGGCCCCATGCCTGCCATTCCAGGCAAAGGCAATTTTCGCTTCGGATGAGGGGGTATAGGATGCAACGAAATCCACTGCCAGTGCTGTCATATTCTCAATTCATGCAGATTCAGGCTCTGCCCATTTCCGTGGACTGCTTGCCAGCCAGCGGCCATGCGCGGGCAATCCATCAATCGCCCTGCTGCTGCCAAAACGCCTTGCCGCCCTTGATATAGATCAATGCACTGGCAGAACCCTCTTTCGCCACCACGATTCCATCCGTTTTGAGGGATTTTTCATGATAGCTGTGCTGCAACGATCCCTTGTCTTCCACCTGCCACACTTCCAGCCAGGCGAAATCGTCGCCGCCGCTGGACAGGGCATGTCCGGCACCGACGATCAGGGGCGCCGTCTTTTGCCTGAACAGGAAGGCGATGCCCTCCTTCTTGCTATCCTTGTTCTTGACGAGCACGGCCAGATCACCCTTGCCATCGCCATCAAAATCGCCGCGCAGGACAAACGGGTTCATGCGCGCACTCACTTCGACCGCTTCGCGTTTGGCCAGACTATCGAGCTGTTGCGTTGCCCAGACCGGCAATTGCGCCTGCGGCGGCAAGGCCTGTGCTCCAGCCATGCCGGCGGCAAACACCAAGGCGACGGTCACTGCCATGCTTTTGCAGTTCATAGAGCGGCTCCATAGAGACAAAGAATCGGTGGCGGCACCCCACTGATCAGGGGGGGGTACCGGCAGAATAACATTATCAGAAAATACTTGCACTATTACAACAGTGTCCGCTCCGCATTGTCGCCAGTACGGGCGGATAAATGCCGTCCGTTGCAGATCTGCCAGCGACTAGCAGCCTGTTGCGTATTAAAATGGCGCCCCATGACCTCCCCCGCCTCGACCTCCCCCCTCTCCGACAGCATCCTGCTCCCTTCCCTGGCCGTATTGGGAGGGCAGATTTCCGTCAATCTGGGGGCGGCGATTGCGAAGAATCTGTTTCCCGTCATCGGCGTGGAAGGGATTACGGCATACCGCGTGGGGTTTTCGGCGCTGATCCTGCTGGCCATCTTCCGCCCTTGGCGCTACCGGCTGACGCGCAAGGATGTGCTGAATCTGCTCGTCTACGGTTCCGTGCTGGGACTGATGAATTTATTGATCTACCGGGCGTTCGCGCTGATACCGATCGGCATCGCGGTCGCCATCGAGGTGACGGGGCCGCTGGCCGTAGCCATGCTGTCGTCGCGCCGGCCGCGCGATTTGCTGGCCGTCGCGTGCGCCGTGTTCGGCCTGTATCTGCTGCTGCCCCTGCAGGGCAGTCCGGGCAGCCTGGACCCGGTCGGCGTGGCGTATGCGCTGGGAGCGGCCCTGTGCTGGGCGCTGTACATCATCTTCGGCAAGCGTGCCTCGACCTTGCAGGGTGGGCAAGCCGTAGCCTGGGGCATGACGGTAGCGGCCCTGGTGACGGTGCCCATCGGCATCACCTATTCGGGCACGGCCCTGCTAGCGCCATCGATTGCCTTGATGGGCCTGGCCATTGCCATGCTGTCCAGCGCCCTGCCGTACTCTCTGGAAATCTTTGCCCTGCGCCGCTTGCCCCAAGGGGTATTCGGCATGTTCAGCGCCGCCGCGCCTGCCGTCAGCGCGCTGGCCGCCATGGCCGTGCTGGGAGAGCTGCTGAGCCTGACCCAATGGCTGGCCATCGCCTGCATCGTGTTTGCATCGGCCATGGCAGCGCTGGGCGCCCAGGGCGGCAAGCGATAGCGATAGCGATAGCGATAGCGATAGCGATAGCGATAAGCGTAACGGTAGCGGGTAACGAATAAGCGATAACGGCATTCAGTCCGGCCGGCGCCGCTTCATGCAGCGCGGCCTGGCATCGCCGCGCAGCGGGCGGGCGGTATTTGATGTCCGCCTGTAAAATACGGCATTGCTTGCCCTATCGAACAGTCAGTACCGTACCTTCCCGCCTTACAAATGACATCAACCTTTATAGCTACCCTCACAGCTACCTTTCATCTGCTCTCCCCGCTTGCCGCTGCCGCCCTGCTGCTGGCGCCATGTACCGCCGCGCAGGCAGCAGCCGCTCCGGCGCCCGCGCCTCCTCTCACGGGCAGTGCCGAGGCGGGCAAGGCCGCGTTTCGCAAGTGCGCTTCCTGCCACCAGGTGGGGCCATCGGCACGCGGCGGCTTCGGTCCCAAGCTGACGGGCGTGATCGGCCGCAAAGCGGGATCCACCACCGATTACAAATATTCGGCGGCCATGAAAAACGCGAATATCGTCTGGACCGAGCAAAACCTGGCCCGCTTCCTGGCAGCGCCCAGCGATTTCATTCCGGGAAACAACATGCGTTTCTGGGGCATCGGCAATACGCAACAAGTGGCCGACTTGCTGGCCTACCTGCGCACCCAGTAAGCCCGCCCGCAACGCATGCACAGTGCATGCAGCGCACCCCAGCTGCGCATGCGCCAGCGCAGCTGCCGGCCATCTAGCAGGCCATACTCAAGCAAGCCATACCCTGGCCTGCCAACCCGCACGCCGGCAGGCAGGCGCCGCGGAGCACACTGCATCCGACCCAGGACGCCAGGTCAAGCCGCCAGCGCTTGCAACAAGCCCTTGCGCTTTTTGTGCGCCGCTTCATAGGCACGCAGGCGCTGGCGCTGGGCAGCGGACAGGCCGTCCAGCCTCTCGCGGATCTGCGCCACCGTCAAATGCTGGTAGCTGGCGATGGGCAGGTCTGACGCCGGTGCATCCGAGGCAACGCTGCGGGCCATTTTCCGCTTCGGCGCCTCCCTCGTTTCCCCCGCCTGCGCCCTTTGCCTGTTCACGATACGCGTCGCGACTTCTTCCTCGCGGCCCCGATAGCGCCCGTCCTGCCTGAACTGCTGTTCCAGCTTCCTGAATTCGCGTTCGCGCCTGGGATTTGCACCGGTGGGCATAGGCTTTCCCTAGGGCTTGCCTGGCAACTTGCGCACGCACAGGTAGATGGAATACAGCGCCGCCAGCCCCACCAGCACATACACGCCGCGCGACGCCGTCGTCATGGCGCCCAGGATACGGGCCACGATGTCGATATCGAACAGCCCCACCAGCGCCCAGTTCAAGCCGCCCACGATCAGCAGGATCATGGAGATCCAGTCGACCACATTCAGGCGCTTTTCCGTCATTTCCTCGTTTGCCGCACCGTCCGAACCTGCCTGGATATTCGCCATATCAACCTCCTGAGATTGGAAGAAAGGACCCGACGCCGGGTCTGTGCAAGGAACAGTGTAGGCGCGCCTCCGGCAGGCGCCAGTCGGACAATGCCGGGGATAGAGGTAGGACGAATCTGTAATCGGAGCGGTGATTTTATCTGGCAACAGATCCGGCACACACGGCAGGCAAACACGGCGGCCACTGCGCCCTATCGCGGGCGCTGGTGAATCGCGCAACGGTACCGCATGCGCCGCGCCGACGCCGGCTGTTGCTAAACAAGCAGTGACCAATTCCAATATGGAAATATTTATAGATTACTTAGTACTGCACTGCTACACTCATTTCACCCCAGCAACGTCAGGGGCAATAGCGCCGCATCATGCGCCTGGCATGGCAAGCGGCCACCATGGGACAACAGCTGAGGGGACATGAATATTTCAAACATACGCATCGGGGTACGCCTGACAACGGGATTTTTGCTGGCATCGCTGTTGCTGGCGGTAGTCGTCACCATCAGCACGTGGCAACTGGCCACGGTGAGCGGGGAAATCGACAGCAGCGTGAACCAGCGGTATGCGCGCATCGAACAATTGCAGGCACAACGCAATACGCTGCAAGCCCAGGCGGCACCGGACGCGGCCTCGCCGCCAGCGGGCCTGGCCCCGGCCATACAGGCGCTCGACCAGCAGATCGCCGCGCAATCGGCGCAGATGCGGGCGGCAGGCGATGCCGCCATGGCCCGCGCGCACAATACCAGCGTGCTGATCATTGCACTGGGCCTGGCAGGCGGCGTGCTGAGCCTGGTCACGGCATGGTTCATCAGCAGCGGCATCGTGCGGCCCCTGCGGCACGCCGTCAAGGTGGCGCGCAAGGTGGCCGGTGGCGACCTGAGCGGCAATATCCGCGTCGAATCGGGCGATGAGGTGGGCCAGCTGCTGCAGGCGCTGAAAGACATGAATGCCAGCTTGATCCATATCGTGGCCGACGTGCGCGGCGGCACGCACGATATCGCGGGCGCCTCCGGTGAAATCGCCGCCGGCAACCTGGACTTGTCGCAGCGCACGCAGGCGCAAGCCAGTTCGCTGGAGCAGACGGCCGCCTCGATGGAAGCACTGACGGGTACCGTCAAGCAAAATGCGGACAATGCGCGCCAAGCCAACCAGCTGGCCCAGTCGGCCGCCGACGTGGCCGGCAAAGGGGGCAAGGTGGTGGCCGAAGTGGTCGATACCATGAGCTCGATCAATGCGTCGTCGAAAAAGATCGTCGACATCATCGGCGTCATCGACGCCATCGCCTTCCAGACGAATATCCTGGCCCTGAATGCTGCCGTGGAAGCGGCACGGGCAGGCGAACAGGGACGGGGCTTTGCCGTCGTGGCCGCCGAGGTGCGCACCCTGGCACAGCGTTCGGCCGGTGCGGCGCGGGAAATCAAGCAACTGATCGGCGACTCCGTCGAACGGGTCGACGCAGGCGCGCGCCTGGTCGACACGGCAGGCGCCACCATGCGCGAAATCGTGGCCAGCGTACACCGCGTGACGGACATCATGGGCGAGATCAGCGTGGCCAGCGGCGAGCAATTGTCCGGCATCGAGCAAGTCAATGCAGCCATCGTGCAAATGGAACATGTGACGCAACAAAACGCCGCGCTGGTAGAACAGGCGTCGACGGCCGCGGCCAGCATGCAGCAGCGCGCCCAGCAACTATCGGGCACGGTGGGCATCTTCACCCTGGGCAACGAAGTGGCGCCCATGCACGCGGCACCGGCCATCAGCCTCGCCGCCGCGCAAGGCGCGACGCAGGACAGAGCGACCCCTGCGCCGGCACGCCTGCGCCCTCTTGTCGTTAGAGCGCGCCTGAAAGCCTGAGTTCCCGATTTACCTTGATTGAGGCTGCTGACTTCACTGCCTTATAACTGCTTGTACAGGATGGTGGTGGCGTCCAGCCGGTCGCCGGCCGGCGCCAGCGCATAGCCGGGGATGCTGCCCGCCACCACATAGCCCAGCGACAAGTACAGCGCTTCCGCGTGGTCGCTGCTGCGCGTGTCCAGGGTCAGCAGGCTGCGCGGCAGCTGGCGCGCCCGCCCTTCCAGCGCCTGCATCAGCAAGCGGGCGATGCCGCGCCGGCGGAACGCGGGCGCGACCAGCAGCTTGCGCACTTCGGCCCGGTGCGCCTGATTGGGATTGGTATCCCAGTCCAGCTGCACGGCGCCCGCCACCTTTCCGTCCACTTCCGCCACCAGCAGCAGGCGCACGCCCCGCGTCACGGCGGGCAGCACATTGTCCGTCCAGAAAGCCTGGCTGGCCGCCCCGTCGAACGGCAGGATGAAGCCGATGCTGGCGCCGTCGAGCACGCAGTCTTGCAGCAAGGCGCCCAGTTCCGGCAGCCGCGCGCGGATATCGGCGGGTGTAAAAAAACTGAACGATGGGGGCATGGCAACCTCAGACAATGAACAGAAAATAACGGGCGCCGCTGTCGGGCGGCGTGACAAACGTGCTGGCGCCCTGCAACTGGTAGCGCAGGCAATCGCCGGCCTGCAAGGCGTGGGAGCGGCCGTCGGCCGTCACGGTCAGCTGGCCTTCCTGCAATAACAGATGGTGTTCCATGCCGGGCCGGGGCGAGGCCGCGTAGGCGATCGTCACGCCCGCGCCCAGCTCGCATTCGAGCGCTTCGGCGGCCAAGGCGCGGGCGGGCGGCGAGACGGAACGGCGGATGAAGCCCGTGTCCGGGTCCGTCCATACGCTTTGCTGTGCCCGCCGCACGAGGGGCACGAAATCGTCTTCCACCATGCGCATCAGGCGCGACATGGCCAGGCCATACGCGGCGCACAGCTTGCCCAGCACATTGGTGGTGGGACTGACCTCGCCATTTTCCAGGCGCGATAATGTCGCGCGGCTGACCTGGCTGGCGCTGGCCAGCTGGTCCAGCGACCAGCCCCGCTCCACGCGCAACTGTTTCAGGCGCGCCGCCAGCCGCTGCTCCGTATCGTTCTCGGCAGTTGTTGAATTTTCCATATATGAGAATTTATCCCATAAAAGGAAATATGGCAAGCAGCCAGCACAGTTGCTCAACGCACAGACCTGCACGCGGATGCCAGGCACGATGGTGCCACCACTACAAGGAGAAGCCATGTCCGCCACTCCCCCCACTCCCCAGCCGCGCCAGGGCCAGGCGCCCGCGCCGCTGGGCAGGGTTGAATTTCATCTGCAATTCATCCGCTCGTTTGCCGATCCCACGTTCGACGCCGTGCGCGGCGCCCTGGTGCAGGTGGAAGAAGTGGCGTGGAAGAATTACCAGGGTGGCCGCAAGGCGCCCCTCACGCAAAAGGCGGGGCCCGGTTTTGCCGACCCGGACTATGAGCTGTCCGTGGAATGGGTGGCCACGCGCGACCGCCTGCTGGCCGCCGAAGCGCGCCAGAAAGACCCTGCCACGCCGTCGCGCGTGCTGCTGATCTGCGGCGCGGCGCGCAACGACGGTTCGTGTCCCGGCGAAATCTCGAAAACGTGGCGCATGACGCAGTGGGCCAAAGAAGTGCTGCAGGCCGAGCGCATCGAAGCGGACGTGCTGGACCTGAGCTTGCTGACCTCCTCGTATGATCTGCACATTCACCCGTGCAAGGGCTGCGTCTCGACGGCCATGCCCCTGTGCCACTGGCCGTGCAGCTGCTACCCGAACCATGGCGAACGCCAGACCAACGACTGGATGGCGGAGATTTACGAGCGCTGGACGGCCGCGCACGCCGTCATCATCCTCACGCCCGTGTACTGGTACCAGACTCCCGGCGTGCTCAAGCTGATGATAGACCGGCTCGTGTGCGCCGATGGCGGCAATCCCGATCCCACGTCCACGCACGGCAAGAAAGCCGTGGAAGCGAAGGCGCTGGAATTACAGGGCTGGAATTACCCGAAACACCTGGCCGGACGCGCATACGGCCTCGTCGTGCATGGCGACGTGGCCGGCATCGAAGGCGTGCGGCGGGGCCTGTCGGACTGGCTAGACTGGATGGGCCTGGTCGATGCGGGCGCCAAGTCGCGCCTGGACCGCTACATCGGCTATTACGACAGCTACGCGCAAAGCCATGAAACCCTGGACCGCGACACCAATATGCAGGAAGAAGTGCGCAACGTGGCGCGCGCCGTGGCGCAAGCCGTCAAGCAGCTGCGCGCAGGAGAACTCACCCCGCCTGATGCGGGCCTGTCGCCGCCGCGCCCCAAATAGGGATGCGCCCGGCTCAGGCGCACAGCGGCAAGGCAGCAGCAGCAGCAGCAGAAGCACCAGCAGCCTTGCCCGCTAGCCCGCCATGCGCGACGCGTGGCGGCACAGTTCCAGGAAACCCGTCAAGCGGGGCGAGAGTATCTTCTTGGACTGGCGGATCAGGTAAAAGTTGCGTTCCAATGGCGGCAGCATGGTTTCCAGCTCCACCAATTGCCCGCTGGCCAGCAGATCGGCCACCACCACGCGCGACAGGCAGGCGATGCCCAGGCCCGCCGCCGCGCCATATTTGATCGCTTCCGAGTTGCTGAATTCGCCTGCGGCGCGCAGGTAGTGCAGATACGGCACCAGTGCCTGCTCCACGGCTTCACGCGTGCCCGAGCCCGCTTCGCGCAGCAGCCAGCCCGCCTGGTTCAGCTCCGTAAAACTGAGCAGATGGCGCAGCTGCGCCAGCGGGTGCGTGGGCGCGGCCACGATCAGCATCTGGTCCGTCAGCCACGGCTCCACCAGCAAGCCCGCTTCGTGGCACGGCCCTTCGATCAGGCCGATATCGACCTGGAAGGCGGCCACGGCGGCCGCGATGTCGGCCGTGTTGGCAATCGTCACCTGCGGAATACTGCGTCCGTACTGCTGCGCCGCCTGCGCCAGGATGTGCGGCAGCAGATAGATGCCGATGGTGGTGCTGGCGCCGATCTGCAGGCTGACGGGTACGGACGGGTCGGCGCCCGCGAACTGGCGCTCGATGCTGGCGGCCCCGTCGCGCATCTGCCGCGCCTGCGGCAACAATAGACGGCCATTGTCGTTGAGCAGCAATCGCTTGCCCACCCGGTCGAACAATTGCGCACCGAGCAAGGCTTCCAGTTCGTTCAAGGCCGCGCTGGTGGCCGATTGCGACAACGCAATACGCTCGCCCGCCGCACTGGTGCTGCCCGTGTCTGCCACGGCCAGGAAAATCTGCAATTGCCGCAAGGTCAATGCCATGGTGCCATGCTCCCTTATTTACCTATTCAATCGGTTAAACATACAAAAATAATCCGTTTTACCATTTAATGGGCGAACTGTACAGTCATGCCATACGAACCAAGAACCATGGAGTACGGCATGTCTTCCCTCTCAACGACGAATACAACAAGTTTCAGCGACCGCTACGGCCGTTTGCTGCCGGGCCTGCTACTGAGCGGCGTGATCGCCTATGGCGCCATCGCGCTGGGCAAGCTGGAATGGATGCAAAGCCACGGCATGAGCGCGCTGACCCTGGCCATCATGCTGGGCATTGTGCTGGGCAACAGCGTGTATGCGCGCCTGGCGCCCACGTGCGGCGCAGGCGTGGCGTTTTCCAAGCAGACCTTATTGCGCCTTGGCATCATCCTGTACGGCTTCCGCCTGACCTTCCAGGATATCGGCCAGGTGGGCCTGGCCGGCATCGCCATCGACGCGCTGGTGCTGACGTCCACGTTTGGCCTGGCGATGCTCCTCGGCACCAAGGTGTTCAAGCTGGAACGCAACAGCGCCATCCTGATCGGCGCGGGCAGCTCGATCTGCGGCGCGGCGGCCGTGATGGCGACCGAACCTGTCGTCAAGGGGCGCAGCGAGGACGTGACCGTGGCCGTCTCCACCGTCGTGGTATTCGGCACGATCGCGATCTTTTTGTATCCGCTGCTGTACCAGCTGAACCAGGGCTGGCATGTGCTGGCGGCCACGCCCACCGCGTTTGGCGTCTACATCGGCTCGACCGTGCATGAGGTGGCGCAAGTGGTGGCGGCCGGCAAATCGGTGGGGCAGGAAGCGGCAAATGCGGCCGTGATCGCCAAGATGGTGCGCGTGATGATGCTGGCGCCCTTCCTCGTCATCCTGTCGGCCGTGCTGGCGCGCGGCAAGGCCAAGGCCGGCGGCCACGACAAGGCGGCCAAGCTGGCCATCCCCTGGTTTGCCTTCATCTTCATCGGCGTGGTGGCCTTCAATTCGCTGGGCTGGCTGTCGGCCCCCGTGGTGGCCACCATCACCGATATCGACACGGCCCTGCTGGCTATGGCCATGGCGGCCCTGGGCTTGACGACGCACATGTCGGCCATCCGCCGCGCCGGCATCAAGCCCCTGCTGCTGGCAGGCCTGCTGTTCTGCTGGCTGATCGCCGGCGGCGCGGCCATCAACCATGTGGTGGCCAGCCTGTTTGCATGAGCCTCGCCGGCTTCGGGCCGGGCGAGCCGACGCGGGAGCCGAAAACTTCGTACAATAAGCGTGTTTTGACTCTCAATCCGGCCACGGCCCCACCCAGGAACACCCATGCATCTCTCGAACTGGCTGCTTTTCTGCAGCGTTGCCCTGCTCGTCACGTTTTCTCCCGGCCCGGCCGTCCTGCTGGCCATCTCGAATGCCATCGCCGTCGGCCCCCGCCGCGCCATGATCAGCAGCATGGGCAATGGTTTTGGCCTGTTCATCATTTCCGGCGTGGCCATGGCCGGCATGGGCGTCGTGCTGGCCACCTCGGCCACGGCCTTCATGCTGCTGAAACTGGCTGGCGCCCTATATCTGGTCTACCTGGGCATCAAGCAATGGCGCAGCAAGACCAGCATCGTGGCCAATGCGCCCGTGGTACCAGGCACGGCCAATCCGAATTCGTTCTGGAAACTGTTCCGCCAGGGCTTGACGGTGGCGCTGACGAATCCCAAGGCCATCCTGTTCTTCTCGGCCCTGTTCCCGCAATTCATCACGCCGGGCGAGCCCGTGGCCATCCAGTTCACCGTGCTGACGACCTCGTTTGTCGCCTGCGCCATGCTGGCCCACTTGTTCTACGCCAACCTGGCGCGCCTGCTGAAAACCCAGCTGGCCACGCCGGGCCGGGCCAGGCTGTTCAACCGCATCTCGGGCGGCGCCTTCGTGCTGCTGGGCCTGAGCCTGCTGCGTCTGCGCGCCAAGGCGGCGTAACTAGTCCTTTTCCGTCAAGAACGCCTCGATGCTGGCCGCCAGGGCCAGCGGCGTTTCATTCATCGGATAGTGTCCCGCATTGGCCAGCACTTCCAGTCTGGCCTGCGGGTACCACGCCAGATACGTGCGCCGCATCAGGTCCGCATCGAAACGGGGATCGTGCTGCCCCACCAGTGCCAGCAGTGGCAACGCACAGGCCGCCCGCATGACTTCCCCGCTGAAATCCGTCCCGCTCCACGCCAGGAAATAGGCGGCAAACGCCGCCTGGTCCGAACTTTCCCACGAGTATTGCGCCTTACAGTCCAGCCAGGCGGCGGGCAAGCGTCCGCCCGTGCTGCGGTCGATGATGGCGCGCCGCGCCTGCACACTGCCGCTGGCATCGAGGAACAGCTGCCGGGCCGCCCCGTCCAGCGCCACGCCGCAGCTGGGCACGGGCGCCACGGCCACCAGCTTGCGCAAGCGCAAGGGCGCCAGCAAGGCCAGCCGTTCCAGCGCCATGCCGCCCATGGAATGGCCCACCACGCTGAACGTGGCAAAGGCCAGCGCATCGGCCAGCGCCAGCGCGTCGCGGGCCACTTCGTCCAGCGAGTAATCGCCGACCGCGCCCCGCATGCCGCCATAGCCGCGGCAATCCATGAACACATAGCTGAAAGCGCCACCATCGAGGGCCGCTTCCATGGGCGCAAACGCGTGCGCATCGCCAAACCAGCCGTGCAGGACGATGACGGCGTGGGGACCATGGCCCACGCGGTGATAGGTATTGATCATGCTCGCTCCCGACAAAGAGCCGATGGTAAGCGTTCGTCGGTCGGCCCGCCTTCGCCAGCAGGTCAAATACTGTAGAGTATGGGCCATGGATGATTTTTATACGGAAGTGCCGCGCGCCCTGATCGCCACCGCGCGCGACTATGCGCCCGGCGACATATTCCCCAGCCACAGCCATGCGCGCGGGCAATTCGCCTATGCGGCACGGGGCGTCATCACGGTGCACACGCCACAAGGCAACTGGCTGGTGCCGCCGCAACGGGCGTGCTGGGTACCGGCCCATCTGGCGCACGGCATGCGCATGCATGGCGCCGTGACCATGCACAATGTGTTCATCGATCCAGCCGCCATCGCCGGGAAGGCCTTGCCGTCCGCTTGCCAGGTGCTGGAAGCGGCGCCGCTGCTGCGCCAACTGCTGGCCGAAGCCGTCAGCGTGGATGCCTTGTACGGAGAACAATCGCGCGCGGGTCGATTGATGGCCTTGCTGCTCGACGAGATTGCCGCTGCCCGGCCCCTGCCCCTGAGCGCACCCCTGCCGCAGGAACCGCGGCTGGCGCGCCTGTGTATGGAAATGCTGCGGCATCCGAGCCTGGATACGGACCTGGACGCGATGGCGGCGCAGGCGGGCATGAGCCGGCGCACCTTTACGCGCCAGTTCCGCGCCCAGACGGGACTGGGCTTTGCCCAATGGCGCCAGCAAGCGTGTCTGCTGGCGGCCATCACGCGGCTGGCCGACGGACAAGCTATCACCCGCATCGCGCTCGACCTCGGCTATGCCAGCCCCAGCGCCTTCACGGCCGCGTTTCGCCGCGTGCTGGGGCAAGCGCCTTCCGACTATTTAGGCTAGGCAATGATGGCGGCAATGCGCTGCGACAATGCCTGCGCCAGTTTCTGTACATGGTAGCCGTCGACAAAGCCATGGTGGGCCTGGGCGGAAAACGGTATGCGCATGCGGCCGTCCTGCTGCACGGGGCCGAATTTGCCCCAGGTAAAGGTCGGAATATCGGCGTCGCGGTGGCGGCAGATCGGGTGTTCGATGGCCGCCAGTTCCAGCCATGGCAGGCAGGTGATGAAGATATTGTTGCGCTGCTCGCGTTCGGTCTCTCCTTCGCCCGTATTGATCAGCGCGGCGCTCGCTTCGGCGAGGCGTTTCGCTTCCAGGCTGCGCGCAATGAAGAGATCAAGCTGGTCCGTCATCGCGAAACGCGTGTAATTGAGATTGTCGTCACCGTTGATGACGGTATAGGAAGCGGGAAAATCATCGATCTTGATCACGTCGCCCTGGTAGATGCGGTACATGAACTGATCGATGTCCCGGACCGTATTGAGCAGGCAAAACAGGAAAAAGTGAAACACGGGAATTTTCCGTTCCTTGCACCACGGCCGGAAATCCGGCACGTCCAGCTGGAAATTGATATTGACGAGGGGATTGTCGAATGCCCGGAACAAGTCATAGCGGTCGCGCCGCTTTTCAAAATTTTTCATGCGGCGAGTGTAGACGATGGGGGGACTGGCGGGCAAGTCATGTCATACGCGCATGAAATGTTTTTTGATATTCCTTATTCCATAGTCAATGTGTTTATTATCTGAATTTGGCCGCCGGCCGGGATAACCGGTCGCAAGCCTCCCCGTATCGGGAGGCATATTTTCGCTGGATTTTCTTACCCGGCCTGATTCATCTCGTCATCGATCATATTGGCGAACAGGTCGAAACTCAGAATACCCGTGCCGATGCATGAAAATACTGTCGTACCCGCCGCATCCTTGATCGTCAATCTCTCGGTCCAGTCATTCTGATTCATGCACTTCAGGCTGGCGCCAGGCCAGGTGACGCCGTCCACATGCAAGCCCTGCGCCGACAAGGCCAGTTCCTGTGTCTTGAAATTCAGGAAATTACCGAACAAGCGCTTCTTGTACACGTCGCCGCTGCTGATATAGCGGAAAGTCACGCGCTCGCCGTCCGCCAGCTTCTGCGTCAAGACGGGCATGCGGTATTCCAGGTAACGGGAGCGAAATTCGTCCATGAACTCGTCAAAGCGCTTGAGTTCTCCGGTAGCCCATATCCAGGGCTGGTCGGCGCCCGTGCGGTAGGCAAGGTTATTGATCATGCCGGTCATGGCGGTGGAACCGCCGGCAAACAGATACAGGTCTTCGATATCGGCAAAGGCGGCGTAGCTGCGAATGCCGTTCAATTCATGCACCACACCGTCTTCATGCAATTCAAAACGGCTTTTCCGCCGCTTGAGCATTACTGCGCGCATGACCAGCACCAGCACGGCGAGCAGCAATAGAAAAGCCGCCGTGCCATACAAAATAGTCAAATTACTGTGCGTACCCAGCTTGGCGCCGTTACGCAAGGTCATGGCCTGCGTATCAGTCAGTGTTTTCTCAGGCATGGTCGTGCTCAGGTACAACACAAAACCTGCCACTGCCGCCAGGATCGCCGCAAATACGGCAAACAGCATGGGCACCGTCTTGCCATGAAAATACACGGCGAGTGCTTTATTGGTTTGCGGGATACTCAAATTGCCCATGTAATCTTCCTGTTAAATGATAGGGAGGGTTTTACAACCCGGAGGCCGAAATATATTCGGCCCGGATTGTCTCCCATCTATTACAGGAATGGCCACACGCACGTACACTCGATACTGATTTCTTACAGTAATGCCCGTGATTACTGGCCGGCCACAGTTATTATCTGGCATTGCAGAATTTCCCGGGCCACCTCGGCCACGCCTTCTTCCAGTTCTCCCATTGTCGGGGCATGGGCGAAGCGTTGCAATTCCCCGTCCAATTCGCATGCCAGTTCCCGTGAATGGCGCACGATGCCCTGCAACACAAAGTACTTCCATTGTTCGTCATTACCGGCCAGCACCGTTTTTATATAGGGCGCGAGGCGCACACCGATGCCGGCCAGGTACGGCAGCAGCACGCCGGCCACGGGCCAGTTCGCATCTTGCACCCATTCCAGGATCTGCGGCATGACAGGACGGATTTCCTCCCAGCTCAAGGCGATCAGGGCTTGCGCATGCTGCGTATCGTGTTTATCGCGCGGCAATGGCAGATGCATGGGCGGCGTCCCAGTCATGATGCGCCGCCGTGCGCCAGGCCCCGCTGCACTTTCCACGCCAACGGTAAAGTGAGCAGCAATACGGCCGCCAGCGCCAGCAGGGCCGTGGGCACGCTCGTATGGTCGCCCAGCGCGCCGAACAGCACGGGCGACAGCGCGCCGCCGCCGATGCTGCCCGTGTAGAACAGCGCAAACGCGTGCTCGCGCTTGCCGGGGGCAGCCAGTTCCGGCACCACGCCGTACAGCACGGACGAAGTGCCGTTCAGCGCCAGCCCCAGCAAAGACAGCATGGCCATGACGCCGGCCAGCGGCAGCCACAGGGCTGCCACGATGAGCAAGGACGTCATCGATTCCGTCAGCCACACGGTTTTCATCATGCCGATGCGCGCGCCCAGGTAGCCGCACAGCAGCTTGCCGAAGGCGCCGCCCACGAACAGCAAGGACAGCGCCACGCCGATGCCGGCCGTGCCCGCACCCTTGCTTTTTAATAAAAATGGCAGAAAGGTGAGAAAACCCATGCGCACGGCGCTGTCCAGAGTGCCCGTGGCCAGCAAGGCGCGAAAGCTGGCGGCCGAACCGCTGCCTGCGATGGGCTTGAGCGCTTTCTTCTGGCTGGCCTGGATGTCGCCCGGTTTCGGCAGCAGCCACCACAGCAAGCCGGCCGCCGCCAGGCCCAGCAGTCCCAGCAAGGAAACGCTCGCTTGCCAGCTGCATACCAGCAACAGCAAGCCCACGAGCGCGGGAATCAGGGTCTTGCCGATATCGCCGGCGAAATTGTAGTGCGACAGCGCTTCCTTCACGCCGCCGCCCGCCTCGTGCGTGTCCGTGACGATGGACGAGGCCAGCGGATGCTGCGTGCTGGCGCCCAGGCCGCCCAGCAGCAGGGCAAACAGCAGCACGCCCAAGCCGCCCGCCTGCCCCGCGACCAGGTATGCAACGCCGGCCAGCGCCGTGCCGCCCACCAGCATGCGTTCGCGCCCCCAGCGCCTGGCCAGGCGGCTGGCCAGCAGCTGGAAACCGGCCATCATGCCCGAGTACGAACCGCGCAACAGGCCTACCATCGCGTAGCTGATGGCAAACTGCGCCTGCCAGATGGGCAGGAGCACATAGATCACGTCCGTCAAGCCGTCATGCACGGCATGCGCGCTGCAGGCGGCGAACAGCGAGCGGCGGCGCAGGGATTTGTCGGAAGGAGACGATACGGAGGGAGCAGCAGCGGCGGATGGTTCGGTCATGACTTCGGCAGGAAAACGATGTGGACAGTGCAAGCTTACTACAGGGGCTGGCGGTGCAGCAGCACCTTGCCATACGTGGTCCAGCTACGCGTGCCGCCCACGCCAGGATCGATAGCAAACCGGCAACCCTGCACATAGGTAATCGCCGCCTCGACCAGTTCCGCTGGCAGGCCCGGCGCTTCAGCCACGATGCGTGCAGGAGCTCCTTCGCTGCCGATAAACATGCGCAGCACGACGCCGCTGTCATTGCTGGCCGACTTGTCGAGGTTGTTATAGCCCTGGATGCGCTGGGAAGGCTGGCAGCTGCCGGGTACCAGCAAGGGACGCAAGAGCTCGGTGTCGTCGAGGCCCCATACATATTGAACGCTGAAATTTTCCTTGGCCGCCCTATCAGCCGGGAACACGCACTGGCGCACATTGCTCAGCGCCGCATCGTCCAACACTTTCCACCCTGAACTGCGTGCCACGGACGCCGTTACCACCTTGCCATCCTGCCCTACGGAAAAGCGCATGGTCGTCTTGCCATCGAGTTCATACCGGCGCGCTTCCTGCGGATACACCTGGGGCTGACAGGCCGCGCCCGGCATCGCCTGGCCAAGCCCGGGCAGGATGGCCAGCGCCGCTGCCACACAGCGTAATGGGAAGCTTGCTTCATGCATCGGCATCGTGACTCCATCAATTGCTATTAAATAAGTTTTCAATTTTAGCAAATTGCCATGGATACCAACAAGCCGCTGGATAAACGACGGCAGGCGCGCCACCGTGCAACGATGGCGCGCCTGCCCATGCAGAACCTTGCTTGCCCGCTTATTTGGCCATCGCATCTTTCTTCATTTCATCTTTTTTCATTTCATCTTTCTTCATGCCGTCTTTCGCCATGCCATCCTTGGCCATGTGATCCTTTTTCATGTGCTTCTTGGCCATGGGCTTGTGCATGCCATCCTTGTCCATCGCATCCTTGTGCATGGCGTCCTTGTGCATGGCATCGGCCGAGGCGTCCTTGGCCATCGGGTCTTTCTTCATGGCGTCCTGGGCGAACGCGGCGCCCGACAGGAGGATGGCGGAAGCGACGATGGCGGCGAAGGTAGTGGTCGTGGTTTTCATGATATGTCCTTGTCTCAGTGTTGGATGGGCGAGATTGCCCGGTGGTAAAACTGTTGCCGTGCTACGGGTGCTGCTTGCTGCTAAATAATGAAAGCCGGGAGGCGGTCAGGGCCAGGCGCATTGCCGCAGGCAGTACGATTACCGCACTGGCCGCCTCTCCGGCCGTCCTAGGAACCGCCGAACCAGTTGTAGCCCTGGTTCTCCCAATACCCTCCCGGGTAGGTGTTCGTGACGAAAATGGCCTGGATGTGCTTGGGGTTCTTGTAGCCCAGCTTGGTCGGCATGCGCAGTTTCATGGGATAGCCGTACTTGGGCGGCAATGGCTGGCCGTCGTACGTGAGGGCCATGATGGTTTGCGGATGCAGGGCCGTGGCCATGTCGATGCTGGTGAAGTAATCGTCGGCGCACTGGAAGCCGATGTATTTCGCCGTCGTGTCGGCGCCCACCCGCTTCAAAAAGTGCGAAAACGGCACGCCGCCCCACTTGCCGATGGCGCTCCAGCCTTCCACGCAGATGTGGCGCGTCACCTGCGTTTCCTGCGGCAAGGCGCGCAACTGCGGCAGACTCCACGGCTTTTTGTCGGCAATCAAGCCGCTCAATTCCAGGCGCCAGGCGTCGCCATCGACCTCTTCCACTTCGTCTTCGCCGTAATACGCGTTGAAGGGAAACGGCCGCGTGATCATCGAGTCCGGGTAGGTCGGCGCCAGTTTGTTCGGGTCGAACAGCCAGCCCTGTACCTTGTCGTTGAAGCGCGAGACGGCCGTCAGCGCTGTCTCGATGCCGGACGGGTCGCTGACGTTGCAGCCGGTCAGCAAGGACAGGCCGCCCAGGGTCAGGCTGCGCTGCAGGAACAAACGCCGCGACGGCTGTTTGATCTGGCGCAAGGCGTCCGCCAGCATGGCCTGGCCCTGCTCTTGCACAATGATGGCTTTTTTCATGATCGTTTCCTTCAGCGGCCGCGCAGCATGGCGACCAGGGTGCGCGGCACCAGCGCCACCATCAGCAGATGCACGCCGACAAAGCCCGTCAGCAGCGCCATGGCGATGAAATGCACGCGGCGCGCGCTGTCGTAGCCGCCCATCAACTCGCGCAGCACGGGAAACTGCACGGATTTCCACAGCACCAGGCCGGACAACACCAGCACGATGCAGTCGAACATGACGAACAGATAGGCGGCGCGCTGCACCATGTTGTAATGGCGGGGGTCCGCATGGGCCAGCTTGCCTTTCAGCGCGGCGGCGAAATCGGCCAGCAGCAGGCGCGGCGTCAGGGGAAAGAACTGGCGCCGCAGCCGTCCCGAGGCGATGTTGATCGCCAGATACAGCAAGCCATTGCCTACCAGCAGCCACATGGCGGCAAAATGCCATTGCAGGGCGCCGCCCAGCCAGCCTCCCAGGGTCAGCGCGCGCGGCAGCTCGAACGGGAAGAACGGCGCCGCGTTGTAGATGCGCCAGCCGCTGGTGGCCAGCACCACCACGGCCACGGCATTGAGCCAGTGCGTGAGGCGCAGCCAGGCGGGGTGAATCACGGCGCTGGAAACAGTCGGAGTAGACATCACAACACTCCTTTCGCGCAGGATGCCGTGCTGACGGCTTGCAGGATGGCGCTGCTGTCGGACCGCTGCACGAAGGCCACCACTTGCAGCTGCTCCGGGCGCCAGCTGGCGGGCAGCTTGACTTCGCGGCGCAGCTGGGCGCGGCCTTGCGCCAGCGCAACCGGCCCCAGCCACAAGCGCACGGCCGCATCGTGCTGCAGGGTGGCGCCCCGGTTCTCGCCGCGCAGCACTTTCGACACGATGGCGCTTTCGCTGATGGCCACGTACAGCTGGCCGTTCGTCTGCGCATCGGGCGCGCTGGCATTGGCTTCCAGCAGTAATTTTCCGCCTGGCCCCGGCGTGGCGGACAGGCCGATGTTGACGGTTGCGGCGGTCGCGTTGATGCGGCGGATGGCGGCCGGCAGCTGCGTATCCCAGCCACGCAATTCCGTGCCGCCCACAAAGAACTGGGGCGTGTAGGCCACGTGGCGGGGCTGATGGCGCAGCAGTTCGGCCTGGCGCGCATCGAATTGCGCCTGCGCCAGCGGGTCCGCCCAGCCGATCTGGTCCCAGTACGTGACGTGCAGGGCCAGCGGCACGACCAGGCTGGCCGCCCCCGCTTCCTTGCGCAAGGCGTTCAGGCGCTGGTCGGCGGGCGGGCAGCTGGAGCAGCCTTCGCTGCTGTACAGTTCCACCAGCGCCGCCGTCTGCGGCCCGCTCTGCACGGTGCAGCGCTGGCTGGCGGCCAGCTGCGCCATGGCCGGGGCTGCCACGACCGTGCCCAGCACGGGGAAAAGAAGTGTTGCGAGGCGGTGCTTGATGTCCATGGTCTTTCACCGGTATATTGAATGAAGAAGCGTGCTTGCCTGTCAATTCGCCGCGATGGGCGGATTGGTTACAGCCGCCTCCCATTATTTTTGAATTTATTTTTTTCATTGCCTGTCACCAAAGGCCTGCATGCAACGAATACCTGTAAGCGAACACCTGCATGGCACGGAATTGCGGCTGCATGGCCTGATGCTGCGCGGGCTCGACGGCGATGCGGCGGCCTACCGCAGCTTCCTGCAAGCGACCAGCGGCCATTTGCGCGCGTTCCTGCGGCGGCGCCTGCAGCGCTGGCCCGACGAGGTGGAAGATCTGGTGCAGGAATGCTTGCTGGCCATCCACAACCAGCGCCTGACGTACGATACGGGCGTGCCGCTGACGTCGTGGATCCATGCGATCGCGCGCTACAAATTGATCGACTGGCTGCGCCGGCATGCGCGGCGCGAAGCGCAGCACTTGCCGTACGACGAGGAAGATGACACGCAGGAACTGTTTTCCAGCGCCGACGCGGAGGCGGCCGAAGCCAGCCGCGACCTGGGCAAATTGCTGGCCGGCTTGCCTGCGCAGCAGCGCGACGCCATCGTGCATACCAAGCTCGACGGCTGGTCCGTGCGCGACACGGCAGCCGCCATGGGTATTTCGGAAGCCAGCGTCAAAGTGGCCGTGCATCGCGGCTTGAAGGCCCTGGCGGCCAATTTAAGGACAGGCAATGAGGGAGTTGCACCATGAAAACCGATGACTTGATCGCCATGCTGGCCAGCGGCCCCGACGTGGCCGCCGCGCCCCCGCCGGGCGCGTACTGGCGCGCTGGCGCCATCCTGGGCGCGGGCTTGCTGGCCAGCGTGGCGCTGATGGCCATGCTGCTGGGCGTGCGGCCCAACCTGGAACAGCTGGCCCTGCTGCCGGATTTCTGGATCAAGGTCGGTTTCGTCATTTGCCTCTGCCTGGCAGCCTCGCATGTCGGCCGCCGCCTGTGCGTGCCGGGCGCCAGTACGCGCGCCCTGCCCCTGCTGATCGCCGTGCCCCTGCTGCTGATGTGGGCGCTGGGCGCCCTCATCCTGAACGAAGCACCGCCCGAACAGCGCGCCGAACTGTTCTGGGGCGCCACGTGGCGCAGCTGCCCCTTGCTGATCGCCATGCTGTCGCTGCCCCTGCTGGCCGCCGTGCTGCGCCTGATGCGCCAATTGGCGCCCACGCGCCTGCGCCTGGCGGGCGCGGCCGGCGGTTTTGCCGCCGGCGCCCTGGCGGCCCTCGTGTACTGCCTGCATTGCCCGGAGCTGGCCGCCAGCTTCGTCGGCTTCTGGTATGTGCTGGGCATGCTGGTGCCGACCGCCCTCGGCGCCGCCCTCGGCCCCAAAATGCTGGCCTGGTAAGCCACTCTTGCAGCCGGCGCGGCGCCCGTCAAGCGGGCATTGCACGCCTATCGACTTCATATCCGCAAAAGTCACGCATTCCCACGCGCAGCCTTTGCCCCTGCATACATGCCGGCATAGCGCAACAGGCTATCGCCGGCAGCCGCGGGCCTGTCTTTTCTTGTCCACAAAATATTTATTCTTACTGACATGCAATACGCGCGTAGATTCGACTGCGTGCGCCAGCCCCTGACGATCGACGGCCGTTCATTCCGCTACCCAAAAATTAATTGTGGAGGAATTGAATCTGATCGTGCTGGCGCCCCGTACAAGTGATGCAGTCCCGTAATTTCCGCAAGTCCTGCCACTGCGTATAACAATTCAGGGAGAATCGACATGTCTTTGCATCACTCGAAAACCGCTCTGGGCGCCGCACTCCTGGGCAACCTGCTGGCCGTATCCTTCACTTTGGCCCTCGCGCCAGCCGCCCATGCTTCCAGCCACCGCGAAGCGCCATTCATCACGCAAAACCCGAAAGTCGACGCCACCGACTTCTATATGTTCCGCAGCTATGAAGCGGGCCGCGGCGCGTACACAACGCTGGTGGCCGACTATATTCCCCTGCAGGACGCGTATGGCGGCCCGAATTACTTCGCCATGGACCCCAACGCCCTGTACGAAATCCACATCGACAACAACGGCGACGGCAAGGAAGATCTCACCTTCCAGTTCCGCTTCACCAACACCATCAAGGATGGCCAGTTCACCGTGGGCGGCAAGAAAGTCTCGATTCCGCTCGTCATCAACGGCGGCGCCATCGACACGGTCAACCCGGCCGGCCTGAACGTGCGCGAAACCTACAGCGTGACGGTGGTGCGGGGCGACCGCCGCACGGGCACGCGCAGCAGCGTCACCAATGCCACGGGCGGCGGCACGACGTTCGACAAGCCCGTCGACAACATCGGCAACAAGGCCATCCCCAACTATGCCGCGTACGCCGCGCAGCACGTCTACACGGTCAACATCCCCGGCTGCGCCACGCCGGCCCGCATGTTCGTGGGCCAGCGCAAGGACCCGTTCGTCGTGAACCTGGGCGAAACGTTCGACTTGATCAACATCAAGGCGCCCGCCACGGAGTTTGCCGCAAATGCGGAGTCGGCCGCCAAGGATGACCTGGCCCGGAAAAACGTCACGGCCATCGAGATGGAAGTGCCGACGGCCTGCCTGACGGCGGGCAGCGACCCCGTCATCGGCGGCTGGACCACGGCCAGCCTGCGCCAGGGCCGCCTGCTGAACCCGGCGCCGGGGACCACCACCACGGCGTCGAAGGAAGGCGGCGCGTGGGTGCAGGTATCGCGCCTGGGCATGCCGCTGGTGAATGAACTGGTGATCGGCCTGAAGGACAAGGACCGCTTCAACGCCAGCAAGCCGTCGGGCGATGCGCAATTTGCCGACTACGTCACCAACCCGACGGCGCCGGCCCTCGTGGAAGTGCTGTTCGGCTCGGCAGGCGCCAAGGCGCCCACCAACTTCCCCCGCAATGACCTGGTAGCCACCTTCCTCACGGGCATCAAGGGCGTGAACCAGCCCGTGACGGTGGTTGCCTCTGAAATGCTGCGCCTGAATACCTCGATTGCCGCCACGGCCGTCGGCGGGCAAAACCGCCTGGGCGTGATCGGCGGCGACAATGCGGGCTTCCCGAACGGCCGCCGCCCCGGCGACGACGTGGTCGACGTGGTGCTGCGCGTGGCCATGGGCAAGCTGTGCACGCTGAACATCGGCTGCGCCCCGGCCGACGCACCCGCCGGCGGCCTGCATTTCACGGATGGCGCTTTCCTCGACGAAACCTACTTCACGGCAGGCTTCCCCTATCTGAAAACGCCCGTGGCCGGTTCGCCGCAAATGTAAGCCCGACAGGAGAACGCGATGAAAAAACTGTATGCAATCAGCGCCCTGGCGCTCACGGCCCTGCTGGCCGGCTGCGGTGGCGGCGGCAGTAGCAGCCACGGCGGCGATAACGGCGGCGTCAATCCCCCGCCCGTGGTCTTGCTCGACGCCTTCTATGTGGCCGTCAGCAACGTCATCCTGACCACCAGCGATGACAAGGACGGCGTCGCCATCGACGCCATCATGGCGACGTCTCCGGAAAATACGGAGCCCGTGCCGCTGTAACGCGCAGTCAGCAAGTGCGGGCGCCGGAGACAGCGTTCTCCGGCGCCCCACCCTTGCCGCCCCACTCCACCATCGACGGCGTCCACGATGAAAACACCGATTTCCCTGCTGTGCGCCTGCCTGCCCTTGCTGGCATGGGCCGCGCCCTACACGCCAAAGGATGGCGGCACCGTCATCGAACAGCTGCCGCGCCGCGCCGACGCCACGCAGGTCGCCCTGCGCGGCCTGCGCCAGCAACTCAGCGCCACGCCGGGCGACCTGGGCCTGGCCACGGGCCTGGCCCAGCGCTACATTGCCCTGGCGCGCAGCGAGACGGATCCCCGCTACCTGGGCTATGCGCAGGCGGCGCTGGCGCCCTGGTGGCGGCAGGCGGCGCCGCCCCTGCCCGTGCGCCTGCTGCGCGCCACCATTTTGCAAAGCACCCACCAGTTCGGCCCCGCCCTGCAAGACCTCGACGCCGTCATCGCCCAGGAACCGGCAAATGGCCAGGCCTGGCTGACGCGCGCCACCGTGCTCACCGTGCAGGGCGACTATGCGAAGGCGACGGCCGCCTGCGCGCGCCTGTCGGCGCTCACAACCCAGCTCGTCACCGTCACCTGCATTGCCAACGTGGCCAGCGTCACGGGCCGCGCCGCCACCAGCGAGCGCCTGCTGGACCTGACCCTGCAAAGGAGCGCGGGCGCGGCGCCCGGACTGGAAAGCTGGGCCCTGACCCTGCTGGCGGAAATGGCCACGCGGCGCGGCGAAACGGCGCTGGCCGAGGCCCGCTACAAAAAAGCGCTGGCGCAGCAGCCGCGCGACAGCTACCTGCTGGGCGCCTACACGGATTTCCTGCTCGACCAGCAGCGCCCGCAGGACGTCGTCCAATTACTCAAAGACCAGCAGCGCATCGACGCCCTGCTGCTGCGCCATGCGCTGGCCCTGCAGGCGCTGCCCGGCCAGCAAACGGCATTCCTGGCCGCGAAAGCGGAACTGGCGGCCCGCTTCCGCGCCGCCATGCAGCGCGGCGACACCGTGCACCAGCGCGAGCAAGCCCGTTTCGCCCTGTTCCTGCAGCAGGATATCCCCGCTGCCCTGCAACTGGCGCAGCAGAACTGGGCCATCCAGAAGGAAGTGCCGGACATGCGCATCCTGCTCGAAGCGGCCCTGGCGGCGCGCAACTACGGCGCGGCCCAGCCCGTGCTGGCCTGGATCGCCGCCAACGGCGTGGAAGACACGGCCCTGCAGCGCCTCGTCCGGCAGCTGGGCCCTCAGGATGGCGCGAAAATCAGCGCCGCGCAAAAGGCAGGTGTGCTGTGAACGCCCGCCTCGCCCTGTGCCTGTTCCTGCTGTGCGCGTGGCTCGCGCCCGCGCAGGCGCACAAGCCCAGCGACAGCTACCTGAGCCTGGCCGTGCATGGGCAGCAGATCGAGGGCCAATGGGATATCGCCCTGCGCGACCTCGATTTCGCCATCGGCCTGGACGGCAATGGCGACGGCGCGCTGACGTGGGACGAGATCCGCGCGCGCCACGAGGCCATCGCCGCCTACGCGCTGCAGCGCCTGCAGGTGGCCAGCGACCAGGGCACGTGCCCGTTGAAAGTCGTCGAACAGCTGATCGACAACCATACGGACGGCGCCTACAACGTGCTGCGCTTTACGGCCGCCTGCCCCGGCAACGCCGCGCCAGCCACCTTAAGCATCGGCTACACCTTGTTCGCCGACCTGGACCCGCAGCACAAGGGGCTGCTCAAGATCGACAGCGGCGGCGCCACGCAGACGGCCATCTTCGACCCGGACAGCCCGCGCCAGACGATGTCGCTGGCCGCGCCCGACCGCCTGGCCCAGTTCGGCGCCTACGTCAAACACGGCATCTGGCATATCTGGATCGGCTACGACCATATTCTGTTTTTGCTGTCGCTGCTGCTGCCGGCCGTGCTGCTGCCGGGCTTGCGCGACCAGCAGCAAGGCTTGCGGGCGGCGTTCTATGACGTGCTGAAGGTCGTCACGGCATTCACGCTCGCCCATTCCATCACCCTGACCCTGGCCAGCCTGTCGCTCGTGTCGCTGCCGTCGCGCTGGGTGGAATCGGCCATCGCCGCGTCCGTGATCCTGGCCGCGCTGAACAATCTGCTGCCCCTGTTCCGCGGCAAGCGCCCCGTGGCCGCCTTCGCCTTTGGCCTAATCCACGGTTTCGGCTTTGCCAGCGTGCTGCGCGACCTGGGCTTGCCGCAAGGCTCGCTGCTGGCCAGCCTGTTCGGCTTCAACGTGGGCGTGGAAATCGGCCAGCTGACCATCGTCGCCGCCTTTTTGCCCATCGCCTGGCTGCTGCGCAAGACCTGGCTGTACCGGCAGGTGCTGACCGTCGGTTCGCTGGCCATCGCCGTGGTGGCGGCCGTGTGGCTGGTCGAGAGAATTGCCGATATCAAGCTGATTTCCGCCTGACGGCTGCTTGGGAGCGTTGCTGGACCGCCACTGCCGGGCCACAAGTGGCGGCAATCGGGCTACAATACGAACAATTCTCAATCGCATCAAGGCCACGCCGTCCCACGGAACATGGCATGGAAAGGTTGCATGCTACGCCCCGAACTGGAACTGCACCGGCAAATCGAAGTGCTCTACAGCAACCACCATGGCTGGCTGCAGGGCTGGCTGCGCCGCAAGCTGGGCAACGCCTTCGATGCGGCCGACCTGGCGCACGACACGTATCTGCGCATCCTCTCGCGGGGCCGCGCGCCCGAACCCGGGGAATCGCGCCAGCACCTGGCGCAGATCGCCAACGGCCTGGTGGTGGACCTGTTCCGCCGCCGGCATATCGAGGCAGCCTACGCGGACGCCATCGCCGCGCAGCCGGAAGCGGCCGCACCCACGCCGGAAATGCGCGCGCTGATCGTCGAAGCGCTGCTGGAAATCGACGCCATCCTGGCCAGCCTGCCGCCCAAGGTGCGCGACGCCTTCCTGCTGTGCAAACTCGAAGGCATGGGCTACGCCGACATCGCCGCGCGCGTGGGCGTGTCCGTCTCATCCGTGGAAAAATACATCGCCCGCGCGCTGCTGGCCTGCTGCATGGCGCAATGCGCATGAGCAGCGCGCACTTCCAGCCTGACGGCGCGCCCATCGCCCCCGCCGTGCTGCAGCGCGCCGCCGAATGGATGGCGCGGCTGTGGGCGGAAGACGCCAGCGCGGCCGATGCCGACGCCTGCGCCGCCTGGCGCGCCGCCCACCCCGAACACGAGCGGG
>NZ_WFLI01000019.1 GCF_009208555.1 Janthinobacterium violaceinigrum | reverse complement strand
CTACGGGCCGCCCGCGGCCGATCCCGCCCTGGCGCCGCCACCGCCGCCACCGCCGCCACCGCCGCCCGCCCCGCCCGTGGAATTGAACGGCGTGGTGGTGCGCAGCAGCGGCCGCTCCACCGTCTGGCTGAACGAGGAAGTGCAGAACGAGCCGCACAACCGGCTCGTGCGCGACAAGTCGGGCAATCCGGGCACATTGACCCTGCGCCTGTCGACGGGCCAGGTGGTGCGGCTCAAGCCTGGCCAGCGCTACGACCCGGCCAGCGGCACCGTCACCGAAGTGCAGGAGGCGCAGCCATGACGCCGCGTCTAGCCCAGCGCCAGCCGTACCGCCAGCGCGGCGCCGCCCTGTTGCTGCTGGTGGCCGTGCTGGGCCTGGGAGCCGCCAGCCTGCTGATCGGCGCCTTCGGCCGCAACACGGGCGAGGCCGAACGCCAGCAGCGCACCCTGGCCACCCTGGCGCAGGCGCGCGAAGCCTTGCTGGGCTTTGCCGCCACGCAAGGCCGCCTGCCCCGTCCTGCCGCCTCCGCCCTCGACGGGCGCGAACGGGCCGCCGACTGCGCCGACGACGCCGAATGCAGCGGCTTCCTGCCGTGGGTGGCGCTGGGCGTGGCGGGCACCGACGCCTGGGGCAAGCTGCTGCGCTACAGCGTCACGCCGGAAATGGCGCGCGCGCCCATCGTCTCGTCGTCCGCCATCGCCAACCGAGTCGTGCTCGAGCGCGGCGCGCGCGGCGAACTGGCCTTCGTGGCGGGCCAGGCCCAGTGCGACGTCAGCGCCCAGTGCCTGCCCCTCGTGCTGTTCTCGCAAGGCAAGGATCACTACGGCACGGCCGCCAGCGGCGTGGTCCAAGTCAACACGGCACGCGGCAATATCGACGAAGCGGCCAACGACAGCGCCAGCCGCAGTTTCATCGCCCGCCCCGCCAGCGGCAATGCCGCGCTGCCCGGCGGCGCCTTTGACGACATGCTGGCCTGGATCACCCTGCCCACCCTGTACCAACGCATGCGCGCCGCGCGCAACCTGCCATGAGCAATAGATATCGCCCCCGGCCGCGCCAGCGCGGCTTTTCCCTGATCGAGATCGCCATCGTGCTCGTCATCGTGGGCCTGATGATGGGCGGCCTGGTCACGCCGCTGACGGTGCAGCTGGAGCAGCGCAAGGTGGCCGAAACGCAAAAGGCGCTGGACGAAGCGAAAGAGGCGCTGACGGGCTACGCGCTGCGCTACGGCTACCTGCCCTGTCCCGCCGTTTCTCCCCTCAGCGGCCTGGAAGACCGGCGCGGCACGCGCTGCAATGGCGAAAAACGCGCCGGCTTCCTGCCGTGGGCCACCCTGGGGCTGCGCCAGGGCGACAGCTGGAACAACCTGTTCCGCTACAGCGTGACGCCCGCCTTCAGCGACAGCGGCCAGCTCTTCAGCCTGTCCACGCCGCGCGACATCAGCATCGTCACGCGCAATGGGGGCGCGCTGCTGCAGGCGACGGCCTTGAACGATATCCCCGCCATGATCATGTCGCACGGCAAAAACGCATTTGGCGCCACCAGCGTACAGGGCCAGCGCCAGGCCGTGCCTTTTGGCAACAATGTCGACGAGCGCAACAATGCATCGAACGCCACCACCTTCATCAGCCGCGCCGCCAGCGGTGCGCAGCAGCCGGGCGGCGAGTTCGACGATATCGTCGCCTGGCTGTCGCCGAACATCCTGTTCAACCGCATGGTGGCGGCACAAAGGCTGCCCCGCTGATGCCCATGCTCGCTCCCGCCCTCACCATCGCCCGCTACACCTTGCTCGAAGCGCTGCGCAGCCGCCTGCCGTGGCTGTTCGTGCTGGCCGCCTGCGGCGCCGCCGCCCTGGCCGGCTTCCTGCAGCAACTGGCGCTGACGGAAAGCGGCGCCGTGCAGGCGGCGCTGCTGGCGGCTACCCTGCGCCTGGCCAGCGTCTTCCTGCTGGCCACCTTCATCATCACGGGCATGGCGCGCGAAGCGGCCGACCGGGGCCTGGAACTGCTGCTGGCATTGCCCATGCCGCGCGCGGCCTACCTGCTGGGCAAGCTGCTGGGCTACGGGACGCTGGCGGCCGTGCCCGCCGTGCTGTTCGGCCTGCTGATGGCGCTGTTTGCCGCGCCCGCGCAAAGCGCGCTGTGGGCCCTGTCCCTGCTGGGCGAATTGTGGATCGTCGCCGCCTTCAGCCTGCTGTGCGCGGCCAGCCTGCAGCAAGCCCTGCCCGCGCTGGCCGCCACGGGCGGCTTCTATGTGCTGGCGCGCATGCTGGGCAGCCTGCAGCTGCTGGCGCACGGCCCGCAGGCGGGCGACTCCATGGCGCAGCGGGCCGCGGCCGGCGCCATCGACGTGCTGGCCCTGCTGCTGCCCCGCCTCGACGATTTTACGCGCACGCAGTGGCTGCTGTACGCGACCGGCGACTGGCAGGCGCTGGCCGGCGTGGCGGCGCAGACCGTCATCTATGTCGGCTTGCTGGCCAGTTGCGCGCTGTGCGACTTTTACCGCCGCAACATCTGATGGCCACCGCCCAACGTCCCTGGTCCATGGTGCCGCGCCCCCTGTGCTGGCTGCTGGCCGCCTGCCTGCTGCTGCAGCTGGGCTGGCGGGCGGCGCAGCAGCACGCCCCCGCCCAGGCACGGCCCCTGCCTGCGCCGCCGCCGGCGAGCGTGGCGCGCCTGGCCAGCCTGGGCGAGCCGCTGGCCATGGCCAAGGCCATGCTGCTGTACCTGCAATCGTTCGAAGACCAGCCCGGCGTCAGCCTGCCGTGGCGCCAGCTCGACTACGACCGCCTGGTCGGCTGGCTGGACACGGCGCAAACGCTCGATCCCCGCAGCCAGTATGCGCTGGTGGCCGCCAGCGAAGTGTATGCGGGCGTGGCCGACCCGCAACGCGTGCGGCGCATGCTGGCCTTTGTGGCCGCCAGCTTTGCCGCCGATCCGCAGCGCCGCTGGCCCGCCATGGCGCAAGCCGTGCTGGTGGCCAAGCACCAGCTGCGCGACCTGCCGCTGGCGCTCGGCTATGCGCGCGCGCTGCGCCGGCTGGCGACGGGGCCGCAGGTGCCGCCCTGGGTGCGCGAGATGGAAGCGTTCATCCTGGAAGACATGGACCAGCTCGACAGCGCCCGCCTGGTGATCGGCGGCCTGATCGCCAGCGGCCAGATCAGCGACCCGCACGAGCTGGCTTTCCTGGCGCGCCGGCTCGACGAACTGGCCAGGCAACGGGCCGACGAAATTGCCACCAAGAAAGCCAAGGTCGCGCCATGAGCTGCCGTCCGACATGCCATGCGCACCCGGCGCCATTTGCAGTAAACTGCCATCCCAAGCACTCGCACTTTTTCCAAGGAAATCCCATGCTCCCACGCCGCCAGCACGGCTTCACGCTCGTAGAAATCGCCATCGTCCTGGTCATCATCGGCCTGCTGCTCGGCGGCGTGCTCAAGGGGCAAGGCTTGATCGACAGCGCCAAGGTGAAAAACATCATCCAGCAATCGAATTCGCTGACGGCCGCCGTCAACGCCTACCAGGACAAGTTCCGCGCCCTGCCCGGCGACGATATCCAGGGCACCGTGCACGTGCCCAACTCGGCCGGCAACGGCAATGGCGACGGCCAGATCGGCGACGGCCAGCCGCGCGAATTCACCCTGGCGCCGCAACACCTGGCGCTGGGTGGCTTCATTACGGGCTCGTTCAACGGCACCTCGCAATTCATGACCAGCGCCCAGGGCGGCGCCGTCTACCTGTACAACGATGAAGTGGGCGGGCGCGCCGGCAACGGCATCCGTTTCGACAACCTGCCCGAGAGCTACGCGGAGCAGATCGACAGCAAACTCGACGATGGTGTGGCCAGCACGGGCAGCGTGCGGGCGAACATGCCCTATGGCAATACCGGTGCTATCATTGCCCGCACCGCCGTCTTTTTCTGAGGCGCCAGTCACTATCGAAGGAATACCATGCCACTGCACCGCACACTGCTCCTCTCCCTGGCCGCCAGCTGCGCCTTGCTGGCCGGCAGCGCGCACGCCCAGTACGTGGGCCCGACGGCCGGCCCGGCCGCGCCCGCCAACGTGGCCGCCATCCTGAAAAATCCCGTCGACGACCAGGCCGTCGTGCTGCGCGGCCACCTGCTGCGCAAAGTGGGCAAGGAGAAATACACGTTCTCGGACGGCACGGCGGAAATCCGCGTGGACATCGACGACAAGATCTTCATGAACCGCAAGATCGATGCCCGGACCCAGGTGGAAATCCGCGGCGAAGTGGAAAAGGACTTCATGGAAAGCCCCGAGATCGACGTCGACGTGCTGACCGTCGTCCCGTAAGCCCCTTGCCTGCCCGCCGCCACGGCGGGCCGGGCGTCCAGCGCGCGCCGCCGTACCCTCTTCCGTATGCCTTGAGCAAGCTTTTTTCCACTCCAGAAACTAGGCTTGTCAGAACAATCAATTTCGTCTAGCATCTTTTCATTCAACGTCAGCCAGCGCCAGCGTGAGCCTGCCTGTCGATTCATCCATTCTGGGAGCTTTCCGGGTGCAAGATTTGCCTTCGATACGCTCGCGAATTTCATGGCTGGTGCTCGCCTGGGTCATTCCGACGGCACTGGTGTTTCTCCTGCTCGTGGCGCAAAGCTACACACGCGAACGCGACCATGTGGTCAGCGAAACGGCGCAGGCGGCGCGCGCCGTCGCCGCCGCCGTCGAGCGCGACCTGAGCGGCGCCCAGATGGCCGCGCGCGTGCTGGCCGCCTCACCCGCCCTGCAAGGCGACGACCTCAACGCCCTGCGCGCCGTGGCCGCCAGCCTGCTGCAACCGGGCCTTGCCGTCAATGCCTTCATCGTGTCCGACGCCAAGGGGCGCCAGTTGGTCAATACGGCCCTGCCCGCCAGCCAGGCGCCGCCCCCCTTGCCGCAAAAATGGGCCGCCAGCATGGAACGCACGCGCGACTATGGCAAGCCGCGGCTGACCAGCCTGGCCAAGACGCCCGACGGCGCGCCGCAGCTGGCCCTGAACCTGCCCTTGCCGCGCGACCAGGGCCCCGCCTATGTGCTGACGGCACTGTATTCGCCCGACTACCTGCCCTTGCTGCTGCGCGAGCTGCACCTGCCCGCCTACCTGGGCGCGGCCATCATCAATGGGGACGGCATCAACGTGGCGCGCACTCTGGCGCCGCAGCGCTACGTGGGCCAGCGCACGGTGGCGCCCCTGCTGGAACAGATACGCCAGGCGCGCGAAGGCGTGCTGCGCCATGCCACGCTGGAAGGCCTGGACGTGTACACGGGCTTTCGCCGCGGCCCCGGCGACGCCTGGACGGTGGCCGTCACCATGCGCACCAGCACGGTGGCCGAAGCCCTGCTGCGCTCGGTAGTCACGGGCTCCATCATCCTGGCCCTGCTGCTGGCCGCCGGCTTTGCCCTGGCCTGGCGCGTGGGCGGCCGCCTGGCCAGCACCCTGCAGGAACTGACCTTGCAGATACACGCGCTGGCGCAGGGCAAACCCTTGCTTTCAAATAAGCACACGGACCGCGAATCGGCCGACATGGCAGGCGCCCTGGGCGCGCTGGAACGCGACCTGCGGCGCCACCGCACGCAGCTCGAAAGCCTCGTGGCCGAACGCACGCTGGCCCTGGAGAAATCCACGCGCCTGCTGGAAACCGTGTATGCGACGGCGCCCATCGGCATGCTGTTCGTGGGCCTGGACTTGCGCATCGTCATGATCAACCATTACCTGGCCGCCATCAACGGGGCCAGCGTGGCCCAGCATCTGGGCCGTCCCGTAGGCGCCATGCTGTTCGACGACGCCGTGCGCGCCGACGTGGAGCGCTGCGTGCGCCAGGTGCTGGAAACGGGCTTGCCCATCGTCGATATCGAATTGAAAGGCCACAGCGGGCAGCAGCGCGACCAGCTCAGCCACTGGATCGTCTCGTATCACCCGATCTTCGGCCCGGAACAGCAGTTGCTGGGCGTATCGGGCCTGTGGCTGGACGTCAGCGAGCGCAAGCGCAGCGAAGCGGAATTCCGCCGTTCCAAGCACCTGTTCGGCACCATCATCGAAAACATCCCCGCCATGGTCTTCGTCAAGCGCGCCGACAAGCTGAGCTTTGAAATGGTCAACCGCCACGCGGAACTGACCCTGGGTCGCTCGCGCGAGCAATTGCTGGGCAAGACCGACCACGATTTCTTCCCGCCGCAGCAGGCGGCCGCCTTCGTCAGCGCCGACCGCAAGCTGCTGGCCACGGGGCAGATGGTGGAAATCGAACAGGAAGCCATCAACACGGCGGACGGCACCACGCGCCACTTCACCACGCGCAAGGTGGTCTTGCGCGACGACGCGGGACGCGCCAGCCACGTGCTGGGCGTGTCGATCGACATCACGGACCGCAAGCGCGCCACCGAGGTGCTGCACGCCACCACCTGGCGCCTGGAACAGAACGAGCGCTTCATCCGCACCGTCACGGACAACCTGCCCGGCATGGTGTCGTACTGGGGCGCCGATCTGCGTTGCCGGTTCGCAAATAACTTTTATAACGAATGGTTCGGCCGCAGCAGCGCCGAGCTGGCCGGCATCCACATGAGCGAACTGCTGGGCCAGGAACTGTTCGACGTGTATGCACCGCACGTCGAGGGCGTGCTGGCGGGGCGGCCGCAAAGCTTCGAGCGCGACCTGCTCGATCCCGCCGGCCAGGTATGCCACACGTGGACTAATTACATTCCCGATTTCGACGATGGCGGCAGCGTGCGGGGCTTCTTCGTGCTGGCCTCGGACGTGTCCGAGCTCAAGCGCACGGAATTGCGCCTGCACGAACTGAACGAACAGATGGTGCGCGCGCGCGACAAGGCCGAGGCGGCCAGCATCGCGAAGAGCGAGTTCGTCGCCAACATGAGCCATGAGATCCGCACGCCGATGAATGCCATCATCGGCCTGGCGCGCCTGCTGGAAGAGTCGCCGCTGGAACGGCGCGAGCGCAGCTATGTGGGCAAGATCCAGATGGCCACGCAGTCGCTGCTCAACATCGTCAACGACGTGCTCGATTTTTCCAAGATCGAGGCGGGCCAGATGGTGCTGGAACAGCGCCGCTTCCAGCTCGAACGCATGCTCGACAGCGTCGGCGTGCTGCTGGCCAGCAGCGCCTGGGCGCGCGGCGTGGAGCCCGTGTTCGTGCTCGACCCGGGCGTGCCGGACGAACTGGTCGGCGACGCCCTGCGCGTGGAACAGATCCTGATCAACCTGGTGGGCAACGCCGTCAAATTCACCTCGCATGGCGAAGTGGTGCTGGCCATCGCCAAGGTGGCCGAGGATGCGGCCAGCGCGACGCTGGAGTTTTCCGTGCGCGACACGGGCATCGGCATCGGCGCGGCCGAGCAGGAACACATCTTCGACGCGTTTTCCCAGGGCGACAGCGGCACCAGCCGCAAGTACGGCGGCACGGGCCTGGGGCTGGCCATCTGCCGGCGCATGGTGGAATTGATGGGTGGCAAGCTCAGCGTGAAAAGTGCGCTGGGCGAAGGCTCCGACTTCCGCTTCCGCTGCCGCTTCGACAAGGTGGCGCCGCCACCCGAGCCGTCCGGCAAGGGGGCTGCCCGGGCCCTGTCGCTGCTGATCATCGACGACAACGCCAGCGTGCGCGCCATGCTGGAAGACTGGTGCGCGGCGCAGGGCTGGCACAGCCGCAGCGCCGATGGCGGCGCGGCCGGCCTGGCGCTGCTGCGCCGCCACGCCGGCGGCCCGGACGGCTTGCCGCCGGCCGCCCACGTGGATATCGTGCTGCTCGACGCGGCCATGCCGGGCATGGATGGCATTTCCATGCTCACCGAGGCGCGCGCCGACGAACGCCTGGTGCTGCCGCCCGTGATCATGCTGGTGGCCGACCAGGACAGCGAAAACCTCGAACGGCTGGCCGACAGCCTGATGCTGGCCGGCATCGTCTCGAAGCCGGCCACCCCGGCGCGCCTGCTGGCGGCCGTGACGGCCGTGCGCGAAGGCCGCAGCACCCCCTCCGCGCTGCCCGTGTCCACGCCCCTGTCGGGCTTGCTGGCAGGCATGCGCGTGCTGCTGGTGGAAGACAATGAAATCAACCAGGAAGTGGCGCAGTACATTTTGCTGCACTCGGGCGCGCGCGTGGCCGTAGCCGCCAACGGCAGGCTGGCCGTCGACTTGCTCGCCAGCACGCCGGACGCCTGGGACGTGGTGCTGATGGATTTGCAGATGCCCGTCATGAATGGCTATGATGCCACCCTGGCCATCCGCGCGCTGGGCTTGCCGGACCTGCCCATCGTTGCCATGACGGCCAACGCCATGGACGAGGACCGCCTGCGCGCCATCGCCAGCGGCATGAATGCCCACGTGGCCAAGCCCATCGATGTGGACGAGATGATCCAGACCCTGACCCGGCTGGTGCCGGCGCTCGCGGGCGGCAACGGCAGCGCCGTCCAGGCCGGCAACGCCGCCGCGCAGGCGCCGGACGTGCCGGCCACGGTGCCCGGCATCGACCTGGCGGCGGCCCTGCACCGCTTCGGCGGCGATTACGGCGCCTTCCTCGCATTGTTCAAGCGCTTTGAAAATTCGCAGGGCGACGCCGTCGAGGAAACGCGGCGCCTGCTGGCCGAAGGCCAGGCGCAGCAGGCGGCGCAGCTGCTGCACCGCGTGTGCGGCGTGGCGGCCAACCTGGGCGCGGCCCGCGTCGCCAGCCTCGCCAGCGACACGGAAAAGGCGCTGCAAGGGGGCCGCCCCCACGCGGCAACAGCCTTGCTGGGACAACTGGAGCTGGCGATGGCCGAAGTCATCGCAGCGGCACGCACCCTGCCCTCGCCCCGGCGGCGCAGCCAGGCGGCAGCCGATGCCGGCGGCAGCGCGCCGGTCGAGCTGCGGGCCGGCCTGGCCAAGCTGCTCGTCCTGATCCGCAATAATAATCTGAAGGCGCTGGCGCAATTCCATGCGCTGCACCCCGCCATACAACAGTCAGACCGGGAAGCGGCCCTGGCGCTGGCCAACGCGATCGAGACGCTGAATTTTTCCGAAGCGGAAAAACTCGTGCTCGATCAGCTGAAACGAGAGGAAAACAAGTGAGCTGGACCAACCTTGCCATGAACGGGCGCATCCTCATCGTCGATGACGCCATGGAAAACATCCAGATCCTGCACCAGCTGCTGCGCGAGGACCACGACGTGCTGTTCGCGCTGAGCGGCGAAAAGGCGCTGGAAATTGCGCATAATCAACTGCCGGACCTGATCCTGCTCGACGCCGTCATGCCCGGCATGGATGGCTATGCCGTGTGCAACGCGCTGCGCGAATCGGCCCTGCTGAGCGCCATACCCGTCATTTTCGTCACGGCCCTGAACCAGCCCGAGGACGAGACGCGGGCGCTGGAAGCGGGCGCCGTCGACTTCATCACGAAGCCGTTCAACGCGGCCGTCGTGCGCGCCCGCGTGCGCAGCCAGCTGACCATCAAGCGGCAGGCCGACGCCATGCGCGAACTGTCGCTGACCGATTCGCTCACGGGCGTGGCCAACCGGCGCAGCTTCAACGACACCATGGACAGCGAATGGCGGCGCTGCGCGCGCGACGGCGTGCCGATGGCCATCATCATGGCCGACATCGACCATTTCAAGGATTACAACGACACGTATGGCCACCAGGCGGGCGACCTGTGCCTGCAGCAGGTGAGCGCCGCCCTGCGCCGCTGCGCCGTGCGCCCGCCCGACCTGCTGGCCCGCTACGGCGGCGAGGAATTCATCGTGCTGCTGCCGCAGGAAACGCGCGAAGGCGCCGAAGTGGTGGCCCAGCGCATCCTCGACGAAGTGCGCGCGCTGGAAATTCCCCACGCCAAGTCCAGCGTCGGCCCCCACGTCACCGTCAGCCTGGGCATGGCCAGCGTCATGCCCACGGAAGGCATGGACCCCAGCGCCCTGATCCGCGCCGCCGACGCGCTGCTGTACCGCGCCAAGCATACGGGGCGGGACAGGTATTGCGCGCCGGAGCGGGAGTGAGCAGGCAGGCTAGCGGCTGCGTGCCGGCGCGGCATTGGAACGATTGCCCCCGGAGGACCGTCCCGTCGTGCTGGGCCAGCCGCCCGCATTGCCCGGGCCTGGACCTCTGCCCGTAGCGCCACTACCCCTGGCGGCCGCCTTGCCGCTGCCCGTGGCGCCCTTGCCGGCGCCGCCATTTCCTCTGTTTCCCTGGTTGGACATCATCGCCTCCTTCGCCGGAAACCGCCGGCGCGCCACCAGCGTACACCTGGCGCACGCGCAGGAGCGCACAACTGCCTGCCCGCGAAGCGGGTGCAAGGTATGGCTCAGGGATAGCAGCGCATCAGGAACTCCGCCACGCACACGGGTTTCGTGTCGCCTTCCCTCTCCATGGTGACGGCCCAGTTCACTTGCGCCCCTTCCGGCAAGTCGTCGACGGACAGGATGTCGAGCCGCGCGCGCAGGCGGCTGTTCACGGGCACGGGCGCGGGAAAGCGCACCTTGTTCAATCCATAGTTGATGGCCATGCGGATGCCGGCCATGTGCAAGGCGCCCGCAAGCATGGCCGGCAGCAGCGATAACGTCAGGAAGCCGTGCGCCACGGTGCAGCCATACGGCGACTCGCGCGCGCAGCGCTCCGCGTCCACGTGGATCCATTGGTGGTCGTTGGTGGCATCGGCAAAGGTGTCGATGCGCTGCTGGGTGATGGTCAACCAGTCGGAAACGGCCACGTGCTGTCCCGCCAAGGCCTGGAAGCCCGCGATGCCTGCGATATCACGCATGGTTTTCTCCTGCCGGCCGGCGGCCGAACATGCCCATGCCTTCGACGGTGGTCACCACTTCGCCATGCTGGTTGCGCACGCTCCACACGGAAATGACGATGCCGCGGTCCGGCTTCGACGTGGACGGGCGCACTTCCTTGACCTGGTAGGTCAGGTGCAGGGTGTCGCCCGCGCGCACGGGCTTGAGCCAGCGGATGCTGTCCAGGCCGGGCGAGCCCATGCTGGAAGAATGCTTGAGCAGATTGTCTACCACCAGGCGCATCATCATGCCGCACGTGTGCCAGCCGCTGGCGATCACGCCCTTGAAGATGGTTTTTTCCGCGGCCGCATGGTCGACGTGGAAGGGCTGCGGGTCGAAATCCGTGGCGAAGGCGATGATTTCCCGCTCCGTCACGTGGCGCTGGCCCAGGTCGATTTCCAGGCCTTGCGTAAAATCTTCGAAATACCAGTGCTTGGGTTTGATTCCGGTCAATGCGGTCATGCGGTCTCCGTCGGCAAGAAGCCCGGCTGGGCGATAAAGCGCTCGATGTGGTGTTCCACGTCGCCCAGGGTCAGGGCGATCATGGACAAACGCTTGAAATGGTGGGCGGCAGGCAATTCGTCCGTCACGCCCATGCCGCCATGCAATTGCACGGCTTGCTGGCCGACAAAGGTGGCGGCCAGCCCCACCCGCGCCTTGGCGGCGGACACCGTGCGTCGCCTCTCGGCCACATCGTCGCTGTCGACCTTGGCGGCAGCCAGCATGGCCATCGAACGCGCCTGCTCCAGGTGGATGAACATGTCGGCCATGCGGTGCTGCAAGGCCTGGAACTTGCCGATGGGCGCGCCGAACTGCTGGCGCGTCTTCAGGTACTCGAGGGTGGCGGCAAAGATGGCGTCCATGGCGCCCACGGCTTCCGCGCACAGCAGCGCGGCGCCGTAGTCGAGCGCCGCGTCCAGCACGGGCCAGCCCTGCCCCGCCTGGCCAACCAGGGCGTCGTGCCCCAGCACCACTTGCACGAGGGTCACGGTGGCGGCGCGCTGGCCGTCGATGGTGCGGTAATCGCGCACGGTCACGCCCGGCGCATCGACGGGCACGAGGAACAGCGATATGCCGTCCGTGCCGTCCTGGCGGCCGCTGCTGCGGGCCGAGACGATCAGGGCGCCCGCCTGCGCGCCATGGATGACGACGGTTTTCTCGCCGTCGAGCACGAAACCATCGCCGCTGGTCGTGGCCGTGGTGGCGATGTCGTGCATATCGTGGCGCGACTGCCGTTCGCCCAGTGCGCAGGCCAGCTTCATGCTGCCGCTGGCCACCTGTTCCAGCACGCCGTCGTGGCCGCCCGCCAGGGTCAGGAAGCGCGCGCCCAGCACGGTAGCCAGGTACGGTTCGACCACGAGGCCGCGTCCCAGTTCCTGCATCACCAGCAGCATGTCCACGGCCGTGCCATCGAAGCCGCCCGCGGCGGCCGGCAGCGGCAAGGCCGTCATGCCCAGCTCGGCCAGGGTGGCCCAGGCAGCGCTGGAAACGCCCGTGGCCGAATGGATGATCTGCTTGCGCGTTTCAAATGGGTAATCCTTGTCGACCCAGCGCCTGAGCGCGTCGGCAAATTGCTGCTGTTCCTGATTGAATTGAAAGTCCATGTCGTCTCCTTCTGGCTTACAGGCCCAGGATCATCTGCGTGATGATATTTTTCTGGATTTCATTCGAGCCGCCATAGATCGATGTCTTGCGGTAATTGAAGTAATACGCGGCCAGCGGCGCGGCCAGGTCGTCGCCGCCAGCGCCATGCGGCGTGCTGCCGTCGAGGAACGATGGATCGAACGGCAAGGCTTGCGGGCCGATCGCTTCCACCATCAGTTCCGTCAGCTGCTGCTGCAGTTCCGAGCCGCGCACCTTCAGCATCGATGCCTGCGGTCCCGGCCCCTTGCCTTCCTCGCTGATGACGCGCAACACCGTCATTTCCAGCGCCATCAATTCGATTTCCAGGGTGGCAACCTTGGCCGCAAAGGCGGGATCGTGCAGCAGCGGCGCGCCGCGCTTGGTTTGCTGCATGGCCAGTTGCTTGAGGAAGGTCAGTTCGCGCTTGGAGCGGCCCACGGCGGCAATGCCCGTGCGCTCATGGCCCAGCAGATACTTGGCATAGGTCCAGCCCTTGTTTTCCTGGCCCACCAGGTTGCTGACAGGCACGCGCACATTGTCGAAGAAGACTTCGTTCACTTCGTGTTCTTCATCGAGCATGATGATGGGACGCACGGTGATGCCCGGCGTTTTCATGTCGATCAGCAAGAAGCTGATGCCTTCCTGCTTGCGCACCGTGCTATCCGTGCGCACCAGGCAAAAGATCATGTCCGCGTGCTGGCCCAGCGTCGTCCAGGTTTTCTGGCCATTGACGATGTAGTGGTCGCCGTCGCGTTCGGCCGTGGTTTTCAGGGAAGCGAGGTCGGACCCGGCGCCCGGCTCGGAATAGCCCTGGCACCACCAGTCGTCGCAGTTCAAAATGCGCGGCAAATAGTAGGCTTTTTGTTCCGCGTTGGCGAAGGCCATGATGACGGGCGCCACCATGTTGACGCCGAACGGCAGGATGGGCGGCGTGGCCGCGCGCGCGCACTCGTCTTCCCAGATATGGCGCTGAACGGACGTCCAGCCCGTGCCGCCGTATTCGACGGGCCAGGCCGGCGCGGCCCAGCCTTGTTGCGCGACAATCTTGTGCCAGCGCACGTAATCGTCGCGGTTCAGCCGCAGATGCTGGCGCACCTTGCGCTGCAAATCCGCCGGCAAATGGGTGTCGAGGAAGGCGCGCACCGTGTCGCGGAACGCCGTCTCCTCGGCCGTGTAATGCAGGTCCATGTCTGTCTCCTTGTTCTTATCGGTTGCCGTGATGACTGCACGCAAGGAAGTTCAGCGCACAAAAAAGCACGACCGTTCTCAAGGATTGTACAACAGAATGGGAGCAGCGCCAGGGGTTTTACGCGGGCAGGTGCGGCAAGGAAAGCGGGTAGAACGGGCTGAATGCCGCCGTTGGCACGTGGCCCCTGTGCGCGACAGGATATCGATGAGATTGCGAAAGGGTCGCGTACGCAAAACCGCCGTACGCCCAAGATTCATCGCGAGGCCATACCGCTTTTCGCGACTACCTTTTCAGCAACAGCCCCCGCAGCAGCAATTCCAATGCCGCAATGCCTTTTATCAAGCGCGCATTGCCTTCGTCACCGTCTGCGATCCAGAACGCCGCTTCTGCCAGGCTGCCGTAGATCAGCGAAGCCAGTGCCTCTGGGCAAGCGTCAGCCACGATGCCTTGCTGAATCAGCTGCTGAATAAGCTTTTGCATCGAGTCGAGGCAATGGCGCTGCGAGTCCGGGGCAGCGCCACCGAGGACTGCCCTCGCATCGCGTAAAACGATGCGCTGAATTTCCGGTTCCACGGCCATCTCGAGATAGGCACGGCAGCGGCTGCGAAAGCCTTCCCACAAGTCGTCGGCGCCGTCGGAGATGGCTTGCAGGCGACCATCCATTTCCGCGTCGATCTGTTCCACCACCGCCAGCAGCAAGCCCTTCTTGTCGCCGAAATGATGATACAGGGCGCCACGCGTCAGCCCTGCCTGCGCCGTAAGGTCGTCCATCGACGTGTCGGCATAACCGCGCTCGCTGAACACTTTGCGGGCCGTGGCCAGCAACGATGCGCGGGTTTCTTCCATTTCCACACGGGTGCGGCGAACCATTGCTTTCTCCTTACATACGCAGCGTATGATTGTTTACATACAATGCGTATGAATATATACTATTCATACGCGATGTATGTATTATCACGGCGACGTGTTCCCATTGCAAGCAGGACACACGCCGTTTATCGAATGATCAATCAAGGATATGTCCCATGAGTACGTCTCACCACGCTTCCACAGAATCCTCTGGCCGCCATCCGTGGCTGGCGGTCTGCGCCGTCGGCATGGCCACCTTTTCGGTCGTGACGACGGAAATGCTCCCGGTCGGCCTGTTGACGCCGATTGCTGGCGCCCTGGGCACCTCCACGGGCACCGCCGGCCTGATGATCTCGCTGCCAGCATTGCTGGCGGCCTTGTTCGCGCCGCTGGTCGTGCTCGCATCAGGAAGCCTGGACAGGCGCAAAATCCTGTGCGGTTTGCTGACGCTACTGGTGCTCGCGAACATTGCCTCGGCCCTGGCGCAGAACATGGCGTGGATGCTGGCTGCCCGTGTTCTCGTCGGTTTTTGCATGGGCGGTATCTGGGCCATCGCCGGCGGCCTCGCTTCCCGGCTGGTTGCGGCACGCTCGATCGGCCTGGCAACGTCGATCATCTTCGGTGGCGTGGCGGCCGCCTCCGTGCTGGGCGTGCCGCTAGGCGCACAAATCGGCGAGGTTGCAGGATGGCGCTGGGCGTTCGGCGTCATGGCGCTGTTCAGCAGCCTGGTACTGGCGCTGCATCTGGCCGTCATTCCCGCGCTGCCCGCTGCCGGTGCGGCAAGCTTGCGCCAATTCGGCAGGCAGCTGCACAACAGGCAGTTGCAAGCGGGGCTGCTTCTGACCCTGTTGCTGGTGAGCAGCCATTTCATGGCCTTTACCTTCGTGCGCCCGCTACTGCTGTCGATGTCGGGGTTTGATACGCAATGGCTGGGCGCGCTGCTGTTTGCCTATGGCTGCGCGGGCATCCTCGGCAACTTCCTGGCGGGCATGGTTGCCGTGCGGCGCACGGCGACTACCATCATCGCCATCTCGGGCGGCCTGCTGCTCACGCCGCTGCTGTTCCTGGCTATCGGCGACTCCGGCATCGGCGGTGGCGTGGTGTTGCTGGCCTGGGGACTGGCTTACGGTGGCGTATCGGTCGGCCTGATGACCTTGATGATGAAGGCGGCGCCCGGTGCCGTGGAGATCGTCGCCGCGCTGTATGTCGGTGTCTTCAATATCGGCATTGCGCTCGGGGCGTGGACCGGTGGCCAGGCCGTGGACAGGCTGGGCCTCTCAGCCAACCTGTGGCTTGCCGCAGGATGCGCCGCTGCCGCCTTGCTGCTGTCTTTTGGCATCAACTTTATTGAAGCCAACAAGCAGCCTGGCCCTGCAAGAGACTGACTGTGGCCGCAATCAGCCATACAGATGCAGCAGCACCTGCACGGCCACGATCTTGACGATGGTCATGCTGGGGAAGATCATGGCGTAACCGAGGTTCGGGCGGTCCGACCTGGCCAGGCGGTTGGCGAACACGAGCACGGCCGGGTTGCCCGTGGCGCCGGCCGCGATGCCCAGCAGCTCGGGAAACGGCAGGCGCAGGAAGACCTTGCCCAGGATTACGACAAGGGCTACCACCACCAGCACCGTCACGGCCCCCAGCGCCAGCATGGGCAAGCCGTCGGCGCCCACCTGCTGCACGAAGGGCAGGCCGGACGCCATGCCCACGGAGGCGAGGAAAATCGTCAAGCCATAGTTGCGCATGACCAGGTTGGCCGACAGCGGCAAGCGCCAGCTGATCTTGCCCACCCTGCCCAGGCGCCCCAGGATCAGCGCCATCACCAGCGGGCCGCCCGCCAGGCCCAGGCTGAACGAGCCTATCCACGGCAAGGGGATAGGCACCAGGCCCAGCAGCACGCCCAGCACCATGCCCATGCCCAGCGACACATAGCTGAACTCGGCCGTGGCCGTGATGGAATTGCCGAACAGCTTGCGCACGTCGGCCGCATGTTTGGCCGGCGCAATGGCCATTACCCGGTCGCCGAATTCCAGGGTCAGGAAAGGATGGGGCAGTATCATGGCGTCGCCGCGGCGTATGAAGGCGATCTGCAGGGGGAAATCCTTGCCCAGGTTCAATTCTCCCAGCGGTACGCCGACGATTTCCGCGTCCGACACGAACACTTCCGTGCCGTCGAAATCGCTGCGGTCCTTCATCAGCCGGCCCGGGTCCAGGTGGCCCAGCGCCGTGCGCGCCGCTTCCACGCCCGCCACCGTGCCCGACACCATCAGCGCGTCGCCCACGCCGAGCACCAGGGACGGGTCGGGCAAGCGGTTCTGGTGGCCCTGGCGCACGCCGATCACTTGCACGCCGGCCAGCGGGCCATCGGCCAGTTCGGACAGGGCGGCGCCCGCCAAGGTCGCTTCATCGATGGTAATTTCCGACACGACGATGGGTGCCGGCGGCGGCGTCAGCACGGGTTTCAAGATGCGCCCGGCCAGGTACAGGCCCAGCATGGGCCCCACGACGCCGAACGGATAGGCGACGGCATAGCCGACGGCCGCGTCGCCATTGCCGTGCGACGCTTCCAGCGCCGCCTGCAGGGCGGCCGTGCTGGTCATGGCGCCGGCAAACACGCCGCTGGCCATGCGCAGCGAGATATCGATCCACTGGCCGCCCCAGACGGAGACGGCCAGGCCGCCCATGACGGCGGCAAAGGCGATCAGATTGTGTTTCTGCCCCGCACCGCGCAAGCCGGCAAAAAACTGCACGCCGTACTGCACGCCTATGCCATACAGAAACAGCAGCAGGCCGATGGAGCCGACCATCGGAGGCGGCACGGACCCGGGCGCGAAGGCGCCCAGCGCCAGCCCCGCGAACAGCACGCCGCCCACGCCCAGCGAAAAGCCGAACACGCTGATGCGCCCCAGCGCATAGCCGGCGCCGATGACGAGAAACAGGGCGAGGATGGGCGTGGACTCCAGCGTATGGCGGAAGAGATCTAGCATGGGTGCAACCTTATTCTGGGGACGGCCCAGTTTAGCATGCACAAAAGCAACACGATGGCGATGATGGCAAGCAAGCGTGCGCAGGTTTGCGCATCAAAAACGGGCAAAAAAAAGCCCGCTGCGGGAGCGGGCTGAATCTAATTCCTGTGAGGAAGTAGAGGAGACAGACGCATCATGCCGCATCGCAGCATAGCTATCCAATTGCATGTTGTGATGATGGAAATATGATTTATCAATATCTGCTCCCTTCCCCGCCCGCTCACGCCGCTTGCCGCCCCGCCTCCACGCGCAGCGCTGCGCGCACGGCGGGACGCTCGCCCACGCGCGCCATCAGGTTGTTGACCTGCGGGAAGGCCGACAGGTCCACCCGGGCGTATGCCGACCAGCCGAGGATGGTGTACAGATAGGCATCCGCGATGGAATAGCGTTCGCCCAGCAGGTACGGTCCGCCGGCCGCCAGTTGCCGCTCCACATAGTCGAGGCGCGCGGCGATGCGCGAGCGGGCCACGTCCTGCGCCTGGGCGCCGTATTCCGGGTGGAATAGCCAGGGGCTGTAAGCCTTGTGCAGCTCGGTGGCGATAAAGCCCAGCCACGACTGCAGCTGCACGCGCGCCAGCGTGCCCGGCGGCGGCGCCAGGCCGCTGGCCGGCGCCAGGTCGGCCAGGTATTGCACGATGGCCGTGCCCTCCAGCACGATCGTGCCATCGTCGAGCGCCAGCGCCGGCACGTACAGGTTCGGGTTGATGCGCGCATAGTCGGCGCCCGTTTCCGTGAGGCGTGGGATGGCCTTGATATCGACGCGTTCGAGTTCCAGCGCGAGGCCCGCCTCGATGGCGACGATGTGCGGCGAGAGCGAACACGTGCCCGTTGCGTAATACAGCTTCATGATCAGTCTCCTGAAAAAGTTACACGGATGCGGGATCGATTTTTTCCACATCGATGCCGTACTTGCGGATGGCGTCGCCCACCAGGCTGCGCGCCACCCGCCCCTCGTCGGCCAGCGCCGTCAGCGCGGCCAGGACGATGAAGTGGCGGTCCACTTCAAAGAAAGTGCGCAAGGATTCGCGCGTATCGGAGCGGCCGAAGCCATCCGTGCCCAGGGTAACGAAGCGCCTGTCCGCAACAAAGGGGCGCACCTGGTCGCCGACGATCTTCATGTAGTCGGTGGCCACCACCACGGGGCCTTGCCGGCCGGCCAGGCATTGCGCGATATACGGCACCTTCGGTTCGCTGTCCGGGTGCAGCATGTTCCAGCGCTGCACGGCCAGGCCGTCGCGCCGCACTTCGGTCAGGCTGGTGGCGCTCCACACATCGGCCGCCACGCCGAAATCCTGCTGCAGCAGCATGCCGGCGGCGATCACTTCGCGCAGGATGGAACCGCTGCCCATCAGCTGCACGCGCACTGCCGCTTCCGGGCCTTGCTGCAGCAGATACAGGCCCCGCAAGATGCCCACCTCGGCCCCTGCCGGCATGGCCGGGTGCGGATAGTTTTCGTTGAGCAAGGTGATGTAGTAAAAAATGTCTTCCTGCTCGGCAAACATGCGGCGCAAGCCATCGTGGATGATCACCGCCAGCTCGTAGGCAAACGTGGGGTCGTAGGAGATGCAGTTGGGAATCACGGACGACAGCACGTGGCTGTGGCCATCGTCATGCTGGAGGCCTTCGCCCATCAATGTCGTGCGTCCCGAGGTGGCGCCCAGCAGGAAACCGCGCGTGCGGGCATCGGCCGCCGCCCACGCCAGGTCGCCCACGCGCTGCAGGCCGAACATGGAATAAAAGATATAGAACGGGATGGTGGCCAGGCCATGGTTGCTGTAGGACGTGCCGGCGGCGATCCAGGAAGAAATCGCGCCCGATTCGTTGATACCCTCCTGCAAGATCTGCCCATCCTTCGCTTCCTTGTAATAGCTGAGCTGGCCCGCATCCTGCGGCGTGTACAGCTGGCCCAGGTAGGAATGGATGCCGATCTGGCGGAACAGGCCTTCCATGCCGAAGGTGCGCGATTCGTCCGGCACGATGGGCACGATAATCTTGCTCAAGGCAGGGTCTTTCAGCAGGGTGCCGAGGATGCGCACGAAGGCCATGGTGGTCGACGCGCCCCGCTCGCCGCTATCGTTGAGCTGGGTGGCGAACGTGGACAGCGGCGGCACGGGCAAAGGAGCCACCTTGCCGATGCGGGCGGGGATATGGCCGCCCAGCTGCGCCCGGCGCGCGGCAAAGTAGCGCGCCTCCTCGCTGTCCGGCGCCGGTTTCAGATACGGCATCTCTTCCAGCCGGGCATCGCTGACGGGCAGCGCGAAGCGGTCGCGGAACGCGCGCACGGCATCGGCGCTCATCTTTTTCAGCTGATGGTTGATGTTCTGCCCTTCGCCCGCCTCGCCCATGCCGAAACCCTTGACGGTCTTCGCCAGGATCACGGTGGGACGGCCAGGCGTGCACATGGCCTCGGCATACGCGGCGTGGACTTTTTCGGGGTCGTGTCCGCCCCGCGTCAGCTGCCAGATCTCGTCGTCCGACAGGTGCGCCACCAGCGCCAGCAGTGCCGGATACTTGCCAAAGAAATGCTCGCGCACATATGCGCCACTCTGCGATTTGAAGGTCTGGTAATCGCCATCCACGCATTCCATCATGCGCTGGCGCAACAAGCCGCTCGTATCCTGCCGCAACAAGGCATCCCAGCCACTGCCCCAGATGACCTTGATGACATGCCAGCCCGCCGCGCGGAACGTGCCTTCCAGTTCCTGGATGACCTTGCTGTTGCCGCGCACGGGACCATCGAGGCGCTGCAAGTTGCAGTTCACCACGAAGATCAGGTTATCCAGGCGCTCGCGGCCGCCCAGCGCAATGGCGGCCAGCGATTCCGGCTGGTCCATCTCGCCATCGCCAAGAAAAGCCCACACCTTGCGGCCCTGGTGTTCCTTCAAGCCACGGTACTCGAGGTAGCGCATGAAGCGGGCCTGGTAGGCGGCCGTCAGCGGGCCCAGTCCCATGGAGACGGTGGGAAATTGCCAGAAATCCGGCATCAGGCGCGGATGCGGGTAGGAAGACAGGCCCTCGCGCCCCGCTTCGCGGCGGTAATTGTCCAGCTGGGCTTCCGTGATGCGGCCTTCCAGATAGGCGCGGCCATAGATGCCGGGCGCGGAATGGCCCTGGATGTAGACCAGGTCGCCCGCGAACTGCTCCGTGCGGCCACGGAAGAAATGGTCGAACCCCACGTCGTACAGCACGGCCGCCGACTGGTAGGTGGCGATGTGGCCGCCCACGTTCGAGTGTTTCGCCGCCCGCAAGACCATCACCATGGCGTTCCAGCGGATGTAGGCGTTCAGCCGGCGCTCGATGGCCAGGTCGCCCGGATACGCGCCCTGGCGCTCGGCGGCGATGCTGTTGGTATAGGCGGTGGTAACGCGGCCATGCAGGCCGCCGTGCTGCGCGGCGTCAAGATCGACGAGCTGGTCGAGCAAATAATGGGCGCGCGGACGCCCTTCCACGGCGACGACGGCTTGCATCGCCTCCAGCCATTCTTGGGTTTCCTGCGGATCGATATCGGGCACGGCGAGGGATGTGGGCATGGCGGTCTCCTGAGTGGGCAGTTCATCTACACAAATGATTGCTAATGCAATCATTGCAATTACAATCGTTATGCCGGCCATTGTATAGCGGTATAATTGCATTTGCAACTGTGATTAATATGGAGGAGTACCGATGTCTGACACCGCGCCTGAAACTGGATCGGCGCCTGCGCCCGACCTGTGGTTTTCGTTCGTGCGCACGCACCGATTGATGATCCGCGAAATAGAACGCCGCCTGGCTGCGGCCAACCTGCCCGTGTATGCGTGGTATGACGTGCTGTGGGGCCTGGAAAGCGGCCAGGACGGTTCGCGCCGCATGCACGAGCTGGCCGATGCGCTGGCCATCGAGCGCTACAACCTGACGCGCCTGGTGGACAAGCTGGAAGCGGACGGGCTGGTGACGCGCACGCGCTCGATGGAAGACGGGCGCGCCGCCTTCGTTTCCATCACGGAAGATGGCAAGCTCTTGCGCAAGAAGATGTGGACCGTCTACCAGGCCACGGTGGCGGACCTGTTCCTGGCGCAATTTGACGGCGGCGCGCAGCAGGACTTCAGCGCCGCCCTCGCCCGCGCCGGCGAGGCGGCACGGGGCGCCGCTCAGAACAAGGCGTAGCGCCGCAGCGCGTAATCGACGCAGGGCATCGGCAGTGCTCCATCGTCGGCCAGCGCCTTGAGCGCCATGACGGCCAGCCAGGGCGCGCTCGTTTCCGTCGCGCTATCGGCGCCGACGGCGATGAAGCGGCCGCGCACGTAGCCGCCGATCTGGCCCGCGATATGCTGGCCATAGCCGGTGACGGCGATGACGGGCGCGGCGCTGCCGCCGAGGCAGCGCTGCACATGGGCCAGCCTTGGGGTGGCGCGCGGATGGCGCACATTCCACTGCTCCGCCGCCTGCGCATCGCGCGCCAGGCGCGTATAGCTGGGGCAACTCCACACTTGTGCGGCAATGTTCCAATCCTCTTCCAGCAAGCGGGCCGCATCGGCAACGACGGCCAGCATCGCTCCCGCCCCGCACAGGCGCACGCGGCATGGCGCCGGCCCCGGCGGCGACACGCGGTACATGCCCAGGCTGGCCGCTGCCGCATCGGCGGCCGACAGGGGCGCCGCCACCGCCGCCTCGTCATGCATGGCCAGGTAGAAATAGCCGGGCTGCCGTTCCACGTACAGGGTTGCCAGGGCCGCGCGCACGATGGCGCGCACTTCCTCGCCGGTGGCCGGGTCGAACGGCGTGCAATCGGGCTGCGCGGCCAGCCATGCGGGCAGCGCGGGCTGCACGCCCTTGTGCCAGCGCGAGGCTTGCGTTTCCGCATCGTTGCAGACGATGCCACGCGCGCGCGCATCGACCAGCACCCCGCGCAAGGCCTGCAGCGAAGCGGGCCGGCACAGGTACAGCAACGGTTTATCGGCGCCATAGCGCAGCGGCCAGGCACTGGCGGACGCTCTCACGTTCCAGGCATCGTCTTGCCGGTACGGCACTTCCGCGCGCACGATGCGGATGGCATCCGCCACACCGGCGTCCAGCTGCAGGCTGCCCGCCATGGCGCCCAGCGCGCGGCGCGGCGACACCTGCTGCGACAGCAACGGCGGCTGGGCGGCCAGCGCGGCCAGGCAGGCTTGCGCGGCCTGGCGCGCGGCGTCCGGCGGCAAAGGAATCAAGGGGAATGAAGGCATGGCGGCTCCTGTCGCGATCATGCTTGCACATGGCAGGCATCATCTGTACGATTGCAAATGCAATGATTGTAATTGCAATCCTTTGCACGGGCAAGCGTTATGCATGCCGGTCCACTTCCCTCTTCAAGGTAAAAAATGACGCTGAACAATCCTGAAACCGTGCGCATGGCGTATGCCGTGAAACTGACGAATGCGCAGATCGAGGCGGCAAAGCAGTTGTATGCCGCGCACTTCGGCGGCGCCGACAACCCGCAGGCGCTGGCCGCCATCATCGCGGCGCTGGCGCGCAACTACAGCTCGGCCGTGGCGGCAAATGTGCTGTAGCCAAAAAACAGGCAAAAAAAAGCCCGCTGCGGTAGCGGGCTGAATCTAATTCCTGTGAGGAAGTAGAGGAGACAGGTGAATGATGCCGCATTGCAGCATCATTATCCAATTGCATGTTGTGATGATAGAGATACGATCCATCTATATCTCAGCCGTATCCCTCTCACCGCTGTCTCCCCGCCCTCTTCCCTGCTTACATCAAGTTATCGCCGCGCAAGGTTTTCGCTGCCGCCACCATGTTCGCCAACGCCGGAATGACTTCTTTCCAGCCCCGCGTCTTCAAGCCGCAATCGGGGTTGACCCACAGGCGCTGCGCGGGAATGCGCTCGGCCGCCTTGCGCATCAGCGTTACCATCTGTTCCTGGCTCGGAATGTTGGGCGAGTGGATGTCGTAGACGCCAGGGCCGATTTCATTCGGATATTTGAAGTCATCGAAAGCGTCCAGCAATTCCATGTCGGAACGCGACGTTTCAATCGTGATCACGTCCGCATCCATGCCGGCGATCTGCGCGATGATGTCGTTGAATTCCGAATAGCACATATGCGTGTGGATCTGCGTTTCATCGGCCACGCCATTGGCCGTGATGCGGAACGATTCCACGGCCCAGCGCAAATACTCGGCCCATTGCGACTTACGCAGCGGCAAGCCTTCACGCAGCGCCGCTTCGTCGATCTGGATCACGCGGATGCCGGCCTGTTCCAGGTCCTGCACTTCGGCGCGCATGGCCAGCGCCAGCTGGTAGCACGACACGGAACGGGGCTGGTCGTCGCGCACGAAGGACCAGTTCAGGATGGTGACGGGACCCGTCAGCATGCCTTTCATCGGCTTGTCCGTCAGCGACTGGGCATAGGTGCTCCACTCGACCGTCATGGCGCGCGGGCGGCTGATGTCGCCAAACAGAATGGGCGGCTTCACGCAGCGCGAACCGTACGATTGCACCCAGCCAAACTGGCTGAAGGCGTAGCCGTCCAGCTGTTCGCCAAAATACTCGACCATGTCGTTGCGTTCCGCTTCGCCGTGCACAAAGACGTCCAGGCCCAGGGTTTCCTGTTCCTTCACGCAATGGGCGATTTCCGCCTGCATCAGTTTCTTGTAGCTGGCTTCGTCCAGCTGGCCGCTGCGGAACTGACTGCGCGCCTGGCGGATTTCCGCCGTCTGCGGAAACGAACCGATGGTCGTCGTCGGATACAGCGGCAGTTGCAGCAGTGCAGCTTGCTTGGCGGCACGCCCGGCATAGGCGCTGGCGCGCTGGCCCAGGCCGGCATCGATGCGGGCCACGGCCGCCTTCACGTCCGGATTGTGCACGCGCGGCGACTGGCGGCGCGCTGCCACGGCCGCGCGATTGGCGTCCAGCGCGGCCTGCACGGCGGCGCGGCCATGGTTCAGGGCACCAGCGATGGTGTGCACTTCATCGAGTTTTTGACGGGCAAAGGCCAGCCAGGAGCCGATATCGGCATCGAGCTTTTGTTCGCTGTCCAGGTCGACGGGCACGTGCAGCAAAGAGCACGACGGGGCGATCCACAGGCGCGCCTGCAGGCTGCGGTGCACGGGCTCCAGCCATTCCAGCGCTTCGTTCAGGTCCGTCTTCCAGATATTGCGCCCATTCACCACGCCCAGCGACAAGACGCTGGCGCCTGGCAATTGCGCGATCACTCGTCCCACTTCATCGCGGGCGTTGATGGCGTCCAGGTGCAAGCCCTGCACGGGCAGCTTGCACGCCAGCTCCAGATTGCCTTGCAGCTTGCCGAAATACGTGGCCAGCAGCAGCTTGACGGCATGGCCCTTGCTCAAGGCGGCGTAGGCCGTAACCAATGCCTGCTGCCAGGCGCCGTCGAGCTCCGTAACGAGGATGGGCTCGTCGATCTGCACCCACTCCACGCCCTGGGCGGCCAGTTCCTGCAACAGTTGCACGTAGACGGGCAGCAAGCCTTGCAGCAGCGCCAGCTTGTCGGAATCGTCCTTGGCCTTGCCCAGCCACAAGTAGGTGACGGGGCCGATCAGCACGGGCTTGGCTTTCACGCCCAGCTGGCGCGCTTGCGCCAGCTGCTGCAGCAAGCGGCTGCTGTCGAGCTTGAATTGCGTGTCGGCAGAAAATTCCGGCACGATGTAGTGGTAATTCGTGTCGAACCATTTCGTCATTTCGCCGGCGTGGACGCAGCTGCAATCGCTGTCGCTGGCCGAACGGCCGCGGGCCACGCGGAAATAGTTGTCGAGCGCCGCCCCCGTCAGCTTGCGCACGCGCTGCGGCAGGTTGCCCAGGGTAAAGCTCAAGTCCAGCACCTGGTCGTAGAAGGAAAAGTCGCCCACGGGCGCCAGGTCCAGCGCGTCCTGGTCTTGCCAGTGGCGCTGGCGCAATTCGGCGCCATGGCCTTCCAGCGCGGCCAGCGTGCTATTGCCCTTCCAATACTCTTCCAGCGCGAATTTCAGTTCGCGTTTGGCGCCGATGCGCGGGTAGCCCAGATTGTGTGTCGTGACGGTCATGGTGGTAATTCCTCCTGGTGAAGTATGGAGACATCATAGAAGCTTCCATCCATGAAAAATAATGGTAAAATTTCATTCATCCATTATCAATATTCATGTGAGCCCATCCATGAGCACATCCGACATGAGCGACTCCACCCTGGCAGCGGCCGACCTGGCCACCTTGCAGGACGATTTCAAACGCGCCAGGCTGGCCTGGCCGGAAGGGAAGAACAAGGTGCTGCTGCACTCGTGCTGCGCGCCGTGCTCGGGCGAAGTGATGGAGGCGATGCTGGCGTCCGGCATCGATTTCACGATCTTCTTTTACAATCCGAACATCCACCCGCTGAAGGAATACGAACTGCGCAAGGATGAAAACATCCGTTTCGCGGAGAAATTCGGCATTCCCTTCATCGACGCCGATTACGACCGCGACAACTGGTTCGCGCGCGCCAAGGGCATGGAGAACGAGCCCGAGCGGGGCATCCGCTGCACCATGTGCTTCGACATGCGTTTCGAGCGCACGGCCCTGTATGCGCACGAGCACGGCTTCCCCGTCATCACCAGCTCGCTGGGTATTTCACGCTGGAAAGACATGAAGCAGATCAACGGCAGCGGCGTGCGCGCGGCCGCCCACTATCCGGAACTGCTGTACTGGGAATACAACTGGCGCAAGGGCGGCGGCTCGGCCCGCATGATCGAGATCAGCAAGCGCGAAAATTTCTACCAGCAAGAGTATTGCGGCTGCATCTATTCCCTGCGCGACAGCAACGAACACCGGATGGCCATGGGCCGCGAGCGCATCCACCAGGGCGTCAAGTTCTACGGTCTCAACGACGGCACGGAAGATACGCCCGTCAAGGACGACAGCACGGAAAAATAGGCAAAAAAAAGCCCGCTGCGGGAGCGGGCTGAATCTATTTCCTTGGAGGAGATAGAGGAGACAAATGAATGATGCCGCGTTGCAGCATATAAAACCACTTTATATTCGTGATGTCAGAAATACGCATCAGTGATATTAGGGGCAACAGATCATTCCATGCGGCAACTTTTACGCGGCCGCTTCCGTTTTCCCGTCGCCAGAACGCAACATATTCTTGATGCCGCGCAAGGCTTGCCGCACCCTCGCCTCGTTTTCGATCAGGGCGAAGCGCACATATTCATCGCCATATTCGCCGAAACCGATGCCGGGCGACACGCTCACCCTGGCTTTTTGCAGCAGCAGCTTGGCAAATTCCAGCGAGCCCAGGTGGCGATACGCTTCCGGGATATGCGCCCAGATATACATCGAGGCCTTCGGCTTTTCCACCATCCAGCCCGCTTCATGCAAACCTTTGACCAGCACGTCGCGGCGGCGCTGGTACTGGGCGCAGATCTGCGTCACGCAGCTTTGGTCGCCTTCCAGCGCGGCAATCGCCGCCACCTGCACGGGCGTAAAACTGCCATAGTCGTGATAGCTCTTGATGCGCGCCAGGGCCGCCACCAGTTCCGCATTGCCCACCATGAAGCCGATACGCCAGCCCGCCATGTTGTAGCTTTTCGACATGGTGAAGAATTCGACGGCCACGTCGCGCGCGCCGGGCACCTGCATGATGGACGGCGCCTTCCAGCCATCGAAAGTGATGTCGGCGTAGGCCAGGTCATGCACCACCAAAATATTGTGCTGTTTTGCCAGCGCCACGACGCGCTCGAAGAATTCCAGTTCCACGCATTGCGCCGTGGGGTTGGACGGGAAACCCAGTACCATCATCTTCGGCTTCGGGTAGCTTTCGCGGATCGCCCGTTCCAGTTCGGCAAAGAAATCCACGCCCGGCCCCATGCGCACGGAGCGGATATCGGCACCCGCGATCACGGCGCCCCAGATGTGGATGGGGTAGCTGGGGTTGGGCACCAGCACCGTGTCGCCCCGGTCCAGGGTGGCCAGCATCAAGTGGGCCAGGCCCTCTTTCGAACCGATGGTGACGATGGCTTCGCTGTCCGGGTCGATGTCGACCTCGTAGCGCTTCTTGTACCAGTGGGCAATGGCGCGGCGCAATCGGGGGATGCCCTTGGAGGCGGAATAGCCGTGCGTGTCGGGGCGTTTCACCGTCTCGACCAGCTTGTCCACGATGTGGGCCGGGGTGGCGCCGTCGGGATTGCCCATCGACATGTCGATGATGTCCTCGCCACGGCGGCGCGCGGCCATCTTGAGTTCGGCGGTGATGTTGAAAACGTAGGGGGGAAGACGATTGATGCGCGAAAAGCTGCGCGGAGCTTGGCTGTCGGTCATGGTTATCTCTGTACGTAAGCGCCCGGATCCGTCCGAGCGACGTTGGCGCAGTGGCTGCGCCTGCAACGATACTAACCCGGCTTCGCAAGAACTGGCAAGTGCGTAGTCTAGCCGCTACAATAGCGACTGATCGAAAATGAGCGCACCGGTTGGTAACCCGGTAAGTGCCTGGCACCGTCCAGCATGCTCCCGCCCACGCGGACCCACGGCGCTGACCCTTGGCTGTTACACCAGCCGGGGAGGTGGTCTGGTTCGTGCATTTTTTCCGCCACGCCATCCCTCCCCTGCTTTGATTAGGAAAATAAACGGATGGCAACACACGACACGACAGTAACGGGCATGACCCTGGACCGCGCCGGCATGGAGCAGCAGCTGGCGCAAGCGGTGCGCCACTTCATCGATTGCGCGTTCGACGGCGAAAACCTGTCGCGCCTCGATTTGCAGGGCTGCACGTTTGAACGCTGCACCTTTGCCGACACCAATTTGTTCGCCAGCAAGCTGGCACGCAGCATCTGGCGCCGCTGCCGCGCGGGCAGCGCCGATTTCGAATCCGTGGACGCCGTCGACGCCAGTTTCGAAGGCTGCGACCTGAACAACACAAAATGGCGGCGCGCCAAGCTGGCCTCGGCCACCTACCGCGGCTGCAAGCTGACGGGCGCCTCGTTCGAGGAAGTGGCCCACCTGGGCCTCACGTTCGAGGACAGCCTGCTGGTGGGCGCCGACTTGCGCGGCTTTTCGTTCCGCAAGGCGATACTCAAGCAGCTGGACTTTTCCGACGCCTACCTGGCCGGCTGCGACTTCCGCGACGCCGTCTTCGAAGGAGGCAGCCTGCGCAACGCCACCATCAAGCTGGCGAAGTTCCAAGGCGCCGACTTGCGGGGTGCCGATATCGACGGCTTCAAACTGAGCGAAGCAGCGTTGCTGAAAGGCGCCGTCATCACGCATGCGCAGGCGGCCAACTTCATGCGCGCGCTGGACCTGGTCGTCATTTAAACGGGCAAAAAAAAGCCCGCTGCGGGAGCGGGCTGAATCTATTTCCTTGGAGGAGATAGAGGAGACAAGTGCATCTTGCGGCATCGCGGCATATCACGCCACTTTATCTTCATGATGATAGAAATACCTGCCAGTGATAATGAGGCGCCATCAGGGTTTCAAGCCGTGCGACGCGTGGCCAGCGGTAAAAATTCTCCCAGCCACACCAGCATGGCCAGGCCCGGAAATGCCATGCCGGTCAGCAAGGTTGCTGGCCAGCCATAGCTGGCGTACACCCAGGCGCCGATGGCCGAGCCGGCCGCGCCGCCGGCAAAGAACAGCGCGAAATACAGGCCGTTCAGACGGCCCCGCACTTCCGCGCCCAGGCTGAAGATGGCGCGCTGGCCCAGCACCAGGTTGGCCGCCACGCCCATGTCGAGCACGATGGACGCGACGACCAGCAAGCCCAGCGCCACATGTTTCGACTCGGGCGCCAACATCGGCAAGGCAAACGCGGCGATGCCCAGCGCCAGCGCGGCAGCCGTGGCCGGCAAGGTGTGGCCCGCGTCGGCCAGGCGGCCCGCGATGGGCGACGCCACGGCGCCCGCCATGCCCACCAGGGCAAAGATGGCGATGCCCGTTTGCGACAGGCCGAACGCGGGGCTGGACAGCACCAGCGGCGTGACGGTCCAGAACAGGCTGAAGGCGCCGAACAGGCCCGCATGATAGGCGGCGCGGCGGCGCAGCACGGACGTGCCCAGCAGCAAGTGCCACAGCGAAGCCATCAAGGCCGGATAGCGCATGTTCGACACGGGCTGGCGCACGGGCAAGGCGCGGCGCAGCACCAGCGCCAGCAGGACCATCAGCACGGCGGCGCCGCCGAACACCACGTGCCAGCTGGCGTGCGCGGCCACCAGCGAAGCCACGGGACGGGCCAGCATGATGCCCAACAACAAGCCGCTGACCACCTTGCCCACCGTCTGCCCCCGCGTCGCTTCCTGCGACAGGTGGGCGGCAAACGGCACGATCACTTGCGCCGCCACGGAACCGAGGCCGATGGCCAGCGCGGCGGCCAGGAACACGATGGCGCCCGTGGAGAGGGCCGCCACGACCAGGGCCGTGGCCGTCACCAGCAAGGCCGTGACGATCAGGCGGCGGTTTTCCAGCAAGTCGCCCAGCGGCACGACAAACAGCAGGCCCAGCGTATAACCCACTTGCGTCAGGGTGACGATCAGCCCGGCCGCCTTGGCCGACAGGCCCGTGGAGGCGCTGATGGGCCCGACCAGCGTTTGCGCGTAGTACAGATTGGCCACGATCAGGCCGGAAGCGATGGCCAGCAGCAGCACCATGGCCGGTGCAATGTCGTGGGAGGCAGAAGATGAGGCCTTGTTCATGTTGTTTCCTCGGTTCGATAGGGATGTCGCTATTCTAGGCAAAGCCGGGGCAAAGATAATTAGGGCATAATCACCCTACACTTTTCACATAAGATGAACAATGAAAGCTATCCCATGGACAAGATCAAGGCCATGCAGACCTTTGTGCGCATCGTCGAAGCCAACAGTTTTTCCAAGGCGGCCGAAACCTTGAATTTGCCCCGTGCCGCGCTGACGGCCACCCTGCAAAAACTGGAAGCCTACCTGGGCACGCAATTGCTGCAGCGAACCACGCGCCGCTTGTCCCTGACGCCGGAAGGGGCTGACTACTTTCGCCATTGCATCGACATCCTGAAAGCCGTCGACACGGCGGAACTGGCGTTCCGCGGCCCCGACGCGAAAAAGCCCCGTGGCTTGCTGCGCATCAACCTGCCCAATACGGTGGGCCGGCGCCTCGTCATGCCCCATATCGCGCAATTCCACGCCGCCTGGCCGGACGTGCAATTGCAGCTGAGCCTGACGGACCGCCTGGTCGACCTGACGCAGGAAGGCATCGATTGCGCCTTGCGCGTGGGCACCTTGCAGGATTCCGCCTTCATCGGCAAACAGGTGGGCCTGATGCGCTTCGTCACGTGCGCCTCGCCCGCCTACCTGGCAAAGCACGGCACGCCGCAGACGCTGGCCGACCTGGCCACGCACCGGGGCATCATGCATTACTCGGGCCGCACGGGACGCGCCTTCGACTGGGATTTTCTGCAGGATAATGAAGTGGTGCGCGTGCAGATGGCGGGCCCCATCGCCGTCAACGACGCGGACGCCAGCGTCGATTGCGCGCTGCAAGGGCTGGGGTTGGCGCAGGCGGCCCAATACCAGGTGCGCCAACACCTCGACAGCGGCGCGCTGGTGGCCGTGCTGCCCGCCTGCCCGCCCACGCCCATGCCCATGTCCTTGCTGACGCCGCAAGGCCGGCTGGCCACGCCCAAGGTGCAGGCGTTTGCGGGCTGGATCACGGCCTTGCTGGCCGCCCAGCCCGACGTGCAACTGCCCATGCACAAAATCTGAGGCAAAAAAAAGCCCGCTACAAGGAGCGGGCTGAATCTATTTTCTTGGAGGAGAATAGAGGAGACAGATGAATTATGCTGCATCGCGGCATATCAATCCAATTGATTGTTGAAATGATAGAAATACGCCAAACAGATAACTGATGGGGCGAAAAAAAACCGGCTCCGCGAGGAACCGGTTTTTTACGCCAGAACGACGTTTACTTTGCAGCCGTCACCGGCGTTGCCTTGGTATCCGCGCCATATGGCAAGACCTTGGACGCCATGCGGGTATCGGCCTTGATCAGCACCACTTCGTCGGCCAGGATGCGCGCCGCTTCGTTCAACAGCACGTCTTTGGCGCTCTTGGCGGCCGTTTCGGCGTCCAGTTCCGCACTCAGCGCCCGCTCGTCTCCCTGCAAGCCGTCATCCGTGCGCAAGGCGCCCTTCACGGCGGCGATCTGCTTGGCCGTCTTGCTGGCCGCCTTCGCGCCTTTCAGCACGTCTTTCGGATCGGGAATCACCACCAGGTCGTCGGACGGATTCGAAATCTGCGCGATCAGGCGTTTTTCCCGGGCCTTGGCGCGCGCTTCCTGGGCATCGCGCTCCTTGCGGCGCACGGTTTCATTGAGCGAGATCTGGTTTTCCTTGCGCTGCTTGACGACCAGAGCTATGTCATCGAGCAAGTACTGGAAATCCTTGTCCTTGGCCACGCGCACTTCATGCTTCTTGTCCAGTAGCGGCACGATTTCCTTCAGGTCGCCCGTCGGCATGTATTGCGCCGGCTTGATGGCCACCCATGGCAGGGCATTGTCATAGCTCGATTCGCCGAAGTTTTCCGTGTCCGACATGGCTGGCAGCTTGATGTCGGGCGTGACGCCGCGCAACTGCGTGGTGCCGCCATTGATGCGGAAGAACTGGGCGATGGTCATTTTCAGCTCGCCGAAACGGGCTTTCTCGCTGCCGCCGAAACGGTCGAGGTTGAACAGGGTCTGCACCGTGCCCTTGCCGAAGCTGCCTTCGCCGATGATCACGCCACGGCCGTAATCCTGCACGGCGGCGGCGAAAATCTCGGAAGCGGAGGCGGAGCCGCGGTTGATCAGCACGCCCATCGGGCCATCCCAGGCCAGGCCCGCGTTCGTGTCGCTTTCCACATCGACCTTGCCTTCGGCATTGCGCTGCATCACGACAGGGCCCTTGTCGATGAACAGGCCCGTCAGTTCGACGGCTTCGTTCAGCGAACCGCCGCCGTTGTTGCGCAAGTCGATCAGGACGTTGTCGACCTTGTCCTTCTTCAACTCGCCCAGCAAGCGGCTGACGTCGCGCGTGGCGCTCTTGAAGTCCTTGTCGCCGCGGCGGCGCGCTTCGAAGTCCTGGTAGAAGGTCGGCAGGGAAATAACGCCGATGCGGCGCTTGACGCCGTTGTCGCGCACTTCGATCACGGATTTCTTCGCCGCCTGCTCTTCCATGCTGATTTTCTTGCGCACCAGCGGCAGGACCACGTGCTTGGCGTCGGGACCGGCGTCGGCCGGCAGGATGTCGAGGCGCACGGTGGAATCCTTGGCGCCGCGGATCAGCTGCACCACGTCGTCGATGCGCATGCCCAGCACTTCGGTGATGGGGCCGCTTTCGCCCTGCCCCACGCCCACGATGCGGTCGCCCACTTTCAGCTTGCCCGACAAGCCGGCCGGGCTGCCTGGCACGACTTCGCGCACGACCGTGTATTCGTCGCGCGTCTGCAGCACGGCGCCGATGCCCTCGAGCGACAAGCGCATGGCGATGTCGAAGTTATCCGAGGCGCGGGGGCCCAGGTAATTGGTGTGCGGCTCGATCGACATGGCGTAGGCGTTCATGAAGATCTGGAACACGTCCTCGCTGTTGAGCTTGCGCGAACGGGTCGTGTAGCTTTCATAGCGCTTGTCCAGCGTCTCGCGGATGGCCTTGTCTTCCTTGCCCGCCAGTTTCAGGCGCAGCCAGTCGTTCTTGACGCGCTTGCGCCACAGGTCGCGCACTTCCTCGTCGTTCTTCGGCCAGGCGGCCTTTTCGCGGTCGATCTGGTAGCTTTCGTCGGCCGTGAAGTCGAACTTGGTTTTCAGCAGCTCACGCGCATACGCCATGCGCTCGTCGAAACGCTGCTGGTACAGGTTGTAGATGGCAAACGGCGCCGTCAGGTCTTCATTGATGATGGCGTCATCGAGCTTGGTGCGCAGCGGCGCGAAACGGTCGATGTCGGCCTGCACGAAGAACAGCTTTTCCGCATCCAGGGACTTGAAATAACGTTCGAAGATTTTCTCCGACATGGCGTCGTCGAGCGGCATGGCCTTGTAATGGACGCGCGTCAAGACGCGCGATGCCCACAAGGCGGCCTGCGTTTGCTGGGCCAGCGGCTTCATGGGGGGCGGAGGAGCGGCGCTCTTGTCCGTCTGGGCTGCGCCAGCGTGGGCTGACAGTGCAAGCACCAGGGTGACCAGCATCATTTGCTTCTTCATCGGCTTCTCCGAAAATTAGTTAAATCAATTCCAGGCGGCGCAGCTGCTCATGCGCCAGCCAGCAAGACAGTAAGGGGAATACACGACTGGTCTGCATATTATTCTACAGGATACGGCCTGGCAGTCTCCCATGGAATATCAGTTTCTTCCCGGAAGCTTAAACGCGGATTAAAGGCGGCGTCTCATTCATTACAAAGTGAAACATTCGTAAGCATATGCATCACGCGCCAGCCCCGCAAATAACAGCAACCCCACTCAAATCCGGAAAGTCAATAGGCCATTCCTGCAATCCTTGATCCAGGTGATGTTTTTATGCGAAAAAGTAATTCTTGTGGGAAACACTTAGTAACAAAACGCAAGCGACATGCTATCATCGCGCCCTGAAATCCAGCTTGCCTGCGCGCGGCTCCCACGCCCGCACGCCTCCGTTTCAAGCGCATTCCCCACCAGATCCCCTCCCCGCGTGTCATGTCATGACCAGGAATGGCCGAGCTGATTACCATTTGCCAGACTCACACTATGCCTACAATTTCCTTCTCCCTCCGCCACTGCAGTGTCGGCGGCAAGATTACCGTCTTCACGTTTGCGCTGGTCAGCCTGATCCTGGCCAGCCTGACTGCACTGATGAGTATCAACACGTCCCGCGTGCTGGAACAGCGTGCCGAAGCGGCCGTCACCAGCGAACTCAATAGCGTCATGACGACCACGGAAGTCTTCCATACGGCCATGGTCAACGAGGCGGCCAGCTTTGCCCGCCTGTTCGCGGCCGAATTTCCCGGCCCGTTCACGGTCGACACGGGCGCCATGGTGGCCGTGGCCGGCAAGGCCACGCCCGCCCTGGCCAACGGCGGCAAGGTGCTCAACCTCGACACGGCCCTGGTCGACCGTTACACGGCGCAGACGGGCGTGATCGCCACCATCTTTGCCGCCAACGGCGACGAATTCGTGCGCATCAGCACTTCGCTGAAGAAGCAGGATGGCGAACGGGCCGTCGGCACCCAGCTCGACCACAACCACCCCAGCTACGCGCCGCTGCGCGCGGGCCAGCGCTTCGTCGGCATGGCCACCTTGTTTGGCAAGCAATACATCACCCAGTACGACCCCGTGCGCGATGCGGGCGGCAAGGTGGTGGGCGTGCTGTTCATCGGCCTCGATATCAGCAAGAATCTGGCCATGCTGAAAGACAAGATCCGCCAGGTCAAGATCGGCCAGACGGGCTACATCTATATCCTCGACACGGCGCCCGGCGCCAACTACGGCCACATGGTGTTGCACCCGAACAGCGAAGGCAAGAGTGCGCTCGACTTCAAGGCCAGCGACGGCCGCCCCTTCATCCAGGAGATGCTGGCGCAAAAGGACGGCGCCATGCGCTACACGTGGATGGCGCCCGGCGAAACGGCTGCCCTCGCACGCGAAAAGCAGCTGTACTACCGTCAATTCAAGGATTGGCAATGGATCATCGCGGGCGGCACGTTCACGGACGAGATCACCGTGGAAGCGCGCCAGCTGCGCAACCAGCTGGCCATTTCCGGCTTCGTCGCCCTGCTCGTCTTTGCCCTGCTGCTGTACTGGCTGGTGCGCGCACTCGTGTCGCGCCCGCTGGCCGCCGCCGAAACGGCCGCCGCGCAAATTGCCGCCGGCGACCTGACCGTGCACCTGGATACGAACAGCCACGACGAGATCGGCCGCCTGCTGCGCGCCATGAACCGCATCAGCGACAACCTGTCGCAAGTGGTCAGCAACGTGCGCGGCAGCGCCGGGCAGATCGCCACGGCGTCCGGTGAAATTGCCAGCGGCAACCTGGATCTGTCGAGCCGCACGGAACAGCAAGCCAGTTCGCTGGAGGAAACGGCCGCCTCGATGGAAGAATTGAGCTCGACCGTCAAGCAGAACGTGGAGCACGCGCAGCAGGCAAGCCGCCTGGCGCAGGCCTCGTCCGGCCTGGCGGCCGAAGGCGGCGCGGCCGTCGCGCAGGTGGCCAGCACCATGGACGCCATCCGCAGCTCGTCGGGCAAGATCGCCGACATCATCGGCGTGATCGACGGCATCGCCTTCCAGACGAATATCCTGGCCCTCAATGCGGCCGTGGAAGCGGCGCGCGCCGGCGAACAGGGACGGGGCTTTGCCGTCGTCGCCACCGAGGTGCGCACCCTGGCGCAGCGCTCGACGGCCGCGGCGAAAGACATCAAGGATCTGATCCAGGCATCGGCCGGCACGGTGGACCTGGGCCACGCGCAAGTGAGCCAGGCCAGCGCCACCATGGATACCGTGGTATCCAGCGTGCAGCAAGTGAGCACCATCATGGCCGAGATCGCGCAAGCCAGCGAAGAGCAGCGCAGCGGCATCGAGCAAGTCAACCAGGCCATCGCCCAGATGGACCAGGTGACCCAGCAGAACGCGGCCCTGGTGGAAGAAGCGGCCGCGGCCGCCGACGCCCTGCAGGAGCAGGCGCAGGAGCTGAACCAGGTGGTGGGCGTATTCAAGCTGTAAGCGGCGGCAGGATGCTAAGATGGCGCAGACCACAGCGCCAGGAGACCCGATGCACAACGACTATGTTTTGATAGCCCGGCTGATGATACCCACGGATGCGCACGTCATCCGCGGCTGCCTGGCAGCGGCCGGTATCGACGTCATCCTCACGGATGACCAGCACATGCAGGCCAACTTGCTGCTGGCGCCCGCCATCGGCGGCGCGCGCGTCATGGTGCGGGAGAAAGACTTACCGCGTGCCAATGAAATCCTCGCCGCCTTCGAACGGGGCGACCTGGCGCTGGCCGATGATGCCGACGTGGGTGGGCCGGCGGCCGAGTAGGCTCAGGCGTAGAAACAGCGCCCGCACGCCTGGCGGTAACTTTCGTTGCCGCCAATACTGATCTGCTCACCTTCCTTGATGCGGCGGCCCTGCTCGTCCACGCGGATGTTCATCGTGGCTTTCTTGCCGCAAGTACAGATATTCTTCAATTCCTCGATATCGTCGGCCAGCGCCAGCAGATAAGCCGAGCCGGGGAACGGTTCGCCCTTGAAATCCGTGCGCAAGCCGTAGCAGATAACGGGCACGCCCTTCACTTGCGCCAGCTGGTGCAGCTGCTGCACTTGCGCCGTGCTGAGAAATTGCGCTTCGTCCACCAGCAAACAAGCCACCTGGGGAATAGCGTCCAGGAAATTCGTGTCGGCATGGAAGATATCGACCTGGCGCTGCGGGCCCAGGCGCGAGGTGACCCTGCCCACGCCATAGCGGCTGTCGATGGCCGCCGTGTACAGGCGCACCTGCTGGCCCTGCTCTTCATAGTTGTGCGCGACCTGCAACAAGGCCGTCGACTTGCCCGCGTTCATTGCGGAATACCGGAAATAAAGTTTTGCCACTGCCGCCTGCCCTGTTCGTCTGGTTTTTCAGGATACTGTTTAGCACCTTTTCGAGGCGTGATTATAAATCGCAATGGCGGGCTTGCGGCAGCTTAATACGGGCGCCATTGCCGAGGCAAGGCACCTGAAAACGGTGCATACTGCAATGATTCACATTCCCGGGCATATGCGAAAGCCGCATATGCAAGCATTAAAACATTCGTTCGCAGGCCATGTCCGCAAGCCTACACTCCGCCCTTTTGCACGGAAAGCGGCTCGGGACACAATCCGGAGCGGCTGTTTCGCTGACAGGAGCCACCATGAATGACCGAATGCCTACCCCACCCTCGCCGCCGGCGTTATACAAGCTGATCGGCAATACCCCGCTGGTCGAAGTGACCAGGCTCGACACGGGCCTGTGCCAGCTGTTCCTGAAACTGGAATCGCAGAATCCCGGCGGTTCCATCAAGGACCGCATCGGCCTGTCCATCATCGAAGCGGCCGAAGCCGACGGCCGTTTGCAGCCGGGCGGCACCATCATCGAAGCGACGGCCGGCAATACGGGCATCGGCCTGGCCCTCGTCGGCCGCATCAAGGGCTACCGCGTGATTCTGGTGGTGCCCGACAAGATGTCGACGGAAAAAGTGCTGCACCTGAAAGCCCTGGGCGCGGAAGTGCACACCACGCGCTCGGACGTGGGCAAGGGCCATCCCGAGTACTACCAGGATTACGCGGCGCGCCTGGCGCGCGAACTGCCGGGCGCCTTCTTTGCCGACCAGTTCAACAATCCCGCCAATCCGCTGGCCCACGAAACGACGACGGCTCCCGAAATCTGGGAGCAAAGCGGGCATGACGTGGACGCCATCGTCGTCGGCGTGGGCTCGTCCGGCACCCTGACGGGCCTGACGCGCTACTTCCGCAAGGTGCAGCCGAAGCTGGAATTCGTGCTGGCCGACCCGCAAGGCTCCATCCTCACCGAATACATCGAGTCCGGAAAAGTATCGGACACCAGCGGTTCGTGGGCCGTGGAAGGCATCGGCGAAGACTTCATTCCCTCGATCGCCGACATGGACAGCGTGCGCCGCGCCTACACCATCAGCGACCAGGAAAGCTTTGATTCCGCGCGCGCCCTGCTGCTGGCCGAAGGCATCCTGGGCGGCTCGTCCACGGGCACCCTGCTGGCCGCCGCCCTCAAATACTGCCGCGAACAGACGACCCCGAAGCGCGTCGTCACCTTCGTGTGCGACACGGGCACGCGCTACCTGTCGAAGGTCTACAACGATGGCTGGATGCGCGACCAGGGATTATTGCAGCGCGCGCCGTCCGGCGACTTGCGCGACCTGATCGGCCGCCGCTACGACGAGGGCGACGTGGTCAGCGTGGCGCCGGGCGACACCCTGCTCACCGCCTTCAACCGCATGCGCGCCAGCGACCTGGCGCAGCTGCCCGTCATCGATGGCGGCCAGCTGGTGGGCATCCTCGACGAATCGGACCTGCTGCTGCACGTCTCCGGCGACGCCGCCCATTTCGCGTCGCTGGTGGGCACCACCATGACGAGGCAGATCGAAACACTGGCGCCGTCAAGCGGCTTGCCCGCCCTGCGCGCCACCCTGGACCGGGGCCTGACGGCCGTCGTCGCCGACGCCGACGCCTTCTATGGCCTGATCACCCGCTTCGACCTTCTCAACCACTTACGCAGGACACTATCTTGAGCCAGCCAACACCCCGCAAGAGCCACCTCGCCACCCGCGTCATCCACGCCGGCCAGTCGCCCGATCCGTCGACGGGTGCCATCATGCCGCCCATTTACGCCACCTCCACCTTCGTGCAGGACAGTCCCGGCGTGCACAAGGGCCTGGACTACGGCCGCTCGCACAATCCCACGCGCTGGGCGCTCGAGCGCTGCGTGGCCGACCTGGAAGGCGGCAGCGCCGCGTTTGCGTTCGCCTCGGGCCTGGCCGCCATCTCGTCCGTGCTGGAATTGCTGGACGCGGGCAGCCACATCGTGGCCGGCGACGACATGTACGGCGGCACCTACCGTTTATTTGAGCGCGTGCGCCGCCGCTCGGCCGGCCACCAGTTCACGTATGTGGACCTGACCAATCCCGAGAACCTGCTGGCCGCGCTGCGCCCGGAAACGAAGATGGTGTGGGTGGAAACGCCCACCAACCCCATGCTGAAACTGGCGGACCTGCGCGCGATTGCCGACATCTGCCGCGAGCGGGGCATCATCGCCGTGGCCGACAACACGTTTGCCAGCCCGCTGGTGCAGCGTCCCCTGGAACACGGCTTCGACATCGTCGTGCATTCAACCACCAAGTATCTGAACGGCCACTCGGACATCATCGGCGGCATCGCCATCGTGGGCGCGGAAGAACGCCAGGCGGAATGGCGCGAGCAGCTGGGCTTTTTGCAGAATTCCGTGGGCGCGATTGCGGGGCCGTTCGACAGCTTCCTGGCCCTGCGCGGCGTGAAAACCCTGGCCATCCGCATGCAGCGCCATTGCGAAAGCGCCCTGGCGCTGGCGCAGTGGCTGGAGCAGCAAAAGGAAGTGCGCAAGGTGTTCTATCCGGGCCTGGCCTCGCACCCGCAGCACGCGCTGGCGCAGCGGCAGATGGACGGCTTCGGCGGCATCATCTCCATCGACCTCGATACGGACCTGGCGGGCGCGCGCCGCTTCCTCGAGCGTTGCGAAGTGTTCGCCCTGGCCGAAAGCCTGGGGGGCGTGGAAAGCCTGATCGAACACCCGGCCCTGATGACGCATGCCAGCATCCCGGCGGAACAGCGGGCAAAGCTGGGCATCGGCGACGGCTTGATCCGCCTGTCCGTGGGCATCGAGGATATCGAGGATCTGCGCCACGACCTGCGCACGGCGCTGGACGCGATCTAGGTGGGGATTGTCGGATTACGCTGCGCTAATCCGACCTACATGTATCGTGTACCGTAGGTCGGATTAGCCCGCAAGGGCGTAATCCGACACACAAGCAACTTCACTCCCCCGGCCGGTACCTGCGCTCCAGGTGCCGGGCTACGTCCTCGGGATAAAACAACACCTCCTTGAACTCGCCGCGCGCATACATGGCCGCCTGGTCCCTGAAATGCGGCGAACGCGGGTCGCCGCTCTGGCCGCCGGCGAGAATGCTTTTCGCCTTGATGCGGGGGCCGAATTCCACGGCCGCCACAAAGCTGTTACCACGCTCGCCGTAGATCCTGCGCGTGGTGCTCTTGCTGCTCTGGCCATACGCGGCCAGCGCGCCCCAGTTGCCGGAGGCGTAAGGCACGGGCAGGCTCGGCTGCGCATCGTCGAACGGCTGCACAATATCTCCCGTCAGGCGCTGAAAGCGGCTGATCTCGCCCCACGGCGTTTGCCAGTTGCCGAAATCGCGCTGCAGTTTATCGGCCGCCGTCGCCAGTGCCGCCAGGCGCTGCGCTGCGCTGACCTTGTCCGTGGCCATGAAGTCGACCACGGGCACGCCCAGTTCCCTCGCCTGCTTGCCCGCCAGTTCCGCCAGCTCCTGGCCCCAGAACACGGCCAGCGAGGTGGCCGTGGAATCGAGCGCATAGCGCCAGTCCCAGGCCCGCAGCAGCGCGATCTTGCCGGCCAGCGCCAGCTGTTGCGCGCCGCCGGGCGGCAGCGCATCGTATGCCGCGAACAGCGGCGGCAGCAGGGATTCGAAGGCCGTCAGTTCGCTGTCGTAGGAGGCGGCGATCAGGCTGTCCAGGGTAAAACCGGTCTTGTTCTGGAAGACCTTGACGGCGTGCAGGCCGCGCGCGTTTTCGCCATACACGGACATGTAGGCCGGATAGTCGCTCTGACGCGGACTGTTGGCGCCGGCCGCCGAATACGGCCAGTTGTTCGTGTTCTGTATCCAGCCATTCTTCGGATTGAACAGGGTGATGGTTTGCGCCACCGTGTGCAGTCCCTGCCACTCGGTGGCCGGATCGCTGCCGTCGACGGGCTGCTTCCAGTTGAAGCTCGGGTCGCGCACGGGGATGAAATTGCCGTGGAAATAGGCGATATTGCCATCCGCATCCGCATACACGGTGTTGTTCGACGAATTCGTGCGCAATTCCATCGTCTTGTAGAACGCCGCATAGTCGCGCGCCTTGGTGCGCGAGTACGATTGCGTGAGCGCCTTCAAGGGCTCGTTCATCAGCCGCACGGCCACCCATTTGCCGTCCTGCGCACGCACGATGGGACCGTGGTGGCTGTAATAGACGGTGATGGTTTTCGACCCCATGGCGCCATCGGCCAGTTTATATGGCAAGGTGATGGGCACGGCTTTCAAGGGGCGCAAGCCGCCGTCATAGCGGTAGAACCAGGCGCCATCCTTGTCCACGATGCTTTCCAGGTATTCGTCGATGACGTCGCCGCCACCCGAGGTATGCATCCAGCCGAGGCGCTCATTGAAACCCTGGTAGACGAAGAACTGGCCCCAGGTGACGGCGCCATACGCGTTCAAGCCTTCGCTGCTGCTCATGTGCACTTCGGGACGGAAGTAGAACGAGGTGTGCGGGTTGATCATCAGCAGCGCATGGCCATTCCTGGTGATGGCGGGCGCGATGGCAAAGCCGTTCGAGCCGCTTGGCTCGGGTTCCAGCCCCGACGCCAACCCGGTTTCGACGCTGGCCAGCGCCACGGCCGCAGGACTGGCCTGCTGGCCGTAAAACGCCTCGAGCTGCGCCAGGTTGACCGATTCGATATCGCCGCCGATGCTGCCTTCGCTGAAGCTCAAGGCCATCCACGGCTCGAAATGCGCGATCAGCCGCGGCTTCACCTGCGGGTGCGTGGCCAGGTAAAAGTTCAGGCCATCGGCAAACGCATCCATCAACTTGCGCAGCCACGGCGGGCTGGCGCGGTACTGCGCCCGCAAGTCAGCCGGATCGATGAAGAGCTTCATGCGCAGGTCGCGGTACAGCTCCCGTTCGCCCTCCACTTCCGCCAGGCGCCCCATGGCGTTGATGTAATTGAGTTCGACTCTCGCGAAATCGTCCTCGGCCTGCGCATACATCAGGCCAAACACGGCATCGGCATCGCTCTTGCCCGTCACATGGGGGATGCCCCAGGTGTCGCGCGCGATGCTGACATTGGCGGCCTGCGCCTGCCAGCGGGCCATGTCCGCGGCAGCAACGGCGCTGGAAGCGGCGGGCGCGGCCAGCGCGGGAATACTGGCGACGGCGACGGAGGCAAACAGGGCACTGCGACGTAACATGCACAAACTCCAGATCAGGATGCGTCAATCAAGGCGGCGATGCGCTGGTTGAGTTCCACGTTCTCCGCCTGCAGTTGCGCCACCCGCTGTTTCAGGCTGGCGATTTCGCCGCGCAGGCGTTCTGCTTCGGACGGCGCCTGGGCTGCGTTCTCGGCCCACGGCTCGTTGCCCGTCTCCGGGGTATCCTGCGGCACGTGAACTTTCGGCTCGCGCGGCGTGCGCGTGGCGGCGCGCTGTTCGCGGATTTCCTTGGCCGCCTGGCGTAATAACTTCTTGCCGCCGGCGACGGCCGCCACCTGTTCTTCCGGCGGCAGCGACGCCACGGTGGCTGCCGCATTGATGGAGATCGTGCCCGAGCGGACCGCTTCGACCAGTTCCGGCGACGCCGCTTTCTGGATCTTCTCGATCTGGCTGATCTGGTTGCTGCTCAGGCGCGCCGCCTTGGCCACCTCTTCGCGCGTGCTCATGGGTGGCTTCGGCGCGTTTTCGCCTTCTGGCGCATCCTGGGCGCTGACGGGCGCCGGACTGCGCGCGGCGACGATTTCCTTCTTGCGCAAGGCCAGCACGCCGCGCTGGAAGTCCGACACGCTGCGGCGCGCCAGGTGATTGTCGATCATCCACAGCATGACGTCGTCGAGCGAGGTAAAGCTGGTGTTCTGGATGGTCTTGAATTCGATGCCGTGCTGGCGGCAGATGGCGTAGCGGTTATGCCCGTCGATCAGCACGTCGTTCCACAGCACCAGCGCGTCGCGGCAGCCTTCGGCCAGCAGGCTGCGTTCGAGCGCCGCGTATTCGCTGGCGGTCAGCGGGTCGATATACGACTGCAGCACCTGATTGATAGTGATATTCATGGTTGTCCTCAATATTGCGGCGCGATGGTCCGCGCCGGCACGAATGCTACACCATCCGCCGGCCCTGGCCGGGTAAAATCACGGCGGCACAGCTCAATCCAGAACACAGACCATGAAAAGAAAGTACGCCACTGCACTCATTTTTGCCGTCGCCGCCATCGGCTTCACCTGGGTCAGTCCCTACATCGCCATGTACCGCATCAGCATTGCGGCGAAATCCGTGCGCCTGGAAAACCTGGCGCAGCAGGCCGACCTGCCTGCCCTGCGGGCCAGCGTGGCGCGCCAGCTGCGGGCGGCGGGCGAAACGGCCAGCGAGGCAGAGTTCAAGGAAATGCTCGACACCATCGTCTCGCCGCCCGGCCTGACGGTGCTGATCCTGCACGGCAAACAGGGACCAGACGGCAAGCGCCACGACTTCGGCATGGCGTACCGTTCGTGGAACGAAGTGGTGTTGCGGCGCACGGGCGCCGGCCCCGCCGCCAGCCAGTTTTTGCTGCGCCGCCATGGCATCTGGGACTGGAAATTGACGGACATCACCCTGCCACCGGAATTACTTTGAAGAAACTTGATCTAAAACAACACTTACCTAAACCTCTATATTGATTTTGGGAAATATTATGTAGAATGCCAACACTTCAGGCGCACCGGGTCGCCAGGCATCCGAGAGATTGCACAATGAAAAGAATGATGCTTCTCGCTGTAGTGGCACTGGTCACGCTGGCCGGCGCTTTCTATGGCAGCCCGTATTTCACCATGAACAAGATCCGCACGGCCACCATGGACGAGGATACCCAGGCCCTGGCGGCGCAGATCGACCTGGCGCAGCTGCGCGGCAGCCTGGGAGAGCAATTGCATGCGCTGTTTTCGGCACCGGAAGTGGCCGACGATATCAGTCCCGACGTCATCGATCCCTTGCTCGACACCATGCTGATGCCCGAGGGCATCGTCGCCCTGATGAAGCTCAATGACCGCTACGAAAACCCGATCGCCAAGGTCAGCGATATCAGCGGCCGCAAGCGCAATACCAAGCCCGACTACAAGCTGCGCTACACCTCGTGGGACAGCGTCGTGGTGCAGCGCGCCCACAGCAAAAGCCATATCGGCGAGCTGACCCTGGCACGCGACGGCCTGTGGCGCTGGAAACTGGTATCGGTGGCGCTGCCGAAGAACTTGCTGGCCGACGCGTAAGGCGCCGGCGCAGCCCTGCTCCCGGGACGGTCAGCGCCGGTCCGTCACCCTGCCCGTCGTATCGGCAAACCAGCGGCTATGCGACACCACCTGCAGCGTGCCGGCCGCCACCTGCCCCGCCAGCCACGCCAGCAATTCATCGATGACGGCATACGAAGTCTGGTATGTCGACTCGGGCGTCCTGACGATATCGTGGCCGTTCACAAAGACAAAGCTGTCATTGTCCACCGCCTCTTCGATGGCCGTTTGCACCTGCGCAAACGTGACATCGTTCGTCAGGCTCACGGAAGCCGTGTTCAGGATGAATGCGGCCTTGTCCTTGCCGGTAAAAAACACCTGGTCAAAGCCGCTCTCGGCCGTGTAGCCTGCGGCACGGGCCGACAGGAAACCAGCCTTGCGCATGGCGTCGATGGCCGTATCGGTCCACAGCGATTCGACCCAGGCATGGTGCGATGGGCCATCGCCGCTGATGCCTGCCGTGCGCATTTGGTCGCGGCCCACCTGCAGCGCCGTCACATAATTGGCGGAACCCTGCACCACGACGTTGTCGTGCACGCTCTGGTGCAGGATGAAGTCGAACAGGCGCGACGGGTCGTCGAAGCGCACCTTCATGCGTTCGGCCGACATGTAGTCGGGCTGTCCCAGCAGGGATGTGACGATGGCAAACGAGGCAGGCAGCCCGTAATACTTCAGGCGCTCCATCAGATACGTATCCCAGGAAGCAAAGCCGTCGTCAAACGACAGTATCACCGTGGGCAAGGTACGCTTGGGCAATGCCGCAAACATGCCCAGCCAGATCGTTTCCGGCTGCGTGGTGGCTGCGGACAGTTGCACCGTAAATTTGCCGCGCGCCAGGGTCGCCGCCGTCGGCACACCTTCGCAATCGAGCGGTGCGTCCAGCTTGGGCACCCACCATTCATTGTCGATGAACATCACCGTGTCCGCCCCGGCCGAGCCGCCGTAATGCAAGGCATTCAGCGCACCGTACCAGTAATTACTCCATTCGCTATCGCCCAGGTAAATCATGCCGCCGATCTGCATGATGGCGGCATTCGTGGAGCGCAAGGCAAAGGAAAAGCGCCGCAAGTCCCAGCCGAAGGGAATGCGGGGCTGGCCTTTGCCCGTCGCACCCGACGTGCCCACGCGCACGACGGTGCCTGCAGGCAAGCCCGCAGGCAAATCCACGCGCAAGGAGGGATAGCCATCCTTGAACGACATGGCGGCATCGAGCGACACCGTGCAGCCCGGCGACACATCGCTGTCCCAGAAGGACAGGTCGTGCGTGGGCATGAATTCCAGCGGCGTATTGGTGACGGGCGGCGGGGGCATGGTAAAGCGAGGGGGTGCGTCGTGGCAGGGGCTGGTCATGGTGCGGCTTTCAAAAGTACTGCGCGCGGCGCCCGACGGACAAACACCGCACGGCAGAAGATGGTCGATAAACATCGCCTCTGGCAAATCTTTCAGCCTCGGGTACTTGTCAACTATATCATTTGATTGCCAATATACAAATAAATAATGCCAATAGTTCATACTTTTCGCGCCCGCCGTGGCGCAGACGGCACGCCTGGCCTTCACGCCAACGCCAAACGCCCGTGCGGCACTGCTATCATCAGGCTTTGATTTCCATCGGAGGCAGCATGTCAGACCTGGTACAACACGCGCTGGCCCACGCGGGCAAACCGGCCACCACGCCCTGGGTGGTGACCTTGGTCAGCGGCGAAAAACTCACGGGCCCCATTTCCCCGCTCAGCGACGGCTGCTATGCGATCGGCCTGGGACAAATCAAGTATTTTTCCAGCGACAAGGTGGCCTGCCTGAATGTGTCGGGCGCGGGCGCATTCCCCATCTGAAGACGCGGCAGCCCGCGCTCAGGCCGCCAAGCGCTCGGCACCCTGCTGCGTGAGTTCGGGCAAGCGCGCCAGCGCTGCTTTCAAGGCGGCAAAACACTGGGCGTCGATGGCCGTGCCCACCGTTTCAGCCATGATCTCGAGCGCTTTCGGGATGGGGATCGGGCCCCGGTAAGGCCGGTCGGCCGTGATGGCGTCGAAAATATCGGCCGTGGTGATGATGCGCGTTTCCAGGCTGATATCGTCCGCCGTCAAGCCCCGCGGATAGCCCTTGCCATCGAGCCGTTCGTGATGGGCGGCGGCAACGACCGCCAGTTCGGCAAAGGCATGGATACGCGACAGTATCGTTTCCGTGTAGCGCGCATGCTGCTGCACGGCTTGCCACTCTTCCACGTCGAGTTTGCCAGCTTTGTCCAGCACGCTATTACTGACACCCAGTTTACCCACGTCATGCAGCAAGGCGCCCCGCTTGAGCCAGCGGCGCCGTTCCGGAGTCACGCCTAGGGCTTCGGCAATCATGTCCGTGTACAGGGCCACGCGGGCGCTGTGGCCGCTCGTGTACGGGCTTTTCGAATCGACCACCTGGCCGAACGCGGCGGCGATGTCGTCGAGATAATCCTCATCGACGGGCACGCAGCGGTTTGCCGGTTCCAGCGCCGCCACGGCGGCCGTGATCTCCTGCGAGCGCAGCATGGACCAGAAATTGCCCGCCTGGGCCGCCCGCTCGAACGCTTGCACCAGTTGCGGGTCGAACCAGCTGCCCGCGCGCTGGCGCACTTCGGCCTGGGCAGCGCGCGCGCCATCGGCCGTATGAAACACGTCGATGACCTGCGCCAGCAAGGCGATGCGCGAAAACAGGGGGATCGCCGGGCCTGCCAGCTTGTCGGGCTTGCCCTGTCCATTGTGGTGTTCATCGAGGCTGTAGATACCCTGCGCCACGGATTCCGGAAAGCGCAGCAAACGGGCGATGTCGGCGCCGCGCTGGCAGCGCGTGGCGATCAGGTCCTGCGCAATTTGCGGCCCGTCGCGCAGAATCGTCATCACGGCGCGGAAGCGTTCGGCCAGCCCCGCCTTCAGGCCCGTGTGCTTGAGGACGAATTTCAGCACTTGCGGCAGGCTGTCGCCCACCGTCTTGAAGCCTTGCTTGAAAGACAGATCGTCCGTCAGGTACAGCTCGCAGATGCGCGCCGCATTGCTGCTGCAGCCCAGATCCTTGAGCAGCAGGGTGTAGTACAGATTCCACAAGTCTTCATCGGGCATGCCCAGTTCGCGTCCCACATGCATGCCGATCCAGCAGCAGCGGATGCAATGGCCTTCTGGCTGCCCTTCCGTGATGTCGAGCGCCTGGCTCAGGGCGCCGATCAGTTCGGAAAGCTGGATGCCGTCAACGGCCGGCGCGCCTGCAGATATAATTGACATAGTAGAAATATAAGTTTCCCATTTGGAATAATTTACATTCTACGCGAAGTCGGGCTTGGATATGCCCCATGGCAACATCGAAGGCAGCTCCTGCGCCGTGCGGCACGGGCGGGCCGGTAGCGGGCCATCGCACCCTGTGGCATCACAACAACATCGGGTGGCGCAAAAAAAAGCGGCGCGCTGTCGTGTTTTCCACACCGCGCCCCAGCCGTTGATACGCCATGGCGCCCGGCGTTTTGTGCTGTCGCAGGGAAAACCGCCGTCGGCCGCACCATTGTTTGCGTTGCCGCATGCCTGCCGGCACTCCACTATGCACCCGCCAGATATTGACGACAAATACGATTTTATTCGTGTATTGAGTCGAAACAGATATGAATAGGCTCCACTGGAAAATGGCATGAATACCAAAACTTTCCGTGCTAGCATGATTTTTCGTCTAGCGGACTAGCGCCAGCCTGGACCTTTCGAACAACCTTGACCGACAGGAGCCGTTTCATGATGACACCGCATGCCAGCACCGTACGCCACACCCTGATTGCCCTGGCAATCGCTGCCGCCTTCCCCTTGCAAGCGATGGCGCAGGACAGCGTCGCGGAGCCAGCCGCCCCGGCAGCACAGGCCGGCCCCGGCCAGCTGGAAACGGTGATCGTGACGGCGCAACGGCGCGCGGAAAACATCAAGGACGTGCCCATGTCCATCGCCACCCTGAAAGGCGACAAGCTCGACACCCTGACGGCCGGCGGCGCCGACATCCGCTTCCTCAACAGCCGCTCGCCCAGCGTCTCCGTGGAATCGGATTACGGCCGCACCTTCCCCCGCTTTTACATCCGCGGCCTGGGCAATACCGACTTCGACCTGAACGCCTCGCAGCCGGTGGGCCTGGTCATGGACGACGTGGTACAGGAAAATGCCATGTTGAAAGGCTTCCCCGTGTTTGACGTGGACCAGGTCGAGGTGCTGCGCGGCCCGCAAGGCACCCTGTTCGGCCGCAACTCGCCGGCCGGCGTGATCAAGTTCGATTCCGCCAAGCCCGTCTTCAAGACGGAAGGCTACCTGAGCGGCGGCTTCGGCAAGGACGGCATGAAGAACCTGGAAGGCGCGTTCAACGTGCCCGTCAGCGACACGGTCGCCCTGCGCTTTTCCGGCCAGACGCAGCGCCGCGACGACCGCGTGCACAACCCCCGCCCTACCGGCACGCGCGACTTCGAAGGCTATGAAGACAGCGCCGCCCGCCTGCAGGTGCTCGTCAAGCCCACGCGCGACTTCACCGCGCTGTTCAACGTGCATGCGCGCAACCTCGATGGCACGGCAACGCTGTTCCGCGCCAACATCCTGAAACAGGGCACCAACGACCTCGTCGACAATTTCGATTACGGCTCCTACCCGACCGACGGCATCAACCGCCAGCACCTGAAAACCAAGGGCGGCAGCATGCGCCTGAAATGGGACTTGCCCGGCGTGACCCTGCATTCGATCACGGGCTACGAAAAACTCGATTTCTACAGCCGTGCCGACGTGGACGGCGGCTATGGCGCCGTGTACGCGCCCCCGATGGGCCCCGGCTTCATTCCATTCGTCGTGGAAACGGCCGACGTGATTCCCAACCACAAGCAGATTTCGCAGGAATTCCGCGCCGAATCGTCTGCCCGCGGCCCGCTGCAATGGATAGGCGGCTTGTTCTACTTCAAGGAAGATATCCAGATCGACAGTATCAGCTTTGACAGCCTGGCGCCCGGCAATCCGCAAAACAGCGCCTACGCCACGCAAAACCAGAGCTCGAAATCGTATGCGGCCTTCGGTTCGCTGAACTACACGGTCTCGGACGCCCTGAAACTGCGCGCCGGCCTGCGCTACACGAGCGACAAGAAGGATTTCTCGGCCAAGCGTGTGGAAGCGACCACGGCCGGCCCATTCAACTTGCACGACACTTCGCACAACGTCAGCTGGGACTTGAGCGGCACCTATGTGCTGACGCCGGAAACGAATGCCTACGCGCGCATCGCCACCGGCTACCGCGCGCCGTCGATGCAGGGCCGCCTGAACGGCCTGGCCGACCGCCCCTCGTTTGCGGGCGCCGAGAAGGCACTGTCCGTCGAGGCCGGCATCAAGCAGGACCTGTTCGACAAGCGCGCGCGCCTCAGCGTGGCCGTGTTCCAGTACCGCGTGAAGGACAAGCAGCTGACGGCCGGCAGCGGCGCCGTCAACATGAACCAGCTGATCAACGCCGACAAGGCCACGGGCCGGGGCGTGGAACTGGACTTCCAGGCCAATCTCAGCGATTCGCTCAGCATGACCCTGGGCGGCAGCTACAACCACACGGAAATCCAGGACAAGAAACTGTTCGTGCAAAGCTGCGGCAATGCGCAAAACAACCCGGCCAGCGGCTGCACCGTCACCGACCCCGTCGGTCCATTCAAGGGCACGGCCTACATCGACGGCAACCCGCTGCCCCGCGCACCCGAGTGGCAAACCAACTTCACCCTGAAATACAGCATTCCCCTTGCCAATGGCGAGTTCTACGCCTACACGGACTGGGCTTACCGCACCAGCTACAACTTCTTCCTGTATGAAGCGAAGGAATACAAAGCCAAGGAATTGCTCGAAGGCGGCTTGCGCGTCGGCTACAAATGGGACAAATACGAAATCTCCGCCTACGGCCGCAACATCACCAACCAGATCCAGTCGCTGGGCGCCATCGACTTCGACAACCTGACGGGCATCATCAACGAACCGCGCACGTATGGGGTGCAGTTCAAGGCGACGTTTTGATGCTTGATCGGCGACAATAAAACCCGGCCTCGCTCGTGTTGGGGACGGTTCTCCCCCGACACGGCGCCTAAGTTGCTGCCAGAAACCCGCGCGCGTAATCGCAACTGGTTTTGTCGGATTTAATCAGGAATACAGGAAATGGCGGGACGCAAAAAAAGCCACTAGCCCGTTGATTGCATTGGGCTTAGTGGCTTTTTTATGCTGCCGAATTCTGTGCGCTGGTGCCCGGAGCCGGAATCGAACCGGCACGCCCTTACAGGCGGGAGATTTTAAGTCTCCAGTGTCTACCAGTTTCACCATCCGGGCAGCGCGGCGAGATTCTAGCACAGGTGATGCTCATAACGCCATTCTGTGCCGAATGGAAGTCATTCTGGATGGCGCCTGCGGACTGGCGTGATCGGACCGGGCGGCGCCGCACACAATGTAATCGCTGGCTCAGCCCTGCATGGCCATGCTCGGCACTGACCTGTTCGAATGGCATGCAGTGAGCACGACATTGTCATCGAGGTAGATTTCAATAACCTCGAAACGGTCGACATTTCCATCAAGCTGGATCCGAGCGAGCGCGCGGCCGTCAAGGCCGGCGCGGCGCCTGGACATCAAGCACTTGGCCGAGATACAGCATATGCCGGCCTAGGCGGACGAGTTCTGGAAGCTGTACGACGGCGCCCCCCTGCTGGCCGGATGGCGCACGCCCGAGGCCTCGCCATGAGCGACGACCTGCACACTTTGGCAACCTGGGCCGGTGCCCTGGTGGCCAAACGGCGGCCTGCTCAGCGCCGCGCCATCAATCACAAGGTGGCCATCGACCTGCGCAGCGCATCAAGGCGCAGCAAGGGCGGATGGGACGGCCTACCCGGCGTGCAAGCCGCGCAAGGAATTCAAGGGCAAGAATGGGCGGATCAAGCGGCAGAAAGCGGCGATGTTCGCCAATATGCGCACCGCAAGCACTTGGAAGTGAAGACGACCGGCGACCAGATCGAGGTCGGGTTCTTTGGCTGGGTGGCGCGCGTGGCGCGGGTGCATCAGTTTGGCCAGCGAGACCGCGTTACCCAAAAAGGCCCCACCCACAAGTACCTGGAGCAACCCCTGCTGGGTTTGAATGATCAGGATCGGACGTTAGTACTCGAATCACTATTACATCACATCAGACCGGGGTGAAAAAAGCGATGAATAGGTGCAAACCGACATTAGATAAATTACTACCAAGAAACAATTTAAAATGCTAACATTATTTTTTTTGGTATATTTTATGTAAATTTCTCAGGAGAAATAGTGAAATTTTATTCGGCAAATATCCTCCTCATTTTCATAGCCAGTTTCCTCTCGATATCACCTTCATCTGCCAACGCCGACAGCACTGTAAATATACACGAGTGTGGTCCTGGAAAAAAATGGGCCTATAAGGAGGATGGCACGGAGTATTGCAAAACTGACTATACTCCTAGCCCGATCAATTATGGTTTTGGTGGTGCCAAGCCCGGAGACGGAGGCCAAGGTGGTTCGCCGAAAGCTGCACCTACATATGAGAATAATTCGAATATAGATAAAGACTGCCTGTCCGGTGCTCCACAATCGACTGACAATCCAGTGGTTATCGCTACCGGTGAAAAGCACAAGACAGAAACGGATTTTTTTTCCCAAGGAGAGTACGGGCTTGGACTGGAACGGACCTATCGCAGCCGCCAGGCAACCGGTACATTTTTCGGGAAAAATTGGCTATCCAAATATGATGTTCCGCGGATTATCGCCAGCACTGCAGGCTGCATCAGAATGGGTTCCATGTGCATTCCAGAGTCCGCGATGGTCATTGATGCAAGTGGAAAACAGTTTACGCATCGCTACAAACGTGATGTCGGCGAGGAAGGTAGCTATATCTATACGCCAGGTGGTAGCGATACGGTCGGGGAATTGCAATATACCTCCGATGGCTGGACTCTGTTCAAAGGAAAACTTATTTACTCATATGATACGGGCGGGCGCATTCTTAGCATTGTCAATTTGGCTGGCGTAGGTATTTTTTATGAGTACAATGGCGTTAATCGCGTCAGCAAGATCTCCAATCACATCGGTCAAAACATTCAATTTACCTATGGGAGCAATGGCCTGGTTGCCACCGTGCGCGACTCCGCCGGCAGTCTATGGGGCTACGAATATAGTGCTTCGGGCCTCCTGGCAAAAGTGACCTCGCCGGGCAACTCACCAGACATTCGACAGTACCATTATGAGAATGCCGATCCAGCCTTGCTCACCGGTATTTCGATCAATGGGAAGCGGTATAGCACCTATAGCTACTATCCGGACAAACGGGTGCAGCAAAGCGGTTTGGCCGGCGGTGAGGAAGTCGATACCTTCGTTTACGACGCAGCGGGAACCACGGTCACGACTGCCAAGGGAGACGTGACACGCCATGGTTTTTCCAACATAAACGGTGAACTCAAAAATACCAGCATTTCCCGGGCAGGAAGCACTACCTGCAGCGCCGCGGCTGCCGCCAGCAGCTATGACGCCAACGGATATTTAAGTACCACGACGGACTGGAATGGCGTAGTGACATCCTATAGCTACAGCGTTGATGGAAAACTGTTGCAAGAGACTACTGCTACGGGCACCCCCGCTGCATCGACTACTCGCAATAGCTGGGGTGGCGACAATATCAACCAAACCGAATTTCTCGATTCAAACAGCCAAGTCTATGCGCGCATTCAATACAGCTATGTAAATTCAGGACTGGCGACGGGCAAGCTTGAGAGTACCACGTACTCGGATGTCCTCAGCGGAAGCCAACGTGTAATGCAATATGCTTATAGCTTCCATGGCAACGAAGCAATCGCCAGCCGCACAGTCAGCGAGTCGTTGCCATCTGGCGCCGCAACATATACGTCCACATACGACTTGTCTGGAAACCTGATTTCACGTACGAATCCCTTGGGACAAGTGGAAACATGGGGCAACTACAACGGGCTCGGCTTACCGATGACCTATGTGAACCTGAATGGCGTCACGACCAGTTACACCTATGACCCACGCGGTAATATGTTGTCACAAAGCACGAATGGACGCACCACTACCTATACCTATAACCATGACCGCCAGATCAGCACAATCAGCAGTCCGGACGGCAGCGTGGTGCGCTATCAATACAATGCGGCGGGCCGGCTGGAACAGGTGGGGAATGCGCTCAATGAATTCGCCAACTTGACTGTCGACGTGCCCGGCAACAGCGTGCGCAGCAGCTCACCCCGACAATATGCACAACTCAATGGTACTGTTCCGGTCGCCGTTGGCACGACGGAATTTAGCGCCACCACCGTCCTTGATTCTTTGGGTCGTCCCTATACTCAACTGGGCAATAACGGGCAGCGTGTCGAAAAGCGCTATGACAACAATGGTAATTTGACGAGCAGCACGGATGCGCAAGGCCGCGCTACAACTTATCAATATGACGCGGCGAACCGTCTTGTGAGCAGCAGAGCTGCTGACGGCGGTACAACGACCATGACCTATGATGCGCAGGGCAATCTGGCATCGGTGACTGATCCGCGTCCCTTGCAAACACGTTATACATACAACGGTTTTGGACAGGTAAGCAGTATTGTCAGTCCTGACACTGGCACCAGTACGTATAGCTATGACACTGCTGGTCGCCTGGAAAGCGAAACCCGTTCCGATGGCAGAGTTACCGCATACACGTGGGATAGCCTGGGGCGACTGGCTTCGCGCAGCAATAGCGGTGAAACCGAAAGCTTTACCTATGATGAAGGTACATTTGGCAAGGGGCATCTGACTGGCTTCACCGATCTGACGGGATACACCGGCTACGCATATAACGCATATGGGCAACTGACTGTACAAGCCAACAACATATATGGCAGTCTGTACACGACGGTGTGGGACTATGATGCGGCTGGTCGCCTCGAGGGAATGCATTACCCAACGGGAACACGTACTTTCTTTACTTATGATGCGTACGGCCGTGTGAGCGAAGTCTTAACGAATGCTACCGGGGTATGGACGAAACTTCTTGACTCAGTGCTCTATCAGCCCGTCAGCGATAAGCCCTACGCCTGGCGCTATGGAAATAATCTGCCTCGTAAAATTGATTTCGATACAGATGGCCGCATTTCAAAAATCACTAGCAAAGTGGAAAATTTAGAGTATCGCCATAGCAACACGAACCAGGTTATTGCCATGATCGATTCGATTGATCAAAACATGACGCAAGGAATTGACTATGACGCTGCTGATCGGGTTGGACTGGTGACACGCCCGAGCGACTATCAAAGCTTCTACTGGGATCAGGCCGGCAACCGTACAGCCCAGACACGAAAAGGGAGCAACTATAGCTTTGTACTAGATAACACCAGCAACCGCCTCGCATCTTGGAGTGGCAACGGGGAATTTCGCAACTTCAGCTACAACCCCGTTGGTACGCTAGCGATCGAATCGCGCCATGACGGTACACGTGCCTACACCTATGATGGTTTCAACCGTATGCGTGGGATTCTGGTGAATGGCACTTATATTGCCGACTATCGTACCAATGCGCTGAACCAGCGTGTACAAAAAGAAAATTCTGGTGGAGTCACGCGAGCTATTTATGGTCCAAGCGGAGAACTCTTGGCAGAAATCGGTACGCAAACCAGCCATTACTTCTGGTTCAATGGCGAGCTAATCGGCATGGCCCGTGCCAATCAGCTCTACTTCAGCCATAACGACCATTTGGGTCGTCCAGAAGTCATGAGTAGTACAAGCGGTGGAGTCGCCTGGCGCGCCGCCAACGCGGCGTTTGACCGCACCGTCATCGTCGACAATATCGGCGGTATGCATGTCGGTTTCCCGGGGCAATATTACGATACCGAATCAGGACTGTGGTACAACTGGCATCGCTACTATGATGCATCGCTGGGACGGTACTTGCAGAGCGATCCGATTGGATTGGCAGGCGGTACGAATACTTATGCATACGTAAATGGTAATCCGCTATCGTACGTTGACCCAACAGGGGAACTCTTCTTTGTACCTGCGGTAATAGTTGCTGGAAGAGTTGCCTATACAGGTTATCGGACTTACAGAGCTTACCAAGCTGCCAGCAAGCTTGCAGATGCAATTAAGGCCGCCAACAGGAATAATGAAAATGATTCTTTTGGTAAATGCAGCATGAAAAATGCGAAAAAAGGAGCAGGCGATGGAGGCATGCCAGGAAATAATCAAGATCAAAATAAACAGGCAAAGGACGCAGCTGCTAAATTCGGACTCGACGATAGTAAGCAACGTATACTTCACGACGAAATAAGTGGACAAAATTACAGCTATCAGGAAATTTTGGAAATTGCTAGGGAAATTGCAAATGGGCGATATTAAATACACAGTAAATTCCGCTGATGAGTTCTATGAAAGACTCGTTGGGAAATGTTGTTGGTCAATTATCGCCGGACCAGGCACTGGCTCTATGGTTTCCTTCTATTTCGGAGGTAAAATTCGGAGGGAGCGACCATTGAAAAACTCCACATTATCTCTTGAGCAACGACAATTTGACGGCGAGTTTGTGATATTTGTAAAGCATTCTGAATGGAATGTTTTACATGAAAACGAAATAATTTGCACTAGCAACGATAACAATGAGAAGAATGGGAAAATGCTTTATGGGCTTAATATATTAGTCGGAAAATCTATAGTTTTCGCAAGAATAACCAATGAGTATGGCGGTCTTAATTTGGAATTTAGTGAAAATTGGTTTCTCAACCTAATAGGAATTGAGAACAATACGGATTTAGACAGTTACTCACTGTTCCATAGTGGAAAATTAATTCCCAATATCGTTAAAAAAAATGAGAATCACTAAGAAATTTATATTTTTGAAAACGAAAATTTATCAAAACTAATTTCAACTTCTTCCGCATTACCATGTAGATAATAATTCGTGACTACTAAGCCACTTATCAAGCCGCCCCCGCGTGCATCCGCACGCGGACTTCGGCAACATGCATTGCATGAACGCCGACCTGTCCGACCTCCTCCGCTTGCTGCAAAACCTGATCCGCCTGGGCACCATTGCCGAGGTCAAAGGGACGAAGGCGCGCGTGCGGCTCGGGCCGACACTCACCACCGAATGGCTGAACTGGGCAGCACGGCGCGCCGGCAGCACCCGCACCTGGTCGGCGCCGACTGTCGACGAACAAGTGATCGTCTTTTCACCCGGCGGCGATCTGACGCGCGGTACCATCCTGCCGGCCCTGTACTCGCAGGCATTTGACGCGCCGGAACTGAACCAGTCCGTCCATACAACCCATTATCCTGACGGCGCCGTGGTGCAGTACGACCATGCGGCCCATGCCCTGACGGCCACCCTGCCAGGCGGCACGGCCACCATCACCGCCGACAAGGTCACGTCGAACGCTCCCAGCACCATTTGCACGGGCGACCTGACCGTCATGGGCAAGCTGCTTGTCGAGCAATCGGCAACCGTCAATGGCGCCACCGCCTTGAATGGCGGCGTGAACGCCAAAGCCGGTACCGCTGGCGGCGTGGCCATGGCCGTGCAAGGAACAATCAAGGCCAGCGAGGATGTGCTGGCCGGCGCCATCAGCCTGGCCAAACATCCGCACGGCGGCGTCAAAGCCGGCGGCGACCAGTCGGGCAGATCGCAATCATGATGGGCATGCACGCCGCCACCGGGCGCAGCCTGTCGGGCCTGGGCCAGCGTCATCGTCACGGTGCTGGCCAACAACGACACGGGCATTGCCAGCGCCGAACTGCTGACCACTGTGGCGCGCGCGCTCAACGCCGAGGAAGTGCGCACCCTGGGCGACCGACTGACGGTCCAGGCCGCCCAGGTCATCGACTACCATATCAAGGCCACCTTGTTTATCGGCGTCGGCCCGGAAGTGCTGCGCAACGACCAGTTCTACGCCAGCCATAACGACAAGCTGGGCCGGCCGGAAGTGCTGACCGGCTCGAATGGCGCCATTGCATGGCGCGCCGCCAACGCGGCATTTGACCGCACCGTCATCATCGACAATATTGGTGGCATGCATATCGGCTTTCCAGGCCAGTATTACGATACCGAGTCAGGGTTGTGGTACAACTGGAACCGTTACTATGATGCCTCGCTAGGACGGTATGTGCAGAGCGATCCGATTGGCTTGGCTGGTGGGATCAACACCTATGCATATGTTGGTGGCGATTTTACATATCCGACACGTGGCGATCTTGAGAAAACTCCACCAAGTGGTGAGGGCGGGATCTGGCACAACGCTCCCCAAAATCAGAACTATAAAGGGAGAAAATATTGAGAACCTTTCACCGACGGAAGGGCATCCTAATAGCGACAGGGCTATCAATTATTGCGTTGCTCGCCATTGGATGCGCCGTTTATTTTCAGCAGTCACGAATCTCCGCAAATGAAGCGCAGCGTGGAGATCGACCGTTTAACCTTACTCAGCGGGATTTATCTCAACTTGTTGCCGAAGCCGAAAAAGGCAATTGTGTTTCAGCATATAGGCTCGCGCAATATCATTTGTATTCATCGCTAGAGTTGCAGCAGGCGGAAAAATATTTCCGGCTGGCCGCGAAATGTCAGAATGCCGACGCGTTGGTCGGTCTCATCACAATACTTCGGAAGCCGGAGAATGACGCCGAAATTGACGACCTGTTGGTTTCTCTGAAGAAGATTGACGCAAAAAAGGGGGAATCGGCTTCCGAAGAGGTCGCACTTCGGAGGGCAGAGCGACCATCAAAGTAAGCTTTGCTGGGCACGTTGGCGTCAGGCGTATCCCGATTGTGCCCTTTCCGTATCTCACCCGTATCCTATGGTAGGCTATTGCAGAGTGATCCAATTGGACTAGTCGGAGGTATCAATACCTATGCATATGTTGGGGGAAATCCCATTTCGTCTATTGATTCTAACGGACTCGAGACGTGCGTGCTGGTAACAACCAATTCATGGGGACTTCGAGATCATGCGGCACTTTACATGTCACAGGCGGGCGAAAGAGGACAACCGATTTTATTTGATCCTAGCGGTTCGTACGCACAAAGCAACGGCGGCCGCACTGGTGATGTCGTAGAGGGAAGCACAGCGAGTATAGGTAAATTTTCAAAATACCACACCGACTCGAAAATTGAGAAAAATTGCAAAGATACAAGCAAAAAAGAGGAACAACGGTTATTGCAAAAAATGAAGGAATGCAAAGCCCAGGTATCGCTCAATGCGCCGTAAATGTTTCAAACGTATTAAATCAGTCGCCATATTTTCCGAACGTAACAAGCGGAACTCTATTCCCAGGAAATATTTTTCGTGACGCAGGTAAAAAATAATGAAATTAAATATTATCTTTATAGCATTAAGTACCATCTTACAGGTCTTATGGACCTGCTTGATTGCTCGACACTATAACGTTTTTGTAATTACGTGCACATTACTCACTTTTATTTCCCTATCAATATACATATTAAACCGATCTATTTTTACTTATCCATGGCACAACCGAGCACTTTTAGGTGCAATTATAGGATTTATCGGATGGATTGCAGCGGCGTTTGCTGCAGAACTTGCACTCAGGGGAACATCTATTCTGATTCGAGAATATACAATTAGCAACTTTTATTTTTTCCCCACACTACTGTTGGGCTGGGTATATGGAGCTATCTTATTCACTATCGGACCTCCGGTATTAGAATCCAGATTAGCAATACCAGTAGATTGGAAGGCAAATATCCCAACTATGCCAGGAGCATATTTAGACGCCGTAAAAAAGAAGGAGCAAACTCCTTTCGAGCACTAGACATGGGATTTAGAGAATGGGCTAAATTTCCACGTTTCCGGAGCTAGATCATGAAAAAATTTTATGAATTTATTGTTGTTTTCTTTGTTTTTGGATTAATTGGTTGCTATTCTGAGAAATTTATAGACATTAGCAATGAAGAAGGCTACTCCAAATTGATCGGAAAAACCTATGAGATTACAGGACCGATAATTGGCCATGGAATCAAAAAACACTCAAATGCGCCAGTTGACTATGTCACGTTGATGCCTCCCCCTGGCATAGGTGGACATCAGATTGCATTTGCCAATTTAGTTCCTATTGGATCAAAAATTAAGATTATCAAAGTCTTAAAAAGCAATCGATTGATCGACTCAGATATAACTTTAATTATTGAAGTCTACGAAGGTGATTTCACATCAAATGTTCCTATAAGAATTGATCTAACAAGAGGTAATGAAGGAAGTAAGTCCACGTTATTGAACGAGAAATTTTATAGAAAGATAGACAACTAACGATTATAAAGCCATTAACTCGCTTATCAACCCGCCCCCGCGTGCATCCGCACGCGGATTTCGGCAACATACACTGCATGAACGCCGACCTGTCCGCCCCCCACCACTTGCTGCGAAACCTGATCCGCCCGGGCACCATCGCCGAGGTCAAAGGGGACAAGGCGCGCGTGCGGCTCGGGCCGACACTTGCCACTGAATGGCTGAACTGGGCCACTCGACGCGCCAGCAGCACGTGCACTGGGTCGGCAAACTGACGCGCGACATCAAAAAACCAGGCAGTAACAGCCAGGCGCCAAAGCTACGCCACGATGCAAGAGCACGTTTTCACGGGCAAACAGGCGGACTAGCGACGCCCCTGCATGTGTGGTGGCTAATTGAAGAAATACGGAACATCATCCGCGAGAACAGAGAGAAACCTTGACGACCTACAAGAGTTAGTGAGGGCACGGAAACAGCATGAACCTGCAACATATGCGCATGCCAAGAGGCTGCCCCCCTATTGGCTTGTGATAGAAATCCTGCCAGCCTGGCCTACCCAGAATCGCCGCACTGAACGATCGCCGACTGCCTGGAGGCCTGAATGTTGCCGCTCGATTTTTCAGCACAATAATCCCGAAGCCGACATTCGCATCCGAGCATGCAACTAATCCGACGCTCCGCTAACTAATAGACAGCAAGCCCACCGCATCGTAGCCCGGGCAAGCCCGTCGCTACAGGCGGCAGGAGCAAACATTCGCAATGCCGGGGAGATTGCTGCGTTCTGGCAAGCCCCCTCAGCATGAATTCAAATATAGCCTACGCGGGAGGAATGATCATGCAGGATAGAAATGTTTATTGGGATGAGGTGAGGATGCAAAATGAATTTCATCAACCATCGATCCTGGCAATCGGCGATAGCTGGTTTTGGTATTTATTTCCCGGCGGGTCGCTCTTGAATAAATTAGGAAATTTAGTTGAGACGAAAGAACATTACATTCTGGCTCACGGCAACAATGGTGCCGAAGCCTACGATTATGTATACGGAACCTACAAAAGAAGAATCCAAACGGCGCTACAACTGCATGGGGATTCGTTGTCAGCGGTATTTATCAGCGGTGGAGGCAACGACTTCGCCGGCCTGTCCGACCTGCGCCCGCTACTATTGAATGACTGCTCCGCTTGCACTACAGCGGAAGCCTGCTACCGGCATGGCGACGACGAGCAGAGCCTGGAGTGGCTGTTAAACAAGGTGATCGGAAGCTACATCGCTCTTATCGACAAGATCATTGGGGCGACATGGAATACGGCGCAAAATGCAAGCGGGCCCACGAAAATCTATTTGCATAACTATGACTATGCCCGGCCAACCGGCATCCATCTTCCTTTTATCGAAAGTACCAGTTGGCTGCGCGCTGCGCTAGTCGTCGCAAATGTGCCCACTCACCTGCAAGATGCCTGTATCCGTTTTTTGATCGACGAGTTCACCGTGCGGTTGAAAGGGCTGGTCGTTCGTTACCCTGGCCGTGTTCGTCTTATCGATAGCCGCGGCACATTAAGTGACAATGACTGGGCCAATGAACTGCATCCAACGCCGACGGGTTTCGAAAAAATTGCTCAAGTCTGGCGCCCCATACTGCAAGCCGACGGGCTTGCAGCATAGTGAGCACTGCCCACATGAAGGCTTTCTCATCTGAACTTCTCCCATGCATGGGGGAAGTTGGTGCCAGAGAGAGCCTCCGGTTCCGGACTCCCCCGCCACTGGCATTTTTGCAACAGCACCGCTCGCCACGCTCGCTCCCACGCGGTTCCCTACTGATATAATACTTACAATCAAGTAATACCACGAAATCTGCGCCTCAAGGCTCCCGCAACCGTCTGTGTCCCGCTACAGCCCATGAGCTCCTTTTTCGACCACGAGATCATCAAACAGCTGCACAGCGGTTCCCGCTCGCAGGTTTACCGCGCCCGGGCTGCCGATGGCACGGCGCTGGTCGTCAAGAAACCGAATCAGCCGTTTCCCTCCTTTCAGCAATTGGCGCAATTCAAGCGCGAGTATGCGATCGCGCGCCGCTGCCGCCATCCTGGCGTGGTACATCCGCTTGCCCTGCAGCTGCATGGCGGACGCTGGACGATGATCCAGGAAGATACGGGTGGCCAGGCGCTCGACCAGATTCTGCGCGCGCAGGTGGCGGCGCGCAGGACGCCATCGCAGCCCGCGTTGGCACTCGACGATTTTTTCGACATCGCGCTGCAACTGTGCGCGGCGCTGGAGGAAGTCCATCGCCAGGGCGTGATCCACAAGGATATCAACCCCTCCAACCTGGTGTGGAATGCAGAACAACGGCGGCTGCAGCTGACCGATTTCGGCATCGCCTGCGAACTGCCATACGAAAGCCAGGGCATCGTCAATCTCAGTACGCTGGAAGGCACGCTGCGCTACATGGCGCCGGAACAGACGGGGCGCATGAACCGGCGGGTCGACTGGCGCGCCGATTTCTATGCGCTCGGCGCCACCTTGTACGAATTGCTGGCCGGCCAGGCGCCGTTCGAGACGGGCGACGAGATGGAACTCGTGCATTGCCACATTGCGCGCAGTCCCGACTGGTCGCACCCGGCGCTGGCAAGCTTGCCGGGCCAGCTGCTGCCGATCATCCAGCGGCTGCTGGAGAAAAATGCCGATCAGCGCTACCAGAGCTTGCAGGGCCTGCGCAGCGACCTCGCAGCCTGCCGCGCGGACAAGCCGGCACAGGCCCTTAAACTGTCCGACCACAATGGCCGCTTCCTTGTCCCGCAGACGCTGCATGGGCGCGAAGATGCCATCGCCGCGCTGCTGGCGGCGTTCGAGCGCAGCGCGGCGGGCACCTGCGAAATGCTGCTGGTGGCCGGCCACTCCGGCATCGGCAAGTCGGCGGTCATCAACGAAGTGCAAAAGCCGATCATCGCCCGGCGCGGCTGCTTCCTGTCCGGCAAATTCGACCAGCTGCAACGCGACGTCCCCTATGCCCCGCTGATCCAAGCCTTCCAGGGGCTGGTGCGCCAGTTGCTGGGCCTGCCCGAGGAAACGCTGCGGCAGTGGTCGGGGAAACTGCACGCCGCCCTGGGCAGCGGCATGGGCGTGCTGGTCGAACTGATACCGCAGCTGGCATTGATCGTCGGGCCCACCGACGCGATGCCGGAGTCGGCGCCGACACAGGCCCAGCACCGCCTGGACCGGCTGTTCCCCCGCTTCGTCGACGTCTTCGCCACCGCCGGGCATCCGCTGGTGCTGTTCCTCGACGACCTGCAATGGGCCGATGCGGCCACGCTGCGGATGATCGAACTGCTGATGGTCTCCGGCGACAATTGCTGCATGCTGCTGATCGGCGCCTACCGCGACAACGAAGTGGGCGCCGCGCATCCGCTCAGCGCGCTGCAAGACAAGCTGCGCGCACGCGGCGTGCGCCTGTCGACGCTGTTACTGCGCGCACTGACCGAGCCGCAGGTGGCGCAAATGGTATCGGCCACCGTGCGCGTGCCGGCCGCCGGCTGCGCGCCATTGACCCGTATTTGCTACCGCAAGACTGCCGGCAACCCATTTTTCCTCAACCAGTTCCTGGCCGCGCTCAATGAAGCGGGCCATCTGCGCTATCGGGCCGCCGACGATTGCTGGGACTGGGACCTGCCCGCGATAGAACAGGCCAGATACACCGACAACGTGGTCGAGGTACTGCTGGAGAAAATCCGCCGCCTGCCCGAAGTGACGCAGCGCCTGCTGCAACTGGCCGCCTCCAGCGGCAACCGCTTCACGCTCGACACGCTCGCGCTGGCAGCAAGCCGCACGCCCTGGGACACGCAGCAAGACCTGTGGCCGGCGCTCAAGGCAGGACTGATCCAGCCGCTCGACGAACGCTATAAATACGTGCATGGCGGCACCGACGCGGGCCAAAGCGGCGTCAGCTACCGATTCCTGCATGACCGGGTGCAGCAGGCCGCCTACCTTGTCGCCGATGCCGGCACGCGCGCAGCCAACCATCTGCTCATCGGCCACCTGCTCCTGCGGCACGCGCCGCCGGAACGCCAGGATGAAATGCTGTTTGAAATCGTCGAACAGCTCAACGCCGGCCGCACGCTGATCGACGATGCGGGCGAGCGCGTGCAACTGGCCGCGCTCAATCTCCAGGCCGGCGTCAAGGCGCGGCGTTCTGCCGCGTTCCAGGCCACCCTGGAGCACATGCGGATCGGGCTCGGCCTGCTGCCGCCTGAGGCATGGAACAGGCACGCCGGCCTCTGGATCGACCTGCAACTGGGCGCGGCCGAAGCGGCCTACCTGTGCGGCCAGTTCGATGCTGCCGAGGCGATCTATCCTCTGGTGCGGGCCCGTTCCCTGACGCCGCTGCTGCAGGTACGCTGCATTGCCATCCAGGCGCACCAGTATCAACTGCAGGGCCGCCTGCTCGACGCCATTGCCGTGCAGCGCGATGGCCTCGCGCAGTTGAATATCGACATACCGCACGAGGTGGCGCAGATGAAGGCGCGCTTCGCCGACATTCTTGCCGAACTCGGCCGCCTGCATGGCGCACAGGCGGCCGACACCTTGCTGGCGGCCCCCGAGATGTGCGAGCCGGACGCGCTGGCCGCGATGCAGATGATGCAGGGCCTGTGGATGGCCAGTTACTACGCCGGCCAGCAGGACCTGAGCGCGCTGATGGTGGTATCGATGACGCGCCTGTCCATGCAGCGGGGAAGCAGCGATTTCAGCGCTGTCGCCTATATCGGCTACGCGATGATGCTTGCGCTGTACAGCGGGGACGTCGCACGCGGCTACGACTTCGGCGCGATGGCGATGGCGATGGCCAGGCGGCGTGGCAACCTGCAGACGCGCACGCTCACGGGCCTGATGTTCGGCGCGCTCTGCAACCACTGGACGCAGCCGCTGCGCAGCTCCGACGCCCTGTACGAGGAAGCCTTTGGCTGGGCACTGGAAATCGCCGATTTCGTGCAGGTGGGCGTGGTGGCGGCCGTGCGCGCCACCGACCGGATGATCCTCGGCGACTACCTGCCGCACCTGATGCACGACATCGAGCACGACCTTTCGCTGATGCGCGCCAACGGCCAGCAGGCGATGGCCGATTGCTGTGTCGCCGCCGCGGTCCAGCCGACCAAATGCCTGATGGGCCTCCTGCCCCGCCACGACAGCTACGACGACGCGACGTTCAGCGAGGCGCGCTTCCTCGAACAGTATGGCGGTTCGCACCTGTACCGCGCCTACTATTTGCAGGGGAAGATCCGCAATGCCTGCCTGTTCGACAGCGCCGACGCCGAACTGCTGGCCGGCCAGCTCGGCATCATCACCCAGATCATGCGCGGCCAGGCCAAGGTCGTCGAATCGAGCTACTACGCGGCGCTGATATGGATACGCGCGTTGCGGCGCGCTCCGGCGCGTGCCGATGCGGCCGAGGTGCTGGCCACGATCGCGGCGCTGCAGGCCAATCTTGCCGACTGGGCCCGGCAAGGCTCGGACAATAGCGGCGCCAGGCATCTGCTGGTGATGGCCGAGATGGCGCGCTACCAGGGGGATCTGCAGCTGGCCACGCGCTGCTACCAGCAGGCCATCGACGCCGCCGGCCTGGCGGGCTACGTCAACGTGCAGGCGCTGGCCAATGAGCTGTGCGGCGAATGCTGGCTTGAACAGGGGCATACGCGCGTGGCCGCGGTTTTCATCCAGGACGCCATCGCGCATTACGGCCAGTGGGGCGCGGAAGGCAAGGTGGCGCAGCTGCGCGCGCGCCACCATGCACTGCTGTCAAGGATGGACGGCCGCAGCGCGACGTTGCATAGCGGCCCCCACGCGCGCGGCAGCTCGGCGCTCGACCTGGTGTCGCTGCTGAAAGCGACACAGATCCTGTCGAACGAAGTCGGCCTGCGCAACGTGCTGACGCGCCTCATTTCCATCGTCTGCGAAAACGCCGGCGGACAGGTGGCGCGCCTGCTGCTGCGCGCCGAAGACAGCTACCAGCTGGAGGCCAATATCGATGGCGACAGCGATGGCGATGTCGTCACCGTGCTGCAAGCGCGCCGGCTCGACCTGAACGCCGCCAGCGACCCGCAGTTTCCCCTGTCGCTGCTTCGCTACGTCATCCGCACCGGTGCCGAGGTGATCGAAGACAGCATCACGGGCGTCTCGCGCTTTGCCGCCGACCCGTACGTGCAGCTGCAGCGGCCGCGCGCCGTCATGTGCCTGCCGATCCGGCACGGCGGGCAGATCGACGGCATCCTGTACTTCGAGAACCGGCTTGCCGAAGCCTCGTTCACGAGCGAGCGCGTCGCCTTCCTGCGCATGCTCGGCGCGCAGGCGATGATCTCGATCTCCAGCGCCCGGCTGCATGACAGCCTGGAACGGCGCGTTGCCGAACGCACCGAGCAGCTGGAAGACGCCAACCGCAAACTGGCGACCCTGTCCATCACCGACGGCCTGACCGGCCTGGCGAACCGGCGCCATTTCGACGACGTGCTGCGCACCGAATGTGCACGCGCCACGCGCGTCGGCCAGCCGCTTGCCGTCATCATGCTCGATGTCGATTACTTCAAGCGCTACAACGACCGCCACGGCCACCAGGCCGGCGATGCATGCCTGATCCGTGTCGCGCAGGCGCTGACGGCCGGCATGCGGCGCGCAGGCGACCTGACGGCACGCTACGGCGGCGAAGAGTTTTCGATCGTGCTGCCGAACACCGGCGCAGACGAGGCGCGCCAGATCGGCGAAGCGCTGCGGCGCGCCATCGACGACCTGGGTATCGCCCACGCGAGCGCGGATGCGCAGCATGTGACGATCAGCGTCGGCATCGCTATCCAGCCGCCACCGGGCGCCGCCGATCCGGACGCCCTGCTGCGCCTGGCCGACGCCGCGCTGTACCACGCCAAGGATGCGGGACGCAATTGCGTGGTGCTCAAGCTTCTGCCACCTGGCTGAGCGGCGCGCAGCGCGCTCACGGCGGCTGGCTGCGCCTCAATCGCTGCCGTGACTGTTCTCGCGCGCCTGCTTGCTCGCCTCTTCCCTTGAGGCCAGGCCGTTGAAGAACAGATTGAGCAGCACGGCGACGATGGCGGCCAGCAGGATGCCGCTATGCAGCAGGGGCGACAGGGCCTTGGGCATATGCTGCGCGTATTGCTCGGCCACCAGCGGCAGCATGCCGAAGCCGATAGACAAGGCCACGATGAACAGGTTGTTGCGGTTGCTCTTGTAGTCGACACCGGCCAGGATGCGGATGCCGGTGGCGGCCACCATGCCGAACATCACCAGCCCTGCCCCGCCCAGCACGAACGCCGGTACTGCCTCGGCCGTCTGCGCAATTTTCGGGATCACGCCCATGACCAGCAGGATGATGCCGGCCGCCACGCAAACCCAGCGGCTGCGCACGCCCGTCACGCCCACCAGGCCTACGTTCTGCGAAAACGAGGTATACGGGAAAGTGTTGAAAATGCCGCCGATCAGGGTGCCCAGGCCATCGACGCGCAAGCCACGGCTGATGTCGGCCTGTGTGATGCGCTTGTCCGTCATCTCGCCCAGCGCCAAAAACATGCCCAGCGACTCGATCATGACGACGATCATCACCAGGCTCATGGTCACGATGGCGACCACGTCGAAGGTGGGCATGCCGAACTGGAACGGCGTGACGATGGCAAAGGCCTTGGCGCTGGCCACCTTGGCGAAATCAGCCTTGCCCAGCGCAAACGACAGGGCCGTGCCGGCGATGATACCGACCAGTACCGCGATATTCGACAGGAAACCGCGGCCATACTTGGCCACCAACAAGATAACGGCCAGCACGAAGAAGGCGATGCCCATATTGTCCAGTGCGCCATAGCCGGGGTTGGCAATCAGGGGCACGGGGCCGGCTGGTGCGGGCAAGCCGGCCGCCGTGGCCGCTGCGGCCATCTTGAGGAAGGCGGGATCGGCAATTTGCGCCATCGCAGGCGGCCCGCCCATGGCCCAGTTCACGCCCACGCGCATCAGCGACACCCCGATCACGGCGATGATGCTGCCGGTAACCACGGGCGGAAACAGGGCCAGCAGGCGGCTGATGAAGGGAGCGATCAGCATGGACACGACGCCGGCGCCGATCACGGCGCCAAAGATGCCCGTGATTCCCAGGGCCGGGTTATTCGCCATGGCCAACATGGGACTGACGGCGGCAAAGGTGACGCCCATCATCACGGGCAGGCGGATGCCGAAGTACTTGCCGATTCCCAGGGACTGGATCAGGGTCACCAGGCCGCAACAGAACAGGTCGGCGCTGATCAGCGCCGCCACCTGCTCGGGCGGCAGCTTGAGGGCACGGCCGACGATCAGCGGCACGGCGATGGCGCCCGCATACATGACGAGCACATGCTGCAAGCCCAGGGTGAACAGCTTGCCGGCAGGTAGCACTTCGTCGACAGGGGACGGCGCAGCGGGTACGGTGCCGGGAGTGCTGCGGTGGATGGATTTCAAGCGGGGAGAGGCCATTTACGCTCCATTTCCTGGGTTACCACGGCCCGGATGGGCGCAGGTGAAAGGGAAAAGCAAGAGAGAAACGGGAGAAGAAACGGGATGACAGGAAGACATTAGCGGCCGATGATGCATGCGAAGCTCCTTGGATGGGACGACTCCAGCAAGCCATGCACGCTTCGTGCCAGCGATGATTGTATACAGAAATTGTGCCGAAATATCATTGCGGTCATGAAAATCTGGCACTGAGCGCGCTGCGGCGCACTGTTTTCTGGCGCGCCGCGACGCGCTGCACCACGCAGCTGCACCAGAAGACGGCAGCAGACGGCGGCAACGGGGCCGGCAGCGGCAGTGGAAGCCGCATCCGGGCATGGCGCGAGGTAGCGATAGCAGCAGGCGCCGACATCGCCGAATTACCGGCCTGTGCTAGCTGCCGGCGCAGCCATCAACGAGCGCTTCCAGCTGCTGCACATAGCACCAGCAAGACTTGCGCCTGCGCAAAAATACCGTGCTGCGGCACGGCTGAGCATGCGCGCGCACGGCCAGGAGATCGCGCGCAGCGCAAACGAGCCGCAACGCAGGCGCCGACATCGCTGAACTACACGCCTGTGCTAGCTACCGGCACAGCCATCAACGAACGCTTCCAGCTGCAGCATCGCGCAACTGCTCGCGCCCCAGCAAGGCTTGCGCCTGCGTAAGAATACCCTGCTGCGGCACGGCTGAGCAGGCGCGCGGCAGGAGATCGAAATCGCGCGCGACGTACGTAAACAAGCCGCAGCGCAGGCGCCGACATCGCTGAATTACCGGCCTGTGCTAGCTGCCGGCGCAGCCATCAACGAGCGCCTCCAGCTGCCGCACATAGGCCGCGCGCAACTGCTCGCGCGCCAGCAAGGCTTGCGCCTGCGCAAAAATACCGTGCTGCGGCACGGCTGGCAAGACGGGTGCCGACGGACGGGCAACCTTGCAAGGCACGGCAATAGGCAGCGTTTCCACTGCCGCTTCCTGTGCCGGCCGGCCTGCCGCGCAGCCGCCCAGCAGGCAAACCAGCATGCAAGCCCATACACAGGCCAGCACGCGAGCCCGTCTATAGACCCTGGCACACAGCGTGGCCCACAGCAGCGCCGCCGCACGCGTCATTGCCGCGTTCATGGCGTCCCGCCAGCGATTCTTTCAGCCGTTTCGCGGGCGATCAGCGCCTCGGCAGCGCGGCAGGCATCGCCTTCGGGCTGCAGTGCCAGGATGCGCGCCGCTGCCGCCTGTGCGTCTGCCTGTCCGGCCTGCGCCGTGGCCAGCGCCTGCCGTGCCCGCGCCGACCGTCGCACACCCTCTTCCCGCAAGGCATTCAGCGCCTGGTTCTGGCGCCGCAACACGCCTTGCACCTGCAGCACCTGGGCCGCGCACGCGGCCCGGCCCGCTTCGCGTCCCCAGCGCTGGGCGCAAAACACGGCCGCGCCCAGCAACAACAGCATGGCCACTATGGTCAACGACGGCTTCATGCCAGCACCTTGCGCGCGACGACATACAAGGCCAGACGTTCGGCCAGGCCGTTTACGCCACCGTTGATGCGGCGCGTCACGCGCTCCTGGTCGCCCGCATCGGCCAGACGGTTCAAGCCGCGCGATTGCCAGAACCAGCCTGCCGAGCGGCAAGCGGCAGCCGCCTGCTCCAGCAACTGCGGCGCCGCCAGCAGGTCCAGGCCCAGCGCCACGCCGCACGCCGCATAATTGGCGCGCCCCGTCACCTGCAGCAAGCCGCGTCCCTTGAAGCGCACGCCATCGCCGGCAATCACATTGCCCAGGTCGGCGCGTCCTTCATAAGCGGCGCCGCTGGCCAGCTCGCGCACATAGCGCAACTGCCCCGACTCGTGGCCCACCTGCGCCAGGAATGCTGCCTGGCGCAGCGGCGTATCAATGCCAAATTCCGCCATTGCCGCATTTAGGGGCGCCAGAAACAGCGTAGCGCGGCGGCCGGCCAGCGGCATGATCTGCATCAATTGCGCGCCTGTCACAGCATGCCCCGTACGTCCTTGACGGCAGCGGCTGCATCGGCCGCCAGCTCGCCGATATCCTTGCCGCGCCGCTTGTCGAACCAGCGCACGCAGGCGCCCAGCACCCACCAGGCGGGCAAGCCGGCCGCCACCATCAGCGGCGCGGCAATGAAGAGGAAACCCGTGGCCGGGTCGCCGCCATACAGACCGGCCACCGTCTTCGCGCTGTCGAACAGGCTGGGCCACCACGACAGCACGGCGGCCACCAGCACGGGACCGAGAAAGGTGGAAATAATGATGCTGGAACAAAAACGGATGAATGCCTCCTTCGTGGATCGGGGCCACATGAACATGAAGCCCAGCGACGTGGCGGCGGCGCCGGCCAGCACGGGCACGCCAAACAGTTTGATCAATGCGCCGCCGGCGGCGGTAGTTTCGAGGGCCATGGTTGCCTTTCAAGTGGTGGAAATAAAAAAACCCGCCGAGGCGGGTTGAAATGTAGCAAGCACAATCGTTATGCCACCTTCACAATCACACGGGCGCGCCCATCGTCTTCGATGGCGATGACCTTGCCGATGGCGCGCATGTATTGCTGGAGTGTCAAGTCCTCCTCATTGATAGCAGTGCCTGCGATGCCATCACCATGCTGTACCGGCACGATGAACTGGCCGGGCACTGCACCCTGGATATTGCATGGCACCTGGCCGGCGAAAGCGATACGGTCCACCGTCTGGCGCAGCGCTTCGAGTGCCGCGTCGAAGGCAAGTCCGGGAGCCTGCCGCGCTGCCCACTCTTCATCGGTATCGCCCGCCAGCGGCACTTCGCGATACACGGCGGCCTTGGCGGGAATTGCCGGCGTGATCAGGGTGAGGCCATCGTAGACGGCCTCGACAGCTGCTTGCGCCTCGCTGACCAGCTGCGATGCGACGCTACCGGGGGTACGCGTCACGGATGGCGGACGGGGACCGAGCCGCTGCGACCATTTGTCGCCGCCCACCATGCAGGGATCGGTGGATTTCACGGCAAACGAGATGGCCTCGGCCCAGCGATCGGTAAGCTTGCCATCCGCGCCGATGCCGATCAACTGACCTGGTTCGATGACTGTACAGTCAGGTGCCTTGAACATGTACTCGGCATAGTCGGCGCCGCCAGCGTTGATCGTCCCGCTGACGTTAATGCTACGCCCAGTGATCGTGCTCGCATTTATAGACGCGCTACACGCCGAAGCGGAACCCATCGCGCCTGACGAAACATAGAACGTCGTGCAGTTTGGGATCCTGAGGTTAATCTTCCCCTGCGACTGGTCCCCCCCTCCTATGATACTTTCGCTCTCCATCGCTGGAATGGAGCCGACTTGTATCGCACTGGAAACGATGCGTGACGATGACGATAGGGTTCCCCGAACCGCTAAATCTCCTGCCCCGCTGATGACCATCAGATCAGCACTTTCCATATAGCTTTTGACATCAATTGCACGCAAGCGCAGGTCGTATGACATGCAGGTGTACGTGCCGTTAGACGCGGCCCGACCAGACGAGGTGTACCACCTGAACTGCCCCTGATACGATAAACCATTTGTCCCCCCGACCCCCAGCGCCGCCACCAGCGATGGTGACGTGCCTCCCTGATGTACCGGCCCACGCAGCATCGTGGGCGCGTTCCCAGGGGCGGGTGCACCATTGTTCTCAAATGCAAGACTGCTGGAGCTGAGTACTGGCCCAGTCAAATTACCGCCAGTCAGTGGCAGCGCATTGTACGGTCCCGCCGCAAACGCCCGGTCCATTTCATTCAATTTCTCGTTAACGTTAGGCATACCGTCATAAAATTTATCAGCCATTTAGATTCCTTCAATTTGTAGTGGTGCAGAATAAGTGTCAAAGTACGGCGTAGTTACCGCATCGCTATTGCTGGCTTTTCCATACAGCATGTAGTCCTGCTCCAGCAGCGGATCCGGGTTTTCCGGGAACAAGCTGAACAGCATCGCCTTGCCCTTGCCGTTCTCGCGCAGGATGCGCATGAAGCGGGCGCGGTCCATCGGCGTCAGGTGCGTCAGACTGATGCTCAGCTTGTCGCTGGTCGCGCCCAGTGCGGTTTTCAAGGCGCCAGCACCCGTGCGGTAATTTTCACTGCTATCGAGCGTCTGCAACTGGGCGCCATACTCGGCGTTACATTGCGGTGACCAGTAGTTGCCCACCACCAGGCGCGAAATTTCCAGGTAGCCTTCCGGGCTTTGTGGCGCAGACACATCGATCACTATCTGGCGCACGCGCGCAGCGGTAAACCATGTCACGCCATCGGAGCCGCCGCCGCGCGCCCAGGTATTCACGCCACCCCATTGATAGGCGTTCCAGCCGAGCGGCAGCACACCCCAGGGATAGGAACCATGCACAGCAGCCGGGCACGGAAAGATGCTGCCCGTGTCGAACACCGGCACGGCGTCGCCCGGCTGGGCATAGCCGCGCACGCGCATGCGCGCGCTGCTGGTCATGTTGGTGGAGATCAGCGCCACGCAGGCGATGGACTCCTGTGTCGGCCAGGTGGCGGAGATGGTCTGTGCAGTGCCGCTGGCGCGCAGCACGGCATTCTTGCTGTCGCGCTGCAGGTTGGCCGGACCCAGTTCGCCGGTTTGGCTCGATGCAGCCAGCACCGCGCGGTCAGCGGCGTTGTCGTGGATGATGCGAAGATTGCTCATGGCAGCAGTGCCCCTTCCAGAATGAGATGAATGGTTGGTGAAATAAACCCGGTGGCAGCGCCGATAGGGTCGGTGACGGCCGACTCGCAGCGCTGCTTCGACAGCATCACCTCGACTATCCCGGTACTGGTGGAAGAAATGAAAAAACCCGCCGAAGCGGGTTTGGGAGGAGTTGCTGCCTGGTCACACGGCCTTGACCATCACGTAGGCCCGGCCGTCCGGCTCGATCGAAATGACGCGCCCGACTGCCTGCAGGTACTGCTTCATGCTGAGATCGTCCTCACGCACGGCAATGCCCTTGATGCCGGCGCCGTCCTGCATTGGCACGATGTAGTCGCCCGGCTGGGCGCCCAGCACGTTGACCGGCACGCGGCCGGCGATGGCGATACGGTCGACCTTCTGGCGCGCGGCTTCCAGGGCGGCGTCGAAGGCGGCCATGGCTTCGGCGTCCTGCTGCACGGCGATGTTGTGGGCGGCCAGCGCGGCGGTGTACATGGCCAGCTTTTCTGCCCACTCTTCATCGGTGTCGCCTGGCTCCGTTACCAGGTCCTCATATTCCGGTGGATTAACGCCTGGAACTGGCTGCTGCGTGACTACGTCTTTACGGCACTGGGGCTGGCTCGGCGCCGGTCCTGCCTGGAGCGATGGCCGTTGCCCTACGTCGTTGGCCCAGGAATCGCCACCGACAAACGACGGAGCAGTCGATTTGATCGAGAACATGACGGCATCAGCCCATTGATCGGTTACTTTATTGTCGGCGGTGATGCCGACGATTTGACCAGGGGAAATGATACCGCAGGCTAGACTTTTGAAAATGTACTCAGCATAGTCGTTACCAGATGTACTAACCGTACCTGAAGCTGACAAACTACGGCCTGTGGTGGCGTTCTTACCTACATACAGTACCGACGTACTGGGCGACCAATTAAATGCCCCATCAGAGGCTAAAATAGCGACACTTGGTGCCACTGCACCTTCTACACCAAAGTAAATAATCTCAGAGCCTTGGTCAGTGCCACGTGATATGTTATGTCGCAGCAGAGAAGGGTCGCTACTTCCTGCCTTGAGCAAGGGGGCATAAACCGTTCCATTGCCGGTAACAGAAAACAGAGCTGGAGTCCAAGTGTTTGCTACTGTGTCAAAAGCCCTTAATGTCGTGCGATACCCTGTTGCGAAAGAGCTATTGGCGTGGTACGTCGAAGTCGACCATCGCATACAGCCCGGATGATTTACACCGGGTGATCCTGAAATTCCAAAGCTCAATGCGTCAACAAGAGTTTGAGCGGGAATGCCGGGTGCCTGCCCGCCGACTAAGAAACTCATTGCGACAGCTTCCCCACTTTTAGACCTGACTCGTAATAGCTGATCTACACTGGTTCCATTTTCATTGCCCACTACGTCACCCGTTCCTACTGATCGGGGTGACTTGTAGGTACTGTCGCCAAAATTTGCCCCGCTATCCCATACAACCGTGCCGGGCACTGATCCAACAGGGGTAGGTGACGGGTATGTGGTACAGCCCAGACCCTGTAAATTGAACGCAGCTTGAGCGAATGCTGCTGTAAGAAAAAATAGATAGATAGAGTGACTTCCATCTGCTTCTCGGTAGGCAATGAATCTCGACTCAGTTGGGCTATACAAACTAGAAGACCAGTCTACGGAGAAAGCCCCACGATTCCCCAGAATTACAGTCATTGCCGTAAATGTTCCCGCTACCCAGCTGCCGATCATCGCGTCTATGCGCAGGGAGGCATAGGAACCGATACTAGATGGTGGCAATGTTGCTATCTTATAAAGGCTTTGAGATTGGCCAGCGTGGATGAATGTATATCCAAATTTACCGGCAGCTTTTACTGCTATAGGTACGTCGGTGTAGATAGGTAAGTTTGGATCAAGCCATGCAGGGTTCATGTACCCATTCGGCCCGCCCACCGGCGACATGCCCACCTTCGGCACATACGACGCCACCACGGCACCGCGCCCGGCCAGCTCGTTCAAGCGCTGGATCGTATCCTTTTGTCCATAGTAGAAAAAATCACCCATTACAGTTCCTCGATTTCAATGTTGGTGGCGTAAGCCTGGAAAGATGGCGTGGTGATGGCGGCCAGGTTGGCCAGGCGTCCATACACCTGGTGTGTCTGTTCCAGCTCGACGTCGTCGCTATCCGGATACAGGCTGACGAAGAGCGGCAGCGAAAGACCGTTGCCGCGCACGATGCGCCACAGCTCGGCACGGTCCAGCGGCGTCATGTGATCGAGCGTCAGCGACAGCTTGCGGTACCTCGCGCCCCGTTCGACCTTCTGGCTGCCAGCGCCGTTGCGGTACTGGCTGCTGGTGTCGACCGGCGTGATACCTGCCCCATACGAGGCGTTCCGCTCAGGACTCCAGTAAGCGCCTGCCACCAGGCGCGCGGCCTCGATATAGCCCGCCGGATTGTCAGGATCGGCCAGGTCGATCACCAGTTTCCTGACGCTGCGCATCTGGAACCAGCAACGGGCGTAGGTACCGCCGCCGTAGCTGTAGGCGTTCACGCCCAGCGGCAGCGCGCCCCAGTCCCACATGCCCAGCCGCGCATACTCGCACGCCTCCATGACGCCGGAATCGAACGCTGGCGCAGCGTCGCCAGGCTCGATATAGCCGCGCACGCGAATGGTCGCCGCTGGAGTCAAGTTGCAAAACGGCAGCGCCACGCCACCGACAATTTCCGGTGCCGGCCACGTTGCCGTAATGCTTAACTGGGTGCCAACCGCACGAAGCACTGAGGACTTGCTTTCACGTTGCAGGTTAGCCGGGCCCAGCGTGCCAGCCTGGCTCGATGCCGCCAACACCGCACGGTCGGCTGCGTTGTCGTAGATGATACGAAGATTAGTCATCGTTTCAGCCTCTCGCCGAGACGAGCAGACAACCTGCCTGCTCATAAGTGATGTCTACGCCGTATTGCATCAGCAATGTGGCAGCACGCTCCAGCGAAATGCTGCCAGCGGCGATCTGCACGAGGTAGCCACGCACCTCGGCCGCCATCCGGAAACGCGCGGATATCGCATAGAGCAGAAGCCACGGCAATACTCCACAGTTACGCTGCTCACGGCTATGCACTATCTCGTGCAAGAGTAGCGCACTGTTGCCACGCGCCTCGGGGGGGATCAGGACGAACGGCAATACGGTCAAAGCATCGACTCTGGCTAGTATTAATTTGGACGAAATAATCATGGGTTCCCTTTCAACTGCTGTCTCACCTCTGCAACTTCCGCCCTTAAAGATTGAGTCATACTATGCAGTTCCTGTACGGCGCCTACAATTGGCGCCAACAGTTCCTCATAGCGCAGAGCCTGCTGAGATTCTGGGTCCGATGGGTCGTGTTGAACCCAAATAGCCGAGTCGCTATTTCCTAGAGACTCTCTTACCTCTTGTGCAATGAATCCGTAATGATTTCGCACTCCTCGCACTGGGGTTCTTATTTCTTCATGCATCACAGGATCAGCGAAAGGGCGATATGGGCCCGGCATTTCCGCTCCTTTGGAGAGTAACGTGTTTGCGATTTTCATTCGATAGCGAACAGGTCGAAGCGCAAGAATAAAATCCAGCCCAAGATCAGAGTCCTGAATTTCTTCTTTGTCCCTTTCATCAGAAATAATAGTAACGGCTGTCTGACTGTATATATTGCGCCACGCAGTGCCGATGTGGGTACTTCTGCCGAGATTAGCGCTACCGTCTCCTGGAACGATATCGTAAGCACGAGTATATCGAGGCATTGTAAAACCAATAACAGAGTCAGAATATATCTGAAAGGATCCTGCGCCTGTATTGAAGAAACACCCCCCAATAGAGCGTATCGCGTCCAAGCCCTCCCCAGCAGAAGCATCAATTTCCAACGCCCCGCCGCCCGAGCGCTCGCCTAAATTTACAACCTCAGCGCCGTTAGCAGCGTAGGCTCTAAGTACATTACTGGAAGCAGAGAGGGTGAGTCTCCGACCAGATGCCGATGTTTGGAAGATACCACCCGTAATAGTGGAGCCTGTGATGCTACCGGTGAAGGCAGCATTCCCATCTTTAATCACCAGGCCTGGCGCTTCTATTCTCCCGTCTGCATATGCGGTGAAGTACTGCCCAGCTTTATAATTCCCCAGCAATAGGCCCTGAGAACTAAGGTGATAACCGCCGCCTGAACTTGCTGTTGGTGGCCAGTCGAAAACGTTAGTCGGATACCCGGCGCCGCCATGCAGCGTCGTGCCGTACAAGTCGCCAGCGACCACACTCCCCAGGTTCGCCTTGATGGCGCCAAGTGTGTCGCCCACTATCGCCTTCGCCGCCACCGTCCCATCGACCAGCAAGCTGCCGTTCAACACCGTACCCAGCACCATCCAGGCGCCATCAACGTAGAACTTCGTCACCGCGTGCGTCGCGTCATACAAGGTCACCACGTCGCGATTCATAGGCGTGCCATAGCCTGCACGCCCCAGTTCATACACGGCCGACGCATCCGACCAGGCCGAGTAACCGGGTGCCGTCACCGTCACCGTGCCGCGCTGGCCGGGGGCGCCATCGGCGGCCAGGCGAGCGGCGGCGGCCCATTCGCCTGGGGCGATATCATCGGTCGCCGCGCTTGAAACGGCCGTGGCGCTGGACATGAACAGATAGGCGCCGCCCGCCGACGGCACCTGGGTCGACCAGCCGTTGTTCAGTCCTGCCAATTTGCCCGTGGCAAACGTAAACGTACAGACGGCCGTGGGCAGCGGCGGCGCAATATTGGTCGCGCCACGCTGGTAGATGGGCACGGAAATCACGTTCAAACCATCGACGCCGTCCTTGGCCAGTTGCACCGCCGCCGCCCACTCATTGGCGGCGATACTGTCCGTGGCATTGCGCGAACTGGCAGCGGCCACGCGCACGTACAACGGCGCCGTGCCGGGCGGAATATTCTTCGACCAGCCATTGGCCAGGTCGTTGCCGGCCGGCGTCGTGATCGCGGCGATAGCAAAGTTAAAGATTACGCCGCCCGGGGTATCACCGGGCGGCGCAGCGGCACGCTTGTAGGCGAAGGCCTGGCCCGTGTTCAAACCGGACAGGCCTGTCTCACCGGCAGCGCCATCGAAAACCTTGCTGATCATGTAATTAGCTACATAGTCGACGCCAAACTCCCGGATACGGGCCTGCACCAGGGCCGTATCGGTAGTCATACTGGAAAAATCAACCGTGGCCACGTTGCCGTTGACCCGCAACGCCGTGCCGGACGATACCGAAAACACGATATCGCCCGTCACGTTCACGGGCTTGGCGGTAACGGCGATCGATGCGGGCGCCCCCTCGCCCGCGCTATTGACGCGAAACACGGGCGTGCTGGCGGCCATCAGGATCGCCTTGCCATCGGACGTCGTGCTGAAGCGCTCCGCAGTCGCCTGCAGCAGCGTATCGCGCTCTCCCACAATCGCGCTCATGCCAGCACCCCCACCGTCACTCTGCCCGTCAGCCAGAAGCGCGACAGCAGCACCACCACGCCCAGCATCCCATCCTGCAAGCCGAAGCGTTCGGCGCGCAGCCGCACGGGCTGCCCCAGTTCCAGCATCATCATCTCGGGTTCTCCATCGAATTCATAAATGGTGCGCGGCACCTTGCTCAGGGCCAGGCGCCGCTGCGCTTCCGCGCGGGCGTCGGCCCGCGTCTTCAGGCAGGTATCGATCTGCACCGGGTCGTCGCTCAGGCGATAGCGTGTGCGCACCGTCTCGTCCACCACGGTCTCCGTCAGCCATTCCGTCGCATACAGGTCGGCATGCGCGGGCGGAATGCTCGTCGTCAGGGCCGCCTGCAGCGTCCAGTTGCGGTCGAAGCCGATCTTCACGGCGGCCGTCACGGGCAGGCGCTGTGCGGGACGCAAGGAGCGCTCGCGCATCTGTTCCGGACCGATTTCCAGCGGCACGCCGGCGGCCGGCAAGGCGATCTGCACCAGGCGCAACTGGCCGGTGCGCGACATGACCGCCTGGGCGCCCACGCTGGCCGCCAGCTGCTGGATCGCCTGCGCCTGGTTCGAGCGGTCCGCCACATACAAGCCCACGGGCTGCGGGTGGGCCGCATCGAAGGCGGCCAGGTTGACCAGGTCCAGGTCGGCCGGGGTAAACCGGTCGGCCGCCTTGCCGTAGGCGGTGGCGATGCGCTGCACCAGCGGTGCGATGCGCGGCGCATAGCCGCCGCCCTTGTCGCCCTGCACACTGGCCGTGATCGTCGTGGAAAACGGATCGGTGGTCAGGTTGAAGCGTCCCGCCTGGTCATTGAGCGCCACGGCAATCGGCTTGCCATTGGTGCGCACCTCGAAGGTCGACTCCACGGCGCCGAGAAAACCGTACTCCAGGGTGGCCGGGTTGGTCAGCAATGGCGTGACGTTGTGGCACTCGCCAAACGGTATCGGCAGGATGGCGTCCTTGTTGGGCGTCGCGCCCCCCAGCTTCGCCTCGGAGATCGGCGTATTCAGGCGCTGCAGCTTGTCGCGCAGTACCAGGTTGACCGACTCGCGTCCCGGGCTGGCCACGTCGGCGATGATGCCGTCGAAGACCAGCTGGAAGTCGGCGCGCGGCCAGGAAGGATCGCCGGCCCAGGCCTTGATGGGGCGGTTCATCCATACGTCGCCCAGCCAGCCATCGAGCGCGCCATCGGCGTTATCGAGCTCGATATCGCCGCCCGACAGCCCCGCCTCGCCGGACAGGCTGACCTGCTCGGTGAAGGCCAGGCCGCCCTTGGCCAGCGGCTGATAGGCGGTATTTGCCGGCACTTCAGCCGGACCGGTAATGTATGGCCGCGAGGCGATATACCGCGTCACCTCGCTGCCGGCCACATTCACCTGTGCTTCGATCAGCACCATGCGGATGGCCGACGGACTTTGCAGCCACTGCTGAAATTGCGCATCGGTCATGCGTACTCTCCTTTCACTGCATTGGCCCAGGCGGATGCCCGGGACGATTTGTCCACGCCATCGACCACCGTCCTGGCGGCATGGGCGTTCGATTCGACGGTGGCCTGGATGGTGGCGCCCGTCTGCGCCCGCTGGTCGGCGCGCAAGCCTTCCAATTCGGCGCGCATGGCCTGGTTGTCTTCGCGCAGGCCGCGGATTTCCGCCACCAGGACGTCGGCACCCACGTTCGCCGACGAGGAGTAGCGCACGGGGTCGAACACGGCCGCCGTCACGGGGGAAGTCATCGCCGCCAGCGCGGCGACGGCGGGAGGATTGCTGAACTGCACGCCAAGATCTGCCGCACCGCCCATCGCCGCCCGCAAGCCGGCAATGGCCTGCGCCACCGTCAGCACGCTGTCATTGATCTTGATCAATCCCGATACCTGGGCATTGAGCGCATCGAGGCTGGCCTGCTGCACGTCGACTTGCGCGGCAGCCCATTTCAAGGCTTCCTTGTTCGCTTCCACCACGCGGGCGTAATCGGCCGCATAGCGGGCGTCGGAAGCGTTGACTACCTGCGACGCCGTCAGAAAGGCCTGCTCGGCGGCGGACAAGCCCGATTGCGCCGTCGCGTCGCCCGCGTTCGCGGCCGCCAGGGTCTTCTCGAACTGGGCCCGCGCTTCCGCATACTTCTGCTCCGGCGTGAGCGTCGACTGGGCGCCCAGCGCCATGCTGGAATTGAGGCCGTTCAAGGTCGTCACCCACGATTTCGATTTCTCCAGCGCCGACTTGGCCGCCGCCGATTCCGTTTCATACGCCTTGGCCAGCGCATCCTTCGCGCTGGTCACTGCCTTGACGGCCTGGATCTGGTCGAACAAGCCCCGGTTGCCTTCCGCGATGCTGGCGCGCTGGGCGGCCAGCAGCTGCGCTTCGCTTTGCGTCAGCTGATTCAACTGCTGTTGCAGGTCCCGCCGTTCGCTGGCGATCTCGCTGGCCGTCTTGCTCACTTCGGCCAGTTCGCCCGTGGCCCCGGCCAGGCTGGCGGCATAGTCAGCCGCCTTCTTGAACGGCTCTGCCAAGGACAACAGGGCCACATACAACTCAGCCGACCCTTCTTTTCCAATGGCCACGCCATCAGCAGCGGACAGTACGGCAGCCTTGAAGCCATCCATCGTCGTCACACCACCCAAGCTCAGCTTGCCCATGGCGTCATTCACCGACTTGGTGATCGGCGCCATCCTTTCGGATTCAGACAGGAAATTCTCGTAAAAATACGAGGTACCGCTGGTCAGCTTTTCCAGGCCGCCAGCAGTATCGATCAAGTCTTCACTCAGCTTTACCGCTGCCATTCCCGTGACGCTGAAAGTTTTTCCCAATACAAACAGGACATCGCTGACCTGCTGGAAATCATTGGCGATACGGTTCAGTGTTTCAAACGCGCCTTCGCCTATCTTGGCGAAATCGCGCAAGCCCGCGACGCCAGCATCAGCCATCTTGTCGCCCAGCGCAGAAAATGCCGTTTCCAGTGCTTTCTGCTGCTCCTCAGCCGACAGTCCTTTCAAACTGATCTTGCCCAGATCGACCTTGAAACTGTCCATCCGCGCATTGAAATCGCCCCCAGCCACGCCCATCACGTTGGCGGCGCCACGAATGGCATTGCCCATGCTGACGATAATCATCGTGAACTGCTTATTGACGTCATCCGACATTGCTGCCGTCTCGGTCTTGTTCTTATTGCTATAGGTAATGCCCAATGCTTTCTTCTTGGTATTGACATCGGCATACGACTGGGTGGTAAAACCGATATCCTCGATCTGGCCCAGGCTCATGGCCTTTCCGGTAATCCCCTGATCGACCACCGTCTTGGAGGTATTGAACAGTTTGGAAACAACACTGCCCAACACGGCACCCACTACACTGCCGAGCACCAATCCGAGGGGGCCGCCAATCGCCGCCATCCCCATGCCCAGATAGGTACCCAGCATGGCGCCACCCAAGCCACCAGCTGAAGTACCAGCCAGGACGCCCATCGTGCCTCCCAGTACCTTGGTTCCTGTCTGCACGCCTGCAGCAGCTCCGCCCGCTCCCGTCGCCACCGATTCGCGTGCCAGCAGGTTGGCCAGGTTGCCGATACCGGCAGCGAGCTTGCGCAGTGAGTTGTCCATTGAAATGGTATGCGCCAGGCCCAGTCCGGAATTTTTTTCCATGATGGCAAGGCTGCGCGCGATCGAATCGCTTTTTGCGGATGAGTCACCCAGCACCGTGCCGGTGCCATTTGCTTTCTGGCGCTCCTTGGCGACATCGACATTGCCGCCGCCTCCCCCACCAATCGCCACGCCCAGGCCAGCGACGATCGCCGCCATGGCCGCCATGCGGCCAAACGCCGTATAGGGATCACCAGTTCCCTGGCTCAGTACTGCGCTGATACCCTTTGGTACCAGTTCGGCCAGGGTCATGGCCACTTCCGCAGCATGAAATACCTGAGAAACCGTGGTCAAGGCCTTGTAGCCGGCGCTCTGCTCGTCAAAGAAGCCGGCCGCGGCACCAGCCATGTCGCTGTAACCTTTCATCTGGGCTTGCGTGGAATCAAGCTGCGCTTTCGATTTCGCGGCGATTTTCGCTGGTTCGTCCTCCTTGGCATCCTCCTTCGCATTCGCCAGGGTCCGTTGAATATCCTGCTGGGCCTTCTTGTGATCAACCAGCGCTGCGGTAACCTTGCCTATCGTGCCGCCCACCTTGCCGAAGGCCTTTTCCAGCGCATCGCCCAAGGCTTTGGCGCCATCGGCAGCCTCTTTCCATTGCTGTTCGTCGGCTGCCTTGGCATCGGCGCGGTCCTTGGCCGTTTTTGCCTTCGCGTCGTCTTCCTGTTTTTTCCGCGTGTCTGCGGCCTGCTGGCGGGCGATTTCTTCCAGCTGCGCCAGCTCGGCCTGCATCTTCGGCTCCACCCTCGCTTTGGCGGCGCCAACTTCGGCGATCTTGTTCTTGTTTTCCTGAATCGCCTGCGGCATTTTCGGCTGAAAGGCGCTCAACACATCGATCTGCTTCTGGTAGGCATCCGCTTCCGCCTTGCCCCGCTCGCGAATGGCGTTTTGACGACGCTCAAAGTATTGCTCGTCGCTCAGTGCGCCCCCCTTGCGATACAATTCATCGAGCTTGGCGCTCTGCTCAAAGCCCTCCGTTTTCAAGCGCAACTCACTTTGAATGGCTTGCAACTGCCCGGCACGCTTTGCCTCGCGATCGTCAGAACCAAAGGCGGGCGGAGGTGACGCAACCTTGAATGCGGCATGAATACTGGCAAGCATCTTTTCCTGCTCAGCAACGGGAACCGCCAGTGGCGTTCCTTTTAGTGTGGCAACGTGTTTGTTGTAATTCTCAATTACTGCGGATTCCTGGCTAATTTTTCGGGCGTAAATCTTAGTGATCGCGTCGATGCCCTTTTTTGCTTCTTTTTCAGCATCATTTTTTTCTTGAGTCGCAAGCTGCGCATCGGCAACTTTTCTCTCCTGGGTTTGCTGATTCACCAGCACCTGTCGCACCTTTGCCATCTGTTCAAGAACCTGCTCCAATTGCTTGCCACTTATGCCCATGCCTTCATGCGTATCCAGGCTGGTATGGCCTGTGGCCTTTAACAACTCGACGCTCTCATCATGTCGAAGGATCTTGTCATCCGCTGTGGTCCTGCGTCCGACTCCATTGACGCTATCGCTAGCATTCGACTGGAGGGTGTTAATTTCTCGCATCGCAGCGCCAACAAAGCTCAGGTTTTCGCCGCGTTTTTTCAGCTCCTCGTTGTAACTCTTCGCCGTCGCAATCATCGCTTCCTGGGTCTTGCCTTCCTCCTCGAGCGTCTTGATATGCTGATACTGGCTGGCATCCAGTGTTCGATACACCTCGGCATGGGTATCGACCCAGTTGACAACACCGCCAGCCATCGTGGCAAAGTTCGCGGCAACCTCCCCTGCCGGCCTGTTTGTACGCTGCGCCGCGGCTACAGCGGCGGCGCCAACCGACAGCATGGCCTCGCCCGTAAACTCTCCCGTTTCCAGCAATGTTTGCAAGGCTACGCGTGCCTCGCCCATACCTACGTTCTCAAGCTTGGCAACCGACCTCACCATGTCATTGAACTGCCCTTCCGTGATGCCAGCCGAATTGCCTGTCAGTTGCATTGCCCTGGCAAAATTATCCGACTCCTGTTGTCCCTTCACGTAGGCATTCGCTGCAAATGCGGCAGCCTCCGCGAGCATTTGCAGCGCCAATACCGGCCCCGCACCCAGGCGCGTGATCGCCAGTTCCGTCAAGCCGGAGGCATTCGCCAGCTCCCCCAGGCCATCCTTGATTTTCCCGATGTCGGCGTTCATGCCGCCTTCGCCGATCTTCAGCGATGCCCTGGCAAAGCCTTCAACGGCGGTCATACCCTTGAACAAGGCATCCGAAGCGTCGCTGCTTTCGTCACCAAGAACTCTGGATGCGTCTGCCGCCGCGCGTACAGCTTCGGCCTGCGCGCGCATGACTTGTTCGGAGTCGCGCATCCTGGCGTTGACATCCTGGACCTGCTGCCCAGCCTCGCCGCTGGCTGCGGCCAGGTCGCTTATCGCCTGCGTACCTGCCCTCACTTCCGCCGTATTCACAACTATTAATATTTCCGTTATATCTGGCATGGTTGGCCCATAAAAAAAGCCGCGCATGGCGGCCGGGTTGAAAAATGCGGGTCAGCCCGCCGCATGCTGGTGCGACAAAAACAGCGCGTCGAGCTGGTCCAGCAACTGGTGCTCGAACGGCTCGATGGCGATGCCATGGCGCGCCTGCCAGGCGAGGATTTCCGTGCTGGCGATGGGGTTGACGGCCATGCCCTGGCGCTTGCGGTTCAATTGCGCGAACCACTCCCACACATGGGCCAGCTCGAACGGCATGGGCGGCGTCGCCTCTTCGGGCGGCGCGCGGTACAGCGGATGGCGCCGGGCCGCATCGATATGCTCGCCCTTGGCATGGCCATCGGCCGCCCGCGCGCCGCGCTCGAACTGGTGCCCGGCGTAGCGCAGCAGGCTGGCCGTCAGAGTTTCAAAAAATTGGCCTCGTTTTCCAGCGCCGTGGTGACCTTTTCCTGCCAGGTCGGGTATTTTTCAAAGGCCGCTTCCAGCAGGGCCGCGTCGAGCGGCACGGGCGCGCCGTTGCTGGTGAAGCCGTACCAGCCCGTGACCACGGCCAGCGCCAGGCGTTTCTGGTTGCCGTCGATGGCTTGCACCAGCAATTCCGCGCCTTCGTCGGTGGAAGCGTCGATGGCCGTCTTGCGACGCGCCGATTTCTTGTAGCCTTCGGCGCGCACGGCGTTGTTGGCCACGCGGTATTGCTCGCTGTTCTTGCCGACGATGGTCAGGCCTGCCACCGCCTCGCCGTCCGCGTCGAAGATGACGGGCACGTCGAACGTGACGGGCGCGGCTACCGCGTTGATGTTGCCGATGTCGAAACCTGCCTGGATTTTTTGTGCGTTGTTCATGTGTGCTGCTTTCTCGATCAAGATAAAAAGTAAAAGGGCCGCCACGCTGGCGGCCCCGGTGCAGGTGCTAGCTGGTTACAGCGCGCTGTCCTGGATGGTCAGCGTGGTCGCTTCGTGCTGTGCATCGGCGCCCTTGTAGCGCAGGACGTCGAAGGCGCAGGTCACGATCTTGTTTTTCTCGCCGTCGTCGATCTTGGCCGAGGTGATCTTGACGCGGCCCATGGCCAGCGCCAGCACGTCGGCGGCGGGCGCCGTGCCCGATGCCATGGCGTAGGCCAGCGGGATTTCCGTCTCGGACTTGAAGTAGTCGAGGTAGGTGGCGTCCTGCAGCAGCACCGTGAACTGGCCCGAGCCCATCACCTTGCCGCGCGAGGCTGCCGTCGCGTACTTCGAGCCGATCACGGGATCGACCTTGACCTGGCCGTCGAGCGAGACGGACATGCCGGTGCAGATCTGCGACGGGATGCCGTTCACGGACAGCATCGCCGTGGCGCCCGAGAACTTGCCATTGCCCGGCGCGGCCAGCGGCGCGGGGAAATACGGCACGGCCGTGGTCGGGCCTTCCGCCTTGCCCATCAGGGTGAAGTCCAGGCTGGTGATGCCGTTCGGCTGCACGGCGATGTCCATTTTGCTGACCAGCTGGTCGACGAAGCTGCGGTGCACGCCGATCTTCGGGTCCTGCACTTCGGCCGTGAACCAGTCGGTGGTGTGGCCCGTCAACGGGGTGAAACTGCGCTTGCCCACCGCCGCCACGCCAACGGAATCGCCGGCCGCCTTGACGATCATGGCCGAACCGTCCATGAACTGGCCATTCAGGTTGGTGGCCGTCACCGAGGTGACGAAGAAGTTCTTCGCATTGTTGGCGGCGGCCGGCGCCGTCATGCCCGTGATGCGCACCACGCTGCCGGCGCGGAAGCCTTCCGACAGCCAGGAACCGGCGCTGCGGGTCAGGCCCGTGGCGGCGGCGGCGATGGTGGTTTGCGCGGCAGCGACGCCGCCGGCCGTAAAGTCGCGGCGCAGCAGCGCGGCCATCAGCGGCGCATACGTACCGCATGCCGCTTCAGCCTTGATGGCGCCCGTGGTGCGGAAATTGCCCAGGCGGGTATCGCCCTGCTGCTGGCTGGCGTCGATTTCGGCGCTTGCGTATTTGTCCGCTTCCGTGTCGAAGGTGGCCGTGACGCGGGGATAGATCTGGCCGCCGCCGGCGGCAGCCTTGCTGCCTTCTGCGCTTTGTTTGCTGATAACGATCAAGCTGTCGATGCCGTTTGCTGTCGATGCCATATGTAATACCTTTCGTGGGATGAAAAAAAAGACCGCATCTGCGGTCTTGAGGGGGGAACTGCCGATAATCAGGAAAATAAAAAGCCCGCGCACGGTGAGGCGGCGGGCTGGCGTCCGGACGGCACGGGGCCGTGCCGGACGAAAGATGGGCGTAGTGCCGTGAAGGCCGTTCGCTGCGCTGATTTCTCCTATCGGTGTCGCGCCGTGAGCGCGTCTATTACGAGTGGAGAAGCATGTGGTGCTGCCGTACTGCCATGTTGCCGGTGTTGCTGTTGCTGCGTGATCGAGACTCTATTGTAGGGGCGTTTTTTTCATCACCAGGCATATTGCAAAATCTTTTTAGTGACCGAGGCGGCGCATGGCACGGGCGCCGTGCGACTGGAAGATGGATTCCAGCTCGCTGACCATGTCCTTGATCCGTTCGAGCTCGAAGCCGCCAGAGCAGCTGATGGCCGCTTCACCGGCGCCGTGGCAAGCCTTGCAGGCGACAGGCGCGCCGGCGTGCATGGCGGCGACCACGCCCGTGCCGTGGCAGACCTTGCATTTGCTGTCGAGCCAATGCGCGAGCGACGCTTCGGCCACGCGGCGGTACAGGGTAGTAGCGGCCTGCGCATCCCAGGCCGTCTGCGCCTTGACCCAGCGCCGCGCGCGGCCTTTTTCCGCCACGGCCGCCGTCCAGGCGCGCAGCAGCTGCGCCAGGTTGCCCGCATTGCCCTCGAACAGGCGGCTAACGGTGCCGTCCGCGTACTTGACGCGGCACAGCAAGGCGCCCATGTCGCCGGCCAGCGCCGCCGCCGCGATGACATCCAGGTCGTGGTGGACGGCATCGTCGCGCAGATTCTGCGATGACAGCGATGCGATGAATTTTTCTGCAAACCCCATGATTTCTCCTCGTTGATTCTTGTCTTAGTTTTCCTGCGCCGGCCCGAACAGGGCCGCCACCAGCGGATCGCGGCGCGCCGCACCACTGGGCCAGCACGCCGTGCGGCGCACCTGCGGCGGCAGCTCCGCCCAGCCGTCGGCGTCGTCGTCCTGTTCGCCCAGCGCATACAGGGCGGGCCGCTGGCGCCCCGGTTCGGTGCAGTGGCGCTGCGCCAGATGGATCTGTCCCATGCCGCACATGTGGCGCAGGTAGCGGCTCATGGTGCCCGCATCGAGTCCCAGCAGGGCGGACAATTGCGCCGCGCTGGCCTGGCCCTGCTCGCGTATGTACTGCGCGATGCGGGCGATATGCAGCTGCGACTTCTTGCTGCGTCCCTGTAACTGGCGCCCCTGCCGCGGCACCGCCCTGCTTTCAACCAACTGACTGCTGTTCAACATCTGCCTGACCTCCCATGGTGTCGCCAACCGGCAGACGCTGTAGTGCGTTTGCGACAGGCAACATGTGGACTTTATCAATCGCTAATGTTAAAGTCAAGCATTTGGTAATTTATCAAACGGTAAATTTCAGGTTTAATGTGGAGATGAATATGTATCAATACAGACGCGACCGCCTGCTGGCGCTGATCGGCGAGCGCTATGACAACACGCGCAAGAAAATTTCCGACGTCAGCGGCTGGAGCGAGGCGCGCATCTCGCAAATCCTCTCGCCCACGTACCGCGAGGGGCGCGCCTTCAGCGAAAAGATCGCGCGCAAGCTGGAAGCGGACCTGCAGCTCGACAGCATGTACTTCGACCAGGGCGCGGCGCCCGATCAGGCGGCGCTGGCCGCGCGCGCGCTGGGCGAGGTGCAGCCGGTGGAGGTGGTCGACGGCGAAGACGAGCGCTTCTATCCGATCCGCAAGGTCAAATTGCGCCTGTCGGCCGGCATCACGGGCTTTGCCATCGAACCGGAAACGCACGACGGCAGCACCATCAGCGTGCCGCGCAGCTGGGTCGAGCGCAATGGCTACCGCCCTGAAAAACTGGTGGCGATCAAGGTCAAGGGCGAGAGCATGGAGCCGGCCCTGTACGAGGACGACGTGGTGATCATCAATACGGCCGACAACCGGCCGGCCGACGGCATCGTGTTTGCCGTCAATTACGAAGGCGAACCGGTAGTCAAGCGCATGGCGCGCGACATCGGCGAGTGGTGGCTGACCTCGGACAACCCGGACCAGCGCAAATACCACCGCAAGCTGTGCCGCGGCAATGAATGCCTGATCGTGGGCAGGGTCGTGCGCAAGGAAAGCGACCGCATCTGAGAGCGAAATTTATCGATTGATAAACTTCGCTCTCAACTTCGCGTTTACGCCAGTGCTGCCTGGATCTGCTGCAGCGATGCCGGGTCGTCCATCGACGTCAGGTCGCCCGGGCTGCGTCCTTCGCAGATGGCCTGGATCGAGCGGCGCAGCAGCTTGCCCGAACGCGTCTTCGGCAGCTGCGCCACGAACAGCACGCGCGCGGGCCGCGCCACGGCGCCCAGCTGGCGGTCGACCACGGCCATCACTTCGCGCTCCAGCGCCGCTTTCGCCTCGACGCTGTCGAAGCCCTGCGGGTCCTTCAGGATCACGAAAGCCATCGCCACCTGGCCTTTGAGCTTGTCCTCCACGCCCACCACCGCCACCTCCGACACATTCGGATGGCTGGTGATGCTTTCCTCGATTTCGCGCGTGCCCAGGCGGTGGCCCGCCACGTTGATCACATCGTCGGTGCGGCCCAGGATGAAATAGTAGCCGTCCGCGTCGCGCACGCCCCAGTCGAACGTGGAATACACTTGCCGGCCGCTGAAGGTGGACCAGTACGTGTCGACGAATCGTTCATCGTCGCCGTACACGGTCTGCATGCAGCCGGGCGGCAGCGGGCCTTCCAGCACCAGCACGCCCTTCTCGTTCGCGCCGCACTCCTCGCCCGTCGCCTCGTTGAGCAGTTTGACCTGGTAGCCATACATGGCCATGCCCGGGCTGCCCAGGCGCGTGGGCGTATCGGCCACGCCTTTCGCCACCGACAGGATCGGCCAGCCCGTCTCCGTCTGCCAGTAGTTGTCGATGATGTCCACTTGCAGTTCATCGGCGATCCATTGCGAGGTGGTTTCATCGAGCGGCTCGCCCGCCAGGTACAGCGCCTTCAGGGAAGACAGGTCGTATTTGCGCATCAGTTCCACCGGGTGCTTGCGCAGCACGCGGATGGCCGTGGGCGCCGAAAACATGCGCGTGACCCGGTATTTTTCGACGATGCTCCACCAGATGCCCGCATCGGGACAGATGGGCAGGCCCTCGTACAGGATGGTGGCCATGCCGGCGATCAGCGGGCCGTACACGATGTAGGAATGGCCCACCACCCAGCCGATATCCGAGGTGGCAAAGAAGGTCTCGCCGGGCTTGCCGCAGAAGTTGTACTGCATCGACGACGCCAGCGCCACCGCATAGCCGCCCACGTCGCGCTGCACGCCCTTGGGCTTGCCCGTCGTGCCCGAGGTGTACAGCACGTACGACGGTTCGTTCGATTCGAGCCACGCGACGGTCACCTGCGCGTCGAGATGCTGCGCGCGCAGCGCCGCGTAATCGACGTCGCGGCCCGCTACCAGTTCCATCGGCACCAGGTGGCGGTCGACCAGCAGCACGTGCTGCGGCTTGTGGCTGGCCAGGCGGATGGCTTCGTCGAGCAGCGGCTTGTAGGGGATCGGCTTGCCATTGCGCGAGCCGGCATCGGCGGAGAACACCAGCTTGGGCTGGGCATCGTCGATGCGGCTGGCCAGGCTGTTGGCGGCAAAGCCGCCGAACACCACGGAATGCACGGCGCCGATGCGGGCGCAGGCGAGCATGGCGAAAGCCGCCTCGGCGATCATTGGCATGTAGATCAGCACGCGGTCGCCCTTGACCACGCCCAGCGACTGCAGGATGGCGGCGCAGCGCTCCACTTCGCGCTGCAGCTCGCGAAAGCTGTAGCTGCGCTCCGTATTCGTTTCCGTGGAAATGGCGATCAGCGCGGCGGCATCGCCCTGGCTGTCCACCCAGCGGTCGACGGCGTTGTGGCACAAATTGGTGGTGCCGCCGACGAACCATCTGGCGAACGGCGGGCGCGAATAATCGAGCACTTGCGAAAACGGGGCATGCCAATCGATCTTTACCGCTTCCCCGCGCCAGAAAGCGTCAGGCGTGTCGATCGAGCGTTGATAAAATGCTGCGAAATTCATGTCTCCTCCGGTAGGCGTGCAATCTGTCGTTGTTATTGGTGTTGGTTACTGCATGTTGTGCTTATCTGTTCATCTGCGTCCTCCGCTATGGCTATCCTGCGTCGCGAGCAGCTGCGTTGCGAACAATGCCGGCTGCGCCGCCGCGCAGGCACCCCGTTCCTGCGCGATGCGCGCGCGGTTTTGCGCCAGACTGGCGCCATCGAGGGGCATGCCGAACTGCCCGTCGCCGGGCGCCCCAGTCGTGGGCGACATCAGGCGCTGCAGCACGATATCGCCCAGCGCCTTCTTGAAATGCCCCGCTTCCCAGTACCAGCGGGTGGCACTATCCCGTTCATTGGCGGCAGGAATGCGCTCGCAGTTATACACGCCATAGCCGCTGAAATCAGTGAGGGAAATGCGCGCATCCGGGTACTGCGCCTTGACCGCGCCCATTGCCAGAATCAGCCCTGCCTTCCACTCGTCGAACAGGGGCCACAGCCCGGCAGCTTCAAACATGGCCAGCATTTGCGCGTGATACGGGTAAATCACCAGCTTGATGTCGGCCTGCGTGGCCGCCATCGCCAGCAAAAAGGCGCGCAAGGCATGAAAGTCTTCGGTGGCAAGGCCGCGCGTCGATTTCCGGCGCAAGTTGGCGGCGCTTTCCTGCGCCCGCTGCGCAAACATCTTGTGGTAGCCATCGCGGCGCACGTGGGCGCCATATTCCAGCAAGGGATTGAAGCCATCGGCCGTCAGGGTGGCAGCCTGCGCGTCATGCTGGATGCGCAGCGTATGCACGGCATCCTTGACGGACGCCAGGGAAAAGAGCGTATCGAAGCGCCAGAACGCGCGCGCAGGAGCCGGGGCCGTGGTCGCGGCGACAGGGCGTGCGGCCGGCGCGGCAGCGGGGTTGAGAAAATCGATGAATTCCATGCCGACGATGACCGTGCGTGGCTGCACGCCAGCCTGCCGCAATTGCGCGAACTGGCTGGCGGACGTGGCCAGGCCCGTGCCGGGAATCGCCAGGTTATAGCCGGCGCCCAGCGCCGACAAGGCGCTGGCGCGCGGATCGAAGCCGATTTCGGCGCGCGAGTTGCCGAGGATGATGAATTGCGGCCGCCTGCGCAGCGCAAGCTCCTGCTTGATCTGGTTCTGATAGCGGGTCAGGCCCGGCTTGACCGCATTGAAACCGTCGCGCAGCACAAAGCCATACAGGCCGTAAGGATCGACGACGGCCACGAAAGCGCCAGCCAGCAAGGCGCCTGCCGCCATCAGCAGCGCCAGGGTGGCCAGATACGATTTGAAGGGGGAGGCCGTCATGTTCTGCCCTCCCCTAGAACTGGAAATACAAAAATTCGGCGGGACGGTTCAGCGCCAGCATGCTCGCCAGCGCCAGCAGGGCGATTGCCGCCGCCCACGCGGGCGAGGCGCGCCAGGTGAGCAGGCGCCGCACACCCCGCCCGCCCTGCCCGTCCGTTGCGGCACTGGCCTGGAAATCCAGCGCGGGATCGAAACGGCGCATGATCTGCTGCGTATTCGGCATGGCAAACGTCAGCAGCGCCGCCACCGCTATCCACGTCCAGGTCTCGATGAAGACCGTGCCGCCGCCCAGGTAAAAACCCGTGCCCATGGCCGTCAGCGCAGCGTGCAGCGGCAGCAGATGGGCAGCCAGCGCATCAGGCAGGGCGAGGCCAAAGCCACCCGCCATGCCCTTGATGATCGTCAGGGCGACGGGCATGTCGGGGGCGCGAAAGAAGACCCAGGCAACGCAGACGGCTGCAAAGGTGAGCAGGGTCGCCAGGACCTTTCCCACGCGCGTATCGCCCGCCAGGTGAAACCGGCGCGCGGCGGTGCTCCAGACCTTGTGGATGACCAGGTAGGCGCCATGCAGCGCGCCCCATACGATGAAATTCCAGCCGGCGCCATGCCACAAGCCGCCCAGCACCATCGTGATCATCAGGTTCAGGTAGCGCCGCGCGGGCCCGCAGCGCTTGCCGCCCAGCGGGATGTACAGGTAATCGCGCAGGAAGCGCGACAGGGTCATGTGCCAGCGGCGCCAGAATTGCGCGATATTGCGCGATTGATAGGGCGAATCGAAATTCAGGGGAAGGCGCACGCCGAACAGGCGCGACAGGCCGATGGCCATGTCGGAATAGCCGGAAAAATCGAAGTACAGCTGGAAGGCATACGCCAATACCCCGCCCCAGGCGATCAGCAGCGAGGGCGTACCCGGGTTGTCGAACAGCGGCGCCGCATACGGGCCGATATTGTCGGCAATCAGCACTTTTTTTGCCAGGCCGATGAAAAAGATGGTGCTGCCGATGGCGACATTCCTGGCCGACAGGCGAAAGATGCGCCGGTCGGCGAACTGCGGCATCATTTCCTTGTGGTGCAGTACGGGGCCGGCAATCAGATGGGGGAAGTACGTGACAAACAGCAGGTAGTGGACGAAGCGGCTTTCCTGCGCCCGGCCCTTGTAGGTATCGACCAGAAAGGCGATCTGGGTAAAGGTAAAAAAGGAAATGCCGATCGGCAGAATCACATGCAAGGCGGGCAGCGGCTGCGCCAGCAATTGCGCCGCGCCGGCAAGGAAAAATCCCGCGTATTTGTAGTAGGCGAGCAGGCCAAGGTTGGCGGTGATGGCCGCCGCCAGCAATGCTTTGCGGTGGCTGGCGCGTCCTGGCGCAAGCAGGGCCGCGCAGCCGTAATTGAAGATGACGGAGCCCAGCAGCAGCGGCAGGTAGCGGTAATCCCACCAGCCGTAGAAGAACAGCGAGGCGCCTGCCAGCCAGGCTGCCGCCCCCCATTGACTGCGGCGTCCCAGGATGAAGAATCCCGCGACCGTGATGGGCAGATACGCAAACAGGAAGACGTAGGAATTGAATAGCATCTGTTCACCGGTCTGGCAGGGTTAAGGTTTGCTGATGGTGGCCACGTGCCGCAATGGCGCGGCGTCATGCCATTTTTCCCCGTCGTTCCATTTCCGGCTAGCGGAAAAATCAATTTTTCTTGAGATTCACGACGGGCCGGGCCCCTGCGGCCCGGCCAGCAAGGCTTATGCGCTGAAGGAATCGCCAGGAATGCGCACGGTCCCTTCCATCAGCACGCGCGCGCTGCGGCTCATGATGGCCTTGGTGACTCTCCAGGCGCCGTCGACGAGCGCCGCCTCCGCCCCCACCATCAGGGTACCGGACGGATGGCCGAAACGTACCGCGTTGCGTGCGCCGCCGCCCGCCGCCAGGTTGACCAGGGTGCCGGGAATGGCGGCCGCCGTGCCGATGGCCACGGCCGCCGTGCCCATCATGGCGTGGTGCAGCTTGCCCATGGACATGGCGCGCACCAGCAGGTCGATCCCGCCCGCGTCCACCTGCTTGCCGCTGGACGACACATAGCTGGCCGGCCTGGCGACAAACGCCACCTTCGGCGTGTGCTGGCGTTTGGCAGCTTCATCCAGGTGGGAAATCAAACCCATGCGCAAGGCGCCATGCGCGCGGATGGTCTCGAAGCGGGCCAGCGCGGCCGGATCGCCATTGATGGCGTCCTGCAGTTCCGTGCCCGTGTAGCCGATGGCGTGCGCGTCGACAAAGATCGTCGGGATGCCGGCATTGATCATCGTGACTTTCAACACGCCGATGCCGGGCACGTCCAGGTCGTCGACGAGGTTACCGGTAGGGAACATGGCCGAGCTGGCGCCGTCGCCGCCCTCCTCGTCTGCCGCCGGATCGAGAAATTCCAGCTTCACTTCGGCGGCCGGGAAGGTCACGCCATCGAGCTCGAAGTCGCCCGTTTCCTGCACTTCGCCATGCGTCACGGGGACATGGGCGATGATGGTCTTGCCGATATTGGCTTGCCAGATGCGCACCGTGGCCACGCCATCGCGCGGCACGCGGGCGGCGTCCACCAGGCCGCTGGCGATGGCAAACGAGCCGACGGCGGCCGACAGGTTGCCGCAATTGCCGCTCCAGTCGACAAACGGCTTGTCGATGGAGACCTGGCCAAACAGGTAGTCGACGTCGTGCTCGGGCTGCGTGCTGGCCGACAGGATCACCGTCTTGCTGGTGCTGGACGTGGCGCCGCCCATGCCGTCGATCTGCTTGCCGTACGGGTCGGGGCTGCCGATCACGCGCAGCAGCAAGGCATCGCGCGCCGCGCCCGGCACTTGCGCGCTGGCCGGCAAATCCTGCAGGCGGAAAAACACGCCCTTGCTGGTGCCGCCACGCATGTAGGTGGCGGGGATTTTGATTTGGGGGATGTGGGTCATTGTATATTTCCGCAGAAGTTCTTTGCCTGCGCTGCGAAGACGACAGCCTCCCCGCCGCACAAGGCTGGGGTCAGACCCGGCGGGTCTGACCCCTGGTTTACGCCACCTTCGACGACTCGAGGAAATCCTGCGCGAAGCGCTGCAGCACGCCGCCGGCCTCGTAGATCGACACCTCTTCCGCCGTATCGAGGCGGCAGGTGACGGGCACTTCCACCGTCTCGCCGTTCTTGCGGTGAATGAGCAGGGTCAGGGTGGAGCGCGGCGTGCGCTCGCCCACGACGTCGTAGGTTTCGCTGCCGTCGATGCCCAGGGTCTTGCGGTTCACGCCAGGCAAGAACTCCAGCGGCAAGACGCCCATGCCCACCAGGTTGGTGCGGTGGATGCGTTCAAAACCTTCGGCCACGATGGCTTCCACGCCGGCCAGGCGCACGCCCTTGGCGGCCCAGTCGCGCGAGGAGCCCTGGCCATAGTCGGCGCCGGCGATGATGATCAATGGCTGCTTGCGCTCCATGTACACCTCGATGGCTTCCCACATGCGCGAGATCTTGCCTTCCGGCTCGATGCGCGTGAGCGAACCCGCCTTGACCTTGCCGTCTTCGATCACCATCTCGTTTTTCAGGGTCGGATTGGCAAACGTGGCGCGCTGCGCCGTCAGATGGTCGCCCCGGTGCGTGGCGTAGGAATTGAAGTCTTCCTCGGGCAAGCCCATTTTCGCCAGGTATTCTCCGGCCGCGCTGTCGAGCATGATGGCGTTCGATGGCGACAGGTGGTCGGTCGTGATGTTGTCGCCCAGGACGGCCAGCGGACGCATGCCTTTCAATGGGCGCGCGCCAGCCAGCGCGCCTTCCCAGTACGGCGGGCGGCGAATGTATGTCGTCTGCGGACGCCAGTCGTACAAGGGGCTGACCTTGATGCCGTCATCCGCCTGCGCGGCAAACATCGGGATGTACACCTTGCGGAACTGCTCCGGCTTGACGCTGGATGCGACGATGGCGTCGATTTCCTCGTCGGACGGCCAGATATCCTTGAGCAGGATAGCCTTGCCATCCGCGTCATGGCCCAGCACGTCCTTCTCGATATCGAAGCGGATGGTGCCGGCGATCGCATACGCCACCACCAGCGGCGGCGAGGCGAGGAAAGCCTGCTTCGCGTACGGGTGGATGCGGCCGTCGAAATTGCGGTTGCCCGACAAGACAGCCGTCGCGTACAGGTCGCGCGACACCACTTCGTCCTGGATCACGGGATCGAGCGCGCCCGACATGCCGTTGCACGAAGTGCAGGCAAACGCCACGACGCCAAAGCCCAATGTTTCAAGCTCCGGCATCAGGCCCGCTTCCTGCAGATACAGTTCCACGGTTTTCGAGCCGGGCGCCAGCGACGATTTCACCCACGGCTTGCGCGTGAGGCCCAGGCGGTTCGCATTGCGCGCGATCAGGCCGGCGGCGATCATGTTGCGCGGGTTGTTCGTATTGGTGCAGCTGGTGATGGCGGCAATGATGACGGCGCCGTCCGGCATCTTGCCCGGCTCGTTTTCCACCACGCCGGAAATCCCGCGCGCCGCCAGTTCCGACGTCGGCACTCTGTTGTGCGGGTTCGACGGACCCGCGATATTGCGCACGACGGACGACAGGTCGAAGCTCAGGACGCGCTCGTACTGCGCGTCGGCCAGGCTGTCGGCCCACAGGCCCGTCTCTTTCGCATACAGCTCCACCAGCTTCACCAGTTCGTCGTCGCGGCCCGTCAATTTCAGGTATTTGATGGTTTGCGCGTCGATGTAGAACATGGCGGCCGTGGCGCCGAATTCCGGCGCCATGTTGGAAATCGTGGCGCGGTCGCCCAGGGTCAGGTGCGACGCGCCCTCGCCGAAGAATTCCAGGTAGGACGAGACGACCTTCTGCTTGCGCAAAAATTCCGTTAGCGCCAGCACCGTATCGGTGGCCGTGATGCCCGGCTGCGGTTTGCCCGTCAGCTTGACGCCGATGATGTCGGGCAGGCGCATCCACGAAGCGCGGCCCAGCATCACGCTTTCCGCTTCCAGGCCGCCCACGCCGATGGCGATCACGCCCAGCGCATCGACCATGGGCGTGTGCGAATCCGTGCCCACCAGGGTATCGGGATAGGCCACGCCATCCTGGACCTGGATCACGGGCGACATGCGCTCGAGATTGATCTGGTGCAGGATGCCGTTACCAGGCGGGATCACGTCGACGTTCTTGAACGCTTTCTTGGTCCAGTCGATGAAGTCGAAACGGTCTTCATTGCGGCGGTCTTCGATGGCACGGTTCTTGGCGAAGGCGTCCGGGTCGAAACCGCCGCATTCGACGGCCAGCGAGTGGTCGACCACCAGCTGCGTGGGAACTACCGGATTGACCAGGGCCGGGTCGCCGCCCTGGGCCGCGATGGCGTCGCGCAGGCCGGCCAGGTCCACCAGGGCCGTCTGGCCCAGGATGTCATGGCAGACGACGCGGGCGGGGAACCACGGGAAATCGAGGTCGCGGCGGCGTTCGATGAACTGGCTCAGCGAAGCGTTCAGGGTGGCCGGGTCGCAGCGGCGCACGAGGTTCTCCGCCAGCACGCGCGAAGTGTAGGGCAAGGTGGCGTAGGCGCCTGGCTGGATCGCATCGACGGCGGCGCGCGTGTCGAAATAGTCTAGCTGGGTGCCCGGCAAGGATTTGCGGTACAAGGTATTCACGGGGGTACTCATTGCGGTGCTCATTATTTGCGGTCCTTGATCGGGACGAATTCCAGGTCTTCCGGACCCACGTAGTTGGCGCTCGGGCGGATGATCTTGTTGTCGATGCGCTGCTCGATGATGTGGGCGGCCCAGCCCGAGGTGCGCGAAATGACGAACAGCGGCGTGAACATCGCCGTCGGTACGCCCATCATGTGGTAGGACACGGCCGAGAACCAGTCCAGGTTCGGGAACATGTTCTTGATTTCCCACATGACCGATTCCAGGCGCTCGGCGATGTCGAACATCTTCGTGGAACCGGCTTCCAGCGACAGATTGCGCGCCACTTCCTTGATGACCACGTTGCGCGGGTCGGAAATCGTGTAGACGGGGTGGCCAAAGCCGATCACCACTTCCTTGTTGGCCACGCGCTCGCGGATGTCCGCTTCCGCTTCGTCGGCGTTGTCGTAGCGCTTCTGGATGTCCAGCGCCACTTCATTGGCGCCGCCGTGTTTCGGACCGCGCAGCGCGCCGATGGCGCCCGTGATGGCCGAGTGGATATCCGAGCCCGTGCCGGCGATGACGCGGCTGGTGAAGGTCGAGGCGTTGAATTCGTGTTCCGCGTACAGGATCAGCGAGGTGTGCATGGCTTTTTCCCACGAGGCCGACGGTTTTTCGCCGTGCAGCAGGTGCAGGAAGTGGCCGCCGATCGACTCGTCGTCCGTTTCCACTTCGATGCGCTTGCCGTTATGGCTGTAGTGGTACCAGTACAGCAGCATGGAGCCGAACGACGCCATCAGGCGGTCAGCGATGTCGCGCGCGCCCGGCGCGTTATGGTCGTCTTTTTCCGGCAGGGTGCAGCCCAGCACGGACACGCCCGTGCGCATCACGTCCATCGGGTGGGCGGCGGCCGGCAGCGCTTCCAGCGCCAGCTTGACGGCCGACGGCAGGCCGCGCAGGGACTTCAGCTTGGCCTTGTAGCCTTTCAGTTCGGCGGCGGTCGGCAGCTTGCCGTGCACGAGCAGGTAGGCGATTTCCTCGAACTCGCAGCTGTCGGCCACGTCCAGGATGTCGTAGCCGCGGTAATGCAAATCGTTGCCGGTCTTGCCGACCGAGCACAGCGCCGTGTTGCCGGCGGTAACGCCGGACAGGGCGACGGATTTTTTAGGCTTGAAAGTGGCGGCTTGCGGTGCGGTCATTGTGTTCTCCAGATTGAATAGTCTCGGGTGCGTCACTGCGGGGCCGACATGCGGCCCCTGCTTCTCTCTTTATTTCTTTTGCGCAGCGAACAGCGCATCGAGCTTTTGCTCGAAGTCGTGGTAGTTGATCGATTCATACAGCTCCATGCGCGTCTGCATGGTGTCGACGACATTCTTTTGCGTGCCGTCGCGGCGCAGCGCCTGATAGACGTTTTCCGCCGCCTTGTTCATGGCGCGGAACGCCGACAGCGGATACAGGGCCAGGCCCACGTGGGCGCTGCGCAGTTCGTCCAGGGTGAACAGCGGCGTGGAACCGAATTCCGTGATGTTGGCCAGGATGGGCACGTTGACGGCCCTGGCGAACGTGGCGTACATGTCCAGGTCCGTGATGGCTTCCGGGAAGATCATGTCGGCGCCCGCTTCGACGCAGGCGACGGCGCGTTCCAGCGCCGCTTCCAGGCCATCGACGGCCAGCGCATCGGTGCGCGCCATGATGACGAAGTTCGGGTCCGTGCGCGCATCGACGGCCGCCTTGATGCGGTCGACCATTTCTTCCTTGCTCACGATTTCCTTGCCCGGACGATGACCGCAGCGCTTGGCGCCCACCTGGTCTTCGATATGCAGGCCGGCCGCGCCGAACTTGATCATCGATTTCACCGTGCGCGCCACATTGAAGGCGGACGCGCCGAAGCCCGTGTCGGCATCGACCAGCAGCGGCAAGTCGCACACGTCGGTGATGCGGCGGATGTCCGTCAGCACGTCGTCCAGGCTGGAAATGCCCAGGTCGGGCAAGCCCAGAGAGCCGGCCGCGACGCCGCCGCCGGACAGGTAGATGGCCTTGTAGCCGGCGCGCTTGGCCAGCAAGGCGTGGTTGGCGTTGATGGCGCCGACCACTTGCAACGGGGATTCTTCCTGGACGGCCTTGCGGAATGCGGCACCTGCGGAGTATTGAGTCATGTGTTCACCTTATGGGGTTCGGATGGTCCCGAATGTTTCACGGAGTGGCTATGAGCATCAGTAGTGCAAATGCCGTGCCAGGCCGGCGCGGCGCGGCGCACAACACGTGACGGCAGAGTGAAAACAGGCGAAAAGTGGCCAGCCAGCGCTGCTCCAGGGCTGTCACGCCACGGAACGGCAATGTCACGTTTGTCCAGTATGATGTTTCATTATTGTTTCAATATTTCATTTTGAAACACAATATTGAAACATGTAACAGCACTGGCTGAAAAGGTGGAGGCAGGCAGAGGCGCCGCCGGTGGCGCGCAATAAAAACAGCCGGCGGATGCCGGCTGCGGGAACACTGAAAGAGTAAAGAACTAGGCCAGCCGTACCAGCGGGTTGGCGATGATGTTGTCGATCTGGCGCACGGCTTCTTCGCAGGCGGCGGCAATGGCGCCCTCCTCGTCGTCGCGCACGAACTGCATGGTCGAGCCTTCGAACACTTCCAGGCCTTCCGCCGTGGCGCGCTCGATGTCGCAGCTGGCCGACCATTTGCCATCGGTGGTGGGCACGGCCAGGGGAACGATTTCCCAGCCTTTATAGTGAATTTTAGAACTGCTATTCATGGGGTGCCTCCTTCGTGGCTGACTCAATGGGGAAATCGTAGCATGAAGCGCGGCCGCTAGCGACGTGTTTCACGCGCCAGCCTAAGCCAGGCGCACTTTCGGGCTAAACGATTTACGCTGGCTCAAGGGCGCAGCAGATTATCGACTTCCGTCTTGGCCACTTCCAGGCCGGCCGTGCAAGCCGTTTCGGGCGCCGCATAGCCGCCCAGGGTGCGGCTGCGCGTGATCGCCTGCGCCGCCGTCTCGCCTTCGCGCTGCAGGCTGTAGGTAAAATCCCATAAATCGTCATTGTCCTTTTGCGGGGTCACCGAAATCGTAAAACCGCGATATTGCTCGCTGCGTGCAGTGGTATCGTTCATGAATTCCTCCTTGTGGGATGAGGTTACCACGCAGCAAGCGCCAGGGTGCGCACGACTGTGACGGGCGCATGCCTGCGCGCTTATCTGTTTTTCGCATGTTAAATGTCAATTTTCAACATTTTTTCAGCGAACTCTGGCGCTATAATGCCCTTCCCTGTCCATCCCTTGCCCGTCCCTTGCCGCCGCGATGACCCCACAAATCCAAGCCTTCTTCGACCCCGCCACCGCCACCGTCACCTATGTTGTCTACGAGACGGATGGCCAGGACTGTGCCATCATCGATTCCGTGCTCGACTACGATCCGAAGGCGGGCCGCACCTCGACCACGTCAGCCGACAAGGTGATCGCCTTCGTGCGCGCACACAGCTTGCAGTGCCGCTGGCTGCTGGAAACCCATGCGCATGCGGACCACCTGTCCGCCGCGCCCTACCTGCAGCAGCAGCTGGGCGGCGACGTGGCCATCGGCGCCGCCATCCAGACGGTGCAGCAGGCGTTCGCCGCCGTCTACCACCAGGGTGCGGCCAAGGCTGACGGCTCGCAGTTCGACCAGCTGTTCGCGCCCGACCAGGTGTTTTATATCGGCAAGCTGGAAGTGCGCGCGCTGCACGTGCCCGGCCACACGCCAGCCGACCTGGCTTACCAGATCGGCGACGCCGTGTTTGTCGGCGACACCCTGTTCATGCCAGACGTGGGCTCGGCCCGCTGCGATTTCCCCGGCGGCTCGGCCGCGCTGCTGTACCATTCCGTGCAGCGATTGCTGGCGCTGCCGCCCCAGACGCGGCTGTTCATGTGCCACGACTACCCGCCCAACGGCCGCGAGGCGCGCTGGGAAGTGACGGTAGCCGAACAGCGCGCCAGCAACATCCATTTGCGCGACGGCATCACGGAAGAACAGTTCGTGGCCATGCGCACGGGCCGCGACGCCACCCTCGACATGCCGACCTTGATCCTGCCCGCCATCCAGGTCAACATCAATGCGGGCAAGCTGCCCGAACCGGAAGAAAACGGCGTGCGCTACCTCAAGATACCGCTGAACGCGATCTGACCGCCCCGGCATTCCCTGCCCGCCGCCCCTCCTTTCTTGACACCACGCAAGTTCCACCTCAGGCAATCCGCATACAGTGCAGATTGCCCGAGCTCGCTTGGGCGACGCTTTTCTTCATTAACGCTGACGGAGCGCCCGCATGTCGCCCGACCCCACGCTAGCTGGCAACTGCATCCTGCTCGCCGAAGCCGAAGGCACGGCCCTGTTCAGCCATGCGCTGCTCCAGGCCGCCACGCGCCTGCCCCGCCCCGGCATCGTCATCTTCGTGCATGGCGTCAATTCCGATGGCGAATGGTATGAGCAGGCCGAACAAGGCCTGTGCGCGGGCCTGAATGCGCGCCTGAAACGCCGCGACGAGGATCTGGCGATCCCGGGCCCGGCGGCCGGGCAGATGCAGGCTGCCACCTACACACGCGAATTGACGGATGACGGTTTCCTCAATCCCAAGCGCAACGCCACCACCTTCCTGCAGGCAGACGATGCCAATTCCCCCGTGATCCGCTTCCGCTGGGGCTACAAGGCCAATGGCGAGGAATTGCAGGCGTTTGGCGACGGCATCTATCTCAACGAAAAGAATTACTGGGGCGGCGGACCGTTCGCCAACGGTTGCAGTGCCCTGCCGGATCTGTGGGGCAAGGGATTGTCCGAGGAACTGTTCCTGTGGATGCATATCCAGCACATGAACCCGACGAATGACCGGCAAGTGTATGCCTGCCCGCCGCGCCCGTATTTCGTGTTTGCCGCCTGGCGCCTGGCGCGCCTCGTGCAATCGATCAGGGCATGCCAGCACGACGCTCCCGTCACCATCGTCTGCCATAGCCAGGGCAATATGGTGGCCATGGCGGCCGCCTTTCTCGGTGAAACGCTCGGGCCGTCCGCCGTGGCCGACAGCTACGTGCTGTGCAACCCGCCCTACAGCCTGCTCGACAGCAACTTCACGGAAAACTGGGTCAGCGGCCATTTGACGGACGAACATGGCAACACGGGCCGGCAAAAATACGCGGCGCGCACGCAAACCTTGAAAGCGTTTTTCAACATCCTGCGCGCCCGCTCGGCAATGCAGCAGGATGCCGCCTTCGTCGACGAGTGCAGCGCCAATCGCAAGCCTGAGCGCAAGGACAGCTATACGGCCGCGTTCGACCGTGCCGACCACGGCTTGCATGGCTCCACCTATGGCAGGGTCACCTTGTATTTCAATCCGCACGACCAGGTGATCTCCGCCACGCCCGTGCAGGGCATAGGCTGGCGCGGCATGTCGGCGCAGGAAATTGCCGATACGGGCGGCGACGGCGTCTTTACCCAGCGCGTGTTTGCGCAAAATCACCTCGTCGGCCAGGAAAATGAACAGGACTACGATATCTGGCAGCGCAATGGCCAGCCCTTGGCGCCGGACAGCCTTGATTTCTGGCACCCGCGCTCACTGGTCGCCGAGTACTCGATCGAAAAGGGCATGCGGGCCAGCAAAGGCATCGGCCGCAAGATACTGACTTTTTTGTTCGCGCCCATCGTCATCATTCTCGCCAGGACGGCCGGCACGCGCATCAACGCCCTGCCGCCCAAGGTCTGGCGGCTGCCGATGAAGGCGCCCAAGCTGCCCTTGCCCTTCCTGCCGCATTCAAAGCGTTTTGCCGACATCGGCGAAGCATTTGACGAAGACTGCGATGCCCCGGCCGACTCCCTGCACAAGGAACGCGCCGCCGATGCCGATGCCGATGCCGATGCCGATGCCGATGAAGCGTATGCGCCTTACCGCTCCCGGGGCAAAGGCGATGCGCACACCGAGGCAGCGCTGCGCTACGAACAGAACGGCATGCTGCGCATGCAGGCCAGGCGCGACGGCTGGGCCGAAAATGGCAAGCCTGTGACGGCGGTGGACCAGCCGGAAGAGGCTTCCACGGAATTCAAGGCCTGGCGCAAGCAGGAAATCCAGAACTACCTGGCCGCCAATATCGACACCCACGCCACCGATCACTCGACCATCATGACCAATCCCGAGCACGCAGAAAAGGCGCTGGCGTATGACGTGGCGGTGGGGGTATGCACGATTGGGCAGGAGGCGTTGCGCGAATTAAGGGTTGCGGCGGATTGGAGCCTATTGAAAGGCGCCTCTTTCGAGTCTGGAGAATTCTTTGAATACTACGACAATGGCACATTTAAAACTGTCCCTCTATTTACGTGGGCAAATGACAAAGACAGCCCTGCCAGAAAGCCGAGAGGCATCATAGACGAACGCCAGAACGCCAAGCCCGCCAGCACTTCCAGCAACTTTGCGCTAAGGACTGACGGTGCATAAGTTCATTGCCACGCCGCGCCAGCGACTGACCTGGGCCATCGCCACGTTTCTCTGCGTCATTTTCCTGGCACTTTGGTTCACCTGGCCCGGTGATGCCGGTCACCAGCATGTCCATTCTCCTGGAGACTTCATGAAACAGTTCCTCGCGCTGCCCATGCTGGCCGCCAGCTCCATGTTTGCGCTATTGACAGCCTGCGCCGTGAAGCCGGCGCAGAAGGAAGACGGTCTCCCAGAAACCACTGTCCAAGCTCCCTTCCGCGCACAGGTCGTGGGCCTGCAGTGGCTCAACCCTCTGCAACGACGCGACTATCCCACCGAGTGGCAACTGCTCTGGACGCTTGGCCTGGCCAAACCCAACAAGAATGACGATATGGTCAGGACGGATCCCAGGGGTTTCAGTACCTTGCAGGCAGTCGCCCCCATTGCCCACGATATCAATGGAAGGGAAACGTTCAAAGGCTATCACCATAAATATCTGCGCGAACTGATGACCAATTTTCACGATATTTATTATTCCAGCCCCATCTACTTCTACCATGTCTACCCCAAGGATAAAAAACAGAACTGGCGCGAATTGGCGGGCATCCGCGTGGAGTATGCCCTGCCTGAAGGAAAATTCGATCCGGTAGAAGTACACCAATTCACGCAACAAACCATCACCGACACCTTCAGTATCGGCAACACCCACTTTCCCACCCTCTGGACCCGCGCCACCCCGCCCGACGTGCGCATCACTCTCGGCGGCAACAACGCGGGCTTCGTCTCCCTGAACGCCGCGCTGGCCTACCTGGAAGCGCATCCGAAGCAAACCGTGTGGGTCATGAACTGGGATGCGCCGAGCCGGCCCAAGCCCATGCAGATCAATGAAAACCTCGTGCTGCTGGTGCTGGCCGGCCCCGATTACAAGACGGAGCGCGCGGCGCTGGCGTGGATAGCTTATCCGGCCACGCGGAAGGTGGCCGATTTTGAAACGGGCAAGGACAAGCCGCCGCGCGCCGTGCAGGCGTGGCAGGCGGTATTTGCCGAGGCGGCGCGCCATGGCGGCAAGACGGAGGAAGACATCGGCTACGTCATCCACGACGCCAATAAAACGCTGCCCACGTCATCCGACCGGCTGGCATGGCTGGCGCAGGCCTTGAGCCTGGAAGTGCCCGGCTTCGACTTCCTGCAGCAGACTTTCAATACGCCGGCCCTGCTGGGCGAAATGGGCGCCGGCACGGCGCTGACCAATGTCGCTCTGGGTATCGCCCATGCGAACCACGTCGGCCAGCCCGTGCTGGTGGCGGGCACCAGCGATCCGGACAGCGTCACGGGCGTGCTGGTCTTGCCGCCAGCCAAAGTACGCCCCATAGACCACGACCAGCCGTGGTTCCGCGCGCGCGGAGAGAATAACGCCTATCTGCCCTGGTGGGGCATCCGGCATGACACGGCGGACGACATGCAAGGCTACTCGCAGTGAGGTGGATGGATGGCTTACGTAATAAATAAACGCGAGCTACGCACCTTGGCCGCCGTCGCCGCCTGCTCCATGTTTGCGCTATTGACAGCCTGCGCCGTGAAGCCGGCGCAGAAGGAAGACGGTCTCCCAGAAACCACTGTCCAAGCTCCCTTCCGGGCACAGGTCGTGGGCCTGCAGTGGCTCAACCCTCTGCAGCGGCGCGACTATCCGACCGAGTGGCAGCTGCTCTGGACCTTGGGACTAGCCAAACCCAACAAGAATGACGATATGGTCAGGACGGATCCCAGGGGCTTCAGCACCTTGCAGGCGGTCGCGCCCATTGCCCACGATATCAATGGAAGGGAAACGTTCAAGGGTTACCACCATAAGTACTTACAAGAACTGATGAGCAATTTCCACGATATCTATTTTTCCAGCCCCACCTACTTCTACCACGTCTATCCCAAGGATCAAAAACAGAACTGGCGCGAACTGGCAGGCATCCGCGTGGAGTATGCCCTGCCTGAAGGAAAATTCGATCCGGCAGAAGTTCATCAGACAGTAAAAGATGAAATTATCAGCAATTTCGAAATCGGCAACCCCCACTTCCCCACCCTCTGGACCCGCGCCACCCCGCCCGACGTGCGCATTACCCTCGGCGGCAACAACGCGGGTTTCATCTCCCTGAACGCCGCGCTGGCCTATCTGGAAGCGCATCCGAAGCAAACCGTGTGGGTCATGAACTGGGATGCGCCGAGCCGGCCCAAGCCCATGCAGATCAATGAAAACCTCGTGCTGCTGGTGCTGGCCGGCCCCGACTACAAAACGGAGCGCACGGCGCTGGCGTGGATAGCTTATCCGGCCACGCGCAAGGTGGCCGATTTTGAAGCGGGCAAGAACAAGCCGCCGCGCGCCGTGCAGGCGTGGCAGGCGGTATTTGCCGAGGCGGCGCGCCATGGCGGCAAGACGGAGGAAGACATCGGCTACGTCATCCACGATGCCAATAAAACCCTGCCCACGTCATCCGACCGCCTGGCACGGCTGGCGCAGGCCTTGAGCCTGGAAGTGCCCGGCTTCGACTTCCTGCCGCAGACCTTCAATACGCCGGCCCTGCTGGGCGAAATGGGCGCCGGCACGGCGCTGACCAATGTCGCCCTGGGTATCGCCCATGCGAACCATGTGGGCCAGCCCGTGCTGGTGGCGGGCACCAGCGATCCGGACGGCGTCACGGGCGTGCTGGTTTTGCCGCCAGCCACGGTGCGGCCCATAGCCCACGACAAACCGTGGTTCCGCGCGCGCGGCGAAAACAAGGCGTATTTGCCGTGGTGGGGCATCCGGCATGACACGGCGGACAATATGCAGGGTTACTCGGATTAACGTCCGAAGCACTGGCCGCTGGCTCGCAACGACCTTCCCAGCGACTCGGTCGCGCTAACATATGGCGTCAGACGCAACAACATAGTGCATATGCTGCGCCTTCCGCCATGCCAGATCCGCCGCTACCATGTGATGACCCCATTCGAGGATCAGCCACGCCATGCATGCACCGTCAAAATCCGCTCCACCCAGCCAGCAGGCGTCTCAGGCCGCCAGCGCCACGAGGCCCGTGCGCGGCGCGCTTGCCAGCCTGTCCCTGGCGATGCTGCTGCCCGCGCTGGGCACCAGCATCGCCAACGTGGGCCTGCCCGGCATGGCCAGCGCCCTGCATGCCTCCTTCCAGGATGTGCAGTGGATCGTGCTGGCCTACCTGCTGGCCATCACCGCCCTGATCGTCAGCGTGGGCCGCCTGGGCGACATCGTCGGCAGGCGCCACCTGCTGCTGGCCGGCATCGTCCTGTTTGCCCTTGCCTCCGCCCTGTGCGCCCTGGCGCCCACCTTGTGGCTGCTGGTCGCCGCGCGTGCCCTGCAAGGCCTGGGCGCGGCCGCCATGATGGCGCTGACCATGGCCTTTGTCGGCAGTACCGTTCCCAAGGCGCAGACGGGCAGCGCCATGGGCCTGCTCGGCACCATGTCGGCCGTCGGCACCACGCTGGGCCCCGCGCTGGGCGGCCTGCTGATCGCGCGCTTCGGCTGGCAAGCCATTTTTCTCGTCAACGTGCCGCTGGCCGGCCTGGCGCTGCTGCTGGCCTGGCGGTACCTGCCGGCGGACCCGCGCGGCGCGGCCGCCAAGCGGCCCGTGTTCGACCACCGCGGCACCGTGCTGCTGGCGCTCACCCTGGCCGCCTATGCGCTGGCCATGACCCTGGGCCGCGGCGATTTCGGCGTGCGCAACGCGGCGCTGCTGCTGGCCGCCTGCATCGGCGGCGCGCTGTTCCTCTGCGTCGAACGCAAGGCGCCGGCGCCGCTGATACACCTGCCCATGCTGCGCGCCCCCGTGCTGGGCGCTGGCCTGGCGGCCAGCATGCTGGTGTCGACGGTCATGATGTCCACCCTGGTCGTGGGTCCCTTTTACCTGGCCCGCGGCCTGGGCCTGGGGGCAGCGGCTACCGGCATGGTGCTGGCGGCCGGGCCGCTGGTGGCAGCGTTCTGCGGCGTGCCGTCCGGCTGGCTGGTGGACCGCTACGGCGCGCAGCGCATGGGCGGCGCGGGCCTGTGCGGCGCCGCCGGCGCCTGCCTGGCGCTGGCCCTGCTGCCCGCCAGCCTGGGCATCGCCGGCTATGCCGCACCCATCATGCTGCTGACGGCCAGCTACGCGCTGTTCCAGGCGGCCAACAATACAGCGGTGATGGGCGACATCGCCGCCGAACAGCGCGGCCTCGTCTCCGGCATGCTCAATCTGTCGCGCAACCTGGGCCTCGTCACGGGCGCCTCCATGATGGGCGCCGTGTTCGCCGCCGGCGCCAGCAATATTGCCAGCGCCCCGCCGGCCGCCATGATCCGTGGCATGCATGCCACCTTTGGCGTGGCCAGCGCGCTGATACTCGCTGCGCTGGCCATTTTCCTGCTCAGCCGCGTCTTCGGCAAGCGCCGTTCGCCTGGCGGAGACCGCGCGTGATGCGCCACCGCACCATGCCAGCGCTGTTACTGCTGCTGGCCCTGGCCCTCGGCACCTCCCTGTCCGGCTGCTGCTGGCCCTGAACTGCCGCGCCGGCAGGCCGGCAGCGGCGGCATCAGGCCCCGTCCAGCTGGCCCGCGCAGGCGTCGATCACGCAGCCGCGCAGCCAGCGGTGGGCAGGATCGGCATCCATGCGCGGATGCCACATCAGCGACACGGTCAGGTCGGGCATGCGCAGCGGCAGGGCAAAGCTGAACATGCCGGCGCGCAGCTTGCCCGTATGGCGTTCCGGCACGGTGGCGATCAGGTCGGAACCGGCGGCCAGCGCCAGCGCCGCCGCAAAGCCGCCGACGATGCTGGCGACCGTGCGCTGCAAACCCAGGGCGGCCAGCGCGTCGTCCATCGGTCCCGTCTCCTGGTCGCGCCGCGCCACCAGCACATGCTGGCCGGCCGCATAGCGCCCGGCGCTGATCTCGCCTTGCGCCAGCGGATGGCCGCTGCGCACCACGCCCACGAAACGGTCGCCAAACAGCCGGCGCGTGCGCACTTCCGGGCTGGTCAGGCTGCCGATCACGCCCGTTTCCAGGTCGATGCTGCCCTCGCGCAGCAGCACGCTTTCGCGGTCGATCTTTTGCACGAAACGCAGCCGCACGCCGGGTGCCTGCGCGCCGATATGCGCGAGCAGCGCCGGGCCGAAATTTTCCACGAAGCCGTCGCTCGCACGCAGCGTAAACGTCTGCGCCAGCTGGCGCGGGTCCAGCTGCTGCGCCGGTCCCAGCACGGCCAGCACCTCGCCCAGCAGGGAGCCCACGCTTGCGCGCAGCTCCAGCGCGCGCGGCGTGGGCACCAGTTCACGCCCGGCGCGCACCAGCAGCGGATCGCCGGTCGTCTCGCGCAGGCGCGCCAGGGCCCGGCTCATGGCCGATGGGCTCAGGCGCAGGCGCCGCGCGGCGCGCGTGACGCTGCCTTCGGCCAACAGGACATCGAGGGTGATCAGCAGGTTCAGATCGGGCAGCGGCATGGTGCTTATCCTGGCATGGGTTGCCGGCGCCACAGCTGGCGCCCGCCGATCTCGATACGCTCCAGTTCACCCGCGGCGCGCAACTGCTCCAGCGCGGCCTCGATGATCTCGCGTGGAAATTGCCCGCCCAGCCACCATTGCGCTATCCCATCGAGCGTATCGGCGCTGTGGGGACGCCCGGCCACGTAGGCACGGATCTGCTGGATGGCGCTGTCGATGGCGGTGGAAGCTGGTGTCATGGCATGCGGTGGACAGGGGTTGGGGGAATATCGCAAACAAACACGCACAAACACGCGGGCCGCGCCGCCAGGGCGGCGGCCCGCGACAGGGCGACTTACTCGCCCTGCTCCGGCGCGCGGCCGATCTCGCCGTCGATATTGGCCAGGAACCAGGCCAGCGACGACATCAGCGCCACGTTGCGCTTCAGGTTTTCCGGGTCGACCTTGTCCAGCGTGTCGGCCGGCGTGTGGTGGTAGTGGAAGTAGCTGTGGCTGTCGACCAGCGGCTCGAAGCTGGGCACGCCGGCCGTTTCCAGCCGGTGCAAGTCGCCCGTGCCCAGCGCGTCGCGGCGCGTGAACGCGTGCGCGCCCATCGGCTGCAGGGCCGCGCGCAGCGGCGCAAACAGTTTTTCCGACTTCGCTCCCACGCTGGCGAGGATGCCGAACGGGCGGCCGGCGCCGCTATCCATCTCGATGGCAGCGTACTGCTTGCCCAGCGCCTGCTTGTGGGCCTCGAAATACGCCTGGCCGCCGCGGCCGCCGTTTTCCTCGTTCATCCAGGCGATCACGCGGATGGTGCGGCGGGGATGGTAGTCGAGCTTTTTCAGGGTTTCCAGCACGCCCATGGCCGCCACCACGCCGGCGCCGTCGTCATGCGCGCCCGTCGCCAGATCCCAGGAATCGAGGTGGCCGGAGACCACCACCACTTCGTCGGCCTTGTCCGTGCCCGGCCAGTCGGCAATCACGTTGTAGCTGTCCGCTTCGGGCAGGTTTTGCGGCGTCAGGGTCAGGTGCAGCTTCATCGGGCCGCGCGCGGCCAGGCGGCCCATCAGCAAGGCGTCTTCCACGGTGACGGCGGCGGCGGGTATGCGCTTGCTGTCATCGAGTCCCGTGGCGCCCGCGTGCGGGATGCGGAAATCGGCGCCGCCCACCGAGCGCACCAGCGCGGCCGCCGCACCCAGGTCGGCCGCCGCCTTGGGCCCCAGGAAGCGCGCGCGCGAACCCTGGCCATAGGTGACGCCAGCCAGGCCGCGCTCGGCCATCTCCTGGTCGAATGGCGTATCGATCAGCACGATGGCGCCCTTCACTTCCGCCGCGCGCGCCTTCAGTTCTTCCACGCTCCTGACGATGATCAGGGGCGCCGTCAGGCCGGCGGCCGGCGTCGCGCCCGAGCCGCCCAGGGCCGTGAGCACCACGCGCTGCGACACGCCCTGCGGACGGCCCGCATAGTCGACGATTTCCGCCGTTTCCACGCCGCGCACCCAGTGTGGCACTTTCACGGGCTGCAGGGTGACCTTGGCGCCCAGCTGGCGCATGGTGTCGGCCACCTGCTGCACGGCGGCAGCGGCGCCGGCGGAGCCGGACAAACGCGGGCCGATCAGATCCGTCATGTCGGCCAGGCGCGCATATGCCCAGTCGCTTTGCAGTGCCGTGTCGCGCACCTGGGCCAGCGCTTGCGGCGCATTGCCCGGCGCGGCGGCAAAGACGTTGGCGCTGATGGCGCAGGCAAGGGCGAAGGACAAACGGCGCAGCGGCGCGCCAGTCGAGACGATATTCATGTGTTTCAATTCCAGTCAACAAGGTCGAAGCGGGTACGCCGTGGCCAGGGGCAAGGCGCGGCTTTCTACGATAGCGTATTTATTCTGTCATTGCAGCAACTTTTACGGGATCGATTGCCTGTTTCGGCCAGAGTCGATTACCATGCAGATCGTGATCGTTACCGGATACCGCCATGCTCAAGGGAACTCTCTGTACCATCCGGCATTTGCAGGCCGCCGACCTGAATACCTATCTGTCCCTCGTCAACGACCTGCCCTCGCGCGGCGAGTTCTTCTCCATGCAATTCAAGTCGCCCGAGGCCATGCGGCGCGACTTCCTGCAATCGGGCTTTGTCACCGAGGACAGCGAGTTGTTCCTCATCGAAGACAAGGCCCAGCACATCATCGGCACGATCACGCATTTCAAGAGCCGCACCCCGGCCTCGCGCGAAATCGGCTACCGGCTGTTCGACCGGCAGCGCGACGGACAAGGCTACATCAGCGAAGCGACGCGCCTGGTGGTCGACTACCTGTTCAAAGCCTATCCCTATCACCGGCTCGAGCTGCTCATGGATCCGCTGAACGTCGGCTCCGAGCGCATCGCGCAAAAGAACGGCTTTACCGAGGAAGGCCTGATGCGCCAGGCCTTTTTCATCAACGGCGTCATGCGCGATGTCAAAATGTACAGCTTATTACGCCCCGAATGGCAGGCGCGCCTGCGCTGACTTGTTACCGCCCGGGCAGGATTGTAATAAGTTGTATTAGACGTGGAACAAGCTGGCGGCAGCAGATATAGTCCAGTCCATGCAGATCATTGTGATCTCGCCGGAATGGAAGGAAATGCCATGTTGAACAAGAAACTCCTGGGTGCGGTAATGGTAGCGGCAGTGGCTGTGTCTTCGGCCGCAGTCGCCGGTGACCGCGACTTCAATACCGTTGCAGGCGCTGTCGTCGGAGCGGCCATTGGCAACAGCACCGGCGGCCGTAACGGCGCAATCGTCGGTGGCGTTATCGGCGCTGCCGTCGGCAACAGCATCAATACGAATGACCGTTATTACGACCGTGGTGGCTATCGCGGCGGTTACCGCGAAACCTATTATGCGCCTGCCCCGCAGCCCGTTTACTACGCGCCGGCGCCGCAACCCGTGTATTACGCGCCGCCACCGCGCTACTACGGCCCGCCGGCCGTCATCTACGTGCAGCCGGGCCGCGGCTACTACCGCGACCATGGCCGCCGCGACTATTATGACCACGACCGTGGCCACGGCTGGGGCCATCGCCGCTAAGCGCCTCCCCGCCTCCTGAAAAACCTGCGCCAGCCTGCTGCCGCAGGTTTTTTTGTTAGATAGGCAAGGTATCGCACACGCACAATATCGGCTAAGCTGTGTCCTATGATCAACATTGCTGGCCGCCCGGACCGCACCAACCGATGCATTTAATTAAAGACGAGCTCGATTTCGGCCCCTGGCTCGATGCTGCCGCCGGCACCAGCGTGGGCGCCGGCCCGCTGCCGCGGCGCGAAAACCAGGATAACTTCCTGCTGATCGATGCCAGCGGCCACGCCGTCTGCCTGTCGCGGCAAATGCCCTTGCACTGCCAGGTGCCGGGCTGGCCGCCCGGCCATGTGCGCGCTGCCGTGCTCGACGGCATGGGCGGCCACGGCCACGGCCGCGAGGCGGCGGAAGCGGCCGTGCAAGGCTTGCTGGCCATGCCCGCCTGCCTCGATGCGGCCAGCCTGGCAGCCAGCCTCGACGAGTTGCACACGCGGCTGCAGGACAGTTTCGCCCAGGCCGCGCCAGCCCAGGCGCGTCCGCCCGGCACCACCCTGACCTTGCTGGAAGTGCCGCCCGGCGAAGCGCCGCTGCTGTATCACGTGGGCGATTCGCGCCTGTATGAAATTGCCGACGGCGTAGCCACCATCCTCACCGTCGACCACGTGCCGGCCACCGTGTACGCCATGCGCGGCGCGCTCGACGAGGCGCGCTGGCGCGCCGCCGTGCACGGCCAGCACCACCCGCAAATCGCGCAGGCATTCATTTTAGGCAACGCCATCGGCGACAGCCTGCAACTCGACAAGCCCCTGCGCGGCCTCGATGCGGCCACCTTGCCGCCCTTCCTCGCCCATCTGGCCGACCGCCGCGTGCTGCGCGTGCGGCCCGGCGCCCACTATCTGCTGGCCAGCGACGGCTTCTGGGCCTGCGACGATCCGCTGACCCTCACGGGCCGCTGGCCCGCCTTGTGTGCCGGAAAGACCGCCGCACAGGCCATCAGCGCCCTGTTCGACGATTTCCTGTCCCAGCCGCCAAAAGGCTTGCACAGTGACAACATCACCATGCTGGCGCTGCGCTTCGACGCGGCATTCACGGTGCCGGGCGGATAAGTCCCTAATTACATTCGCACTCGTTTGCCGGGCCTTACCTGGCGGCCAGGTAGCCGGCCGCCGCCGACACGGCCGACAGCACGGCGCCCCAGCCCATGTCGATCAGCGTCAAGGTCAGCGGCCAGTCCCGCAAGGTCGCATAGTTGCTCAAGTCATAGGTGCCGTAGGCCAGCAGCCCCAGCAGTGCGCCCAGCGCTGCCGCCGTGCGTCCGCGGCGCGCGCGCAAGCCAGGCAGGATGGCAAAGACCAGCAGCCCCGCCACGTACAGCAGGTAAAACAGCGCGGCCGGCGCCCAGCGGGGCGATTCCGCCAGCAGCGGCCCCAGCGCCGCGGCATACACGGGCTTCATCAGCACCGCCAGCCACAGGGCATCGAGGGCCAGAAATACGCACAAGGTGGCGCCATAGGCGATGGCAAGCTGACGCGGGCGTTGGGCAGGCATGGTCGTCTTTCGAAGTCAGGCGGCATCGGGGGAGCGGCTGTGCCAGCATAATACAAAACGCCTTCCAGTTCTTGTCGCGAGTGTCACCATGCACAGCCGGCGTCCACGCGCGTGGATGGAAACCTGTTTCAGGCAATATCAAAATAACATATCCAGAAAGACATAAAATGTGTTTTTGAGCAATGGTTTCCATGGTATGTATGGCAGGGTGTGACCAGGGACATGAATTTGGGCAAAAAGAGTGGATTCCGGCACCGTGAAAGTTGCCAAGCGGGCGCAAAAGCGCGTAAGCTCTCATGTATAACAGAGGGCAAAATGCCCCCGCTCGATTCGAGTCAGAATGTCATGAAAAAATGCAGCAACCCGGAGCACCCGCACTGTACGTTCTGGGTCTTGCCTGGGGATACAGTCTGTGCGGGCAACCACCCGCAAGCGACGACTGCTCCCAGCAGCTACGACCTGTTGACCGCACTGCGCAGCGCCCGTTCCGAGCCCTCGGCAACGGCGCTTCCGCACGCCCCTGCACATGACCCTGTCAATTCCGATGCCGTCATTCCAGCGGTGACCGGCCCCGCGCCCCATGCCGGCAACGCGGCACCGGCCGGTGCGCCGCGTCCATCCGTCTCCATGCCGGCCGCCGCCACGCCCCTGTTCACGCCCGCGGCCCCGCCAGCGGTTCCGCCGGCTTACCAGCCCGTGCAAGCCCACCTGCACATCAGCGGCTTCGATCCCCGTGCGGCAGGCGGACGGCAAACCCTGAAAATGGAATTGCGCGGCATGAGCGCTGCCTGCGCGCCGCAGCTGACCTTGCGCCTGCGCTCGGACCTGATTCCCCGCGGGCAAGTGCAGCATGATTTCGTGCGCACCACGCGCGGCGACTGGCGGCCCGTGTTTGTTGAATTCTCCTCACGCAACAAGGAACATGGGCAATACCAGATCGAGGTGGAAGTGCACAGCCACGTGGACGGCGCCGTGGCGCAGAAATGGGTATGCACTTTCGTCATTCTGGTGCCGCGCCGCGACGCCACCCTGACGGAAATCCACCAGATCTTCCTCAGCACGCACAAGAATGTGCGCGTGATGGCCGACGACGCCTCGATTGCCCGCGTCACGGGCGGCGATGGCTGCAACCTCGACGTGACGGCGCGCAATGCCGGCATCGCCCACGTGGATCTGTCTGCGCCGCAAGGCAAGATCGACATGGGTTTCACCACCATCGCCTGGGACGAGGAACTGATCGAAGTCGACCTGCCCGCCGCCAGCCACTGCCATCCGCACCCGAGCCAGGCTGCGTGTCTCGTCAATGCGGCGCCGGAAGCGGGCGAACAGCGCCAGATCCGCCTGTTCGCGCTGGAAGAATGCATGCTGGGCCGCTTCGAATTGGTGGACCCGGAAGCCGATGTGCTGCTCAGCCATTTCAGTCCCGACGGCCAGGACAACAACGGCTTGACGCGCCGCCTGTCGGGCCGCCACGCCATCATCCGGCGCAGCCAGCAAGGCTTTGAAATCGAGGACGTGTCGCGCTATGGCTTGCTGCTCGACGGCGTGTGGCCCGGCAAGCACAAGCCCGTGGCCCTGCGCCTGGGCATGCGCATCGAATTGTCGGCCAGCATCAAGGGCATCGTCGTGCTCAGCGTCACGGCCATCTTCGCGCACGGCGTCATTTTGCACCGCATCGACCATGGCGCGCGGGCGGAATGCTTTTACCTGCTGCTGCCGGAAGCCCAGCCCACGCTGGCCGTCCACGCGGCCGCCCCCAACGCGGCCGCGCTGCCCATGCTGTTTCACCGCAACGGCGGTTTCTGGCACCTGGACGTGGCCACCGGCAAGGAAACAGCCCTGGCGCCCGCCACGGCGCTCGACAAGCTCAGCGGCTTTGCGCGGCACAACCGTTTCGCCAGCGAACCGTATCCGGAATGCTGGATCATCCGCACCGAAGGCGCGGCGCTGTGCGATAGCACCATGCAAACTGCCTGATACAACGCCTCCCGCCACCTGACCGCTAGCGTCTGAAAAATGGTCAGAGCAAGGCGCGCTGCCGAAGACAGTACGAATGTACGGCAAGGCAGTGCAACGCAGCTATGGCCTTTTTTCGGACGCTAGCGCGGCACGAGTACCAGGAAAATCATCGATAGGCCCAGTATAAACACCGCTTCCAGCGTAAACACGATGGCGGGAATCTGCAATTCGCGCGGGATTTTCATGGCGATACCTCTTCAAAACGTCGAACTGCTTTCAGCATAGCGCGCCCTGCGCCGATTGCATTATCAGCCGCACAACACACTTGACCGGCCGGCATCCCTTGCCGGGCTCGCTGGCAAGACCATCCCGACACATTATTTAACAAATTATCGGCAGATATTCTGCAAATAGCACCCCTCGCTGCCCCTGCATACTGTATATTCATCCAGTTAATATTGCTTGTAATTCACAAAGCGCCCGCATGGCGTTTTACATTTCCTATGGCTTCCAACAAAGCGCATCATGCGACCGGTTGGGCTGCCGGCGTGATCGCCGCAGCCCTGGTCGCGCACGCTGGCGCCGGCGGCCCCTATCAAGTGCTGAGCATGCTCGCCTTTGTCATGGGCGCGCTGGGCGGCACGGCGCCGGACTGGCTGGAAGTGGCCTGGTGGGCGCGCACGCACCGGCTATGGATCACGCACCGCACATGGACCCACTGGGGCCTGGCCTGGATCGCCCTGCTCGTCTACACCTGGCTGCAACTGCCGCACCACTTCTGGGCGCCGCCCCTGTTCGGCTTTGCCGCGGGCGGCATCATGCATTTGCTGGCCGACTGGCCCAATCCGCTGGGCGTGCCCTGGATCTTCCGCCGCCACTCCTTGCGCTGGTGGAAAAGCGGCCGCCACGACATCATCGTCATCATCGCTGCCTGGCTGGCCGCCACCATCGTGGCCGACCATGTGTTTTTCGACGGCATCCACTGGCAGCGCAGCGTGCTGGCGCTGGACAGCCTGCTGCACTGGTCCGCCAGCGCACTCCAGACGGCCTGGGCGGATCTGCAACAGTGGCAGGAGCGCTGGCGCCTGGGAAGCTGACGCCAATTGACGCCGGCAGCGTGGCAATGTGATAATGAGTATCATTCTCAAACAGCCCAGCCAGCCGGCACCCTGCGTTCCGTCAGCCCAGCCCTTTCCTTGCCTGGAGAACGCAGTGAGCACCGTCCATCCCACCCATGCCATCCACCTGCAGACCCTGTACAGCGAGCACCACGGCTGGCTGTATGGCTGGCTGCGCGGCAAGCTGGGCAACCGCGCCGACGCGGCCGACCTGGCGCAGGACACCTTTCTACGCCTGCTGGGCAAGCGCGAGGCGGCACCGCTGCGCGAACCGCGCGGCTACCTGGCCACCATCGCGCGCGGCTTGCTGATCGACCGCTACCGGCGCCAGGCGCTGGAGCAGGCCTACCTGGAAGCGCTGGCGCAGCAAGCCGAGCCAACAACGATGTCGGCCGAAACGCATGCCATCATCATCGAAACCCTGCTCGCCATCGACCGCCTGCTCGACAGCCTGGGCGCGCGCACGCGGGCCATCTTCCTGCTGGCGCAAATCGAAGAACTGAGCTACGTGGAAATCAGCCAGCGCCTCGGCGTGTCGCTGCCGACGGTCAAGAAACACCTGGTGCGCGCCTACACGGAATGCCTGATGCTGGCGGCCGGCTGATGTTCGGCACGCTTGCCGCTTCCGCGCCCATCGCCCGCAAGGTGCTGGCCGCCGCCGCCCACTGGCACGTCGAAGTCAAATGCGGCAGCGCGGACCCGGCCGCCCTGCAGGCATGGCGCGACGCCAGCGCCGAACATGAACGGGCCTGGGACCTGCTGCAGCGCATGGACGGCCAGCTGGGCACGCTGCCGCCGGCGCTGGCCCTTCCCGCGCTGCAGGCGGCGCAGCAGCGCCGGCGCGCCACC
>NZ_WFLI01000018.1 GCF_009208555.1 Janthinobacterium violaceinigrum | reverse complement strand
CGGCAAGTGCTTCGCGCGTCTTGCGGCGCGCCAGCAGCATGCCGTCTTCAGTATAGGCGGACTCGGCGCTCACCGCGCCGTCGCTGGCAGGCGCCGTCCACTGGGGCGTCTCGCTCGACGCCAGTTCCGTCGTCGGCGGCGGGGGCGGCGGCCTGGGCACGGGCCGCAGTTCGGGCGGCGGTGGCGGCACCACCGGCAGGGGCTTGGGCGGCTCGGCAATCAAGGCCATGCTGACCACCTGCGCATGCTCCGGCTTCAGCGGCACCACGCTCGCATGCGAGGTCAGCCATTCCAGCGCCACGTAATGCAGTGCGCCGATGACCGCGACAAAGATGACGGTACGGCGGCGCGGTGGCGAAAAGAATGGGTCAGGCATCATAGGCTGTAGTGTAACGCTTTCGCCCCGCTTCCTGCTTCTTGCCCGTGCTCAACTCTTGATGTTTTATGTAAGAAAATGTTGGCGACTTTGCGTCAGTTGCCAGCGGATATCTGCTACGCTAAGCCTATCCATCTACCAGGAGATTTCGCATGGCAAACCCGCAAATGCCCCAAATACCGGGCGCAGCAGTTGTGACCGATACGCTCGACTTCGTCAAAAACCTGTGGGGCAGCATGAGCGTGCCCGGCATGGGTGTGCCCGGCATCACGGCGCCCACCATGTCGGTGGAAGAACTGGACAAGAAAATCAACGACCTGAAGGCCGTCGAAGCGTGGCTGAACCTCAATACCAGCATGCTGCGCGGCAGTATCCAGGCGCTGGAAGTGCAGCGCGGCACCATCGCCACCCTGAAATCGATGGGCGCCTCGCTGGCGGCAGCCATCACCCAGCCCGGCGCCAGCGACTCGTCGCTGTTCGAATCCGTGCCCTACGCTTCCGCGTTTTTCCAGCAAGCGGCACCTGCGCCGGAAGCAAAACCGGCCCCCGCACCTGCGCCAACGCCTACGCCAGCACCCGCTGCGGCGGCGCCCGGCGATGCCGGCAGCCAGGCAGCAGCCCAGCTGGGTAATCCAAGTGCCTGGTGGAATTTGTTACAAGATCAGTTCAAGCAAGCCGTCTCGACGGCGATGTCGCCCGACGCTGCCAGTGCGGCAGCGGCCAGTTTTGGCCAGGACAGCAAGGCCAAGCCGGCCGCTGGCAAGCCCGCCAAACCTGCCGATGCAGGCACGGCAGCCAAGGCCAAGGCCCCGCTGCGCAAGGCGCCCGCGAAACGCGCAGCGCCCAAAGCCAGGACGGCAGGCAAGGCCTGACGTCCTTGTGGCGGCGATATGATCAGGCGATACGATGAATGCGGATCGCCTCGATCATGTTGTCGGCCTGGCGTTTTACGTCACCGATCGTGATCAGGCCTTCGTCGGCCAGCGCCTTGGCGTGCTCGTACGAAGACTGGAATGTTTCCAGCGTGTCTCCCTTGGCGGCGACCGGGCGTACCCAGGCAACGGCGCCGACTTTCATTTTTTTGTACACTTCATTGACCACATCACGCATAGTTTCTTCCTTATTGTTGTAAAGCAACTCAAGCACGGGCGAACCCACGCTGGCCCCTAGTTTATCATCCGGCACGCTCCCGCACGGCTTTTCCCCCTTTTTCCGGCACCGGCGGCGCATTTTCCAGCTCCGCGACGGCCTCTTCCGGCCCCGGCGGCGGCGTCAGCTGCACCAGCTGCTCCATCAATTGCGCGAAGCGCTGCTGCCCTGGTGCAATTTTGTCTACATACAACAACACTTCCATGGCTTCGGCCGCCAAGTCCGCCTGGTAGCCCCGTTGCTGCAGGAAAGACACGATGATTTGCGCCGAGTTGAACAGGATGCGCAAGTTGTTCGGCAGCTTTTCGCGCGCGGTGCGCATCCAGGCGACCGCTTCGTTGAGCTTGTCCGTCTTCCACAGCAGCACGCCCTTGTTCATCAAGTCCGACGCTTCCTTGCGCGAGGCGATGATCAGGCTGGTGCCCTCGTCGCCCATCTTGGCCTTGTCGAAAATCTTTTGCACCTCGTCCTGCACCACCTGGTTGTCGTGGTTGTTCTTCACCACGTAGCACAACAGGCCGGCCGGCGCATCCTTGACGCCGACGGCAAACAGCAGGGTCGCCAGCTCCATGCAGATGTTTTTCTCGGGCCGCACCGGGTCTTCGGCCAGCATGGCTTCGAGCTCGTCGCCGCACTTGCGCGCGCGCCGGTAGTCGCCCGTTTCGTGGTGCACCATGCCTTCCGTGATCTTCGCGCGCAAGCCGATCTGCTCGGGCGCGAATTCGCGCTGCGCCAGCAGCAGCCACTGCAGCGCTTCCTTGGCATCCTTCTTCAAGCCGCACACGCGCGCCAGGCCCAGGTAGGCGTCGGGCGTCTTCATGACGGAAAACTCGCCGATGGAAATACACTTGCGGAAGGCCTTTTCCGCCATGCTGACATTGCCGATTTTCAAAGCCGCCAGCCCCAGGTTGCGCTGGCGCGGCACGGAATTGGGCGACAGGCGCGCCGCCTTTTCCAGCACGCCGCACGCTTCCTCGTGCTGGCCCATCAGCTGGTAGGCAACGGCCATCTGGTCGTAGGCATCGATGTAATACTTGTTTTCCACGATCACGCCCTGGAAGATCTGCCGCGCCGCCTCATGCTCGCCGTTATTCATGCGGATCTTGCCCAGGCCTGCCCTGGCCCAGCTGTAATCGCGGTCGGCCAGCACTTTTTCATACACGGCGCGGGCCTTTTCCGGCTCGCCGCTTTTCAGCAGCAAGGACGCCTTCATGCGCAGCAGTTCCAGCTCGTGCAGCTTGTTGACCTCGATCTGCGCGTCGCACAGTTTGGCCGCGCGCAGATAATCCTTTTCCATGCAGGCCTGGTCGATTTCGCGGAATACCTGCTTCTTGTGCCACACGCGGTTCAGGCGCGTCAGCAGCACGCCTTCCGTGATGGGCTTGATCAGGTAGGCGTCGGGCTGGTGCTCGGCCGCGCCCATCACCGATTCCACGCTTTTCTCGGCCGACACCATCAGCCACACGCTGGACGGCGCCGTCAGGTTGCGCACGCGCGTCTCTTCCAGCACTTGCTGGCCATTCTTGCCTTCGCCCAGGTTGTAATCGCACAGCACCACGTCGTAGCGCGTCTTGGCCAGCAGCTTCATGGCTTCGCCGCCGCTGGCCGCCTGGTCGATATGGCGTGCGCCCAGGTTGCGCAGCGATTCGCGCAGCAGGATGCGGATGCCGATGAAGTCGTCGACCAGCAGATAATGTTTGTCGGCCCAGTCGGTGCTGCCCGCTTCGGCGGCCGTGGCGTGGCTGTCTGTCGTCATGGATTCCTCGTTCAGGGCAGGCGCAGGATGAAACAGCCGCCGCCCAGGGCGCCGCCGTTTTCCAGGGCGATGCTGCCGCTGCTGCCCCGGTGCTTGTGCATCTTCGCCACTTCGCTGGAAAAATACAGGCCCAGTCCCGTGCTGTTGGTGGAAAAATTCACGCCGGCGGCCATGCCATCCATGGCCGCGCTGCCCGCGTCGAGCAAGGCCTGCGTATAGCCGTCGCCATTGTCTTCCACGCGCAGTTCCAGCACTTCGCCCGCCTGGCGCACCGACAGGCGGATCGTGTCGCGCGTGTAGCGGATGGCGTTGTTGATGGCATGCGCGAGCACGCCGATGACCAGGTCTTCATCCAGGGTCCAGATCAGCTCTGGCGGACAAGCCGTCTCCAGGCGGATGCCTTTCGAGGCCAGCAGGATCTTTTCCTGGTCCACCACCTGGTCGATCACCTGGCTCACCAGCTGCGGCTGCACGTCGAACGGGTAGCCGGGCTTGCCCACTTCCTTGTACAGGGCCAGCAGCTGGATCAGGTTATCGTTGAGGCGCTTGGTCTGGTACAGCATCTGCGCCATCTGCAGGTAGGCCGGGTCCGCCTGCGGGACGTCTTTTGCCTGCTCGGCCGCCAGCAGCGATTCCAGCGTGCCGCTGAGCACGCTGATCGAATTTTTCATGTCGTGCACGGTCGACGCCAGGAACAGGAAAAGCTCGGGCGAGCTGTGTTGATCTTCCACCGGATATCTCCTTGGGCCGCAGCTTGAATATTGCCAAGGGTAAATTATACCGCCAGCATGCGGGCGCCAGCCAGCCGCGCGCAAAGTCCGTGACATGACGCAACAATGCCGCCCCCGCTTGCGCAGGGGCGGCATCGGACGGCCGGGCGGGCAAGGTCAGCGCCGCGCGCCCGCCAGGCGGCGCACCACCGCGATCAGGCGGTCGATCTCCTCATACGTGTTGTAGAACGCGAACGAAGGCCGCACGGTCGCTTCCACGCCGAAGCGGCGCAGAATCGGCTGGGCACAGTGGTGGCCCGAGCGCACGGCGATGCCCTCGTCGTTCAGGGCCCGCCCCACTTCCGCCGGCTCGTAGCCGGCCAGCACGAACGACGCCACGCTGGCCTTTTCAAACGCCGTGCCGATCAGGCGCACGCCAGCGATGCCCTGCAGATGGTGCGTCGCATATTCCAGCAGCGCGTGCTCGTAGGCGGTGATGTTTTCCAGGCCGATGCGCTGCACATAGTCGATGGCCGCGCCCAGGCCCACGGCATCGGCGATATTGCCCGTGCCCGCCTCGAAACGGTTCGGCACGCCCTGATAGACGGTGCGCTCGAACGTGACGTCGGCGATCATGTTGCCGCCGCCCTGCCAGGGCGGCAGCTGCTCCAGCAAGTCCGCCTTGCCATACACGGCGCCGATGCCCGTCGGACCGAACACCTTGTGCCCCGAGAACACGTAGAAATCCGCATCCAGCGCCTGCACATCCACGCGCAGGTGCGACACGGCCTGCGCGCCGTCGACCAGCACGCGCACGCCGGCCGCATGCGCGAGCGCGATGATCTGCGCCACGGGCGTCACCGTCCCCAGCGCATTCGACACCTGCGTCACGGACACCAGCCTGGTGCGCCCGTTGAGCAGCTTGCGGAATTCGTCGAGGAGGATCTGCCCGCTGTCGTCGACGGGAATCACGCGCAGGGTCGCGCCCTTCTCCGCCGCCAGCTGCTGCCACGGCACGATATTGGCGTGGTGCTCGAGCTGCGAGACGATGATTTCGTCGCCGCTGCCGATGTATTTCCGGCCGAAGGTATTGGCGATCAGGTTGATGCCTTCCGTGGCGCCCCGCACGAAGATGATTTCATTGGCCGAGGCGGCGCCCAGGAAATTGGCCACCTTGGCGCGCGCAGCCTCGTACGCATCGCTGGCGCGCGCCGCCAGCGCATGGGCCGCGCGGTGGATGTTCGAATTTTCGTGCGCATAAAAATACGACACGCGGTCGATCACCGACTGCGGCTTGTGCGTGGTGGCCGCATTGTCGAACCAGGCCAGCGGCTTGCCGTTGACCCGCTCGGCCAGCACGGGAAAGTCGCGCCGCACGGCATGCACGTCGAACGGCGCGGGCGCCTGGTGCTGGCCAGGCGCCGCCGCCGAGGGCAGCTCGGTCTGGAAATAGAACGCGGGCTGGCCGTGCGACGGCGCCACCGGCAGCTGGCGCGCCGGCGCGCGCTGCGGCGCGGCAAACAGGCCCCGCAGATCGTCGGGCGCAGCCAGTCCCAACCCCTGCTGCGCCAGGCCATCGAGCTTGCCGTGCGAGACGGGATAGCCATGCGCGCCGCCGACAAAATAATACGGCGACGGCGCACCGATGCCCGACGCGCGCGGCGTGGGGATCGAAGCCGGCGACGGCGCCAGCGGCGACTCCAGCGGCGCCGTCACGGGCGGCACCTGCGCCGTCGCCACGCCGGGAGCGATGGCGGCAAACGAGGGACCGGGCTGCGGCGGCGGACGGTTGGCATAGCGGGGCGCCGCATCGAGCACGCTGCCGGAACCGCCGAGGCTGGGAGATTTATCCAAGCCCGGCAGACGCGCAAAGAATTCACCGGCCAGGCGGTTCAGGGTCGCCTCGTCGGGCAAGAGGGACGACGGCGCCAGGGCCGCCGCGCCATCACTTGTAGGTGTCTGGGTAGTCATGGTATTTACCGATCTCCACGTCTTCCAGTACGGCCAGCGCATCGTCCGTCAGCACGGCCAGCGAGCAATACAGCGAAATCAGGTAGGACGAAATCGCGTGGCGGTTGATGCCCATGAAGCGCACGGACAGGCCCGGGCTTTGCTCGCCCGCCAGGCCAGGCTGGAACAGGCCGATCACGCCCTGGCGCTGCTCGCCCGCGCGCAGCAGGATGATCTTCGTCTTGCCGTCTTCGATGGGCAGCTTGTCGGACGGTACCAGCGGCACGCCGCGCCACGTGAGGAACTGCGAACCGAACAGGCTGACGGTGGGTGGCGGCACGCCGCGGCGCGTGCATTCGCGGCCAAAGGCGGCAATGGCCAGCGGGTGGGCGAGGAAGAAGCCCGGCTCCTTCCACACTTTCGTCAGCAGTTCGTCGAGGTCGTCCGGCGTGGGCGCGCCCGTCAGGGTAAAGATGCGCTGGTCGTCGTGCACGCTGGCCAACAGGCCGTAGTCGGGATTGTTGATCAATTCGCTTTCCTGGCGCTCCTTGATCGTTTCGATGGTCAGGCGCAGCTGCTCCTTGATCTGGTCGTGCGGGCTGCTGTACAGGTCCGACACGCGCGTGTGCACGTCGAGCACCGTGCTGACGGCATTGAGGAAATATTCGCGCGGCTGGTCGTCGTAGTCGACAAAGGTTTGCGGCAGTTCCGATTCGTCGCGCTGCGAGCAGGCCACGCGCACGTCCTTCGGATTCTTCACGCGGTTGAGGCGGTAGATACCCGCTTCCACGGGCAGCCATTGCAGAAGGTGCACGAGCCAGCGCGGCGTGATCGTGGACAGCTGGGGGACGCTCTTGCTTGCATTGGCCAGCTGGCGCGCGGCGTTATCGCCCAGCGCGAACTGGCTATCGGGGGTTGCTTCGGCCATCAACGACTCCTAATGAGAAAAGTGAATATGCTTATCTGAAAAACAAATAAAGTATCGATTACCCCTCTCACTTGCTCAACATGCTATCGCCACCAATGCAGCGTTTAATCCACCCGCTTTAATCGACCCGCCTTAATCGACCAATTCCGGCTCGCAGCGCGCCATCAGACCCGCCAGGCCGACGCCCAGCGCGACGGCCAGTTTTTCCACCGTCAGCAGCGACGGCGTGGCGGCGCCCCGTTCGATCTCGCCGATGAACGAGCGGTTCAAGTCGGCCGCTTCGGCCAGGCGCTCCTGCGACCAGCCGTGCCCTTCGCGCAACTGGCGCACGGCCAGTCCAAACTGTTTGATCAACATGCTGTCCTCATGGGTGATGGGCAAAGGCGGAATGCGGTGCAACGGTAGCGGCGAGGGCCGGCAATTCGGCCGCCTCCTGCTGGCTGTGCGCTTGCGTGACATGGCTGCCTGGCGCCACGCTGCGGGTCAGCCAGACGTTGCCGCCGATGACGGAGCCCTGGCCGATGGTCACCCGTCCCAGGATCGTCGCTCCCGCATAGATGACCACGTCGTCCTGCACGATGGGATGGCGCGCCAAGCCCTTTTTCAGCACGCCGTCGGCGCCGGCGGGAAAGCGCTTGGCGCCCAGGGTGACGGCTTGATAAATGCGCACCCGTTCGCCGATGATGGCCGTCTCGCCGATCACCACGCCCGTGCCATGGTCGATGAAAAAACTGCTGCCGATGATGGCGCCCGGGTGGATGTCGATGCCCGTCTGCGAATGGGCCACTTCGGCGATGATGCGCGCCACCAGCGGCGCACCCAGCGCATACAAGGCATGGGCGAGGCGGTAATGGATGATGGCCAGGATGCCCGGATAGCACAGCAGCACTTCATCGACGCTGTGCGCGGCCGGGTCGCCATGGAAGGCGGCCGCCACGTCCGTGTCGAGCTGGGCGCGGATGCGCGGCAGCGCGCGGGCGAAACGCTGCACGATGGCCAGCGCCTGCTGCTCGATGGAGACCGTCTGCTGCAAGCCGTGCTGGCGCGCGTGATAACTGAGTTCGCGCCGCACCTGTTCGTGCAAGCCCGTCAAGGTCGTGTCGAGCGTGTGGCCGACAAAGAAATCCTCGCTCTCCTGCTGCAGGTCGAGGGGCCCCAGGCGCATGGGGAACAGGGCCGCGCACAGGGCGCTCACGATATCGCGCAAATGCTGGCGCGACGGGAATTCGCGCGCGCCGCACTCCTGGCTGCTGGCCAGCCCTTCGCGCCACTGCTCGCGCACGGCGCGCAATTCATCGACGATCTGGCGCAATTCCCATTGCGGCTGCGCGGCAAGGGAGGCAGGGGGAGTGGCTCGCTGGTTCATGGTGGTCCTGAAGGGAGATTTAATCTTGCAGCCAAGGCAAACTGTGCCAGCGCCAGCCGCCGCTGTGGCCCCGCTGCTGCTGTTCGTCGAGGTCGCCCTCGAAGCCTTGTGCGATATTGAAGACGTGCGTAAAACCGGCCTTGGCCGCCGCTTCGGCCGCCAGCGCCGAGCGCTTGCCGCTGCGGCACAGCAGCACCACGACGGCATCCTTGCCGCCCGCCCTGGCTTCCAGTTCGCGCGTAAAGCGGGGATTGCGGTTCATGGACGTGCCGGTGGCCCAGGCCACGTGCAGCGAGGCGGGCACGTAGCCGACGAACGTGCGCTCCTCGTTCGTGCGCACGTCGACCAGCACGGCTTTGCCGGCCTGCACCAGCTGCCACGCATCCTGCGCGCTGACGATGCCCGCATACGGCAAGCCCTGCGCCTGCGCCTGGGCGCGCGCATGCTTGAGCACTTCCTCGAACGCCCCTTCGCCATGCACGGCGCGGGGATCGAACACCAGTTCTGCAGCAGCCATCTTTCCACCTCTTCATTCCGTCGTCAAAAACAAGCACAAGCTCACTGTAGCGAACTTATGTTGTTCGGAAAACAAATTAAAAAGAGTTTGGAAAGCTGAAAAACGTATATGGGATCAGTTCCTTCGGAATCGGAATATGCCCCATTGGGGCATATTCCCCCCGAGGGTCCGCCCCCGGAACTCGCTTCCGGGTGTAATCAGGAAGCCCGGCGGCGCTCGCGCAGCAGAAAGCGCGCAGGATCGAGCGCCTCCGCCAGCTGGCGCTCCAGCGGCAGCGGCTCGCCCTCGAGCTGGCAAGCCAGCAGTTCGGCCGCCAGCGGCGCCCAGATCAAGCCGCGCGACGCGTAGCCGAGCAAGCCAAACAGGCCGGGCCAGCGGGGCACGTCGCGCAGGCGCTCGCAGCGGCCCGGCACGCCGGGATCGGGCAAAGCGCCCGCCAGCGGCAGGCGGTCCGGCGCCACGCAGCGAAAACCCGTGCGTCCGGCCAGCGGCGCATCGAACACGGGAATGTCGAGGATATCGGCGATCTTGCGGATATTCTCGTGCTGGCTGGCCGCGCGCACCGTGGCATCCGCCTCGGCGTCGTAGGTGGCGCCGACGCAGACGACGCCCTCATGCGCCGGCGTCATGTAGGCTTCGCGGCAGGCGACAAACGGCAGCGACGGCAGGCTGCCTGCGGCCAGGTGCGTGACCTGGCCGCGCACGGCGTCCAGCGGCAGGTCCGCCGCCTGCGCGAAATCAACCGCCCCCGTGCCGGCCGCCAGGATGACGGTGGGCGCCGCCGCGATCAGGCCGCCGTCGGCATCGCGCACCAGCCATTCCTCGTCGCCACGTTCCAGGCGCAGGGCGCTGCTGGAAAAGCGCCGCGTGAGCAAGGCGCCGCAGGCATCCAGCATGGCCGCGCAGACGGAGGATGGGCGCGCCCAGCCGCCCTGTTCGAACCACCAGGCGCCATCGGGTGCCGGCGCGCCCAGCATGGCGCTCGCCTCGGGCGCGTCCAGCCAGCGGGCGTACTGGCGCGGATACAGGCCACTGGCGGCGATCTGCCGCTGCACCTGCGCATGCGCGCCGTCGCGCGCCAGCTGCAGCACGCCGCATTGCGCGCCGTCGAAGGCGGCGCCGATGCCGCCCAGGTCTTTCCAGTAGCGCAGCGAGTACAGATAGGCGGCGCGCACCAGGCGCGTGGCGATATTGTCGTCCTTCGACAGCTGCGGCATGAAGATGCCCGCCAGGTTGCCCGACGCTTCGCTGGCCGGCTGCGCGTGGCGCTCGACCAGGGTCACTTTCCAGCCCCGCGCGGCCAGCCGTTCGCAGGCGGCCGCGCCGGCCACGCCCGCGCCGATGACGATGGCGCGCCGCTCGGGCGCCACGGCAGCCACGTGTTCTCCCCGCCGCGCATAAAACACGGCGCGCAAACGGCTCTCGTCGAAGACAAAACCGTTCTTCTGCAGCGCCGCGCGCTGCGCCTCGTCGAGGTGCACGGCCTGCAGGCGGGCGCCGTCCACCAGCAGGCGCGCCAGCAGCGGCACGGCGGCAGGCACCCACGCCAGCAGCACTTCATCGATGCGCGCCGCTACCTGCGCCAGGCAAGCCTCCGGCTCGCCGATCAGCACGTCGAGGGTCAGCAAGCCATCGCGCGATACCATGCGGTGCAGGCCCGGCACGCAGGGCGGCCATTGCATGCGCCATTCCTCGGGCAGGTGGCTGGCGTCGACGGGACGCGGCGCCAGCGCGATGTAATGCAGGCGGCGCCCGCCATGCGCGGCACAGGCGGCGCGCAGGCGCGCGCCGTCAAAGTCCGTGTCGAGCAGGACCAGCGCGCGGCGCATCAGCGCCCCGCGCGGCAAAAACAGGCAGGCGCATGGTCGTCGACCATGCCGATGCCCTGCATGTAGGCATAGACGATGGTCGAACCGACAAACTTGAAGCCCCGCTTGAGCAAGTCTTTCGACAATTTGTCGGACAAATCCGTCCTGGCGGGACGCTCGCCGGGCTGCCAGCTGTTGACGATGGGCTGGCCATCGACATATGCCCACAGGAAGCCGTCCAGGGTCTGGCCTTCCGCGCGCAAACGCAGATAGGCTTGCGCATTCGTGATGGCCGCCGCCACCTTCAGGCGGTTGCGCACGATGCCGGGGTCCGCCAGCAGCTGCGCCACCTTGTCCGGGCCATACGCGGCGATCTTTTCCGCATCCCAGCCGTCGAAGGCCGCACGGTAGGTATCGCGCTTGTTGAGGATGGTTTCCCAGCTCAGGCCTGCCTGCGCGCCTTCCAGGTTCAGCATCTCGAACAGCCGGCGCTCGTCGTGGCAGGGCACGCCCCACTCCGTGTCGTGATACGCAAGGTAGCGGGGATTGGCCGGATTGGCCCAGGAGCAGCGGATCGTGTTCATGGTCATGGTGTCTTCGTGTACAGGCAAGTGTCAGTATAGTTTATCGGCCGCGCAGGATGCGCCCCAGTTCCAGCAGGCCGTGCGCCATCTCGGCAGGGGGAATCGCCGCAAAGCCCAGCAGCAGCCCTGGCGGCGTGGCGCAGGCGGCGCCGGCGTCGGGGTCCGCATAGTGGCCCAGCGGACGCAGTTCGATGCCCCGTTCCAGTCCCGCGCGCGACACCGCTTCCTCGTCGTGCCCGTCGCGAAAATACGCGCACAGTTCCAGGCCGCTGTCGGCCGGACCGCACATGAGCTGGTCGTCCAGTTCGCGCGCAATCCCGCGCACCAGCAGATCGCGCCGTTCGGCATTGCTGTCGCGCGTGCGGCGGATGTGGCGGCCAAAGTGGCCTTCGGCGATGAAGTCGGCCAGCACCATCTGCGGCACGATGGCCGTGTGCCGGTCCATCACGGCCTTGGCCTGCACCAGCGCCTCGGCCAGCGCGGGCGGCGCCACCATGTAGCCCAGGCGCAGCCCGGGGAACAGCACTTTCGACAGGGTGCCCACGTACACCACGCAGCCGGCCCGGTCCAGGCTTTGCAGCGACGCGAGCGGCGCGCCCGTGTAGCGGTATTCGCTGTCGTAATCGTCTTCCACCACCCACGCCTTGTGCTGCGCGGCCCAGGCCAGCAGGGCCAGGCGGCGGGGCAAACTCATGCTCGCGCCCAGCGGCATCTGGTGCGACGGCGTCACGTAGGCCAGCTTCGCCTGCGGACAGTGCGCCACGCCATATGCCACATCCAGCCCCTGCGCATCGACGGGGACGGGAAACACGCGCGCGCCGGCCGCGCGCAGCGGGCCGCTGGCGCCACGGTAGCCGGGCGACTCCATCCAGGCCGCGTCGCCGGGCGCCAGCAGGATGGTCGACAGCAAAAACAGCGCCTGCTGCGAACCCGAGGTGATGACGATCTGCTGCGGCGTGCACTGGACCCCGCGCGACGCCTTCAGGTACACGCACAGCAGTTCGCGCAGCGGCAGGTAGCCGGCCGGATCGCTGTAGCCGAACTGGTGGTCGGGGCGGCGCCAGCGCCGCGCCTCCAGGCGGTTCCACACGTCGAACGGGAAATGGTCGATGCGCGGCATGCCGACGCGAAAAGCGCGCAGCGGGCCACGGTGTATCGCCACCTGGCGCATGGCCGCCACCACGCCCTGTCCGCGCGCCGACAGGGGCCGCAGCAGGCCGGGCGCGTCCATCTTGCCGGCCGGCGCGGCCATGGACACGGGCAGCGGAACGTCGCGGCTGACAAAGGTGCCGCGCCCCACGGCGCCATCGAGATAGCCTTCCGCCACCAGCAGCGCATACGCATTGAGCACCGTCTGGCGCGACACGGCCAGCAGGCGGCAAAAGTCGCGCGTGGGCGGCAGCTGCATGCCGGGACTCATGCGGCCATCGAGGATGGCGGCCTTGATGGCCGCATACAGCTGGCGAAACAGGGGCTCGGTGCCGCCGCGCCGCAGCGGCAAGGTGGCGATGATCTGGTGCAGGTGCGTGGCGGGCATGGAGATCCTCAAATTGGTAGCTTCAAGATAGCACTTATTGGATGTTTTAAATAGCCAAGACTGGCGCTAAGATGGCGCATCCCCCTACTCCCGTGGAGCATCCATGCATCAGTTTTTCGCCACCGTGGCCTGGCAGCGCGACGGCCAGGATTTCGCCGGCCAGCGCTACAGCCGCGGCCATGAATGGCAGTTCGACGGCGGCCTGACGGTCCCCGCCTCGTCCTCTCCCCTGTCCGTGCCGCTGCCCATGTCGGTGGCGGAAAACGTCGATCCGGAAGAAGCGCTGGTGGCCGCCACGTCGAGCTGCCACATGCTGTTCTTCCTGTCGCTGGCAGCGCAGCGCGGCTACGTCATCGACGGCTACCGCGACGAAGCCGTCGGCGAACTGGGAAAAAACAGCGCGGGCCGCCTGGCCATGACGCGCATCGTGCTGCGCCCGCGCATCGCCTTCGCGGGAACGCCGCCCACGCCCGAGGACTTGGCGGCCCTGCACCACGACGCGCATGCACGCTGCTACATCGCCAATTCGATCACCGCCGAGGTGGTGGTGGAAGGAGCGGCCTAGATGTACACGCCCGCCAGCTTCCGCGAAGAGCGCATCGACGTGCTGCATGGACTGATTGCCGCCCATCCCCTGGGCGCGCTGGTGCGCCATGGCGACGAGGGCTTGTGCGCCGACCACCTGCCGTTCGAGATCGCCGCGCCCACGCCCGAGGCCCCGTTCGGCATCCTGCGCGCCCACGTGGCGCGCGCCAACCCGCTGTGGCGCAGCGCCGGCGGCGGCGATGACTGCATGGTGATCTTCCAGGGGCCGCACGCCTACATCACGCCCGCCTGGTATGCGGAAAAGCAGCGCAGCGGCAAGGAAGTCCCCACCTTCAACTACGCGGTCGTGCATGCCCACGGCCCCTTGCGCGCCATCGATGACGCGGCGTGGCTGCTGGGATTGGTGGAACGGCTGACGGCGCGCCACGAGGCAGCTCAAGCCGCGCCGTGGCAAGTGGGCGATGCGCCGGCCGGCTATATCGACAAGCTGTTAAAGGCCATCGTCGGCATCGAAATCCCCCTCGCGCGTCTGGAGGGGAAATGGAAGCTGGGGCAGAACCGCAGCATGCAGGACCAGGCCAGCATGGCGCATGGCCTGGCGCAGGACGCGGAACCGGGAGCGGCGCAGGCCCTGGGCGCGCTGATCGCCGCCAACGTCAAGTTAGCCAGCTGACGGCCGCCGAAAACGTCAGGAACGACAGCGCCGTCGACACCAGAATGATGCGGGCGATGCGCGCCGTATTTGCGCCGAAACGCTCCGACAGCAGCGCGACGTTGCTGGCGCTGGGCAGGCACGCCACCAGCACCATGCAGGTGAGCGCGAACGGATCGAGCGGCGCGCCCAGCGCGATGGCCGCGTGGCCGGCGCCCCACACCAGCAGCGGATGCAGCAGCAGTTTTTTCAGCGCCACCGGCACGTACTCTTTCATCGGCGCCGGGTCGGCCGTGCTCATCTGCGAACGGGCCAGCACGGCGCCGATGGTAAACAGGGCCACCGGCGAGGCGGCATCGGCCAGCAAACCCACCGTCTGCATCAACGGCTTGGGCAAGGCCAGTTCCAGCCACGACGACAAGGCGCCCAGCACGATGGCCCACGGCATGGGATTGCCCGCCATGCCCTTCAAGGCATTCATGACGGCCGCGCGGCTGCCGTGCGCGCCGCCGCTGCCGATGCGCGACAGGGCGATGCACAGCGAACTGGTGATGAGCATGTCGACCACGATGGTGACGATGACGGGGCCTGAGGAACGGGGGCCGAGCAAGGTCAATAGCAGGGGCACGCCCATGAAACCCGTGTTCGGGAACGCCGCCACCAGCGCGCCGAAGGCGGCATTGTTCCAGTCGATGCGCTGGCTCAGGGTCATGGCCGTGGTGACGCCCACCATGATCAGGGCGCACAGCAGATAGACGCCAAAGACGCTGGCGTCGAGCAGTTGGGCGATGGGCGTGGCGGCGCCGAAGCGGTACAGCATGCACGGCAGCGCGAAGTACAGCACGAAACTGTTCAAGCCGCCGATGGCGGCCAGCGGCAGCAAGGTGCGCCGCACGGCCAGGTAGCCGCACAGCACCAGCGCGAAGAAGGGAAAGGTGATGGCAAGGATGGTCAGCATGGAGCGCCATTGTAGCGCGCCCCCGCGTGGCATCCGCTGGCGCAAAAAAAGGCCGCTCGCGCGGCCCAAGGAGGTTTTCGGAAAAACGCGGGTGGCCCGCTAGGGCTTGAGCTGGGCGCGGATCTCGCCGGCCGGGTAGGCGGCACTATGCACGTTCACGTACAGGTTGCCGGCCTGGTAGCTCGCATACTGGGGCGACGTGAGCATGGTGCCGGCAGGCACGGCAAACATGCCGGCGCCGGTCTGCACCAGGGGCACGATGACGGGGCCGTTGGCGCCGACGGGCGCTTCATGGATGTGCGCGACGGTGGCCACCATGCCCGTGTAGCGCACGCCGCCGCTGACGCTGCGGTCGTGGGCGACGCGGATATTGCTGCTGCCGCTGGCCGTGCTGGTATTGGCCGGCACTTCCTGCCCGCCCGTCAAGGTGACGTCATGGCCGCCCGGCTGGTGCGGGCCATGGGAACAGGCACCCAGCAGGGTTGCCAGCGCCAGCACGGTGGCGGCGCGGCGCGCGTGTTGTTGCAATGTGCTCATCGCAGTACTCCTTCAACGGACATCGGCTCACGGATGGCGCCCTGCCCCGCACAGCCGGGCCTACGCCGCACTTGCACTACCTGGTGCGAGAGTACTCCCAGGCCGCGCCGCCCGCTTTGCTTTTCGCCAAACTTGCCGCGCGTGCCGGCCCATTCCCGGCAACATCGCGCAGCGATCAGGCCAGATGCCCTTCCGCCACCCAGCCCCGGTTGGCGGCGGGCGCCTTCGGCTTGGGCGCGATGCCGCTGCTTTTTTCCGCGTCGAGGATGATGCTGCGCATGCTGTCGCTGGCCGCCGGTCCTGGCGCGAACGCATAGTACTCGTCATTGATGGGCAGGCCCGTCATGGCGTCGACCAGCACCGGATCGGCGGCCAGGCCCGTGTCGCGGCTGGCGATGACGAGGCTGGCGCCTTCGGGCGCGAAGTTTTCATTACCCCAGGCAATAAACGCCAGCAGGACGGGCTTGAAGGCGCGCCCGGACTTGGTCAGCACATAGTCGTAGCGGGGCGGCTTGGCGCAATACAGGCGGCGCGTCATCAAGCCCCCTTCGACCAGGTCGGCCAGGCGGCGCGTCAGGATGGTGGGCGCAATCTTGAGGCTTTTTTCAAATTCGTCGAAACGCGTCTTGCCGTAAAACGCTTCGCGCAGGATGAGGATGCTCCACCATTCGCCCACCTTGCCCAGGCTGCGTGCGATCGGGCAGGGCAAATTATTAAAGTTGGTATGTTTCATGACCATCTCCTCACGTTGATTCAACACAACAATCGAAAAAGTATTTCAGTTGCAATACGGAAACTTAGTTACTATCATCTTGAAAGCTTCATTCACCCCATGATGGCGGCCTGAAAATACGCACAAACTCACACTTTTCTTGTTCCAGTACAATCATGGCTCGTTCTGTTCCCCTCAACCCGGTACGAAAAATGGTGTCAGCCTTGCCATGCGGCGTCGCTGACCACGCCCGTTTTTCGCCAGATGCATCCAAGATGACTCCTTTGAAGCTTGCCGTACTGCCAGCCCTGTTTGCCCTTGCCGTTTGCCAGACCACCACCGCCGGTACCGTCTCCTCCGCATCGTTCCAGGCCACCCTCGTCATCCACGAGGTCTGCACCGTCAGCACGCAGCGCGCGCCGGCGCAGGTACACTGCCGCCACAACACGCCCTACCAGCTGCACCAGCAAGCCGCGCCATCGGGCGGCGGCCTCATCACTGTCACGTTCTAAAAATAAATCGTCGCCGTCACCGTATCCTTGTAGTCGCCGGGCGACGGCGCGCTCTGCGCCGGCACCAGCCCATACACCGTCACCGGCACGCTGGAGCCCGTGCCCGTGCCCGTCACCATGCTCGTGCCCGCCGTGCCATCGCCCCATGGCGCGCCATCGAGGGTGGCAGACAGCAGGTAGCTGACCTTGTCCGTCGTGACGGTATTTTTCATTTGGCGATTCGCCACATTGCCCGCCACGCTGCCGCCGTTGAGGGCGATCTGGTACGCGTTGCTGTTCACGCAACGCACGGACAAGGTACTGGTGCTGCGCAAATTGCCCGTCAAAATCGACGCGTTCGCGAACGCCATCGGCGTGGCCGTGATCGTGCAATCGTTGATGGCCGTGGCGTTCACCGTAAAGCCGAAGCTGCCGCTGTTGACCGTGCAGCCAAACAGATTGACCAGGCCGTACGTGGTGTAGGTATAGGTGCCCAGGCCCGCAAAGCTGGACGTATAGACCGTGTTGGCATTGGCCACCGTCGGCACGGCGGCCAGCGCGGCGCCGGCAGGAATCTTCGCGTACACGGTAAAGTTCATCGAGTAGGTGCCGGGCGGGGCCAGCAGGCCGGCCGACAAAATCATGCCGAAGGTCGATGGTGCCCCCGTGACGCCGGCGCCGCCCCAGATCTTTGCCGGCGCATAGCTGCCGTCCACATACACGTTGTATTCCATGCGGTTGCTGCCATTGCCCAGCTTGCGCGGCAGGGCCGAGGTGGAATTCGTGCCCAGTCCCAGCGAAATGCACACTTGCGCATTTGGCGTGAGCAATTGCCCCAGGTTCAGCGAAGAAAACACGCAGCTGAAGGTACCCGTTGCCTGCGCCACGTAATCGGTACCGGAAATGGGGCTGATGTTGCCGAAATCGATATTGGTCATGCTGACGGAACAGGTGTCGGCCCGCGCCGCGCCGCTGGCGCATCCCAGCAGCACGATCAGCCACAGCAGCAGGCGGCGCATTATCGGCCTCCCGCGGCGACGGCAACGCAAGTGAGCGGTCCCAGCATGGGCAAGCTCCCCGTGGCGGGACGCACGTACGCAAAATGCACGGAGCACAGGCTGTCGCTGTCGCCGATGCGCAATTCGTTTTCCCCGCTCAGGTCATCGACAAACGTCAGGCCGTCGAAGCCCACCACCGTGTGCTTGCCGCTTTGCACATGCAACACGGGCAAGCCCGTGGCCAGCGGCTTGCCATCGGCGCCGTGCACGACGATGGTGGCGGCGCTGTAGCGCTCGACGGGAAACGCGGCCAGCACGCCGGACAGATTGCTGGGCACCACATTGATATTGGTCACGGGCACTCTTGCATCGACATCCAGGCCATCCGTGCCGATGCTGATCTGATTATTGCCATACGGATTCAAATTCGGCACCAGCAAATAACCGCTGCGGCCCGTCACGCCGATCTGCCGGTTTTCATGCAGCACGGGCACGTCCGCCACGCCGCCCGTCGAGACCAGCGCGAAGCCATTGCCCACCTGGCGCGCGGCGGCCACGTGGCCATCCATCAGCACGAGGGCCCCCGCGGCGCCCAGCGAACCGGCATTGCTCATGGCATTTGTCTGCATGCGCGCCGTCACGCGGCCGACGTTGCCCAGGTAATCGACCTGCCCCTGGCGGTAGGCGGAGCCGCCCGACGTGCCCGATTGCACGGCCCAGCCGAAGCCGCCGCCGAAATCGGCGCTCTGCTGGGCAGAGAAGCTGCGGCTGTTCAAGTCATTTTGCCGGCTGGTATTGGCGCTGAGGGCGACGTTATTGTCGAACGCCATGCTCAGGCCCACATAAAAGCCCCGTTTTTCCCGCTGCCGCAAATCCTGGAACGCGCTGGTATTGATGAAGACGCCCTTGAACACGGTGGCCGAATAGCCGACGGTGGCAATCTTCGAGGCGGGCAAGCCGGGCGCGCGGTAGCCGATATAGCTGAAATTGACGCTTTGCCCCGCCGGCAGGGCCAGGTTCAGCGAGACGCGGTCGGCGGCGCGCGCCACGGGGCTGCCGTCGCGCGAGGCCAGGTCGCCGTAGCGGGCGCTGGCGCGCACGCTTTGCAGGTCGATGCTGTAACGGGGGCCCAGGTACTGGTAACCGGCGCTCGCTTGCACGCCGCGGTAGCGGCCCGCACTGGCGGACAGCGCACCATTGATGACGCCAGCCTGTCCCAGGCGCAGCAAGGCGCCGGCTCCACCATTGAGCACGCCGGAGGCCAGTTCGCCATGGCCTTCCACGGTGAAACTGTCGCTCACGCCGTAGCGGCCCGTGGCGCTGGCCACGGGTTTTTTCTCATAGGAAAATACGCGCTGGCCATAGTCGCGCCGCATGGCGCCCACTTCGATGGAATAATCGGTCAGCCCCATGGCCAGCAGGCGCGTGTCGACATACAGCGGCAAGGTCATCGCCACGCTGCGGCCCAGCGCGTCGCGGGTGATGACGGTCGCCTGCCCCGCCCCATTGATGCCGGCCACCTGGTTCAGCACGAAGGGGCCGCTGGGCACGCTGGCCGAATATTGTTGCACGCCATTGATATACAGGCTCAACGACGACGGCACGACGGCCGAACCATCGACCGAAGCCACGGGAAAGGTCAGCAGGTCCGGGCGCAGCTGGAAATTCTTGCGCCATTGCACGCCGCCGATGCGCACGGCGCGGCTCCACGCGAGGGAGCCGGATATGACGTCGCCCAGTTGCCAGGATTCCAGGGTATCGGGATCGGAATGATTCCAGAAAGTATCGAAACGCATGTAGCGGCGCTGGCCGGCGCCCAGGTTCAGCGTGCCGGTATTGCTGAACACGCCGCTGTGGTTGAAATAGCGAAAATCATTGAACAGCGCCGTGCGGTGCGTCTGGCCCAGTTCGGCATAAGCTTCGTAGTTGAGCACGGCGCCTGGCGTGACCTGCGCGGGCGGCGTGCGGCCGACGGAGCGGGCGCTGACCATGAACGGCGCGCGCAAGGTGTCGGCCACGCGCAGCGACAGGCTCTGGCGCGCCGCATCGTAATCGTAGCTGAGCCCCGGAATCGCGTCGAGCGCCACCTCGGTCTGGCCCGGCGCGACGAAGCGCGCCGGGTCCAGCCCAAGCTGTTGCAAATTCTCCACGCTGCTGAACAAGCCTTTACCCTGCTGGGTAAAGCGCAAGATCAGTCCCGTTGCTTCTGCATTCAAAATAACCTCCAGATACAATTCATTCGGTACCGCCTGATCGCGCGGCAAGCTGGCGGGACCGGGGTCCGCACCCGACACGGCACCCGTTGCGGCACCCGCCATCGTCACCTCCGCCGTGCCGTCCGCCCTGCCCACGCATGGCATGCTGGCCAGTAACAGCATCGAGCACGCCTGCCAAGTGAGCGACCATTTCATGGTGTGACCCGGTTCAGCAGGCGCGTGCCCTGCCGGCAATGTTCAGAGTGGTGTCGAATTTCGGGCAACGATCGCCTTTGCATTGACGGTGACGGAAATCGCCAGCGGCCCTTCCAGCGCGGCGTCCCTGGCGACGGGCAGGCGCCATTCGCGCATGCGCCCCGCCAGCACATAACCAAACAATCCCTTGCTGACGGCAAATTCCTTGCCGGCCTGGTTGGCCAGCACCATGCTGCCGATCTGCGCATGAAAATTCCCGCTATTCTTGATGCGCATCATCCATTCGCCTTCCTTGCGAAAGACTTGCCAGTCCAGCGTTTCCTTGCCCGGGCCGCCGCTGGGCAGCACGAACACGGGCACCGAATAGCGCAGCCGGATATCGACGCCGCTGCGCGCCGGATCGTCATCGCGCCCCACCTCGTCGATCAGCACGCGATACGTGCGCTCCTGCGCCGACGGAGCGGCCTGGGTGCGCACGAGACGGATGGTTTGCCGGCTGTTGGCGGCGATTTCCACGATGGGCGGACTGGCGACCAGCTCCTGCGTCGGCGCCAGCGCTTCCTCGCCATTTGCCTGGTCCCACACGAACACGCGCACCTGGCCAAACAGGGGCGCTTCGCCCAGGTTTTGCAAGGTGATGCCGGCGGCAGTCTGCTCGGCCCGCATGGTGAGGGTTACCGGCGAGATCTGCAGGTTGGCGGCGCTGGCCGCGCCCGGCCACGGCGCGCTGCAAAGCACAGCCAGCAGCGGCCAGGAGAGAAAGGCGCGGCGCAACGTCATGGGCGCTCCGCTTAAAAGTAGACGGTCGCGGTAATGGTCGATTTGTAGGTATCGGGCATGGGCGTGCTTTGCGGCGGTACATTGCCGTACACGGTGATGGGCTGGGCCGTGCCGTTGCCCGTGCCGCCATGCGTATCCGTGCCCTGGGTATTGCCCCAGACGGTGGCGCCGGCAGCCTGGAACAGGTTGAACTGCACCGTGGCCGTATTGCCGCCCGTGCCGCTCAGATAGCGCGTCGTGCCCACGGAACCTGCTCCCGTGCCCGCATTCAGGCCCACGTTGTACAGCGTGGTATTGGTGCACGTGACGTTCAGCGTCGTATTGACGTTCACGGCAGTAGCCAGTACACCCTGAGTTTGACCGAAGTCGAGTGGCAGGGCCGAAATCACGCAGTTGGCGATGATTTTCAAGGTGACGTCGAACGTCGTCGTATTGGTGCCATTCGAATACACGGCAGCATTGCTGACGCCAGGTACACTGACAGCGATCGCAGCGGCAACGGCCATTGCGGCGAGAGGGGAAAATTTAACGCGTAACATAAAGCCTCCGGATGATGGAACATCATGAACGGGCCCTTGCAGCAAGGGCACTGAGGATAGTCACGGAATTGCCGGCGTTTTCTAGGGCACGCAAACCAGGACAACACATACATCGCTAAGGAGTCGAACCGCTTGGGACATCCACTTGCTTGCCTCGATTGCAAACCATATTTTTTTGCAACCGACATTGCTTTTAATCAATGTACGACTGGATTATTAGCGATCTAAAAAATCGCCGCTTCTTCTGGCGGAGAAACATCTTTTGAAACACGAGAAAAGCAGAAAAAAAAGAAAAAGCAGGGCATAATAAACCACAACTTGCTTTTTGGTTAAGTCATCCATGCCATGCCATTGACCAGCGAAACCATCAAAAAGAACATCTTGATCGTGGACGATTCCGCGTTCGAGCAGCGCATGCTGATGGAACTGCTCAGCGAGCAGCCCTACCGTTTCAGCATCGCGTTCAACGGCTACCAGGGCTACCAGCTGGCGCTGGCCACGCATCCCGACCTGATCCTGCTCGACGTGCGCATGCCTGAGATGGATGGCTACACGGCATGCCGCTTGCTCAAGGCGAACCCCGAAACGGAACAGATCCCCGTGATCTTTCTCAGCGGCGCCGATGCGGCCAAGGAGCGCATCATGGGCTTGCAGGTGGGCGGCGTCGACTACATTTCCAAGCCGTTCACGCCGGAAGAACTGGCCGTGCGCATCCATATCCACCTGGGTTTGATGCGTAAAAGCAACAGTGACTTACCGGCAACGACACCGATCAGCGACAAGCTCCAGCATCCCGACCAGGTGTTCGTCAATGCCGTCAAGCAACTCATTCTCGACAACCTGGGCAGCCTGCCCAACCTGTCCGAAATCGCCCGCAGCGTGGGCACCTACCGCGAAAAGCTGACCCTGATGTTCCGCGAGCAGACGGGCATGACCGTGTTTGCCTTCATCCGCGAAGCGCGCATCGCGCGCGGCGTGGAATTGCTGCAGCAGACGGACATCGACGTGCAGGATATCGCCCTGCTGATCGGCTTTCACAATGCGGGCAACTTCGCCACCGCCTTTCGCGAACGCATGGGCGTCACGCCCAGCGCCTACCGCCAGCGCCTGCAGGAGCAGACGGGACAGCGGCAGGCGGCGGGCGGACGCTAACCGTGCCTGTGCGGCGCGCTCAGAACTTGTAGTTCAGCTTGAGGGACGCAAAGCGGCCACGGGGATCGGCCTGCGTATAGTCGAAGCCCGAAGCCGAGTAATCCCACGGCGCGCGCTTGTTGGCCAGGTTCTGCACGATGAAGGTGACGTTCGCCGCGGGCGTCACCTGCCAGCTGGTGGTCACGTCGAACGTGCTGAAGGCGGCTACCGATTCATCGAGGTGCGTGTTCTGCGCATAGCTGCCCACGTAATTCCACGTCAGGGTCGACGACCATTTGCCCTGCTCCCAGGTGGCCGAGGTGACGCCGCGCCATTTCGGGATGGAACCGAAGTAATTGGTGCCGGCGCCATCGGTAAGCGGCGCGCCGTCGGACAGCGGCTCGGCAAAGCGCAGCACGCGGCTCAGCTGGCCGGCCAGGGTCAGCTTGCCCCAGTCCTTGTCGACGAAGCGCTGGCGCAGGTCCAGGTCGATGCCGGACACTTCGCGCTGGCCCTGGTTGCGGTACTGGCGGTACAGGGTGGTGATGCGGCCATCGGCATCGCGCGTGATCTTTTGCGGCGCCGACGCTTCGTTGGCGATGGTGGTGGTGGCGCTTTCCGTGCCGATCACGCCATCCTGCTTGATGCGGTAGTAATCGAGACCGATGCTCGAACTGCTGGTGGGCGAGACCACCACGCCCAGGTTCAGGTTGTTCGAACGCTCGGGACGCAGCGCCGTATTGGCGATGGTGATGGCCGTCACGCCGCGCGTCTGCGTGGGCGTGATCGGGTCGCGCGGATCGAGCACGCTGACATAGCTGACGGCCGTGCTTTGCGTGATTTCCGGCAAGGATGGCGCGCGGAAGCCGCGCGACACGGTGCCGCGCACCAGCAGCCACGGCGCCGCCTGGTAGCGGGCGCTGGCTTTCGGCGAAAACGCATTGCCGAAATCGCTGTAATGGTCGGCGCGGCCGGCCAGGTTGACGGACAGGTCTTTGACGACGGGCACGTTAAATTCGGCAAACAGGGCCGACACGCTGCGCGAACCGTTGATGATGTTGATGGCCGGGCGCAGCTCCGTGCCCGACAGCACGGCCGTCGAGGTTTGCGAATCCATCTTTTCGCGGCGCCACTGGGCACCGGCGGCAAAGCCCAGCGGACCGGCCGGCAATTGCCACAGGTCTTTCGCGGCAGAAAAGTCGACGGTATCGAGCGTCGACTCGGCCGGACGCAGGGTGGACAGGCGCAGGCGGTTGCGCACGGCTTCGCTGTTTTGCGACTGGTCGAAGAAATTGTAGCTGCCGTCGGCCAGCACCTTCTGGAATTCATAGCGGTTGACGAAGTTCTGCACCGTTTCTTCCAGCTTGCTGCTGGAGTGGCCCACGGCCGCATCCCAGTCCCAGCCCGCCAGGGTGCCTTTGAGACCCGCCAGCGCGCGGTAGAACGTGACCCGGTCCTGCTTCAGGCGCGGCCCCAGGTCGAACAGGGTGGCCGTGAACGGCAGGGGCGTCGCGCCCGGATTGTTGGGATGGCCCACGGGCAGCACCACGGGGATGGTGTCGAGCGCCTGCGTGGCATTGTTCCACACGCGCGTGGCGTTGTTCACCGTCAGCGGCGCGCTGAACGTCTGGTCGGCGCGCGAATAGCTGTGCAGCAGATCGACATACGCTTCCGTATCCGCGTTCAGCTTGAAGGTGGCGCGCGCGGCCGTATGCACGCGCTGGATGCCGGGGATCAGGGTTTTATACGGCGACGGATTGTAGGCCAGCACTTGTCCCGTCTTGCCGGACGTGATGTCGCCATAATTGACCAGTTGCAATGGTCCCCGCACGCCGCCCAGGGTCTTGGTGGGATCGGTGCCCGCGTAGTTGGTGATGGCCCAGCCCAGGCTGCCCCGCTGCTGGTTGCGGAAATCCGCATCGCGCATCCACGCCACGTCGCTCTGCTGCAGCTTGTCGCGCTGCTGCGCGTCGATCGAGAAGACCAGGCTGTAGCCGTCTTCCTCGAGCTTGCCGAAGCCCGTCTGCAGGGCCGCGCTCTTTTCGTGCTGGCCCGTGCCTTCCGTCGAGCCGCCCCACTGCGCCGTGACGTCCGTGCCCGTGAATTCCTTGTACAGGATGATGTTGACCACGCCGGCCACGGCGTCGGAACCGTAGATGGACGAAGCGCCATCCTTGAGCACCTCGATGCGCTGCACGGCCGCCATCGGCAGGCTGTTCAGGTCGACAAAGGTTTCCTGCAGGTTTTGCGCCGTGGCATAGCTGGCCACGCGCTTGCCGTTGACGAGGATCAGGGTATTTTTCTGGCCGATGCCGCGCAGCGACAAGCCCGAGGTGCCGGCCGAAAAGCTGCCCGTGTATTGTTCGTTGTAGCTGTTGCCGCTGTTGGCGGAGATGGCGCGCAGCACATCCGAGACGCTGGTCTTGCCGCTGGCTTTCAATTCCTTGGCGGTGATGACCTGCACGGCGCTGGCGCCCTCCTTTTCGCTGACGCGGATATTCGAACCGGTGACGTTGACGCGCACCATGTCCTCCTGGGCATGGACGAAGGCGGGGAAGGCGGCGGCGATGGCAAGACTGATGGCGAGTGGTTTGAACATGGTTTCCTCTTATTGGGATTGCAGCCTTTTTCCGATAAAAAAGGCCGAGCAGGGGCACGCGGACCGGGTGGGCCAGCGGGCAAACGGCAACGAAACGGGTGGGAGTGACTTACGGGATGCGTGGACGGCCACGCATCGGCATCCACTGCGCCATGCATTGCATGGTCAGCTGATGACGAGTGGCGTAAAAACTGGCAGAAGGGGTAGAACGCAACATAAAAGACACCGGTAAGCGGGGAAAGGCCACTATATCGCGGCGCCTTTATGGCGTGAACGAATTAAAAATTGAATGTATATACGATTTGGATCTAAGCACTTGTCGTTTGACAACATTCAGGCATCGGCGGTGGACGCGGACGGGCCAGCGGGCGCCTGCGCCGCGCGGCGCGCCTGCACGCCCCACCAGTACCAGGAAATCAGGGCATTGACCCAGTAAGCCGCATACAGCACGGCCGTCAGGTGCAGGCCGCGGCTGTAGTAGAGCGGCACGGCCACGGTGTTGACCAGCAGCCAGAAACCCCAGGTTTCGATGCGCCGGCTCATCAGCAAGAATTGCGCGATGATGCTAAATACCAACACTGCCGAATCGATGAAGGGCGCGTAGGCATTCGTGAAGCGGTGCAGCAGCATGCCGTAGATCACCACGGAAGCGATGCCGGCCGGCACCACCCAGGCCAGGCTGCGCCAGCCCGTGCGCGTGATCGGCAAGGGCTTGCCGCCGGCGCCGCGCCGCCATTGCAGCCAGCCGATGACGCAGGTGACGATGAAAAACAGTTGCAGCATCACGTCCGCGTACAGGTTGACCTGGAAAAACAGGACGGCAAACAGCACGCAACCGACAATGCCGATCCACCAGGAATGAATATTGTTGCGTCCAGCCAGAATGATGGAGGCAGTCATCAGTACATTGGCGGCGATCTCGAGCGGGGCAGTCAAGCGGTCTTCCTTTGCGGGGCAGTGGTGGCACCGCGTCACTATAGCCGATTACACTGTACGGTGTTCGCCATGCCCGAGGCGAAAACGACGGGGCCGGGAAGAAAAAAAACGCGCAAAAATCCAGGAAATGCGCTTCGGAGGGGTCTTCAGCCGCCGCAGCCCTTGACTTCCGTGGCGATTCTGGCAAATTGAATATCAAGTTGAAACTCTAGGGAAGTCTCCGTATGCGCATGCGCCATCTCCTGTTTGCGGCAGTGCTGGGCATATCCGCCCTGCCCGCCGTGGCCTGCCGCATGACGATGGCGCTGGAGCAGTGGCCGCCGTATGTCTACCGCGATGCCCAGGGCCGCTATACGGGCCTGGACCTGGAGTTGCTGCAAGCCATTTTCAAGGAAGCCCGGTGCACCTTGGTCACCTTGCCGGAACTGCCCACCGCGCGGCGCCAGCTGCTGTTTCAGAAAGGGGGGCTGGACCTGATGCTGGCCGCGTCCGAGACACCGGAACGCCAGTCCTATGCCCGCTTTTCCATCTCGTACCGCGACGAAGCCGTGGGGCTGTTCAGCAAGGCCGGCGCACCCGGCGGCCAGCGCCAGATCGCCAGCTTCGCGCAGCTCGCGGGCGGCAAGTCGACCTTGCTGGCGCCCAAGGTGGGCTGGTATGGCGCACAGTACGCGGCGGCCCGGCCGGTGCTGGAAAAGGCCGGCCGCCTGAATGCGTTCGGCAGCTTCCAGCAAGGCGTGCGCATGCTCGATGCGGGCCGCGCCGACCTGCTGCTGGGCGACGTGCTGGCCGTGCGCCACGAGGCGCGTCAGCAGGGCGTGGCGCTGGCCGCCCTGCCCTTCCTGGCCCTGCGCGCGCCCGTGCACCTGATGCTCAATGCGCGCAATACCAGCGCCGCCGACCTGGCGCGCCTGAACGCCGCCATCACGCGCCTGGAGCAGCGCGGCACGCTGCCGGCGATCCGCGCCCGCTATGAAGCGCCGTAGCGGCGCTCAGCTCCCGGCAGCCGCTTCCAGGATCTCCAGCCGGGTTTCCCGGCCATTCTTTTGCACGCCCTGCGCCTTGTCGTAGCTTTCGATCAGCGCGCGGTACGGCGGCACGATATGGTCGGTCATGATGGCGGCAAACGCCATCGCGTCGGCGCGGTTCCATGTGCTCATCACTTCGGCCAGCACGGCATACGTATCGATCGGCACGGCGCCCGCCTGCGTCACGCGCGCCATGGTGATGTCGGTGGCCATCTTCGACCAGTTGCCCGAGGCGTCGATGATGGCAAACACCTTGTAGCCGGCCGCCAGCGCGCTGATGGTGGGAAAAGCCATGCACACGCTGGTGAGCGTGCCGGCGATCAGCAGCGTCTTGCGGCCCGTCTTTTCGATGGCCTCGACCCAGGCCGGATTGTCCCAGGCATTGATCTGGCCCGTGCGCGGGATGTAGACGGCTTCCGGATTGAAATGGTGGATTTCCGGGATCAGGGGACCGTTCGGGCCATCGGGCACGGAAGCGGTGGTGAAGGTCGGCATGTTGGCCAGGCGCGACAGCTTGGCCAGCGCCGTGACGTGGCCGCGCAGCACGTGCTGTTCGATGTCGCGCACCAGCTGGAACAAGCCGCTCTGGTGGTCGATCAGCAGCATGACGGCGTCGTCGGGGTCTATCATCGGCGGCAAGCCTTGGAAGTTGGCGGGGGTGCTCATGGTGGTCTCCTGGAAAACCATGCCGCGGGATGCGGCATGGGTACTGCACAAAGTGACTTACTTCTCGATGCGGGCGAAGCGGCCGCTGTTGAAATCCTCGAACGCCTGCACGATTTCCGCCTCGGTATTCATGACGAACGGGCCGTGGCCGACGATGGGCTCGTCGATCGGCTCGCCGCTCAGCAGCAGTACCACGGCGTCGTTGTTCGCCTCGATGGTGATGCTGTCGCCATCGCGCTCGAACAAGGCCATCTGCGCTTCGCGCACCACGCTCTCGCCGTTGACCAGCACCGTGCCGTGCAGGACGATCAGCGCCGTGCTCCAGCCTTTGTTCACGGGCAGTTCCGTCAGCTTGCCCTGGGCCAGGCGCATGTCCCACACCTGCATCGGCGAGAACGTGCGGGCCGGGCCATGCCGGCCACCGAAGTCGCCGGCGATCACGCGCACCGCGCCGGCGCCATCGGGCAGCGCCACGGTGGGAATGGTATCGCTGGCGATGGCCTGGTAGCCGGGCGCCGTCATCTTGTTTTTGGCCGGCAGGTTCACCCACAGCTGCACCATTTCCAGGGTGCCGCCCGACTGCGTGAAGGCGGGCGAGTGAAACTCTTCATGCAGGATGCCGGCGCCGGCCGTCATCCATTGCACGTCGCCGGGACCGATCACGCCACCCTGGCCCGTCGAATCGCGGTGCGCCACTTCGCCCTTGTAGACGATGGTCACCGTTTCAAAGCCCCGGTGCGGGTGCGAGCCGACGCCGGGCGGACGGGTGCCGGGGGCAAACTCGGCGGGGCCTGCATAGTCGAGCAGCAGGAAGGGGCTCAGCTGCTTGCCATGGCCGTTGTACGAAAACATCGAGCGCACGGGAAAACCGTCGCCGACCCAGTGCTGGCGCGGTGCGCTGTAGATACCGGTAATTTTGTTCATCTCGCTCTCCTGTTCGGGTGTGCATTACGATGGAGACAGAATACGCTTGCAACGATAAGCGCGGTAGACGGTAAAATTCGCCATCAGCGTTCCAAAAATAGAACGATCAAGGAGACAGCATGCAGGATCTGAACGACTTGTATTACTTTGTGCAGGTGGTCGACCATGGCGGCTTCGCCCCGGCCGGACGCGCGCTGGGCATGCCAAAATCAAGGCTGAGCCGGCGCATCGCGCTGCTGGAAGAACGGCTGGGCGTGCGCCTGCTGCAGCGCACGACGCGCCACTTTTCCGTCACCGACGTGGGGCAGTCGTTTTACGAGCATTGCAAGGCCATGCTGGTGGAAGCGGAAGCGGCGCAGGAAGCGATCGAACTGACGCGCGCGGCGCCGCGCGGCACGGTGCGCCTGTCCTGTCCCATCGCCCTGCTGCACACGCTGGTGGGTCCCATGCTGGCCCGCTTCATGCGCGACCATCCGCAAGTGACCTTGCTGCTGGAAGCGACCAACCGCCGCGTCGACCTGGTGGCCGAAGGCATCGACGTGGCCATCCGCGTGCGCCCGCCGCCGCTGCCCGACAGCGACCTGGTGCTGCGCGTGCTGGCCGAGCGCAGCCAGTGCATGGTGGGCAGCCCGCTGCTGTTCGCCGGCGCGCCCGCGCCGAAGGCGCCGGCCGACCTGGCCGACTGGCCCAGCCTGGCCCTGGGCACGCCGCAACAGCACTACCAGTGGGATTTGCACGGCCCGGACGGCGCGCGCGCCCAGCTGCGCCACGTGCCGCGCTTCGTCACGGGCGACATGCTGACCTTGCGCGACGCGGCCGTGGCCGGCGTGGGCGTGGTGCAGCTGCCAACCATGATGATAGGCGAGCAGATCGCCGATGGCAGCCTGCTGCCGCTGATGGAGCAATGGCGGCCGCAGCGCGAAATCATCCATGCCGTGTTTCCTTCGCGGCGCGGCCTGCTGCCGGCCGTGCGCGCGCTGATCGACTACCTGGCGCACGGCTTCGCCGCGCTGGAAGAAGAGTGAGGCTTTTCAGGTACGATGGCATCCTCTCCCATCGCCTGGACGCCGCATGCGTTTATTGATTCTGTCGGACCTGCACCATGAGCTATGGCGCGACGAAGCGCCGCAAGGGGACCTTGCGCTCAGTTGTCCCGACGTCGTGATCCTGGCCGGCGACATCGACACGGGCGCCCGCGCCGTCGCCTGGGCCGCCAGCGCGTTTGCGGGACTGCCCGTGCTGTACGTGCACGGCAACCACGAAGGCTATGGCCACCACCTGGACAAGGTGCGCCAGGAGCTGCGCACCGCCTGCGCGGCCACGCCGAACGTGCGTTTTCTCGATGCGACTGCTCACGTCATGGAAGACCCGGCGGGCAACAAGGTGCGCTTCCTGGGCGCCACCCTGTGGACGGATTTCCGCCTGCTGGGCGACGACACGCGGCAAGCGGCCATGCGCGACGCGGAAGCCGTCATGAACGACTACAAGCGCATCCGCCTGGCCAACATGGGCTTTCGCAAGCTGCGCGCGGCCGACACGGCCATGTTCCACGCACAGCAAAAGGCGTGGCTGGCGCGCGAACTGGCGCAGCCCTTCGATGGGCGCACCGTGGTCGTCAGCCACATGGCGCCGTCGCTGCAATCGGTGGACGACGCGTATGGCAGCGAAGCGTGTTCGCCCGCCTACGCTTCGCGCCTGGACGAGCTGGCCGCGCAGGCCGACCTGTGGGTGCATGGCCACATCCACGCCTCGCGCGACTACCGGATCGGCCCGTGCCGCGTGGTCAGCAACCCGTGCGGCTACAAGACGCGCAGCGGCGCGCCGCAAAATCCCGCTTTCGATCCGAACTACATCGTCGAGCTGCCGGCCCTTAATCGTCAGGCTTGAGACGGCCCGCCAGCCATTGCTGCAGGCGATGCTTGCCGGCCCGGCGCGCCGCGCGCGGCGACGCCTCCGACTGGTGCGCGCCGGCGCCGCCACGCAATCGGGCGGCCGCCACCAGCGGGTTGCGCGGCTTGGGCGTGGCTTTCAGTTTGATTTTCATCTTGTCTCCTTTCAGCCCTTGATGCAGACGACCTGGCGCAGGGTATGCACCACTTCCACCAGGTCGCTCTGGTGCGCCATGACGGCGTCGATATTCTTATAGGCGGCCGGGATTTCATCGACCACGCCGCCATCCTTGCGGCATTCGATGCCGGCCGTCTGCTCGGCCAGGTCAAAGCGGTTGAAGCGGCGCTTCGCCTCGCTGCGGCTCATGCTGCGCCCCGCCCCGTGCGAGCAGGAACAGAACGAGTCCGGGTTGCCCTTGCCGCGCACGATGAAGCTGCGCGCGCCCATGCTGCCGGGGATGATGCCCAGCTCGCCCTGCCGCGCCGAAATGGCGCCCTTGCGCGTCACATACAAATCCGCGTTGCCATGCGTTTCACGCGCGATGTAGTTGTGGTGGCAGTTGATGGCCTCTCCATCGAGCTGGAACGGCGGCGCAAACTTCGCCAGCGCGTCGAGCACGCGGCGCATCATTTCGCTGCGGTTGAGCAGTGCATAGTCCTGCGCCCAGTCCACCGCTTCCACGTAGTCGTCGAACACCGTGGAACCTTCGCTCAGGTACGCCAGATCCGCATCGGGCAACTGCAGCTGGTGGCGCCGCATGTCCTTCTGCGCGGCGGCGATGAAATAGCGGCCGATGGCATTGCCGATGCCGCGCGACCCCGAATGCAGCATGACCCACACGCGCTGTTCCTCATCGAGGCAGATTTCAATGAAGTGGTTGCCGCCGCCCAGGGTGCCCGCCTGGCAGATCCACGTGCGCTCGAACTGGCGCAGCATCTTGGCGATGCCCCGGTGCCGGTCGACGATGCGCTCCAGGCGGCCGCTGAGAGGACGCGCGGCGCGCGCATGGCGCGAGCCCTGCACGCGGCTCCAGTCGTGCTGCTCGAAGCCGACGGGCACGTCCGCCTCGATGGCGCTGCGCAGGCGCGCCAGGTTGTCGGGCAGCTGGCTGGCCGTCAGGGTCGTGCGCACGGCGTTCATGCCGCAGCCGATGTCGACGCCCACGGCGGCCGGGATGATGGCGCCGCGCGTGGGAATCACGCTGCCGACGGTGGCGCCGATGCCGGCATGCACGTCGGGCATGGCCGCCACATGCGGATGGACGATGGGCAGGCTGGCGATATTGTGCAGCTGGCGCAGCGCCTGCGCATCGATATCGTCGGTAAAAATATGCACGGGCACGTGGGCGCCGCGCAATGTCTGGTGGATGGGCATAACGTATTCCTTGGTCTTGTCGTTATGCCGGGGCCCCCTATGAAACAAAAAACCCCGGCGAGTTTCCTCACCGGGGTTTGAAGGACACCGGCTCGGGATCGGCAATGTGCCGATGGCCCCGAGCGTCATGCGCGGGGCTAGTGGTAGTACTTGCTGCCAGCCTGCTCGAACATGGGTATCCTTTCTTTTGTCTGGTTAATCTGAACTGCGGACGATGATTCTGCACCGTATGCTGCAGTGCGTCAACCGCTTTTCATGGTGCATGCGCCAACGTTGTTATTTTGTCGCAGCCGCTTCTTTTTCTTTGGCGATGCGCGCATCGAGCTTCGCCTCATTCCTGGCAGCGTAGTTGCTGCACGCCTGCGTATCGATGAAGGGATTCGGCGTGACGCCTTCCAGCAGTTGCGTAAGTTTCAGGTCGCCGCCGGAGTGGTCCGGGTGGGCCGAGATCAGGATGTCGCAGGGCAGTTTGGCGAAGTCCTGCATGACGCGGCGAAAGGCCGGTGTCAGGTCTGCATGGCGCTCATCGCCCAGGTAATGAAAATCGTCGGCCGCCACCGGCGTGAGGCTGGCGCCGAACACCACGTTCAGGCATTCGTGTCCTTCCGCGTCCTCGCACGAGACCCAGGTCCAGCTGGTGCTGCCCGGCGTATGGCCGGGCGTGTAGCGCGCCGTGATAGTCACGCCGCCCAGCTGCAGGGTTTCGCCATCGGCGATCTCGCGCACGTTCTCCACGGCCGGCATGGGATCGATTGCGCCCGCTTGCGGGTCCAGGGCGAGCACCGAGCCCGCGCGCAGCGCCTGCGCGCCGAGCGGACTGGCCACCACTTGCGCGCCGCTGTCGCGGGCCAGAGCGGCAATGCCGCCCGAATGGTCGAAATGCGCTTCCGTATTCAGGATGAACTTGATGTCTTGCAGGCGAAAGCCCAGCTCGAGGATATGCTCCTTGATGGCGGCCACCGATTGCGGCAGCGCGCCATCGATCAGGATCAAGCCTTCGCGCGTGTCGATCAGCACCACGCTCAAGCCGCCCACGCCCACGTAATACGTGTCGCCGTGGATGCGCGCCGGCTGCTGCGGGCGGTTCCACTGCGCCGCGTAGGGCGAGGCGATCGGCTGCGTCAGGGGATCGATGGCGGGCGTGGCGGCGTGCGCCGTCAACGGCAGCGCCATGGCGGCCAGCGCGGCGCTCAGCAAGGTCTTGGAAAAGAAGAAAGGCGGCATGCGGCTCCAGGAGTGTATGGTCGATAATTGATGCCATAGGGTAACGTCGCCAGCCTCGCGCGGTCAAGCAGCGGGGCACGCTTGCCGTCCATCCCGCCAATTGCGCTACGATAGAGGTCCGTTGACTGCCGTGCGCCTTGCCGCCCTCTTGCCATGCGTTTGCTGATCCTGTCCGACCTGCACCTGGAAGTCTGGGGTGAAGACTCCCCGTCCATCGACCTTGCCTCCTGCCGCCCCGACGTGGTGATCCTGGCCGGCGACATCGCCACGGGCAGCCAGGCCATCGCCTGGGCCGCGCGCACCTTTGGCGCCCTGCCCGTGCTGTACGTGCACGGCAATCACGAAGGCTATGGACATCAGCTCGAACACATGCAGGACGCCGTGCGCGACGCGTGCGCCAGCGCCAATGCGCACGGCGCCAGCATCCGCCTGCTCGACGGCGATGCCGTGACGCTCGGCGGCGTGCGCTTCCTCGGCATCACCCTGTGGACGGATTTCCTGCTGTTCGGCGCCGAGCGCCAGCAAGAGGCCCTGCAGGCGGCGCAAGCCTACATGCCCGACTACAAGCGCATCAGCACGGGCGGCGACACGCCGCGCCTGCTGTGTGCCACCGACACGGCGCAGCTGCACGCGCAGCACCGCGCCTGGCTGGAGCGGCAGTTGGCGCAACCGTTCGATGGCAAGACCGTCGTCGTCACGCACATGGCGCCCTCGATGCTGTCGGTGGAAGCGCAGTATGCGACGAACCTGGGCTCGCCCGCGTTCGCCTCGCATCTGGACGCGCTGGTGGCGCAGGCGGACCTGTGGGTGCATGGCCACATGCACGCCTCGCTCGACTATCGCATAGGCGGCTGCCGCGTCGTGTGCAATCCCTGCGGCTACAGGCGGCCGGACGGCACGCCCGAAAACGAGCGTTTTGACTCCGGCTTCATCGTCGACCTGGCCGGCACGGTTTAACGTTTTTCATAGCGCAGCTGCACCACGCCGCTGGGCAGCTGGCGCGTGCCGTTGAGCCGCCAGTCGCTGCGCGGCAAGCCATCCTCGAACAGGCGCACGCCCTTGCCCAGCACCACGGGCAGCACGGACAAGGTGAGACTGTCGATGACGCCTTCGCGCAAGGCCGCGCGGATGACGGCGCCGCCGTCGATGTACACATGGCGGCAGCCTGCTTCGGCCAGCCGCGCCAGCACTTCCCGCACGCTGCCTTCGCAGCGCTCTTCCCCATGCCGCGGCGCGAAATCGCGGTGGCTCAATACCGCCACGCGCTTGCCCGCATACGGCCACGGCTCGAAGCCCAGCACGGCGTCGTAGGTGGTGCGGCCGATCAGCAAGGTATCGACCTGCTCCATCAATTGCGTGTAGCCGGTAGCCTCGGGCGTATCGGGGGCCAGTTCGGCCAGCCAGGACAGGTCGCCGTTTTCTCCCGCGATGCAGCCATCGAGACTGATGCCGAGAAAGACGCTGACGAAAGGTTGTTGCATGATGTGCCATCCAATTAATTCTACAGTGTAGAATTATGCCCATGAACTCCACAAAACTTCAAGCCATTGCACATCCCGTGCGGCGCGCGGGTCGGCCCCGCCGCATCGCGCCCGCGCTCGACAACGCCGCCATCCTGCAGGCCGCCCTGGTCCTGCTGGAAGAAAGAGGCGAAGCGTTTTCCATGCGCGCGCTGGCGCACAGCCTGGGCGTCGATGCCATGGCGCTGTATCACTATTACGCGGGAAAAGAGGAATTGCTGCTGGCCTTGATGGCGCAGCGTTTTATCGCGCTCGACCCGCAGCAGCCGCCGTTTACGCCCCGCCAGGCGCACCGGCGGCGTTTGCTGGCGCTATGCGCGCTGTACCTGGAGCTGGTCAGCGCCACGCCGTATTTCGTGCGCCTGATGGCGCGCGGCCTGGTCACGCAAGCGGACGTGGCCGAACGGTTTGCGGCGCTGTTCGACCTGGCCGTCGATGGCCTGGCGCTGGACAGGAAAACCCGCTTGCGCGGGCGCGATGCGCTCGTCGATTTCCTGCACGGCTACGCGCTGGCAGGCCGGCCCGCCAGCGAAACCGACTGGCATGCCTCGGTCGGCCTGATCCTGGCGGGCATGCGCGCCGGCGTGCAGGCAGGCGCTTAATTGAACTGCTTGAAGTCCGGCTTGCGCTTTTCAAAGAAGGCCGTAAACGCTTCCTTCGCTTCCGCGCCGCCCAGCATGGCGCTGAACAGTTTGTTTTCGTCCGCGATGGCCGCCTTCATCGGCTCCATGCGGCTTTGCTTCATCAGGCGCTTGGTGGCGCGGATGGAGGCGGCCGGCAGGGCCACCAGCTTGGCGGCCTGGCCTTGGGCGAACGTCATCAACTCATACAGGGGCACTACTTTCGACACGAGGCCCATTTCCAGCGCTTCGCTGGCCGGGAAGGATTCGCCCAGCATCAGTTTTTCCGCCGCGCGCGGGTAGCCGGCCAATTGCGTGAGCAGCAGGCTGGAACCGAATTCCGGGCACAGGCCCAGCTGCGTGAACGGCATCGAGAAGCTGGCATTGTCGGCTGCATACACGAGGTCGCAATGCATGAGCAAGGTGGTGCCGATGCCGATGGCGGGGCCGGAGACGGCGGCCACCACGGGCTTGCTGCTGCCGTACAGGGCGCGCATGAACTGGAACACGGGACGGTCATGGTCGAGCGAGCCATCCTTCGGGCGCGCCGTCTTCATGAAATCATCGAGGTCGTTGCCGGCCGTGAAAATCTCGCGCTTGCCGCAGATCAGGATGGCGCGCACGGCGTCGTCGCTCTCCGCCGCCACCAGCGCATCGGCCAGGGTCTGGTACATGGCGCCCGTGATCGCATTCTTGCGTTCCAGGCGGTTAAATTCCAGGGTCAGAATACCCTCGCTCGTGCTGCACAAAATATCCATGTCGTCTCCAAATGATAAAGGGCGCCGGAGTCATCCCACAGCGCCCTGTTTTATTGCTTTAGCCCGCCAAACTTAGACGCGCTCGAAAATTCCGGCGGCGCCCATGCCGGCGCCCACGCACATCGTGACCATGCCGTACTTCTGCTTGGTGCGCTGCAGCGCGTGGATCACGGTGGCTGCGCGGATGGCGCCGGTGGCGCCCAGCGGGTGGCCCAGGGCGATCGCGCCGCCCATCGGGTTCACTTTGGCCGGGTCCAGGCCCAGGTCGCCGATGACGGCCAGTGCCTGTGCGGCAAACGCTTCGTTCAACTCGATCCAGTCCAGCTGGTCTTGCGTGATGCCGGCGGCGGCGCACGCTGCCGGAATGGCGAATTTCGGACCGATGCCCATGATTTCCGGCGGCACGCCGCGCACGGCGAACGAGGAGAATTTCGCCAGCGGGGTCAGGTTATGCTCGCGCAGGATTTTTTCGCTGACGATCAGCAGCGCACCGGCGCCGTCGGACATCTGCGAGCTGTTGGCGGCCGTGACAGAACCCTTGGCGGCGAACACCGGCTTGAGCTTGGCCAGCGACTCCATCGACGAATCGGCGCGCGCGCCTTCGTCCGTGTCGACCGTGCGGCGCGTCACATCGACCTGGCCGGTCGCCAGGTTCGGCGTGCGCGTGATGATTTCCACGGGCGTCGTTTCCGCCTTGAAGAAACCGGCTTGCTGCGCGGCGATGGCGCGGCGGTGCGATTCGACGGAGAACGCGTCCTGCTGTTCGCGCGACACTTTCCATTGCTGCGCCACTTTTTCGGCCGTCAGGCCCATGCCGTAAGCCATGCCGATGTTTTCGTCGCTGAACATGTCCAGGTTCATCGATGGGTGGTGGCCCATCATCGGCACCATCGACATCGATTCGATCCCGCCGGCGATCATCACGTCGGCTTCGCCCACGCGGATGCGGTCGGCCGCCATGGCAATGGCCGTGATGCCCGATGCGCAGTAGCGGTTGACGGTGACGCCGCCCACGGTTTTCGGCAAGCCGGCCAGCAGCACCGAATTACGCGCGATGTTGAAGCCCTGCTCCGCTTCCGGGAACGAGCAGCCGATGATGGCGTCGGTGATCAATGCCGGGTCCAGGCCAGGCGCCTGCGCCAGTGCCGATTGCAGCACGCGCACCAGCAGGTCGTCCGGACGGGTGTTCTTGAACATGCCGCGCGGCGCCTTGCCGATCGGGGTGCGGGTTGCAGAGACGATGTACGCGTCTTGAAGTTGTTTGCTCATTTTGTTCTTTCAAAGATGTTGAACGAAGTTCGTGTTCTGTCGAATGTCCGGGGTAGAGGCCTATCGCTTCTGCGACAAATACCAGTCCACCGTCACCTGTGCCGCCAGCGTGCCTTCAGAGTCGAAGATATCGACTTCCACGGGAAACGCCACCTTGCCATCCTGCGCCAGCTGCGCCTTCAGTGCCGCCAGGTCGCCCGGTACCCGGCCTTCGGCGCGCGTCGCGCCCTTGGCCACCTTCTGGTACTGGATGCGCGACTCCTTGGCCACCGGGCGCAGGCCCAGTATCAGCTCGGCGAAGCCGCCCGCCATGGCCGCGCCGGAAGCCGTTTCGGCCAGGGTAAACAAGGCGCCCGCATGCTGCGTGCCCAGGTGATTATTCAGTCTGGGATCTTCCGGCATCGACACCTTCGAGGTGCCGGCGCCGATTTCGTCGATGCTGATCCCCAGCAGCCGCACGAAGGGCAAGGTGTCCATCATCTGTTGTTTGATACGGTCATACACCATGCTTGGCCTCACGTGCAGTAATACTTTGAATACGAGGGACAGGATCGTCATCGACGCTGTGCTTAGTTGCGTACCGGTTTACCGGTCTGCATCATGCCCATGATCCGTTCCTGGGTTTTCGGATGGTTCAACAGCTCCAGGAATGCCTTGCGTTCCATATCCAGCAGCCACTGTTCGCTGACGAAACTGCCCTGGTCCACGTCGCCGCCCGATACGATCTCGGCGATCATCTCGCCCAGCTTGAAATCGTGCGCCGAAATGAAGCCGCCGTCGCGCATGTTGACCAGCTGCGCCTTGATGGTGCCCCAGCCGTAACGGCCCGTCACCTGGATCAGCGAAGGCAGTTGCGGACGGAAGCCCGCGTCGAACATGGCGCGCGCTTCGACCTTGGCCACGTGCAGCAGCTCATAGGCGTTGAACACGATGACGTCGTCTTCCTTCAGGTAGCCCATTTTCTTCGCTTCCAGCGCCGATTTCGACACGTTGGCGGTGGCTGCATTGGTGAAGCCCGTTTTCAGGAATTGCAGGATGTCGTTGCCCTTGGCTTCCTTGTAGGCGCGCTGCGCCGCTTCCTTCAGGCCGCCGCCGGCTGGAATCAGGCCCACGCCCACTTCCACCAGACCGATGTACGACTCGATCGAGGCCACGCGCTTCGACGCGTGCAAGGCCAGCTCGCAACCGCCGCCCAGTGCCAGGCCAGCGACCGCGGCGATCACCGGCACGTTCGCGTATTTCAGCGACATGAAGGTGTTCTGCAGTTCGGCGATGATCGGATCGACGGCTTTCACGCCGCCTTGCATGAACGCAGGCAGGGCCGATTGCAGGTCGGCGCCGGCCGAGAAGGCACCGCCTTCGGCTGCGTCGGCGTGCCAGATCACCAGGCCCTTGAAGTTCTTCTCGGCTTCGGCCAGCGCGAGCTTGAGTCCGTTGATCACGCCTTCGCCGATCACGTGCATCTTGGTCTTGAACGAGATGATCAATACATCGTCGCCCGTGTGCCAGACGCGCACGGATTCGTCTTCGAAGACGGTGGTGCCGGCGGTCTTGCCGTCGATGGCGCCGCTGCCCAGCACTGGCGCGCGGAATGGCTGGCGGTCGTACACGGACAGGGTCGAACGGGGCACGAAGCTGTTCGACACGGCGGAGTACGAACCTTCCGGCGTGTGCACGCCGCCTTTTTCAGCGACCGGACCTTCGAAGACCCAGGCTGGCAGCGGTGCATTGCACAGCGCGTGGCCGGCGTCGATGTCTTCCTTGACCCAGTTGGCCACTTGCAGCCAGTTCGATGCCTGCCACGTTTCAAACGGGCCCACGTTCCAGCCGAAGCCCCAGCGCATGGCGAAGTCGATGTCGCGCGCATTGTCGGCCACGGTGTCCAGGTGGACGGCGATGTAGTGGAAAGCGTCGCGGAAGATCGCCCACAGGAACTGGCCTTGCGGGTTCGTCGATTCGCGCAGCGCCTTCATCTTCTTGACCGGATCCTTTTCCTTCAGGATGCGGGCGATGATGTCGGCAGCCTTGGCGCCGCCGGCCACGTATTCACCGGTGGCGAAGTCCAGGCGTTGGATTTCCTTGCCGACCTTCTTGTAGAAGCCCGCGCCGCTCTTCTGGCCCAGCGCGCCTTTTTCCACCAGCGATGCCAGCACGGCCGGCGTCTTGTAGACGGCAGCGAACGGGTCGTTCGGCAGGTAGTCCTGCATGGTCTTGATCACATGGCCCATGGTGTCCAGGCCGACCACGTCCGCCGTGCGGAAGGTGCCCGACTTGGCGCGGCCCAGCTTGGAGCCGGTCAGGTCGTCGACGACGTCCACGGACAGGCCGAATTTCTCGGCTTCGTGCACGATGGCCAGGATGCCGAACACGCCAACGCGGTTGGCGATGAAGTTCGGCGTGTCCTTGGCGCGGACCACGCCCTTGCCCAGGGTGGTCGTCAGGAAGCCTTCCAGCTGGTCGGAAATCTCAGGCTTGGTGAACGCGGTCGGGATGATCTCGACCAGGTGCATATAGCGCGGCGGGTTGAAGAAGTGCACGCCGCAGTAGCGCGATTTCAGGTCGGCGTCGAAGCCTTCTGCCAGCTTGGTGATCGACAGGCCCGAGGTATTCGAGGCGAAGATCGCGTTCGGGCCGATGTGCGGGGCCACCTTCTGGTACAGGTCGTGTTTCCAGTCCATGCGCTCGGCGATGGCTTCGATGATCAGGTCGCAACCGGCCAGCAGGTCCAGGTTGTCTTCGTAGTTGGCGACCTGGATCAGCGCGGCATCATCCTTGTTGCCCAGCGGCGCAGGCGACAGCTTTTTCAGGTTCTCGATGGCGCGCAGCACGATGCCATTCTTCGGACCTTCCTTGGCCGGCAGGTCGAACAGCACGACCGGCACTTTCGCGTTGATGCAGTGGGCGGCGATCTGCGCACCCATCACGCCGGCGCCCAGGACGGCTACTTTTTTAACGATGAAATTGGTCATATTTTCCTCAAGTCTTAGAACAGGTCTGCGTCGAGTGCCATCAGGTTGGCCGAACCGGAACGCGCCTGACGGATCAGGGTTGCCGTTTCAGGCTGCAAGCGGGCGAAGTAGAAACGTGCGGTAGCCAGTTTGGCGGTGTAGAACTTGTCGCCGCTGGACTCTTTTTCGAGGGCGATCTTGGCCATCTGCGCGAACAGGTAGCTGTAGATCATGTGGCCGACGACGCGCAGGTAAGGCACGCATGCCGCGCCCACTTCGTCCGGATTCTGGAATGCCTTCATGCCGATTTCCATGGTCAGCTTGGTGACTTTGTCGCCCAGGTCGCCCAGTGGGGTGACGAATTCGCTCATCGCTTCATCGGTGCCGTTGTCTTCGACGAAAGCCTTGATCTTTTCGCCGAACTTGCGCAGCTTGGCGCCGTTGTCGCCCAGGATCTTGCGGCCCAGCAGGTCCAGCGACTGGATCGTGTTCGTGCCTTCGTAGATCATGTTGATGCGCGCGTCGCGCACATACTGTTCCATGCCCCATTCCGAGATGTAGCCGTGGCCGCCGAACACTTGCATCGCGTCCGAGGTGGCGATCCAAGCGTTGTCGGTGATGAACGCCTTGATGACGGGCGTCAGCAGCGCCACTTCGTCGGCCGCTTCCTTGCGCACGTCGGCGTCAGGGTGGTGCAGTTCGCGGTCGATCTGCAGCGCCACGTAGGAAGTGAAGGCGCGCGCGCCTTCGGCGTAGGCTTTTCCCGTCAACAGCATGCGGCGCACGTCAGGGTGCACGATGATGCGGTCGGCCGGCAGTTCCGGGTTCTTGATGCCGGACAGCGAACGCATTTGCGTGCGGTCCTTGGCGTAGATCAGCGCGTTCTGGTAGGCGATTTCCGTCAGGCCCAGCGACTGCATGCCCACGCCCAGGCGGGCCGCGTTCATGAAAACGAACATGGCGTTCAAGCCCTTGTTCGGCTGGCCGATGATCCAGCCTTTCGCGCCGTCCAGGTTCATCTGGCAGGTCGAATTGCCGTGGATGCCCATTTTTTCTTCGATGGCGCCGCAGGTGATCGGGTTGCGTTCACCGACCGTGCCGTCCGCGTTCGGCAGGAATTTCGGCACCAGGAACAGCGAGATGCCCTTCGAGCCTTCCGGCGCGTCCGGCACGCGGGCCAGCACCAGGTGCAGGATGTTTTCCGCCATGTCGTGCTCGCCGGCCGAGATGAAGATCTTGTTGCCGGTGATGGTCCAGGAACCGTCCGCCTCAGGCAGCGCTTTCGAGCGCAGCAGGCCCAGGTCGGTGCCGCAGTGCGGTTCGGTCAGGCACATGGTGCCCGTCCACTCGCCCGACACCAGCTTCGGCAGATACACTTCCTTCTGGTGGTCGGTGCCGTGTTCCTTCAGGCACTCGTAGGCGCCGTGCGACAGGCCAGGGTACATGGACCAGGCCTGGTTCGACGAGTTCAGCATTTCATAGAACGAGTTGTTCAGTACGACGGGCAAGCCCTGGCCGCCGTATTCCGGATCGCACGCCAGCGCCGCCCAGCCGCCTTCGACGTACTGCTTGTAGGCTTCCTTGAAACCTTTCGGCGTGGTCACGCTTTTCGTGACGGGATCGTGGTGGCAGCCTTCGCGGTCGCCGGAGTGGTTCAGCGGGAACAATACTTCGGAGGTGAATTTGCCGCCCTCTTCCAGCACCTGGTTGATGATGTCGGCGTCGACGTCGGCGTACGACGGCATTTGCTTCAGTTCTTCTTCCACTTGCAGGAACTCATGCAGGACGAATTGCATATCCCGGATTGGCGCGACGTATTGACCCATAATTTTCTCCTGAAGGCGATTAGCTAAAGTGTTGTACTTGTGAACTGCGTGTGCGTTGCTGCGGATACTGCCTGACGGCTTATTTGCTTGTGACTGGATTCTGGTACGACGCCAGCAGGCGGACAAAGCCTGCTTGCGCCCGTTCGATGCTGCCCGGCACGCGCAGGAAGCGCGCGTCGTGATGCAGGGCCAGGATCAGGCCATACATCTCGTACACCAGCTGCTGGGCGTCCGTGTCCGCTTTCAGGTCGCCCGTGGCGATCGATTGCTCGACACAGCGCAGCAGCGCGCCCTGCCAGGCCCGCACCATGGCCACCAGGGCTTCGCGGATGGGGCCGGGACGGTCGTCATACTCGACGGCGCCGCTGATATAGATGCAGCCGGAAGCGATTTCCACGCTGACCCGCTTGACCCAGCGCGCAAACATCGATTGCAGGCGCTGGATGCCGCGTGGTTCTTTCATGCTGGGGAAAAAGACTTCTTGCTCGAAACGATAGTGGTAGAGCTTGAGCACTTCCATCTGCAAGTCTTCGCGCGAGCCAAAGTGGGCAAACACGCCCGACTTGCTCATGTTCATTTTGTCCGCAAGCAAGCCGATGGTCAGGCCTTCCAGGCCGTCGCGGCTGGACAAGTCCAGCGCCACGTCGAGGATGGCGGCACGGGTCAGTTCGCCCTTGCGCATGAATTTGACTGAAGTATTCAAGAGTACCGTTCTAAAAGTGATGTTGCCGATCTGGCGGAGTGAAGCGAGGGTAAAAAAAGCACGCCTCGAAAAAATCCGAACGCTCGTACTATTATCCACTACCACGTAAAAGTCAAACGGGAACTTTAGAGCCGGCGTTCTATTGGTGCAGCGCAGCATTCTTCGACCGCGTGATTGGTGCTGCTTTCGGGGCGGCAAACACGGGTTTTGCCGGGGATTGCCCCGGATTTTCCCCGCCCGCGCCGCCGGCGGCATGCCTCAGTCGAGGCCGCCTGCCTTGCTCAATTGACGGCGGTCGCGCTTGGTCGGCCGGCCCTTGATGGTGCTGCCGGGCTCGCGGAACAGCTTGCGCTCCTCGGCCAACTGCTCGCGGCGGGCGATGCTGGCCGGCGTTTCCCCGTACAGCAGGCGCGCCACGGGCGCCGCGCCGCGCTTGTCGGACAAGCCCAGCACGGCCACTTCCCACGTCTCCGCGCCATTGTCGATGGCCAGCTCGTCGCCCACGCGCAGGCTGCGCGCCGGTTTCACGCGCTCGCCGCCCACTTTCACCTTGCCCGTGTCGACGGCCTCGCTGGCCAGGGAGCGCGTCTTGAAGAAACGCGCGGCCCACAGCCATTTGTCCAGCCTTACCGTTGTCATGTCGTTCATGCGTACTTGCCTACTGAAAAAATGCGCATCACCAGCCGGTACGCGAGAAACGCCGCTTCATAGCCGAGGCGGCGGAAACGGCCGATGTGCTTGAAATCGTCCTGGTGGATGACGATGCCGTCGGCCACGCCCTGCTCGATGTGCTGGCGCAGGCTTTGCGCAAACGCCACATCCTTGATGACCACGTTTGCTTCCTGGTTCAGGAACAGGCTCAGCGCATCGATGTTGCTGGAACCGACCGTCGCCCAGTCATCGTCGACGACGGCCACCTTGGCGTGCAGCTGCGTCTTGCGGTATTCGACGATCTTTACCCCGGCAGCCAGCAGCTTCGGATAAAACGAGTGCGCCACGGCATCCTGCATGCGAAATTCGCCCACGCCGATCAGCAGCACCACGTCGACGCCCCGCTGGGCCGCCTGGGCCAGCGCGCGGCGCAGCTTGTGGCCGGGCGCGAAATACGGGTTGGCCAGCATCACGCTTTTCCTCGCCTGGCCCAGCGCCTGCAGATAGGCGCGCTGGATGGTGCGGCGGTTGCGCAGGTTGTCGCGCACGACAAAGCCGGCCACCACGGGGTTCTTCGCCAGCTCCTTGCTGACGACGCGCATCTTGCGGTACAGCTTGATGCGCCGCACCAGGTTCATCTTGCCCAATCGTGCCCACTGCGCCTGCACTTCCTCGTGGATGGCGTCCACCAGCGGGCCCTTCACCTGCACGGCAAAATCCCAGCGCGGCGCTTCCAGGCTGATGTTGTGGTCGTAGTCGCAAAACATGTCGTCGTTGATATTGATGCCGCCCACCAGGGCAATTTCACCATCGGCCACGCAGATCTTGCGGTGCGTGCGCGTGATGCCGCGCCGGAACCACGGGTTGAAGATGCGGTGGTGCACGCCCGCCGCTTCCAGTTGCGCATGCATGGCGTTGACCCGGCGGTTGCCCGTGCCGAACCAGTCCGTGATCATGCACACCAGCACGCCCCGCGCGGCCGCCCGCTTCAGGGCGTCGAGCACCAGGGTGCCCGTGGCGTCGTCGGCAAAGATATAGGTTTCAAAATAGACCTCCGAGCGCGCACCGTCGATGGCGGCAATCAGCGCGGGGAAGTAATCGGTGCCGCAATACAGCAGCTGGATGTCGTTGTGGGCGATGAAATTGACTGTGCGCATGCCGGCAGTCTACGCGAGTTTCAAAGCAGCAACTATCGGCGCGTGGTCCGACAGTTTTGCCCACAAGGTGCCGTGCATCACTTGCGCACCTTCCACATGGAAACCGCGCACATAGATGCGGTCCAGGCGGAACCAGGGCAAGGCAGCGGGAAAGGTGCGCGCCGGCACGGGCACGGGGGTTTTCGTCTGGCGCCGCGCCAGGGTACGCACGAGGTCGCCCAAGGCCGAATTCGACGCGCGCTGGTCGAACACTTCCACCACGCCCAGCGCATTGCGCAGCTTGTCGCTGAGCGTGTTGCGCCAGTCGTTGAAATCGCCCGCGATGATGACGGGCTCGCCATTTGGCGCCGATTCCATGACGGCATCGATCAGCGCCTGCGTCTGGCGGCCCCGTCCCGACTCGAACAGGCCCAGGTGGACGACATAACAGTGCACGTCGGCCTGCGGCGTCTTGAGCACGCAGTGCAGGATGCCGCGCTGCTCGTAGGCGTGGTCGGAGACGTCGTGGTTGGTTTGCGAAGCGATGGGAAATTTGCTCAGCAAGGCGTTGCCGTGGTGGCCATGGTCATACACGGCATTCATGCCGTACGCGGAATGGTGCTCGGCGCCGGCAAAGAACTCATGCTGCGACGCCTCCGGCCAATGCTTGTGGCCGTTTTTCTCGGCGCCATAGCGGGCCGCATTGCGGTCATGCTTGCCCTGCACCTCTTGCAAAAAAACAACATCTGCATGGAACAGCGCGATCGCCTGCTTCAAGGCATGCACCCTGGGCAAGCCCCGCACGGAGGAGACACCCTTGTGTATATTATAAGTTGCTACGCGGATTTTCATGCATTGATTCTACTCCCAGACAGGCCCCGCGCGGCGCCGGCGTAGGTGCGCGTGCGCACCTAAACGAGCACAATCACGCACACCATCAGGCCAGCATGCGTCCCACGCCCGCCGTCACGCTGACGATCAGCGCCGTGATGCCGGCCGCCCAGACGATTTTCACCAGCAACGGTGCGCCGCGCCAGGCCACCGTGCGCTTGCCCTTGGCAAATGCCCCCGGGTGCAGCAGCCAGCCGATGGCCATCAGCGGCATGCCGATGGGCGGCGTGCGGCCAGGCACGGTGGAGCTAAACAGCAGGAAAATAAAACACAGGCAGAAAACGATGCCCAGGGTGCCCAGCAGTTTTTGCTGCGCAGTCAAATGGAACCAGTTCAACATGGAATGCTTTCTAGGGAAATCAGATGGGACGCGCCAGGCCCGTCATGGCCGGCAACTGCAAAATCGCTTCCGCGTTGGACGACGAGAAACAACGGTCAGCCGCCGCCAGGTACGGCAGCCACGTGTATTGCAAGTGTTCGCGCGGACTCAGGGTGATGGCGATGTCGCGCGGCACTTGCACGCTGAACACGTGCTCCGTGTTGCGCGTCACGCCCGGCGCATAGCGGTGGCGCCAGATCGGATAGATCTCGTACACGTTCGACAGGTGCCAGTCGCGCAGCACGATGTCGTGCCCATCGGCAACGATGCCGGTCTCTTCGCACAATTCGCGCACGGCCGTCTGCAGCAGCGGTTCATCGGCGGCATCGACGGAACCCGTCACGGATTGCCAGAAACCGGGCTGGCCCGCGCGTTCGATCAGCAAGACGTCCAGATCCGCCGTATGGATGACGACCAGCACGGAAACGGGAATTTTATGGCTCATATCAAGAATGAAAAAGGCGCCTCGCAGCGCCTTTTTTTGCCTCAGCAAGTAAAACGGTAGCGGCTGCCTGGGCAGCCGCATGCTTCATTACACTACTTTTGGCTCGGCGCTGCGCAAACGGATGTGCAGTTCGCGCAATTGCTTCTCGTCTACTTCCGACGGCGCATGGGTCAACAGATCTTGTGCGCGCTGGGTTTTCGGGAAGGCGATCACGTCGCGGATCGATTCGGAACCCGTCATCATGGTCACGATACGGTCCAGGCCGAATGCCAGGCCGCCATGCGGTGGCGCGCCGTATTGCAGGGCGTCGAGCAGGAAGCCGAACTTCAGCTGTGCTTCTTCGGCATCGATCTTCAATGCACGGAAGACCTTGCTTTGCACTTCTTCGCGGTGGATACGGATGGAACCGCCACCCAGTTCCCAGCCGTTCAAGACCATGTCGTAGGCCTTGGCGATGCAGGCGCCCGGATTGGTTTCCAGCATGTCTTCATGGCCATCTTTCGGCGCCGTGAATGGATGGTGGGTTGCCGTCCAGCGGTCCGCTTCTTCGTCGTGTTCGAACATCGGGAAGTCGACCACCCACAATGGTTTCCACACGTCTTCGAACAGGCCCGCTTTCTTGCCGAACTCGCTGTGACCGATTTTCACGCGCAACGCGCCGATGGCGTCGTTGACGACCTTGGCCTTGTCCGCGCCGAAGAAGATCAGGTCGCCGTCCTGCGCGCCCGTCTGCTCGAGGATCGTGGCCAGCACGTCGGCGGGCAGGAACTTGACGATCGGCGACTGCAAGCCTTCAGGACCCCTGGCTTTCTCGTTGACCTTGATGTAAGCGAGGCCCTTGGCGCCGTAGATGGCGACGAACTGGGTGTAGGCATCGATTTCCGAACGGGGCATGCTGCCGCCTTGCGGTACGCGCAGGGCCACCACGCGGCCGTTCGGCATGTTGGCGGCGCCGTTGAAGACCTTGAATTCGACCGACTTCATGACTTCGGTCAAGTCCGTGAAGGCCAGCTTGACGCGCATGTCCGGCTTGTCGGAACCGTACAGGCCCATCGCTTCGGCAAAGTCCATCACCGGGAACGGGTTCGGCAGGTCGATGTCCAGCGTGTTCTTGAAGACGACGCGGATCATGTCTTCGAACAGGTCGCGGATTTCCTGTTCCGTCAGGAACGAGGTTTCGCAGTCGATCTGCGTGAATTCCGGCTGGCGGTCAGCGCGCAAGTCTTCATCGCGGAAGCACTTGGTGATCTGGTAGTAACGGTCGAAGTTAGCGACCATCAACAGTTGCTTGAACAACTGTGGCGATTGCGGCAAGGCGAAGAAGCTGCCTGCGTTCACGCGCGATGGCACCAGGTAGTCGCGCGCGCCTTCTGGCGTGGACTTGGTCAGCATCGGCGTTTCGATGTCGATGAAGCCCAGCGCGTCGAGGTACTTGCGCACTTCCATCGTCACCTTGTAGCGCAGGCGCAGGTTGTTCTGCATTTGCGGGCGGCGCAGGTCCAGCACGCGGTGCGTCAGGCGCGTCGTTTCCGACAGGTTGTCGTCGTCCAGCTGGAACGGCACGGGCACGGAAGGGTTCAGCACTTCCAGTTCCGAGCACACCACTTCGATCTTGCCCGATTTCAGGTTGTTGTTGATCGTGCCTTCGATACGGTTGGTCACCACGCCCGTCACGCGCAGGCAGAATTCGTTGCGCACGGCTTCGGCGACCTTGAACATTTCCGCTTGTTCCGGATTGCAGACGATTTGCACCAGGCCTTCACGGTCGCGCAAGTCGATGAAGATCAGGCTGCCGTGGTCGCGGCGGCGATGTACCCAGCCGCACAGGCTGACGGTTTGTCCCAGCATGGCTTCGGTAACGAGGCCGCAATATTCAGTACGCATAGACATAAAATTCTCAGTTCAGGTTAGTGAGTGTTCAATCCGGCCACGTCCCGCACGGGACGCCTGCCTTTATTCTTTGGCTGCCGGGGCCGGTACAGCAACAACTTCCGCAGGCGCCACCACGCCCATCGAGACGATATATTTGAGCGCCGCATCGACGCTCATGTCGAGTTCGACGACATCGCTGCGCTTCATCATCAGGAAAAAGCCCGATGTCGGATTCGGCGTCGTCGGCACATATACGCTGACATAGTCGCCCACCAGGTGGTTCGCCGCATCGCCGCCCGGCACGCCGGTCAGGAACGCGATGGTCCAGGAATTCTGGTGCGGATACGGCACCAGCACGGCCTTGCGGAAAGCATTGCCCGACGAGGAAAACAAGGTATCCGAGACTTGCTTGACGCTCGAATACAGGGAATTGACGATGGGTATGCGATGCAGCAATTTTTCCCACAGTTTCACCACGTAATTGCCGACCAGGTTATTCGTCAGCAATCCCGTCAGGAAAACGATGAGTATCGTCAGTATCGTGCCCAGGCCAGGAATGTCAAAGCCGAACAGCGAGTTCGGGCGGAAACGTTCCGGCACCAGCAGCAGCGACTGGTCCAGGGTGCCGATCACCAGATTCAGTACCCAGACGGTGATGGCCAGCGGTACTAAAATCAGCAATCCGGTAATAAAGTATTTACGCATCGGTTTCTCGGTAAGGGATAGTATCGGCGCGGCGCGCGTTTCAGTCCGCTTTCGGCGCAGCGGCAGCCGGGGCGGGCGCAGGGGCTGCGGCAGGCGCGCTCTCGACGGCCGGGGCAGGCTTGGCGCTATCGGCCGGGCCCGTCGGAATCGCCGTGGTAGGCGCCGTGCCGCCGCGGAAATCCGTTGCGTACCAGCCAGTGCCCTTCAATTGGAAACCGGCGGCCGTCAATTGTTTCTTGAAACTGGGCTTGCCGCACGACAGGCACACCGTCAGTACTGGATCGGAGATCTTTTGCAAGACGTCCTTGGCAAAACCACACTCGTCACAACGGTAAGCGTAAATCGGCATCTCTACTCCGAGAAAATCATCAAAAACCCTGAATTATAAAGCTTTTCCGCCATTCCCAGCGGAAAATGCCCACCCACCGGGCCTGTCAGCCTCAGTCCGCCCGGCGGCGCCAGCTCATCCAGCGCTCCTTGCCGGCAAAGACGGCGATGGAATCGTCCACGGCTTCATCGGCCAGGCAGTCGAAATGCGGCGCCAGCAAGGCCTGCAGTTGCTCACGCGAAATACCAAACGGCGGTCCCTTGGCATTGTCGTCAAAGAAGAAGTAGCCGACCAGCATGGCACCGGGCGCCAGCAGCTGCGCCCAGCGGGCCGCTACCTGCGGCCACATGGCGCGCGGCATGGCGCACAGGAAAGCCCGTTCATAGATCAGGTCCAGCGGCGCTGCCGGCTGCCAGGCAAAGAAATCCGCCTCCACCACCTGCCCTGCCCGCTCACCGACGACGGCGCGCGCGGCGGCCACGGCGGCCGGCGCAAAGTCGATGGCCGTGGCATCCCAGCCATGTTCCAGCATGAAGACCAGCTCGTACGCGGAGCCGCAGCCGGGAATCAGGCAGCGCAGCGGCGCCGGGCTGCCGGCAACGAAGCGGCGCAAGCGCGATGGCACGCCGCCATGGTCCCACGGCGTGAATTGCTTCTCGAAACGCTCGTCCCAGAAGGCGGGCGACAGCGGATCGCGGGTGTGAAAGTCAGCCATCACTTACGTCCTGATCCAGTTAAAACGGCAGTTGGTGCCAGCGCATGAATACTTGCAAGCCCAGCGCGCCAAGCGCGAAAGCACCCACGAAGTACACGATAAAGCTCAGCAGGCGGTTCGTCTGGCGTTGCTCCGCCAACAAGGTTTTCATCAGTTCCACCTCGTTTTCGCGCGGCTCGCCATGCACCGTCAAGGCCTGGTGCAGCAAGCGCGGCAGTTGCGGGAAGATGTGCGCATAACGGGGCGCCTCGGCGCGCAGGCGCTCCATGAAGCCCTGCGGTCCCACCTGGTTGCTCATCCATTTTTCCAGGTAGGGCTTGGCCGTTTGCCACAAGTCCAGTTCCGGGTCCAGCTGGCGGCCCAGGCCTTCGATATTGAGCAGGGTCTTTTGCAGCAGCACCAGCTGCGGCTGCACTTCCACGTTGAAGCGGCGCGAGGTCTGGAACAAGCGCAGCAGAACTTGCCCAAAAGAAATATCTTTCAGCGGACGGTCGAAGATGGGCTCGCAACAGGCGCGCACGGCCGCTTCCAGCTCATCGACGCGCGTGTCCTTCGGCGCCCAGCCCGATTCGATATGCGCCTCGGCCACGCGCTTGTAGTCGCGGCGGAAGAAGGCGAGGAAGTTTTGCGACAGGTAATCCTTGTCGTAATCGTTCAGGGTGCCCACGATGCCAAAGTCCAGGGCGATGTAGCGGCCGAACGATTCGGGCGCGATCGACACGAGGATATTGCCCGGATGCATGTCCGCATGGAAAAAGCCATCGCGGAACACTTGCGTGAAGAAAATCTCCACACCATCGCTGGACAGCTTGCGCAAATCCACGCCGGCCGCCACCAGGCGGTCCGTCTGCGACACGGGAATCCCATACATGCGTTCCATCACGATGACGCTGCTGGAGCAGTAATCCCAGTGCATTTCCGGCACCAGCAGCAAGTCCGAGTTGGCGAAGTTGCGGCGCAGCTGGCTGGCGTTGGCCGCCTCGCGCATCAGGTCCAGCTCGTCGTGCAGGTATTTGTCGAACTCGCCCACCACCTCTTTCGGCTTCAAGCGCTTGCTGTCGGCCCACAGGCGGCTGATCCAGCCGGCCGCGATGTGCATCAGGGCCACGTCTTCGTCGATCAGCTTCTTCATGCCTGGACGCAAGACCTTCACGGCCACTTCGCGGCCATCCTTCAAGGTGGCGAAGTGCACCTGGGCAATCGAGGCGGACGCCACCGGCTCGCGCTCGAAGCGGGCAAACAACTGGTCCGGGTGCGCGCCCAGGGACTTGGTGATTTGCGCGACGGCCAGGTCGGAGTCGAACGGCGGCACCCGGTCCTGCAGCCGCGCCAGCTCTTCGGCGATATCGGGCGGCATCAGGTCGCGCCGGGTCGACAGCACCTGGCCGAACTTGACGAAGATCGGGCCCAGCTCTTCCAGCGCCAGGCGCAGGCGCAAGCCCCGCGGCGACGACAAGTCGCGCCAGAAAATCAGGGTATCGATCAATTTGGCGGTGCGGGGAACTTGCAGACCAGAAATCGCTATCTCATCCAGGCCGTACTTGATGGAAACACGGATGATTTTAAACAGGCGCAGGAATTTCAATATCATGTAGACAAATCCGGTGAGGAGGACTGCGGCTGGAGGGCGGCGGCCGCCTTTTCCAGCCGGGCAAGGCGCTTGGCCAGGCGTTCGACGTCATCGCGCACGCGCGTCACGCCAGCGGAATATTCTTGCAAGGTCGCGGGACGGATCAGCATGGGCTGTTCGTCGAGAAAGTATTCAGCCACGTTTTCCGCCAGCTTCTGCTGGCCCGTGCGGACAAAGGCGGCGGCATCCCTGGCGCCGGACACGAGGCGCGTGGCCAGCACGGGGCCCAATACCTTTTCCAGGTCGTGCTCCGCTTCCCAGCGCAAGCCCTTGCTCAATTGCGAAATCGCATTGGCAAACTCGGCATCGCCTTCGATCTTGACGTAGGAAAACGCCCGTTCGCGGTTTTGCAGGATCAGCGGCACATCGGACAATTTCACGCGGATGGTGACGTTGGCCGGCACGTCGGCCGGCGCCGCTTCCAGCATGCCTGCGCTGTCGACGCGCAGGCGCAAGGCCACGGCGCCCGTGTCGATGCAGGCCAGCTTGCCGGCGTGCACGGCCAGCTGCTGGCGCGCCCACGGCTCCTGCGCCAGCAAGTGGTTGATAGTGGCGATGACGGGCGTCATCAGGGAAAGATCGGAAAGTGGTGCCATCATGTTGCGCGCTTCGCGCCCCCAAAAAGAAAAAACCGCCCGTAAAACAACGTGGGCGGTTTCGATCTTACCAGTTCAGCAGGAAATATCTGTCAAGCATCATGCATTCCGCATGCACTTAAGCCATTATTCAGCAAGTTTTGACAATTAATTCAATTGCTGGATGCCTGCCAGGACCCAGCCGCTGTTGCCGCTGACGGGTTTCGACATATTCCACACTTCCGCGAACGGTTCCGCTGCGGCGCCAGGCGCCGAACGGATCATGCCCGTAAACTTCACGCTGGCCAGGTAGTCGTTGACGCTCGTTTCGATCCCCAGCAATTCGGCATCGATGGTGACGACATCGGTAAAGTCCGGCTGCGCGCCCCGTTCCTGGATTTGCATGCGCAGTTCCGCATACACTTCCGGCGACGTGAATTCGCGGATATCGTTGACGTCCGCCTTGTCCCAGGCCGCTTGCAGGCGAATGAAATTGCTTTTCGCGTGACGCAGGAATGCTTCCTTGTCGAAGTCGCCTGGCACGCCCCATGGCGCGGCAGCCGGCGCCGGCTTGTCCAGTCCTACGCCGGACGAGACGGGCTGCAGCGGCGGCAGCGGCGCAATGCGCGAACCGATGTCGGGCACGTTGCCGGCCGGTGCCGGCTGGTTGCCGCCAAAGCCCGCGAACGGCGCATTGCCGCTGGCGTTGCTATCGCGCTTGCCGCGCACCATGCGGTAGATGAAGAAGGCCACGCCAGCCAGCAAGGCCACCATCAGCAAGGTGCTGATCATGCTGGCCAGGGCGCCGCCCAGACCGAAATGCGACAGCAGCGCGCCCAAGCCCAGGCCCAGCAAGGCGCCGCCCAGCAAGCCCTTCCAGCGGCTAGGCGCCTTCGCGGCAGGAGCCGGTGCAGGGGCTGGCGCCGGTTGCGCCTGGCGTGGCGCGGCTGCCGGCGCAGGGGCCGGTGCCGGCGCAGGAGCCTGGCGGCCCACGTTTTGCGACTGGCGGCCAAACGAACGGCCACCGCCCATGGGACGGGCCAGCGCCTCGCCCAGCATGGATACCGTGGTCGCGGCCAGCATCATGCCGACCATAAATTTCTTCAGTTTCATTCCATCTCCTAAAATCACCGACAAGGGTGAGTTACAGCTTGAGTTACATCTTGATGCCGGTATGCAAAGCGGCAATGCCTGCCGTCAAATTGTAGTACTGCACGCGCTCCAGGCCCGCCGTTTCCATCATGGTCTTCAAGGTTTCCTGGTCCGGGTGCATACGGATCGATTCAGCCAGGTAGCGATAGCTTTCCGCGTCGCCGGCGATTTTCTGTCCGAACCACGGCAAGACCGAGAACGAATACAGGTCGTACGGCTTTTGCAGGGGCGCCGCCACCTTGGAAAACTCCAGCACCAGCAGCTTGCCGCCCGGTTTCAGCACGCGGCGCATTTCCGCCAGCGCCACATCCTTGTGCGTCATGTTGCGCAGGCCAAAAGCCACGCTGACACGGTCAAAATAGTTATCGGGGAATGGCAGTTTTTCCGCGTCACACAACAAGGTGGGGGTGAGCAGGCCCCGATTCAAGAGGCGATCGCGGCCCACGCGCAACATCGACTCATTGATATCGGTCAACCAGACTTCGCCGGTAGGCCCCGCCTGCTTGGCGAACGCCTTCGACAGGTCGCCCGTGCCGCCGGCAATGTCGAGCACCTTGAAACCGGGGCGCACGCCCGCGTTGGCAATCGTAAACGTCTTCCACAGACGGTGCAGCCCGCCCGACATCAAGTCGTTCATCACGTCGTATTTGGCAGCGACGGAATGGAACACCTTGGCGACTTCGCGCACTTTGTCGTCTTCTGCAACTGTTTTGTATCCGAAATGGGTCGTATTGGTCATGGTAGGCAGTCTGTTTGAACTTGCGTGCATTATACAAGCGGCAGGCGCATTTCCCCGTGACGCCGGAGAAGGTATTGCCTTTCCACTGTATTCGCAGCCAGCATTGCCGCCTGCGCATACGCCGCCAGCGCCCCCGCCCGGTCGCCCTGGCGGCGCAGCAAGTCGGCCCGGGCCGCGTGCAGATAATGCGAGTTGGCAAGGCTGGGCACGGTTTCCAGGCGATCGAGCCACGCCAGGCCGTGCTCGGCGCCATGCGCCATCGCGCAGGCGATCACGGCATTGAGCAAGATCAGGGGTTCCGGCTTGTGCCGCAGCAAGGCGCCATACAGGGCGCTGATCTGGCGCCAGTCCGTCTGGCTTGCCGTGACGGCCCTGGCGTGCAGGGCGGCGATGGCGGCCTGCAACTGATATGGCCCCGGCGCGCGCGCCGGCAAGGCCTGCGCCAGCACGGACAGGCCTTCGGCAATCAAGTCGCCGTGCCACAGGCGGCGGTCCTGTTCTTCCAGCGTCAGCAGATCGCCTTCGGGCGAGAGGCGGGCCGGACCCCGCGACGCCTGCAGCAGCAGCAAGGCCAACAAGCCCTGCACCTCCGGCTGGCCGGGCTGCAGGCTGTCGAGCAGGCGCGCCAGGCGCAGCGCTTCCGCGCACAGGTCGGCGCGCAACAGGCTATCGCCTCCGCTGGCGCAATAGCCTTCGCTAAACACCAGATAGATGACGTGCTGTACTTGCGCCAGCCGTTGCGGCCAGTCTTGCGCTGGCGGCAACTCGAAGGGGATGCGCGCTTCGGCGATCTTGCGCTTGGCGCGCAATACGCGCTGCGACAGCGCCGTTTCCGCCAGGCCGAAGGCGCGCGCGATCTCGGCCGTGGACAAGCCACACAGGGTGCGCAGGGCCAGTGCCACTTGCGCCTCGGGCGCCAGCGCGGGATGGCAGCAGATGAACAGCAGGCGCAAGCGGTCGTCCTCGATCGCTTGCGTCTCATCAACCATGGCGGCCGGCAGACGCGCCAGCACGGCCTCGGCCTCGGTGACGCTCTTGCCCGCGCGGCGCACGTGATCGAGGCCAGCGTTGCGCGCCACGGCACTGAGCCAGGCGGCGGGATTGGACGGAATGCCCGCCTGCGGCCACAGTTCCAGCGCCTTGCGGCACGCTTCCTGCAGCACATCTTCCGCCAGGCCCAGGTCGCCAAAACGCCCCATCAGGCCAGCCAGCACCCTGCCCCGTTCCTGGCGAAAGACGTGCTCGACGGCCGTAATGGCGTCGCCAGCCATGCTCAAGCCGTGACGGGCCGCACTTCGATGGTGCCCAGCGAGGCCACGGGGCAGCGCGCGGCCCAGGCCAGCGCCTCGTCCAGGTGGGCGCAGTCCAGCAGGTAATAGCCGCCCAGCTGCTCCTTGGTTTCCGCAAACGGTCCATCCGTGATGACGGGCTTGCCATTTTGCACACGCACGCTGGTGGCGCTGTGCACGGGCGCCAGTTCCGCACCGCCGCGCAGCACGCCTGCGGCTTCCAGCGCCTGCGTATAGCTGGCAAAGTCAGCCATCAGGCTGGCCATCTGCCCCTCTTCCATGGCGGCATAGCGCGCCTCGTCGGCGTAGATCAGGATCATGTATTCCATAGTCTCTTCTCCAAAAGAAAATGCCCGCAAGCGCGGGCATCCATACGACGAACGGGGCGGCGGCAATCCGACAAGATTACCGCATTATTTTTTCTAAACACCTAAAAAACCGTAGCGAGCGGAAGCAAGTTGTGGCCGAGAAGCGGAACTGTGCTTGAGCACAGTGAGCATCGGCGGCCGCAAATGGCGACGCGCAGTAGGTTTTTCAGGTGTTTTAATGTTTGTGCCCACAACTGGGTCCATGAACATGACCGCCGGACGATTGCTTGACCGTCATGTCCGCCTTGGCGTCGCGGCCGCTGTCGCCCGGGTAGCCGGCTGCCACCAGGCGGTCCAGGTAATCCTGCCACAGGGTCGCTTGCTCCGCGCCCAGCTGGTACAGGTAGGCCCACGTGTACAGGCCCGAATTGTGGCCATCGCTGAAGGTCGGCTGCACGGCGTAGTTGCCGACCGGCTCGATGCCCGTGATGCCCACCAGGCGCTTGCCTAATTGCAAGGTTTCCTGGCCCTTGCCATGGCCCTGCACTTCGGCCGACGGCGAATACACGCGCAGGTATTCGAACGGCAGCGCAAATTCGCTGCCATCGTCGAAGGCCACGTCGAGCACGCGCGACTGGTTGTGCACGGTCAAGCCGGTGGGTTGGGGTGTTGCTGCTTTTTCAGTCATGACAATACTTTATGCGGATAAACGTTGAATGATGGCGTCGCGCAAGGCCGGCAGCAGGGCGCGGCGCGCGGCCAGCACCTGGGGCGCCGTCTCGCGCTGCACGACGGCCCAGCTGGGGTTCGGGAAATGCGCATCGTCGCGGTAGCGGGGAATCACGTGCCAGTGCACATGCGGCGTCATGTTGCCGAAACTGGCCACGTTGACCTTTTCCGGCTGCATCACTTCACGCACGGCCAGCTCGACTTGCCACACGACTTCCATCACGTAGTTGCGCTCACCGGGCGTCAAGTCCGTCATTTCCTTCACGTGCTTGTTCCAGATCACGCGGCAAAAGCCGGGATAGGCGGGGTCGTCGACGGCCACCACGGACAGCCGCTCGCTGCGCCACAGCAAGGTCTCCAGACCCTGCTTGTTGGCGTAGCCGTCCAGCAAGGTGCACAGATCGCAGCCCGTGGACATCACACGAGCACCCGTTCGATGCCGCCGTCATTGGCGCGTTTCACGTAATCCGGCATCCAGTTCTCTCCCAGCAAGTGTTTGGCGATTTCGACGACGATGTAATCGGCCGTCGTGCCCGAATCGTCATTGTAGCGCGACAAGCCTTGCAGGCACGACGGGCAGCTGGTGAGGATCTTGACGTCGCCGGTAAACCCATCGCCGCGCAGCTTGTCGGCGCCCTTGACCATCTCTTCTTCCTTGCGGAAACGCACTTGCGTGGAAATGTCGGGACGCGTGACAGCCAGCGAACCCGATTCGCCGCAGCAACGGTCATTCTTCTCGATCTTCACGTTGTCTACCGTGCTGATCAGGGAGTTGATGGTCTTGCCCGATTCCTGCAACTTCATCGGATTGTGGCATGGCTCGTGGTACATATAACGGGTGCCGTTCACGCCTTCCAGCTTCACCTGTTTTTCCAGCAGATACTCATGGATATCCATGATGCGGCAGCCGGGGAAGATCTTTTCAAACTGATACGTGGCCAGCTGGTCGTAGCAGGTGCCGCACGACACGAGCACCGTCTTGATATCCAGGTAATTGAGCGTGTTGGCCATACGGTGGAACAGGACGCGGTTGTCCGTCATCATCTTCTCGGCCTTGTCGAACTCGCCCGCGCCCCGCTGCGGATAACCGCAGCACAGGTAGCCAGGCGGCAAGACCGTCTGCACGCCCACTTCCCACAGCATCGCCTGCGTGGCCAGGCCCACTTGCGAGAACAGGCGTTCCGAGCCGCAACCAGGGAAGTAGAACACGGCTTCCGTATCGGCCGTCGTCGTCTTCGGATTGCGAATGATCGGGATGACCTTGTCGTCTTCGATGTCGAGCAGCGCGCGCGCCGATTTCTTCGGCAAGTTGCCCGGCATTTTCTTGTTGATGAAATGGATCACCTGCGCCTTGACGGGCGGCTTGCCCGTCGATGGCGGCGGCGCTTTGGTTTGCTTCTTGGCAAATTTCTTCAGCAAATCATGGCCCAGGCGCTGCGCCTTGTAACCCCAGCCGATCATGACCTTGCGCGTGGCATTGATGGTCACGGGATCGGTGGCGTTGAGGAACATCATCGTGGCCTTGGTGCCCGGATTAAAGCTCTTCTTGTCCATCTTGCGCAGCAAGTTACGCATGTTCATCGACACGTCGCCGAAGTCGATATTCACGGGGCACGGCGTCACGCATTTATGGCAGACCGTGCAGTGATCGGCCACGTCTTCGAACTCTTCCCAATGCTTGATGGAAATGCCGCGGCGCGTCTGTTCTTCGTACAGGAAGGCTTCGATCAGGGACGAGGTCGCCAAGATCTTGTCGCGCGGCGAGTACAGCAAATTGGCGCGCGGCACGTGGGTCGAGCACACGGGTTTGCACTTGCCGCAACGCAAGCAATCCTTCACGCTGTCGGCGATGGCGCCGATATCGCTTTGCTGCATGATCAAGGACTCGTGCCCCATCAGGCCGAACGATGGCGTGTAAGCATTGCGCAAGTCGGCGCCCATGCCTGGCAGGTTCAGCAGTTTGCCCTTGTTGAAACGGCCTTCCGGATCGATGCGCTGCTTGTAGCTGCGGAACTCGCCGATCTCTTCTTCCGTCAAAAATTCCAGCTTGGTGATGCCGATACCGTGTTCGCCGGAAATCACGCCATTGAGCGAGCGGGCCAAAATCATGATGCGGCCCACGGCTTCGTGGGCGTCCTGCAGCATTTCGTAGTTGTCCGAGTTCACGGGCAAGTTCGTGTGCACGTTGCCGTCGCCCGCATGCATGTGCAGGGCCACGAACACGCGGCTGCGCAAGATGCGCGCGTGAATCGCCGTCGCCTCGTCGAGGATCAGTTTAAACGCGGCGCCGTTGAATATCTGGCGCAGCTGGGCGCGGATTTCCTGCTTCCAGGTAATGCGCACGGTACGGTCCTGCACCACGTCGAACAGGGTGGCGTCGGGCTGCGTTTCCAGGCGCGCATCGAAGACGGGCAGCAAGCGCTCCATGCCCAGTTCCGCCAGTTCGCCCTTTACATCGGCCAGCGGACGGTCCAGCTGGCCCAGCAGATAGGTCCAGCGTGCCGTGACCTGCGCCAGCAACTGCTGCGCCTGCTCAGCGCGATCGCCCAGCATTTCCGCATCGTCGACCCGGTCATCGGACGCATCGTCGCTCTTGCCGATCGGCAGGTTGCCCTTGCCAAAGAAGTCGCTCAACGCTGCGGCCAGCTGCAGCTTGTTCTTGATCGACAGCTCGATATTGATGCGCTCGATGCCGTCCGTGTATTCGCCCATGCGGTTGAGCGGAATCACCACGTCTTCATTGATCTTGAACGCGTTCGTATGCTTGGCGATCGCTGCCGTGCGGGCGCGGTCGAGCCAGAATTTCTTGCGCGCTTCCGGGCTGACGGCCACAAAGCCTTCGCCCACGCGGGTGTTGGCGATGCGCACCACTTCCGACGCCGCTTGCGCGACAGCATTTTCATCGTCGCCGACGATGTCGCCGAACAGGGCCATCTTCGGCAGCACGCCCCGCTTCGACTTCGTGGCGTAGCCGACGGCACGCAGGTAGCGCTCGTCCAGATGTTCCAGGCCCGCCAGGCGGATGGTCGTGTACTGCTCACCCTTGGCCGGCAAGCCGTCGAGGTAATCCTTGATTTCCACGATCGACGGGATCGCATCGCGCGCCTGGCCGAAGAATTCCAGGCAGACGGTGCGGGCGAACTTCGGCATCTTGTGCAAGATCCAGCGCGCCGATGTGATCAGGCCGTCGCAACCCTCTTTCTGGATGCCCGGCAAGCCGGCGAGGAATTTGTCCGTCACGTCCTTGCCCAGGCCTTCCTTGCGGAACTTGCGGCCAGGAATTTCCAGGATTTCCGTCTTGAACGGCGCGTTCGGTTTCGTCGCGTCGCGCGTGCTCGGGTGGCGCCATTCCAGCTGGAAACGTGCCAGCGCGATATCGTGGATCTTGCCCAGGTTGTGGTCGAGGCGCGTGACGTCGAGCCAGTCGCCGTTCGGGTCCACCATGCGCCACGACGCCAGGTTGTCCAGCGCCGTGCCCCACAGCACGGCTTTCTTGCCGCCTGCATTCATGGCGACGTTGCCGCCGATGCACGAGGCGTGCGCCGAGGTGGGGTCGACGGCAAACACGAAGCCAGCCTTTTCCGCCGCTTCCGACACCTTGTTCGTGATCACGCCGGCGCCCGAATGGATGGTCGCGTATTCATGCGTGAGGCCAGGCAAGACCGTCATTTCGACGGCGCCCAGGGTAATGAGTTTTTCCGTGTTGATGACGGCCGACATCGGCGTCAATGGAATCGCGCCGCCCGTGTAGCCGGTGCCGCCGCCGCGCGGGATGATGGTCAGCCCCAGTTCGATACAGCCCTTGACCAGGCCGGCCATTTCTTCTTCCGTGTCGGGCGTGAGCACGACGAACGGGTATTCCACGCGCCAGTCGGTGGCGTCCGTCACGTGCGACACGCGCGTCATGCCGTCGAAGCGCACATTGTGTTTTTCCGTGTAGCGGCCCAGCACCTTGACCGTGCGCTTGCGCAAGTCGTAGGTCTTGCGGAATTCGTCGCCGAAGTCGGCCACGGCCTTGCTGGCCGCCTTCAGCAGCAGTTCCACGTTGGCGCTGCGCGCCTTGGCCACTTCCGGCGCTTCGCCGGCAGCCAGCGCGTCGCCGCCGGCCGCATCGATGCCCAGGCGGCGCTTATCGACTTCGGCCAGGCGGTGATGCAAGGCATCGATCAAGCCCTGGCGGCGCTTCGGGTTGTCCAGCAAGTCATCCTGCAGGTAGGGATTGCGGCGCACCACCCAGATATCGCCCAGCACCTCGTACAGCATGCGGGCGGAACGGCCCGTCTGGCGGGCGCCGCGCAGCTCGTCGAGCAGGCGCCAGGAGTCCTCCCCCAACAGGCGTATGACGATCTCGCGATCGGAAAACGACGTGTAGTTATACGGGATTTCGCGCAGGCGGCTTGCTGCGGGACCATTCGGCGTTTCTGCCAGTAAAGCTTGGATATGTGCGGGAGCGTTCATGGAGTGTGGTGACGATGTGGACTGGACCCTAAAGGCCCATTTTATCTTATTGCGCCGCACCATGCGGGAACAGCCTTATGCCGCCCAAGGTTTAAGCACCCGATCCGCCGCCATAGCAAATATGGGGAAGTCTTATTTTTTGTGAATAAAAAACCAGTCCCGATGATTTTTTGACGCAAAAATGCCAAGAATCAGACTCAGCCACAAACTATCAAACTGCCCAAAAACAGGGCAAACAGGCGTTGCATTGCGCCCCGTTTGCGTGCCGATCAAGCCAGCATTTGTCCAATCCGGTGCCATACGCCATCGGGGACGTACAGCAGCAAACCCGTCATGGTCAGGTAGCGCGCACACTTGCCGATGGCCATGTAGGCCACGCTGGGCCAGAACGGCAGCTTGAGCCAGCCTGCCAGCGTGCACAGGGGATCGCCCACGATGGGCAGCCAGGCCAGCAGCATGGTCTTGGCGCCATAGCGGGCCAGCCAGCGGAACCAGCGCGTGTCGCGTTCCTTGGCGAACGCCTGCTTGGCCCGGTAGCCCATCCAGTAGTCGACGACGCCGCCCAGGGTGTTACCCAGGGTGGCGACGCCGATGGTGGCCCAGAACAGCGCGGGATTGGCCTTGATGACGGCAAACACGGCCGGTTCCGAGCCCAGCGGCAAGAGGGTGGCGGAAATAAAGCTGATCAGAAAGACCGATGTCAGCCCGACTTCCGGTGCGGCGATCAGCTGCAGCAGCCAGGCGATTGCGGATTCGATCATGGAACACTTCGCGATGCAGTAAGGCTCTCCATTATAATGAAGAGCAGCTTGCGCGCCGCACAATCCGCGCCGACCGGCAAGGGCTCACCGGCCCCCTAGATCCACAGAGCACTATTGTCGCCAGGCTATCCGCCGCGGCGCCGCCGATATCGCCCGACACGCTCCAGACCCTTTCTGGCCCAGAATCACTTGCTTGCAGACTATGAACATCGACTACCTCAAGAAAATCCTGACCGCCCGCGTCTATGACGTCGCCACCGAAACGCCGCTGGAACTGGCCCCTGCCCTGTCGCAGCGCCTGAACAACCAGATTTACTTCAAGCGCGAAGACATGCAAAGCGTGTTCAGCTTCAAGATTCGTGGCGCCTACAACAAGATGTCCAAGCTGAGCGAAGCGGACCGCAAGCGGGGCGTGATTTGCGCCTCGGCCGGCAACCATGCCCAGGGCGTGGCCCTGTCGGCCGCCCGCATGGGTTGCCGCGCCGTCATCGTCATGCCCACCACCACGCCGCTGGTGAAGGTCGAGGCGGTCAAGGGACGCGGCGGCGTCAACGTGGAAGTGGTGCTGCACGGCGAGTCGTACACGGATGCCTACAACCATGCGCTGACTCTGGAAAAAGAGCAGAAGCTGACCTTCGTGCACCCGTTCGACGACCCGGACGTGATCGCCGGCCAGGGCACGATCGGCATGGAAATCCTGCGCCAGCACGCCGGCCCCATCCACGCCATCTTCGCGCCCATCGGCGGCGGCGGCCTGATTGCCGGCATCGCCGCCTATGTGAAACAGATCCGTCCCGACATCAAGGTCATCGGCGTGCAAAGCGTCGATTCGAACGCCATGGCCCGTTCGCTGAAGGCGGGCGAGCGCGTGACCCTGAACGACGTGGGCCTGTTCGCCGACGGCACGGCCGTGCGCCTGGCGGGCGAGGAAACCTTCCGCCTGGTGCAGGCGTATGTCGATGAAATCATCACCGTCGACACGGACGCCATCTGCGCCGCCATCAAGGACGTGTTTACGGATACGCGCAGCATTCTGGAGCCGTCCGGCGCGCTGGCCATCGCCGGCGCCAAGGCCTATGTGGAACGGGCCAGCCTGACCAAGCATCCCGTCAACAATGAAACCCTGATCACCATCGCCAGCGGCGCCAACATGAACTTCGACCGCTTGCGCTTCGTCGCGGAACGGGCCGAACTGGGCGAATTCCGCGAAGCCCTGTTTGCCGTCACCATGCGCGAACAGCGGGGCAGCTTCAAACGCTTCTGCTCGCTCATCGGCGCGCGCAACGTGACGGAATTTAACTACCGCATCAGCGATGAAAAGGCAGCGCACGTGTTTGTCGGCATCCAGATTGCCGACCGGCATGAGTCCGGCGCGATGGCGCAGAAATTCGAGGAGCACGAATTCAAGACGCTGGACCTGACGCACGATGAACTGGCAAAGTCGCACATCCGCCACCTGGTCGGCGGCAAGAGCCGCCTGGCGCAGGACGAACTGCTGTACCGCTTCGAATTCCCCGAGCGTCCCGGTGCGCTGATGCGTTTCCTCGACAGCATGGCGCCGAACTGGAATATTTCCTTGTGCCATTACCGCAGCCAGGGCGGCGACGTGGGCCGCATCCTCGTGGGCCTGCAAGTGCCGCCCGATGAAATGGGCGAGTTCGCCCGCTTCCTCGATACGCTGGGCTATCGTTACTGGGATGAAAGCAGCAATCCCGTCTATAAACTGTTCCTGGGGTGATAAGCCCAACTGCAAATACTGGGGTCGTACCCTGCAGGGTACGACCCCAGCCGTCGCCGTTGGGTTGAAATAAGCTACCATTCACCCTTCACAGAATTTGTAGCCACGCCACCATGACCACCACCAACGACCTCGCCGAACAATCCCCGCTGGGAAAAAGCTCCGCCTACCGCACCGATTACGCGCCGGAACTGCTGTTTCCCATTCCGCGCCAGGGCAAGCGCGACGAGCTGGAATTGCGCGGCACTTTGCCCTTCTTCGGCCTCGATATCTGGAATGCGTATGAACTGTCGTGGCTGAATCAGCGCGGCAAGCCGCAGGTGGCCATCGCCAAGGTCAGCGCGCCGGCCGATTCGCCCAACATCATCGAATCGAAATCGTTCAAGCTGTACCTGAACTCGTTCAACCAGACCAAACTGGACGGCCCGGAAGCGCTGCTGGCCTTGTTGAAACAGGATCTGTCCAACGGTTTCGGCGCGCCCGTGCAAGTGGAACTGACCTTGCAAGAAGATTTCGGCAAGCTGAAAATGGGCGAATTCGACGGCGTGCTGCTGGACCGCCTGGACCTGGAAATCACGCAATACACGCCCTCGCCGCTGCTGCTCAAGGCGGCGCTGGACGAGGCGCCCGTGGAAGAAAAACTCGTCTCGCATTTGCTCAAATCGAATTGCCTGGTAACGGGCCAGCCCGACTGGGGCAGCGTGCAGATCGAGTATGCGGGACCGCAGATCGACCAGGAAAGCCTGTTGCGCTACCTGATTGGTTTCCGCGAGCACAATGAATTCCACGAACAATGCGTGGAGCGCATCTTTGTCGATATCCTGCGCCAGTGCAAGCCGCAAAAACTGTCCGTGTATGCGCGCTACACGCGCCGCGGCGGTCTCGACATCAACCCCTGGCGCAGCAACTTCAGCACGGAGGCGATGCCGGGCAACCTGCGCAATGCGCGCCAGTAATACCGCGCAACAACACCATAAAACCATGCCAACAGGAATGTTGGCTGTGTTTTAAAACAACGTTGTAGTAGTGCCGCAGTGCATGTCAAAGACGCTGAAAAATCGGAAATTCGGCATTCGGCGGCGGAAAAACCGGTTCGCCGCGTGTTTTTAATCAAGAAATAGCCGATACACCCCGATGTTATTTTTTTGCTAAAATGATGACGACATAGGCTGTAGCGCCCACTGCGCCCGCAGCGGGCGTATACTGTTGAGAATTGGCGTTACAGGCCGCGGAAACAGGCCTATAATTCGGCTCGCAAGCCCTCTGCGCATTGCACCATTTCATTGAGTGTCATGACTAATCTTAGCAAAATATTATCCCTCGAAAACGTCCTGCTGGACCTGGAAGTCTCCAGTAAAAAGCGCGCCTTCGAGCAAGCCGGCCTGATCTTCGAAAACAATTACGGCATCGCCCGCTCTACCGTCTCGGACAATCTGTTTGCCCGCGAACGCCTGGGCTCGACGGGCCTGGGCCACGGCGTGGCCGTGCCGCATGGCAGAGTCAAGGGCAGCAAGACCCTGAAAGCGCCGCTGGGCGCCTTCGTGCGCCTGGCCGAACCGATTCCGTTCGAGTCGCCTGATGGCAAGCCCGTCAATCTGCTGTTTTTCCTGCTGATTCCCGATCATGTCACTCAGCAACATCTGGAAATCCTGTCGGAAATCGCCGAGATGTTTTCCGACGATGCTTTCCGTACGGCACTGGCCACGGATCCGGAACCGAAATCCGTGCATTCGCGCATCGTCAATTGGCAACCCAGTCTGCAAGCGGCGGGTTAAACTTCAGGTATTCCTCCACTCCTGAAGAAGACTGCCATGTTGCAAACGCCGCTGACGATACAACGCCTGTACGACGATAATCGTGAAAGTCTGCAACTGGGCTGGTTCGCCGGCTTCCCCGGCGGCGAACGCCTGATCTCGGGCGACGTCTCGTCAGCCGCCGACCAGGTGGGCCACTTGAACCTGATCCATCCGGGCCGCATCCAGGTCTTCGGCCACCAGGAAATCAATTACTATCAGCGCTTGAAGGTCAATACGCGCACCCACGTGATCGGCGAACTGATCGCCGGCGGCCCGCCCGCGCTGATCATCGCGCAAGGGCTGGAAACGCCGCCCGACATCCTCGCCATCTGCGACGAGCAAAACATTCCCCTGTTCTCCACCCCGCTGCCGGCCGCGCAAGTGATCGACTTCCTGCGCGTCTACCTGTCAAAAAAACTGGCGCAGCGCATCATCATGCATGGCGTGTTCATGGACGTGCTGGGCGTGGGCGTGCTGATCACGGGCGATTCGGGCCTGGGCAAGAGCGAACTGGGGCTGGAGCTGATCTCGCGCAGCCACGGCCTGGTGGCCGATGACGCCGTCGAGTTCTCGCGCATCGCGCCCAACATGATCGAAGGCCGCTGCCCGCCCCTGCTGCAAAACCTGCTCGAAGTGCGGGGCCTGGGCTTGCTCGACATCAAGGCCATCTTTGGCGAAACGGCCGTGCGCCGCAAGATGCGCCTGAAACTGATCGTGCACCTGGTGCGCCGCAATGCGCTGGAAGAAGAAGTCGAGCGCCTGCCCTTCCTGTTCCCAACGGAAGACGTGCTTGGCTTGCCCGTGCGCAAAGTCGTCATCCCCGTCGCCGCGGGCCGCAACATCGCCGTGCTGCTGGAAGCGGCCGTGCGCAATACGATACTGCAGCTGCGCGGCATCGATACCTTGCAGGAGTTCATGGAGCGACAACGTTTGGCAATGAGCGGCGACTAGCGTTGCAAGGAGTCCTCGCTCGTAGGCGAGGACCGTGGCGCAGGCGGAGAGCAGGGCTTTCCGAAATCCCTGCTACACCAACGTTTGGCAATGAGCGGCGACTAGCGTTGCAAGGAGTCCTCGCTCGTAGGCGAGGACCGTTGCGCAGGCGGAGAGCAGTGCTCTCCGAAACCCCTGCTACACCAGAGATTAGCAATGAGCGGGGATTAGTCTGCAGTGGAGTTCGCCCTTGCAAGGGCGAACCGTTGCGCAGGCGGAGAGCAGGGCTCTCCGAAACCCCTGCTACACCAACGTTTGGCAATGAGCGGCGACTAGCGTTGCAAGGAGTCCTCGCTCTTTTGTTTAACCAACACCACAAGCCGAATTGCAATAGTTTGTAAAGATAATTGCCTCGGGAGCACAGTGCCGATCTTTATTGTATGATCGGCGTATGCATATCGTCCTTATCACCGGAATATCCGGTTCCGGTAAATCCGTTGCGCTCAATGTGCTGGAAGATACCGGTTACTACTGCGTCGACAACCTGCCGCCGGCCTTGCTGCCCAGCCTGGTGCAAACCTTGCTCGACGAAGGCACACCGCAACTGGCCGTCGCCGTCGATGCCCGCAGCGCCGAGTCGCTGACTAGCCTGCCGCACAATGTGGCCCTGCTGCGCGACCAGGGGCACGACGTGAAGGTCATGTTCTTGACGGCCACCACGCATTCGCTGGTGGCGCGCTTCTCGGAAACGCGGCGCAGCCATCCGCTGTCGCACGAATTGCGTCCGAACCAGAATCCAGCCAGCCGCCGCACCCTGATCGAATGCATCTCGGAAGAACGGGAACGCCTGTCGGCCATCGAACAACTGGGCCATGTGATCGACACTTCGGAACTGAGCGCCAACAAGCTGCGCGCCTGGATCAAGGATATCGTCGCCTCCGAACGCGCGCCGCTGACCCTGTTCTTCGAATCGTTCGCCTTCAAGCTGGGCGTGCCGCTGGATGCCGATTTCGTCTTCGACGTGCGGGCCTTGCCGAATCCCTATTACGACCTGGCGCTGCGGCCTCTCGACGGCCGCGACGCGCCCGTGATCGCCTTCCTCGACGCGCAGCCCAGCGCGCTGGAACTGCTGGCCGATATCCGCGCCTTCATCGAGAAATGGCTGCCATCATTCAAGTCCGACAACCGCAGCTACCTGACGGTGGCCCTCGGCTGCACGGGCGGCCAGCACCGCTCCGTGTACATGGCCGAACGGCTGGCGCAATACTTCGGCCCCAACGAACGGGTCGTCCTGCGCCACCGCGAGCGCAGCTAGAACGCCAATAAAACCTGCTGCGCGTCGGTATAGGTGGTCTGCGATGCTCACTGCCTCGGCGGCCCCGTGCCCAGCACAGTTCCGCTTCTCAACCACCTCTCCCTTCCGCTCGCTACGGTTTTATCCGGCGTTGTTACGTCAGATGATAAAGCGGATGCGCCGCAGCCGGCCAGACGGGGGAGAAGAAGCGCGCCACCATGGCCGCATCGACGTCGTCCAGGCTGGCGGGCTGCCAGCGCGGCGCATTGTCCTTGTCGACCACGAGCGCGCGCACGCCCTCGATCACTTCGCCATGTTCGAAATTGTGGCGCACCACCGTGCGCTCGAGGCGCAGGCAGTCGGCCACGCCCAGATGGGCGCCCCGCTGCAACAATTCCAGGGTCACCGACATCATCAGCGGCGAACGCAGGCGCATGGCCGCCAGGGCCTTGCCGGCAAACGCGCTGTCGTCCTGTGCCAGCGACGCCATGATGGCTGCCACGGAAGGGGCGCTGAAATGGCGGTCCAGCGCCGCGCGCGCCGTGGCCAGCGCAGAAGCGCCCGCCTGGGACTGGAATGGCGCGGCCAGGGCCTTGATGGCGACCGGCAAGCCTTCACCGGGCGTCGATTCGAACAGGGCCAGTAGCGCCCCCATCTGCGACTCGGGCAGGTACACGTCGGCAAGCCCCGTGTACAGGGCGTCGGCCGCGTTGATCGTCAAGCCCGTCAAGCCCAAGTACAAGCCCAGCTGGCCGGCCAGGCGGGACAGGAAATAACTGCCGCCCACGTCCGGGAACAAACCGATATTGACTTCCGGCATGGCCATGCGCGTGCGGCCCGTGACGATGCGCAGGCGGTTACCGGGCCCGGCTTGCGCCACGCCCATGCCGCCGCCCATCACCACGCCATCCATCACGGCGATATACGGTTTCGGATAGAAATGAATGAGATGGTTGAGCGCATATTCTTCCGTGAAGAAATCTTCCAGCTGCGCGCTGCCACCTTGCGGCGTGGCCCGGCCCGCATCGTAAAAGAAACGGATGTCGCCACCGGCGCACAGGGCTTTTTCACTGCTGGAACGGATCACCACGGCGTCTACCAGCGGATCGTCGCGCCAGGCCAGCAAAACGGCGCTCAGGGCGCGCACCATGTCCAGCGACAGGGAATTCAAGGCTTTCGGGCGGTCGAGCACGATGTGGCCCGTGCGGTTGCGGATGGAGGTCTGGACGAAGTCGCTCATGGCAGAATGGAAAGAAGTAAGTATGGGAACATTCTAGCGCCTTCGGATGGAACATTGCGTTCCCATGGCGCACCCCGGCAAGGGCGACGGGCGCAAAAAAGGGCGCAATGTGCGCCCTTAGTTGATCACAGCCGGTTGAAAGTCGCGGCCCGCTCAGGCGGCGGCGAATTCCTCTTCCGAGCTGTCTGGCAGATGCTTGATCGCCTCTTTACCGTGCCCTTGCACTTTGGTTTTGTATTTCATCACTTGCCTGTCGAGCTTGTCGATCAGGGCATCGATTGCCGCATACAGGTCTTGCGCCAGGCTTTCCACATAGACGGTCTTGCCGCTCAGACGCAGATTGACTTCAGCCTTTTGACGTTTTTCTTTCTCTTTGAGGTTATCCACGGTCAGAATCACGGCGATATCGATGACTTGATCGAAATGACGTTTCACGCGCTCCAGCTTCGTTTGTACGTATTCACGGATGGCTGGTGTCACTTCGAGATGATGTCCGCTGATGGTGAGATTCATACACACTCCTAAAGATGATCGGGTTCGTGCGGTCCATCGTATCCGGCCCGCAGAGGAACCGAAAAAAACTTACAAACACTTACGCAGGCTCACTGGCGGAATTTTTAATGCTTCCCGGTATTTGGCAACAGTACGTCGCGCAATCACCATGCCTTGTTCCCCCAGCATGTCCGCAATCTTACTGTCGGATAAAGGATTTTTAGGGTCTTCTGCTCCTGTCAGTTGCACGATCAATGCCCGTATCGCCGTCGATGACGCTTCGCCCCCCGCTTCGGTGGCGACGTGGCTACCAAAGAAATATTTCAACTCGAACATGCCGTGCGGGGTCAGCATGTACTTTTGAGTTGTTACCCGCGAGATAGTACTCTCGTGTAAACCCAGTGTATCAGCTATTTCACGGAGCACAAGGGGGCGCATGGCAACGGCCCCATGCGAGAAAAAGTTCTTTTGTCTTTCTACTATCGCCTGTGCCACGCGCAGTATCGTGTCGAAGCGCTGGCGCATATTCTTGATCAGCCACTTGGCTTCCTGCAACTGTGCGCCCATGGCGCCTTCCCCCTTGCCCTGCTTGAGCAAGTTGGCGTACATGGCATTGACGCGCAGGCGCGGCATGACATCGTTGTTCAAGGTGACTTGCCAGCCATTGCGCGCGCGCTTGACGACGACGTCGGGCACCACGTAATCGGACACGTCGGAGGCAAACACGGCGCCCGGATGCGGATTGCACTGGCGAATCACCGTCTGCGCTTCGCGCAAGTCTTCATCGTCGCAATCGAGGGCTTTTTTCAGCTTGTTGAAATCGCGCTGGGCAAACCAGGCCAGGTGCTTTTCCACGATGACGAGGGCCATGCGCCGCGTCACCATGGCGATATGGGGCAAGCGCTTGATCTGCAGCGCCAGGCATTCGGACGCATTGCGCGCGCCCACACCGGGCGGATCGAAACTTTGCAGCAGCGACAAGGCCGTGCGCAGCTCGTCGGCGTCGATTTCCAGCTCGTGCGGCAGGCGCGCCAGGATGTCGTCGAGCGACTCTTCCAGGTAGCCATTGTCGTCGAGCGCATCGATGATCAGCTCGACCAGCGCGCGGTCGCGCAATTCGAGCACCGTCACGCGCATCTGTTCCATCAGGTGCTCGCGCAGGGTGCAGTGATGGGCTTCGAGTTGCGGGCGGGAATCTTCGTCGTCGGGCGTCTTGCCCCGGCTCGCTTCGCTCCAGTCGCTGTCGCCGCCGTCCGCGGCGGCCGGGCCCTCGCCCGCCTCGCCGTCAAAAGCTTCCCCTTCGGCCGGCGCCGCAGGCGCTTCCTGGCCTGGCGGCTGGGGCGGCGCTTCGGCCGGCGCGGCCGTGGAACTCAAGGCGCCGTCGGACAGCAGGCGCAGCGAACGGTCGAGCGGATCATCGAGGCGCTCGAGCAAAGGATTGTCCGTCAGCAATTGCTCCAATTCCTGGTGCAATTCCAGGGTAGACAATTGCAACAGGCGTATCGATTGCTGCAACTGCGGCGTCAGTGCCAAATGCTGCGAAGTGCGCAGCTGCAATGATTGTTTCATTGGCTCACATACGGAAGTGTTCGCCCAGATAGACCCGGCGTACCGACTCGTTCGCGATGATGTCGTCGGGGCGTCCCGACGCCAGCACCGAGCCCTGGTTGATGATGTAGGCACGGTCGCAAATACCCAGCGTCTCGCGCACATTATGATCGGTGATCAGCACGCCGATATTGCGCTCCTTCAAGAAGCGCACGATGCGCTGGATTTCGATCACGGCGATCGGATCGACGCCGGCGAACGGTTCGTCCAGCAGCACGAAACGGGGATCGGTGGCCAGCGCGCGGGCGATTTCCACGCGGCGGCGCTCGCCGCCCGACAGCGACAGCGCCTGGTTTTCGCGCAACTTTTCAATCTGCAAATCGGCCAGCAGTTTATCCAGGCGCACCTCGATCTCGGCCTTCGTCAGCGGACGGCCTTCGACGGTCTGGATTTCCAGCACGGCGCGGATATTGTCTTCTACCGTCAGCTTGCGGAAGACGGAGGCTTCCTGCGGCAGATACGACAGGCCCATCTGGGCGCGGCGGTGGATCGGCAGGCTGGAAATATCCACGCCGCTGATATCGATGCTGCCGCCATCGGACGGCACCAGGCCGACGATCATGTAGAACGAGGTGGTCTTGCCGGCGCCGTTCGGGCCCAGCAGCCCCACCACTTCGCCGCATTCGACTTGCAGCGAGACGTCATGCACGACCTGGCGCTTGCCGTAGGTTTTTTGCAGCCCGCGAACGATCAGGGTACTGCCGCAACGTGTATTGTCCATTATTTCTTTCCTGGCGCAGGCGTGGCCGGCGCTTTCTCCGCCGCCGGTGCCTTGGTCTTCGGCTGGATCACCATGCGCACGCTGCCGCCATCCGGGGTGCTGGTGCCGCTGTCGGAATTTTCCATCGTAAACACTTCCTTGCGGCTGTCATACGAAATGAAGGCGCCGTTGGCCACGTCCGTCGGCTTCGTGCCTTCCAGGCGCGTCAGCTTGGCCTTGGAAAACAGTTTCACCACTTCCGTCTTGTTGTTGTATTCCACGCGTTCCGCTTCGCCTTCCACCCACAGGTCGCCCGCGCCATCGCGCTTCTGGCGGAAGGTGGCCAGCTTGCCGGGATCGGCCCAGAAAGTGATGAATTGGTAGCCTTGCGGGTCTTCCGTGATCAGGGCCCGGCCCGCCTTCATGGTCAGGGTGCCCTTGACCAGCACCACGTCGCCCGTCAGGGTGCGCGTCTGCTTGACGTCGTCGACCAGGCCGCTGCGTGCCGTGATGACGGCTTCCTTCTCGGAATCGGCCTTCTCGGCATGCGCCGCGCCCATCACGCCAAGCGAGCAGACGGTCGAGAATAGAGTCAACAGCAAGATGTTTTTCATAGTATGGTTTCCTTGTTTCATTCTGTCATTTTGCCGCCGCGGCCGGGCGCGGTTTCGGCGGGAGGACCATGCGCAAGGCATTGTGCACCTGCACCACGCCGGTGGCGTTATTGGCTTGCATGCCCACGCCATTGATGCGCGAAGCGCCCGTCAGGATATCGACAGGCACGTCCGTTTCCATTCTTTCCTCATCCGGAAACACCGTCAGCGCTTCCGTCCTGACCGTCAGGTTCTGCGCCTTCGGACTGGCCACGCGGTCGATCACGACCTTGCGGTGCAGTTGCAGCCGGGTATTGTCCTGGTCGATATGCGCCAGTTCCGCATTCATGTTCATCGGCGGCATGCCTGGCGTGAGCTTGCGCACGAAGGGCTGGTCGATATCGGACGAATCGTCCAGCGGATAGTGCGTGAGCTTGGTGCCCGACACGATATAGCTGGGCTTGCCCGTCAAGTCCATGCGCACCAGGCTGAAATTGGTGATGAAATAGTCGGGCTCATCCAGATGCTTGCTGGCCGTGATGTCCTGGCCATTCTTGTTCATCACTTCGAGCAGCCAGAAGCTGCCCAGCGCAACGACGACTGCGCCCAGCACGGTAAAAATCACGCGCCAGCGATGGGCGCCTCCTGGCTTACGCATAGGGCTTCACTCTTTCAAATGTCACGGGCGGCAAGGCGCGCCTCACTCCAGGAACGGCGCCATGACGCGCGCATAGTTGTCCTGGGCGCGCAGCAGGAATTCGCAGATCTCGCGCACCGCGCCGCGACCGCCGCCGGCCTGCGTCACATGGTGCGCCAGGCCCTGCACTTCCGGACGCCCGCCCGGCACGCTGACGGCAAACCCCACGCGGCGCAGGATGGGCGCATCGATGACGTCGTCGCCGATATAGCCGCATTGCTCTTCCGTCAAGCCCGTCAACGCCAGCAACTCGCGAAACGGCGTCAGCTTGTCGTGACCGCCCTGGTGCACATGGGTAATGCCCAGGTCTTGCGCGCGGCGTGCCGTGATGGGCGAGCGGCGCGCGCTGATGATGGCCGTCTGCACGCCCGATTCCTGCAGCAGCTTGATGCCCAGGCCATCATACACATTAAACGTTTTCATCATCTCGCCGTCCGGGCCGAAATGCAGGCTGCCGTCGGTGAGCACGCCATCGACGTCAAAGATCATCAATTTGACCTTGGCCGCCCGCGCCAGGTTGTCCGCTACGCTATCCATCAGATCACCTTCGCTTGCGTCAGGTCATGGATATGCAGGGCGCCCACCAGCTTGCCGTCGGCATCGACGACGAGCATCTGGTTGATGCGGAACTGCTCCATCACGGCCACGGCGTCCACGGCCAGGCGTTCGGGCGCGATGCTGCGCGGCTGCGCATGCATGACGTCGCGGATCGCCACCTGCGTGAAATCCTGCACGCGCTCGAACATGCGGCGCAGGTCGCCGTCGGTAAACACGCCCACGGGGTGGTTGTCCCCATCGACGACGGCCGTCATGCCCATGCCCTTCTTCGTCATTTCTTCCAGCGCCTGCAGCAAGGACGCGTCCACGGACACCTTCGGCACCCGTTCGCCGCTGCGCATGACGTCGTGCACGTGCGTGAGCAGACGGCGGCCCAGGGCCCCGCCCGGATGCGAACGGGCGAAATCTTCTTCCTTGAAGCCGCGCAAGTCGAGCAAGGCCACGGCGATCGCGTCGCCCAAGGCCAGGGTGACGGTGGTGCTGGCCGTCGGCGCCAGGTTCAGCGGACAGGCTTCTTTTTCAACAGAAATATCCAGGTGCACATCGGCCAGCTGGGCCAGGCTCGAATTCGGCTTGCCCGTCATGGAAATCAGCACGCCGCCCATGCGCTTGACGACGGGCATGATGGCCATCAGTTCCGACGATTCGCCGGAATACGATATGGCAATAAAAGCATCGTCCGAAGTGACCATGCCCAGGTCGCCATGGGCCGCTTCGGCCGGATGCACGAACAGGGCCGGCGTGCCGGTGGACGCGAGGGTGGCGGCAATCTTGCGCGCGATATGGCCGGACTTGCCAATGCCGGAGACGACGACACGCCCCTTGCATTGCAGCAACATCGCCACGGCGCGGCCCACGCTGTCGTCCGTGGCAAGGCGCGCGTGCAGGGCATTGATGGCGTCGGACTCGATCTGCAAGGTGGTACGGGCCAGCGCGACAGCGCGCTCGGTCGTCGCTTGCATGTCAATTCGATCAAAAGCTTTCAGCATTGTTTTTTCATGGGTTACACTCATGCCCAAAGTATAAACGAATTAGGAAAGCAAAAAACTTGCCAGTCACAACAAACAACGATTTCCATTGACCGCACCGGGCAACCCATGTTTTCCTCGCTTGAACTGACCCTGATGTTACTCGGCAGCGCCGTGCTGGGCGTGGTCGCTTTCAGAATGTTGCATTTGCCGCCCATGCTCGGCTACTTGGCCGTCGGCATCGTCATCGGCCCCCACGCGCTGGGCCTGGCGGCGGAAAACGAGGCCAGCCACACCCTGGCCGAGTTCGGCGTCGTCTTCCTGATGTTTTCCATCGGGCTCGAATTTTCTCTTCCCAAGTTTCTCGCCATGCGGCGCATCGTCTTCGGCCTCGGCATGGCGCAGGTGGTCACCACCATCGTCGCCACCGTCGTCTTCGGCTGGTTCGTCGCCCGCTACCTGTCCGCCTACATCCACCTGAGCTGGCAGGCGGCGTTTGCCCTCGGTGGCGCGCTGGCCATGTCGTCGACGGCCATCGTCTCGAAGATGCTCACGGAACGGCTGGAGCTGGAAAGCGAACACGGCCGCAAGATCATCGGCATCCTGCTGTTCCAGGACCTGGCCGTAGTCCCCCTGCTGATCCTGATTCCCGCCCTCACGCGCGATTCGGACAACCTGGCAGAAACCCTGGCCTGGGCCGGCGGCAAGGCGCTGGTCGTCCTCATTTTGCTCTTGTTCATCGGCCAGAAGCTGGTGCGGGGCTGGCTGACCATCGTCGCCAAGCGCCGCTCGCAGGAATTGTTCATGCTCAACCTGCTCCTGATCACCCTAGGCGCGGCGTGGATCACGGAACGGGCCGGGCTGTCGCTGGCCCTGGGGGCGTTTGTTGCCGGCATGCTCATTTCCGAGACGGAATTCAAGCATCAGGTGGAAGAAGATATCAAGCCCTTCCGCGACGTGCTGCTGGGCCTGTTCTTCATCACCGTCGGCATGCTGCTCAATATCCGCGTGGTGCTCGACAACTGGTGGCTGGTCTTGCTGCTGCTGTGCGGCCCCGTGCTGCTGAAATTCGCCCTGATCGCAGGCCTGGCCCGGCTGTTCGGCTCCAGCAATGGCGTGGCCTTGCGCACGGGGCTGGGGCTGGCGCAGGCGGGCGAGTTCGGCTTCGTGCTGCTGAACCTGGCGGGCGGCATCAAGCTGATGGACCCGTTCGTCGTGCAGGTGGTGCTGGCCTCGATGGTGCTGTCGATGCTGGTGGCACCCTTCCTTATCGCCAAGTCCGACGCCATCGTCATGAAACTGGCCGCCAACGACTGGATGATGCAATCGTTGGCCCTGACGAAGATCGCCACGCGCACCATGGCCTCGCAAAAACACGTGCTGATCGCCGGCTTCGGGCGCAGCGGACAAAGCCTGGCCACCCTGCTGGCGGAAGAAAAGATCGAATACCACGCGCTGGACCTGGACCCGGAACGGGTGCAGGAAGCGCAGCTGGCCGGCGCCCACGTCTCGTATGGCGATGCGGGCCGGCGCGAAAGCCTGGTGGCGGCCGGCATCTACCGGGCCAGCGCCGTCGTGATTACGTATGCGAACACGCCGTCGGCGCTGCGCCTGTTGCATTTGCTCAATGAAATGGCGCCCACCCTGCCCGTCATCGTGCGCAGCCACGACGATACCGACCTCGACCAGCTGAAAAAGGCGGGCGCGGCCGAAGTGGTACCGGAATTGATGGAAGGCAGCCTGATGCTCGCTTCGCACGCGCTGATTATGATGGGCGTGCCCCTGCGCCGCGTCGTGCACCGCGTGCAGGCGGCGCGCGAGGAGCGCTACGCCTCGCTGCGCGGCTATTTCCACGGTTCCAGCGACGCGGGCGACGATGCCGAGCTGGAACGCCTGCATACGGTCACCGTCAACGAGGGCGCGCAATGCGTGGGATTGCCGTTAAGCACGATCGACGTGGCGGGCTGCGGCGCGGCGGTGACGGCCATCCGCCGCGGCCGCGGCCGCCTCGATGTCACCCCCGAGACGCAGCTGGCCAGCGGCGACGTGGTGGTGCTGCGCGGCACGGCCGACGCCGTGGCCAAGGCGGAAACCTTGTTACTGAAATAATCAGCAGGTCTTCATCCGCCGACCTGTGCCTGCCAGCTGACGACCTTGTTGCGGCCATCGGCCTTGGCCTGGTACAGGGCCTGGTCGGCGTGCGCCACCAGTTGCTGCGCCACCGTTTCGATCGGCAGCAGCGCCGCATCCGCTTCAAGGCTGGCCACGCCGATCGACACACTGACCCACGCTTGCGCGCTGCCCGGCAAGTCGAACATGGTGCCGGCGATGCTGGCGCGGATGCGCTCGGCAACAAAGGTGGCGCTGTCGAGGTCGGCGTCGATCAGCAGCACGACGAATTCCTCGCCGCCGAAGCGGCCCAGCGCATCGGAGCGGCGCAATTCCGTGCGGATGCGCGTGGCCACCTCGCGCAGCACTTCGTCGCCGCCCTGGTGACCGTAGGTGTCATTGACCGACTTGAAATGGTCGATATCGATATACATGCATGAAATGCAATAATCCTGGCGCCGCGCGCGGGCGATTTCTTCCAGCAGCCGGCGGTCGATATAGCGGCGGTTGTAGACGCCCGTGAGGGAATCGGTCAAGCCGATGTATTTCAGCATTTCATTGCTGATCACGTTTTCCAGGCAAATGGCGATGATGGACGCCATGTGCTTGATGAAATCCGTGCCCAGCGCAGGCGTAAAGCGCGTCACGTCGCTGCTGGCCAGGTTCAGGCTGCCGATCAGGCGCTTGTTGCGCAACAGGGGCACCAGCGCCACGCTGCGCAGGGGCGCGTCGATCTGCGGAAAACGGGGGCCATGCACAGGCGCGTCGAACTGGCCCAGCAGCGGCAGCGGCGGCAAGGCCGCTTCGCCTTCGGCCACGGGCAGCGGCGGCGCAAAGCCCAGTTCCGCCACTTCATGCACGAACAGCAACTGCGGAAACGCGCTGAAATCGACGCCCAGCTTTTCCATCACCAGCACGATATCGTCGTCTTCGTCGAGCAGGCTCAAGGTGACGCCGTCGAGGTCGGAAATCACGGGCAAGGTGCGAAAGATGGTGCCGATCAATTCGGGAAACGTGGACGCGCTGACGATTTCCAGGTCAAACGCCTGGTGGCGGCACATGATGTCGTGGTTGCGCTCGGCCTGTTCCAGCAGGAAAGCCATGCGCGCGCGCAAGGCCTGGTTTTCGGCTTCGAGGCTGGCAATGCGCGGGTCCGGCGGTATTGCTTGATTCATAGAAACCTTAAACCCTTCTGTACGGGCGCCATGCTTAAAATGCCAGTTCGAAACCGATGTCTTGTCCCACCACGATACGCTCGTCGCCGCCTGCGGTCACGATGGCGTTCATGCCGAAGCAGATGGCGCCGTCAAGCTCGGGCTTGGCGCGGTAGCCATGCATGACGTCGAGCGGATCGGGCCCCGGCACGCCCGTGGCCTGGTCCACCGACGGGATCGGGCAGCGCGAGCACGGCTTGACGGGTTTCAAGGTGGTGGCGCCAAATTGCAGGAAGTCGGCGTAGTCTTCCTCGAACGGGGCAATATCGCCGATGACCAGGTTCGGGCGGAAACGGTTCATCGGCAAGGCCTCGCGGCCGGCGGCGCACAGCTTCTCATTGACGTCTGCGAGCGAGGCACTGCCGGCGATCAGCACCGGATAGCCATCGGCAAACATGGTCGAGGCGGCCACGCCGCCCGTCCACTTGGTGCTGGTGGCGCGCACCACGTCCGGGTGAAAGCGCACGAGGCGGCACGGCACGCCGACGGCCCTGGAAAACCACGTGGCCGTGACGTCGTCGCAATCGTAGGCACGCACCGTATCGTCCCACACCTGCACCTCCAGCATGGGCGCGTGTTGCGGATCCGGCAAGCCCAGTTCGATTTCCAGCCGCAGCATGCCCGGCGCGCGCAACTCCAGGGTCGTGGCCTTGATGGACGGCACGATCAGCGCCATGCGCGGATGTTCGCGCTGGGTCAGGAAGCGGCCCTGCTCGTCCACCACCATCCATTCGCGGTCGAACACATGCTCGCTCATCAGCCCGGAGTGCGTGAGGACCGCCTCGCGCAAATGGATGCCCGCGCACGATTTGATGGGATACAGGATGATGTCGGACAGGATAGCCATGGACAAGGGAGAAGGAACAGTGTTGCCGCTTCTGCCAGGAAGTTATTCAGAAACGAAGTATGGCAGCAAAGCAGGCAAGCGTAAATCAGCCAGGCTCAACCTATGAGGCTGGCCTGGCGCGGCAGCGGTCAATACGTGTAGAAAATACGCTGGATTTCTTGCGTGCTATTCGTTTTGGTCAGGGCCAGCATCAGCAGGATGCGGGCTTTTTGCGGGTTCAGGGTGTCGGACACGACACTGTCGAGTTCATCGTCGTTGGCTTCGCCATTGCGCGCCACGATGCCCTGGCCGACCCGGCTCGAGCGCACGATCAGCACGCCCTTCTGGCGCGCTTCCACCAGGGCCGGCTTCATTTGCGCGGCCACGCTGCCATCGCCCACGCCTGCGTGGATGATGCCCTTGGCACCGGCGGCAATGAACGCGTCCATGCCGACGCGGTTCATGTTGGCGTAGCCATACACGATGTCCACTTGCGGCAGGGCATCGAGCTTGCTGATGTCAAATTCCGTTTCCAGCGTGTGCTTGCGCGTCGACTGGCGGTAGAAAAAGGCCTTGCTGCCCTGGATGTAGCCGAGCATGCCCAGTTCCGGCGACTTGAAGGTGTCCGTCGTCGACGTATTCGTCTTGGTGACTTCACGCGCCGCGTTGATCTGGTCGTTCAAGGCCACCAGCACGCCCTTGCCCACGGCTTCCTTGCTGCCGGCCAGCATCACGGCGTTGTACAGGTTGATGGGGCCGTCAGCCGAGATGGCCGTCGACGGACGCATGGCGCCCACGACCACCACGGGTTTATGGCTTTTCACGGTCAGGTTCAGGAAATACGCCGTTTCCTCGATGGTGTCGGTGCCGTGCGTGACGACCACGCCATCGACGTCGTTCGAGGCCAGCAGCACGTTGATGCGCTTGGCCAGGGTCAGCCAGTGTTCATTGCCCATGCTTTCGCTGGCGATCTGGAACACTTGCTCGCCTTTCACATTTGCCACTTTCTTCAATTCCGGCACGGCCGCGATCAGCCGCTCGACGCCCACGGTCGCCGAGGTATAGCCCACGGTGGTGGTGCTGTCGGCACCGCTGCCGGCAATGGTGCCGCCCGTGGCCAGGATCACCACATTCGGCAATTTGACGGCCGCCTGCTGCGCGCGCGCCGGGGACGCGGCGATAAAGCCCATCAGCAAGGTAGCCAGCATCAGCTGTGCACAAGAATGGAATTTGCGTGAAAACATGGTGCTCCCGTGAGGTGTACTGTCAAAAATAACAAAGTCGTGTGCAAATTATATGCCATCCATGCCGGGGAAAATCCCAATTCATGCGTATTGCGCAAACGTGCGCGCCTGCCCATCGGCTACAGTGGCGCCATGTCCACACTGCTGCCCATCCGCTCCTGCCTCGTCCTGCCGCTCGTCCTGATGGCGCTCAATGCCTGCTCCACGCAAGTCGAACTGCGCATGGCGGCGCAACAGGAACAGTTCGCGCAGGAAGCGGCCAGCCAGGGCCACTGGGCGCAAGCCATGCGCAACTACGCGGACGCCGTCGCGAATGTCGAACTGGGCCATGGCGATCTCGCTTGGCAAGCGCAGCTGCACCACCAGGCGGGACGCGCCGCCAGCGGGGCCTGCCGCTACGACGCGGCCGCATTTCATTTCCGCGAAGCCATCGCGCTGGCGAAACGCAGCAAACAATCGAGCGCCCTCAGCTACAAGGCGCTGATCGACCTGTATGAACGCCAGGGCAAGGCGACGGAAGCCTTGGCCGTGCGCAATGAACTGGGCTGGCATCAATCATGGGCGCTGGGGGCGTTTGCCGACCTGGAGTCGTTGCCGGTCGGCAAACCTTGCGGAGTCCAGCGGTGAATATCGCACGCCCCCTGCTGGCCGCCTGCGCCCTCGCCATGGCGCCGGCGCGCGCCGTCGAACCACCGCTGCCCTTGTGGGAAGCGGGCGTGTTTGGCGGCACGGCCGTCACGCCCGCCTATCCCGGCGCCAGCGAACGCTCGACGCGCAGCCTGGCCCTGCCCTATCTGATTTATCGCGGGAAAGTCTTGCGTGCCGACCGCTCCGGCGTGGGCGCGCGCCTGCTCGATACGGACCGCCTCGATTTCGATATCGGTTTCGCGCTGTCCTTGCCGGCCCGCTCCAGCGACGTGCCGGCCCGGCGCGGCATGCCGGACTTGGGTACCCTGGTGGAGTTTGGCCCGCGCCTGAAGATCAAGCTGGCCGAGCCGACGCAGCGCAGCCGCCTGGGCCTGGAACTGCCCTTGCGCGCCGTCATCGAAGCGCGCGGCGGCCTGCGCCGCCAGGGCGCCACGTTCGAGCCGCGCTTCGTCTACGCGCTGCAAGGCGAGCAGCAGGCATGGCATGTGGATGCCAGCGCCGGCGCCGTACTGGGCAATACCGCCATCAACGATTATTTTTATGGCGTCAGTCCCGCGTTTGCCACCGGCCAGCGCCCGGCGTATGCGGCAAAAAGCGGGCTGATGCTCACCCGGCTGGGCCTGGGCGGTTCGTACCGGCTGCACCCGGACTGGCGCGCCTTTGCCTTTGTACGCTATGACACTTACACGGGTGCCGCCAACCGCGCCAGCCCCCTGTTGCGCCAAAACAACGGCACCTCGGCCGGCATAGGACTGATGTGGACCTGGCAACGTTCAAGCAGTCTGGCGCGGGGCGCTGAGGACTAGCGGCAAGACGGCTTAAAACTCCGTCGTGGCCGACAGCATGAAGGTGCGCGGCGCGCCCAGGCCCAGGCTGGTCCACTGCGGCAGCGCCCAGTAAGCCTTGTTGCCGACGTTGCTCACGCTGGCGCGCACGGTCAGGGGCCGGCCCGCCGCGCGGGTGGCGTAGCGCGCCCAGGTCAAACACGGTACGGCCCGGCACGGACAGCGAGTTGTCCGCATTGATGTATTGCTTCGATGCCGCCGTCGCGTTGGCCGTCAGGGTCACGCCGGGCACGGCCGGGGTGTCCCACTCGATGCCCAGCTTGGCTTGCAGCTTGGGCACGCCCGTCGCCTGCTTGCCCTGGTTGCTGCCGCCCACGGTCTTCGTCAAGACGGGGTCCACATAGGCCACGCCGCCCATCAGGCGCACGTCGCGCAGGGGCGAACCGAAGAAGCCCCAGTCAACACCGCGGTTGCGCTGTTCTCCGCCAAAGGAAAAGATATTGCTGACCGGATCGACATAGCTGCTGGGCCGCTTGATTTCATACACGCTGACCGTGTGCGCGAACTCGCCCAGGTCAACCTTGAAGCCCAGCTCCGCCTGTTTCGACTTGTACGGCGCAAAGACCTCGCCCGAATTGGCTGCCGTCAACGGCGCCGTGGCGCCCTGGCTCAAGCCTTCGATGTAATTGCCGTACAGCGAGATATTCTTGCTGGCCTTGACCAGCAGCGCAACGGCGGGCGTGGTGGCGCTTTCGTCATAGCGCGACGTGCGCGCGCCCGTCTTGATGTTGAAGTTATCGCTGAGCACTTCCTGGCGGCGCAAACCCACCGTCAGCTGCACCTTGTCTTGCGCAAAGGACAGCGTGTCGACGAGGCCAAAGCTGGCCAGGCGCAGTTCCGCCTTGGAAATTTGCGGCGCCTCGAAGCGGGTTGCCGGTCCCCAGACGGGATTGTAGATATTCGTGATCCAGTCTTTCGCCAGGGTATTGCGGCGCCCGTACTGCTTGTCCGTGTGGTGATAATACGTGGCGTTCACGGCCCACTGATGGCCGATCTCGCCCGTGCGCAGCTTGCCCCGCACACCCGCTTCCGCCGACTGCTTTTTTACGTCGAAGCCCAGGTCGGCAACGTTGGTGCGGTAGTCGCCGGCCGTGTTGAACACCTGGATCAGATACGCGCCCGTCGACTGGTAGTCGGCCTGGCTGGCGCCGACGGCGGCGTAGGCCATCACCTGCTCGTTCACATCCAGTTCGCCGCGCAGCATCGCGCCCTTGTCCTTGGTATCGTAAAACGCCCAGCTGGGATTGAGCAGGGTTTCCGCTTTCGGCGGACGCGGCACGGGCAAGCCGGCGGCCAGGTTGACGCCCCGGTTCAAGCCGTCGGCGCGGTCCTCGCTGTGATACAGGTCGGCCGACAGGCGCGCGCCGTTGCCGCGCCAGTCCAGGCCCACGGAAACAAGCTGGGTCTTCTTTTTCTGGTGGTCGATGGCGCCGTCGCCGTCACGGTAGACGCCGTTGACTCTGATGCCGAATTGTTGATTGTCGCCAAAGCGCTGGCCCAGGTCCACGTGGCCGCCCCATTGCGAATCCGACATATACGACGCCGTCACGCGCGCCAGCGGCGTGTCGCCCGCGCGCTTGGGCACCAGGTTGATGCTGCCACCCACCGAGCCGCCCGGTGGCATGCCATTGAGCAAGGCCGACGGCCCTTTCAGCACTTCGATGCGCTCGAACATTTCGGGCGAGGTGCGGTAGTACGGCGAGATGCCGTACAGCCCGCCAAACGCGACGTCGCCGATATTCGAGCTGAAGCCCCGTATCGAATAATTCTCGCCGATGATGCCCGTCATGCCGCTGCTGAAGACGGTGGGATCGGTGGCGGAAATCACATCGGTGATGTCGCGCGCCTGCCGGTCTTCGATGAATTTATCCGTGTAGCTGATGGTGTTGAAGGGCGTCTCCATGAAGTCCTTGTCGCCCAAAAAACCCACGCGGCCGCCGGAAGCCACCTGGCCGCCCACATAGGCATCGGTCACTGCATTGCCCTTGCCCCACACGGTCACGGCCGGCATGGTCGCGGCGGCTTCGGCGGCGCTGTGCACCGGTTCGCGGCGCAAGGTGTAGCTGCCATTGCTCTCGCGCACGGCTTCCAGGCCGTGTCCGCGCAGCAAGGTATAAAAACCTTCCGGCACGCTGTAGCTGCCGGACAGGCCCGCACAGCTCTTGCCCTGCAGCAGGCTAGCCTCGGCCGTCAATTCGATGCCCGCCTCGGCGGCAAAGGTATTGAGCGCCAGGCCCAGCGAACCGGCCGGCACATTGAACGCTTGCCGGGCTTGCGCCGCTTGCGCGAACGCCGGCGGGGCCGCCACGCCCAGCGCCCCCGCCGTCAGACCCGTGATCAGCGCCAGCTGCACGGCGGTGGCGATGCGGCTCAATGTCAAGGCGGGAAGGTGGCGCGATGCCATGCGTTTGCTCATACGGTAATTCCTTTCAGATGGATGATTGCTTGCTCTCACCCTATCTCCCGAACGAAAAGGCAGAATCCTCAATGCAAATACGACTCATTACGAAAAATATCGCAATTACCGATAACCCTTGAGTACATCGTCGATCACCAGCTTCAACGACGTCACGCTGGCCGCCGTGATGTACCAGGCGTCCGCATCGACGAAGACGACGCGGCCATTCTTCCAGGCATTGGTCTGGCGCAAGAGAGGATTGGCCATCTGCTCGGCCGTCATGACGGGACGGTGCTCCATCACGGCCGTGCGGTCCACTACATAGATGATGTCGGGGTTGGCTTGCTGGATGAACTCGCTGGAAATCGGCTGTCCATGCAAGCCCGCTTCGATGGCCGAGCTGGCCGGCTTGACGCCGAGCGCATCGAAAACAAAACCGTAGCGCGACTGCACGCCGAACGAACTGAAGGCGCCGTTGTTGTGCAGCACGATCAGGGCTTTCTCGGGACGGTCCTGCGTCACCTTGCGGGCGTCCGCCACCTTCGCGTCGAGCTCGGCGGCTTTCTGGGCGGCGATATCTTCCTTGCCGAAGATACGCCCCAGTGTCAGCAAGTGCTGCTTGACCACGTCGATGTGCTTGCCCTGGCTATTCTTGAAGTCCACGTCGAAGTGCAAGGTGGGCGCGATCTGGCTCAGCTCCTTGTAGTGGTTGGCCTGGATCGACGTCATCAGTACCAGGTCGGGCTTGAGCGCGTGGATGTGCTCGAGGTTGGGCTGCACGATGGCGCCCAGGTCGCGGATACCGTGGTCCTCCTTGTAGCGGGCCAGAAAATGCGGCACATAATCCTTCACCATGCCGGCCACGGGCACGCCCAGCTGGTCGAGGAAATCGACTTCATTCATGTCCAGCACGGCCACCCTCTGCGGACGCTGCGCGATCACCGTCGTGCCCAGTTTATGCTCGATGGTGATGGGAGCGTATGCCTGCTGTGACGCCGTGGCGGCCGGCGCCGGCGGTACCGTGGCAGCCTTGTCGCTGCAGCCGGGCAAGGCGGCCACGGCAGTGAGCAGCACGGCCAGCGCGCAGAAAGGTGTGTTCCAGATCATCTCAAGCTCCTGTGGGGGTAAAGTAATTGCAGACGCAGCCGCGCTCATCGCGCACGATGTGAAAATCGATGTCGTACAGGGACCGCAAGCGTTCCTCGGTGACGACCTCGTGCGCAGGGCCGCTGAAGCGCACGGCGCCGCCCTGCATGGCGACGATATGGTCCGAATAATTGGCGGCGAAATTGATGTCGTGAATCACCAGGATCACGGTGCGGCCCTGTTCGTCGCACAGGCGGCGCAGCGCGCGCATGATCTGCACGGCGTGTTTCATGTCCAGGTTGTTGAGCGGCTCGTCGAGCAGCAGAATATCCGTCTGCTGGGCAATCGTCATGGCCAGGAAAGCCATCTGCCGCTGGCCGCCGCTCAGCTCATCGACGTAGGCGGCACGCAGCGCGTCGAGCGACAGAAAGGCGATGGCCTCGTCGATCGCTTGCCGGTCCTGCGCCGTCAAGTTGCCGCGGCTATAGGGAAAGCGGCCGAAGGCGACCAGTTCTTCCACCGTCAGGCGCAGGTTGAAATCGGGCGACTGGCGCAGGGTGGCCACTTGCCGCGCATAGTCGGCCAGGCGGATATCCGCAATGCTGCGCCCGCCAAGCAGGATATCGCCATCGCTGGGCTCGATCAGGCGCGCGACCAGCATGAGCAAGGTCGTCTTGCCGGCGCCGTTGGGGCCGATCAAGGACGTGACCTGTCCTTTGGGAAACTGCACGTTGACGTTGGCCAGCACCGTCCTGGCGCCGTAGCTTTTTTCGATCTGTTGGACGTGAATCATGCGGTGCCTCGGGTGCGGACCATGAGCGCGAGAAAATACGCGCCGCACACCAGGTTGACGAGAATGCCGACCGTGGTGCGGTAATTGAAAACGTGCTCGACCAGCAACTGGGCGACCAGGAAGATGGCGATGGCGATGGCGCAGCCCAGGGGCAAGGTGGCGCGGTGGCGCCCCGTGCGGGCCAGGGCATAGGTCGTGTTTGCAACGAAGATGCCCATGAAGGCCGTGGGCCCCAAGAGGCTAGTCGAGACCGCCACCAGCACGGCGATCAGCGCCAGTTGCAGCTGCACCATGCGCCGGTAATCGATACCGAGCGACATGGCCTGCTCGCGGCCCAGCGCCAGCACGTCGAGCGCGGGCAAGGTCTTCGCCACGGCCACGCACGCGACGCCCGCCAGCAACGCCGAATACAGCAATTGCCCGGGCTGCGCCTTGTTGAACGAAGCCTGGCTGAACCCCTGCAAAATGGCGAACTCGCCCGGGCTGATGCGCAGCTGGATGAACTGGGTAAACGTGCCGATCACCATCGTCAGCACAAAGCCCAGCAACAGCAAAAAATACACGTTGTTCTTGCCATCACGAAACAGCCAATAGTGGATGGCCCACGAGTACGCGAGCATCAGCGCAATCGACAGGACAAAATTGCCGTTCTGTCCCAGCAGCACCAGGCTGTGCATGCCCATCACGAGGATCAGCAGCGACTGCAGCAGCAGATACACGGCTTCATAGCCCATGACGGCCGGCGTGAGTATCCGGTTGCCGGCGATGGTCTGGAACACGATGGAGGACACGGCCACGCAGACGCCGCCAATGGCGATGGCGGCCAGCCGCGCCAGGCGCTTCGGGATGATGTAATCGAAGTCCAGATTCGCGCCGAGCAAGAGAAACGCCGCCGCCAGCACGGCAACGGCCAGCCACAGCGTCCACTGCTTCACACCGCGCCTCATCGCCGCCCCCGGATGATCAGGAAGAGGAACAGCAAGCCGCCCACACCGCCCGCCGTCAGGCCGATCGGCACCTCGAACGGATAGATCAGCAAGCGCCCGGCGATGTCGCAGGCCAGCAGCAGCGAGGCGCCGCACAGGGCGACGATGGGCAGGGTGCGGCCCAGGTTGTCTCCGTAGCGCAAGGCCACCAGGTTCGGGATGGCCAGGCCGACAAACGGAATGGCTCCCACCGTGATCACCGTGGCCGCCACCGTGACGGCCACGAGCATCAAGCCCAGCGCTACCGTGCCCCCATAGTTCAGGCCCAGGCTGGTGGCCATGCCCTCGCCCATGCCCAGCACCGTGAAACGCTGCGCGTACAGATACGTGAGGGCGACGATGGGGAGGATCAGATAAATGATTTCATAGTTGCCCTGCACGATCTTCGAGAAATCGCCCAGCAGCCAGCCCTGCATGCTTTGCAGGATATTGTTGCGGTAGGCATAGAACTCGGCCACGGCGCTCAGCACGCCGCCATACACGAGGCCGATGACGGGCACGAGTATCGTGTTCTTGAAACGGATGCGGCGGATCAGCGCCACGTAGACCAGGCTGGCGGCAAAGCAAAAGGCCAGCGCAAACGCCATCTTGCCCGCCGTGCCCGCTGCGGGCGTCATCGTCAGCGAGACGAGGATGCCCAGCTTGGCCGCGTCGAGGCCGCCCGACGTGGCCGGCTCGACGAATTTGTTGCGCACGATGTGCTGCAGGATGACGCCGCAGACGGACAGCCCCACGCCCGTCAGCACCAGCGCCGCCAGGCGCGGCAGCCGGCTGGCCGTCAAGGTCAGCCAGGTATCGCCGGACAGCGCAAACAGCTGCGTCCAGGCAATGTCCCGCGCGCCCACCAACAGCGACATACCACACAGCAGGAAGAACAGGCAAAACAGACGCGCGCGTGTCAAATCGTCATCCCGTTCATTGCTGCGGCGCCGCGGAAGCGATGCGCCAGCCCTTGGCCGCCTGGCGCTGGGCCAGGAAGTGCGCATACAGGCCATCGCGTGCGCGCAGCTGTGCCGGCGCGCCCTGCTCGCGGACCTGGCCCCCGTCGAGCACGACGATCTGGTCGGCCATGGCCACCGTCGACAGCTGGTGGGCGATGACGATCACCGTGCGCTTGCCGCGCAGCCGTGCCAGCGCCTCGGCGATGGCCGCCTGGTTTTCCGCGTCGAGCGCGGCCGTGGCTTCGTCGACCAGCAAAATCGGCGCATCCTTGATCAGCGCGCGCGCGATGGCGATGCGCTGGCGTTCGCCGCCGGACAGGCGCGCCCCGCCCTCGCCCACCGGGGTATCGAGTCCCTGCGGCAGGCGGGCGATGATCTCGGCCACGCCAGCCTGGCGCGCCGCTTCCAGCACTTCGGCATCGCTTGCGTCCGGCTTGCCGAGGCGGATGTTGTCGGCGATGCTGCCCTGGAACAGATAGCTGTCCTGGAAAATCTGGCTGATCTGGCCCGCCAATTGCTCGCTGGACATGTGCCGCACGTCGACGCCGCCCACCAGCACGGCGCCCTGGCTGGCGTCAAAGAAACGCGCGATCAGGCGCACCAGGGTCGTCTTGCCGGAGCCGGACACGCCGATCAGCGCCGTCATGCTGCCCGGCGCGCAGTGCAGGTTGATGTCCGTCAATACGTCGGCTTGATCCTGTGCATAGCGAAATCCCACGCCGCGCAATTCGACGGCGCCATCGCGCGGCGCTTGCGGCACGGCCGCTGCCGGCAAGGGTTGCACGGCAAAAATATCGCGCGCCGCATCGAGCGGCCCCCGCGCGCCGCGCAGCACTTCGCCATAACTGGCCACTTCCTGCAAGGGGTCGACAAAGCGCACCACCAGCAACAGCGCCACGATGACGGCGATGGCGTCGCCCGTACCGGCGGCCCCGCCCAGCAGCGTGTTCAGCCACAGCGCGGCGGCGGCCAGCAAGGCGGCAAAGATGGCTTGCACGGTCCAGGCGTTGAGCACCGTCGACAGCGCCGACAGATAGATCAGCCGCGTGCCGGCGTGGCGCTGCGCATCGATCGCTTGCTGCAGGAAACGCGTGCCGCCCCCCTCTCCATTAAATGCGCGCAACACCGATTGCGCTTGCGCAAACTCCACGAGGCGCTGGCTGGTGCTGGCAAAATGCCGGTGATACGCATCATCGGCGCGCTGGCCCAGGTGCGCCGTCAGCCGCAAGGCGCCGGCCAGGATAGGCAGCGCCAGCAGGGCAATCACGCCCAGCGGCCAGTGCAGCGCAAACAGTGCGGCCAGCAGCACCAGGGGCGTGACGGCGCCGCAAATCACGGGCGTCAGCACGTGGGCGGGCAGCTGGGCCACATTCATCATGCCCTGCGTAATGACATGGCCCAGCTTTGCCGTGTTGTCCGGCGTAAACCAGCCGACGGGCAGGCGCGCCACATGGTCGCCCAGGCGCTGGCGCGCCCCTTGCAGGATCGTCACGCCCACGCGCACGCCAGCCTTTTCCACCTGGCGCCGCCAGGCCCAGCAAGCCACCAGCCCGGCCAGCAGCGCCAGCAGCCACAGGGCCGCACCGCCCGTATCGGCGGCCAGCAAGCGGCCCAGGGCCAGCACCAGCGCCGTCATCGTCAACCCGCTGAGTACGCCATAGGCGAGCGCCATGGCACAGTAGCGGCGGAACACGGGCGCATCGTCGCCCAGCAGTTGAATGAAGGTCTTCAGCATGGCAGCACCGCGTCTTCCTGGGTATCCTGGTAGCCGCCCAGCGCCCACAGTTGCGCATAGCGGCCCTTGTCTGCGAGCAGTCCGGCATGGCTGCCCTGCTCAAGAATGGCGCCGTTCTCGACGACGACGATGTGGTCCGCGTGCATGATGGTGTCGAGCCGGTGCGCGATCACCAGCAGGGTGCGGCCACGCGCAAAGCGCGACAGCGCATCCTGGATCGCCACCTCGTTTTCCGCGTCGGCGGCCGCCGTCGCTTCATCAAGCACCAGCACGGACGGGTCGAGCAGCACGGCGCGCGCGATGCTCACGCGCTGCAGCTCGCCGCCGGACAATTGCGCATCCTCGCCGATGACGGAATCGTAGCCACGCGGCAAGGCCAGGATACGTTCGTGGATGTTCGCCAGGCGCGCAGCCGCTTCCACCTCGCCGCTGCTGGCGCCAGGCCGGCCCAGCGCGATGTTTTCGCGCACGCTGGCATGGATCAGGCGCACTTCCTGCAGCACGAAGCCGACGCGCCGGTACAGCTCGGTCGTGGCGATCTGCCGCAGGTCGACGCCGCCCAGGGTGATGCGCCCGACACTCGGGTCGAAAAAGCGCAGCAGCAGCCGCGCCAGGGTCGACTTGCCGGAACCGGAGGCGCCGACGATGGCCGTCACCGTGCCGGGCCGCAAAGTCAGGTTGATATCCGACAACACCTGGTTTTGCCCATCGTAGGCATAGCCGACGCCTTCCAGGCGGATCTCGGTGCCGTTCGGCAACTGCTGCTGTCCGGGCGCCGGCTGCGCCAGCACGGGCGTGTCGAGCAGCGCCAGCACGCGCTGGGCGGCGCCGGTGGCGTTGTTGAGGTCATGCGTCAGGTAGTGCAGCAGCAGCATCGGTGCGGAGATGCCGGGCGCCACCAGGGCGAACGGCAACACGTCGACGGGCGCCATTATGTCCAGGGCCACGAACACGGTGCCGGCGATGACCACCACGCCCAGCACGGCCACGGGCGCGATCAGCGCATTCGCGTTGGCCATCGAGCCCACCAGCGGCCGCGTGAACGCGGCAAACGCGTCGGCAAACGCATCGACGGCCGCGCGGTAGCTGCCGTGCGCGCGGCCCGTGGCGCCAAAGGCCTTGACCACGGGAATGCCGTTGACGAATTCCACCACCGCATGGTTGATACGCCCCATGCCGGCGACGAATTGGTCCATATTGCTTCCGCTGGCCTTCATGGCGCGGCCGAAGAACAGGAAAAAGCCGGGAAAGGGCAGGATGGCGATCAGGGCCATGCGCCAGTCCATGGCGAACAGGTACACAACGGAAATGGCGATGGCACCCACGGCGCGCCCCGTCGTCGTGTAGAAGTGGGCCGTGAGGCTGTGCAGGGTATTGATGTCATCCTGCATCGCCTGCTTGACTTCGCCAGAGGCGCGGCTGGTGAACCAGCCCAGCGGCACTTGCCCCAGGCGCCGCATCGCTTGCAGGCGCAATTGATGGGTGATGCGGTTGTCGGCCAGGTGCGCGGCCAGCTCGCCCAGCGAGATCAGGGCCATGCCGAGGAACAGGCTGGCGGCGCTGGCGATGACGATGCGCCACACGTCGCCCTGCGCCAGCGCGCCGGCGGGGCCCAGGGCCATAGTTGCCAGCTGTGCGATGCCGGCCAGCGGCACCAAGGTGAACATGGAACCGATGCCGGTGAGCAGGGCAGCGACGATCAGGCGTCCGCGGATGGGCTGCAATATGCGGCGGATCGGGTCCGCCTGTTTGGGTTCGGCCGGAGCCGCGTCATGGGTACTCATGAAAAAAGGGCATGCATGGTGTCAGAAGAAAAGAGTGGCTCTCACCCTATATCCCGAACGAGATGGCAAAACCCTCAATCGGGCCAGCGGAAAATCTCAAACAGCGGCCTGGGGCATGGCCTGCACTGTGACCCAGTAACGCGTGCGCGCAACAACTTCGATGGGCAGGGCCAGCGCCAGGTTGTGCAGCGCGCGGTCCGTGTCGCGTAGCGAAAACACGCCATTGACTTTCAGGCTGGCCACGGCCGGGTCGCAGCGCAGCAGGCCCGGCCGGTAGCGGGCCAGTTCCGCGAGCAAGGCATCGAGGCGCAGGTTGTCGGCCACCAGCACGCCCTTCGTCCAGGCCGCCGCGCTGGCGGACACGGGTGCGGCAGACTGCACGATGTCAGCCGAAAACACGGCGCTGTAGCCCGTGGCGATGCGCACGGGCCGGCCCGCTGCATGCGCGAGGCGCACTTCCACGGCGCCCTCGAAGACGGCCACGCGCGACGTGTGTTCGTCTTGCCGCACAGTAAAACGCGTGCCCAGCGCCTGCACCGTGCCGTGGCGGCTTTGCACGCGGAAAGGCCGCTGCGCCGGGTCCGGATCGTGCGCCGTGGTGACGAGGATTTCGCCCGTGCGCAGGATCAGCAGGCGCTCGCTGGCGTCAAAGCGCACATCGACGGCGGACGCCGAGGCCAGCATCACGCGCGTGCCGTCAGGCAGCATGATTTCGCGCAATTCCCCCGTCGCCGTGCTGTGTCCGGCCGTGGCCACTTGCCAGGCATCCGTGCCGCGCAGCATGTACGCCATGCCGCCCACAGGCAGCAGCACGGCCAGCAGCTTCAGGGCACGGCGGCGGTTCAGGTAGGCGGCGGGCGGCGGCTCGCGCAGAGCGTGCCGGGCGGCGTCGCGCGGCACGCTGTGCAGCTTGCCTTCGAACGCCTGCAGGCGCTGCCAGGCGATGGCGTGATGGGGATGGGCGGCGCACCAGCGGGCACAGGCGGCCCGGTCTTCGTCGCTGGCGTCGTCGGACCACAGGCGCGCCATCCACTGGGCCGCCTGCTGGACGATGGCCGGCGCGATCACCACGTCCATGGCTCAGGCGTCGGGCGCATGCAAGGCCTGGTAACAGGCCAGCAAGCCGGCGGCGATGTATTTTTCGACGGACGAGACGGACACCTGCAATTCGGCGGCAATGTCGCGGTAGCTCATGCCGTCGAGTTTGCACAGCAGCAAGGCCTTGCGCGCCTTGGCGGGCAGCTTGTGCAGCACCGCGTCGATCTCCGCCAGCGCCTCGACCACCAGCGCGCGCTCCTCTTCGGACGGCGCCAGCGCCTCGGGCACGAGGGCCAGCACTTCCAGGTAGGCGGCTTCGATCTGGCGGCGGCGGTACAGGTCGATGACCATGCCGTTGGCGATCTGCGTCAGGTGGCGGCGCGACTCCCCGGCGGGCGGCACGCGCCCTGTCTTCATCAGGTGCAGATACACGTCGTGCGCCAGGTCGGCCGCATCGAAGGCATTGCCCAGCTTGCGGCGCAACAAGCCCCGCAGCCAGCCATGGTGGTCGGTGTACAGACTGCTGACTTGCTGCTGAAGCGCTAACTCGGCGGTGCTCACGATACCCTTCCTGTGGTCGACGGCCAGCAAGAAGTGGCACATTCATATAAATGAGAATTATTCTCATCATACAGGAAAAAACTGGACCGCCGCAACCGTCGTGCCCCGTGCATCGGAGCCGGCAGCCAGGCCACGCGTGGCAAGCAGGCAATAAAAAACCCTGCAAATCAATGACTTGCAGGGTTTGTTACTGTCCCATGCCCAGGCATGGGAACAGCGTCGGGAGTTAGACGTTGAACAGGAAGTTCAGCACGTCGCCATCCTTGACCACATATTCCTTGCCCTCGGCGCGCATCTTGCCCGCTTCCTTGGCGCCCGCTTCGCCCTTGTAGGCGATGAAGTCGTCATAGGCGATGGTTTGCGCGCGGATGAAGCCCCGTTCGAAGTCCGTGTGGATCACGCCGGCCGCCTGCGGTGCCGTGGCGCCGACGGGGATGGTCCAGGCGCGTACTTCCTTCACGCCTGCCGTGAAGTAGGTTTGCAGGCCCAGCAGCTTGTAGCCGGCGCGGATCAGGCGGTCCAGACCCGGCTCTTCCATGCCCATGTCGGCCAGGAAGGCGCCCTTGTCGGCGTCGTCCAGGTCAGCGATTTCCGCTTCCAGCGCCGCGCAGATGGCGACGATGGGCGCGTTCTGCGATTTCGCGTAGGCGGTCAGCTGGTCCAGCAATGGGTTGTCCGTGAAGCCCGTGTCCGACACGTTGGCAACGAACATGGCCGGCTTGGCCGTGATCAGGCACAAAGGCTTGATCAGTTCCATTTCGTCGGCGTCCAGGCCCATGGCGCGCACCGGCTTGGCATCGTTCAGGTAAGGCATCATGCGTTCCATGATGGCCAGCAGCTTGGCCGCGTCCTTGTCGCCCGAGCGGGCTTTCTTGTTTTCGCGGTGGATGGCTTTTTCCACGGTGCCCATGTCGGCCAGCGCCAGTTCGGTCTGGATGACTTCGATATCGTCGAGCGGGTTGATCTTGCCGGCCACGTGGATGACGTTGTCATCTTCGAAGCAGCGCACGACGTTGACGATGGCGTCCGTTTCGCGGATGTGCGACAGGAACTGGTTGCCCAGGCCCTCGCCTTTCGACGCGCCAGCCACCAGGCCGGCGATGTCGACGAATTCCACGATGGCGTTGACCATGCGTTCCGGCTTGACGATGGCGGCCAGCGCATCCATGCGCGGATCCGGCACTTCGACGACGCCGACGTTCGGCTCGATGGTGCAGAACGGATAGTTTTCAGCCGGGATGCCGGCTTTCGTCAGTGCATTGAACAGGGTGGACTTGCCGACGTTCGGCAAGCCGACGATACCGCATTGGAGACTCATGGAAAACCTTTAAATAATCAATTTTGCCGGCAAGCGGCTGGTGCAAAAACGGCCTGTACCGGCGTTTTCTGGATAATCTTGCTGTAATAAATCTGGTAAGGGTCAATTGTACCTCTATGCACCCTACTCTTCAAAAAAACCGCCCCGGCGGCGCTAAGTGTCGCCATCTCCTTCGTCCCGCTGCGACGAGTCGAATTCCAGGATGTCGCCGGGCTGGCATTCGAGCATTTCGCAAATCTTCGACAAGGTATCGAAGCGCACGCCGCGCACCTTGCCCGATTTCAACAGGGACAGGTTCTGCTCCGTGATGCCGATGAAGGCCGCCAGTTCCTTCGATTTCACTTTTTTCCTGGCCAGTACCAGGTCGAGGCGCACGACGATGCCCATCAGATGAACCCGCTGTTTTCATCGGCCAGGCGCTGGCCTTCGTGCAGGATTTGCGCCAGCGCAAAGAACACGGAACACAGCAGCAAGGTCCACAGGTCGCCGCCCGTGATGTCGACCACCAGGCGCAGCTGACCTGCCCCCTCTTCCAGCAAGCCGAACAGCATGCCCCGCACGGTCGGCTCCAGCAAGGTCAAGAACGTTCCCAGCAGCAGGCCGCCCGCGAAACGGCGAAAGCACGCCGCCACCTGGGGCGTGAAGTACACGCCTTGCTCGAACTGGCGCAAGACCCGGGCCAGCTGGCGCACGGCATCGCCCAGCACCAGCAGGGCCGGCAAGGCCAGCGCCAGGCCCAGCGCCCGCTGCCACCAGGACATGGCAGCCAGGCGCTCGAATGGCTGGCTCTGCAGTTGCAAGACCAGCTCATACATACCGGCGCCCCCCATGGTGCCGTGCGCGGCCGGCGCGGGCGCCAGCCAGCCCAGCACTGTCAGCAACAGGTACAAGGCAAAGAAGCCCGTCACGCCTAGGCGCACGCTCCGGCTCAGTACGGCTGGTCCCGCATTATTTTTTTTCATATTTAAAAGTATACGAACACGCAAAGTGTCGATAGAATAAATTATCGTAAAACAATAATTAAATCATGTTTTGCGACCATTTTAACATGTTCGCCTACCCTATCGACTGGAGACACCATGAAGACCCTGCTTGCCTCACTCGTTTGCAGCACCGCCTTTTTGCTCAGCGGCCCCGCCCGCGCCCATGACTTGCACGCCATGCTGCAGCAGGCGCTGGCCGACAAGAGCGTGCCGGCCATGGCGATCCTTGTCATTCGCGACGGCAAGATCGAGGCGCAGGCGCAGGCGGGCGTGCGGGCCAGCGATGGCCATGACGCCGTGCGCGCCGACGACGTGTGGAATATCGGCTCCGACGGCAAGGCCATGACGGTGACCCTGATCGCGCGCCTGGTGGAACGGGGCGTGCTGTCGTGGGATGCGCCGCTGTCAAGCATGCTGCCCGCGCTGAGCGCCGGCATGCGCGCCGAATACCGCGGCGTCAACCTGATGGACCTGCTGTCGCACCGCGCCGGCCTGCCGCCCAATCCCGATGAAGCGTGGATCAATGCCACCTACACGGATACGCGCCCCTTGCCCCTGCTGCGCCTGGAATACGCGCAGCGCGCGCTGGCCGACGCGCCAGTCGCCGCGCCGCGCGGCGAATCGCATTACTCGAACAGCGGCGCCATGATCGCCGCCGCCATCGCAGAACGGGTCACGGGCAAGACGTATGAGGAACTGATGCAGGCGGAGGTGTTCGGCCCGCTGAGCATGCGCGCCGCGTTCGGCCCCACCGTGCGCGGGCAGAACCTGGGCCACAAGCAAGGCAAGCCCATCGCTGGCTTGATGGCCAGCAACCCGCTGATGATGGCGCCCGATGGAGAGATTCACCTGAGCATGGCCGACTGGGCCAAGTTTGCGCTCGACCAGCTGCAAGGCGAACAAGGCAAGGGCAAGCTGCTGCAACGGGAAAGCTATGTGTTCCTGCACACGGCGCAGGGCGACACGAACGCGGCACTGGGCTGGGGCGTGATGCACTTCCCGCCGCAGGCGCCGCAGCGCGTGCTGACGCACCTGGGCTCGAACGGCTACTGGCACGCGCTGATCGCGCTGGCGCCCGGCAGCGGCGACGGCGTGCTGATCGCCGCCAACGCGGGCGAAGGCAGCAGCGCCCAGGCGAGCCAGCAGCAGATGGCGAAAACCATCATGGCCGGCTTCGGCAAGGCGGGGAAGTAATCAGGCGGTGTGCAGCTTCATGGTGGCCGCCTCGAACTTGCCGTCGACGATCTGCGGCATGACTTGCAAGGATTTCTCGATCGCTTGCTCGATCAGCTCCTGGTCTTCGCGGCGCGGACGGTGCAGCACGAAATCGGCCACTTGCTGCTGCAGGCTCAGGGTGCGCGGATGGCCGATGCCCAGGCGCAAGCGCCAGTAATCCTGCGTGCCCAGCGCAGCCGTGATGTCCTTCAAGCCATTGTGGCCGCCGGCCGAGCCGCCCTTCTTCAGGCGCGCGATGCCGGGCATCAAGTCCAGTTCGTCGTGCACGACCAGCACTTCATCGGCGGCGATCTTGAAGAAACGCGCCAGCGCGCCCACGGACTGGCCCGAGCGGTTCATGAAGGTCAGCGGTTCGAGCAGCCAGACTTCCTTGCCGCCAATCGACGTTTTCGCCAGCATGGCGTTGTAGCGCGAATCGCGCTGCAGGCGCGTGCCGGGCAAGCTGTTGGCGAGGTTGTCCACCAGCCAGAAGCCGGCATTATGGCGGGTTTGTTCGTATTCGGGTCCCGGGTTGCCGAGGCCGACGATCAGGCGTATGGGCATGGCTGTGTCTGCAATGTAAAAGAAAGCATTATCGGTGAAAACAGGCAGAAAAAAACCCGTCCGGAGCGAACCGGACGGGTTTTTCCTTGCGACTACCGCATTGCTGCGGCGGCAAAATTACTTCTTGTCAGCAGCAACTTCAGCAGCAGCGGCTTCAGCAGCAACGTGGCCAGCCGGTACCGAAGCGGTAGCGATGGTCAGGTTGGCGCCGTGGGTGACAGCGGTCACGCCAGCTGGCAGGACCAGGTCGCCGACATGCAGCGAGTGACCGACGTCGATGTTCGACAGGTCAACGTTGATGAATTCTGGCAGTTGGCCTGGCAGGCACGATACTTCGATTTCGTTGGCAACGTGGCTGATGGTCGCGCCATGCAGTTTGACTGCTGGGGAAACGTCAGCGTTCGTGAAGTGCAGAGCAACTTTCACGTGGATAGCTTGCTTAGCGTCAACGCGTTGGAAGTCAGCGTGCAGAACCAGTTGTTTGTATGCGTGGACTTGGAAGTCGCGCAACAGAACTTGCTGGGAAACGCCGTCGATTTCCAGGTCCAGGATGGACGAGTGGAACACTTCTTTTTTCAGCGCGTGGTACAGGGCGTTGTGATCCAGCGAGATCAGCACTGGGGCTTCAGCGCCGCCGTAGACGATACCAGGGGTTTGGCCGGAAATGCGCAGGCGGCGGCTCGCTCCGGAACCTTGCAATTCGCGTTTAAATGCGATAACTTTCATGTGAAACTCCAAGAAGAACAAGGCTTGCGCCTTGTGTTATGAAGATTCCCGCGACCAGGAATCTTCGAAAATGGGCGCATGCGCGCCCCGAAAACTAAAATACTACGGCGCAACAGGCAAAAAGCCGGTCGCGCCGCAGGTGACGTCTGTTGCTGCTCTTGTCGAATTAATCGATGAAGAGGGAAATAACCGAATCGCCCTTGATGATGCGCTTGAACGTCTCGGCCAGCAGCGGCGCGCACGTCAATTGACGAATCTTGCCGCAGGCCAGGGCCGCTTCGGACAGGGGGATCGTGTCGGTCACGACCAGCTCATCGAGTGGCGACGCCGAAATACGGTCGATCGCCGGGCCGGACAGCACCGCGTGCGTGCAATACGCCACGACTTTTTTCGCGCCGCGCTCTTTGAGCACTTCGGCAGCCTTGGTCAGCGTACCTGCCGTGTCGACCATGTCATCCATGATCACGCAGTTGCGGCCTTCGACTTCACCGATGATGTTCATCACTTCGGACACGTTCGCTTTTGGACGGCGCTTGTCGATGATGGCCAGGTCACAGCCCAGGCGTTTTGCCAGGGCGCGCGCACGTACCACACCGCCGACGTCCGGCGAGACCACCAGCAGATCCTGGTAGTTTTTCTTTTGCAGGTCGCCCAGCAAAATTGGCGAAGCGTAGATGTTGTCGACTGGGATATCGAAGAAACCTTGAATCTGGTCAGCGTGCAAGTCCATGATCAGGACGCGCTCGACACCGGCTTCTTCCAGCATGTTCGCCACCACCTTGGCCGAAATCGCCACACGCGCGGAGCGTGGACGGCGGTCTTGGCGGGCGTAGCCGAAGTAAGGAATTGCGGCGGTGATGCGGCCAGCGGAAGCGCGTTTCAAGGCATCGACCATCAGCATGATTTCCATCAAGCTGTCGTTGGTTGGCGCACAGGTGGATTGCAAAACAAAAACATCCTTGCCGCGCACGTTTTCGTTAATCTCGACCATTACTTCGCCGTCAGAGAATTTCGAAACGTTTGCTTTACCGAGAGGGATGCCGAGGTTTTTTGCGACCCCCTCTGCTAACGCTGGATTCGCGTTGCCGGTAAAAACCATCAGGTTTTCGTAAGCCATGGGAGTCCCAAGAGGTGATATAGAAGTCTTGAAAAGCACTAACCGGGCATAGGCCCGGTCAGTCATTGTTTAGAATATGCCGCGTGGCGACATATCTGCTTTTTCCCGTACTGGACGCTAACTTCGCATCGACAGACTACGGTGAAATGGGTGGCAGGGGAAGAAGGATTCGAACCTTCGCATGCTGGAATCAAAATCCAGTGCCTTAACCAGCTTGGCGATTCCCCTACGCAACTGACTGCTTGCCGTCATGTTGGCCAGTATTATACCGACTATTTGACGCTAAGCAAAATCTTTTTTTGCTCTTTACAACACCGTGAGCATCGGGTGGCGATTCAGCGCTTTTGCCTTCCAGGCGATCCAGACTGGTGGCACATTGCTGAGCACCGCATCCGCTTCTTCCTGACTGCCAAACGCACTAAACACACAAGCACCGGAACCAGTCATCCTGGCCTCACCGTAAGCACCCAGCCATTCTACCGCATCTGCTACCGGCTTGAAAAGACTGCATGCCACTTGCTGTAAATCATTCTTACCAAATCCACCCGCATCGTTTCCTTCTGCGAGGTACCTGGAAAAGTCCGCTATTGTGACGGGTTCGGTATTTCTCGTCAAGCCTTCCGCGCAAAAAATTGCAGCGGTGGGAACTTGCACGCCCGGCTCGATCACCACATACCAGCAATCGGGCGTGGCGACGGGCTGCAGGGCCTCGCCCACGCCTTCGGCAAACGCATTCTCGCCAAAGATGAAAAACGGGATATCGGCGCCCAGCGGCAAGCCCAGCGCCATCAATTCCTCGCGCGTCAAGCCCGCCTGCCACAGGCGGTTCAAGGCCATCAGGGCCGTGGCCGCGTCGGACGAGCCGCCCCCCAGGCCGCCGCCCATGGGCAGCACCTTGTCGATGGCGATATCGACGCCGCGCGGCAAGGCGCCCGTGCGGCGCAGCACTTCCGCCTGCAGCAGCTGCGCGGCGCGGATGATCAGGTCCTGCTCTTCCGGTACGCCGGCCAGCGCCGTCACGCGGCGGATCAGCGTATCGTCGCGCAAGGCGAAGTGCAGGGTGTCGCCATGGTCGAGCAATTGGAATACCGTCTGCAGCAAGTGATAGCCATCGGCGCGGCGGCCGTTAACGTGCAGAAATAAGTTCAGCTTGGCCGGGGCCGGGCAGTTGTTCAAGGTCGTCAATGTCATGGTGCAGATGCGGAAGGGGCGGGTTCGAGCACGATGCGCAGCGACACGGCATCGGCCTGCGCGCTGGCATTGCGTTCGGCATCGATACGCCGCGGTTGGGGCAAGGCGCCCGGTGTATTGTCAGGCGCATCTTGCCACGACACATAGCGCAAGCGCCAGCCGTCCTTCGTTGTCACGCTGTCGTTGGCGGGCGAGGCCACGAAACGCTTGCCATCGGCGCCCGTGGCATAGCCCTGCAGCCAGTCGCGCAAGCCCGACACGGGCAAGGACCAGCCCAGCATCTGCGCGCTCAGGGTGTCGACGTCGGGCGCGCTGCGCGGCGCCTTGCCGCTTTGCGTCAGCACGGCCTGCTGCGGCGTGACGGCAATCGTCGCCAGGGTGCTGCCGACGGGCGTATACAGGGTCACGTCCGTGCGCGCGGCCGTCTGCAGCCAGTTGAAATTGACGGTGGCCGATTCGGGCTTGTCGTCCTTCTGGTACACCACGTTCAGGCGGCCCGTCAGCTCCACCTGTTCGCGGTAGGGCGCCACGGCCACGCTCGAAGGCGCGGTGCCGGACGAGAAAGGCGAAGTCAGGGTCGAGCAGGCCGAGAGGGACAGGCACAGAGCCGTCAGAGCGAGGAGATTTTTTGACATGGGCATACGTAAAAACCAGCGACAGGGCGCTGGTTTTTCAGAGTTGGGTTAATCGATTCAATCACAGACTGACATTGAGGCGCGCCAGCGTGCTTTTCAGCGCATCGTTTTTCGGGTCCTTGCCTTGCGCCTCGCGCCACAGTTTTTGCGCTTCATCCTTGTCGCCCTTCTGCCACAGCACTTCACCCAGGTGGACGGCAATTTCCGGATCGCTGCGCACGGCATACGCGCGGCGCAGCGCGCTTTCCGCCGCGGCCAGGTTCCCCATGCGGAACTGCACCCAGCCCATGCTATCCATGATGAACGGATCGCCCGGCGCCATCTGCAGCGCCTTCTCGATCAGCGCATACGCTTCCTGCAGGCGGATGCCCCGTTCGGCCAGCGAGTAGCCGAGGGCGTTATACGCGTGCTGGTTGTCGGGCGCCAGCGCCATCACGCGGCGCAGGCTCGCTTCCATCAACTCCATCTTGTCCAGGCGCTCGGCCAGCAAGGCGTAGTCGTACAGCAGTTCCGGATTGTCGGGAAAGCGCAGCAAAGCGTTTTCCAGCACCGTGTACGCGCTTTGCACATAGCCGGCGTCGCGCAGGAATTGCGCGTCGACCAGCAGCACCTGCGCCTGGCTTGCCGGATCGTCCGTTTCGATTTCCGTCAGCGCCTTGCGCGCCGCATCGAGATTGCCGCCGCGGGCGATCAGCTGGGCGCGGCGCAAGCGCGCCTCGACATAGCCGCTCGATGCGCTGTTGTCGACCTTGTCCAGCCAGGCGATGGCGCCCGCCGTGTCGCCGCGCGTTTCGGCGATCTGCGACAGGATCATCAGGGCCTTGAACGGGTCGCGCGTGTCGCCGGGGGATTTTTCGAGCACGGCCAGGAAACGCTTGAAGTACTGCTCCGCGCCCTTGGTGTCTTCCAGCTGCAGCGCCACGATGCCGAGCGCATACAGGCCGCCCACGTTGTCGGGCTGCGTTTTCAGCAGCAGCAGGAATTGGTCGCGCGCCGGTTCCAGCTGTTTTTGCTCGACCAGCAGGCGCGCATACGCGCTGCGCACTTCGACGGCGTCCGGGTTCTTTTGCAGGAACGTGGCCAGCACCTTGCCAGCTGCCTCGGGTTCGCCCGTCACCTGCGCCAGGGTCAGCACGGCCAGCTCGGAGTTCGGCTTGATCGCCAGCGCCTTGTTCGCCTCGCCGATGGCGCGCTCGCGCTCGCCGATCGACAGGGCGCCCTGCGCCAGCACCAGGTGCGCTTCGAACATGTCCAGGTAGGGCTGCACCAGGCGCGTCACCATCGAATAGGCATACAGCTTGTCGTTCGAGCGCGACAGGATTTGCTGCATCTGGAACAGGGCCACGCCGCGCGCGCCCGGCGGCGCATTGGCCAGGCGCTCGGCAAAGATCGGTTCCGCTTCCTCGATTTTGTCCGTCAGGACGACGAAGCCGAGGAAGAACTGCGTTGCCTCGTCCGATTCGGGCGCCAGGTCGCGCCACAGGCGGATGGCCGCCAGCGCTTCGCCGCCCTGCTTGGCGGCCAGCGCCATTTCGGAAGCGCGGCGCGCCAGGCGCGGGTCGCGCGTCTGCTGCGCCGCCACCATCATCGTCACGTACGGCCCTTGCCACTGGCCGTTCTTGAATTCCATTTCCGCCTTGGTCAGCTTGTACAGCAGGTCGCTGCTCAATTCGACCTTCGGCAAACCCTCCGCCTTGGCGTCCGTCTTGGCGTCCGCCTTGGACTCGGCGCCCTCTTCCTGCGCCGTGGCGGGCACGGCCGCAGAGGGGCCGACCGCAGCATCGGCAGGGGCGACGGGCGTCTGCGCCATGGCATGCGTGGCCATCAGGGCGGACAAGGTTACAATGGCGAAAGCGTTTTTCAAAGGCTGATCCTGGCTAAACGGCAAAGTTTGATTCTACGCCCAACGCGGCTATCGCGTACTTCACGTATGTAACGAAATATATACGTCGTGGCGGCGTGGCGTGTCCGGACCAGCCATCGGCCGGCAAGCCGCCTGTTTTTTACCCGGTTTTCAACCATTCGAGCCCTATGCCAGAATTGCCAGAAGTCGAAGTCACACGGCGCGGTGTCGCGCCCCATATCGAAGGGCGCGCCGTGCGCGCCGTCGTGCTGCGGCGCGACGGCCTGCGCTGGCCCTTCCCCCCTGCCCTGGGCGAACAGCTGTCGGGGCAAACCATCGGCCTGACGGGGCGGCGCGGCAAATACCTGCTGATCCACTTCCGCCACGGCACCCTGATCATCCACCTGGGCATGTCCGGCCATTTGCGCGTGCTGCCAACGGGGACGGAGGCGCAAAAGCACGACCATTTCGACCTCGTCGTGGAAGACGCGGACGGCAGCAGCCAGGTACTGCGCATGACGGACCCGCGCCGCTTCGGCGCCGTGCTGTGGCACGACGAGGCCGACGGTCCGCTGGACGGCCACGCGCTGCTGCGCGGCCTGGGCACGGAACCGCTGGAAGGCGGCTTCACGGGCCAGCTGCTGTTCGAAAAAACGCGCAACAAGAACACGAATATCAAGCAGGTGCTGATGGCGGGCGACATCGTTGTCGGCGTGGGCAATATCTATTGTTCCGAAAGCCTGTTCCGCGCGGGGATCAATCCGAAAACGCCGGCCCGGCGCATCGGCCTGGCCCGCTATGAGAAACTGGCGCAGGCGATCCGCGACGTGCTGGCCGAAGCCATCGTGCAGGGCGGCAGCACCCTGCGCGACTTCATCGGCGTGAACGGCCAGTCCGGCTACTTCCAGCAGACGTATTTCACGTACAACCGCGCGGGCAAGCCCTGCCGCGTGTGCGGCGCGCCGATCCGGCAAATCGTGCAGGGGCAGCGTTCCACGTTTTACTGCGTGCATTGCCAGAAGTAGCGGTCAACAGTCAGTCAGAACAAAGGGGGCCAGATGGTCAGGGACTTGGAACAATACAGCGCGTGGCGCCAGGATGTGCTGGCGGCCCTGCAGGCATACCGGCAAGCCGTCAGCGCGGCGGGCCTGGTCGACGGCGCTTCCGCGCTGCGCCTGGCGCGCTGCGGGTCCCGCCTGGCCGACGACCGTCTCTCGATCGCCTTCGTGGCGGAATTCTCGCGCGGCAAATCCGAACTGATCAACGCCATCTTCTTTGCCGACTACGGCCAGCGCATCCTGCCCTCGGGCGCGGGCCGCACCACCATGTGTCCCACCGAGCTGCTGTACGACGGGGCCTGGCAGCCGTCGATCCGCCTGCTGCCCATCGAGACGCGCGCGCAGAACCTGTCGACCAGCGACTACCGCGACCTGCCCGCTGCCTGGACCGTCCTGCCCCTGAACATCGATGCGGGCGGCGACATGCAGGAAGCGCTGCGCCAGGTCAGCCTGACGAAAAAAGTCAGCCAGGAAGAAGCAGCGCGCTACGGCCTGTACGACGCCGAGGACGCCGATACCCCCGCCATGCTCGACGAGGACGGCCGGGTGGAAATCTCCATGTGGCGCCACGCCATCATCAACTTCCCCCATCCGCTGCTGAAACAGGGGCTCGTCATTCTAGATACGCCGGGCCTGAACGCCATCGGCACGGAACCGGAACTGACCCTGAACCTGATCCCGAACGCGCATGCGGTGCTGTTCATCCTGGCCGCCGACACGGGCGTCACGCGCAGCGACATCGAGGTATGGCGCAACCATATCGGCGCCGGCGCGGGGCGCCTGGTGGTGCTCAACAAGATCGACAGCATGTGGGACGAACTGCGCGGCGATGCGGAAGTGGCGCAGGCGATCGAACGCCAGCAGGCCAGCGTGGCGCATCTCTTGACCCTGGACGCGGGCCAGGTATTTCCCGTCTCCGCGCAAAAGGCCTTGGTGGGCAAGATCAACCACGACGCGGCGCTGCTGGACAGGAGCCGCCTGCCGGCGCTGGAGACGGCCCTGTTCGAGGAGCTGATCCCCGCGCGCAAGGACATCATCCGTCACCAGCTGGCATTCGACCTGGACGCCATTGAAGCGGCGCAGCAGGTGCAGGCGGCGGCGCGCGCGCGCGGCATCGCCGAGCAGCTGCACGAGCTGCACAGCCTGCGCGGCAAGAACCAGAGCGTGATCGCGCACATGATGCGCCGCGTCGATATCGAGAAGAAGGAATTCGACAGCAGCCTGTTCAAGCTGCAAGCCACGCGCGCCGTATTTACGCGCCTGTCGACGGAACTGTATACGAGCCTGGGCATGGACATCGTGCGCAACGATATCGATGGCGTGCGCGCCGCCATGCAGCGCAGCCGCTTTTTCACGGGCCTGCGCGAAGCCGTGCGCCAGTATTTCGAACGCATCACCCGGAACCTGGACCGCTCGGAAGGCAAGACGGCCGAGATCACGGAAATGATGAACGTGATGTACCGCAAATTCGCCACCGAACATGGCCTGGCGCTGGCCTTGCCGATGCCGTTTTCGCTGGCCCGCTACCGCCAGGAGATCGCCGATATCGAAGCCGTGTATCACAAGCAGTTCGGCACGGCCACCCTGCTCACCACCAGCCGCGTCGTGCTGATGGAAAAATTCTTCGACACCATCGCCTCGCGCGTGCGCCGCAGCTTCATCAATGCCAACGACGACGCCAGCGCCTGGCTGAAAGTCATCATGGCGCCGCTCGAAGCGCAAATCGTCGAATACAAGGAACAGCTGAAGCTGCGCTTTGCCTCGATCCAGCGCATCCACGACGCCACGGGCAGCCTGGAGCAGAAAATCGCCGGCTTCGAAGCCAGCCTGGCGGCGCTCGAACGCGACAAGGCGCAGCTGGCGCAATTGCTGGCCGCCTTGCGCGCGGCCAGCGCGACCTGACATACGCAACACCACGCCACACGATACTGGAACCCCGCATGAAACGTCTGCTGCATCCGCTCTCGCCCGCCCCGGGCGCGGCACTTCTTGAAGACTATATCGACCCGACTTTTTCCGCCACCGTCATCGCCTGGCAAAAGCAGCATGGCCGCCACGCGCTGCCATGGCAAAACACGCGCGACGCCTACCTGATCTGGCTGTCCGAAATCATGCTGCAGCAAACGCAGGTGACGGCCGTACTCGGCTACTACGCGCGCTTCCTCGAACGCTTCCCCACCCTGCGCGACCTGGCCAGCGCGCCCGTGGAAGACGTGATGGCGCAGTGGAGCGGCCTTGGCTACTACACGCGGGCGCGCAACCTGCACAAGTGCGCGCAGCGCGTGGTGGCCGAATACGACGGCGTCTTCCCCAGCGACCCGGCCTTGCTGGCCGACCTGCCCGGCATCGGCCGTTCGACGGCCGCCGCCATCTCCGCGTTTTCCAGCGGCACGCGCGCAGCCATCATGGACGGCAACGTCAAGCGCGTGTTCGCGCGCACCTTCGGCATCGATGCCTATCCCGGCGAAAAACGGGTCGAGGAAGCCATGTGGCGCCGCGCCGAAGCGCTGCTGCCGGAGACCGGCATTGAAGCCTACACGCAGGGCCTGATGGACTTCGGCGCCACCCTGTGCACGCGCAGCAGCCCCGATTGCGGCCGCTGCCCGCTGCAGCCGCGCTGCGTGGCCTACGCCACCGGGCGCACCAAGGATCTGCCGGTGCGCAAGCCGAAGAAAACCAGCCCCGAAAAGCACGCCGTCATGCTGGCCATCATCGACGACGGCCAGGTGCTGCTGGAGCAGCGCCCCGGTTCCGGCATCTGGGGCGGCCTGCTGTCGCTGCCCGAACTCGACGGCCACGTGCTGGCCAACGAAGACTGTCCGCGCGAGATCGACCAGCATGCGCTGGCGCGCGCCGTGGCGCCGTTCGGCGAGATCGAAACGCAGGAACGGCTGCTGCCCATCGTGCACGTCTTCACGCACTACAAGCTGCACATCGTCCCCTGCCGCATCACCCTGGCGCGGCGCCTGGCGCTGGCCGGGGAAGCCACGCACGTCTGGTATGACGGCGCAAAAATTGCGGACGCGCCGCTGCCCGCGCCCATCAAGAAACTGCTGCTGGACCTGTTCGGCGATGCGCGCGCGGCGCAGCGCAGCATGTTCTAGTGCGGCGTCTTGTAGTGCTCGCGCTGGCGGCGCTGTGCCTGCACGGCGCCCACGCAGCGGACGACCTGCCCGAGGTGAAAATTGGCGTGCTGGCCTACAAGGGCGGCGACGCCGTGCAGCAGGACTGGTCGTATGTGACGCGCCACCTGCAGGCAAGCATTCCCGGCATCCGTTTCATCCTGGCCGACTACGACCAGGCGGGCCTGACACGCGCCGTGCAGTCGCAAGCGATCGCCTTCGCCATCACCAGCAGCGGCCATTACGTGGCGCTCGAGCACAGCGATGGCGCCAGCCGCATCGCCACGCTCGAATCGCCATGGACGGAGTCGCCGCGCCAGGCCATCGGCTCGGCCATCGTCGTACGCAGCGCGGCGCCGCTGCACGACCTGGCCGACCTGGCGGGCAAGAACGTGATGGCCGTGGCGCCCGATGCGTTTGGCGGCTACCAGATCGCCGCGCGCGAACTGCGCGAAGCGGGCATCGATCCCGCGCACGATTTTGCCAGCCTGCGCTACAGCGGTTTCCCGTCGCAGCAGATCGTCGACGCCGTGCGTTCGGGACATATGGATGCGGGCATCGTGCGCACCTGCCTGCTCGAGCAGATGGTGGCGCGCGGCGAAGTGCGCGCCGATGAACTGCGCGTGATCACCACGCGGCCGATTCCCGGCTTCCGCTGCGCCAGCTCGTCGCGTCTGTATCCGGACTGGCCCTTCGTGGCCCTGCGCCAGACGCCCCCCGCGCTGGCGAAAAAAGTGGCGCTGGCCCTGCTGGCCATGCCGCGCACCGGCGAAGGCTACAGCTGGACGGTGCCCAGCGATTACCAGATCGTCGATGAATTGTTCCGCGAATTGCGCATCGGCCCCTACGCCTATCTGGACAAGCTGACGTTCGAGACGGCGCTGCGCCGCTACTGGGGCTGGATGCTGCTGGTGCTGGCCCTGCTGGTGGCCTGGGCCGTGCACACGGTGCGCGTGGAATACCTGGTCAGCCGCCGCACGGAGCAATTGCGCGCGGCCCAGCACCAGCAGCGCGCGCTGGAAGAGCAGGCGCGCCAGCGCCAGGCCACGCTCGACCACACGGCGCGCCTGGCCATCCTGGGCGAGATGGCCAGCGCCATTGCGCACGAATTGAACCAGCCGCTGGCGGCCATCGGCAATTTCGCGCGCGGCATGGCGCGCCGCATCGCGGCAGGCCGGCTGGACGCGGCGCCCCTGCTCGACGGCGCACAGGAAATCGCCACGCAAAGCGAACGCGCGGGCGCCATCATCCGCCACATCCGCGCGATGGCGCAAAAGCGTCCCGCGCACAGCACGCCCTTCGCCCTGGCCGACGCCGTCGAGCAAGCCGTGGCCCTGTTCCGCGCGGCCCATCCGCAAGCCCAGATCAGCTGGCGCCACGGCGCCGCCAGCCCTGACGCGCGCGTGCTGGCCGACCCGCAGCAAGTGCAGCAGGTGCTGCTCAATCTGCTCAAGAATGCGTTCGATGCGCAGAAAGAAAACGGCAATCCGGACCACGCCATCGGCGTGCTGCTGCACCGTGAGAACGGCGCCTGCACGGTGGCCGTGCGCGATGCGGGATGCGGCCTGGAAGCGGCGCAGATGGCGCGCCTGTTCGAGCCGTTTTTCACCACCAAGGCCGAAGGCCTGGGACTGGGCATGTCGCTCAGCAAAAGCATCATCGAATCGTTCGGCGGCAGCCTGTCGGCGCACGCCAATGCCGACGCGCCGGGCTTGACGGTCTGGTTCCGCCTGCCCGAAGATAGCGCCATGGAAGCAGACCAGGAAAGACACGAGGAAACACCATGAACGAAAGCGATGCGATCATCTTTGTCGTCGACGACGACGCCGCCATGCGCCGCTCGCTGGCCTATCTGTTCGATTCGGCCGGCTGGCAGGTGCAAGCCTTCGAGTCGGCGCGCGAATTCCTGCAGCGCTACGCTGGCCATGCGCCGGGCTGCCTGCTGCTCGACGTGCGCATGCCCTTGATGAGCGGACTGGAACTGCAACAGGAGCTGTCGCGCCATGCGATTACGCTTCCCGTGATTTTCCTCAGCGGCCACGGCGACCTGGCCATGGCCGTGCAGACGATGAAGGCAGGCGCCTGCGATTTTTTGGAAAAGCCGTGCAAGGACCAGGTGCTGCTCGATGCCGTCACCCGGGCCGTGGCCCGCAGCGTGGAAGAAAGCCGCCACGCCGCCAGCGCGAATACGGCGCAATCGGCGCTGGCCAGGCTCACCGCGCGCGAGCGCGAAGTAGCGCTGCTGATGGCCGAAGGCAAGGCCTCGAAAGTCATCGCCCGCGAGCTGGGCATCAGCGACAAGACGGTGCAGGTGCACCGCCATAACACGATGGAAAAACTGGGCCTGCATTCAGCAGCCGAGGTGGCCCGGCTGCTGATGGCAGGTGGACAGATTTAAGCCCGCACGATGCGCGCCGGCAGACCCTGCCGCACCGACGTACCCGACACGGGATCGACAAACACGTTCTTGTCGCCGCGGCTGGGGTCCGTCAATCCCAGGTCGTTCAGGTTGATGCCGGCGCCGATGGCCGGCTCGTCGGGCTGGCGCGACTGGCCGATGCGGTGCGCGCGCGCGCCGTGCTCCTTGTGGCCGAAGCCGTGTTCGACGGCGATCACGCCCCGCTGCACGCCATGGCGCAGCATCACCGTGGCCCTGGCCCTGCCGCCCGGCGTTTCCAGATAAATCGCGTCGCCGTTTTCCAGCTTCAGGCGGGCCGCATCGTCCGGATGCACGGCGACCGGATTGTCCGGGTGGATGCCGCGCAAGCGCCGCGCGCCGATGCTGTAGGAGTTCTGCAGCGCCGATTTAAAGCTGATCAACTCGAACGGCCATTCGCTGGCCGGATACGCCTTGCGCACGGGCGTGCCGTCGGCAAACGCCGCCACCCGCCAGGCGGGCGTGCCGGGAAAGCGCTTGCCGCTCAAGCTGTTCTTGCTCACGCCCAGGCCCTCGTTGTACAGCATCATGGGCTTCAGGTAACGGTGCGTGGACCAGTCCTGCGGATACGGCGTTTCGTCGACAGCCGGCGCCGGAGCCGGCGCCGCCGGCGCCTTGGGGTTCGCTGGCGGCGGCAGGCGCAGGCCGAACATCTCGCCATAGCTCTGGTAGCGCCCTCCCCGCGCCAGCATGAAAGCCACCTTGCGCCACTCCTCTGGCTTCAGGGTGCGTTCCAGTTCCGGACGGATGCGCGCCACGCCAGAGAGCGCAATGTCGTCGTCGCTCGCTTCCGGCACGGAGGTTTTTCCCTGCCAGGCGATGTTGGCGCCGCCCCGCAGATACCAGTCTTCCGCCCGCTGCAGGGGGAAGCGCTGGCCATCCATGTCCTGCAAGGCTGCGGGGCCGAAGCCGGGCAAGTCCATCGTTTTCGCCAGCGCGATGAAGAACGATTCCATGCAGATGGTCTGGCCGTCCGGCGTCTTTTGCACGCGCGGCTCGACCACGGGCCAGCGCGCCGTGCTCATTTTGACGGGCATGCCGCCCCAGGCACCGGCCCAGCCCCAGCTTTCATACAGCAAGGTATCGGGCAGCAGGTAGTCGGCAAACGCGGAGCTTTCGTTGATGAAGGGATCGATGGCGACGATCAGGGGAATCTTCTTCGGATCGGCCAGTTCCTTGCCGATCTGCGCGCGCAAGCCCGTGATGCCGTACACGGGATTGCAGCTCCACAGGATCAGCGCCTTCAAAGTGTACGGGTAGCCGTTCATGGCGCTGGTGAGCCATTCCGTGGCCAGCGCGGGCGCGTTCGGATACCACGGCGCCTTCGCCGGATACGCCTTGCCCGCTTCTTTCTTCAGCTTGAATTCCGAGGTTTTTTCATATGGCATATTGCGCCCGATCGGCATGCCGGCCGCCTTGATCTCGCCGTCGAAACTCTCCAGGTTGTAGCGGGGACCCGGGCCCGCATCCTTGAAGCTGCCGCCGTTGACGAGGGTGCCGCCCTTGCGGTTCAGATTGCCGATCAGGGTGTTGAGCATGACCAGCGCATACGCGTTATAGAAACCGGCGCCCGACATCATGCCGCCGTGCGCATTGACGGCGGCACGCTTGCCATGGCTGGTCAGTTCCTGCGCCAGCCCTTCGATGATGTCGCGTGAAATGCCGCAGGCCGCCGCGTAGTCATCCATGCTGTGGCGCTGCGCCTCCTCGTTGAGCATCGTCATGGCCGTCTTCAGGTGCAGCGGCCCACCTGCCACGTCCAGCGGGCCGTCGAAGAACAGCCGTGCCTCGCCCTTGGCGGCGCTGTGCGGCACGATGGCTTGCGTGGCGACGTCGATCACGCAGAACGGGTCGCCATCCTTGTAGCGTTCTTCTTCCCCCAGTTCCACCGCGCCGATGTCGGAGCCGCGCAGGTAGCGGCCGTCGCGCGGGTGGCCCTTCTCGTTGATGATCAGGTGCGTGGCATTGCACCAGGCGGCCTCGCCCGCCGCTTCCGCCACCTTCAGGTTGGGCTGCGCGAGGAAGTGGCGGTCATAGCGTTCGTGCTCGATGATCCAGCGTATCATCGCCATGGCCAGCGCGCCATCCGTGCCGGGCTTGATGGGCACCCAGCGACTGCGGTCGCCCGCCGCCAGGCTGTCCGCATTCGTCAGCACGGGGTCGACGACGACGTAGCTGAAATCGCGCTTGCCCGAGCGGGCTTTCGCGATCAGGGTACCTTGCCGCTTGAACGGATTGCCCGCATTGCCCGGCGCCGTGCCTACGAAAATGCAGAACTCCGTGTTTTCCAGGTCCACTTTTGCGTGCGGCATTTTCTTCATGTCGCCGAACATGGCGCCCGAACCGCTGCGGTAGGCGCCGCCGCAATACGAACCGTGGTTGACCAGGTTCAGGCTGCCGTACGACTGCTTGAAAAAGCGCGTGCCGAACGCCAGGCGGCCATCGTCGGTGCTGCACATCAGGCCCACCTGGTTCACTTGCGGGCCCAGTTCCGGCTGCGCCGGATCGATGGGTTTTTCCAGCTCGCGCAAGGCGCGCAAACCCTGCACATGGCCTTCGCCAAACAGGTCGCCCCCTTCCGTCACTTCCTTCACCAGCTGGTCGAAGGCGATCGGTTCCCACTGGCCGCCACCGCGCGGTCCCACGCGCTTCATGGGCGCCAGCACGCGGAACGGCGACTCCATCTGTTCCAGCACGCCGTTGCCGCGGCCGCAAGCCGTCGAGCGGCCCTTCAACCCCTTTTCCTGGAAGCGCGACAGCGAGACAAAGCTGTCGCGGATCGAGGTTTGATAAGGCAGCGCCGGATCGGCCGACATGGGGCTGTACGGATTGCCCGCCACGCGCAGCACCTTGCCGCTTTTTTTATCGAGGCGCACGCGCACGCCGCAAAACGTGGTGCAGCCCATGCACATGGTGTAGCTCACTTGCTGGTCCGGATTGACCGTCAGTTTGCCCGTGGCCGTATCGACGGAAAACTCGGGCGGCAGGGAATTGCCGTGCAGTTTCTGCACGGGCTTGTCCTTGCCCAACGCGTGGTCGACCATGCGGCCGGCCGTGGTGGAAAAGCTGGCGGCAAATGCGGCCAGGCCGCCGCCGATGGCGCCGTAGCGCAGCAGCTTGCGGCGCTTTTCGTGCTCGTCTTCAGGGGCGCCGTTGTCTGCGTTGTGGTGTACTTGATCGTTCATCGTTAACTCCTCAGTGCGTGGCCATGGCGGGACGGCTGCGCGTAGCGACGACGCGTCCCGCCCATGGCAAAAATTCCAGCATCAGCAACAGCAGCGCGATCCACAGGCCGGCCGTGCCGATGATCCCCATCAAGCCATCGTTCCCCATCGGCAGGTGGTAGTCGTACAGGCCCGCGCCCGTCTTCGGGATCGTCTGGCCGCCGATGAAAATCGTCCAGCGCATCATCCAGGCGCTGTGCAGCGCAATCAGGCCGTTGACGAGGCCACTCGTGGCCGGACGCCAGATGGCCAGCACCATCGGCACGATGGACGACAGCATGGCCCAGGCAGCCGTGAACTGCCATTGCGGCATGCCGGCCACCTGGGTAAACGCCATGCTGTGGCTGGGGCTCACGCCGGAGAGACTGACGAACAGCCAGCCGCCGCCCAAGGCCAGCACCAGCGCCAGCGACAGGGCCAGCGCGCGGTTCAGGGACACTTCCAGCGCCTGGTCGCGGCCCGGCAGGCAGCGGTTGAACAGCAACGCCAGGCCAACGGCCCCCACGAAGGCCGTGGCGGCAAATTGCGCCGGCAGGAACGGCGTGTACCACAGGGGACGAGCACGCACCACCATCACTTCCATGCCCGTGTACAGGCCCACCACGAAGGCGGCCAGCAGGGTGAAGGCGGCGGCGACGCGGATGGCCCGCAGGGAAGCGGCGCCGCCGCGGCCCAGCAGGCGGTAGGCGAAGGCCAAGCGGTCCTTGCCCTGTCCCCGCGTGGCGAAATCCACGCGCAGCGCCAGCCACGCGTACAGCATCAGGCAGCCCAGGTACAGGGGAATGAAGAACGAACCCCACGACATCCACGATTGCGGCTGGAAGTAAATGTAGAAGTGATAGAAGCGCCCCGGCCCGTGCAGGTCGGCCAGCAGCGCCACGGGCGCCGTCATGCCGCACACGAGGGCGGCCAGCAGCGCGATGCGCCCCAGGCGCTCATACGCCTTGCGGCCGAAAACAAAGTACGGCAAGGTCAGCATGAAGCTGCCGTAACTGAGGCCGATGAGGAAAAAATACTGCACCGCCCACGGCAGCCATGCCGCTTCGCGCGTAACGTTGAGAATTTCGGTGATGTGGCTGTCCATGGTTTATTTCCCGTGTTTGCTCGGTTGCCAAAGTGTCGCTTCGCCCTCGACGTGGCCGGCGAAGCGCGTATCGAGTCCCAGGTAGAACACGTGGGGCTGCGTGCCCTGCTCGGGTTTCAGCACCTTCACCTTGTTCTCGGTCAGCAGCTGGTGCACCAGGCTTTCCGGATCATTGAGGTCGCCGAAGATGCGCGCGCCGCCCACGCAGGTTTCCACGCAGGCCGGCAGCAGGCCCTCGTCCACGCGGTGCGCGCAGAACGTGCATTTGTCGGCCTTGCCCGTTTCGTGGTTGATGAAGCGCGCGTCGTACGGGCAGGCTTGCACGCAGTAGGCGCAGCCCACGCAGCGATCGCCGTCGACGACGACGACGCCATCCTTGCGCTGGAAGGTGGCGCCCACGGGACAGACGGGAATGCAGGGAGGATTGGCGCAGTGGTTGCACAGGCGCGGCAGCATGTAGGTGCCGCAGCGATTCTCTTCCTTCACTTCATAGGTGGAGACGACGGTGCGGAAGCTGTTTTCCGGCACGGCGTTTTCCATGATGCAGGAGACCGTGCAAGCCTGGCAGCCGATGCATTTCTGCACATCGACCACCATCGCCCAGCGCTGCCCGCCTTCGCCCTTGGTGGCCGCCATGGCGGCCTTGCCGGGCAGCGGCGCGATGGCCGCCCCGATGGTAACGGCTGGCAAGGCGCGCAAGAAACTGCGGCGCGATTCAATCATGGCACTCTCCTTGACGATGGGCGGCAAGCCCTTGTTGACTTGCTGCCATGATAGAAAAGAAGATGCGGCGGGGGTATTGGGGTGATCGGGTGGGAAGCTAGATGATCATGCCAATTGACAGGACCGGTAATGCGGAGTAGGCCGGATTAGCGCGTAATCCGACACCACCGGCCGCGCCAACGGTATTGTCGGATGACGGCCTGCGGCCTAATCCGACCTACAATTCATCCAGAGAATACAGCCGGCGGTGTTCGCGGATCGCGTAGCGGTCCGTCATGCCGGCGATGTAGTCGGCGATCTTGCGCGCCTGCTTGGTGACATCGTCACCGCTGACCTGATAATCGGGCGGCAGCAGGGCCGGTTCGGCCATGAAGCTGTCATACAGTTCGCGCACGATGCGGCTGGCCTTCACGCGCATGCGGTTGACCTGGTAGTGGCGGTACAGGTTTGCGCGCAAAAAGCGCTTGAGCTCTGTCGCATCCTTGCGCATGGCGTCCGAAAAACGGATCAGCGGAGGGCTGGCGCGCACTTCGCTGACGTCGCGCGGCGCGGCGTCGGCAATCAGGGCAGTGGACGTGACGATCAGGTCGTCGGCCAGCGCCGTGATCAGGCGGCGCAGGGTTTCGTAGATGGCGCGCCGGCCCGACAGGCCGGGAAACGCCTGCTGCACGTCGCGCCACAGGCGGCCGAAGAACTCCACCTCTTCCAGCTGGGCGATGGTGATCAGGCCGGAGCGCAGGCCGTCATCGATATCGTGGCTGTTGTAGGCGATTTCGTCGGCCAAGTTGGTCAGCTGCGCTTCCAGGGTCGGTTGCGTGCGGTCGATGAAGCGCTGGGCCACGGGACCCAGTTCGCGCGCGTGCGCCAGCGAGCAGTGTTTCAGGATGCCTTCGCGCGTCTCGAACATCAGGTTCAAACCGTCGAAGGCGCCGTAATGCTCTTCCAGGGTATCGACCACGCGCAGGCTTTGCAGGTTGTGCTCGAAGCCGCCGTGCTCGCGCATGCATTCATTGAGCACGTCCTGGCCCACGTGGCCGAACGGCGTGTGGCCCAGGTCATGCGCCAATGCGATGGCTTCGACCAGGTCTTCATTGAGGCGCAGGTTGCGCGCGATGGAGCGGCCCACCTGCGCCACTTCCAGGCTGTGCGTCAGGCGCGTGCGGAACAGGTCTCCCTCGTGATTGAGGAACACCTGGGTCTTGTATTCGAGGCGGCGGAAGGCCGAGGAATGGATGATGCGGTCGCGGTCGCGCTGGAACTGGCTGCGCGAGGCGTGCGGCGCCTCGGCAAAGCGACGTCCCTGCCCCTGTGCCGAGTGGGCCGCATACGAGGCGAGGAAGTCTTCTGGCAGCATGTTATTGCACTCCGGCGGCCAGGGTAGCCAGCACCAGTTCGTGCGGCGCGGACGTGATGTTCGGGCTGCCCAGGGGTTGCAACAGGATGAACTTGATGGCGCCGCCCTCGTTCTTCTTGTCCACTTCCATCAGCTCCAGCCAGCGCTCGACGCCGAGGTCCGGCGCCTTGACCGGCAGGCCGGCGGCGGCGACCAGCGCGCGCACGCGCTCCACGGCCGCCTGGTCGATATAGCCCATGCGGCAGGACAGGTCGGCCGCCATCACCATGCCGCAGCCGACGGCTTCGCCGTGCAGCCAGTGGCCGTAGCCCAGGCCCGCCTCGATGGCGTGGCCGAAGGTGTGGCCGAAATTCAGGATGGCGCGCAAGCCGCCTTCGCGTTCGTCCTGGCGCACCACGTCGGCCTTGATCTCGCACGAGCGGGCGATGGCGTAAGCCAGGGCGCCCTTGTCGCGCGCCATCAGCTTGGCCATGTTTGCCTCGATCCAGTCGAAGAATGCCGCGTCGATGATGGCGCCATGCTTGATCACTTCGGCCAGGCCGGCCGACAGCTCGCGCGCCGGCAGGGTTTCCAGGGTCGAGGTGTCGGCGATCACGGCGCGCGGCTGGTAGAAGGCGCCGATCATGTTCTTGCCCAGCGGGTGGTTGATGCCCGTCTTGCCGCCGACGGAGGAATCGACCTGCGCCAGCAGGGTGGTGGGCACCTGCACGAAGCCGATGCCGCGCATGTAGCTGGCCGCCGCATAGCCGGTCAGGTCGCCGATCACGCCGCCGCCCAGCGCGACCAGGGTGGTCTTGCGGTCGCATTTGTTGGCCAGCAGCGCGTCGAAGATCTGCATCAGGCTGGCCCAGTTTTTATATTCTTCGCCGTCCGGCAGGACGATGCTGATCACTTCGCGGCCATCGCTGGCCAGCGCCGCCTGCAGGCGGCCCAGGTACAGGGGGGCGACGGTGGTATTGGTCACGATGGCCACCTTGTGGCCGCTGATATGGCGCAGCAGCGCATCGGCGTCGGCCAGCAGGCCAGGGCCGATGGCGATCGGATAACTACGCTCGTCGAGGTCTACGCTCAACAACATTTTGGATTGCTCGTTCATGGAAGGCTCTGCATGAATGACGCAGTTGGGCGAGGCCTCGCATTCGAGGCTGGCCAGCTGCATCAGGATGGTCTGAACCATCGATTGTACGTTAGGACGGCCCGTGTCGATCACAATGTCGGCCACTTCCATGTAATGGGGCTCGCGCTGCGACGTCAGTTCTTCCAGCTTCTTGCGCGGGTCGGCCGTCTGCAGCAGGGGGCGGTTCTTGTCGTGGCTGGTGCGCGCGAGGATGTTGCTGACGCTGGCGCGCAGGTAGACCACCGTGCCCCGCTCCTTCAGGTAGGCGCGGCTGTCGGCATTGAGGATGGCGCCGCCGCCCGTGGCCATGACGATGCCTTCCTGGGCGCTCAGGTCGCGGATAACTTCGGCCTCGCGCCGACGAAAGCTGGCCTCGCCCTCGATTTCAAAGATCCACGGGATGGTCGCTCCCGTGCGTGCCTCGATTTCGTGGTCGGAATCGACAAAGCGCAAGCCCAGCTTGCGGGCCAGGATGCGCCCGATCGTGGTTTTGCCTGCGCCCATGAGGCCTACTAAAAACAGATTTTGCATGTGCTGCGACAATTAATTTGGATTTCGACAATCAGTGGCTTGCCCATAAGGACTAAATACGCCTGGAGGGGAAACATCCACGCGGTTAAAGTCCGTAGCCAGCCCCGGAAGCAAAGTGTAACCGACATAAGTTGCCTCCGTCCCGGAACTATTGCCACGAATCGTCAATTCGACGTCCAGCCAGTTGGCCCTGTCGCGCGGATAAGTCAGGGTGACGCTCGCCGTTCCCGAGCTGTCGGTCTTGCCGCCGGTCGACAAATTGAGCGGAATGCCCGGGTCGAGACGGCCATTCAGGTTGTAGTCGTTATTCGGATTGAAGGTGCCGCTGCGGTCCTTGTCTTCATTGTCACAGGCATTCGCTGTCCTAACGACTATCCACGACTGGGCAGCCAGGGAATACTGCAGATAGCCCTTGTAGTAATAGCGGGGCCAGGCGGCGGCAGTGATGATCACATCCGGCACGGGATTGCCGGCGGCATCCGTCACGAACACGCTATACGTCTTGCGGTAAGTGCTGCTGTCGGAGGCATCGAGCGCGTTGCCGCTGCCGGCGCTGATGAACAGCGATTTTTTCGTCACCGTCAGCTTGACCGTGGCGGCATTGCTCGATACGTCCTGCAGCTGCGCCTTGACGACGACGCCATCGACACCGGTGGTGCCCTGCCCCGCGATGTAGCTGACCGTGGCCGCGCCATCGCTGTCGGTGCTGACCAGCGAAGGCGAGCTCAGCGAACCATTGCTGGCATCGGCCTGGATCGAGAAGCTCACTTGGGCGTTCTTGACCAGATTGTTTTCCGCCGTGCCATCGCGCACGATGGCGCGCAAGGCACTGCGCTGCGCCGTGCTGCCGGCCGTATTGGCGCCGATGACCGCCGGATCGGCTTGCAGGCTGATCGTGGCCTGGGCCGTCAACGGCGCGACAAACTCCACTTCCGACTGCACCGAAACGCCGCTGCCTTCGTACCGCGCCGTAAGGGCCGTCTGGCCCGCGCCGCTGGCCTGTACGTAGGCGATGGCATTGCCGCCCGCCAGCGCCAGCGGCGCCTGCAACGGCGTGCCGCACGCAGCGTCCTGGTAGATGGTACCGCGCGACGTACTGAAACGCACACTGCCCGTTTGTGGCACGCCAGCCACATCGCTATGCACCGTCACCGCATAGCAGGTATTCGTGTTCAGGGTAGACAACGCAACATTGCTGCCCGACACGGCATTGATCGTGAAGTTCGATGCATTGATTGTAATAGGCAACACTACGCTGTCGCCTTGCGCCTTGACGCTGATGCTGTCGCTGCTGCCCGCCTGGGCGTTATAGTTCAACACCAGCTGGCCGTTGTTGTCGGTCAATGCAGGACTGGCGCCGCCCCCTTTGACCGTAATGGCATTGCTGCGCGCGCTGAACGTCACCGGCTTGCCAACGAGGGGGTTGCCGCTCGAATCGACCAGCTTGACCACCATGTCGGTGCTCGTCTTCAGGTTCACCGTCGAAAAGGCGTTGATGACCAGCCGCGTGCCGCTGACGCCGATGTCCGTGCTGGCCGTCTGCGCCCCCGCGCTGGCCGTGACCTTGATCGTGCGCAAGCTGGCGTCGCCGCCCGTATTCAGGCTGACCAAAGCCTGCCCCTGCGCATTGGTGCTGACCTTCGTCGCGCCCAGCGCGCCCGAATCGGCACTGAATGTCACGCTGGCATCGGGCACCACGGCATTGTTGGCATCTTTGACAAAGGCGATCACGTTGACGGAGGTACCGCCCGACGACGCCAGGGTTCCGCCGGACGACGTCAGCAACAAGGTGGCGATGCCGGACGTGACAGGCACCACTTTCACCACCACGGGGGCCGATTCCACGCCGCCGCTGCTGGCCTTGATGGTAATGTCGCGCAAGCTCGCATCGCCTTTCACGCTGAGTTTTTCCGTCACCGTGCCGTTGGCATCCGTCACGCGGTTGGTATTGCTGACGGTGCCGGAACTGGCAGTGAAGGTCACCGTTTGCCCTGTCATGGCATTATTGCCGGGATTTTTCACCACGGCCGTCAGCACGACTTCCGTGCCATCCGCGCCCGAAGCAACAATAGTTGTTGCACCAGTAACCAATACCACGCTGCCGACACCGGCATTCGCGCCATCCTTGACGCCCAGGGTCGGGTCGCCGCCACCGCCACCACAGGCGGCCAGTACCGTGCTCATCACCAGCAAAGCCAGCCAATTCAATGCCCTACTCCAAGAAGTATTGCCCAAAGAAAAATTCCGCATAGTCGCCATCAGTCCGCTTTCGTCTGCATTGTTACTTAAACGTAAAGATGTGACATTAACGTGTTGCTGGCCGATCTGCCACTATTTTCGGCGTAATAAACACCATCAGTTCCGTTTTTTCTTGACTGCGGCCCGTGCTGCGGAAAAAAACGCCGAGTACGGGGATGTCGCCCAGCAGCGGCACCTTGCTGTCCGTGCCCCGTTCGGACTGCTGATAAATGCCGCCCAGCACGACCGTGCCACCGTCTTCCACCATCACTTGCGTGCGCACGTGCTTGGTGTCGATGGCGAAGCCGGAACGGGTTTCCTGGCCCACGCTATCCTTGTTGACATCCACGTCCAGCACCACGTTGCCGTCCGGCGTGATCTGCGGCGTCACTTCCAGACGCAGGTTTGCCTTGCGGAACGTGATCGACGTGGCACCGCTGCTGGTGGCCACCTGGTACGGCAGCTCGATGCCCTGCTCGATCAGCGCCAGCACCTTGTCGGCCGTCACCACGCGGGGACTCGATATGATCTTGCCCCGGCCATCGGCTTCCAGCGCGGACAGCTCCAGGTTCAGGAAACGGTTGGCGGCCGCCGAAAACAGGCTCAGGGCAAAACTGGCCGGCTGCAAGCCATTGATGCTGGCGGCCGGCAAGTTGACGAATTGCGTGTTCGGCACGAAGGCACCGGCGCCGGCCACCGTTTGTCCCGTCGCCTCGCCCACGCCCTGATACGTGCCGCCGATGGCCGCGCGGCGCCCGCTGCCGCCCAGGGAAAAGCCGGGCACCTGGCCCGCCGCCAGCCGCTGGTCCGTAAAACCCAGGCGCGCGCCCAGGTTGCGGCTGAAACTGTCGTTCGCTTCGACGATGCGCGCCTCGATCATGACTTGTCGTGTTGCAATATCTGTCTTGGCGATCAGCTGGCGGATCTGTTCCAGGCGCACCGGCACGTCCGTCACAAACAGCTGGTTCGTGCGCGGCTCGATCAGCACGCTGCCGCGGCGCGACAGCAGCCGGCTGCGCCCTTCCCCCGCATCGAGGCCGAACACGGTGCGGAACGCTTCCGCCTTCTGGTAATTGAGCTGGAAGATGGCCGACTGCAAGGGTTCGAGTTCCGCGATCTGCGCGCGCGTTTCGAGCTCCAGTTTTTCGCGTGCGAGGATTTCCTCGCGCGGTGCAATCCACAGCACGTTGCCATGGCGCCGCATGTCCAGGCCTTTCGCCTGCAGCAGCACGTCGAGCGCCTGGTCCCACGGCAAGTCGCGCAGGCGCAGAGTCAGGTTGCCCGCCACGCTGTCGCTGGCGATGATGTTTTGCCCCGACGCGTCGGCCAGGATGTGCAGGGCCGCGCGCACGCCCACGTTCTGGAAATCGACGGAGATTTTCTCGCCCGCATACAATCGCGGCGCCGTCACCTGCACCACCGCTTCGTCCCCGGCCATGGCGGCGCCATGCAGCCAACTCAGGCACATCGAGCACAGCCAGACAAACGGCTTCATGGCGCGTCCTCCCGCACACCGGCTTTGACCTCGCCCGTCTTTTGCAGCGACAGGCTGCCACGCCGTTCGCGCCACCCGCCTCCCGCGTCCTGCAGCAACTCCCGGTACTGCAGCGCCTGCTCGCTGACCTGCGTGACGAGACCGTGGTCCGGCCCCAGATATTGGCCTACCGCCACCCGGTACACACGCTGGCCCGCCAGCAGCAGCGCGCTCAGGCGTCCCGCCTGTTGCACGCTGCCCACCATGCTGATGGCTGGCAAGGGCACGCTTTCCAGCGGCTCGCGTACCCGGCGCGGGTCGGGGCCCGCCACGCTGCTCCGCTGGCCGGGCGCGCTCGCCGGCGGCAATGCGCCAAAAGGGTCGGCCAAGGCGGCGGCCGCTCCCTTGCGTATAGTCAACAAGACATCTTCCTTGACGCCCGAGACGGGAACGAACACGGCCGCGCGTCCATCCGCATCTGGCCGCCT